>JAJFVD010000002.1 GCA_021371955.1 Bacteroidales bacterium
ACCGTATCACAGTCCTTTGCTTTTCCTACAGTTTATATAAACCAAAACAAACTGGCTAAAGCCAATATCAAAAGCAGTGAATGGCAGTTGAAAACTTCGCAGCTCGAAATAGCTACGCAAGTGAAGCAAATTTACTGGCAACTGGCTTACCTGTATTCAAAACAAAAATTATTTGCCTATCAGGATAGTTTATATACTGGTTTCCAAAAAGCGGCTGAACTCAGGGCAAAAACAGGTGAAACAAATCGGCTTGAAATGATTTCAGCTCGTTCGCAAAGTCTCGAAATTAAAAATCAGTTGCAACAAATTAATGCCGATTTGGTGATTTATAACCAGAAACTGCAAACGATTTTAAATGTTGAAACCACCCTGTACCCTGCCGATACAGTGTTACACCGCATAGACTATTTGCCTGCTACCGACAAATCCGTTTTAGCGGCCAACCCTTCTGTTGGTTATATCAATCAACAGGTTGAAGTGTCTCGGTTGGAGAAAAAAGTAGAAAGCAGTCGCATATTACCCGATTTGAGTATCGGATATTTCAGCCAAACTATGCAGGGAACTCAGGAAATTAATGGAGTGCCACGTATATTTGGTACGGGCAACCGCTTTACTGGTATTCAGGCGGGTATTGCTGTTCCACTATGGTTTGCACCTTATTCAGCAAAAGCCAAAGCAGCTAAGTTGAAAGAGAAAATAGCGAAAACAGATGCGGAAAATTTTTCAAAATCCCTTTCGGGCAGCTATCGTTCATTAATGCTTGAATTCAGCAAAAACAGCAACAGTGTTGATTATTACGAAAAACAGGCTATTCCTGAAGCTGATTTAATCATTGAGCAAGCTACACGCAGTTACAAAGCCGGGGCAATGGATTATCTCGATTATATTCTGAGTTTGAATCGGGCATTAAGTATCAAACAAAACTACCTCGATGCACAGAATAATTATAATCAAACCGTTATTTCAATAGACTTTATTACCGGAAAAATATATTAATTTCACTCCTTTAGCTCTCATTTGGGGGTTGGAGGTCTAAAACAAAAACATTATGACAAAATATAAATTTATATCACCAATCGTTATTTTAGCCGCTCTCCTGACATTTTCGTCATGTAACGGGAATAAAAAATCAGCTGTGGCAGAAAAAGAGACAGAAGTAATTCCCGAAGACATCGTTGAATTACGAGACGACCAGATAAAACTGGCCAACATAGAAACCGGAGCTATAGAGTTGCGGTCAATGAGTGGAACGCTAAAAGTAAACGGGACTGTGTCAGTTGCACCACAAAATCTGGCAACGGTTAGTATGCCAATGGGTGGGTTTGTAAAAAGTACAAACCTAATGCCTGGCAATGCCGTGCGGAAAGGACAAACACTGGCCATTATCGAAAATCAGGAATTTATCGACATTCAGCAAAATTACCTGGAAGCAAAAAACAGATCTGAACTTGCCAAAACTGAATACGACCGTCAAAAAGAACTTTTCAAAAGCGATGTGTCTTCTCAAAAAAACATGCAACAAGTTACTTCCAATTACTACAGTCTTAAAGTACAGGTAAAAGCCTTGGAACAAAAGCTATCGCTTGTTGGAATTAATCCTTTCAAACTGAACGAAGATAATATGAGTAGGTCAGTGGCATTGGTTTCTCCTATTACGGGATATGTCAAGGCCGTAAATGTAAGTATTGGCAAATCGGTTTCGGCTTCCGATATATTGTTCGAAATTGTAAACAGCGACAAACTATTTCTTGAACTTACATTATTCGAAAAAGATGCTGATAAAGTATCGAACGGAGAGAAAATCCGATTCTTTATTAATAATGAAACCGAGCAGCACGAAGCTTTAATCTATCAAACTGGAAAGTCGATTAATAATGATAAAACCTACAAAGTGTATGCAAATGTAGTGAGCCATTGTAAAAATATATTACCGGGCATGTATGTGAATGCTCACATTCAAGCTAAAAGCAATCAGGTAACTTCAGTACCTTCTACATCCATAGTAAGCTTCGATGACAAGGATTATATTTTCGTGTTCGAGAAAAATAAAGTAGAAAGCGGCAAACCGTTTACGGAATACCGTATGATACAAATTCAGAAAGGCGTTTCCGACGAAGGATTTACAGAAATCATTTTGCCTGAAGGCTTCAACTTTAAAGAAGCAAAGGTTGTTGTTAAGGGGGCATATAATTTACTTTCGGCAAAGAAAAATGCCGGCGAAATGAGTTGTTAGTGAAATCATTTATAAAAATAAAATTATGAAAGAAATAAAAGCATTTGTAAAGCCATTTAAAGTAAATGATATTTTGAATCAATTACTACAAGCAGGCTACCCAAACATAACTGTCTCAATGTCTGAAGGGAATGGTAGAGATTGTTCAGTTGCGGTAAGTACTTTGGCAGATATTAATCTTTCAAAAACCTTGGCAGAGTTACACCCCGATAATTTATGTATTGTCGGTAAAACTGAAACTGAAAACATTGGTATTGACAAGATAGTTAAGAATGTCGTTTCAAATCAAAGAATTAAATATTTAATTCTTGCAGGCAACGAACCCCAAGGGCATTTTACCGGAGATGCTTTGTTAATGCTTAAACAGAATGGAGTTGATGAAAACAGAAAAATTATTAATTCAAAATCAAAGCGTTCTGTATTGCAAAATTCAACAACCGAAGAAATAAACCGGTTTCGTGAACAAGTTGAAATTATTGATATGATTGGTTGCACCGATGTTAAAGAAATTGAAACCAAAATTCAACAATACAAATCAAATACAAGTTGCAATTGCAACGATTGTAATGACAATGCCGTAATTAAAACAGCAACAACAACCAATGTAATACAAGCTATTGATTATGAAAAAGTAGAATTGGATAAATTGGGTTATTTTGTAATTATGCCACAACAGGACGGAAATATTATTGTGGAACATTATACCAACAAGAATAAATTGGCAAACACAGTAAAAGGAACAAACGCAAGAGAAATTTATTTAACCATAATAAACAATGGAATGTTAAGTCAAACAAGCCATGCTGCATATTTAGGAAAAGAACTGACAAGAGTCGAATTATCAATTAAATACAACTTTCAATACATTCAAGATAAAGCTTGATAAATGGAAGAATTATTGCTACCATACAATTTATGATAATAACTACCGAAAATGAAAAAATACAAATTGAATAACTTGGATTGCGCTTCCTGCGCTTCTAAAATAGAAAATAGCCTGTCAAAACTGGATGAAGTTAAATTTGTAAGTATAAATTTCGTAAACTCAACCATGACTATCGATACCAATAATCTCGAAAAGGTCAAAACCCGCATTAAAGCAATTGAGCCGGAAGTTGAAGTCCGGGATATCGATAAAGAGAAAATATTGGTTTCGGTAAACGAACTTAAGGAAAATAAGGGAATAATAATTAAAGCCGTCTCCGCTCTGGTCTTACTGGCTATTGGGATTGTATTTGAAGATAAGTTACACAGTTCTCAATTTATACTCGCGGAATATGCTGTATTTGTAACCGCATACATTATCGTGGGGTGGAATGTGATAACTTCTGCTGTAAAAAATATCGTTAGAGGGCAATTCTTTGATGAACAGTTTTTAATGACCATTGCTACGCTTGGAGCCATAGCTATTCATCAAATGCCGGAAGCAGTGGCAGTGATGCTATTTTATGTGACAGGTGAATTGTTTCAGGACATTGCAGTGGGCCGGTCACGTAAATCAATCAAATCGCTGCTGGAAATTAAACCCGATTATGCCAATCTGAAATCAGGTGTTGAAGTTGTCAAAGTTTCTCCCGAAGAGGTAAAAGTTGGGGATATAATTATCGTTAAGCCGGGCGAGAAAGTTCCACTCGACGGAACAATACTCGACGGGACTTCGTTTGTTGATACAGCAGCATTAACAGGCGAAAGTGTTCCCCGAAAAGTAAAAGAAAATGATGAGGTAATGGCAGGGATGATTAATCAATCCGGCTTGCTTACAGTAAAAGTTGATAAAATATTTGGAGAGTCGTCTGTCTCAAAAATTCTTGAGTTGGTAGAAAACGCCACTTCACAAAAAGCTGAAACAGAGAAATTCATTACGACATTTGCCAGATATTATACGCCTATAGTGGTTATTGGAGCTTTGTTACTGGCTGTACTGCCACCGCTTTTATTTAGCGGACAAACGTTTGGCGATTGGATTTACCGCGCACTGGTTGTATTGGTAATTTCTTGCCCTTGCGCATTAGTTATAAGTATTCCCTTAGGATATTTTGGCGGAGTTGGCTTAGCCGCTCGTAAAGGGATTTTAGTTAAAGGTTCAAATTTTCTGGATGCACTTACACAAGTAACAACGGTAGTGTTTGATAAAACAGGAACACTAACAAAAGGAGAATTTAAAGTTTCAGAAGTGGTAACTTCCAATGGTTTTTCTAAAGAAGAAATTTTAGAATATGCCGCTTATGCCGAGGCCAATTCGAATCATCCGGTAGCACAATCCATTACAATTGCATATCAGGGTAAAATTGATATGGACAGAATCACAAAAACCGAAGAAATTTCAGGACATGGTATAAAAGCAGTCGTTGACGGGAAAACAATACTTGCCGGTAATGATAAGATGTTGCACAAAGAAAATGTAGACCATTCGGTTTGTGAGGTAGATGGAACAGTAGTGCATGTGTCCATTGACAATATTTATGCCGGCTATATAATTATCTCCGACAGCTTGAAAGACGATGCAATTCAAGCGATTGAAAATTTAAAAGCAAAGAATATTCAAACAGTCATGCTTACAGGCGACAATCAATATGCCGCACAAGCCTTTGCAAAAAGATTAGGTATAGACAATTTTTATTACGAATTGCTGCCAGAAGATAAAGTAAAACATATTGAACTATTAATCGAAAAAAGTAAAGGCGGCAAAGTTGCTTTTGTTGGCGACGGAATAAATGATGCTCCGGTGATTGCCCGTGCAGATGTAGGAATAGCTATGGGAGCACTCGGATCCGATGCAGCAATTGAAACAGCAGATGTAGTTCTGATGACAGATTCTCCGTCAAAAGTTGCTTTATCCATTGACGTTGCTAAAATAACGAGAAGTATAGTCTGGCAGAATATTTATTTTGCTCTGGGTGTAAAACTTATTTTCATTGTTCTGGGTGTTTTTGGCGTTGCAACAATGTGGGAAGCTGTGTTTGGCGATATGGGCGTCGCCCTGATTGCTATTTTTAATGCCCTGAGGATACTAAAAAAATAATAGTCAATATCTGATTGTCAAAATATATAGGGTAAATTAGGTTTTAACAGTCTTATCTGTATCAATCTAATCATCCGAAAATTTAATCAAATGAAAAACAAAATCTTGTTTATTGAATTAATTTGCTTCTTATTAGTTTCCGTATCATCTAACTTGCATGCTCAAACCTCTTTCAACAGAGATTCAATCATTATTGCAGCACAAGAACTTATTAAAGAAACAAATTATTGCGCTCTTGCAACAGTTGACTCAGCCGGACAGCCTCAGGTGCGAACAATGAGCCCACTTCCTGCAAACGATGAATTAATAATCTGGTTCGGCACCACAAGATATAGCCGAAAAGTTAAAGAGATTATGAACAACCCTAAAGTGTCTGTGTACTTTGCAAATCATGAGTCAGCAACAGGATATGTAAATATTACAGGAAAAGCTGTTGTTATAGATGATAAAGAGTTGTTGCAAAAAATGAAACGGAATTATTGGAAGAGTAATCCAAACTGGGAATCAATTTTTGTGCTTATTAAAATTGTACCGGAAACCATAGAGGTTATTAATTATAAACATCGATTGTTCAACGATCCAAAAACCTTTAAAGCCCCATCGATTGAACTCTGACCCCTGGGGTCGCTTCAGAGATCGGATTTAGCAAAACAATACAGATAACTCTTAGAATTCATATATTTGCTTAATAACTTACCTTACAAAGCAATTATCATGAAAAATTCTTTGAAAATTTTGTGTCTGACCGGTTGTTTCTCGTTATTGTTATTTATTCAGACTCCTGTTTCTCTTGTTGCGCAAAACAACGACTCAATTCTCCTGAAAGAGATAGGTTCTATTAAACGTATGGTTGAAAACAACAACCACACATACGACCAGATTATCAAAAAGGTGGATGACCTCATGTGGCGGGAAATGCTCGGAGATGTTGCATTTGTTGATAAAGTACGACTTGCAGGCCCTCCAAGATGGAAAGCAAAGAACAAAGACGCTAAGTTTGCTGCAAATCCTCTTCAGTTTTACACATACGTTTTTATCCCTAAAAATATAAATACAGCTAAGAAATATCCGCTGATAGTCCTTCCCCACAGCGGCGTCCATGCCGACTTCTCTACCTACTATGCTCATATCGTCCGGGAACTTATTGCACAGGGATATATAGTAGTATCCGCAGAATACAGGGGCAGTACAGGATATGGCAAAGACACCTTCGACAATATAGATTACGGCGGCCTTGAAAACGAGGATGTTCTCACAAGTCGCGACTACATGGTGGAGAATTACAGTTTTGTTGACAAGGAAAATATCGGCATTATCGGGTGGAGCCACGGCGGAATGATTTCGCTGATGAATATTTTACGCTATCCCGGGAAATACAAATGCGCTTTTGCCGGAGTACCGGTGAGCGACCTTGAAAACAGGCTTGCGTCACACGATTCGAGCTACACTAAAATCTTTACCGACTCAAACCATATCGGGCAGACCATAAAGGAAAATCCTGCCGAGTACGAAAGGCGTTCTCCTTCTACTTATGCTAAAGACCTTAAAAGACCGCTCCTGATACATACAAACACAATTGACAATGATGTTTATGTAGAAGAGGTCCTGCTTATGATTGACTCGCTTAAGGCACACAACAAAAAATTTGAATACAAGGTTTTTGAGAAAGCTCCTGGAGGGCACGGCTTCGACAGAATAGATTCAAAGGAGGCAACAGATGTGAGATATACGATTTATAAATTCCTTGAACAGTATCTTAAACCCTCAAATCCATTTAAGTCCCCTGCTCATATGAGACAGGCAGCTTATAATTTCTAATTATTTAACGCCAATTCGTAAGTTTATTGACGGTTTTAATGAGAATATTCCTATTTTTGCCTACTAATTTTTAAAACTCTCTGGTTTGGAAATAATGGTGTTCGTGTTCATTCTTGGCTATTTTTTAATTGCTGTTGAACACAAAATAAAGGTAGACAAAGCGGCAATTGCGCTTTTAACAGGAGGAGTTCTTTGGGTTCTCTATATCATGCTGTCCCCCCTCTCTGTCCCCAATGTTTTTCCACTTGGTTTTCAGGAATATATACACAACAATAGCGGGATTAGTGCTCTCTCTCTGCTTGATCAGTGTAAAAATTATATTGTAGACGTTCATATCGTTGAGAGTCTTGGAGAAATTTCCGAGACTCTGTTTTTTCTGCTCGGCGCAATGACTATTGTTGAACTGATTGATGTTCATGGCGGATTTTCAATCATTACCGACAGAATTACTACCAGAAATAAAAGAAGACTTTTAATCACGATATCCTTTCTCACATTCTTTATGTCGTCCGTGCTGGACAATCTCACCACATCCATTGTGATGATTATGCTTTTGAGAAAGATAATACCGAACTACAAAGAGAGATGGGTATTTGCAAGTATGATAATTATTGCAGCAAACAGCGGTGGGGCCTGGTCCCCTATTGGCGACGTGACAACAATTATGCTTTGGGTTGACGGGAAAATAAGTACGGCACCATTAATGACAAATCTGTTCATACCCAGTCTCGTTTCAATGATTGTACCTCTTTTATTTGCTTCCCGTATGCTTAAAGGACAAATAACATCTCCATCTAAACACGCGACATCTGTTCATAATCATACAAATGCCCTCACAGATAAAGAAAGAACGATTCTTTTCATACTTGGCGTTCTTGCACTTGTGTATGTACCTGTATTTAAGTCCATAACTCATCTCCCGCCTTTTGTGGGAGTATTAATCGGGTTGAGTTTCGTATGGATATATACTGAATATCTGTACCAAAAGAAGCCAAATCTGGCCGAAGATTTCAAACACAGGGTAACAAGCGTATTAAAACGCATTGACTCTGCAACAATTCTTTTCTTTCTTGGCATCCTGCTGGCTGTTTCGGCTCTTCAGGGCACCGGAATCCTTAACTCCGCTGGTCAATTTCTGAATGACAAGATCCACAATGTTTATGCAATAAATATTATAATTGGACTGCTGTCGTCTATTGTTGACAATGTGCCGCTAGTCGCAGTTGCGATGGGGATGTACCCTGTTGTTGACCCGGCAACGCTTTCTACAATTGCAGATGCAGCATTTATGCAATCTTTCGTTATTGATGGAAGCTTCTGGATATTTCTGGCATATTGCGCAGGTGTTGGCGGCAGCGTTTTGATTATCGGGTCCGTATCCGGTGTCGTGGTAATGGGTATCGAAAAAATCAGTTTCAACTGGTATTTTAAGAATATTTCTCTGCTCGCTTTTGCCGGCTACATAGCGGGTGCACTCTCTTTTATTCTTATAGATATTCTTTAGTCTCATTTTTTTGCTTATTAAGTCTAAATTTGATTTAACTTTATAGCATATAACTGCTGTAAAATGAAATCAAAGATTCTCACTATACTGGCAATTTTGATTCTCAACACGCTGAGTGCCCAGTCTCTCTTTACCGACTCTCAGAAAGACTCTACATCCGAACAAAAAAACGATCTTGCTCAAAAAACAGAGATAAGCGGTTACGTAAGGGGAGCATTTTACGGAGGATCAAAAAATTACGATCTCACATCTGTATTTGCTCAATTTGCGTTTAAAGCAAGATATAGCGGAAAACATACAATTCTCCATTCGGAAATATGGTTTCGCGGCGGGAACATGTTCGATAAATACTATAATAAGCTGGACATAGTTGAAGCATACGCAGGATATGTATCGGACAAATTTGATTTTCTGGCGGGTAACCAGATTGTAAAATGGGGACGTACAGATGGCTTTAATCCTACAAATAACATTAATGCAAAAGATTATTTCTTTCTAACATCCGACCCGGACGACCAGAATCTGTCAAATTTCATGTTAAGGGCAAAATACAGAATCAATTCTGCAATAGATATTGATTTAATTGGGGTTCCATACTATCGCTCATCTAATTACCGATTCGACCTGTTTTCCCTTGGCCAGTATGCAAAATTTGTAGGGCCCACTGTTCCCGAAAGCAAATTCAAAAATGGGGCAATAGCTGCAAAAATCAATTTTGAATTGTCCCGGATTGGATTCTCTCTCTCATATTTTAGGGGATACGACCCATTTCACGGGTTCAATGTTAAAACGATAAATCTTGATATCAGCAATCCCAATCCTGCTCCGGAAATTCTATATACAGCAACTTCATTTCATAAGCAGTCTTTCGGCGCCGACTTTGCCCTGCCTCTCGGCTCATGGATTCTTAGAGGAGAAGCTGCTTACAATCGTACAAAAGGGGCCGATTTGTTTATGTTCATTCCGGCTCCGGATATAAGTTATGTTGCAGCCATAGAAAAGGATTTCGGAGGATATTTAACTATTTTGCAATATGTGGGTAAATATGTCCCTGACTTCAAACCGCTTGCTGAGCCTGTTCTGTCACATCCCGAAAATCCAATGTCCCAGTTGCTTTATTTGCAGAATATGGTTTACTATCAGAGCGCAATGTTTAACAGGAAAATATTCAATCAGCAAAAAAGCTCTAACCACGCTCTTTCCCTTACTATCAGAAAAAGTTTTGCCTACGAAACCCTCACCGGAGAACTCACCGGTTTCTATAACATTACTTCAAAAGAATACATGATAAGGCCAAAACTAAGCTGGAATGCCACTGACAATCTCACCTTCAGCATTGGCGGTTCCTATATGCACGGGCCTGCCGAATCGCTTTTTGACTATTCAGCTCCTGTAATGAACGGATTGTTTCTCGAAATAAAAGCCTCATTTTAATTAAAAAATCAAATGGAATGGAAAAGAAGATTGGGATAATTAAATACCGGTGGATAATAATAATTGCAACAATAATTCTGGCTGCCGCAAGCATAATTCCTCTGATTACAATTAAAGTAAATCCCGATCTTGAGTCATATCTGCCCGACAAGATGGAGTCAAAAGTCAACAATGACAAAATTGGCGAGATTTTTGGCACTTATGAACCCATTATCCTGATATTTGAAACCGATGATGTTCTAAATCCGGCCACTCTGGAAAGACTTGAAAAACTCTCATCCGAATTCGGGAAAATGAGCGAATTTGCCTCTGTTATTTCGCTTTATACTACTAGAGACATTCGCTCCGAGGATGGAACAATGATTGTTGAACCTGTTGTCAAAACCCTTCCCCAGACACCGGAAGAGAAAGAGACCCTGAGAGAAGAGATTAAAAAAAATGATCTGGCATATAAGCTTCTCGTCTCGGAAGATTTTAAATATGCGCTTCTTCTCCTCAATTCGAATAAGACTACTAAGGATAAAGAGCTAATTGACCTCATTTATAAAAAGCTGGATGAATTTCCCGGAAATGAAAAAGTTTATCTGAACGGGCAGCCATACCTGAGAAGTGAGGCAAATGATAAAATTAGCAGAGATATAATGATTTTGCTGCCTATTGGGTTGCTCTTAATGCTGCTTTTTTTCTGGATTTCTTTCAGAGAACTTAAGGGGGTACTTCTTCCATTTACAATAGTATTAATATCCATAGTCGCTTCAATGTCTCTCATTCCGCTTTTTGGATGGGAACTCAGTATAATCGGAATTATTATTCCTGTTATGATGCTAGCTATTGCGAACAACTACGGGGTCCACTATGTTTCGAGATATCAGGAACTTAACGCCCTCGACCCTAATATAACTATGAATGAAATAGTTACAGAAGCAAGTACATACCTTAACAAACCTGTGATTCTCTGCGGACTCACAACAATAGTGGGGGTTCTCGGTCTAATTATGAGCGTACTGCTTCCTGCAACCCAAATGGGAGTTGTGTCATCAATTGGTATTGCGCTGGCGCTCATACTCAGCCTTACGTTTATCCCGGCCATTCTTTCTGTAATGAAAAAGGGAAAAGTACATTTTGATATTGAAGGGGAAAAGAGGGGGAAGATTGTTTATATACTGAACCATATCGGGAGATTTGTAACAGACAATCCCCGTTTCATTATAATATCCTTTATTGCATTTATTGCCCTTTCACTTGCCGGCCTTTTTAACTTTCGTGTTGCGTCAGATTTTAATGACATTCTGCCTCAGAAACACCCTTACAATAAGAGCATAAATATTACGAACATGGCTTTTGGAGGAAGCAAGATGATTAATATTATGTTTGACGGGGATATAAAGGACCCTGCTATTCTCACAAAAATGTCAACGTATGAAGAGGAACTTGAGAAAATGCCCGGAGTGGGAAGTGTTACCTCAATTGCAACTATTATACGTAAAATGAGTACAGCCCTGAATGACCCGTCCGATCCGGGCTACAACAGAATTCCTCAAACCAGAGAAGGTGTTGCACAGTATATAGAACTATATTCTATGAATGGCGACCCATCTGCATTTGAAAATCTTGTGGATTTCGATTACACGAAAGCAATAATGACAATCCAGTGCAATTACGAAAAGCTGAGTGAAGCAAAATTGATAATAGATAAAATAAAGGCTCTGACAAAGGACGACCCGGGAACGGTCATTGGCGGATACGCTCTTGTAGAAAAGGAGATGAGTGAATCTGTAGTAACCGGACAGTACTACTCTCTTATTTTTGCTTTTCTTGCAATAGTGATTCTTCTTGCGATTATTTTCAAAAGCGTTACAGCGGGATTACTTGGCTCCATTCCGTTGCTCTATGCCGTTTTTTGCATATTCGGGCTCATGGGATGGCTTGGCATTGAGCTGAATATTATTACAGCACTGCTCTCTTCAATTTCAATTGGACTGGGTGTCGACTTTACGATTCACATATTCTGGAGGGTAAGAAATGAACTTTCTCTCGGAGTTGGCTACCCTGCTGCATTTCAGACAGCAATCCGTACAACGGGGCGGGGTATTACAATCAATGCTCTCTCTGTGATGTTAGGCTTTTCGGTGCTGTTTCTGTCTGCGTTCCCTCTCATAAAATCATTTGCGCTTCTAATAATCCTGTCACTTCTGTATTGCCTCTTTTCTGCACTTATGCTCATTCCGGCAATCTGTATTATCTTTAAACCAAAATTTCTGAAATAAAAATACAATTTATGAAAAGGTTAACTGCAATAACTGTTTTAATAGTCTCCTGCATTTTTTGTTTTTCAGCCTCTTCCAGCGGTCAGGATGCACGGGAAGTAAGTAAGAATTCTGCCGACATAATTGCTCTATCTTCTATGGAGATGGTGACTACTCTCAAAATTTATGATCAGAAAGGAAATGTGCGCACCAGAAAGGTAAGTATCGCAAGTAAAAAATTCGGAGAAGTTACGAAGATGATTATGCGTTTCATTGACCCTGCCGATGTAAGAGGAACAGCTATGCTCGTCTACGACTATGAAGGAAAATCCGATGACATGTGGATTTATATGCCTGCCCTTAAAAAGAGCAGAAGAATAGTAAGTAATGAAAAAGGGAAGAATTTTATGGGCTCGGAGTTTACAAATGCCGATATGAGTAAACCCAATTTAGACGACTTTAATTACAAACTTCTCTCAACTGAAACTTTAAACGGGAAAAACTGCTTTAAAATTGAGGCAACTCCAAAGACAAAAGAACTTGAAGGTGAAAACGGCTTCAGCAAAAAAATATCTTACATCGATAAAGGAAATTATTTGTGTTATAAAATTGAATTCTACGACTTGAGCGGAAAACTTTCAAAAACACAATCAATAAGTGATTATAAACCTGTATCGGGAGGAAAATTCTTTTATTATTTAATGGAGATGAATAATGAGCAAACCGGGAGAAAATCTGTTCTCACTACAGATGCTTTTCAGGCAGGCTCTAATTTGTCCGAAAGTCTTTTCTCTCCTGCAAACCTTGAAAAACAACAATAAATATGATTACCGAAATTTGGGGAGAAAGGTTTGACAAATCCGAGCTCTTGGAAAAAGTGGACGGAGACAACGAAATTGTAGAACTTTTAATTGAAAGTGCCAGACTTCAGATTCCCCAATATATAAACGATATCCGAAATCATTTTGAATCATTTGAAGGGGATTTCCCTTCTGATTGCGAGCAGATAAAACATTGTGCACATGCCATTAAAGGCTCTGCTTTTAACCTAAGCTTTCATAGGATAGGTAACATTGCAAAAGCTTTGGAATTCTCTATAAAAGAGCATGAGTCAAAAAATATTTCAACAGATGAGGCTTTGTCGGACTGCATAGAACTTATTAAACTGCTTGATGCAGAATGGACAGCTTTGCTTAAACTTCTTAAGTAACATCAGGTTTACTTTTTTAGTACCTTTATGGTTTAAAATACTAGACCATGAATATCTCATATTGCTCCGACAAGTATCAGTATACAATGGGGAAAACCTTCTACGACAAAGGTCTGAAGGACAAAAAAGCCATTTTCAACCTTTTTTACAGAAGTGCCCCTGACAAAAACAACTGGGCTGTTGTATGCGGAGTTAAGGAAGCTCTCGAAATGGTTACCGGTCTTGGCAGCGAAGATGAGTCATTTTTTGAAAAATTTCTCCCCGGAGAAGATTACAGGGAATACCGGAAATTTCTTTCGGAAATGAAATTCACCGGAAACATATACGCAATGGAGGAGGGAGAAATTGCTTTTCCAACACAGCCGGTTATAACCGTTGAGGGTCCGCTCATAGAGGCTCAGGTTCTGGAAACGCCCATGCTTTGCATTATGAATCATCAGATGGCAATAGCAACTAAAGCATCAAGGGTATCGCGAAGCACTACAAAACCAATCAGCGAATTCGGCTCTCGCAGGGCTCACGGCCCATGGGCTGCAACCTATGGCGCAAAGGCCGCCTACATCGGTGGTTGCCTTAATTCATCCAATATTCTTACTTCAACCATGTTTGGCATACCTGCATCGGGTACGATGGCACACAGTTTTGTAACTGCATTCGGCTGCACAATAGCAGGAGAGCTAAAGGCATTTGATACTTACATAAAATCTCATTTTGGAGAACCTCTCATACTTCTTATTGACACCTATGATACTCTCAGATGTGGTCTTAAGAATGCAATCCGGGCGTTCCGGGAGAACGGAGTTGACGACAACTATCCGCAAAGCTTTGGAATCAGGCTCGACAGCGGTGACCTCACCTATCTTTCAATAAAAACCCGAGAGGCACTGGACGAAGCAGGTCTTACAAAATGCAAGATATTCGCCACAAACTCACTCGACGAATATATAATTTCCGAACTTGAGAGGCAAAATGCAAGAATTGACTCCTACGGCGTGGGCGACGCAATTGCCACAAGCAAGCATAATCCATGTTTCGGAAATGTGTACAAATTAGTGGAGATAGACGGCCAGGGTGTCCTTAAAAGATCGGAAGACAAAAGCAAGGCAATTAATCCTGGTTTTCAGATTACATACAGAATTACAAGGAATGGCATGTTTAAGGCCGATGTTACCTGCCTGAGAGGAGACAATACTGCAAAAAATATCGAAAACCGCAGAAAAGTTACCATCCGGGACGAATATGACGATACAAAAATCACAACTTTTGAAGAAAACTCATATGAGTTTAAACCTCTTCAGAAGCAAGTTATGAAAAATGGTCAAATTATAGCAGAAACCATGAGTGCGCTTGAAAAAAGAAATTATTACCTTAGCAACCTCCAAGGGCTGAATGATACTCAAAAGAGATTAATCAACCCCCACTATTATAAGGCAGATATTTCGGATGAACTTTTTGACCTTAAAAACGGACTTATTGACTCTCTGATAAACGAAATAAAGCAATTTGATGGAGAATAGCCCTTCAACCGCAGTACACATTGTTGTAGACATGCTGTATGATTTTATCGACGGCTCTCTTGCCTGTAATAATTCTGTTAAGGCAGTAAAAAAAACCATTGAATATATCAATTCAAATCCCGGGCAAAGAGTAATCTACGTTTGTGACTCACACCCTGCAAACCACTGTTCATTTGTTGAACAGGGAGGTGAATGGCCTCCTCACTGTGTTCAGGGGACAAAGGGCCAGCTGATTCACAATCTGTTCTATCAAAGAGTAAATGATTCTGAATCGTTACCTTTCGGCGGAAACGTATTCAATAAAGGATGTTCAGAGTCCGAAGAACAATATTCCGGGTTTGATGCGGTAAATAAAGACGGATTTTCTGTAGGAAATTTCATTGACAAATTTTACGAAGATAAAGAGGTAGAAAAAAGTGTCGTGCTAAGCGGCATTGCCACTGAATTCTGCATAAAGGAAAGTTCGCTTGATCTGTTAAAGAACGGCTATAAGGTTTTTGTGAATAAGGATGCTTTGGGATATGTTACATCCGAAGGACATGCCAATACTCTCAAAATGCTTGAAGACAAAGGTGTCATTATAATTTGAGTTATGATATATATAGGAATTGACCTTGGAGGCACAAAAGTTTCTGGTGCGCTTTTTCTTGAAAACAACTCTCTGCTATTACACGAAACCCTGCTTCTCGAAGGAAGGGAGGGAAAAGAAGTTGCCGGGCTTGTAAAAGAGCTTTGTAAAACTTTACTTTCTAAAGGTGAAGTTCCTGAATCCGAAGGCAAATGCATTGGTATATGCGTTCCAGGAATTGCCTACTCAAAGACAAGAACATGCTGGTGCCCAAATATTCCAGGCTGGGAAAATTATCCTTTGCTGGACGAGATTGCAGAATCGGTTCCAAACTCGACAGTATTCGTTGAGAGTGACAGAACTGCATATATATTGGGTGAAGTGAGCCTTGGGGTTGCAAAAGGGTGTAACAATGCAATTTTCATCGCTGTCGGCACAGGTATCGGTGCCGGAATTCTTATCGACGGGAGGGTGCTTCATGGTGCATCGGATATTGTGGGAGCTACCGGATGGATGGCTTTGAAACCACCTTACGACAAGGAATGGGATATGTGCGGGTGTTTCGAGAGTCACGCTTCCGGAACAGGAATTGCAATGCAGGCAAAAAAAGAGATGAAAGCACTTTTGTCTGCGGGTAAAAAGGGACTCTCCTATCTGGAAAAATTTGAAATTGAGAAAATAACATCCCGAGAAGTTTTTGAAGCCTACGATTTACACGATCCTTTGGCCATTAAGGTAATAGATACGGCAATTGAAATGTGGGGAATGGCAGCTGCAAATTTTGTAAGTCTCTTCAACCCGGAAGTGGTTGTGTTTGGAGGCGGACTTTTTGGGCCTGCTTCGCGGTTTGTTGACAGAATTTATGAAGAAGCGTCGCGATGGGCGCAGCCTATATCTATTAAACAATGCCGTTTTTTCCCGTCAATGCTTCCTAACGAAGCCGGGCTGTACGGAGCCGGCGCAATTGCGATAATGGGTTGTATCAATAATGAAAGTAACAAACATTAAAAAAGAGATAGCAATGAGCAGTAAGAGTAAATTCCCCGTTCTTATGGCCGGCTTTGCCGGAATGGCTTTTTTTGGATTAGCTTTCGTGGTTATGGGGGCCGTATTACCCTCTCTCATTTCCAAATTTGGTCTTGACACCTCGCAGGCATCCACAGTAGCAGGCCTTCTGCCAATAGGCATTTTGCTGGGATCTGTTATTTTCGGCCCTGTCATTGACCGGTACGGATACAAAAGGCTCATGATTGCTGCAACTGTTGTTACAGTAGCCGGTATGGAACTGCTTGCTTTTTGCTCTTCCGTCTATATGGCCAGAATTTCAATTTTTGTTATCGGATTTGGCGGCGGTATTCTTAACGGCATATCTAATGCACTTGTTTCCGATGCATCCACAGATAAGAACAGATCGGCAAACCTGAGCATACTTGGCGTATTTTATACAATTGGAGCCATTACTATTCCTTTGTTGTTTGCCACTCTTTCGAAAACTATCTCATATACGCCAATTGTAGCAGGAGCCGGAGTTGTGATGACTCTGTCGGTTTTCTACTATGCCTTTGTCTCTTTTCCTGACGGAAAATTCAAACAGGGTATTCCATTCAAAAAAGTATTGTCAATGGCAAAAGAGCCTGCATTGCTGCTCCTTAGTTTTACTCTCTTTTTTCAAAGCGGTATTGAGGGAATTGCGAGCAACTGGACATCAAGTTATCTGGAACTGGAGAAAGGATTCGACAAGGAGAGCGCCCTGTATGCACTAAGCCTTATAGTAATGGGTATTGGTGCCGGAAGGATTGTCCTTGGCTTTTTGCTCAGAAAAATTTCAAAGAACATTATCCTCACCATAAGTATACTAATTGCTGCTCTTGGAACACTCATCATGTATCTGTTCACCTCTCAGGCAGCCGTATCTGCCGGGACATTCATGATTGGGCTGGGATTAGCCTCAACTTTTCCTATTGTTCTGTCGGAAGTGGGCGAAAAATACAAGGAGATGTCGGGCACTGCGTTCAGCTTTGCACTGGTAATTGCACTCACCGGAAACACATTAATAAATTTGCTTGTAGGGGCAGTGAATTTTAAACAGTTCCCTATCCTGCTCATTATATGTTCACTTTTAGTTCCTGTAATCTATTTAATTAATTATCAATATTTTCGTTCAAAAAATTAAATTATGTTAGCACTAGAATGGTTAAAAAATGCCAGAGCCGTAATGAGCTCTATTGAAGAGTCTCAGCTCGAAAACATTAAAAAAGCAGCCACAGTAATGGCAGACAGCATAGAGGCAGGCAGATGGGTTCACACCTTTGGCTGCGGTCATGCTACAATCCCGGTTGAGGAGATGTATCCAAGAATCGGAGGTTTTGTTGGGTTCCACCCTATTGTTGAACTTCCGCTTACCTTCTTCACAAGAATTACAGGGGAGATGGGTGTTCACCAGTTTCTGTTTCTTGAAAGAGCAGAAGGATATGGCAACGCAATAATGAAGTCTTACAACTTTGACAAAAGAGACACTATGTGGATCTTCTCTCATACCGGTATCAACAATGTCAACATAGACGTTGCTCTAAAGGCAAAAGAACTTGGCATGAAAGTTATCGTATTTGGCTCCGCAAGCGAATCTGCAGACAAGAAGACAAGACACTCATGCGGAAAAACACTTTTCCAGCTTGCCGATATCGTTGTTGATTCATGCGCACCACTTGTAGATGCAAGCGTTCCTTTAAAGAATCACTATGACAAGGTTGGTCCGGTTTCCACAATGGCATTTATCACGCTTGTATGGATGACTGTTACAACTGTGGCCGAGATACTTGCAGACAGAGGTGTTAAGCTTTATATTCACCCTTCTCACAACATTCCAGGCGACAACACTGCGCACGACAGGCTTGATGCATGTCTTGCAACATATAAGGAGAGAGTGGCAGGAATCTAATCCTTTGATGTCATTTAATCCATTTTTTGTATGTTTGCACAATATTATGGGCAAACAAATCAAAAAAAACGCAACAAAAATCATGAGCATTGCGGCCTTTATGGTTGCAGTGCTCTCTTTTAATATACTTTCTGCTCAGGAAAATAAAGTCAGCATTGCTTCTGATACACTAAAAAAAACCTCTCCCTCAATTATTGCTCTTACTAAAGAACAGCTTAAAATCAGGGCAAAGGCCGAAAGGGATTCTTTAAGATTAATCAAAGACAGCATCCGTGCTGCAAAGCCGAGAATTCTCGAGAGTTATATCATACCGGACTCTCTTAAATACAAGAGAATCATATTGTGGAATTACGACAGCCACTTTAACAGAATTACCGGAATGCTTAAACAGGATACGACATTCGACGGTAACTTCCATTTTCTTCCTTTTATGAAGAAGGATGTGGGTGCAACATATCTTGGGGTTTCCGGGTCTGCAGCTCAGAGTTTAAATTATTTTCTGCGGGAAAAATCCGACTTTTTTACTGCATTTGATCCATACATTCCATACAGCTATACAAAAGAAACCCATCCGTTCTATAATGTAAAAACTCCACATACCGAACTGGCCTACAGAGGGACGATACTTGCCGAAAGAGCCAAGGAAGAGAGTAATATCCGCTTCATGACAACGCAAAACATCTCTCCGGAACTTAATATCACAATACTATATGAACGTTATGGCGGCAAGGGGATATTAAACAAAGAATCCACAGATGACCGGACTTTTTCGCTTACCTCAAACTACCTTGGTAAACGTTATGTAGTTCATGCCGGTTATATTTTTCAGTCTGTTAAGCGCGAAGAGAACGGAGGTGTGACAGACGACACAATGGTGCTTGATACAACTATTAACCCACGGGCAATTGATTACAATCTCAAGACTGCATACAACAGGCTAAAGCGAAACTCGCTTTTCTTCACTCACTCGTATGCAATTCCTATTCGTCTCTCAAAAAAAGACACTCTAAACAACAGCAGGGGAACAGTAGCATATATTGGGCATTCCTTCGAGTACGCAACCTACTATCGTAAATATACCGATGCTATTGATTTATCTGATGAAGTCGGGAGAAATTACTATAACAACCGCTTCTTTATAAATTCACTTGAAAGCAATGACTCAACAAGGCTAAACCTCATTGAAAACCGTTTTTTCATCAGGCTTCAGCCCTGGGCAATTGATGGGATAATTTCAAAGCTGGATGGAGGAATCGGGCACCAGTTTATGAGCTACTACACATTCCGTCCGGATCAGTATATAGGGGGAGTGCAGAATTCCATTTATAACAATGTGTATGCATATTTCGGTGCTTCCGGGCAGTTCAGGAAGTATCTGCTTTGGGAAGGAACCGGTAAAATGAATCTTACAGGTTACAATGCAGGCGATTTTAGCATAAACGCAAAAGTCCGCCTTTCGGTGTATCCTGTTAAAGAGGGAATTCACCTTACCGGCAAATTGAAAATCGCTAGTACAACTCCCGACCTGTTTAACAGTTATTACTATTCAAACCACTTTTTCTGGGATAATAATTTCGGCAAAAGCACCGAGACCCGGGTAGAGGCCTTTCTCGACATTCCAAAGATAAAGCTGCAGGCTTTCTTTGGATACTCGCTTCTTGACAATTATATCTATTACAATAATCTTGGAGATGCCACCCAATCCGGCAGTCTTCTTAATGTTATGTCTGCCTCTGTTAAACTTGACTTCCGCTTATGGAAGCTTCACTTCAATAACAGAGTGCTATTACAGCTCTCATCGGAACAGGATGTAATGCCTCTTCCTCTTTTGAGTGCAAATCTCAGGTATTTCTTTCAGTTCAATTTAGTAAAAAATGTAATGACTGTGCAACTTGGCGCAGATGTTATCTATCATACAAAATACTTTGCTCCTTCTTACAATCCTGCACTGGGGCAATTCCATACTCAGAATGAAAGAAAAATGGGAGCTACTCCGTATATTGATCCTTTTGTAAATATTCAATGGAAAAAGGCCAGTATATTTATTAAATACATGAACATTGCCCAGGGCTGGCCAAACGGAGATTACTTCTCGGCTAATCATTACACAATGCCGGTGAAAGCTATCCAGTTTGGAATAAACTGGCCCTTCTATATTAAATAAAGCCTATGCAGGCAAAATATAAGTACGTATTGGCTCTCTTCTTTATTCTGTTATTATATATGGCAGTTTCAAAGAGAGAAATAATAAAGGGAGAAAGAGAACTTCTCTTTCTTGAGGGAGATACTCTGTTGGTTAAGGTAAACATTGAAGGAGGGGTATATATCAGGCAGGGACATCCGTCCGGATTTCATTATGAACTCCTCAACCGGTTTGCACAAAACGAGAAATGTGATGTTATGCTCACTCCCAAAGACAGCAGCAACAGCTGGAATGAATTGCTCGCAGGAGATATTGACATTCTCGTAATAAATGAAGATAAAGAGGTCATCCCGGAAGAGTTCTCGGATTTTCTCATCTCAAGTGTTGTTGTAAATGACAATCAGGATGTATGGGTCGTCAGAAAAGATGACATTATCCTTTTACAGCAACTTAACTACTGGTTCAATTATTTTAAGCAAAGAAAAGAGTACAACCAGCTTGTTACAAGGTACTACCGAAGATATCGCGGAATTTCCATTTCATCACCGGGAGGAACGTCTGTTCTTTCTCCTTACGACGAAATTATTAAACGCCACTCGAAAAATATTGGCTGGGACTGGAGACTACTCGCTTCACTCATATATCAGGAGAGCAAATTTTCAATGAATGCCAGTTCGGCACACGGTGCGCACGGGCTCATGCAAATTAAGCAGGCTACAGCCGATCAGTTTAACGTTGACAACATATTTGATCCCGAGCAGAATGTAAAAGCGGGTACTCTTCTTATCAAAAGACTTCAGAAAATGTTTGATGACCCGCAGATTGACTCGCTTAATCGTCTCAAGTTTGTTCTGGCCGCATATAATGCCGGGGAGGGACGGGTAATTGACATAAGAAAGCTTGCCGTTCACAAGGGGGTAAATCCAAATGACTGGAATGCAGTAAAAGAATTGATTCCTCAGATGCGGGACAAATCGTTGTTGCCGGTTGGAATACTCAAACTTGGATCATTCAGGGGCGGTGAGACAATGAGATTTGTAGACGAAGTATTAAACCGGTACCAACTATATTCAACGCTTGTAAAGAAATAGACCTATTTTATTCTGAGACTCTTATCCGGGCTTATCCCCGAAATAAATCTTGAAGGAATATAAAGCAATAATATTATCAGCAGGAATGCCGACAGGTTAAGCGTTATAATTTTAAACCAGTCGATATAAACCGGAACATACTTGACGAAATAATTTTCGGGATCGAGGCTAATTATCCGGAATCTCTGCTGCATCGCAAGTAATATAAAGGCAATTATATTACCGAGCAGCATTCCTCTCAATATAATCATCATCGCACGGTACAAAAAAATTCTGTGAATCCCGGCATCCCTCATTCCCAGCGATTTTAACAATCCAATCATCGAAATTTTTTCAAAAAGAATTATGAGCAATCCCGAAATCATATTGAACCCTGCAACAGTAATCATCAGTATAAGTACAACCAGCACATTGAAGTCAAGCAGATGCAGCCAGTCGAACAGGTGGGGATAAAGGTCGTTTGCTGTTAAAACGGCCACAGACGGATCTCTCTCCTTTGATTTGTCCGAAATTATGTTTTCAATCGACCTGGCAGTTTCCTTTATCTTTTCGTGATTTTCGGGAATTATTTCGATACCGCTCACCTCATTGCTTTCCCATTCGTTCAGTTTCTGAATTTCTGAGATATTTGCAATCACAAATGTTTTATCAATTTCCTCCAGTTGAGCATCATATATTCCTGCAAGAATGAATTTACGGGCTTTAACCAAATCTCCCACAAAATATACCTGAACAGGCTCCCCTACTTTAATGCCCATCATTTTTGAAAGACGGGAAGAAAGAAGAATCTCCTTCACCGAACTGGTATCGGAATAATCTGGCAATTTCCCTGCTACAATGGATTTTTTAAAAAAATCCCAGCTATAACCAGGACCAACGCCCTTGAGCAAAACACCCTGTATTTCATCTCCGCTCTTAATTATCCCGGAACGGCAGGCATAGGGCTGTACAGATTTTATCCCCTTAATCTTTTTAATATCTGCCATATATGACAGATCGGATACTATTGGATATTGATATGTTGTAACCTCAATTCCCGGAGAATTCAATACTATTCCCCCTGAAAACCCAATTGCCTTCTCCCGTATTTCATACTTAAACCCGTCGGAAATCGCAATTGCAAGCAACATAACTATCATACTTACAGCAACAGAGATACCGGCAATTATGGAACTTGTGTTACCCAGCCCGTTTTTGGAGCCATTTTTCCATAAAGTTTTTGCTATAAATATATTTGTATTCAATTTTTTTATATATTTGTTCAAGTAAACTATTACTTAACCTATAACTAAACTGTGAAACGCCTCTGTAGTCAATTTGATTACGGAGGTTTTAGTTAATGTATCTCTCTGATCCAAAGCATTCAAGAATTTTCTTCATTACATTCTCCTTCTCTGCATTCTTTAACTGTTTGTACAGATACAGCAAATGGTCGGCATAAATAGATACCAGCGCCCTGTCCAGCCCTAACCTGGCAAAAGGCTTCTCGGTATTTTCGGAAATAGCTTCGATTTTCTTTTGCAGATAGTCATCGTTAAAAATGAGCCCATCCTTGTAAATATTGATATAGAACAGAATGTTGTTGTCATTGTCTATATAGGCGGGAGTAAATGACTTGTTGATTATAAGCGGATAGATTGGCAGTCCTGCATATCTCGAGAGCAGGAAATAACAGATCGGGATAGTAAAGATGTTCCCTCTTTTTGTTTCCAGCACAGTGGATATGAGTGCCTTTTCTTCCTGAATCACACTTTCGTCTGCATGCCTGAAACCCATCCTGTGAAAAAATATATAATTGAATATTTCAAGATTCTCAATTGCTGTTTTACTGTCGCTCAACTCCTCCACTATCTCGTCCGACATATCCTGAACAATATTCATATAGAAATATTTGTCCAGCTTAGGTTCCAGTGCACTCGTAACTAAAAGAAGCCCGTCCATAAGAAGCGGATCGGGGTTGGACAGGTATAGTTTCAGTTTTTTAAGTGTGTAGTTGAGTCTGAGATTTGACAGATAAGTGAAATAAAACTCTCTGTTGAACTTATTTTCAAGCTCCGGATACAGCTTTTCCATTTCGTCAAAAACATCCTCTCCCATCTCAATGAGCTTATCTTCCACCGCAGTTTTCACTGCCGTGTCTCCATCGTCAATCAACGATAGAAGAGATATCAGCTCCTGAGTTGTTTTCATTGAGTAAGTTTCTCTAATGCAAGTGTAACAAGCTTCTTGATATAAGGTTTATAGTCAGGCTGACTTTCATGCAGGTGCCTGTTTGCAATAATGCAGCACACTGTTGCGGCATCGTGACCCAAAAGTGCAGATAGTCCGGCAATTGCAGAGCCCTCCATCTCGAAATTTGTTATTCTGTCGCCATTAAAACGGAAACTTTCAAATTTGCTCACCATATCCGGTATTGCAAGCGGCAACCTCAAAACTCTTCCCTGAGGGCCATAAAATCCGGATGCAGAAATAGTCACCCCTTTTATTGTCTCTTTTTCAAAGAGTTTTATCATTCTTTCACTTGCCTTTGCAAAATAAGGTGCCGGTAAATTCAGTGGCCAGTCAAAATGTTTTACAAATGCCCGTTCCATATCAAGCTGAGAAACTGACTCTCTGTTTGCATACCAGTTAAGAAGCCCGTCACAGCCAACGGAGATATGAGACAGAACAAAAGAACCAATCGGAATATCCGGCTGAATTGCTCCCGAAGTTCCAATCCTGAGAAGAGTGAGTCTTTTATGTTCCTTTTTAGGCTCTCTTGTTTTCAGGTCGATGTTTGCAAGAGCATCCAGTTCGTTAACTACTATGTCAATATTGTCTGTACCTATTCCTGTAGACAATACCGTAATTCTTTTCCCTTTGTATTTACCTGTTACAGTAACAAACTCTCTTGAAGAGCGGACAAACTCTTTGCTTTCAAAGAAAGATGAAACAAGTTCAACTCTCCCCGGGTCTCCTACAAGGATAACTGTATCGGCAAGTTCTTCGGGCTTTATATGTAAATGAAATATTGATCCGTCACTATTGATAATCAACTCTGATGATGGTATCTGGCTCATAATTGAATTCTTTAGCTACAAAAATAAGCTTTATTTTATACATTTGTGCAAAAATCAGTCCTATGATACAACGAATTCAATCACTATTTCTGTTTGCTGCCAGTGCTATACTTGGTACCCTCTTCTTTTCGGTTATGGCTCAGAGTTCACTGGAGAGCGTTAAATTTGTAAACATCGCTCCTCTCCTCATATTTAACATTATAACCACGCTTGTATCTTTTGTATCCATCTTTTTATATCGTCACAGAATGATTCAGATAAGAGTATCTATTTTCAATTCAATCATACTGGTGGCATATCAGGCCTGGATAATTTATCTTTTTATAATTCGTCCGGAGGGCACGGCATTCACAGTAAACTCGGTATTCCCTATAATTGCCGCAATAGTTACATGGCTGGCAATCAGGTATATTGGCAGAGACGAGGCAATGGTAAGATCTATAAACCGCCTTCGTAAATAGTTACCTTTTCTCCTCGATACAATATTTTGAAATTACAGGGTAGGCATCCGCTATCCCCAGTTCACCTGCCTTGCTAAGGTCAATGCATCCTTTCTCCTTGTCTCTAAGGTAAAGGAGAATCAAACCCCTGTTATAATATGCTTCTCCCATATAGGGATATAGCTCCAGTGCCTTGGTATACTGGATTATCGATTCCGGTATATCGTTAGAGAGGCAGTACAGATTACCCAGGTTGTAATATATATAAGGGAATTTTGGCGACAGTTCGGCGGCTCTTTTCATGTCGTGTATCGCAGGAGTATAGTCGTAACTTCTGGTAGCCTGCTCCTGAACCTTTGCCCTTGTGGCACCGGCATTGTCAAGCGTGAGAACCTGAACATTGCTCTCAATGGAAGAGATGAAATCTATCATCTCGGACTGAAGAGCTCCTCTGTTTATATAATAAAAAGTCTGATCGGGTTCGAGTGCAATTGCCTGATTGTAACATTCAAGAGCAGTATTGAACTGTTTATTGCCCGATTCTATGAGTGCTTTGGCAAAGAGTGATTTGCTCTCTTTTCGTTCCTGTAATTTTTTGTCTATATCGTCCAGTATCTTCTTCTGAGTGTCCGGCGTGAGGTCTTCCTGTTTAGCTGTAAGACGCACCGGTAAAGGCATTGAAGTCACAAAATTCTCCAGGCTTTTGTCATCAAACCTGTTTTCCAGAGCCATCATAATTTCATTCTCGCTGGCAGCCCGGAACTTGAAAAGCGGTTTCAATCTGATATCTACATCCTTATACTGAAGAAGCTCATTCTTAAAGTCGCGTTTTGCAAAGTCGGCATCAAGAGCAAGCAGCTTGTCGTATTTTTTAGTTGTGTCGGCAAAGGCCGATACTTTAGTAGAATCCCCTATTTTTGATTTGTACTCTCTGATTTTTTTCTGGGCAATTTCATAATCGCTCTTGGCCGATGTAAACTGTCCCATCTGATTTTTAACATACGAGCGGTTTAAATATGCATTGGCAAAGTCGGGGTAGAGGTTGATTGCCTGAGAATAGTCGTCCATCGCATCCCGGAAACGCCCCTGCTGCATAAATAGCGCAGCCCTGTTATAGTATGCAAGCACATTGTTCGGGTTTATTTCAATAACTCTGTCGTAGTCGTCGAGAGCATTGTTGTAGTCGCCAATTTGAGAGCGAATAAGGGCACGGTTATATAGCGTGAGCGCATTTCCCGGATCGTCCCTGAGAACGCGCTCAAGGTCGGTAAGTGCCCCCATAATGTCTTTGTTATTGTACCGGACAAGTGCCCTGTTGAAATATCCGAATGAGTTGGCCGTATCCAGTACAAGTGCCTGATTAAGATCTTCAAGAGCTTTCTGGGTTTCATTCTGAAGAACGAAAATTCTTGATCTTCTTATATATCCCTCCGGATCAAACCTGTTGAGAGAAATTGCTGTATTATAATCCTTCAGAGCCTTTGTTGTGTCTCCAAGAAAAAGATACGACGCACCCCTGTTAAGGTAGGCATCGGGAACTTTAGGTTCAAACCTGAGAAAACGGTTGAAATCTTCGACTGCTTTTTCGAACTGCTGAGACAAAAAGTATGTTACCCCCCTGCTGAAATAGAGTCCCGTGTAACTCGGCCGCAAATCCACGGCCTCTTCCAGGTCTTTGAGTGCAAGGTCGTATTTGCCAATTCTGCTTAGGGTAATTGCCCTGTAATGGTATGCAGGCGTATACAGCTGATTTATTTTAAGCGTTTTGTCAAAATCAATCTGAGCTCCCAAAAAGTCGCCAAGATTATATTTTGCTATCCCCCTGAAGAAATAGGATTCATATAGTGTGGTATCCAGCTGAGAAAGTATATTGAAATTTTCAATTGCCTGAGCATATTTTCCCTCTATCAGAAATTGCCTGCCCCTAAAAAAGAATTTTTGTTTATCGTACTGAGAATACGCCGTTTCAAATGTAATGAGGGATAATATAAAAATTAACAATACTCTGCTGCGCATACTCTTAATGTAGTTACTTGTTTTTATTAATCTTCTTTACAGGTTTCTTAACAAGCCATTCCGGGACCTCAATCATTCCCATCATATACTCGATGGAAGATGCTCTTGATACCATATATGAACTTGGCCTGGCTGCATTTCTCTTAAGCGGGTTGGGAAGGGACGCTGCAATAAGTGCACTCTCCCTCGAAGAGAGTTTAGCTGCAGGTTTGTTAAACAACTCTTGTGCCGCAGACTCTGCCCCGTAAATTCCCCGTCCCATTTCTGCTACATTAAGATATACCTCCATTATTCTCTCTTTACCCCAAATAAGCTCTATACCAAGCGTATAATAGGATTCAAAAGCTTTCCTCACCCACGACCGGGCAGGAAAAAGAAATACGTTTTTTGCAGTCTGCTGGCTAATCGTGCTTGCTCCTCTAAGTCTTTTTCCTCTTTTGCTCGCATCAATGGCATTGTCAATCTCTTCCCAGTCGAACCCCCTGTGCGTCAGAAAGCGTGTGTCTTCACTTGCCATTACTGCCATTGCCATATTCTTTGAAATATTGTCAAGCGATCTCCATTTTTTGTGAGTTTCAAATGTATTATCGCCAATATTCTCGACACTTCTTATAAGCATTAAAGGTGTGTAGTAGACAGGAACCCACTTTAATGCAAACATCATCAGCACAGAAAGCAGTATAAAAGAAGCAGGAAGGTATATAAAAAGGAATTTAAAAAATCTTAAAATCTTATTTTTAAAAGTTTTAGCTCTTCCGGAGCCTCTCTTCGCCCTTTTCTTTTGCATAATCTTGAACAAATAGATTAATTTTGACAAATATAATGAATTCTAGATGAAGTATTCCCCGGCCATTCTCATTCTCTTGTTTTTGCATTTAAGTTCTGTTCAGTTTGCACAAGTAAGGGATATTTCAAGATATGCATCAATGGTTTCGCAGGAGAAACAAAAAGGAATACTCTCTTTTCTGGCCGATGATTCTCTGGAAGGCAGGGCAACAAACAGCATCGGAAGCCTCATGACAATTTCCATGGCGACAAATCTGTTTAAACAGTGGAACATGATTCCCTTCTACAGCCAGACTTTTGTCCAAAGTTTCAAAAAGGATTCCCTCATTGGGAGAAATGTGGCAGGAGTTGTTCTTTCCTCGGGTTATTCAGAAGATTACATTGTTGTTTCGGCCCATTACGACCATCTCGGGAAAATAGGAGAAAGAATATATAACGGTGCCGACGATAATGCATCGGGTGTTACGGTCCTTCTTACACTAGCCGAACTTTTTTCAAATGTCAGGACAGAGATGCCCGGTCTTAAAAAGAACATTCTTTTTGTGCTGATGGACGAGAAGGAACACAATATGGCCGGTTCTAAAGAGTTTCTAAAGAGATTGCCGGTACCGGCAAAAAATATAGTCTGCAATATTAATATCGACCAGATTGGAACCATATTTGCTCCTCCGGGAAAGGATTCCAGTTATATGATTGTGCTTGGGACTGCGGGAAACAACGGTTTTATTAAGAAAAGACTTGATGCCGCAAAAAAGTTTTACGGATTTGACATGGACATCAATTACAGTTATTACGGCAGTGCCTCTTTTTCTGAGTTATTTTACAAAACTTCCGATCAATACAGTTTTGCCCTGAAGAAGATTCCGTCTGTGCTTGTAACATCCGGTATTCACATGCATACATATAAAACAACGGACGATTATCAGTTTATTAACTATCCTGTGCTTGCAAAGCGCACACAACTTCTGTTTTATCTCATTTACCACCTCTCGGAGGCGAATTAACGTACAAGTCTTCTGCCCTTCCCTGCTTTGATTTCGAACAAATCATAACTTATCAGGACAGTTCCTCTCACCGGAATCATCTTAAAATCGAACGGAGAATCGTTCTTAAATATATCTTTCATTCCCACCATTGCACGGATTCCAAGGTTGAGTCTGGAGTTGATTCCAATCTCATATCCTAAAATAATTCCGGCATCCCAGTTAGAAAGAGTTTCAGAAAAATCCATGATTCTTGGATTGTCCGGGTTCACAACATCATCCGGATTATCCGGAGCAGCACCAATAAAGCCTTTTCTTGCCTCCGAAATAAAAGTTGCGTCGAGAATATACGAATAATAACCTCCAAGAAGTACTCTGTGTGCACGGTTCCTGCCTATCATATATTTTAAATAGAGAGGAACTTCCAGTTGAGTATAGGAACTTTCAATGCCTGCCGTACCAGTAAAATACTGATCTGTGGACCCGGCTTCGCCTTTCATGCGTTGATTTTCAACCCTTGCATCGGCAGTCATGGCAACAGTCTTGTATGTGAGTTCGGCGGCGAATGTCCAGCCTGCCCGGAATTTGAATGTTGTTCTGGCACCAATTGATGGAAGAATTTTTGGATAGGGATTATAGTCTCCTCTCATTGAACTTAACGGGTATGGGACAGGGGCTCCAATATCAGTTCCTACCTGCGGCGCAAAGCTCCAGATGAACGGTGATTCTTTTTGTGCCTTGATACTGCCCGGAAAAATCAGCAGTAAGAGTATGACCGGAACAACAAAACGCGCTCTTTTCATTCTCTTGTGTTTTTACAAATTTACTCAATTATTGACTTTCCCCAAAAGTGCCTGAGCCGTAAAATTGTCTTTAAGTTTAACAAGATCCTCCGGTCTTCCGGCAAAGACAACCTCTCCTCCCTTCTCTCCTGCGTCCGGTCCGAGGTCAATTATCCAGTCTGCACACTTGACCACATCCATATTATGTTCTACAACAATTATCGTGTGACCTCTCGATATAAGTTCATTAAATGAATTCATCAGGTTTCTGATGTCGTAAAAATGGAGACCGGTAGTTGGTTCGTCAAAAATGAAAAGTATAGAACCGGACGAGCTCTCCTTGCTTAAAAAAGATGCAAGCTTAACCCTCTGACTCTCCCCTCCGCTGAGACTGCTGCTGCTCTGGCCAAGCTGAACATATGAAAGTCCTACTGCTTTGAGAGGTGCAAGTTTTTCTGCAATTCTCTTTGCCGTAGCCTCCTTTTGAGCGGAAAAGAACTCAATTGCCTCGTCCACACTCATATTGAGAACATCGTTTATATTCATCTCCTTGTACCTTACTTCAAGGATATCTTCTTTGAACCTCTTTCCGTGACACGAGTCGCAAACCATCTGTACATCGGCCATAAACTGCATCTCAATTTTAATTACCCCTTCTCCCTGACATTCGGGACATCTCCCTCCTTCTATATTGAAAGAAAAGTGCGAATGTCCGTATCCGTTTGCCTTTGCATACGGCTGCTCCGAAAACAGTTTCCTGATTTCATCGTATACCTTGAGGTATGTAGCGGGATTAGATCTTGAAGATTTTCCTATAGGGTTCTGGTCAATATATTCAATTGCCGATATTTTATTCAGGTCGCCTCTCAGTTCCTTATGTGCTCCCGGTTTTTCGCCAAGCTGATTAATTTTCCGGTATAAGGCGGGGTAAAGGATGTCTCTCACAAGAGTAGACTTTCCGGAGCCGCTCACTCCTGTAACCGCAGTGAACACCCGGAGAGGGAATTTCACATCTATCTCTTTAAGATTATGCTCAAATGCGCCAACAACCTCTATATATGAACTCCATTCCCTGCGAAAGTGAGGAAGTTCTATTTTTTCCCTACCGGACAAAAAGGCAAGAGTGAGGCTTTTCCTGCACTCCTCTTCCGAAGGTACGTCATTTACTCTACCCTGAAATACCAGTTCTCCTCCATGACGGCCGGCCAGAGGGCCAATATCTATCAGTTGGTCCGAAGAACGGATTATCTCTTCGTCATGTTCTACAATCAATACCGTATTGCCCAAATCCCTGAGGCGGTTTAACACTGTAATGAGTCTTTGTGTATCTCTCGGGTGAAGACCGATGCTTGGCTCGTCAAGAACATACAAAGAACCCACGAGGCTGCTTCCAATAGAGCTTACAAGATTAATCCGCTGACTCTCCCCTCCGCTTAATGTGTTTGAAGGTCTGTTGAGCGTTAGATACGACAACCCTACAGAATCAATGCACTCAAGCCTGTCCGCGAGCTCCTTGATGGCTCTTTCGGCAATTTTCAGGTCATACTCACTCAGCTTGAGATTTACGAGAAACTCCCGAAGCTCTCCTATTGTCATTTCAAGAAGTTCATTTATTGACCGTCCGCCAATTTTAACATACAAGGCCTCTTTCCTTAGCCTTGTTCCCCTGCACTCGGGACAGGTGCTTTTCCCTGTGTATCTGCTTATTAAAATTCTATACTGAACTTTGTATTTATTTTGATCCAGAATCTTAAAAAAATCGTTTAACCCTTTAAAATATTCATTGCCTGTCCATAACAACATTTTCAAATCGGGAGAAAGCTGGTAAAAAGGTTTATGAATAGGAAAGTCAAACAGATGGGCATTATTAATAAAGTCGTCGTAGAACTGCTTCATTATCTCACCCCTCCAGCAAGCTATTGCCTCCTGAAAAACAGAGAGAGAAGGGTCAGGGACAACAAGGTTTTCGTCTATGCCAAGAATTTTGCCATAGCCGGAACATACCGGACAAGCTCCGATGGGGTTGTTAAAACTGAAAAGAAGATCCGTTGGTTCTTCAAAAAGAATTCCGTCTGCCTCAAAGAGGGTAGAAAAAACTTTTGGCACCTCCCCTTTTCTTCCGCTGCAAACAAGTACAGTTCCTCTTTCCGATCCCGATTCGTGGTTTACGCCAAACGCGGTATGCAATGAGTCGCCAAGCCGTTTCTTGAGCTCTTCGCTGTTATCCATGATAACCCTGTCTACAAGCAGGTAAACAGGAGATGTATTATCTATGCCGTTTTTTAAAGCATCGTCAATTTTTATTATCTCCCCGTCGGAAAACAGTCTTGTAAACCCCTCCTCTTTTACTCCAATAAGTTTCTCTACCCTGCTTTCTTTAAAATGGAGTCCCAGCGGAACAAGTATGAATACAGGGCTTCCCTGCTCAAGAGAAAAAATATAGTCGGTCACATCTTTAATACTGTGACGCCGCACCTCTTCTCCGCTCACGGGAGAATATGTCTTGCCAATCTTTGCATACAGCAGCCTCAGGTAATCGTAGATTTCTGTATTTGTCCCTACAGTAGAGCGCGGATTTCTTGTATTTACCTTCTGTTCGATGGCAATTGCAGGCGGGATTCCGGAAATTTCATCTACATCCGGTTTTGACATCCTGCCCAGAAACTGGCGGGCAAATGACGACAGGCTCTCTACAAAACGACGCTGACCCTCAGCAAAAATCGTATCAAACGCAAGGCTGGACTTTCCAGACCCGGATATTCCAGATATAACAACGAGTTTATCTCTGGGTATACTCACCTCAAGATTTTTAAGATTATTTACTCTGGCTCCTTTAATGTGTATATAGTTTTCAGACATTGGAAATTCGGCTTACGGATTTGATTCCTTTTAATTTTTTTAAGTTGAAGATTACTCTGTCCAATACCTGGTTATTGGGTACAAGAATCTGCAGTTTTGCGGTAACATTGCCCTTTTCGTCGGATATTGAGAAATGCCGCATTGTTACGTTCAAATTATTTATAATCTCCATTATTTGCTGCCCAAGACCGGTCTCTCCATATGCGTTGATTTTGAGTGCCGCCTGAAAACTGTTTGCAGACGATGTGTTTCTCCATCTGGCTTTTTGAATTCTGTACGGGTAGCTGTCCATAAGACGGGCTGCATTAGGGCAGTTGATTCTGTGAATTTTAATCCCTTCCCGGATTGTTACAAACCCGAAAACTTCGTCACCCATAATAGGATTACAGCATTTTGAAAGTTTGAAGCCTATATTATTCAGCTTTTCGTCAATAATAAGGAAGTCGGACGATCCTGTCTCCGGCTGATTTGTTTTGCTCTCAGTAGCAAATACAGCCTGATCTTTTACTGCTTCGGCAGAATCTGTTTTAACCTTTTCTGTAAGAAGCGGTTTAACATCGGATATATCTATTTCCGAAGACTCAAGTTTTGCATAAAACTCAGAAGCGGTCTTGCACTTAAAGTGTTTCACAAGGTATGTAACAACTTCGTCTTCAACAGATATCTTCCAGTTGTTCATTCTCCTTTCAAAAAGCTCTTTACCTACAGTGGCTGCTTTACTCTCTTCCTCCTTTACCTTTTGTTTGATTTTTGCCCGCGCCTTTGACGATACAACAAAATTCAACCAGTCCAGTGACGGCTTCTGGTTCTTTGAGCTCATTATTTCAACAACATCGCCAGTTTTAAGCTTCTCACGTATCGAGCATGGCTTGCCGTTTAGTTTGGCACCGGAACACTTTAGTCCCAGGTTTGTATGAATATCAAAAGCAAAGTCCAGAACACTTGCGCCGGCAGAGAGTCTTCTTAAATCGCCATCAGGTGTGAAGACGAAAATCTCGTCCATTGCAAAGTCGGGGAGCTGAGTAACACTTCTTTTATCTGTCGATTCAAGCAGCGATTTAACGCCTGTGAGCCAGCTTTCCAGCCCCTGACCGGTTTTAACACCCTTATATGACCAGTGGGACGCATGACCGTTTTCTGCAATGTAGTCCATCCTTTCGGTTCGTATCTGAATTTCAATAATCGAATTCTGAGGAGTTGTAACAGTGGTATGCAAGGACTCGTATCCGTTTGATTTTGGAACGGTTATCCAGTCTCTCAGACGGTCGGTATCCGGTTTGTAATATTCAGTAACTATCGAATACGCTTTCCAGCAAAGTTCTTTTTCCCTTTCCGGAGGAGATTCCAGTATAATTCTTATTGCAAACAGGTCCGCAACATTTTCAAATGGAATCTGTTGTTTCTGTATTTTTTTCCAGATTGAAAAAGCAGTTTTTGTTCTGCTCTTAAGCCTGTATTTGATATGGGCCTTTTTGAGAGCAAGTTCGATTGGCTTAACAAAAAGGTCTGTCATCCGTTTACGGTCCTGTTCTCCGGCCTTTAACTTATTTGTTATAAATCTGTAATGCTCGGGGTCGGTGTATTTAAAGCCGAGATCTTCCATCTCGCTTTTTATGTTATATAAACCCAGCTGGTGTGCAAGAGGGGCATACAGCAAAAGAGTTTCAGTAGATTTTTTAAGCTGCCTTGGTTTTGAAAAATTATCAAGGCTCCTCATTATTTCAAGCCTGTCGGCAAGCTTAATGAGACTGACCCTTGGGTCTTTTGAGTAAGAAGCAATCAGTTTCCTGTAGTTGTCTGCCTGGAGACCTGTATCCTTAGGATTGATTTCAGAGATTTTATTCAGGCTCTTTGCCATAAGAATAATCTCGTTGCCAAACTCCTTTTTAAACTCGTCAAGTTTCTCACTGCTTAGCCTGTATGCTTCATGCAAAAAAACTGCGGCAACGGAATGAGGCATCAAACCAATTTCACAGGCAACAATTTCGGCAACAGCAATCACATGATCCATAAAAGGAGACCCATTCTCCCGTTTCTGACCATACAGACTGTCGCTGGCAATTTCAAATGCCCTCATCACTTGTGCCACCTCTTCCTGATAACACCCTTTAAGTACCTTGTCAAGCTTTTCGGAAATCATCACTTTTTAACCTCTAAAAGTTTTTTAAGCGCATTCATTTCATCCCTGAATCTTGCTGCACGCAAAAAGTCCAGATCTGCGGCGGCAAGCTCCATCTCTTTCTTCGCCTCTTCAATTGCTCCCACTATTTGTTCCGGCCTCAGATAGGCAAGAACAGGGTCTGCAAGAAGCGGGTTAACCGGCAGGTTCGGTTCATCAAATTCCCTCGAACGTCCAAGGACATTTCTTATCTGACGTGCAACCTGACGTGGTTCAATATTGTTTAACTTATTGTATTCCTCCTGTTTTATCCGCCTTCTGTCGGTCTCCTCAATCGTTCTCTGCATAGAGCGGGTAATTTTATCGGCATACATGATAACTTTTCCTTCTACATTTCGCGCTGCCCTTCCTGCTGTTTGAGTGAGAGATCTTTCGGATCTCAGGAAACCCTCCTTGTCGGCATCAAGTATTGCCACAAGTGACACCTGAGGCAAATCCAGACCCTCCCTCAGAAGGTTAACACCAATAAGCACATCAAATCTGCCGGACTGAAAGTCTTCGAGTATCTCAATTCTTTCAAGAGTCTCGACATCGGAGTGAATATAACGGCAACGGATGTCAATTTTTGACATATACTTATCCAACTCCTCTGCCATTCTTTTTGTGAGAGTAGTAACAAGCACTCTTTCATCTTTGTTTGCTCTTATCCGTACCTCTTCAAGCAAATCGTCTATCTGATTTTTTGTCGGCCTCACCTCAATCGGAGGATCAAGCAAACCAGTAGGACGAACGACCTGTTCTACAACAAGGCCCTCCGACACCATCAGCTCGTAATCGGCAGGAGTTGCACTCACGAACACCCTTTGGCCGGATAGATTCTCAAATTCCTCAAACTTAAGTGGTCTGTTGTCGGCAGCAGACGGTAGGCGGAAACCGTATTCGATAAGAGTCTGTTTTCTTGCCCTGTCCCCGCCGTACATTGCTCTTATCTGAGGAATTGTAACATGGCTCTCATCAATAAATGTAATAAAGTCATCAGGGAAATAGTCCAAAAGGCAGAATGGGCGCATTCCCGGGGCACGCCCGTCAAAATAGCGGGAATAGTTTTCAATTCCGGAGCAGTATCCAATCTCCTTCATCATTTCAAGATCGTATTCAACTCTCTGTTTAAGCCTTTTAGCTTCGAGATGTTTGCCAATATCGTGGAGATATTCAAATTGCTTCATCATGTCATCCTGGATGAGGACAATTGCCGATTTTTGGCGCTCCTTTGTCGTTACAAAAATATTTGCGGGGTATATAGATATAATATCCACATCTTCGATATGCGTGCCGTTTATAGGGTCGAACAGTTCAATGCTCTCAACTTCGTCGCCAAAGAATATAATTCTGACAGCAGTATCGGAATATGCAGGATAAATATCCACACTGTCTCCCTTAACACGAAACACTCCCCTTTTAAACTCAAGTTCGTTTCTGGAATAGAGGCTGTCTACAAGTGCATATAAAAGTTTGCTCCTTGCAAGAACCTGACCTTTTTTGACAGGAATGGTATTCGCATGAAAATCGGCCGGATTACCAATGCCATAAAGACATGACACACTCGACACAACAACGATGTCCCTCCTCCCGGACAGAAGCGCACTTGATGCGGACAAGCGAAGTTTCTCAATCTCCTCATTTATGCTCAGGTCCTTTTCGATATAAGTGTCAGTGGTGGGCAGGTATGCTTCCGGCTGATAATAGTCGTAGTATGAGACAAAGTATTCAACGGCATTTGTGGGAAAAAAAGATTTGAATTCGCCATAAAGCTGAGCAGCCAGAGTCTTGTTATGGCTCAGTATAAGAGCAGGCCGCTGCAGCTTTTCAATAACGTTTGCCATGGTAAAGGTCTTGCCGGACCCGGTAACACCAAGAAGGGTAACAGAAGAGACCCCTTCTGATATGTGTCTGGTAAGTTCATCGATAGCTTGCGGCTGATCTCCCGTTGGTTTATATGACGATTCTAATTTAAATCCCATCTTCCCTGTTAGTCTCTTTTTTCCTTTAATGAGGCTTTAACCTTCTTAAGATAGCTTTCAAGCCCTTCTGTAACTTTTGTCATCATCTCCTTCTGGAACTGAGGGTTTGTGATTTTTTCCTCATCCGGAAGGCTGCTCATGAAGAGAGTTTCAACAAGTACCGATGGGTAATTTGTTGGAGCGTTAAGCGAAAAGTTAAAATTGCCAATCAGGCCGAAATTATTTACATCAAGCAATACAAGCTTCTCAAGAATAGACTTTGCAAGTTCTCTGTACTCAATATGTTTGTAATACGTGCTTGTTCCTCCGTTTTTAAGAGGATTTCCTCCGGCGTTGCAGTGAATTGCAACAATCATATCCACATTTGCATTGTCAAATGTTTTAATCCTGTCTGCCAAAGTAACATCACTGTCATCTGTTCTGCTTAAAATAACCGTTGCTCCCTTCTTCTCAAGTTGCTCCTTCAACATATATGCCATAGCCAGATTCTGAGCTTTCTCTTCGAAGCCAGCAGGACTTACTGCACCTGCCGATTTTGGACCGCCGTGCCCGGCATCCACTCCTATAACCATCCCCTTTAGTTTGCCTGAATATGCAGGCAGAGGGGTATGTTTAACTGTAATATCCAGGCTGTTTCCAACATAATCCACCTTGTAACCCCAGCTGTATTCGTCTTTCAGATATATCAAAACACGAAAAACGTCAGGTGATATTTGCTTGAAATCTACATAATCGACCGCTTTGAGATTCAGATACTGAGTTATCCAGTTTGAATTGCAGGCAGCACCGTATATATCAACCACGAGCCTGTTCGGCTCAAGTTCCCTGTACATTGTGTATGGCTGTCTGCTTTCAAGAGAAATCCTTATTCTATCGCTTTTACCTGCATTTGAAACGCTCCATGAACTTGTGAGGGTAAATGGCGGTTTTACTCCTGCAGGTTCAATATTTACAAAGTATTTTGGAATAAATGCGTAGTTGTTTTCCGACAATCTTACTTTGTAAAGGGACTGAACGGAATCAATCAGTTCCATACGGATACCGGAGGCAATATAATTAACCTTTGCACCTCCTAGCCTGTCCTGCCCTGCTCCATAATTAAGATATGCACCTTCTTTGGTCACAACCACTCTTTTACCGTAATCCTGAAGAATTTCAATTTTGGGCTGCGCTGTTACAATTTTATAGTATACCGAGAAATTGTCTGAATACTCCTTTCCTCCGGAAATAATTTTAATTACAACCGGATTGGCGCCCTCTTTTAAATTTAGTTCAATACCAAATGAACCGGTTTTATATTGTTTTACAGATTGTTCATTTACAAATATTTGCGATTGAGGGGCAGCAACTCCTACAATAATATGGGTCGGAGTTGTAACTGTGTCATTTTTACCCCTTACAATCTTGTAGTCCGGGATAATCTGGCCAAAAAGTGTAATGAAAGAAAACAGGTTAAAAATTATAACCGTAAATAGTTTTTGATTGATTTTCATGGCTTGAATTTTGCTATAAACTTTACAAATGTAGACAAAAATATGGATAGCAACAGTAAAAACAACTTCATGTTATTAGGGCTCTCAATTTTTGCCGGTCTTGCTGTTTTAGCCTTATCCCTCCTCGTTTCTGTAAAGACAATAAAATCATTTGACCGCTTTGTTTCGGTAAAAGGACTTGCAGAAGTTGAGGTGGCAGCAAACAGGGTAATCTGGCCCGTCGCATACAAGGAAATCGGTAACGATTTATCATCTCTCTACAAATCCATCAACGATAAAAACAGGGTAATCATAGATTATCTGAAATCAAAAGGGTTGGACGAGAGCGAAATTTCAGTATCTGCCCCGCAGATTATAGACATGAGCGCCGAGAGATATCAGAGCCAGCAAAGTACCTACAGGTACAATATCACAAGCGTTCTGACGGTTACTTCCGAAAAGGTGGAAAAGGTAAGGGAGATAATATCTTCCCAGTCCGATCTGCTACAGAAAGGAATAGCCCTGAGTTCCGGCGATTTTCAGTACACGACTCAGTATTTTTACACAAAGCTTAATGACATCAAACCTGCAATGATAGAAGAGGCGACAAAAAATGCCCGAAATGCTGCAGAGAAATTTGCAAAAGATTCTAACAGTAAAATAGGACGAATCAAAAATGCAAATCAGGGACAATTTTCAATAACCGACAGGGACGGAAACTCTCCCCATATAAAAGTTGTAAGAGTTGTAAGTACTATTGAATATCTTCTCAGGGATTAATGTCTTAAGTTACGATTTGAAACATAATCCTGCTCCATTTTTATCATTCAATATCAGGCTATTATCCATTTTAGCATAAGCTTAATTCAAAAAATCCCCCAAATAAAATAACTTTGCATCACATTTTATGTGACTAACAATTAAACACTTTTGACAATTATGGAAATTTGTAATGTATTTGCGCGTGAGATACTTGATTCCCGCGGTAATCCAACTATAGAAGTAGATGTACACCTTTTATCCGGAGCATTCGGCAGAGCTGCTGTTCCTTCCGGGGCATCCACAGGTATTAACGAAGCACTCGAACTGAGAGACGGCGACAAATCGCGTTACTTAGGCAAAGGAGTTACTAAAGCCGTTAACAATGTTAACGAAATAATCGGCCCTGCAATCATGGGCATGAGTGCTCTCAATCAGGCTCAGATAGACAAATATCTTATCGAACTGGACGGAACCCCTACCAAATCCAAACTTGGTGCCAATGCAATCCTTGGCGTTTCACTTGCCGTTGCAAGGGCTGCTGCCGATTATCTGCAGATTCCGCTGTATCGTTACATTGGAGGTACAAACGCCGTAACCCTTCCAGTCCCAATGATGAACATTATCAACGGCGGTTCTCACTCAGATGCTCCTATTGCATTTCAGGAGTTTATGATTCGGCCGGTGGGCGCACCAAGCTTTAAAGAAGGACTAAGAATGGGAGCAGAAGTGTTCCACAATCTTAAGAAAATTTTCCACGACAGAGGTCTCAGCACAGCAGTTGGTGACGAAGGTGGGTTTGCCCCCACACTCAACGGTACAGAAGATGCACTGGAGTCAATTATTGCAGCAATAAAGAAAGCAGGATATGTTCCGGGTAAAGATGTAACAATCGCTCTCGACTGTGCTGCCAGTGAATTTTTTGAAGACGGAATATACAACTACAGCAAATTCGAAGGCTCCAAAGGAGCAAAAAGAAATGCAGCCGAACAGGTGGCATATCTTAAATCGTTGGTTGAAAAATATCCTATCGATTCAATTGAAGATGGAATGGACGAGCAGGACTGGGATGGATGGAAACTTCTTACCGATGTGCTTGGCTCAAAAATCCAGCTTGTAGGAGACGACGTCTTCGTAACAAATGTAGATTTTTTGCGTAAAGGCATTGATACCGGATGTGCAAATTCAATCCTGATTAAGGTAAACCAGATAGGAACACTCACCGAAACCCTTAACGCAATTGAACTGGCACACCGCAACAAGTATACTTCAGTCACTTCACACCGCTCAGGCGAAACAGAAGATTCAACGATTGCAGACATAGCTGTTGCAACAAACTCCGGCCAAATCAAAACCGGCTCACTCAGCCGCTCAGACAGGATGGCCAAATACAACCAGCTCCTCCGCATCGAAGAGGAACTTGGCGACCTTGCCCAGTACGGAAGAAAATAGTTTTATATAATCATTTATTGCCGAAGAGGGCGTCTAAATTTGCATTTAGATGCCCTCTTTTACTTTTGTACTTAGGGTCTAGCATCGGCGACGAGTTGCAAAATCTCTATGTACTCCGTTCACATGCCATCAAATTGCTGAGGGCGATTCGGCCGGAACGAGCATCGCGAGCGAGGACGCACAAGCCCTCATCAATTTGGTGGCAGTGGACAGATAGCCGGGAGAAAATGCAACCTGGCACCGATTAGCAACAAATATTTTGAAAACCTTGCAACAAAAGATATAAAAGCTTCGTCTAATTGCTAAACTTTATAACTAGTCTAATGATCAAACTTAAACTCTTTTCAAGCTTGCTCCTCTTGATTTCATTCAATTTATGCTTTTCCCAGGTTTCCGTTAAAGGTGTTGTCTCAGACAACGAAAATCTTCCTGTCCCATTTGCGAATGTAGTTATGTACACTACTCTTGACTCAACTACATTCAGATACGGAGGGATAACCGACCTTAACGGAAATTATGAAATTAAGAATGTGGCTGCGGACAACTATTGTCTTGTAGTTTCATTTATTGGTTACAAAAACATTAAGGATACAATTTCAGTAAACGGCACAAACCCAATCCTGCTCAACTACAAAATGGAAGCAGATGTTAAAATGCTTAATGCTGCATCTGTTCAGGAGAGCCGGGCAAGAACCCTTCCGGACAAGACCACATACAGCATTCTCCCTAAGGATATAAAGAGCTCCCGAAACGCCCTTGACCTTACGACAATTGTCCCTCAGATTATATTTGATCCGGTAAACGAAAAAATTTCCGGGACCAACGGCAAGCCTGTAAAGATTCTTATAAACGGCCTAAACGCAACAGAGATAGATTTGAAATCACTCCGCCCGGATCAGATTCTCAGGCTTGACCACTATGATGTTCCGCCGGCAAGATATGCAGAGTATGGAAATGTAATAAACATTATAACCAAAAGTGCAGAGGATGGATTTGCCGCCGGGATTAATGCTTCGTCCGCTTTTACAACCGGATTCGGAAATGAGATGGCCTATTTCAAATTCAATCGTAAACAACACCAGTTTGCCTTAGACTACTCTTTATATTACAGAAATTACTCAGACAGAGAACAGGAGTCCTACTATAATTATATTTTCAATGAGACAGAATATACAAGAACTCAGAAATTAAAAAATGCTTTTGGCTACGACGACCATTACATAAATTTCACATATACAAATCAAAAAACCGACAACTACGCATTGAAAATCAAACTCTCTCCTAATTATATGGGTAGGAAGAACGATGGTAACTCTGTGATTGATTATGATGCAAATGGCGAACTTAGCCAGAGAACGGGAAATGACCACACGAGAGCATCGGTATTCAGTCCATCTGCCGATATATATTTCTGGAAGCAACTAAAGAATAAGCAGGAACTTGCCGTGAATGTTGTTGGAACAGGATTCATCACCTCCAACAAATATTACAAAAAAGAGTATGACAACGCTCACAATCTGGTACTTGACGACAATATGGACGAAAAGAACAGAAAGCAGTCACTCATTGGAGAGGTGAACTATTCTGCTGAACTTAAAAACGTACGCCTTAATGCCGGTTACTCAATCGAGACAAGCAGTATGAAATCCGATGTTGTGAACAGTTTTGAATCGTCAATATATACCACATCATTCCTTAAAAATTACCTGTATTCCGAAATTTCCGGCCAGAAAAACAAATGGTCATACAAAGCCAGTATTGGAGTTTCAAATATCAAAAGAGAGACCGTATCCGACAAATACAGCAACTGGCTATTCAGACCGTCTTTAACTGTCGGATACAACATAAACAAGAATCAGAGCCTACGCCTGTCATACAAGAAAGAGTCTGCAGAACCCTCACTATCCGAGCTCAGCAACAACAAAATATTCATAACCGAGCATATTATCCGTCAGGGGAATCCGGATCTGAGGCCTAGTGTGTCAAACGAAATATTCATTGATTACTCTCTAAAGACCAAACTTTTCGACTTTCAATTTACTCCATATTACAGACAGACTACAAATCCGATAAACACATACTTTACCAGAGCCGAAGAGAATATTGTAATGGCATCGGAAAACGGAGAATATTCAGAAAATTACGGAATAAGCTACTCCGGCTCGATTAAGCCATTCAGCAGCAACCTTGTTACAATAAGATTCAGCGGACAGGTGATGAACACAGAACTCAAAAGCGCACAGGCCGGTTCATATTCACACCTGTACACACCACTCTGGTATCAGATAAATGTTCAGCATAAAAGCTTTCTTGTCTATTATCAGGGAAATATAGTCGGCAAATATCTAAGTGGCCCGTACCTGTCTACAAATGAAAACAATTCGCACTTAGGGGCAAGATACACCAGGAACAACCTCTCGGTTTTCGCAAGTATCTACTGGATTTTTACCAGATCGAAATACAGGACATCAACCATCCCGGAAAGTATTGTCAATTTTCATAATTTCAGCTGGATAAACGATAATGCATCAATGTTTGTAGTAGGTATAAGTTATAATTTAGTGAAAGGGAAAAGCTACTCCGAAAAGGCACGTAAACTGCAGAATGCAGACAGAGACTCCGGAATGTTCTGATAAATGTGAATATTAAAATTTCTATCTTTGAAATTCAAATTTTAATATTCGCAAAATGAAGCTCAGTAATATTTCTGTAAAGTTTCCCATTAACTTCCTTTTAGCTTTTTTAATTTTTAGTCCTGTATCATTTGCTCAGGTTGCAAATTCAAAGGATGATAAATTTTTAACATATTTCGAAAAAAACAATTTTAACAAAACTCCGCGATACGCAGAAACTGTTGAATTTTGCAAGCTCCTGGACGATAACTCAAAAATCGTATCTTTTCAGACAATCGGGATTTCACCCCAAGGCAGAGAAATTCCAATCCTGATTGTTGACAAAGACGGTTTGACAGATCCTCAGGAAATTCGCAAAAAAGGCCGTACTGTTGTTGTCGCGGAGGCCTGTATTCATGCCGGCGAACCGGATGGTAAAGATGCAGGACTAATGCTCATCAGGGATATTGCAATTTATGGCAAATATCCCGGACTGCTCAACAATGTATCCTTTTTGTTTATTCCTATTATCAATGTAGACGGGCATGAAGACTTTGGCAGTCAGTATAGAATAAATCAAAACGGGCCCGAAGAGGTTGGTGCAAGATATACTGCTCAAAAACTCAATATGAACAGGGATTTCATTAAGGCAGATGCTCCCGAAACTAAAGCATTGCTATCTCTCTATAAAAAATGGATGCCCGAACTCTTTATCGACATTCACGTAACAAACGGAGCCGACTTCCAGTATGTTTCCACCTATGGTATGGACCAGTGTGGTTTTCTCGCCCCTAATATGCTTGAATGGACTAAAAAAATCTATGAGAAACAACTCCTTGAGAAGATGTCAGCTGCCGGGTACCCTATTTTCCCATACTTTGAATTCAACAGTTACACCAACCCCGGAGCAGGTGTTTTACCCGACAACTTCCCTCCCCAGTATTCCAATGGTTATGCATCTGCAAACAACCGCATAGGACTTTTAATAGAGAACCATATATACAAGCCATACAAAGAGAGGGTCAAATCGGCATATATGATTGTTAAAAACTCCCTGGAAATAATCGGTTCAAATAGTACAGCGCTTATAGCAGAAATTAATAAAGCCGATAAATTCATTGCATCGGCACAATTCAGAAGAGACTCTCTGCCTCTGATGTATTCGCATGACAAGAAGGATAGTGCTATTATTGATTTTTTGGCATGGAAAGACACAACAGTTATAAGCGACCTTAGCGGTGCAAAATGGACATACTCAAACAGAACAGCACCGGTTACCATAAAAATGCCGCTCTTTACTTCATACAAGCCGGAACTTAAGATAAAGCTTCCCGAGGCATATATTATCCCTGCGGAACAACTTGAGACAATTGCATTGCTGGATGTTCACGGTATAAAATATGAACGAATGGATAAAGACTGTAAAATTGAGGTGGAAACATACAGATTTAAAGATCCTAAATGGTCGCAATTCCCCTACGAAGGCAGAGTAACTCTTGATATTAAGTATACCACCCAAAAAGAGTCTGTAAATTATCGTAAAGGAGATGTAATGGTAACCACTTCGCAGCCGAAAGTAAAGATAATTGCCTATCTTCTTGAGCCAAAATCGCCAACATCGCTTGTATATTGGGGGTTTTACAACAATTTCGCAAGACCGGCTACTGAATTCTGGATACGGCTCAATTATATGGAGGTAAAAGGAAGAGAAATGCTCGCCAAAGATCCTTTGCTCAAAAAGGAGTTCGAAGCAAAAAAGGCTTCAGACCCTACCTTCGCAAACGATCCAAATGCCATCCTTCAGTTTTTCATGAATAAAGTGCGCAAGAATGTGGAACCGGATGTCAACCGTTACCCTGTAGGCAGATTAATGAACAAATAGACTCCGTTTAAGAAAATCGGAGAAAGGAAATTAATCTCTATATCAAAATATCTGCAATAGTGAAAACGGCTAAGATTACCGAAGCAACTCCATTTGCAGTAAAGAAAGCGGCATTGAGCCGTGATATATCGTTTGGCTTAATTATAATATGCTGATACGCCAATAATGCGGCAAATATTGCTGCTCCAATCAAATATATGGTTCCAAGTCCTGCTGAATTTCCAAAAAACCATAAAAGCGGGATAACAAGAGCGTGCCCCACTGCGGAGACTATCATAGCTCTCTTCCTGCCAAGTAGACCGGGTATTGAATGGAGCCCTTCGCTGCGGTCAAATTCCTCATCGGCAAGAGAATATAGTATATCAAAACTTGACGACCACAGGAAAACAATTAGGGACAATATAAGAGGAGCAACATCCAGACGACCGGTTACACTTATATATGCTGCAGCCGGAGCACAGGAAAGAGCAAGGCCCAAACCATAGTGGCATAATGATGTGAATCTCTTGAGATAACTGTATCCCAGCAAAACTATCATCGCCGGAACCGACAGATACAAAGCCAGCCTGTTTATTAATGCCGATACTATTACAAAAAGGACGATATTGGCAATTACAAACAAAAGAACGGCAGCAGGAGACAGAACTGAAGACGGAATTTCCCTTTTTGCAGTTCGGGGATTTTTCGCATCAATTTTTCTATCGGCCCAGCGGTTAAAACCCATTGCACTGTTTCTTGCGAAGACCATTGCAAGCAATATGAGCACAAGAAGCCTCCATGTGAATGCACCGCCCGGTTCAATCGCAAGAAAGAGCCCTATCAGAGCAAAGGGCATGGCAAATATTGTATGGGCAAATTTGACCAGACTCAGATATTTCGCTCCCTTGTCAAAAAATTTCTTCATTATCGGAGCGATGCACCAAAGTTGTATGTGAAGTTCTTAAGCAGGCGGTCCATAACCTCTTCCACATATTTGTCTGTGAGGGTTTTTTCCGGGTCCTGCAAAACGAAACTAATCGCATATTGCTTTTTCCCTTCGGGAATTTTTTCACCCCGGTATACATCAAACAGAGTTACACTCTTCAAAATCTTCTTTTCTGTTTTGAATGAACTCTTTCTCAACTCAGAAAAAGATACCTTTTCGTCCAAAAGGAGAGCAAGGTCGCGGCGAACTTCCGGGAATTTAGGGAGTTCCCTGTAAAGCACCTTCTGCTTCTTAACAAGAGAAAAGAGAACATTCCAGGAGATTTCAGCAGCAAATACCTGTTGCTTTATTCCGAATTGCTTCAAAAGCGAAGCATTAACATTTCCCATTACAGCCACCTCTTTGCCTGAGGCGGTTTTATATACGAGCCCTTCGGAAAACAAGTCGGCCGGAGCATAAGAATATTCCAGCTCATCCGGTTCAATTCCAAATCGTCTCAACAGTAATTCAAGATATCCTTTAAGCGTAAAGTAGCTGGCCGGATTAGCTTTTGACCTCCAGGACTGGTTGCCCGGGCCTGTTACAAACATTGAGAATTTTGAGGCCTCCTTGTAAGATTTAAGGTTCTGCGCAGGAGTTTTTCCGTCATCCCCGGTCTCTTCCACAAAAGAATAAACATTACCCATCTCGAACAGTTTAAGGTCGTTATGCTGACGATTAATGTTGTGTACAATCACTTCAAGACCGTTTAACAACAATGTCTGCCTCATCGAATTCAAATCTGAACTCAGCGGGTTCAATATTTTCACAAGTTTAGATTCGGGATAGGTTTTAAGTTTTGAGTAGTATTCACTCTTTGTAAGAGAGTTGTTCATCATTTCCGTAAAACCGTTATCGGCAAGAAAATCTGCTGCAAGTTCCTTTACCTTTTCCGGATCCGGTTTAGGTGTAGGATTTATTGAGGCTGTTACTCTCTCTGGCAATTCAATGTTATTGTAACCGTATATTCTCAGAACATCCTCTACAATATCACATTCTCTGGTAACATCTACCCGATATCCCGGAACCGAAATTTCAGCACCCTTTTCGTCCGAAGATAGTACTTGGTATTCGAGAAAGTTGAGAATATTAAGTATGGTTTCTCTCCCTATTTTTTTGCCAATAAGAGATTCTACCCTTTCAAAAGAGATAGACACTTCTGCCCTTTTAATCGGATTTGCATAAACCTCTTTGATTTCACCGGCAATATTTGCTCCTGCAATTTCCTGCAATAGCTGTGCAGCTCTTTTGAGGGCATACGGAATAATTTCCGGATCGGCACCTCTTTCGTAGCGGAACGAGGCATCGGTTTTAAGCCCGTGACGTTTTGAACTTTTTCTGATTGTTACAGGATTGAAATATGCACTTTCCAGGAAAATCCGTTTAGTATCCTGAGAAACCCCTGAAGTGAGACCGCCAAAAATACCGGCCATACACATAGGATTATTGTCATTGCAAATCATAAGATCATCCGAAGATAGTTTTCTCTCTGTCCCGTCAAGTGTAACAAAAGATTCGCCCTGAACCGCCTTTCTAACCACAATTACTCCTCCGTCAATTTTGTCATAGTCAAATGCGTGGAGCGGATGGCCTGTTTCCTGAAGAATGTAATTTGTTATATCAACAACATTGTTTATCGGTCTCAGGCCTATTGATAAAAGCCTTTTCTGAAGCCATTCAGGAGAAGGAGCGATTGTTATGTTATCGAAAGTGATTCCGGAATATCTTGGCGCATCATCAGTTGCCAGTACCTTTATCTCAATAGGTTTAGTATTCGCAGAAGAACGATTTAATGCAGAAAAGCCATCAACAGACGGCACTGCAAGACGAGTATTTTTACCGTTTAGTCTGAGATATGCTGCAAGATCTCTTGCAACGCCTATATGTGAAGCTGCGTCAACCCTGTTTGGTGTAAGGCCTATTTCAAAAAGCGTATCACTCTCCAGTTTAAGAAAATCTTTTGCTGTTGTTCCAATCTGAGCTTCAGCCGGCAACACCATAATTCCCTCGTGAGAGGTACCAATTCCCAGCTCATCTTCGGCACAAATCATTCCAGAGCTTTCTATTCCGCGAATCTTTGCTCTTTTAATTTTTACCTGCTCTCCGTTAGAGAATGTAAGTGTAGTCCCAACAGTTGCTACAAGCACTTTCTGCCCTGCAGCTACATTTGGCGCTCCGCATACAATCTGAAGAAGTTCTTCTCCCCCTGCATCAACTTTTGTGAGGCTAAGCTTATCGGCATCCGGATGTTTTGAACACTCAACAACCTTTCCAACAACCACACCTTCCAGCGAACCGGGCAGCTGTTCCACCTCTTCCATCGCTTCAACCTCAAGACCTATTGAACTCAGGATTGTCTCTGTTTCCGAAGGCTTTAAATCTGTATTAACATAATCCTTTAGCCATTTATACGATATCTTCATATGTCTGAAAATTTATCTGATACTATTTAAAAAGTGACTCAACAAACTCTTTTTTGTTGAAAATCTGCAAATCCTCAATTTTTTCTCCAACCCCAATAAACTTAACCGGGATTTTAAACTGGTCCGAAATACCTATAACAACACCACCCTTAGCAGTTCCGTCCAGCTTAGTAACAGCCAGAGAAGTCACATCAGTTGCCTTTGTGAACTCCTTCGCCTGCTGATATGCATTCTGACCTGTAGAACCATCCAGAACAAGCATAACATCGTGTGGCGCATCCGGAATGAGTTTTTTCATCACGTTCCTGATTTTTGTAAGCTCGTTCATAAGGTTCACCTTATTGTGCAAACGTCCCGCAGTGTCTATAAGTACAACATCCGCATCCTGTGCAATTGCCCTCGAAAGGGTATCATACGCCACAGAAGCAGGGTCCGCACCCATCTGTTGTTTTACAATCTCCACTCCTGCCCTTTCGCTCCATATTGTAAGCTGATCTACTGCTGCTGCCCTGAATGTATCTGCTGCCCCAAGAATTACCTTTTTATTGGATGCTTTAAGTCTTGCCGCCAGTTTGCCTATAGTAGTGGTCTTCCCAACACCGTTCACCCCGACTACCATAATCACATAAGGTTTCTTCGAAAAATCAAACGGCATATCCACGCCATTTCCTTCTTCAATATTAAGCAGCCCTTCTATCTCTTCCCTCAAAATTGAGTTCAGTTCGGAAGTGTTCATAAACTTATCCTTAGCCACCCGCTCTTCCAGCCGCTCTACAATCTTTAAAGTAGTATGTACTCCAATATCTGAGGCAATGAGGGCTTCCTCTATTCCATCTAACACATCTTCGTCTACCCTTGATTTTCCGACAACTGCCCGGGATAGTTTTTCAAAAATCCCCTTCTTTGTCTTCTCAAGCCCCTCTTCAAGAGCCTGTTTCTCCTCCTTCGACTTTGATGTAAATAATCCAAAAAATGCCATTGCTGTTTTTTTAACCTTCAAAGATACAAATAATGTTTAAATCGGGGAAAAAGAGAGGTGAGATATCCAAATGCAGGATAGAGTGTGACGGACGTGCACCGAATTTACCCGCTTCGCGCTTGCTCGGCTAAAAACACATACGGGAAAAGAGGAGTTTGCGGTTTCCAATACTTTTCCCGTTCAGTGTTTTCTTTACGCCTCACTCGCTGAGCGGGTCCCAAATTCTCCTTGCAATGTCCGCATCACTCTATCCTGTATTTGGATAAAAAACTCTATTATTCAATTTCAACAATTAATAATTTGCAAAAATCTGCCCAATTGCTCCTTGCAATGCCATCTGCCCCTCCCGTCGCTGCCTTTGTATAAATAAATCTATCTCACCTTTCTTATTTCCGATTAGTTTGTATTTATTATAAAACATCCACTAATTGCGTTGAATATGTGCTCAAATTCACTTGATTAACTTCATTAATTTAAATACATTTGTAGAATCTAATATGACTTATTGAAATTGTCTATCTAATAATAATTTATGGCCACCATTTCCTACAAAGAGATTGAACAGAAACTAAAAGAATTAAAGGAATATAAATATCCTGCTTCAGAAATAGGCTATAAGTTACTTTCTGCATTCGGAATGACAAATACAAGTATTGAGCGCGTTCGCTCTGGCAAAATGAATCTTGCTCAATTTGATGGCATCCTTGTAAAAAAACTTCTTGCCTATAGAGGAGTGTCTACAGAACAGCTAACAACTGTTATCGAAGAGATGAAAATTGATCAAAAGATTTTGAAATCTACTCCTCGAATTATAGCAGTTAGTGATGGAGACATAATATTGGCATTTGATCCTCGCGAGAAAGAGAGTTATGAAAACAAAGTATCAAAATTGTGGCTAGACTTTCAGCTTTTTTATCCTCTGGCAGGAGTAGAGAAATATAGAGGCATCACAGAAAACCCAGCCGATGTTAAGGCTGCGGAGAAGATGGCTAAACTTTATGATGAAATCAGATGCTTCAATGAAATAACTTCTGAGTCCGATGTTCGTGAATTGAATATTTTCATGACTCGCCTCCTATTTTGTTTTTTTGCAGAAGACACAGATATTTTCGAAAAAAATCTATTTACCGGTTCCATTGCTCGATTTACAAAAAATGATGGTAGCGATTTAAGTGAATATCTTGATGCTTGCTTTAATGTGATGGATCAAGAAATTCGAATTGGGATCTCTTCTACAGTAGCACAATTTCCATATGTAAATGGAGGTTTATTTCGCACACACATATCAATCCCAAGATTGGGGATGAAAGCCCGCAGAATTATTTTGGAATGTGGAGAATTGAGTTGGACAGATATTAATCCGGATATTTTTGGTTCAATGATTCAGGCTGTCGTCTCACCAGAAATGCGCAGCGGATTAGGTGTACACTATACAAGTGTTCCAAACATCATGAAACTTATTGGGCCTCTTTTCCTAAATGATCTATATGAAGCATTCGAACAAGGGAAAGATAGTGAAAAGAAACTTAACGCACTTCTAGTCCGAATCTCAAAAATGAAATTCTTTGATCCGGCTTGCGGTAGTGGTAACTTTCTAATTATATCCTATAAAGAGATTCGAAAATTAGAGATACAAATATGGAAGCGAATCCGCGAGATAACAGGTCAAGCTCGCATCCCTTATATAAATATCCATTTAAATCAGTTTTACGGAATTGAGTTAGATGATTTTTGCCATGAGACCGCTATCCTATCTCTATGGTTAGCAGAACATCAAATGAATAAACTATTTAGTAATGAATTTCAAGTAAATATCCAAGCATTGCCGTTGAAACCATCCGGTAATATTGTTTGTGCAAATGCCTGCAGAATTGATTGGGAAGATGTTTGTCCTCATAATAAAGAAGAAGAAATTTATATAATGGGAAATCCGCCATATTTGGGTAGTAAACTTCAAGATAAAGTTCAAAAGAAAGATATTGTTTTAGTATTTAAAAAAATAAAAAACTCAAAAGTTCTTGATTACATATCTATTTGGCTCTATTTAGGAGCTAAGTATATACAAGGAAATTTATATTCAAAATACGCATTTGTAAGTACTAACTCAATATGTCAAGGGGAACAAGTAGGAATAATATGGCCCGAAATTTTTAATTTTAACCTATGCATTAATTTCGCCCATACTTCATTCAAATGGGCTAATAATGCAAAAAATCAGGCTGGGGTAATATGTGTAATAGTTGGGGTATCTAACAAAACACTTATAAATAAAAAATTATATACCCTAGATAAAGTTGTAACGTCTCCAATTATAAGCCCATATTTAACAATCGGAAATGAAGCTATTGTTAAAAAAGAATCGAAACCCCCAATCGGGTTTCCAAAAATGTGTTTTGGATGTATGCCTTATGATAATGGAAATTTAATTCTATCTCAAACTGAAAAAGATGAATTTATTAATGATTATCCGGAATATTCAAGTTTAATAAAACGCTTAGTAGGATCTCAAGAATTTATTAGAGGTGAGGAGAGGTATTGTCTTTGGATTTCCGATAATGAGTTACCTAGTGCACTTAAAAATCCGATAATCGCTAAAAGAATTGAAAATACACGTAATTTTAGATTAAAGAGTAGCGACAAAGCGGGTGTAGATTTAGCTTTAAGAGCTCATCAGTTTCGTGAATTTTTTGAAAATCTAGTAATAAAAATTATCATCCCGAGAGTTTCATCTGAAAGAAGAGAATACATTCCAGTTGGTCTTCTAGATACTAATACAATTGTTTCTGATTCTGCTTTTGCTATCTATGATGGACAAATGTGGATTTTTGGATTTTTAACTTCAAAAATGCATATGGCATGGATAAAAACTGTTGGGGGAAGGCTTAAAACTGATTATCGTTATTCAGCTCAATTGTGTTACAATACATTTCCTTTCCCAAAATTGAATAAATTTCAGAAAGAGAAGATTGAAGCAGCAGCTGAAGAAATTCTTTGTGTCCGTGCTGAATATTCAGAAAAAACTTTAGCAGAATTATACGATATTGATGAAATGCCATTAAAACTTAGGGAAGCTCATCAAAATTTAGACAAAATCATAGATGACTGTTATAGAAATGAACCATTTACGAGCGACGAAGAGAGGTTGGAACATTTGTTTAATCTATATGAGGAGTTATCCAAAAACAAAGTATAAAATTTATTTACGATAAATTAATATGAAAAAATTCTCTTTTACCACATTATTTATTGTTTTAGTGTCATTTGGTGTATCATTGTTTTTATATTTCTATATATTCAATGGGAGTTTATCGAGAAACGCTCAAGATTGGGCTTCATTTGGTAGTTATATAAGTGGAATTTTATTACCTATTCTTACTGGACTAAATATTTGGGTATTTATAAGATTAACCCAAGCTATAGATAGAGAAAATAATATTAGAAAAGAGAACGATAATAAAAGGTTTGAAGAAAGACAAAAAGTCGACATCGAATTTCAACGTAGAATGATTATTTCTCAAATAAGACAAACTGAAGTTAATAGCCTTTCAAAAGCACTTGATAATTTATTTTTCCCTTCTGAATTTTGTAGTGATTCAAAATTATTTTTAGATAGCATTAAAGTGAATTTAGTAAAAGGCCAAATATTGATTGACTCTTTTGTTAATGGACGAAATGATTTATTTAACATTAATGAGAATAAAGAAGCTATTGATGCCTTGTGGGAACTACATAAAAAAGTTTCCTTTCTTAATAGGAGAATTGACGATCCTTCATTTACGGTAGAAAATAAATTGATGCAAGAGATTTTAGAATTAAAACATAAAGCAATTAGTTATTTGCAGAAATATACAATTGATAATATTTAGTATAAATTGATAATGGGAAACATAGTTGATATTGCATACGAAAGAACCGGTTTAAGCACTCAAGTAAATGAGCTTGGGATGCGGGAAATGCAGTCTTTAGTTTATGAAGCTCGTGAAAAGCAGTACTTATTAATTAAAGCCCCTCCTGCATCTGGAAAATCGCGTGCACTAATGTTTCTTGCATTGGACAAATTAAAACATCAAGGAATTAAGCGAGTAGTAGTCTCTGTTCCGGAAAAGACAATCGGAAGGTCATTTAATAACACCGATTTGAAGACTCATGGTTTTTTCGATGATTGGTTGGTTGCCCCATATTTCAATTTATGCGATGTGAGCTATGAGAGAGCAAAAACAGACCGCTTTAAGGAATTCTTTTTCCACTCTACCAATGTTAGGATACTAGTTTGTACGCACTCAACACTGCGTAATGCAATGAAGGAGATGATGGACGAAAAATTCAACGATACTTTACTTGCAATTGATGAATTCCATCATGCATCTGCTGCAGAAGATAGTGGATTAGGAGATATTGTTCGTCGTTTAATGTCCGGTACAAATGCCCATATTATCGCTATGACTGGTTCTTACTTCAGGGGAGATGGAGTGCCTATATTAAGGCCGGAAGATGAAGAGCGGTTTCATAGAGTAACATATAATTATTACCAACAACTTAACGGATATAAATATTTAAAAAGTCTTGGTATTGGTTATCATTTCTATCAAGGGAATTATCTTGAGGCTCTTGCCAATACAGACATATTGGATACTGACAAAAAGACAATTGTACATATTCCATCTGTGAATAGCAGAGCGGCTACAGGTGACAAATATGATGAAGTTAAAATCATTATGGATATAATTGGTGAACGTGTTTCAACTGATTATGAAAACAGAGTATATACACTTAGAAGAAAATCTGACGGCAAACTAATCAAGGTAGTCGATCTTGTTGAGGATAAAGCGGATGAAAGAATTAGAGTTCAAGGTTTTCTACAAAGAATGAATAGTAAGGACGCTATAGATATAATAATTGCTCTTGGGACTGCAAAAGAGGGCTTTGACTGGCAATGGTGCGAAAGATGTCTTACAATAGGTGTAAGAGGATCTTTAACAGAAGTTGTCCAAATAATTGGCAGGTGTACCCGGGATTGTCCAGGTAAAGAGCATGCTCAATTTACTAATCTGATAGCAGCACCCGAAGCGACACAGGAAAAAGTCGAAATAGCGGTAAATGATATGCTTAAAGCAATAACAGCGTCTCTGCTAATGGAACAGGTTATGGCACCTGTTTGGAGTTTTAGAAGTAAAGGTTATGACGAGGAGGCAATTGGGGGAGATGGAGATAGAAGAACCCTTATTATTGAGGGTTTAAAACCATTATCGACTGAAAGGACTAAACACATTGTAGCAAATGATCTTGCAGACCTGAAAGCAACTATTTTGCAGAACGATATGATTGTAAAAGCAATGGGTGGTAATACTCCTCCGGAGGTCATAAACAATGTTCTTATTCCAAAAATCATTAAAGAAAGATATCCGGAATGCAATGAAGATGAATTAGAAGAAGTTCGTCAACACGTAGTATTAGATACCATTACAAAGGGTGGAGAAATTGTACAAGGGAGTGATGGAACAAGATTATTGAAGATTGCTAACCGATTTATCAATATAGATCAGCTATCCATCAAGCTAATAGATTCGATAAACCCATTCCAAAGAGCATACGAAATTATGTCAAAGAGTTTGACTGCTCCAGTCCTTAAAATTATTCAAGACACTATCGCTGAACAAAGAATGGAAATAACAAAAGAAGAAGCTGTAGTTTTATTCAGAGGTGAAGTGCAGAGATACATAACAGAACATTCCGGGAAGCTTCCTGAACCAACAGATCCCAGCCCACAAGTACGTCGATTGGCAGAGGCAATTGCATTCGTTCGCAATGCAAAAATTAGGCACATGATGAAACTAAACGAAGAAAATAAAGGAGGTAAGTCATGACTTGGGATGAAGAATTTGAATCATTATTTGATTTACCCATTTTTGAAGACGTTAGGATTCCTGCAGCCAAAATTTCAACGGCAGACCGTCTGTTTAGATCTTTTGAAGAAATTAATCAATTCTTTGAACAGCGCCACACCGAACCCAATATTGAATCATCCTTAAATGAAAAACTATTAGCAAGAACGTTGAAGAGTATTAGAGAAAACTCGCATAAAAAGGCAGCACTTCTTCCTTTTGACATTTACAACTTATTAAAATAAAACAAGATGGAAGATATTGATAAGGATTTAGAATCTCTTTTTGATGACCCTATTCTTAATATTGACAATGATCAATTATCAATTTTTGATGTTCCCAATTATTTAGCAAAAACCAAAGATAAAGCAGACGCAGATTTTGTTGCTCAAAGAGAGAAATGCGAAGATTTTCATCTTTTTGAATATGGATTTAAAAAAGTTCATAACGAACTGAATTCTGGGAAAAGGAGTCTGTCAAAATACTCTGCGCAAGCTTTAAAAGAAGGAACATATTACATTGTTGGAGGAATGTTAGCTTACCTAGACAAAATATTTGAAACAAAGATAGTTCCCAATAGTCATCGACAAATTGATGGACGTACTAGAACTATTTATGAGAACGGAACAGAATCGAACATTTTGCTTAGGACTCTTGCAAAAGCAATATATAGTGATGGCTATGTAATAACTGAGAGCTTGGAAACAAATAATCTTGCATTTCAAAATAGCTTTACCTTAAAAGAAGATGATATTCAGGATGGTTGGATATATGTTCTTCGATCATTATCCAAGGAACCGTCTGTTACAAAACAGAAAAACTTATATAAAATAGGGTTCTCAACTATTCCGGTAACCGAAAGGATAAAAAATTGCGAAAATGAACCTACTTATTTTATGGATAAGGTAGAAATTATTGCAACGTGGAAGACTTACAATCTTAAAACCCATGAACTCGAGACAATAATTCACAAATTTTTCAGTAATTCTTCCTTTCACCTAAAAGTACAAGATCAATTCGGACAAATATATACTCCCAAGGAATGGTTTGTTGTTCCGTTAAGTATCATACAGGCTGTGATTGAAAAAATAATTGATGGAACAATAATAAAATACTACTATAATAGGGAGCTTCAAGCTTTAGAAGAAATAAATGCAAACTTACCCACCAACAGCTTTCAATCAGATGTAATAGATACCACTGGATGGGCTATACTTACACTAAACATCAAGCAAATTTGGTTTAACAAGATTCTTTCGGGTGAAAAGAAAGTAGAATATCGCTCTTTGAAAGAAAATAAATTAAGCTCATTTACCTGGATAGATAAAAATGACGGGAAAAGATATTTACGCAAATTTGATGCGCTTAAACTTTATGTCGGCTACTACAAAGACCGTGATTCTGCACTTGTAGAAGTGATAGATACTAAATACAACAGTGATGAAAGAGTTGTAGAGTATTATCTGGGGAAAATTTTGGAAATAAAAGTTACCGATTCCGATAAAAATAAACATATAAGTTGATTTTTATGAAAATTGTTCCTATCTTTGCGCCTCAATTATACTCTATAGAATATTCAAAAGATGAATCTTTAGTATGGAATAAGAGCAATAAAAAGTATTTCAGCATTGAAGAATACGGAAACCTAGATGAACTTGCAAGACTATTTGATTTATGGAACAATCCATTATATTTATCTAACTTCTTTAATGATAACTACAAAGATTTAAGGTATTTTGGAAATGTTTCTGTAGAATTAGCTGTCCAAAAAACAATAGAAACAGCAGCCAAATTTGAACAAAGACTTAACAAAGCGTCAAAAAAGAACATAGGGAAACACTTCATGCCACTTAATGTTTATGATACTAAGCTTATCAATTTGAGTGGAAGTAAAACAAAATGCAGTTGGTTGCGTTTATACGCTATAAAGATTGATTCAAATAGATTCCTAATAACTGGAGGAGCAATTAAGCTTACTGAAACAATGCCAGAAAGAGACCACACAAAAGATGAACTAACAAAGCTTTCAAAAGCAAGAGACTTTTTAAAAGAAAGCGGTGTATATGACAGTGATAGCTTTAACGATTTAATTTTCGAATTATCAATATAATAATATGGTAAATATTGAAAAATTTGATTCACTTGTTAGTAAACAAGAATCAAAATGGCATCAAAAAGCTGCCCAAAGAATTGAAAATAAAGAATGGCAAGCAAATTCTACAAAAATAGCTCTATGTATTATATCTTATATTAAAAAGAATAAAACATCCCAGGTAGTTCTCGCAAAAAGACTAGGCGTCAAACCTCAGGCGCTCAACAGAATTTTACAAGGGAAAGAAAATTTATCTTTAAAAACTATAGAGAGAATTGAATGTGCCCTAGGATTATCACTTATAAGCATTCAGGAACCGCTCACATGTGATAATCGGTTGAATACTATAAGTAATAAAATTAGTAAATTCTTTGAGATAAGAGTTGATTATTCAATCAGATATTCATCAGTTATTTACTCAACAGTTGGAGGAGCATAAGATGGAAAATACCCCATTTCTATTTGCATTACAGAAAATATCAACTGAACAATTTGCGCTTAATGAAGATGTCTTAAATCTTGACTGCAATATAAATCTTTCTTCAAAATTCAAGTTTGGTATTGTTCCCGAAAACCGGATACTGGCTGTTTCTGTAAAGTTCATGTTTGAAAAAGAGAGCAATCCATTTATCATTGTTGAAGTTGTATGCAATTTTGATATTGAACAAAAATCCTGGAATAATTATTTCAGTTCCGAGAAAAAACAAATTGTTATTCCAAAAGATATTGCAATTCATTTATTATTTCTTTCAATTGGCACAACAAGAGGTGTTCTTCACGCAAAAACAGAAAATACGGCCTACAACAAATATTTTCTTCCTACACTTGATGTCAGTAAATCAATTCTGGAAGATATTGTTGTTAAATCAAATTGAGGCAGAATTGGAAGTTGAAATCAATTTTTCAATAAAACCAAACTTCAAAAGAAACTAATTTCATTAAAGAGGAAATTGCAGATATGTATATCCTATTTTTTGTGCAATCTATTAATATCCCTTTGCATAATCGGATTTATGGGTATTGCAAGGAGCAATTTTGTATGCTCCTAGGTATTTAATGATTATTTAAATTGGTAAAACAAGAGATTGAATTAACATTGCTGGATTGGGAGAGACGGACATTGCAAGGAGCAATTGGGCACCCGCTAAGAGAAACAGGCGTTAAAAAAAACAGTGAGCGGAAACCTGTAGCTGATTTGCTTCGGCATAAAATGGTTTCCGCATCTGTTTTTTAGCCTGTGAACGAAAAGCGGGTAATTGCGGTGCACGTCCGTCTCTCCCAATCCTGCATTGCTATCAACCCCATTTATCCATTTAAATAATCAGAACGAGCTTCAAGTGGGTAATTGCGCTGCACAGCCCATAAATCCGATTATGCAAAAGGACTATTTTGGTATAGGCACAAAAAAAATGGAGATACAATCTGCATCTCCATTTCCTCTATAATATCAAAATTATTTCTTTTCGAAAAAATCTTTAACTTCTTCTGTAGGAACCATTTCTTCTTTGAATGCGTAAGCACCGCTACGTTCTGAACGAACAATACGAATACATTTAACATTGCTCTTGCTTCCGCCTTTTTTTCCTCCGCCGCCGAATGAGGCCACAACTTTCTTTGCCATATCTCTATCGTAGTTTAGTCAAATTATTTAATCTCGCGGTGTACAGTAACCTTTTTCAAAAAAGGATTGTATTTCTTACGTTCCAGACGCTGAGTAGTATTCTTTTTGTTTTTGGTAGTTATATACCTTGAGATACCCGGTACGCCACTCTCTCTCTGTTCGGTGCACTCCAGAATTACCTGAATTCTATTACCTTTCTTTGCCATATTGCTCTAAATATTAAACAAGTTTAAGTAAACCTTTTTCCTTAGACACCTTTAATACGGCGCTAAGTCCATTTTTGTTAATAGTACGCATCCCTGCGGCTGATACCTTAAGGCTTACGAATCTCTGCTCCTCCTCTAACCAAAAACGCTTATTTTGCAAATTTGGAGCGAACTCACGCTTGGTACGGCGCTTAGAGTGAGAAACATTGTTCCCAATCATCCTTTTCTTTCCTGTAACTTGACAAACTCTTGCCATCTCTATATTTACTTTATATAATTAGCTTGTTGTGCCCTTTTTAAGGGTTGCAAATATCGGGATTCTTTTTTTATTATCCAAATATTTACACAAATTTAAATATCCTTTTCCACCGTATGTTTTTGGGGAAGGTTTTGTTGCTGTCCTTTGAAAACCATACAACCGAAGGGGTACCAACTACGTGCGATTCCGGTACAAAACCCCAGTAACGGGAGTCTAATGAATTGTGCCTGTTGTCTCCCATCATAAAGAAGTAATCCATCTTGAAAGTGTAGCTCGAAGCTGCTTTTCCGTTGATGAAGATTGTAGAATCTTTCACCTCAAGAGTGTTTTTTTCGTAAGATGTAATTATCCTCTGATACAAAGGAAGATTTGCAGTGGACAGTTCAACTGTAGCTCCTGCTTTGGGAATCCACAGTGGTCCGAAATTGTCTCTGGTCCATTTGAAATCTCCGGTAAACGGGAATATCATAAGCTGGGAATCCGGAAAGTCCGGCGGGTAAACATCAATATTTGGCCTTATCTCAACAATGTTTCCAAGCTTTGCTATTGTTGCAAGTTCGTTTTCATTGAGAGGAAGAGACTGGTATCCCGGGAGAGAAGCATCGTAATAAATTTCACCGATGTTTAACCCAAGGTTGTCAAATATCTTTGAATTGATTTGTGTGCCATTTGTATAAACGGTATAGGTACTTTGCATTCCCGGATAGTTTTTTTGAGGAACTCCGTTTATGTAAGCTTTTCCGTTAATAATCTGCAGAGTGTCCCCTGCAATGGCAACGCAGCGTTTAACATAATGGTCTTTCTTATCATCCGGCCTCACTACAATAGGTCCGTACATACGTTTGGTATACTCACGGCCGTTTAACCTTACATGAGTATAGTAATCGTCCATAGGCGCGCCTTTAAGCACTGTATCTCCGTGAGGAAAGTTGAAAACCACGATATCGTCTCTTTTGACGCTTGAAAAGCCGGCCATTCTCCTGTATGGATTTTGTATCCATTTAACATAGGATTCTCCACCGGTTATGGGGAGAAGGTTATGTACAAGGGGAAAAGAGATGGGGGTCTGAGCAACCTTTGGTCCGAAGTGAAGTTTGCTGACAAACAGGTAATCTCCCGTCATCAGCGACCTCTCCATAGACGAGGTTGGGATCACGAATGATTCGAAGAAAAAAGCCTTGATGAAAGTAGAGGCGATGAGTGCAAAAATAATTGCATCAAGCCAGTCCAGCCACACATTTCTCTTTTCTCCCTTTTTATATCTCTTTTTCCAGAATGCCCATTTGACTTTTCTGGTTATATACAAATCAAATATAATTAATAGTCCCAAAAGGAACCACCAATTCCCGAACCAGATAACCCACAATAAGTATAGAATGGCCCAGATTGAAAATCTGAACCATTTATTACTTATTATATTGCTGGTTTTCAAGTATATTTATTTTACAGAGTTAATAATGGCCTCAAAAGCCTGAGGGTTATTCATTGCCAGATCGGCAAGAACCTTACGGTTAAGTCCGATATTATTTTTGGCAAGTTTACCAATAAACTGTGAATAGTTCATTCCATGCTCTCTCGCAGCAGCATTGATACGTTGTATCCAAAGTGCGCGGAAATTGCGTTTTTTAGTTTTACGGTCGCGGTACGCGTAGGTAAGACCTTTTTCATAGGTGTTTTTGGCTACTGTCCACACATTTGCTCTCGCGAGGAAATTACCGCGTGTGAGTTTTAGAATTTTTTTGCGTCGGGCTCTTGAAGCTACCGAATTTACCGATCTTGGCATTTTTTCTTAAAGATTGCGAATGTCAGCGCTCCCCTCCATAGGGAATCTTTTCTGCTGTGCATTCTGATTAATAAATAGTTTACAAATTAGGCAACTAACATAGCTTTAACCCTCTTCTCGTCTGAAGAAGATACCAGAGCAGAATAGGTAAGGTTTCTTTTCTGTTTTGTTGTCTTTTTAGTCAGAATGTGACTTTTGTAAGCGTGCTTTCTTTTCACTTTTCCCGTTCCGGTAAGCTTAAAGCGCTTTTTGGCACCGGAGTTGGTTTTAATTTTGGGCATTGTCTTTATTTTAAATTAGTTAAAAACTCATTTCTTTTTAGCAGGAGATAACATCATTATCATCCTTTTTCCTTCCAGTTTTGGCATCTGGTCTGCTTTGCCGTAATCTTCAAGTTCAACGGCGAAACGGAGCAGAAGCTTTTCTCCCTGCTGGGAGAATAGTATCGACCTTCCTTTAAAGAACACAAACGATTTAACTTTGAATCCGTCTGAGAGAAACTCCTTTGCGTGATTCAGCTTAAACTGAAAATCGTGCTCATCGGTATTAGGGCCGAATCTTATTTCTTTAATAACAACTTTGCTGGCATTGGCTTTCATCTCCTTTGCCTTTTTCTTTTGCTGATAAATGAATTTTTGATAATCAATTATCTTGCAAACAGGCGGGTCGACAGTCGGAGAAATCTCAACCAGATCCAATTCCAACGCCTCTGCCATCTCTAAAGCCTCTCTCAAGGGGAAAATCCCCGGATTTGAAACATTTTCTCCAACTACCCTTACGCGGGGAGCAGAAATTTCATTATTTATTCGAGGTCCGTCATCTTTTTTGTGGCCACCCTGGAATTGTCTGTTGCCAGGTTCTCTTTTAAAAGTGCCTGATGATTGTGGATTCGGTTTGCTGAACCCACCCGGGCGAGGTTTGAATGGTGTAGCGATAAAATTATCCTCCTATTTTTAGTTATTACTTATTTGTCTTTTGACTTCGTTTGTTATCAATTCTGCAAATTCTTCAACTGACATTGTACCGATATCTTCTCCTCCCTGCTTTCTTACAGAAACCTTGCCGGATTCTGCTTCTTTCTCACCAACAATAAGGAGGAACGGAACTCTTTTAAGCTCATTCTCCCTGATTTTCTTACCGATAGTCTCGTTACGGTCGTCAATTGAGGCGCGAATATCGCTATTATTAAGTGAATCTACAACTTTTTTTGCATATTCGTTATGTTTTTCGCTCACAGGAAGAATTACAGCCTGCTCCGGAGCAAGCCACAAAGGGAACTTTCCGCCTGTGTGCTCTATGAGAACAGCAACGAATCTTTCCATAGATCCGAAAGGTGCTCTGTGAATCATAACCGGCCGGTATTTTTTGTCATCGGCACCCACATACTCCAGTTCAAACCGTTCCGGAAGATTGTAGTCTACCTGGATTGTGCCAAGTTGCCATTTTCTTCCGATAGCGTCTCTTACCATGAAGTCAAGTTTTGGACCGTAAAATGCAGCTTCTCCAAGTTCAACAACTGTGTTGAGCCCCTTTTCGGCAGCAGCTTCAATAATAGCCCTCTCTGCCTTTTCCCAGTTTTCATCGGAACCGATGTATTTTTCCCTGTTGTCCGGGTCCCTTAATGATATTTGTGCTGTATATTCTTTAAAATCAAGTGTTTTGAAAATATAGAGAACGATATCGATTACTTTGATAAATTCTTCTTTCAACTGATCCGGACGGCAGAAAATGTGTGCATCGTCCTGGGTAAATCCTCTCACCCTTGTCAGCCCGTGAAGTTCACCGCTCTGCTCATATCTGTAAACAGTTCCAAATTCCGCCAGCCTTAAAGGCATGTCTTTGTATGAACGGGGTTTTACTTTGTATATCTCGCAATGGTGAGGGCAGTTCATTGGTTTGAGCAAAAACTCTTCCCCTTCCTGAGGAGTATGAATAGGCTGAAAAGAGTCTTTCCCGTATTTTGCATAGTGTCCGGAAGTTACATAAAGTTCTTTTTGCCCGATATGAGGAGTTATTACAGGGAGATATCCGTATTTCTTCTGAACAGACTTAAGGAAATTTTCAAGCCTTTCGCGAAGCATTGCCCCTTTTGGCAGCCATAGAGGAAGACCCTGTCCCACTCTCTGCGAAAATGCAAAAAGTTCAAGTTCCTTACCTATTTTTCTGTGGTCCCTTTTCTTTGCCTCTTCGAGCATAATCAAATACTCGTCGAGCATCTTTTTCTGAGGAAATGTTACTCCGTATATACGGGTAAGCATTTTGTTCTTTTCGTTTCCACGCCAGTATGCTCCTGCAATTGAGGTGAGCTTAACGGCTTTTATGACCGAAGTATCGGCCAAATGCGGGCCGCGGCAAAGATCGGTAAACGATCCGTTGGTATAAAAAGAGATGGTGCCGTCTTCGAGATCCTTAATGAGTTCGCACTTATATTCATCGCCTTTGGTGGTATAAGTACTCATTGCCTCTTCCTTGCTCACATCCTTGCGTACAAAGTGTTGCTTTTCCCTTGCAAGCTCAAGCATCTTATCCTCAATTTTCTTGAGGTCCGATTCTGTAATGGTTTTCTCTCCTAAATCTACATCGTAATAGAAACCTGTTTCAATTGCAGGGCCTATTCCAAACTTAATTCCGGGATATAACTGTTCCAGAGCTTCTGCCATGAGGTGAGAAGAAGAGTGCCAGAAAGTATTTTTTGCCTCCTGATCTTCCCATTTGTGAAGTTTAATTGATGCATCCTCATTAATGGGGCGGTTAATTTCAACAACTTTTGAATTAATGGTTGCTGCAAGAACTTCCGAAGCGAGCCTCGGACTTATTCCATTCGCTATCTCAAAAGCTGTAATTCCCTTATTAAAAGGCCTTACGCTGCCGTCTGGAAATTTTATGTTTATCATAATTGGTTGGCTAATCTTTATATCTTTATAATCCTGCAAATTTAATTAATATTTTTAAACCTGCTAAATTTTGGATAGTTATAGAAAATATCTAAATTTGAAAACCTAAATTTTATTCTAAAACACTGTTATCTAAAAAATTATGCAAACAAACAAATGGAGTGTTGCCGCAACATACGGAATTATTCTGGCACTTGTTACTATTTTATATTCAGTGACTACCACTGTATTTAAGCTGCCATCGGCTGTTACAATTATTCTTTGGATAATAAAATTTTCATTGAGTATCGGGCTTGTGTACTATTTTATCAAAGAGTACAGCAAACAGTTTGAAACGTTTAACTACAAACAGGGGTTCAATTTTGGCCTTATACTCTGTTTCCTGTCATCAATTATTTGTGCAGCATATATGTTTATGCATTTCGCCTTTTTGTTCCCGGATGCAACAAATGCTCAGATGGAACTAATTGCACAAAACATGGAAAGTTCCAACCCGCAGGGTTCCGAGGCTCTTACTAAGATAATGCCTCACCTTCCAAAGATTATTTTTGCATTTTCACTTATTTACTATACTCTGTTTGGCATGCTTGTTTCTGCAATCGTTGCCAATTACACAAAAAAGGGAGACATCTTTACCGAATAAGTTATGGATTTATCGATTGTCATTGCGCTGTATAACGAAGAGGAGTCAATCCCCGAACTTTTAAGCTGGATTGAAAGTTCTCTGTTTTCCCAGAAACTTGCCTATGAGGTGATTCTCATTGACGACGGCAGTACAGACAATTCTTGGAACGTTATATCGGCGGAAGCAACCAGATACAGCACAATAAAAGCAATAAGGTTCAGCCGGAACTACGGCAAGTCTGCCGCACTATATACCGGTTTTGAAACTGCTTCGGGAGAGGTTGTTGTAACGATGGATGCCGATCTTCAGGACAGCCCGGATGAAATTCCTGAACTCTATGACATGGTGATGAACGGAGGGTATGACCTGGTTTCGGGATGGAAGAAGAAGAGAAAGGATAATAAACTTGCCAAAAACCTGCCGTCAAAAATATACAACGCCACTGCAAGAAGAGTTACAGGAATAAAGTTGCATGACATGAACTGCGGTCTTAAGGCATATAGAAAGGCTGTAATAAAGAACATTGAGGTTTATGGAGAGATGCACAGGTATATTCCATATCTGGCAAAAAATGCAGGTTTCCGGAATATCGGGGAAAAAATAGTAAAACATCAGGCAAGAAAGTTCGGGAAAAGCAAGTTCGGTATGAACCGCTTTATTAATGGCTTTCTTGATTTAATCTCTCTCTGGTTCCTATCGAGGTTTGGGAAAAAACCTATGCACTTTTTTGGAGCATTTGGCAGTTTTACATTCTTTATCGGCTTGGCAACTTCTGTTTATCTGATTATAGACAAAGTAGTTTCGCAGGCTCAGGGGCTTAAATTCCGTGCTGTTACGGACCAGCCGCTTTTTTATGTTTCACTTGTAGCACTCATAATTGGTATGCAGCTTTTCCTCGCAGGTTTTCTGGGCGAACTCATATCAAGAAGCAGCAGTGAGAGAAACATATACAAAATAAAAGAGCGCCTTAATTCAGACGCTCCTTCTTCAATACAATAACAGCCTTTAACTATCGCTATTTTTGCGATTTAGCAGAACTGTTGTACTTTTCAACCATTTGATTGTAATCATCTTCGGTTATCATCCGGCAAGTACCTGTAAACAGTGCTCCGTCTTCTATAAATATCCTCTGACATTGAAGTGCCCCGTTAAAGTGTGCTTTGCTTTTAAAACCTGCCATGTTGCCTGTTACAAGATTGCCCTCCATTTTCCCCCAGATATCGGCACTTCCGCAAAAAAGGTCGCCAATAAACTGAGCATTCTCACCAATTACCACTTTGCCTTTGGATTGAATCTTACCTTCAAAGAATCCGTCAATTCTGATATCGCTGACAGTAATAAGAGTTCCTCTCAGTTCGGTTCCGCCGGTTATTCTGTTAACCTCATTTATCTGCGGAACTACTTCGTTTTTAGCCATATATTATAGATTAAATATGAATTACCTCTCCATGTGATGCTGCTGCGGCTTCCATTATTGCCTCGCTCATGGTTGGGTGAGGGTGTATAGAATGCATCAGGTCACTGGCTTTAACGCCCAAATTGCGTGCCACAACAATACCGGAAACCATTTCTGTTACATTGGCTCCAATCATGTGTACACCAAGTACCTTATCCGTTTTAGCGTCAATTACCAGTTTTACAAAGCCATCCTTGTCGCCTGCCGCTGCTGCCTTGCCGGAAGCAGTAAAAGGAAATTTTCCGATTTTGTATTCGATACCCTTCTCTTTGGCTGCCTTTTCTGTTATTCCTACAGATCCAATTTCCGGTGATGCATATGTACAACCGGGAATATTATCGTAGTTAATCGCCTCAGGGTTCAATCCTGCTATTTTTTCCACACAGCATATACCTTCGGCCGATGCAACATGTGCAAGTGCAGGAGTTGCAATAACATCACCTATTGCGTATATCCCCTTAACATTTGTTTCATAGAAACTGTCGACCTTAATTTTCCCTCTCTGAACTTCAACCCCGGCCTCTTCAAGCCCGATATTCTCAATATTGGATACAATTCCAACTGCGGAAAGAACCCTTTCTGCCTCAATTACCTCCTCACCTTTCTTTGTCTGAACTGTAAGCTTGCAAATATCTCCGGAGGTATCCACGCTTTTCACCTGAGCAGAAACCAAAACTTTCATGCCCATTTTACGGAAAGAGCGGCTAAGCTGAGCCGAAACCTCTTCGTCTTCAAGCGGCACTATGTTGTCGAGATATTCAATAAGATATACTTCAACTCCAAGAGAACGATAAAAATATGCGAACTCACTTCCAATAGCTCCGGACCCTATTACGGCAAGGCTCTTTGGAAGAGTTTCAGGAACAAGGGCCTGACGGTAAGATATAATTTTCTTCCCGTCAACTGGTGCGAACGGCAATGAATTTGCTCTCGCCCCGGTTGCTATAATTATGTTTTTTGCATCAACAACACTTTTGGTATTATCGGCAGCGGTTACTTCAACTTTACCTTTTTCCAGGATTTTTCCGGTTCCGCTTATAACTGTTATCTTATTTTTTTTGAACAGATACTCTATACCACGGCTCATATTTGCCGATACGCCCCTGCTTCTTTCAACAATTTTTGCTAGGTCTGGCTTTATCTCTCCGTTTATTTCAAATCCGTAATCGGCCGAATGCTGTGCATAGTGAAGTGCCTGTACACTTTTCAGCAGAGCCTTGGTAGGGATGCAACCCCAGTTAAGGCAAATGCCTCCAAGTTCCGATCTTTCAATAACCGCAGTGTTCATTCCCAGCTGAGAAGCACGGATTGCCGCAACATACCCTCCGGGGCCGGATCCCACAACTACTAAATCAAACATATCTGAAAATTTTAATTTTTACTAACTATTAGCTCCGTGACAGTTCTTGAATTTTTTACCGCTTCCGCACGGACACGGATCATTCCTTCCAACTCTCTTCTCTACATGAACAGGCGCCTGAGTCTTTGGTTCACCGGCCGATGTTGCAAGGTCCTGACGAGATGTGCGCATATTGCTCAAATCGGTCTTCTTCCTTTGCTCCTGACGGACACTGATAGGCTCTTTCTGAGCTTCACGGAGCGGGATATGTGCCTTTAAAAGGAATGCAAGAACATCTCTGTTTACTCTTTCAAGCATTGTCTTGAACAACTGGAAACTTTCGAATTTATAAATAAGAAGCGGATCCTTCTGCTCATATGTTGCATTCTGCACAGACTGCTTAAGGTCATCCATCTCCCTGAGATGTTCTTTCCAGTGCTCGTCTATGAGCATGAGTGTTATGTTTTTATTAAGAGCCCTTCCCAATTCCTTGCCCTCTGTTTCGTATGCTCTTTTCAGGTTTACCACAACCTGCATTATCTTTGTTCCATCGCTCACCGGAATGGCAATATTCTCATATGTCGCACTCTGAGTTTCATATATCTGCTTCATGATGGGCCATGCCTGCTGAGTAAGGAAATCAATTCGCCTCTTGTAAACAGAATGCACATTACTCAGGAATTTTTCAAAGACCTCGTCCTGACTGGCTTTATTGTATGTTTCCTCATCCATACCGGGCTCTATCGAGAGCAGGCGGATGGTTTCGTATGAGAAGGTTTCATAATCGGCCGAACCGTGGTTTGCCGCAACAAGTGATTCGCTATAGTCGTTAATCAGATTTTGCACATCCACATCAACCCTCTCGCCGTATAGCGCATTTCTTCTTCTTGTATATATAACCTCGCGCTGAGAGTTCATAACGTCGTCGTACTCGAGCAGTCTCTTACGAATTCCAAAGTTGTTCTCTTCTACTTTGCGCTGAGCTCTTTCAATAGACTTCGACAGCATTGAGTGCTGAAGAACCTCTCCCTCTTTTAAACCCATTTTATCTACAAGACCTGCTATTCTTTCGGAACCGAAAAGCCTCATAAGATCGTCTTCGAGAGAAACAAAGAAACTTGAAGAACCGGGGTCACCCTGACGACCGGCACGACCTCTGAGCTGACGGTCAACCCGTCTTGAATCGTGTCTTTCTGTACCAACAATTGCAAGACCACCTGCTTCCTTTACTCCCGGGCCGAGCTTGATGTCGGTACCACGACCGGCCATGTTGGTTGCGATTGTTACAGCTGAAGGCTGACCTGCCTCTGCAACAATTTCTGCCTCTCTTGCGTGTTGTTTTGCATTGAGGACGTTGTGCTTGATGTTTCTTATCTTTAACATCCTGCTCAGGAGTTCCGAAACTTCAACAGAAGTTGTACCCACAAGCACAGGACGGCCTTCCTTGGTAAGGCGGACAATTTCATCAATAACGGCATTATATTTCTCCCTCTTCGTTTTGAAGATGAAGTCTTCCATATCTTTTCTGTCTATAGGCCGGTTAGTGGGAATTACCACCACATCCAGTTTATAGATTGACCAGAACTCACCGGCTTCTGTTTCTGCTGTACCGGTCATACCGGCAAGCTTGTGATACATACGGAAATAGTTCTGTAGTGTGATTGTTGCAAACGTTTGTGTTGCGGCCTCAACCTTAACCATCTCCTTTGCCTCGATTGCCTGATGCAGTCCATCGGAATATCTTCTTCCTTCCAGTATACGGCCGGTCTGCTCGTCAACAATTTTAATCTTGTTGTCCATCACAACATACTCAACGTCTTTTTCAAACATTGTGTATGCCTTGAGAAGCTGATTCACTGTATGAACCCTCTCGCTCTTTACTGCATAGTCGCTCAGCAGAGCGTCCTTGGCAGCAATTTTCTCTTCCGGTTTGAGCTCTTTTTTCTCAAGTTCCGCTATTTCCATTCCAATATCCGGTAAAACGAAGAAGTTATTTTCGCTTACGCTTTTTGAAATGAGTTCATGTCCTTTATCTGTAAGTTCTACCGACTTCTGTTTTTCGTCGATAATGAAATAGAGGTCATCGGTAACAATATGCATATGCTTATTGTTGTCCTGCATATAGTAATTCTCGGTTTTTACGAGAATCTGCTTCATTCCGGCCTCGCTCAGATATTTAATGAGCGGTGTGTATTTTGGCAAACCTTTGAATGCACGTAAAAGGATTTTACCTCCTTCATCTTCGTTGCCCTCGGATATCTTTTTCTTGGCATCGTTAAGAAGCTGGGTAACCAAATTCCTCTGAGCATTATATATTCTCTCTACAAAAGGCTTGTACTCGTTAAATTCCTGGTCGTCTCCCTTTGGAACCGGGCCGGAAATTATAAGTGGAGTTCTGGCATCGTCAATCAGTACCGAGTCAACCTCATCCACAATTGCATAGTGGTGCTTCCTTTGAACCAGGTCTTCCTGATTAACGGCCATGTTGTCCCTCAGGTAGTCGAAACCAAATTCATTATTTGTTCCGAATGTAACATCAGCCCTGTATGCTGTTTTTCTGGCTTCGGAATTGGGCTCGTGTTTGTCAATACAGTCTACTTTCAGTCCGTGGAACTGATAAAGGGGTCCCATCCACTCCGAGTCACGTTTTGAGAGGTAATCGTTGACAGTAACGACGTGTACTCCCTTTCCGGCAAGAGCATTTAAAAACACAGGAAGAGTTGCAACCAGGGTTTTACCTTCACCGGTTGCCATCTCAGAAATTTTTCCCTGATGCAAAACAACACCGCCAAAAAGCTGTACATCGTAATGTACCATATCCCATACAATTCTGTTTCCGCCGGCCATCCAGTTGTTTTGCCAGATTGCCTTGTCGCCTTCGATTGAAACAAAATCATGTTTAGCGGCGAGGTCCCTGTCAAGTTCTGAGGCCTTAACCTCTATAACCGAATTCTCCTTGAAGCGGCGGGCTGTAGACTTCATAATTGCAAAAGCTGCAGGAAGCACTTCGAGAAGTACCTCTTCTATCTTTTCGTCAATTTTTTTGGAAAGTTTGTCTACCTCAGTTGCAAGTGCCTCTTTTTCCGAAACATCTATTTTTACATCTTCAAGTTTTGCGCGTATCTCTTTTTTTCTTGCCTCATCTTCCGAAATTCTTTCGGCGATAAGTCTTTTTAATTTATTGCTCTCCTCACGAAGTTCATCATTTGATAATTTGTCGATTCCGGGGAAAACTTCCCTTATTTTATCTACAAAAGGCTGGATTTCTTTGAGGTCTCTATCTGCCTTGGTACCAAAAAACTTCTTAAGCAGGCTTGTAATTATTGCCATCTATCGTTTATTTATTAATTTCAACTGACTAATCTGCAAAGATAAAAAAATTGATATAAAGATTTACATTTGCACAGTAATTAAGCGTGATTGATTAATGATTAAGAGAAATATTGTTACAAGTGAAGATGGATCAAAAACACTCAAACTTGAGGATTTTGACGAATCTTACCACTCTATGTTCGGAGCATTGTCGGAAAGCCGTCATATATACATCGGGTGTGGATTTAATTATCTAATGGAGCATTTACCCCTGCAAAACAAAATCAGTATTCTGGAAGTGGGCCTGGGCACAGGTCTTAATTGCCTGCTCACTGCGCTTGATGTGAAAGGTCGCAAGGAAATTGAGGTCGATTATACTACAGTTGAAAAGTATCCTGTAACAAAAGAGGAAGCTCTGGCACTTGACCACCCATCTCTGTTTGACAATAACAGGGAGGAGGCAGCCGGCCTCTCAATGGAAATTCATTCTTCTCCATGGGGGATAAAGACGAACATCATGCCCCATTTTTCACTTCTCAAAGTTGAAGATGATTTAATTCGTTTTATCGACAAAGAGATTAATCCAAATGTGCCACAATATCAGTTCGATCTTATTTATTTTGATGCTTTTGCTCCTGATATTCAGCCGGAACTGTGGAGTACAGATGTGTTCAGAAAGATTTTTGAAGTTACAAAACCGGGTGGAATTCTAGTTACCTACTCTTCGAAGGGAATAGTAAAAAGAGCATTAAGAGAGGCAGGCTTTATTGTATCGAGGCTTAAGGGGCCAAAAGGTAAAAGGCATGTTCTGCGGGCAGTAAAATAGTTACTGTAACACTATCCTGTACATTTTGGGCCAATATTTGCCGGTAAGGTAAATCTGTTTATTGGCCGGATTGTAGGCAATGCCGTTCAGGACATCGGTTTTAGAAGTTTTTAAGGCAGCAGGCAAAAGATTTTTACAATCTATTGTTGCCTTCACAATTCCGGAAAGAGGATCAATGATAACAATGGTATCCGTCATATATACATTGGCCCATACCTCTCCATTTATATATTCCAGTTCGTTAAGCTGGTTTACAGGCCTTCCGTTAAGGGTAACCGTAACCGACGAACGAACCATGAAGTTGGACGGGTCAAGCGTGTAAAGTTTATCGGAGCCATCGCTCATTATAAGATCCTTGCCATTGTTGGTGAGACCCCACCCTTCTCTGGGATTATTGAGCGTTCCAAGAAATTTAAAGGTTTTGACATCGTGAACCAGGACAACTTTTTCGAGCCAGGTTAAGATAAACAGCTTCCCGTTAAGTACTGTGGCTCCTTCTCCAAAATAGTGGCGGGAGAGAGTAAAACTTCTTAATGTTGAGCCTTTCACCAAATCAACCATACGAAAAAAAGACTGGCCGTATTGGCCTGAACTTTCATAAAGCTGATTATCATAGAAAAAGAGGCCCTGTGTATATGAACTAACATCATGCGGGAGAACCTCAACAACTTTTACTTTATAGTTTTTCACTTTTTGTTCCGCAAAAGAGTTTTCGGCACGAATCACAGAAGTTGTCATACTAAACACGGCTACCAGAGCCAAAACAACCCCAATACCCGATAACTTATGCTTCTTTGCTATGGTTTTCATTTTTATGCTTTAATGCTGCGTTTACAAATGAAACAAACAACGGCTGAGGATTTTCAGGTGTGCTTTTTAGTTCCGGATGGAATTGTACTCCAACAAAGTATGGATGTTTTGGAATTTCCATAATCTCCACAAGCCCTGTTTCTGTATTTCTTCCGGTTGCAACAAGCCCTCCTTGTTCCAGCGCATCTATATATATATTGTTCACCTCATAACGGTGGCGGTGTCTTTCAAATATTTCGGCAGTTTTATAAGAAGAATATGCAATGCTTCCCTCTTTTATCTTGCATGAGTACGCTCCCAGCCTCATTGTTCCACCCTTTATTGTCATAGACTTCTGGTCTTCCATAAGGTCAATAACAGGATTTTTTGTATTAGGCCTTATCTCTGTAGTCATTGCATCTTCCATGCCAAGAACATTTCTGGCGAATTCCACCACTGCCATTTGCAGGCCCAGGCAAATTCCAAGAAAAGGTATCCCGCTCTCTCTGGCAAATTTTACTGCAGTAATTTTCCCTTCAATTCCTCTCTCTCCAAAACCCGGAGCAACCAGAATTCCATCCATGTTTCCAAGTTTCTCGGCAACATTCGAGTCGTTGATGTATTCGCTGTGAAGCGAATGTACATTTACTTTGCACTCATTTTGCGCACCTGCATGAATAAATGATTCCAGTATCGATTTGTATGAGTCCTGGAGCTCTACATATTTGCCCACAAGAGCAATCTCTACCGAGGATTTAGGGTTATAAAGCTTTTCAAGAAATATTTTCCATTTGGTAAGATCCGGCTCTTTGGCAATAGCGTCCAGCTGGAATTTTTTAAGAACAATTTCGTCCAGTTTCTCCTTCACCATCATAAGCGGAACCTCATAAATGCTTTTTGCATCTATAGACTCTATCACACAGTTTGGACGAACATTGCAAAACTGGGCAACCTTTCTTCTGATTTCCGCAGGAAGAGTATGTTCTGTACGGCAAACAATAATATCCGGGTGTACTCCGTTTTGCTGAAGCATTCTTACAGAGTGCTGAGTCGGTTTTGTTTTCAGCTCTTTGGCTGCACTCAGGTAAGGCACAAGCGTAAGGTGAATGACAAGACAGTCCTCGTCCGGAAGTTCCCACTGAAGCTGGCGGACAGCCTCGACAAAAGGAAGAGACTCAATATCGCCCACAGTTCCACCAAGCTCAGTAATAACAACATCATATTTGCCGGATTTGCCCAAAAGAAGCATTCTTCTTTTAATCTCATCGGTAATATGAGGAATAACCTGAACAGTCTTGCCAAGATATGCGCCTTCACGCTCCTTGTCAATTACGGTTCTGTAAATCCTGCCTGTTGTTATGTTGTTGGCTTTAGATGTATGAACATTGAGAAATCGTTCATAGTGGCCGAGGTCAAGATCGGTTTCGGCACCATCTTCTGTTACGTAACACTCTCCGTGTTCATACGGATTAAGAGTGCCGGGATCGACATTGATATAGGGGTCAAATTTCTGGATTGTTACAGACAAACCTCTTGCCTGTAAAAGCTTAGCAAGCGAAGCCGATATAATACCTTTTCCCAGGGAAGAGGTAACCCCTCCCAAAACAAATACATACTTGGTGCTCATAAAATAATACGGATTGTTGTTCAGGGATACAAAGATAGTATAATCAGATTCTTTTTCATAATTAATATTTAAATTTGCCCGTTGATACCTGACAAACAAGTCCATAAAATGAAAGTACTAAAAGAACAATTCCGGATAAAAAGCTACGAAACAGATATTCATGCATGTATGAAACCATACTCATTTATGCTTAACGCACAGGAGATGGCAAACAGACATGCAGATTTTCTTGGGTTCGGGTACAATGACCTGCAGACCAAAGGAATAATATGGGTGCTTTCAAGGGTGAGAGTTGTTTTCAACCGGATTCCCAAATGGAACGAAGATGTTACTATGGAGACCTGGCATAAGGGCAACGACCGTCTTTTCGGAATAAGAGATTTCCGGATGGATACTCTTTCCGGAGAATCCCTTGCAGTGGCAACATCGTCCTGGCTCATAATCGGATCTGCATCGCGCAGGATTCAGAGAATTGATCAGTACCTCGGGGAAGATAGTCCGGGTGTAAATAAAGTTGACGCAATTGTTACCCCGGCAGCGAAACTGGTTTCTCCCGCGCAAATGACATTTGTGAGGAAGAGACGTGTTGAGTTCTCGGATATTGACATCAATAATCACACAAACAATGCAAAATATATTGAATGGGCATTTGACTGCATAGACCAGCAAGTGTCTTCTTCAATGGAAGTGAAGGAATTCACTGTAAATTTCAATTCCGAAAGCAGGATAGGTGAAGAAATTGACATGTACCTGACTGACAATGGCACTGTTGCATTTATTGAGGGGAAAAGGGAGGAGACATCTGTATTTCAGACCGAGATTATATACAACCGAAAATAAAAAATGGGAAATTTTGCCGAAATCTATAACTGGCTGCTGATTATAATGTCGGTTGCCGGCCTTGCAGTGTTTATTGCACTCTTTTACATAGATGCCGGTTATGGAATTTTATACAACAGAAAATGGGGCGCAGCAATATCAAACAAACCGGGCTGGTTTATCATGGAGGTACCTGTTTTTATTGCAATGACAACTCTGTGGGCACTATCCGGCCGGTCATTTGAAGCTATTCCCCTCATATTTTTAATTATTTTTCAGACACACTACATTCAGAGAGCCTTCATCTTTCCTTTTTTACTTGTTGGCAGCAGTAAAATGCCGGTGAGTATTGTTGCAATGGGGTTCACTTTTAATCTCATAAATTCCGTAATGCAGGGAGGATGGATTTTCTATTTATCACCGGAAGGATATTACGGAGAGGGACTGAGTTGGTTAAGTACGCCACAGTTCATTGCAGGCACTGCGATTTTTTTGTGCGGATTAACAATAAACCTTCACTCCGACTACCTGATAAGGGAGGTTCGCAGGAATAATCAGAAACCCGGTAATGCAGAGAAAAAACATTTCCTTCCGGAAAAGGGTCTGTTCCGGTATGTAACTTCTGCCAATTATTTTGGAGAAATTGTAGAGTGGACCGGATTTGCAATTCTTACATGGTCTTTACCCGGAGCAATTTTCGCATGGTGGACATTTGCAAATCTGGTACCCAGAGCGGCATCGACATATAAAAAATACCGGGCAGAATATGGCCCGGTAATTCAGGAGAAAAAGCTCAAAAGGGTGTTCCCTTTTATTTATTAAAAGTCAATAGGCCTTCCGATATATTCCGAGAAGCTTTTGGTTTTTGGTTCATAGTCACTTGCAAAAAGCGGAGACGAGATAATAAAATCGGCAGTAGAACGGTTTGTGGCTGTAGGAATATTATAAAGACTTGAAATTCTGAGCAACGCCTTTACATCCACGTCATGAGGCTGCGGTTGCATAGGGTCCCACAAAAAGAACAAAACGTCAACTTCTCCCTCGCAAATGAGTGCTCCAAGCTGCTGGTCGCCGCCAAGAGGGCCGGATTTAAGAAGCCTGATATCAAGTTTGGGTTCGCCCTTTGTACGGTTTTGCATCAAAGCTGCTTCCACCATCCTGCCGGTTGTTCCTGTACATATAAGTTTATGCCTTTTTAAAGTTTCCTTATTGAATTCAACCCACTCAATCAAATCCTTTTTTCTGTTGTCGTGCGCTACGAGTGCAATTGTTTTTGGTTTCATATCTGATTTATTGTTTTTCTGATTATTGTATACTATCGGCCACTTTTTTAAGGGCAAATCCGCTCAGGCGGTATACCGTCCATTCACTCATTGGCACAGCACCCAGGCTTTTATAGAATTTTATTGAAGGTTCGTTCCAGTCAAGTACCGACCAGTCAAAACGGTCACACTTTCTTTCAACAGCAATCTTTGCCAGCCTTGCAAAAATTTGTTTTCCGAATCCTTTACCCCTGTACTCGGGTTTAATGAATATATCTTCCAGATAAAGACATGCCCTGCCTTTAAAGGTAGAGAAGTTGTGGAAGTAAAGAGCAAACCCAACCGGCACAGAATCAAGCTCAGCAATGAGAACCTCTGCCTGTTTCTTTACAAAAAGAGAGTCATGAAGAATTTCAGGAGTAGCTGTTACATCACTCCTCAGTTTTTCATAATCGGCCAGTTCGCATATAAATTCAAAAATCTGCAGAACATCTTTCTCGTTCGCCTCTCTGATGATGAAAGCCATATTTATCCTTTTTTTTAATATGTACAAAGTTATTAAAAAGAAGAAACCCTCAAATGTATTTTTAAGTTACAGTCAAGGGTTCTCTGATATCCGGCAGAATTTGCTGGATTTCGTTTTTTGATTTTCACACAGATGGAATTTCCAAGGTTGGAAACCGCTGTTCTCCCGAAATCTTGGTCGTCGTGGCACGACAAGTGGCAACTTGCTACCTATGTAGTGATTAAAAAAAATTACGCGTTTTTGAGCAGACCGAATGATTTTATTACTATCTCAAAATCAAGTGAATACCACTTTTTGTGCCACGACTCAAAATAATGAGCCCCAGTTACCAACACACGGAATAGTAAAGACCCAACAGGCATGGCAAGGTTACGCTTTCACTTCAATCTTTACCGGAGTAGGGTTTTGAAGATTGTCACTTACGGGACATCTGTTTTCAATTGCTTCTTTCCATTTATTAAGTGTTTCAGCATCTGCATCACAGTCTGGCTTGATACGTACTACAATCTGTTTGTACCCCGCGCGATCTTCATAGCTAAGCCCGAACAAGCGTGCCGGGTTGAGATCACCGCTTATGTCTATTTTAACACCCCTCAATTCGAAATTCATCTCTTTAGCAATAACATGAGCCATCACATTAATGCAACCTGCAAACGCTGCAAGCACATACTCAACCGGATTTGCGCCAGTATCTGTTCCGCCCAATTCTGCCGGCTCGTCAACAACTATCTCAAACTGTCTGGCTTTAACGATAGTTTTTGCCTGATTTTCACTGTGAGCTTTCACTCTGAATCTTGAATCTGCCATATTAATTATAAATTTATAAGTTATTAACTTTAACAAAAATATGGCAGATTATTTGATAGATAAGATAAAAGGAGACGCAATTTTTAATGGAAAAAGATGTAAAATTGCAGTTTTATACCCAGTCAAAGTGGCCGAAAAATCTCTGAATCGGATATAGCTATGGAAAAGAACATATTACAGAAAAACAGTAATTACATATGGATGGAGCACATAATCGAAAGCGAAAGAGAGATGGTGACAAATGGATCTACACTACTCACCTACGGTAAGGGGGAAGCAATCATAAAGCAGGGAACACTTGCCTCTCAAATTCTCTTTGTCGAAGATGGAATTGCTAAGTTAAATTTCGATTCGGGAGAAAGGGATACAACTTTCAGTTTTGCCACTAACGGAGATTTCATTGGCCTTATGTGCTCTTTCGTCCAAAAAAGGCTGGAGTTCTCGGCAATAGCAATAACCCCTACAACCGTAAGAATAATAGACAGGGACGTTTTTGAATATATCATAGGGAGCAACGGTAAGTTTGCAGTTTACATTGTGAAACTTATGTCGGAGCTTACCAATGGTGTTGTTCACACCCTCATTACACTAAGTCATAAAAACGTAAACGGGGCAGTAGCCACCTTTCTGCTCACACTATCCAGGCTGTATCAGTCTAATAATCTGCAGATACCTTTTTCTCGCGATGAGATGGCAGATGCACTGGGCTATTCCAAAGAAAGCATTATCAATACACTTTCTACCTTTCATCAGGATAAGATAATAAGAATTTCGGGACGTAATCTAGAAATTATACAAAAATCTACATTAGAAATAATTGCGGAGAAGGGGTAAACGTGAATGCAGCCGACCGTCCGAAAGGCGGGCTCTCGAAGAGAGCTTTAAGCCTGCAGGGCGTGCCTCCTCCCGCACAAAGTGCGGTAAACACAAGTCTCCGCTACAAAAAAAAGAAGCAGATTTCTCAATCTGCTTCTTTTTAGTAGCGGAGACAGGACTCGAACCTGTGACCTTTGGGTTATGAGCCCAACGAGCTACCAACTGCTCCACTCCGCGATATATTTCTAATTTGGTATTATGTCTTTTTGATCGGACTGCAAAGATATAGCAAATGCTTTACAATACCAAAATTATTTAGGCTTTTAACAAAAACCCAACAAGAGCATCTTTGGAAATTCGCTGTTGTTCACCGCTTTTAAGGTTTTTAATGCTTACTTCTCCTTTTGCCAGTTCGTCTTCTCCAACTATCGCAAGAAAAGGTATTTTCTTCTTGTCGGCATAGTCAAACTGTTTTTTAAGCTTAGTGAAATCGGTATAAATTTCCGTAACCACTCCTGCTTTGCGCAACTCTTTAACAATGGGGATTGTAAATAATACCTCCTTGTCGCCAAGATTGGCAAAGAGAACTTTTGTTCCTTCCACGGCATCGGAAGGAAACTTATCAAGCGACTGAAGCACATCATAAATTCTGTCTGCCCCAAATGATATGCCTACTCCGGAAACATTAGGCAAGCCAAAGATTCCTGTGAGGTCGTCATATCTTCCTCCTCCGCAAATACTTCCCATTGCAGTATCCTTTGCCTTTACTTCAAAAATTGCCCCGGTATAGTAATTGAGCCCCCTTGCAAGCGAGAGGTCAAGCTCAGTCTCCTGGTCCACTCCTGCTGTTTCGATTAGGTTGAACAAAGTTGAAAGTTCGTCAAGACCCAGAGTGCCAATTTGCGAATTTGCAAGTATAGGTCTCATTATCTCTATCTTTTCACGGTTAGTTCCTTTAAGCAGCAGTACCGGTTCGATTATCTCTATTGCCTTACCGTCAATTCCTTTTGAAACCAGCTCCTCTTTAACAGCATCTATGCCTATTTTGTCAATTTTGTCAATGGCAACAGTAATATCAATAAGTTTATCCGGATGGCCGGCAATCTCTGCAATGCCGGAAAGCACTTTTCTGTTATTGATTTTAATGCAAACATTCAATCCGAATTTTCTAAAGACATCGTCTACAATCTGGACAAGTTCAAGTTCATTGATGAGAGAATCGCTTCCTACAACATCAACATCGCACTGGTAGAATTCACGGTATCTTCCTTTCTGGGGCCTGTCTGCGCGCCAAACCGGCTGAATCTGATATCTTTTGAACGGGAACACCAGTTCGTTCTGATGCTGAACAACAAATCTTGCGAAAGGTACAGTCAGGTCATAGCGAAGACCTTTTTCGCACACTTTAAGCGAAAGGGAATTGCTGTTTCCAAGCATTGCCGGCTCTATTCCCGCAAATGCATCACCCGAATTCAGAACCTTAAACAAAAGTTTATCTCCCTCCTCTCCGTATTTTCCAAGTAAGGTTGAGAGATTTTCCATCGAAGGCGTCTCAATTGGAGCATAGCCGTAATGTCGGAAAACAGAGCGTATTGTGTTGAAAATATAGTCTCTGCCTGCCATCTCTGCAGGTCCGAAATCTCTTGTCCCCTTTGGAATAGACGGTTTTTGTGCCATTTTAATTCTGATTATCTAACGAGCCGCAAAGTTAAGAAAAATCCTTAATGTAACGGTCAATTGCTGCCGCTGCCTTCCTGCCGGCACCCATTGCAAGTATAACCGTTGCTGCTCCGGTTACGGCATCTCCTCCGGCAAATATTCCCGGGCGGGAAGTCTGTCCATCGTCATTTGCCACAATGCAGTTCCATTTATTGGTATCAAGCCCCGGTGTTGTTGACGCAATCAAAGGATTTGGCGATGTACCAAGCGACATAATCACAACATCTGTTTCGATTTCAAAATCCGAATCAGGAATTGGAACAGGAGAACGGCGGCCACTTGAATCGGGTTCGCCAAGTTCCATTGATATACAACGGATTCCTCTTACCCATCCCCGCTCATCTCCCAGAATCGCAACCGGATTTGTAAGCATCCTGAATATTATGCCCTCCTGTTTGGCGTGGTGTACCTCCTCTACCCTTGCCGGAAGTTCTTTTTCAGTTCTTCTGTATGCAACAGTAACGTCTGCACCAAGCCTGAGTGCTGTTCTTGCAGCATCCATGGCAACGTTTCCGCCCCCAACTACAACAACTCTCTTCCCAACATAAATGGGAGTATCGTGTTCAGGATCATATGCCCTCATAAGGTTGTTCCGGGTCAGAAACTCGTTGGCAGAGACAACACCATTCAGGTTCTCTCCGGGGATTGACATGAATTTAGGCAAGCCTGCACCGGAGCCAATAAATACTGCAGAAAATCCCTCTTCGTCCATCAAAGAATCAATTGTCACGGTTCTTCCCACAACAACATTTGTCTCTATTTTGACTCCAAGCGCACGCACATTTTCTATCTCGGATTTTACAACACTCTCTTTTGGGAGACGAAATTCCGGAATACCATACTGAAGCACCCCGCCCGGTTCGTGAAGAACCTCAAATATTGTGACATTGTAGCCTAATCTGGCAAGGTCGGTTGCACAGGCAAGACCGGCTGGTCCGCTGCCTACTATTGCCACTTTTTTCCCGTTGGCAGGAGCCTTATCTGTAAATCTGACATTGTTTTCCCTGCTCCAGTCTCCAATAAACCGTTCCAGTTTACCAATTGCAACTGCCTCTCCCTTTATTCCAAGAATACATGTTCCTTCGCACTGGCTCTCCTGAGGACAAACCCTTCCGCAAACAGATGGCAGTGAACTGTCTTTTGCAATTATTGCACTTGCCTCCTTAAAATTACCCAGCTCAATCTCGCGGATAAACTGCGGGATTTGTATACTCACCGGACAAGATGGTACACAAAGCGGATTTTTGCACGAAAGACATCTTGAGGCCTCTAGAACTGCCTCAGCTTCATTATAGCCATAGCTCACCTCTTCAAAGTTTTTTGCCCTGATTGCAGGATTCTGTTCCCTTACAGGAACTCTTGGAATCTTATTTCTCATATTTTTTAAGCTAATATTTACTTTTTATCAAGACCAATATTGCATTTATGGTCCGCCTCTATTTCAATTGACTTGTACATTGTCTGGCGGCGCATTGCCTCTTCGAAATCGACAGCATAGGCGTCGAACTCTGGACCTTCCACACAGGCAAACTTTACTTTTCCTCCAACAGTAACCCGGCAAGCACCGCACATTCCGGTTCCATCCACCATGAGGGTATTCAAACTCACAATTAATGGTATCTCAAATGGTCTGGCAGCAATTGTCACGAATTTCATCATTATCATTGGCCCAATAGCAACTGCATGGTCATATTTTTTATGGCCGGGAACAGAAGCTTTTGCCTTGTCTTCTTCAAGCAACTCTTTCATAATCTCGGTAACCAGACCTTTTCTGCCGGCAGTACCATCGTCGGTACAAATGAAAAGATTGTCGCAAACTGCCCTCATCTCTTTTTCAAAAATAATGAGGTCCTTTGTTTTTGCGCCTATAATTACATCAACTGAAGCACCTTTTGAATGCAGATACTTTACCTGAGGATAAACGGGAGCAGTTCCAAGACCTCCGGCAATGAAAAGAAATCTCATTTTGGAAACCGCTTCATCGGAAAGATGGATAAATTCGGAAGGGAGCCCAAGCGGGCCAACAAAATCCGTAAAAGAGTCTCCTTCGTTCAGGTGGCATATCTGGCGACTCGATGCCCCCACGACCTGTGTAACAATTGTTACCGTTCCCTTTTTTGCATCATAATCGCAAATAGTGAGAGGAATCCTCTCCCCTTTGTCGTGTGCCCTTACAATTAGAAATTGTCCCGGTTTTGCCGCTTTGGCCATCCTTGGAGCTTCAACCTCCATAAGAGTAATAATTGGGGTAAGATCCCTCTTTACTAATATTTTATACATTAAACAATAACTTTAATATAACTTTTCAAATGTGTATCCCAGTTTTTTGAGTCTTTTGATTATTGAATCCAGAGAATCATAAAGTTTGTCCGGTCTTTCAGCAACAACCCCCGGATGAATTAGAATTAAAGCACCGTTCAGATTCTTCTCCTTTTCAAATGCAAAAAGTTTATCCATAAGTTCCCGGCTGGTTTTGTAACTCTTCATGGATGGTTCTGTGTAATCGGCAGGTGTAGCTGTTCCCGGTGTGTAGTTGATAGTTTTAAAACCAAGCACGGATGCGGTATAGACCGACTCCTTATTGTACCATTCATAAGGCGGCAGGAACCATAAAGCGTCCGCTGGTTTTATCCCAAATTTTTCAAGTTCCTGAATATTTCTCTTAATATCATTTATAAGGCTGTCTCCTGCAACTAAAGAGATGTCTCTCTTGTCCCATGGCGCATAAAGCAGATGCCTGTCCGAGTGTGCCCCCACATAGTGCCCGGCATCAATCATTTTTGCAATTACAGGTTTCATTTGCGGCAGTCTTGCAAAGTTTCCTGTTAAAAAGAAAGAGCCTTTAATCTTGTTTTTCGCAAGTGTACCGATGATTTTTTCTCCTCCCTGAAACATTGAGTCGGCAGAAAAAATGAGATAGATAACCTTCTTATCCGGATTAATCCTGACTATCGCCCCCTGAGAATCTTTTACAACTGATGTCACTTTATCTCCTTTTGAACTCCGGATTTCTTTCCCTTCGTTTTCCATTGAAGCAAAATAGTAGCTCAAACCTGCAGTGCCATCCATCGTTGGCTCATTTGAAGAGTAGTCTCCCATGTCGTCGTGATAAACTGCCCGTCCGTTATTGAATACCGCATAACTGTCCGCTTTTCTGAGTGCGTTTCCGGCTCTTGTAATAAATAAATTTCTCTCTATAGGGCCGTCAACCAGGCCTCCATAAGTTAAGTCTCCGTTATTTGCAGTGTATGAAGAGTGTGGCGAATCAGGAAAATCTCCCCCTTTTGGAAATCCAACAATCATTGATGTTCCCCACGGGTTACAGCCGAACAGCCAGTCCCTGAGAGCCATCTCCATTTCAAGAAATGTATTGTCTCCTGTGGCCTTTCTGTAAAGATGGGCCTGCGTGATTGCAGCAGAAACAAGGTTGTTTGAGCACCATAGGAACGGAATGCCATAAACAAAAGGATCGTCCCCTGCTCTTGAACGAAGGTCTTCAAGCCCCTGTTTCATATATCCAACGTACTTCTCCCTTACTTTAGGGTCGGAAGATGTGGCAAGATAATAATGTCCCAGGTTAATAAAAGGGTAATACTGATAGTGACGCCCTCTGCCAAGTTCCATCCACGGAGAAACCGGCTCCAGTTCTCCCCAGTAGTCGGCTTTTGTTTTCCACTGGTCGTCTTTGGTATAATTGTAGAAAGTTGCTGCTGCCAGCTCAATATCATCTACATAAGTGTCTTCTTCATAAAAATATGGAGAAACAACACATGCCGTTTGGGTATTTCCCGGTTTTTCAACGGCAAAATTAAATGCCTGTTGGGCCTTTGTTTTCATCTGAGCGGCAAATTGCGGGTCCCTGTCTTTAAAAATTTCAGCTCCCATTGCAAAACTTGAGGCAAATTTTCCCGCAGTTGAAGCAACTCCGGTTGTCCTGTTAATGTGTTTGCCAAGCCCCTGCGGCTTTCCGGTAACAAAATATACAGGCCGCCCTGTTCCGGGGCCCCATCCGTAATCGACCTTGTCATTTTGCGGCAGGCGGAATCCTGCATGGTCCCTGTCATCGGCAATCTGATTAAACATTACCTTGTCTTCCGGATTCATTCTCATTAACCAGTCCAGACCCCATCGTATTTCGTCAAGAATATCAGGAATTCCGTTTGAACCGGCTCTCCCTGAGGCATTGTACATGTCTTTGAAAACACTTTTGTCTTTCTGCTGCTCCCAGGCAAACATAAGGTGATATACCGTAGTGGCCGAAGTTGTCTGATACTGCAGATAATCTGTCGCATCGTGCCATCCGCCTCTCACATCTATTTTCTCCCCGCTTCTGGTTGGATGGTCTACAATATAACCGTCGTCCTGATGGCACAGCTGGCCTGTATATGGGTTGTCACCACATCTTTGCTGACGCATATATACAAGAAGATAGTCTGCAAGACCATCATAGGCTTCGGTTGTAATCCGGAAATTTGGCGATTTTTCTCCGTTTGATACAATGTAATATCCTCCCTGCTTTTCAATTTTGGAGAAATCGAGCCTGTATGCGCTTTTCATGCCCCATGCAGCGGCATTCACCATTTTACCCGCACCTTTGAAAACAGGTTTGCCGGTAATTGCGTCAAAAACTTCAAAAAGCGGAGAGGCTTTTTCTTCAAGCGACAGTACTACTGCCACTTTAATGTCACCAGGCAGATAACCTGCCTGATTCACTCTTATCCAAGAGTTTGCACGGCCGGCCGACCAGCCGGGGGTAATCATAACAGCTGTTAAAAGAAAGAGAATAAGTTTCTTCATGACATAAGTGGGGGGTTGATTTGTACTTATGCCAACAAAAGTAACATATTTTTATCTCTTTTCCGAAGGATTTTCTACTAAATAGGATGTTCGTAAAAGGGGTTCTTTTTCACCATTGAGCAGAGTATGAAGGAGGGGGTCGCTCAGAAGTTTGCGGTAGTCATACTCCTTCCCGTCTACGATAACCCTGTTTGAAACAAGTCTTACTCCATGGCTGTAATCTACATATATGTCAATGTGGACATTTGTCGGCGGCTGGATTGCCACTCCGTTAAGACGGTGCCATCCGTAAATTGTAACATGGTGCGTCCTTTTCGGGTCTGATAGTTTTGAAGATATTACAATATCTTTTTTAGTTCCTGCAACAAAAATCCCCGGTACATTTCCCGATGCTTTTATCTGAGCCTGAATCACTCTTGAGTGGTCATTAAGAATATCAGGGGTTTCATTTCTGTTCCCTCTTGGAATATAGTTGAACGGCTCCAGTTTCAACTTTGATTTCTCATAAATAATATCCACAATCTTAGGCGTTGGCAGCGATGTTCCCATTGAATCTGCTATCTTTTGCGCCGATATGGGACTCATGGGAATTGTAAAATAATCCAGATTATTTCCCACAGCAAGATAATCTGCGGTTACAAAGAAAGTGACTTTGTGTTTCCTGCCGGTGCTGTCTCTCTGAACTGTTTTAACGGGAACGAATTTTTTGAGAAATTCAGGAAAATTGCCGGAAGTTATCTCCTTTACAATTAAATCTTCTCTCTCGCCTATTGGGAGATTGCGCATTTCTTCATAAAATTGAGAACCACTTTTGGGACTCTGAGAATAGAGTGATCCAAAAGTGGTTACAAATACAAGAAATGAGATAAAAAATCTCATAATATAAAATTTAGTTATTTCTTTTCAATCTCTTTGGCAGGATATCCAAGTTTGTCAAGTGCTTTTGCAAGGTTATCCTTAGTAGTCTTATCGGCTTCAAAGCTTACCCATATTGTTTTATTTGCAAGATCGACTTTCATGTCTTTCACGCCTTTTTCATAAGGAAGTTTTGCCTCTATTTTCTTCTGACAATTCATACAGTCAATGTCCGGAATTGAGAATGTTACCTCAACCTTTTTATTTTCTGCTTTTTTGTCCTGAGCCGATGCACCTGCCGATACAAATATAAGGGCAGATAGTGTAAAAACCATAATAGATTTAAATGCTTTCATAATTGTTTGTTTTATTGTTTGTTTATTTATTTCCAAATTGTAAATCTGAGACCTGCATATACCTTAACTCCCATTAGAGGGCCCCATATAAGTGTAGAATTGAATCCCTGACTGTACGGATCGCTGGCATTCATTATAGGATGTTTTTGCCTGTAGTTGCTGAGATTTTCTCCTCCTATGTAAACATCAAGGTCCCTGAATTTTTTTGTAACCTGAGCATAAAACATAGGATATACCGGAGAGTTTCCTCCTCCAATAAAGCTGGGCAATTTTGAAGGGCCGTTTAGCTGCGCGGTAAAATCAAATGTCCATTTGTTCATTCTTGTAGCATACTGAAAATTCAGTACACCTTTGTAGCGGCTCACAAGCGGCCTCTCTACCAGTCCCTGGCCTTCCAGCGTTGCCTTGGCATCGTTGTAACGGAAAGTTGCAAGTATTGTAAATCTCTCAACAGGCGCAACAGAAAAATCGGCCTGATAGGTATTTGTATAAGATCTTCCGTCCAGATTGTAGAACCAGACTTCAGATGTGTTGCGCTCCTGATCCACAATCAGCTGAGAATTAAAATCAGTCCGGAAATAGTCAAAACTAAGTGAAGCCTTTTTATCAAATCCAAAAGGCATATACCCAGTAAGATTAACTCCGTATGTCCATGCATCTTCTATATCCGGATTGTTTTCAAGAACAATTCTTCGCCCGGTAGAAAGTATACCAAGGTTGTCCGAAATCTGATTCGGGGAGCGGAACCCTCTGCCGGCAGACCCACGGAATATGAGTTCGTCAAAGAATGCATATTTTACATTTACCCTGGGAGCGAAAAGCCATCCGTAAATATTGTTTCTGTCCAGCCTGATGCCTGTAACCACGGATACTTTTTCACCTTTAGTATATGTATACTCTCCATATGCTCCAACAGACCTCTCCTCTCTTCCCGGATAAAGAACGGAAACATCGCTTAGATTATCTGCAGAAGTAAATTCTCTTATGGTTAGAGTCTCGTCCAGATTGTCCATCTGACCGCTTAATCCAAGGATTAATTTGTGATTTTCATTAATCTCATTCTGAAATATCACATTAACAAAAGCAGAGTTTTGAATTGCATCAAATTTATTCAACCCGAAGAATGAGTTTAATCTGTGCCAAGAGTAGTCAATTACTGTTGCAATGTTTTTACTGTTACTGGCATTAAGAGGAATACCTATCTTGAGAAATGAGTTAAGCCCTGTGTTTTTTATCTCCGAACCCCACAGATTTGGAGTGATATCCATCCCTTTTTCGAATTCATTCATCCCTGCAACTCTGTCGTCGCTAAGCGCCTTAAATCCGAATCTTATCTGCATTCCGTTATCGGCAAGATACAACCACCTGTTTGACACATTAAACTGCATAGAAACCGGCTCATCCTTGAATCCGTCATGATTTCCGTCATGGCCTTTCGGGTCGGTAGAGAAGTGCCCCAGCATAACTGTGCTCAATTTATTGTTCAACTGAAGCGATGATGCGACATTTGCCTCGGTACGTAAAGTGTTGCTGAGAAAAAGATTGAGAAACAGCGGCTGCTCGGCAGTTGGTTTCCTGTGTTCAAGATTTATTTGTCCTGTAATAGCCTCAAGACCATTTACAACTGACGAGGGACCTTTGGCAATTTGTATGCTTTCGAGCCACTGGCCTGGTATATATGAAAGGCCGAATGGTGCTGCAATACCTCTCATCACAGGTCTGTTTTCGTCAAGCATCTGTGTATAAATTCCGGAGAGACCCAATAATCGTATCTGACGGGCCCCGGTTATTGCATCGGCATATCCTACCGTTACGCTTGCAGAGTTTTCAAAACTCTCTGCCAGGTTGCAACAAGCCATTTTACACAGTCCTGCAGCAGTAATTACCTCTGTTTTTACCGGAGTTATTTTCGAGAGGAAATTTCCTTCCTGCTTTCCTACAACTCTCGCTGCATTCAGTTCGTTTTGTTCTTTCAGAAGAAGTTCTGCCTTGACTTCCCCGTTTTTAAGTAATAGGGTATCCTTTGTATAGCCAACATAAGTGGCAATCAGAGATACTGTTCCTGAGCCTTTTTTGTTAAAGGAGAATTCTCCTTTCTCATTTGACTCGAGAGAAATTTTCCCTTCAAGCCAGTATATTGAGGCGAAAGCCAGTGGCTCAACCTCTCCGTCACTCTTCTGAGCTTTAACTATGCCATTAATAGTTTGGGCATTAATAGTCAGAGCAGAAGATATAAAAAGTAAAAATGTTAAAATTTTCCTGTTCATATTCATATTTAAAATTGTAAATAACTGATATTCAAAAAATGAATATCAATTTACAACCGCCATTGGGCTAAATATGAATGTGGATTTTTTTGATGTAAAAGTGGCGGACCGCCATATAAAGATTCTGATGAGTCAAGATGTTTGATTTCCGAATTGAATGCCGACTGACAGGATTCAATATCCGATATGAGGTTAAAATAAGGAATCTAGGAAACCAGTGTGGAATGAGTTAAATCATATCCTTGTTCGAGGTGATGGATTTCTGTATGACAGCAATTATGGTCGTGATGCTCCTGAGAACAGGTTTCTGTTCCGCTGCAATGGCTGTTATGATAATGACTGTGTTGGTGAATATCCTCACATGAGGCGTCCTTGAGAAGCAGGACTACAGTGGATGTGCCGTCTGTATCACATTTGTGCACCCCTATTCCAATGCTTGCAGTAATGTACAAAAACACAAGCAGGGAAGGTATGATATATTTCAGAACACTCTTCATCAGGGTCAAAAGTACGATGTTTTTTTAATTATCAATCATTTTATCGAATTCGGCAGATATGTCTTTATCTTTTATAAAGTCGTACAGGCTTAGTTTCCGGATGTTAAAATAATAGAGCCAGAAGTTACCCAGGTCGCTAATTAGCCTTGTTGAAGCCTGATCCTTTTCGGATTGTGCATTATTTAGCTCGGTAACGCCAATGGTTCCGTCAAGGAAGCGTTCACGGGTATTATCATATCTTTCCTTAGCAATCGAGTCGGCTCTTACAGAGAGGTTACACTGCAGCACCTGATTGTTAAACTGAATAACTTTAATGAAAATATTCTGTTTGTATTCTGTCATCTCCTGATCTACCTGAGCTCTCACAACCTCCTCGCGCGACTTTGCCATTTTAACCCTTCCCTTTCCAAGGCCCCAGTCCATAATCGGGAGCCTCAATCCAAGACTCACAATCTGCTGGTCCATTGTATTGGAATATGCAGTTCCCAAATCGCTCCCCTGCTGGGTGAGACCAAACTGAGCATTAAGATTTGCCTGTAAACCCTTACTGGCTTTCATCCTCTCAACCTCCTGCTGTGCCGAAAGAATCTCAAGTTCATTATCCAGCAGGAATGCCGAGTTGGCATAAGACTTTGTAAGAACCTCATCGAAATTAAGAGTTACGCCGGGCCCCGATTTTGGAAGGATAAGTTCCAGTTCAACATTTTCGTTAAAACCGAGAAATGTTTTAAGACGCAGCGTTTTCATTTCTAGGGAAAGCTGATGGTCGTTTATTGCAAGATTGTCATTAATCATTCTAAGTTCCAGCTGCAAAAGTTCGTTTTTTGAAACGGTATTTTTTTCATATCTCTGCTTAGCCAGTTTGTAAAGAGAAACTGTATTTTCATAGTTTTTGCTGGACATGGTGAGCCTCTGCTGAGCCTGAAGAACATCAAAGAACATAGGCGTGACACTCACCACTATATTTTCAAGCTGATCAAGATATCTGCGTTTGGCTCTCTCATATTTCTTTGGCTCAGTTACCATCTCCCACTTAAGAGTGTTATAGGTCCTTAACGGCTGGATATATGTAATGTTTATAGGCTGCGAATTATATGTTGCCGGATTGCTGCTGTTGTTAAACTGATCCAGCCGGTACAGACTTGTAAATACAGAAACCTTTCCACCGGTAAATGCAATATTTTGGTCTATCGACAGCGACAGGCTGTTTTTGAGGTTGTTGTTGGCAATATAATTAATCTCTCCCGTTTCTGAATTTTGCAAAGGAACAAGTGACCTGTTGTACTGGCCCACAGTTGCAGAAAGATTGAGAGAAGGAAGAAGCTGTGCTTTAAAAGCGCGAAACTGCCAGTAACTTGCCAGAAAATTGTGTTTTGCTACAAGTGCAGATGGTGATTGATCTCTTGCCGTCTCAATGACTTCGTCGAGAGACATTAAAAGTCTTATTTTTTGCGCAAATGAATGTGTTGATAATAAACTAAATACAACAATAAGCGGGATTAATAATTTACTTATTTTCTTCATGGGCAGGCACTTGGGTGGTTAAATGCAAAAGTCCACTAAAGATATGAATAATTTAAATCTCATTCAGAATTTTCTCGTCATAAAATTTGGAATAAAAAAACATAAAAACGAGAGCCCTTATTATTGAAATGATTATCGCCCCTCCAAAAATGAGGCTATAATTTGAGTAGTCATATTCGCAAATAAAAAAGAGGAACAGGAAATTTGCACATGCAAGGTTGAACCCAATTTCCCTGAGCAGCGAAATTACATTAAAAGGGAGATAATTAAACTGGTACAAATTTGTTATAAAAACACAAAGCCAATCACATTTGCATTTTTTTATGCGTTTATGCCAGTTCATCTTATGAACTAAAGAGGCAAGAATGCTCGTTGCCACACCGGTAACAACGGCAATAAATATTATTTTAAATAAAGCATCCATAATTTCATTTAAAAATATGTTTTAATGGATTGTATATTTTTTCAAGTACACTTGTTTCTGCAGTAATTATTTCGGCATCTCCCTCCAGAACTGTTGCAGCATTTATGGTCAGTCCACGGTTTGTCCTGAGCCCGTGGGGAAAAATCAATTCAACCGAGTAGAATTTACTTTCTCCCTGTTTTGAAGGCAAAAGTTTAATACCAGATACTTCTGCTTCAATTGAGCCATATTCAATGTATGGATAGGCTCTCAGCATAATGGTTACATCCTGGCCCAGTCTAACCCTTTCAACTTTGGACCCGGTGAGTACAAGAGTACCTTTAAAACTTGCTACCCCGCTAATTGAAACAGAAGCCCTGATATTATCGGAAAATTTAAAGTTTGCGCCAAATACAAAAAGTGAAATTACAATTACTATCATTAAAAAATTACCCCACCGGATTATCCATCTTGGTGGTCTGGAGAGAATATCGTTAATATCTTCCGACTTTAATTCTATTTTTCTCTCATTAGACATATAGCTGATTTTTAACAAGTTCATAATAAGGTCCCTGTTTGGCAACTAATTCCTCATGGCTCCCCTCCTCCATCACTACACCTTTATCCAGTACTACTATTTTATCTGCATTTTTTACTGTACTCAGGCGGTGCGCTACAACAATAACTGTCCGGCCCACAAAAAAGCTGTTGAGATTTTTCATTATCTCTCTTTCATTGTTTGCATCAAGAGCATTTGTTGCTTCGTCAAAAATGATAAACTCCGGATTTTTATATACGGCTCTTGCAATTAACAGTCTCTGTTTCTGTCCCATGCTGAGCCCGTTTCCCTCCTGCCCTATTTTTGTGTTGTACGTGAGAGGAAGTGATTCGATGAATTCCCTGATATTTGCAATTCCGACAGCTTTAAGCAACCTGTCTTCGTCAATCTTTTCCACTCCGGGAGCAATGTTGTTTGCAATCGTATCAGAGAAAATAAATCCGTCCTGCATAACAACACCGCATTTGGACCGCCATGCGCTCATACTAAGGTTGAGCAGCCTGTTTGGCCCGTAAAATATTTCGCCAAAAGTTGCGGAGTAAAAACCAAGTAAAAGCTTAATGAGAGTAGTTTTTCCGCTGCCGCTTGTGCCAACGATCGCCGTTATTTTTCCCGAAGGAATAATGAGGTTAATGTTTTTTAGGACATACCCTGCTCCGGCACCTTCGTATTTAAAAAACATATTGTCGATGACAATATTCTCTCCTGAAGGAATTTCGGAAACTAATGTTTCGCTTGTGTTCTCTTCCTCCTTTTTGTCGTGGATTTCTGCCAGCCTCTCAAGACTTATTTTTGCATCCTGAGAAGATTGCATAAAGGCAATAATCTGAGCAACCGGTGAGTTAAGCTGACCATTTATAAATTGTACGGACAACATCATACCTAAAGTGAGGTCTCCGTCTATTACCGATTTTGCAGCAATAACAGTTATGAAAATGTTTTTAAGCTGATTGATGAGAGTTGCCCCTGCCTCCTGATACTGCCCGAGCGCAAGTCCCTTTATATTCAGCTTAAAGAGTTTTGCCTGAATTTTCTCCCATTCCCAGCGTTTTTGTCTTTCGCAGGAGTTCAGCTTGATTTCCTGCATACCTGTAATAAGTTCAATTACCGAACTCTGGTTTGCCGCATTCTGGGTGAATGATTTATTATCCAAATCCCTCCTGCGCCTCATGAACTGAGATACCCACAACAAATAAATGATTGAACCAACAAGAAAAATTAAAAATATTTTCGGACTGTAATAAAGAAGCACAGCACCAAAAATTAATATGTTGAACAAAGAAAATAGAATGCTTAAAGATGATCCTGTGAGGAAATTTTGTATTCGTTTATGGTCGCCTATTCTCTGAAGCAGGTCGCCGGTCATTCTGGTATCAAAAAAACCAATTGGAAGCTTCATGAGCTTTGTGAGAAAATCGGAAAGAAGCGAAATGTTTATTCTCGTTCCAAGGTGGAGTAGAATCCAGCCTCTTATGAAATCGACGGATGCCATGCTGAGAGTGAGCATGAGCTGCGCCAGAAGAACGAGCCAGATAAAGTTTATGTTTCTCTCGCCGATACCAACATCAACAATACTCTGCGTGAGAAAAGGAAGACAAAGCTGCAACAGGCTTCCGAGCAGCAACCCGCATATTACCTGAATAATAAGTTGTCTGTGGGGTTTAAGATAAGAAAAGAGGAACGAGAAGCCTTTAGGGTTTATAGTTTCTCCCTCAACTTTATAAAATTGTGGCGTGGGTTCCAGAAAAAGAGCAATTCCTCTTCCCTGGCCATCGCTGACTGTTGTGAACCATGATTTTTTGAATTCGTCTGCAGTAAGTTTTACAAGACCTGTTGCGGGGTCGGCAATTAACATTTTGATATTTTCCCCGCTTCCCTTCACTCCGTATAAAACTACAAAGTGTTTCTGGTTCCAGTGCAGTATGCAGGGCAATGTTCCTTTGCATAATTCTTCGAATGAAAGCCGTGCACCGAGACTTCTGAAGCCAATGCTTTCCGCAGCCTTGCTTATTCCGAATAAATTTACGCCTTGTTTCGAAAATTCACATTTCTCTCGCAGTGTCTCCAGGGTATAGTGGCGGCCATAGTAGTTTGCAATCATCCTGAGCGATGATGGTCCGCAGTCTGTTGAATCCAGCTGAGAGAAGTGTTTGAATCCCTTCACTTTTTTAACAAATTCGTTTTAAATAATTTGGACAATCATAACAATCATCCCAATGCATAATAAAATTATGCCATTCAATTGCAGTTTAATCGCTGAAAATCAGCATTTTGTCATCAAACTGCCTAAAAATCTTAAGAAATACTTAATTTCTTCCGTCGCGGATTACGATGTAAATTACATTCCCGTCACCATCGATAATTTGTAGTACCTTGTCACCGCCGATTACATTAATCATCTCTTGTTCATTCAAATTTTCAAATGTTGTGTTTGTTGTTTTCATTGCATTTATTGTTTTTGTTCATACAAATAAATTAATAAAAATTGTTAGATTTGCATACAAATTACTGACTGTTTACTGATAGTTTGCTGAAAATGCTAAATCGTGTACTTTCCATTTCAATTATTGCAATACTCTTTCTTCTCTCACTGCAGGGCGCATGGCTCGTGAGAATCATTGAAAATGAAGAAACTAAATTTAAAAATGAAGTTGAAATTATTTTAAAAGATGCTATTAATAAAGAATTAAACTCAAGATTAAAATCTTTAACTCAAAACAATAATTTTAGTGTTACTATATATAAAAATGCTCCACAGAAGGGTCTTGCATCAAATACTAAGGTTCAAACGTTAGATGTTTCGAAAGTAACCCAAACTTATACAAAAGTAACTCTTGAAGAGGCTCTTCAGGAGGCATATAAAAATGACTTCCCATTAAATCTGGATACCTTATCCTCAATATTTACAAGATCACTCGCTAAAGCAGAAAAAGCAACAAATTACAAACTCGCATATATTTCCTCCAATACAACAAAAATAATTGAGTCAAAAAATACTAATACCACCATTTTTTTTCTGAACTCTTCATTTGATACAACAATACCACTAACTGTATCGAAAGACCTCTCTATTAAAGCAACTATATTCTATCCTCGCTCAGTATTTAAGGGTGACCTCCTTTCAATATTGATTTTGTCCCTTGTTTTAACAATATTTATTCTGTTCAGCATAATCATGCAGACAAGAATGTTATATAAACAGGTATCGCTTGCCAAGCTCAAGGAGAACATTACACACTTCCTCACGCACGAGCTCCGTTCACCTCTGCAGTCTTCAATAACCAATCTTGAAGTGGGGCAAATGGCCGACAGCAAAACAGCACCTTATTTTCTTGAGAAAACGAAGGAGCAGCTTTACTTTCTTAATGGTCTCATCGAAAATATCCTGGACATAAACAAGTTTGAGAAACGCCAGTCTTCCCTTAAAAAAGAGTTGTTCGATATAAATGCGGCAATTGAACCGCACATCGCCAGGCATAACGTGGATGCGAAGAAAACTGTTACAATTTCTACAGATATCACACCCGGGAGCGAGATGTTTTATGGCGACAAGCTTCATATTTCCAATGCCATTGGAAATCTGATAGACAATGCAATTAAGTACTCAAACGATCCTGTGAACATTATAGTTTCAGCAAAAGAAGACAAACGTTTTTATAACATCTCTGTTGAAGACAACGGCATTGGAATACCAAAGGACGAACAATCAAAAGTGTTTGAGAAGTTCTACAGGGTCAATAAAAGGGAACACTCTCAAAAAGGCAAGGGCTTTGGTCTCGGCCTTACTTATGTTATGTGGGTTGTCAAAGCCCATAAAGGAAAAATATCTCTCACCAGCGAGGTGGGAACAGGAAGTAAGTTTACATTATCACTAATTAAAAACGAACATGGCAAAGAAAATACTGCTCGCGGATGACGAGTTAAACTTCGGCTATGCGATGAACGAGTTCCTGAAAATGAACGGTTATGACCTCAAATTCGTGAATGACGGGAGGAGTGCGCTTGAGCAATACCACATTTTTCACCCGGATCTTTTGCTTTTTGATGTAAATATGCCTGAAATTGACGGATTCGAACTCGCGAAACTAATAAGGGCAACGGACAAAAACATTCCGATTATCTTTATTACCTCTATAAGCGACGACAGCAGCGTTGCGAACGGTTTTGAAATAGGCTGCAGTGACTATCTTAAAAAGCCTTTCGGCCTGAGAGAGTTGATTATTAGAGTTGAAAAATGTCTCAAAATTTCAACGAAAAACAACGATATTTTCACAATCGGAAGCATGAACTATTCTCCGGAAGACAGAAGTCTCATTCAGCAGGATGGTTCATCAATTACTCTCTCGTTCTACGAAAACAGCCTTTTACAATTCCTTTGCAACAACTACAATCAGATTTGCAAGGTTAACGACCTTGTAAATACAATTTGGGGAGACAAAGATATCGATACAAAAAAATCTCTTGAGGCTCTGGCGTCTCACCTGAGGAAAAAGCTTTCTGAAACCGGCGTTAATGTAGAAAACATACGCGGAGTAGGTTATAGACTCAGGAAAACGGAGTAAAGCTTTTTTTTATTAGATTTGTTCCGTAAATACAACAACATGAAAAATTTCTTAAAAATCGTGGCAGGAACCTTTGTGGGTTCGCTGCTGGCTATGGTACTTGGAACACTTATTCTTATAGGTGTAATAGGATCGATAGCATCTTTTACCGAAAGTAAAACGCCAACAGTACCCGATTCTGCAATTCTTGGAATCAGCTTCGCCTCGGCAATAACCGAACAGTCAATAGAGGATCCTTTTGCAGCGTTTAATCCTTTTGCAAACGGTTCTTCTAAATCTACCGGAATACTGGATTTTATTCAGACAATTGACAGGGCAGCAACCGATCCTGCAATTAAGATGGTATATCTCAACCTTAATGAACTGAATGCAGGAATCAGCCATATTGAGGAGATTCGCGCAGCTCTTGTAAGGTTCAGGGAAAGCGGCAAACCAATCATAGCGTATGCAGACAATTACTCACAGGCGGGATATTATCTTGCATCTGCCTCAGATAAAGTCTATTTAAATCCTGCAGGAACTGCAACATTAACAGGGCTTAGCCTTAGCACTCTATTCTTTAAGGATTTGCTGGACAAGGCAGGTGTAGAGGTTCAGCTCATTCGCCACGGAAAGTTTAAAGCTGCTGCCGAACAGTTCATCAGCAATAAAATGAGCGACGAAAACCGTGAACAACTTCAGGCATACCTTGATGCCGTATGGAACACATGGATGACAGATATTTCTTCTTCAAGAAGAATGCCTGTCGAAAAGATTAACGAACTTACAAATAACCTGCAGCTTGGTACAGCAAAACAGGCACTTGAAGCAGGCCTTGTAGACGGTCTTTTATATAAGGACGAGCTTACAGACACACTTGTTCATCTTTTTGGTGTTAAAGACGAGAAAGCACTTAAGGTAATCTCTTCTTCCGATTACTCAAAAGCTACCAAAAAGCTTAACCTGAAAGAGAAAAACAAGATCGCTGTTGTTTATGCCAATGGAGACATTATTATGGGCAAATCGGACGAAAACATTGCATCCGACAACTTTGTTGCACTTCTTGCCAAAGTGAGGAAAGACAGCTCAATTAAAGCCGTTGTGCTCAGGGTAAACTCTCCCGGGGGATCTGCTCAGAGCTCCGAGATTATTGAAAGGGAGCTTGCACTTTTGCGTAAGGACAAACCTGTTGTAGTGAGCATGGGAGATTATGCAGCATCTGGAGGATACTGGATTGCATCTAATGCCGATAAAATTGTCACAAACAATACTACACTTACAGGTTCTATTGGTGTGTTCAGCATGGTTCTAAATGCTCAAAAGACACTCAACAAACACTTGTCAATAAATACAGCAACCGTTAATACAAATAAGCACAGCGATATAATGTCCGGCTACAGATCTCTTGACAATGAAGAAATTGCATTTATCCAGTCTTCTGTTGAGGTAATTTATACCGACTTCGTGAATCTGGTTTCTAAAGGCAGGAACTTATCTGCTGAAAAAGTGGATTCTATTGGACAGGGCAGGATATGGTCAGGTGCAGATGCGTTGAAAATCGGTCTGGCAGATGAAAAGGGCGGCATATCGGAAGCTCTAAAAGTTGCAGCAGCAATGGGCGAGGTTGAAACATACAGAATTGTTGAATACCCAGTCATTAAATCTCAGATAGACAAAATCATTGAAACCCTTTCCGAAACTGGCGAGAGTGCAAAAGTGATTGCAAATCCTGAGATGATTCTTGAGAAAGCATACGCCAGACTCCGCAACGAATCCGGCATTAAAACATATGCCCGTCTTCCATTTAACGTAAATATCCGGTAACTTCTTTCAGTGTGGCCCGACAGCCGGGCACCAGCATAGATAGGTATCTGTTTTTTAAATAGTTACTAAACATTTTGAGATATAATGTCTCATAATATTTAGTAACTATTTGTATGTTAGATGACTCAGGTAGATTGTTCCTGTGTGTTACAATACTTTCGGCAATTTCCGCCGGAGGCGCAGACCTGCGACGCAGGAGCACCTAATTATTTCCAATAAATAGTGCTGGCAGTATAAGTAATAATGACAGCCAATAATCCGGAAATAATCATTGAAATAAGCCTGGTCCTCTTTCTATCGCTTCTCAAAAAGAAGTAGATTCCCGAAGACAGTATCACCGTAGATATTAATGCGATAAATATCATCCAGATGGAATACATCTCATCACATATTATCCGTACAAAGATTGGAGCTATTCCGAAAAGAGCGAACAGTATCAAAGCCGGCTCTTCCCTGATTCTTTCAATAATTTTCTTAATCGGTTCAATGACTGGCTTGAAAATAAAGCAAATGATGAGGGTAATCAGTAACGGAATCCATGCCCACAATCCCAAAACATCATCTGAAAGACCCGGAATTGAGACCATCATCAAATACATGCTGAATAACAGGCAAAAACCTATTGCAGGGAAAGACCAGCGGGGGAAATTTTTTATCCATCCTACACCAAACAGTACAAACATCGAAATCATAGGAGCCCAAAATAAAAATAAACTGATAAATTTGGGAGCGTTAATTCCTGAGTTGGAAAACGCCCATGCCAGACCGAATAGTCCGAAAGGAATTGTGGCCAGCAAAGATGTGCGGGAAGAAAATGAAGTTTCCATATTCAATATTTTTAATGTGTACGTTTCAATCATTTTCATCTCATATCCGGGAAGCTGACTTAAAGATGCTTGCAGGGAATCTTCAAAAGATGCCCCCTCTGATATCTTTTGCTCAATCATGCAGCATAGATGATCGAGAAAATCTCCGAAAATCAACCGGCTCTCAATTCTATTTTTTTTAAGACACCGCTTAACCTCTTTAACCTGTGATTTATTTAATGTCATAAACTAAAGGTTTTAAATCAAATAATTGCACCAACATTAATATTGATTCTTTGATTTCTTCCAGTTTTGCAACAGCAGTTTGCTTGCCCGATTCGGAAAGAAGGTAATATTTCCTCTCCCTGTTCCCTATCCACTCGCTTTCAGTCACCAGAATACCATCATCCACTAATTTGTGTAGTGCCGGATATAAAGCACCTTCGGTTATGAGAATTTTTTGGGAGGATAGCTCTTTTACCTTTTGCGTAATCTGATATCCATACATTTTTCCCTCATCATTAATTAACTTTATAATCAGAGGCTTAATTGTTCCTTTTAGAATTTCTTGTGAAAACATAATTGCTGGTCTTTTAAGTTGTTATTCTAATTCTGAAACAAATATAATTACTTTTCATTATACATAATAATATTATGTATAATTTTATTATGTATGCAAAAAAATACACACAACTTTCACATAACCTGATACATACTAAAAACAAAGAGATATAACATCTCTTTGTTTTTAGCAACTACCACATTAATAGAGAGTTATTGGAATAGGGTTTTTAGTCCGTCTTCGGCGGCGAAACAACAAAATAGGCGGGCCTTGCGGGCCCGCCTATTCGTATTTTCAGAGTTATCTCTTAGTTATAGTTAACTGTTACTGTGAAAGGAGTTGCAGAAGTATAAGTTCCTGCTGCCTGGCTTGCACCTACATTCAGAGTGGCACCTACTTTAAGTGTCTGTGTTCCGCCTGTAAGGGTACCTGTTCCGTCAGGGTTGCTTGTAAATGCATTTACCGACATTGTATTGCTTCCCGATGCAACTGTTGTTGGAGTGCTTGGCAATGTG
>JAJFVD010000005.1 GCA_021371955.1 Bacteroidales bacterium
TGATAGGCACGAAATAAACCTAAACGCTGTTGTAAACGGTGAGCAGAAACGCGAATCGAAAAAGCACCTTTTTGCTTTCGGCTTCACCCTCACCGGCCATGACGAGCTTGAACCGGGCACAAGTACCAACCAGGAGCGAATTGAAGCAATGAAAAAACTTCACGATGCAGGGTTCAAAACTTTCGCGTCCATTGAACCGGTGATTGATTTTAATTCTTCGGGGCTAATGATTTATGAGATATCCGGGTACTGCGATTTAATTAAAATTGGGTTAGAAAGCGGAAAAAAGTACGATAAAAAAGAGCTGCGATCATTCATTGATTGGTGTAATTTGATGTTTCCTCATCAGGCAAAGGAAGGCTGCATAATTTTAAATATCTATTACTTTAAAGACTCCCTTCTCAAAGCCGCCGGAATTGAACGCTCTGACCTTCCGACTAACTGCGTAACAAGTGACTATAATATTTTTAAACAATAAACCATGCAAGAAAAACAAAATCACGCTTTGAGGAAACTATCTTCGGAGATAGCAGGTACAAGTTGGACGTCGAGACACAAAAAGCACGCGATTTACACAGTTGAAAGGGACGGAGTTAATACTGCTGTTCCTGCAATGGAACACTTGAAGCAAGTTGCAGCGTCGCTTCCGTCAATAAAAAACGGTCAGGGCCGAAGGATATATCATTTTGAGAACATCCGTAGACGCTTTATGAACGGAAAGACAAAGGACGAAAGCATGAGGCTGGTAAATGATTATTGCTCCGAAGTAATGGAGATCTGGAATAAAGCAGCTGAAAAGTTAAACACGCGGCACAATGAAAACAACCAATATCATAACTAAGTTTTTCCTGCTCTTCTGCAAAAAGCGTTATCAAACGCAAATCGGGCTGTACGACAAACGGGTTGAATATAAACGACTATTCGGGAAGATGTATGTCCTCAGGGAATATGCGCTTCCTCCAACTCATCCTCCAGTTCATCCTCACTGCCGGTGTGTCATTCTACCTACCAAGCCGACAGAGTGGGTTGAGGCACCGCAATAATCTTTTAAATATATCATTATGAAAGCAATATCAGTCAAACAGCCCTGGGCATCACTAATAGTTAGGGGCATCAAGGATATCGAAAATAGAACATGGAAGTGTCCCGAAAAGTACATAGGGCAGAGAGTATTGATTCATGCAAGTGCCAATCCGGTATTAAATTATAAACCTTCTGAAACATTCTCTATAGAGCAGTATCATGCGTTATCGCTAATACAATGTAAGGCTGTAAAAAAGAGTCTTACGGATGTATCATCCATCGTCGGCTCTGTTCTTATAATCGCATGTGTTACCGATCGCCCGAGTATTTGGGCGGAACGTGCAAAACAAAATAGAATGTGGGCTAATCATGAAGAAAACTTCATTCTAGAAAAGCCAATATACAACTGGGTACTTGGATATCCTGTTGAGTTTCCGCAGCCTATTCCGGCAAAAGGAAAGTTGGGAATCTGGGACTACCCAAACATCCTTGCCGAAATGGAAGAGGACAATGGAGAACTGTTCTGCCATTGCCAGCTTCCGGTAAAAGAGCAAAATCAAGTTATGTCGTTAGGCGGCGGCCAACACTATTGCCGCTATTGTGGCGGGAAATGGTATAAATAGGATAATCACATCTGGGCTGTTAGTGCAGGGCTCCTATAACTGAATATGCGGTGAACCCTGCTGCGGAAATAATTAGCGCAATGACTCCAATATACTCTAGCACCGTTGTCCTCGCGCTCTTTTTACCGGTTACCATTTTCATAGCCCTCTTTTCCCTAAGTGCTAAAAGGGCTTCATCGGTAAAGGCCTTACGAGCTTGTTGGGCATACCACATATGATCCCTATAAACAACTGCAATAGAAAGCATCCCAACGGCGAGAAATATTGTTGAAAACGCGAAAAGGTAGCTTTCAACGGAGCCGGAAGAGCCACCGGAGCGAAGAGAAATAACAATTGCAAAAACAGTAACAGATACGAGCAAAATATGCTGATAAAAAGTGCCTTTCTTTTCTGTTGCCGCATTACCTAGCTCAGCCGCCTGCTTAATTGCCTCTTTGTAGTAATTCTCTTCCATAACGTAAAACATTTAATTTCAGTAAAGGTATAACAATTAATCTTATAAGCGATTAGCAAAACTATGAATCTTGAAATAATCCGGAGGAGAGAATGGAGCAGACTTTAATTGAAGTAATTAATCGCTTCAGGGGAAGAATTCCACCTGACGTGTTGGGAGAGCTGGAAGCCGCCATAGGCAGTCTGCTTGCCCAGAGAGAGAATTCCTCAACGCCGCAAGGTGTACTTGAAAAGGTAGCGCTGGCAACCGGCCACGCAATAAGTGACTTAATTGGCAATAATCGTAGGCAGTCTCTGGTGGCAGCCAGAGTGCTATACTCGGTTGTCTGCAGGAAATTAGGGATTGCAGATGAAACAGCAGCCAAAGAGATAAACCGGGACAGGACAATGTGCGTGCACTATTGCCTGCACCAGAAAAGGACAACAAACTTTAAAAAGTATCTAGAAAACTATGAAAAAATCTACGGAAAAATCTAGCAACAAGGCGAAGGCAGAGAAGCTGCAGAAGCCGGTACCAGAGCCCGCCAAAACGGCCAGGGAGCGTTTTAAAACCTTCCAAGACATTTTTGCCGATCCGATGTTTACGGAAAAAGCAAACGGGATTCTTAGCGATATTGTCTCACGCAGGCAAGCCACTCTGGCAGCAGCTGCGAAAATCGTTAAGAGTCCAAAGTTAAAAAGAGGGCCTTTTGACGTTCTGCAGGAAAAGGGGCTACTTTCTCCCGAGGCGCTCTCTCTGCTTTATCTGCAGGTTCAGTCTGGCCAGGTAAGCGTGCCGGCTGTAGTAAGAGACTACGTAAACGCGATAATTATTGATGCATCACAACAAACAATAAAACATTATGTCGATCAAGAACAAAACGAATGTAAAAGCGGTGAGGAAAGTGCCCAGCCGCAAGCCTAAGGATGACGGAAAAGCCAGGCTTTTTATCGGGGTGTGTAAGTCTACCCTTAAAGTTGAGGCCATAAGCGAGTACCTCTTCCATCCTTCAAGAAAATGGCGCTTTGACTACGCCATCCCGGAGCACAAAATCGCTGTGGAGGTGGAAGGAGCGACGTACAAGAAAAGCAAGTTCACAGATAAGAAAACCGGTGAGGAAATTACCGTCATGGGCGGAAGGCACAACATAGGAGTGGGCTACCTAAATGACATGGAAAAGTACAACGAAGCCGCAATTTTGGGGTGGAGAGTGTTTCGCGTCATACCAAAGGATCTAATCACCACAAAAACAATTAATATGCTTTCTCGCGCAATGGGATAGGGTGTGAATAACTTTTCCCAAAAGTGATTATAATATAATCGTTAATAAATTTATATTTGTGAAAAGCAAGATCAGATCATGGGAGCGAATGAAGTGATAAGCCTAAGCGGTATAAAGCTTAACGAAAGCAACCCGAGAACGATTTCCGAGGTGAAACTCGATAATCTGGTTGACTCGGTTCTCACTTTTCCTCAGATGTTAAGGCTAAGGCCCGTTGTCGTTGGTGACTCTTCAGAGATCCTGGGGGGAAACATGAGATACCGGGCTTTAGTTTTTATATCGGGGATGACTGCCCAAGCAATAAGGCAGCGTCTCGGCGAGCTCGAGATAAGTGAGGAGAAGAAAAAGGAGCTTGGAGAATATTGGGCGAAGTGGTTGAAAAAGCCTGTTGTTGAAATACTGCGGGCAGAAAATTTAACCGAGGAGCAAAAGCACGAGTTCATAATTAAGGACAATCTCGCCTATGGCGAATGGGATAAGGAACTACTGGCCAGCTGGGATAAAGATCAGCTGCAGGATTGGGGGTTGAATTTAGCCTGGGCTGAGGAAAAGACCGACGGTGGCGATGAGGGCGGAGGAATGAAAGCGATATCGACAAAGCTAACCGTGGAGTGCGAGAATGTGGAGAAGCTGGCCAGTTTATTTGAAGAGCTTCAGAAAAGAGGCTTCAAGTGCGAACTTTCATAACCGCAAAGAGCATGTGGGACAGAGGCTATACATCGGAGCCGGTAGTAGACAAAAGGCTCAAGGATCAGCTTAAAAAGCACAAGGAATCGTGTGCAAGAGGTCGTAGAAAAAGGAAAAAAGGGAGGAAGAGACATGAAAGGAATCGCAATTGAAATAGGGCTGTGCTCTCCAGACGAGTTCCTCATAGGAATTGCGAGAGATAACGGCATAGATGAAGACCGTAGGGAGTTCAGCGAGCTTTCATTCGGGCTTCTTTTTTTTAAGGTGTCTTTCCTGAAGTTTAAGGGCATTATATCATAAATAAAGCATGAAATACAGCAAAAAGATAGTTAAAAGGATTACCGACCTTATTAGGGCCGACTCCTTTACGATTGCTGAAATATGTGCAAAAGTCAATATATCAGAGCGTTGCTATTATGAATGGCAGAAAGAAAATGCAGAATTTGCAGAAGCTATAAAAAGCGCAAAAGACTGTTTTGATGAAATGCTTCTGGCTGAGGCAAAGAAATCTATCGTAAAAAAGGTGAAGGGCTATGACGTGGAAGAGGTAAAAACGCTTTATGTTGATAGCGGTAAGGTAGGAGCTGCCGGTGCATCTGTTCCCAAGATCAAGGAGCAGACCAAAACGACAAAGCATATACAGCCTGATACGGCTTCAATCATTTTTGTTTTAACCAATAAAGCTCCTGAGGAGTGGAAGAATAGAATAAACAGCGAGATTACCGGCAAAGAGGGTAAGGACCTTATTCCGCAGCAGATTGACATATCAGTTCTCAGCGAGGAGGAAAGAAAAGTATTACTTAAGGTGGGGGAGAATGCGCTGAATGCCCAAAATAATTGATTATAATGCTTTAGGCCTAAGGGTTGTGGCTGACGAATGTAGTCGGTCACTTTTCTATTTTGTTAAAACCTTCTGGGACGTCATCATTCCTGAAGAGCCTGTTTTTAACTGGCATATTCTTGCACTATGTGATGAGCTGCAGACTTTGTCAACTTACGTTGTTAAGCGACAAAAAAAGCCATACGACCTGCTCATAAACATTCCTCCCGGTACAACAAAATCTACCATCGTTACGATAATGTTCCCGGTGTGGCTTTGGACGCAAGATCCAACAATCAGAATTATCACGAACTCTTATTCCAGCGACCTATCAATAGAGCACTCTACAAAGTCGCGAGATATCCTTACGTCCGAGAAGTTCCAGACGCTATTCCCCAAGATACAGCTCAGGAGAGATAAGTCCGGCAAAGAGAGCTACGAAAATACGGCTACCGGTGCGAGGTATACAACATCAACCGGCGGAGCAATCACCGGAAAGCACGCTCATATAATCATCAATGACGACCCCATGAACCCCAAGCAGGCGGCGTCTGAGCCTATGAGGAAGCAGGCAAACGAGCATACGAAAACCCTATCCAGCCGTAAGGTAAATAAGGCAAATGCGCCAATGGTTACCATCATGCAGCGCCTTCACGAAGATGATACAACTGGCTACCTGCTGAAGAAAAAGCGAGACAAGATCCGGCACATTTGCTTGCCGGCTGAGATTTCTGACGTTGTGGAGCCTGCAAGTTATAGAGATAAATACATTAACGGCTATTTAGATCCTATCAGGCTGAGCAGGGAGGTACTTGATGAGGCGAAGGTGGACCTTGGCAGCAGGCAATATTCCGGGCAGTATGAGCAAAGGCCCGTTACAGAGGGCGGTAACATTGTCCGGGCAGATTGGTTCAGAACGATTTCCATGTCAAGCTTCAATACCATGAGGGGCAAAATACCCGCTCACTTTTTCATTGATACTGCTTACGACGAAAAGAAAAAGAAGTCAGACAATGACCCTTCTGGCATTATTGGCACGTGCAAAATGGGCAACAACCTTTACATTTTCGCGGCCCAGAAGGTTTACAAGACCTTCCCGCAGCTCATAAGATTTCTCCCGGACTTTGTCTTGGCCAACGGCTACACAGATGAGTCAACAATCCGCATAGAGCCGAAGGCGAACGGAACGAGCGTGGTTCAGCAGCTGGAGGAAAGCACTTCACTTAATGTTGTTAAAACTCCATCGCCAACGGACAGTAAAGAGACGCGGCTCAACGCTAGCTCTCCAAAGGTGGAGTGCGGAAGGGTATACCTGGTTGAGGGGAGCTGGAACGAAGAGTTCCTGACAGAAGTATGCGGTTTTCCAACATTGACACACGACGAATATGTGGACCTGCTATGCTACGCCATAGACTATCACCTGAAGGAAGAGCCCCAGTTCAATGACGAAGAACTTGAAAATATTATATACTAAAAATTTACAGCTATGAATGTTGACGAATTGATTTTGGATAGTGAGGTACCGGCTTCGGAGAAGGTGAGGAAGCTTAAAGTAAAAGCGTACGCGGTTCCGGAGTGGAGCAAGCTCGAGAAGGAGTATAATCCTAATCTGCACCCGGTAATGAATGAGAAGCTATATCAGGATAAGCCTCGCAAAAGTGGTGAAGCGCCAGAAAAAGCAATACGAATTAAGCTGGGGCTCCAGAAACTAGCTACAAAGCGAATGGCCGAAATGATATTTGGCATTCCCGTAAAAAGGGTCTACAGTGCAAAAACGGATGAAGAGAAAAAGGTTGCAGCAATTATTGAAAAAATACTTGCCAAGAACCGAATTGATAGTGTAAACCTTAAGAGGGCCAAAAAGCTTTACTCCTCTTGCGAAATATTGACCATTTGGTACGCCAAGGAGGAAACCAATTCGGCATATGGTGAGGAAACAAGTCTTAAGCTGAGATGCAAAACTTATTCTCCGAAAGATAAAGACAGCATTTACGTTTCTGTTGACGAGTTCGAGGATGTGGTGGCGCTTTCAGTTGGGTACATAAGGGTGGAAGATGAGAAAAATGTTGAGTACCTGGATACATACACCGCACAATACCACACAAGATACCGGAATGACGGTTCCGAGTGGGTCGAGGACATTTCTCCGGAGAAAATTTCTATTGGTAAAATTCCCGGCATTTATACTTATCGAGAGGAGCCGATCTGGGAAGATACTTCAGATAATACGTACGAAATTGAGTGGTCACTTTCACGGGCCGGAAATTATCTGAGAAAGAACCAAAAGCCGATATTCGGCATTTTCTCAGACAAGAAAATTACTGTGGGTAAAGAAAAAACGGATGATAACGAAGGCAGATCTGTTTTGAGGTTCGGCAAAGACGACAAGGCGGAATACATTGGATGGGAGCAGGCCACCGATTCCCTTAAGTACTTTAACGATACTCTTTACCGGCAATTCTTCACTCAGATTCAGCTTCCGGATCTATCCTTTGACAACATGAAGGCTACGCCAATGAGCGGAGAGGCACGAATTCAAATGTTCATTGACGCTCACCTGAAGGTGGAAGACGAAAAGGGTGATATCATAGAGTTTTTGGACCGAGAGGTTAATGTTATTAAGGCCTTTTTAGTGATTATGTATCCCAACTATAAAAAGGCGATTGAATCGCTCAGCGTAGAGCACATAATTACTCCTTACGCCATTGCAAACGGGAAGGAAAAGGTAGAGGAGCTATCAACAGGCGCGGGTGGAAAAGCTATTGTAAGCAGACGTACTGCCGTTCAAAACCTCGGACTCGCAACGGACGTTGAGCAGGAGATGAAAGAGCTTGAGAAAGACGACGCTGTAATAATTAACGGAATCTATAACGCTTAGCGTGTGCCATGGCAAAAAGAATAAAGCTTAGCGTTGATTGGGACAGCCTTCACCGGCAGAATATCGGGAGGTACTCGTCGCTAATAGACAGTATCTACAATGATCTGGCCCGGGAGGCTGCCCTAATTGGCGCAATGGCGAGAAATAAGTCTCAACCTTTCAAGTTTTCTGCATACCCGGCACTCAGGAAGAGGGCGGAGTCAATTATTACGGAGGTATTTCAGAACATAGAAGTCATTATATCCGACGCTTCAAGGAAGGAGTGGCTTCTTGCTGCCGCCAAGAATGACGACATTGTGAAGCAGATATTTGCCAACGAGAGGCTTTCAAGTGTTCGTGTGGGCCATTACTACGAGCGCAACCTTGATGCGCTTAATTCTTTCCAAAAGCGCAAAATTGATGGTATCGGAATTTCCGACCGCATTTGGAGCCTCAAGGGTCAGGCCATTCAGGAGATAGAGATGGGAATAGATATCGGGCTTACTGAGGGGCGATCGGCGGAGCAAATGGGACGAGACTTAAGGAAATATCTTAAAGATCCGGAACAACTTTACAGGAAGGTCCGGGATGAGAGGGGAGTTTTGCAGCTGTCAAAGAACGCCAAGGCTTACCACCCCGGGCAGGGCGTGTATAGATCCAGCAGAATGAATGCTCTGAGGTTGACCAGGACCGAAACAAACATGGCATACAGAGAGTCGGACCATGAAAGGTGGCAGCAGCTTGATTTTATCCTGGGCTACGAGGTTAAGCGCTCAAATAATCCATATCCATGCCCCATCTGCGAAGCGCTGAAGGGCAAATATCCGAAGTCCTTTAAGTTCCTGGGCTGGCATCCCAACTGCAGATGCTTTGCAGTTCCAATACTTGCCAAGCCGGACGAGTTTCTTGAGCAAATGCTTATTGACGACACTGCGGGCCATAAGTTCACCGGAGAAGTATCTGAGCTCCCTGGTAACTTTACAAAATGGTTAAAGGAAAATGATAGGGGCATGGTGCCATATTTCCTAAAGATAAATGCCGGCTTAATAAAACAGATTGGTTAGTCCCTCGTTAACACCATTCGCTGATTATAAAAAAACTATTTGAACTATTACAGTTGCAATTAATGATAACCTTACCCAAAAAAGCTGCTTTCTTGATATTTTAGCCTGCTCCTCCATATATAAATCTTCGGCAGACTTATATTCTGAGCTCTTCATAACTTTTAAGTTGCTACTTACATAAATTTGCTGGTTCCAATATTTACATATCCATTTACTAAGGTCGCTATTCTGTAGCACGGACCTTAACACATACTTTTTATCTGGTTCAGGATCGCACCCAGCATTTTCGACTAAATCATACAACTTTATATAGTGCTGGCTCTCTAGATAGTCAACAAGGCAAGCCACAGCAACAACATCATCAATCGAGGTGAGCAAACTATCAATGCCGCCCTCGGTGGAGCGAATGCTTACCGTATTTGTCCTTAAGTCTGCATGAATTATTTTATCTCCGTCATTGATGAGATTTTTTACCAATGTACCGAAACTTTGAACGTGCATCATGTCCGGACTTGAGCCGGCCAAGATATCAATTGCCCTTTTTTCAAGATTACTATAGAATTTCATTTTTATTTCAATAATAAGCTTTTAATCAGTAAAAGTCAACCATTGGTTACTTTATTTTTCAAATTCTGATAAAAGTGGATAACTGTGAATAAAAAGTGATTACATTATAATCGGAATAGATGTCAGAAAGGTATATTTGTTTCGATAAAAATCTGACAATTAATATTCAGAACATGAAAAAAGAAATTTTTGAAGCCTTGAAAACCAAGTTTCCTGGGGTTCAAGACGCAATTCTTGACAGGATAGCTACAAAAATGGCGAAAACTGTAACAAAGGAGGAAGATGTTGCAACCTCGGTTGAGGGGGTGACTTTCCAAAATGTTCTCGAGTCATATGGCGACCACAGGGCTACAGAGTCTCAGGTTTCCGCCGTATCAAACTACGAGAAAAAGCACGGTCTTAAAGATGGTGCAAAAGTGCAGAAGGAGCCTGGGGCCGGAGGTGATTCGGAACCGGGTGCAGATGGTCCTCAGCCTAAAACTCAAGACTCGGAACTTGCGAAGACCGTAAAAGGGCTTCAGGAGGATATCGAAAAGCTGAAGGGCGAGAAGGCCACAGAGGGGAGGTTACAGAAGTTTACCAAATCAATGGAAAAGGCCCCGGAGAAAATCCGTGACCGTTACCGCAAGGACTTCAACAGACTCAATTTTAAGGACGATGCGGAATTTGACGAGTGGCTCAAGGAAGTAGACACTGACGTCGAAGCTATCGCCGCTGAATATTCTTCAAAGGGTGTCGCCTTTCAACCTCCTAAGGGCACCAATAAGCCCGTTACCCCGGAGCAAGCGTCTCCAGAGGTAAAAGCAAGGATAGAAAGTAGAAAGGCCGAAACGGGAGCCCCGGCCATCCAAGGGCTTCCAACACAAAAAGTCTAGTCAATGAATACAAATTTTGAATTCAGCGAGGCCCCGACTCCTGACGTTATCGTTTTCGATAAGGTCATCGCGGAGAAGCCGGGCGGAGGTATCGTTGGCAACCCTGCATATGATGTCCGCGAGGGCACCGCTGTAGGTCTTAACGCCGGGGGAGTGTTAACCCCTATCAAGGCTTATCGCCTTGTTAAGGCCGTTGCCGCAGACGATGAAACAATAGAAATCGCCAAGGGAAGTGGCGTAGCTGTTGGTGACAAAATAGCACATGAAAACGTTGCTGTTGCTGCCACCGCAGTAGACTCTACCAACGCGTTGAAAGACGTCGTTACCGTTACCATGGGAGTGGCCATCGCAAACGGAACAGTATTGTTCCAATCTGCAGTATTAAGTGTTGAGGCGGTTGAGGAAGTGGCCTATGGCTACTATGATGCGGTTGCCGAGACTCCTGGCGCTGTTAAGGTGGTTGCCGCTGATCCAGGCGCAGGTGAGATTGCTCTCGCCGGAGTTTTACCGTACAAGGGAATTAAAGACCTTGCTGCCGACGATTACGTCGTACTGAAGGAAGCTGTCGCCGGTGTGGCCGGAGTAGACGCTCGCCCTATTTACACTCCTCTTTTCCTCAACGGAGCCAAGGTTCTTGCGGGTAAAGGCGATCAGCGCGTGAAGCTGGTTGTATCGGCAGTGGTGCGTAAAGAAACAGTTAACGCTTCTAAAGAAGTGCTGGCTCTCATGTCAACCATTAAAGCTGTTTAACTATGGGACAGATGAATAAACCTCTATTTGACCTCAATCAGGCAGATCTGCAGCTTGAGATCAACTCATATAAGCCGGGAAGTGGCCTCGTTTGGCCTACACTGTTCCCGCTGAAGTATTCGCCAAAATTCGACCTCAAGGGGCTCGAAGGAAACGAAGGAATTCCGGTATCTGCTGACCGCGTTGCGTTCAACACCAAGGCCCCGCTGAAAACGCGTAAGACCATTGGAACATGGAGCGGAACTCTCGGTAAGTACTCTATCTCGAAGGAGAAGGACGAGCTCCAGATCAACGAGTACAAAGACCTTAAGATTATCGCAGCATCAAACCCAACAGACAAAGCTTCGGCCCAGTACCTGGTGGATATGGTTTACGACGATGTTAAGGCTTGTAACGATGGTATCGACTACAAGGTGGAGATTGATGCTTTGCGCATCGGATCGCTTGGTAAGCAAACATTCCCTGCAGCGATTGAAGGGGATATGGCCACCGAGGATGTAATCAACTTTAACGTGCCTACGGAGAACTTCGTTGGAGTAGCAACTCTGTGGAGTAACGCAGCTGAGGCTGATGGTATCGCCGATATCGTTAAGCAGCAAAAAGCCGTTAAGCTGAGGGGAAGGAGAAAACCGATGTTTGCAATTATAGAAGATTCAGCTTTCGAGCTTCTTCTTGCACAAGCGAAAACGGTTAAGCGTGTTGCCTCAATTCTTGTTAACGCAACAGGAATGACCTCTACCGAGGTTCTTTCAGTTGACAACGTTAACGCCTATATGCGTAAAAAAGGCTATCCTCAGTTCCTCGTTATTGACAGCTACGCACTTATCGAGGGTAAAGATGGAAAGCATACAACCATCAAACCGTGGAACGAAAAAGTAGTTTGTCTTAGCCCGACTCCACAACTTGGCTGGACTTATTACAAACCGGTTCCTATCGTTGAGGGCACTGACGCCATGCAGGCGCAAGGCTCTTATGCTAAAACAACTGTATACTCAGAGGTGAACCCAATGCTCGAAACTACAATGGCGGAAGCCTATGTACAGCCGGGCCTTATCAACAGGGCTTCTCTGGTATTCATGAATATTGCAAACACCGTCGGATTTAACGAAGGCGCGTAGTAAATCATGGCAACAGTTTTTGAATCGTTGAAAAGCTTGTCAGGCTATCCGGTACCACAGTCAGCTCTTATCAGAATTACTGTGGGCCGGGGCTTGACTCTCTCTGCCGAAGCAACGGCAAGCGTTCTCAGGTCACAATCATACAGACTCGCTGAGGCGGATCTAATGAAGTGGCTTGCTAAAGCGCCAAACGTATCGCAGGGCGGAGTAAGCTACAGCTTTTCGGAAAGCGAGAGAGAACAGTTCAAGGCTGAGGCCGAGGCAATTTATGAAGAGTACGGAGAGGGGCAGCCCTCTTCACAATACGGATATCAGGGGGAAAACTTATGATCATCAACGGGAAAATACTTTACCAGGTAAAAAGCGGAGGCGGAATAATTGACGGGAACCCTGTTCCTGTTCAAGTTGACTGGCTTCCTATTGAGTGTAACATAAAAACGAACAGCAATACAACTAAAGGCAAGTATGTCGATGGTAACTTCAGAATGGCGTCTTACGAGGTGCTTATCGAGCTCACCGATTTTACTGCAAATAGAGTAAAGCTGATTGATATTATGGGACGCGACCTTGGAGAGTTTCCCGTTCAGAGCATAGACCACCTGGAGGCCGTACAGAATACAAAAATAGTTGTTTGACATGCCGGCCAGACAGATAACACCCAGAAGCTACGTAGAGAAGAGTCTTGCAGAGGCGATTGAAAGACGCGTGCAAAAGATTGTCAAGACTCTAAACTATGTAGGGGAGCAGTGCTTATCTGAGGCGAGAGATAACCACAGCTATATTGACAGGACAGGTAACCTGACCTCCTCAATAGGATATGTGGTGTTGAGAGACGGCGTAAGAGTTGGCGGAAGCGACTTCAGGCAGGTTCAGAGCGGCGGGGAAGGTGCGGAGAGTGGCCAGAAATTTCTGGAGTCTCTAATCTCCCAATCAAGCGGAGGGATAACCCTCATAATGGTTGCCGGGATGAATTACGCCTCTTATGTTGAGTCCAACTATAATGTATTGATTTCTTCAGAATTGCTTATGGAAAGATTGGTGCCGGAACTAATGAGAAAGTTAGGATTTGAAAAGGTATGAACAAAACAGGGGCTGAAATAGAAAGCGATATTTTCAATATGATCTCTGGGAGCGAGCTTGAAGAGTTCGTTAACGGATCTGCATATAAAAAAGGGGTGAGGCCTTTCGGCTCTGTCCTAGAGGATATCGTGGTGGGCTTTTCTGCAGGTATTGATGGCCAAAGGCAAACCGGGGCTATTGACGTGAACATTTATGTTCCGAATATAGATGCCGGCTCAGAGGACGGCAGGAAAGTACCTGACAAGTCAAGAATTGAGGCGGTGGAGAAAAAGGCCCGCATATTTTTCGATTCCCTGGTATCTACAGAATACGACTTTCCCAAGGCGGCAACAATTCAGTCTTTTGAGGCGGAAGGCCTTGAGCAATATTATGTCAGTATTAAAATTAAGTACAGAAGAATCACAATTTAAAAATCAGTATTATGTCTATAGTAATGAGCTGGAGCAAATGCTCCGTTGAGATAGGCGAAACCGGCGCAGACGATGCAATGGCCGCCGTTCTTTCAAGTATTGGTGAAGTCGAGGATAAGACTGCCGTCTTGGAAGCTACAGATGGCGAGGCGCTCGAGAAAAAGGCCACCGGAGGAAGAGTAATTGCGTCTGAGCAGCTGGAAGGCGGCTTTGCGCTTACAGTCAGAGTTGTTGAGCCAGACGACGCTTTGTATACTACACTGGGACTCGGAGCCGTAGCAGCTCCCGACTACGATGTGAAAACTCACGTCGTTGCAGGCGACTGGTCAGTGAAGGTAACTCCAAACAACGTGGGCGCTGTTGGTATCAAGGCTCCAAAAACTAACATCAAATTCAAACCGGGCTGGTCTGACGCTGGTGGTAGCTATGCCGATATCACGTTTACCTTTATCAAAACTGCCGCAGATAAGTGGTACACACGCTTTAAAAAGGCTTAACACATAAGCTATGAAAAGTGCTGAGTCCAAAGTGGCGGGTACAATCACGCAAAGGAGGGTGTCATTTAACATCGGTGGGACAACTTATGAGGTTGCCCCACCTTCCTGCGCGACCTTGATTCTCTTGTCAGAGGAGCTGGCAAACATCCCCGCGGTAGAGCTGAACCATAGTGAGAAGTACTCCGAGGTGCTTAGGTGGGCTAAAAACTTCAGGCCGTTGGCCAGAGCAGTGGCCATCCTCGTTCTAGGAGCCGAAAACCTTACCGAGGAGAGAACCATTGTAGAAAAAAGGATATTGGGCATCATCCCAATACGAAAGTCCGTTAAAATCGATAAAATAGGCGAAATGGGGGATACCCTGATTAAGCTAAGCCCATCAGCGTTAAAAGGGCTTTTTCTAAAAATGCTTGAGGCCATGGAGATCGAGGATTTTTTCGGTTTTACCACTTCCCTGATCGAGCTAAACCTACTAAAACCAACAAAGGAAGTGGTGAACTAAATGACAGTATCTGGGCCGTTATACTTGGGGCGGCCAAGTCGCTGGGTGTTCCTCCGGAACATGTTCTTTACAAAATGAGTTACGCAAATGTACAAATGTACAATGCCGTAATACCAAGCTTCGACGGAGACAAATCAGGTAAAGGGGGGAAACCAGAATTTGACTCATCAAAAGACGCAAACATCCCCGGGAATATCCATCTAAAGCCAGACGAGGAGATTGAGTATGAATAACGATGAAGGGAAGATTTGGTACGGCCTAGGGATTAGGAACGATCAGCTGCAGCGAGATGCTCAAAAATCGTCAAGCATATTCAGAGGAATAGGTGATAACGTGGAGTCTGAGGGCTCTCGCATTGATAATATTTTCAAAAACATAGCAAAAGGTGCCGCAACGGCTTTTAGCATTCAGGCGGCAATGCAATTTACCAAGTCTGTTGTTCAGGTTAGGGGCGAAATGGAAGCTCTGGAGATATCTCTGGAGACGCTTCTAGGCAGCAAGGCCAAGTCGGCCAAAATGATATCGGAGATTGCAGATTACGCCGCAAATACTCCTCTCCAGCTGGGAGATATTGCCAAGGGGGCAACAACAATGCTGGCCTTTAATCTTGAGGCCGAGAAGATCCTTCCAACACTTAAGCAGATAGGCGACATATCAATGGGAGACGCACAAAAATTTGCTTCTCTAACTCTTGCCTTTTCACAGATGTCGTCAACCGGTAGGCTGATGGGGCAGGATCTGCTCCAGATGATTAACGCAGGTTTCAACCCTCTTACAATCATTTCGGAAAAGACCGGAAAAACAATAAGCTCGCTTAAAAAAGAAATGGAGGCAGGTGCAATTTCCTCAGAAATGGTTGCACAGGCTTTCGCAGACGCTACCTCTGCAGGCGGAAAGTTCAATGGCATGCTTCAGAAGCAGAGCGAGGGTATCAAAGGAAGTATATCAAACTTTGAGGGAGCTGTTGATGAGGCTCTCAATAACATCGGATCGAAAAACCAGGATCTAATCACATCATCAATACAAGGCGCCACTCTGCTGGTTCAGAATTACGAAAAGGTTGGAAGGGCTGCCCTTGACCTCGCTGTGGCAGTAGGATCATACAAGGCGGCGCTCATCGCTGTGAACGCAATTCAGCGAGCAAATATTATGGTTCTGAGGCAGGCAGTCATGGAGAAGTGGCTTGCAGCTGCTGCGGGTATTAACTTATCCAATGCGGAGGCTATCGCCGCTGCCCGAACTAAGCTGTTTACCATTGCTCAAAAAGGATTGGCCACATCTCTTAAGGCTACAGCCTCGGCCATGCTGGCCAACCCTTACGTTTTGGCTGCCGCAGCAATAGCAGCTGTTGCGTTTGTAACCTATAAGGCCATCACAGCCGATAGTGAATATGAAAAGGCAATAAAAAAGGTTAACAAGGCCCTCGAGGATACGCAAAAAGCTAAGGACGACGCGGGAAGCAATGTTGACCAATACATAAACACCATAAGAAGCGAAACGAGCTCAATCCTTGAGCAGGTTAGGGCCTACGACGCCCTGATAAAGAGGTACACGTTTTTCGCTAATTACAGCTTTGAGGACCTGAAAAAGCTATCTCCTTCACAACTTGCAGGCGTTCTGTCACAGTTCTCCACCGAGATGGAAAAGGGAATGATTCAGTCCCTAATCAAGCAGGCAGAGGCTGATATTGAAAGTGAAGTTTCTGTTTATAGGACCAGGGCAAAGCGAGAAGGGTATACTTTCGACGAGTCTTCAGTATCAAGCGTAAAAGTGCTTCGGCAGCAGATTTCCATGTACAAAAAGCAGCTGGAGGAGATTGACAAGGCCGAACATCTTGCAAAAGTAAAGGCCCTTCCAATTGAGGCGCAGAAGGAATACTACGAGAGTGAGCTGAGCAGCATCAAAAAGGTAAAGGAGTCTATTGAGGCCATACACCCCGATAACAGAAGCGTACTGCAGGTTGAGCAGCTGGATATGGCAAACGCGCAGCTGAGGGAGACGGAATCGATATTAGCCGGGATGAGCACAAAAGGCGGATCATCTCTGGGCCAACTTATCTCCGATATTGCAAAGGGAGAAAAAGAGCTGGCAGAGTTAAGAAAAAAAGCCGGTGCAGGTGAGATTACCACAACTGCAGTAGAGGAAAAAGTTACTGCGCTTGAGGCTTTGAAAAAGCAGTACGAGCTCATGACCGGTAAGGAATACGGCAAGGTGGATAAGGCCGCCCTTGAGGAGCAGAAAAATGCTCTGAAGGAGCTTACGAAGCAGCAGGCGGAGTTCAGACTTAAATCGGACATTGAGCTGCAGGGAAGGATTCTGGCTTTACAGTCAGATACATTTGAAAAGCAGCGTCAGCAAGCGGAAAACGAGTTTGAGATTGAAAAGGTAGATATTGAAAGGCGCAGGCAGGAGGCTTACGAGCTTCTGGCCAAGTCCAAGGGGGTGGAAGTGGCCAAGCTAACTGATACCGATAAGGTGGGCGTGAATGAGCAATACGATAAGGAGCTTGAGAATGCTCAGAAAGTCAAAAGCGCAACAATTGTAAAGATAAATACTGAGGCATCCAAAACGCTTCGGGAACTGTGGTCAGATGCTACAGACGCCAACATTTCAGACGGTATTCGTGAGGTAAAGGCCATTAACGCCAACTACGATGAGATCGTTAAAAAGGCGAAAGATGCCGGGGCAACCCTAAAGGAGATTGACGACATCAACGCGGAGAGGAATAAAGCGCTACACTCTGCGTTCACCAGGCAGGAGCTTGATAAAATTGCTATTTGGCAGGAAACAGAGGCCCTGCTGGCCGAAGGATCTACCGCTTTTCTTGACAAGCAGACTGAGGTGAGAAGAAAATTAGCCAAAATCGATATTGAGGCTTCTAAAAAACGAGTTGAGGCACTTAAAAAGGAGCAGAAGGAAACAGGCAAAGATAACAGCGCGCTTATCAAGCGTGAAGAAGCTTTTCAGGATAACACAAACAAGAATCTTGAGAACCTTAAGAACAATTATTTAGCTATTGGCGAGCTCCTGGGGGATACGCTTTCACAGTCATCGGACGAGTTTGTTGCTAAACTTGGAGGGCTGCTGAGCTCCATCTCTTCGTCCATAGGCCAAATACAAAATTCTGACAGCGCTTTTGGTAAAGCCAGCGGGATTGTTGGCCTGGCTATGGCTGCCGGAAACTACCTAAAGGGAATCAGAATAGACAGGGAAAATGAAAATCTCAATAAGCAGAAGAAAATTACGGGAGAGGTAGCTGACAGAGTAAAGCTGGAGAATGAGATCAATAAGCTTTATGATGAAAGGAGAGACGCCCTAAACGAAAATCTGTTTTTAGGCAAAGACTACGGAAAAGTAATGTCGAACGCAATGAGCGACATTCTGAAGTATAACGAAAAGCTTGGCGTAACTCTCGGGGACCTGTACTCAAATGCAATATTTACTGCAGACGGAGAAGCCAAAAGGCTGCTTTTCGGTACGAAAAAAGGGGAGTACTCCTTCTCGCTACAGGACCTGCTGGCCGGTATGGTGCCGAAAGAGGAAGGCGCAAAAGGGCTCGGTGAGGCTATCGCCAACACGCTCAACCATGGTCTCAATGAGGCCAGGAAGAGAATCAAGGACGGTGATTTCCTTGGCGCAGTCGGGAGTATACTAGATCCTCTCCAACTGTTTGGAGGAGGTAAGGCCGACAGCAAAGCCAGAACAAACGCTTTTGAGAATCTGGGGAATGCAGTGCAGGACACTCTCAAGGTTATGGGCAAAACCACAGCCGACTTCGCAACCATGTCAACCCAGGATCTGCTTGATTTCTTCACGCTGATGGAGAAAGCCGGCAACATTACTGATGAGGCCACCAAGAAGCTGCTCGCCGCAGCTCAGGAGCAGCTGGAGATGGTCAAGAAAGCCGAGGAGCAGATGAAGGAGGTTATCTCCGAGCTCACCGGTGGCCTTGGAGACGCTATTAGAGACATACTGACAGAGGGCTTTAGGGGCGGCTTCGGATACGGAGTGAACGAGGCAAAAAAAGTGGCCACGGAAATATCCGGAATATTGGAAAACATGATTTCAAGGGAGCTGATGAATATTGCCTTCTCAGGGATGTTTAACACTCTTAAAGAAAATATGCAGGCCTCATTCGGCGCAGATGGAGATAAGTCCTGGGCCGACGATTTCGCGCAGTTTATGGAGTCTTTCCCTGCAGCGGCGGAACAGTTCAACAAGGGGATGGCCGAGGCAAAAAAATCGGGAGAAAAATACGGACTAGATCTATTCGGAGACAGCTCTTCCCGCTCGGCGACAGCGAAGGGTATTGCCTCGGCCTCACAGGACAGCATAGACGACCTTAACGGCCGGGCAACAACAATTCAGGGGCATACATTCTCAATCAGTAATGATATGAAGAAGCTCGTCAATTTCATGTCTCAGATACTTGAGCACGTGGCCGGAATCAAAAAGGATACTAGCAGGCTTGAAAAAATTGAGAAGGAGATCACCTCAGTAAAGAATGGTATTGAGAGCATAAACACCAAGGGTATAACAATTAAGTATTAAGTTATAATGACTGGACAGTTAAAAATAGACGGGGCAGACGCCTACTCAACATATGGGGTTTTCCTTACGGGAGATAGCTACGCTCAAGCTTTAACCTGGGCATCTCTGAAGGAGCTTCTTATTTCCGACTGGCCGGATCAGAACGGAATTGATGTGGACCTTTCCGCGCCGGTTCTTGATACCCGCAACTTAACTCTTTCCTTCTATAGCGATGGGCTCGCCAATATAGGAGGTCTCATGTCTGCCCTGACTAACGGATCATATCATACGTTTGAGTTTGTTGAGCTGGGCATTAGCCACTCGCTTAGGCTCGTCTCGCAGCCGTCATACAGGAATTATTCAAACGCTACGAAGTATTTTTCTCTGCAGCTGGCCGACGATTTCCCTCTTGAAGGTTATAACTACTTAGCTCCGGTCCCTACGGGCATTTCCGCAACAGGGTTCAAAATTGATAATGTTGACTTGGCAAATTATGGGATGATAGTTTCTGAAGAGTCGGAAGCTGAAATACTTAAAAGCCCGGCAATAAAACAGAATCTTCTCGTGAGCCTTAAAAGCAAGTCGGGAGTGAGCTATGACTCAGAAGAAGTGTATGTCAAATCCAAGGAAGTGGAGATCGGCCTTTTCTTCAGAGGCTCAATGAGCGATTACATAAGAAATAGCAAAGCTCTTCTTTACAATTTAACCAAGCCCGGGGAGAGAGCCTTATATGCTGCCACCACCGGCGAGTCATACGGCTGCTACTATAACGGGCACAGGGTTGAAAAGTTTCTCATTTTGAATAACAAGGTTTGGTGCGAGTTTTCAGTAAGTCTGGTTTTTACTAATAAAACTGTTTAGCTATGATTATTTACAATAAGTTGGGAGTGCAGATTGCGGATGTTGACGTAAGTGATGATAGCTATCGCCATAAGGCCATAGTTGGGGAAAATATTCTCACCCTTTACTTTTCCCTGCCAGAGTATGCCGAAATACCGGTTGGATCATATTGCGATTTCAAGGGAGAGAGATATACCCTTACTCTTCCGGAAAACTTAAAAAGGCAAGGCAAACGGAATTTGGAATATACTCTTGTTTTGGAGTCAGACCAGCACCTACTAGCCAGACATAAAGTTCGTAACCCAACGGATAAAAGATTAAAATTTCCTTTAACAGCCAAGCCAATTGAGCACTTGCAGCTCATCGTTGATATTCTGAATACCATGGACGGCGGCTGGAGTATCGGGACATGTATTGACGGGGTTGAAAAAGAAATAGCCTATAGCCATACTTTTCTTAGTGATGCGCTCAGGCTTCAGGCAGACACCTTCGAAACAGAATATGAGATTGTGGGAAAGTCAATCTCGCTTAAAAAGGTTGAGTATAATAAAGAAGCTCCGCTGGCACTGAGCTATGGCTATGGCAACGGGTTTGAGCCGGGGTGCGGCCGCTCCAATTACGAAAATACGGTGCCGGTTGAAGTGCTATTTGTTGAGGGTGGAGATAAAAATATTGACTTCTCAAAATATGGATCTAAGCAGCTTCGCCTGCCAAAATCAAAATCGTTAGTTTACGAGGGGAGGACTTATGTAACCGATCCGGATGGCCTTTTCATCAAGAGAGGGGATAAAGCACTTTTTACCGGCCAGGAAGATTCTCTCGACTGTTCGCATATCTTTCCGTCCAGAGTTGGAACTGTTACCTCAGTTGATGTTGTGAACGAGGGGAGCAACCTGTATGATATTCTTGACAACACCATTCCCGCTGCGCTTGATTACTCGCTTTGCAGAATTGCCGGGGAAAAGGCAACCATCAGATTTGAGTCGGGTATGTTGGCTGGGAAGGAGTTTGACCTGGTTCAATCGGAAAGTGCATTTTCCGGGTACATACATACAGACCGCCGTTTTAAAATAGTTCCTCAAGAGATTGATGGGCAAATTATGCCTAACGGAACTTTTGCCCCGGCCGTGGGAGATAAATATGCAATCTTCGGAATTCAGCTTCCAGACGCGTACTTCCAAGACGACGCAACCAAAACGGGTGCTTCGTGGGATATGTTCCGGGAAGGCGCAAAGTATCTTTTTGAGCATGAGGACCCGCGCTTTTCATTCTCTGGCCAGCTTAACGGGATCTGGTCAAAGGCCAATTGGCTCGCTGTGGGAGGTAAGATAAAGCTTGGTGGCTACGTAGCGTTTACAGACTTAGAGTTTCAGACCATTTCGGCCCTCGTTAGGATAATTGATATCAACGAGTATGTAAACTCTCCCTATGAGCCTAAAATCGAGCTTTCCAACGTTGCGGTTGGAGGTGGAACGCTGTCAAGCGAACTTAAGAAATTAGCCTCGGAAGAGGTAATAGTTGATAGCAAGTTCCGAGAGTCACTCCAATTCACTAAACGCCGCTTCCGGGATGCTCAAGAGACAATGACCTTGCTTTCTCAATCGCTTCTCAACTTCTCCGGATCGGTCAGCCCCATAACTGTGCAGACGATGGCTCTTTTGGTAGGCGACGAGAGCCTGCAGTTCCGTTTTGTCAATAGCAAGGTGGCTCCTGTTAAGGCGAATCACGTCATCACATTTGATAATGCTACTAAAGTTCTTTCGGCAGCTGCCGGAATACTGCAGCACATGACCATAGGAGTTAAGACAATTTCGCAGTCTCACGCGGCTGCTGAGTATAAGTTTTGGGATATGTCGGCCTATAACTCTCCGCCTCTTACCGAGGCAAACGCTTCAAAGGCTTACTACCTATATGCCAAGTGCGCAAACCCCGGTACCGCCGGTGTGTTTGTTCTATCTGACGTCGCAATAGGCATGACTTCCGTTGCGGGGTATTATCATTTCCTTGTTGGAATTCTCAACAGTGAAAATTCAAGTGAGAGGTCATATGTGAGCTTATACGGATTTTCTGAAGTTCTCCCGGGGAGAATCACAACGGACAAAATCGTCAGCCCGGATGGAAGGCTGGTAATAGATCTGTCAAGCAATCCGCCTAAAATTAGGGCTTTGGACGGTGCAATAATTGAGGGTAAGGTGCAGTTTCAAGCCGGATCTAGCGGGCTGGCCCAGCTGGCCGAATGGCCCACCGCAGCGCAGGACATTCAGGACGCAACAGCAGCTGCCGCCGAGGCCGACAGAAAAGCCGTTGAAGCACAGGAGAAGCTGGCCAACGACATTGATCCTAAGCTGGCCAAAATGCAAGAGCAGATAGATGGCGAAGTAAGCGGTTACTATCTTCCATATTCTCCAACCCTGGCAAACTATCCAGCAAGTGAATGGCTAACAACAGCTCAAAAAGAGGCTCATTTAGGTGACACCTTCAATAACAACCTTCAGTTTATATCAGATATCGAAACACCGGATGCCGGTAAGTCATGGCGCTGGACAAAATCAGGAACAGATTACTTCTGGAATCGAATTTCTGATTCTGATGCTGTCCTGGCACTTAAAAGAGCTGCAGAAGCCAAAGGCGTCGCCGATGGCAAGTCAACTCACTACCTTATTCAGCCTTCCGCTTACAAGTTTGGCGATAGCTGGGTATGTGACATTGTGGGGGATGCGGAAAAGGGCTCAATGCTCTTTGCTACACAAGACAGTAACGTGTTCAACCGAGCACATTGGGTGAAGAAGGATAAGTACACGGATGATACGGCGGTTAATAATTTAAAGGTTGGCGGAAGAAATCTACTATTAAACTCTGACTTTAAAAACGGAATTGGTGATTGGGTGCCTTATCAAGGAACAACATTAAGCCAATCGGCTTCAGGTTCTTTACTAATTGATTTCAGTACAGCGAGCAATGTTCCTTATAATGGAATAAAGTCAAGATATATTATCTCTCTTGATGAAGTGGGTGATTACACAGTTTCATTATACATAAAAAGAACAGCGGAGCATATCAAAGTTGGAGTGCAAATTGAAAGCCAGTATTTAGAGATTTTACCTTCAGTACCTGTCAATACATGGGGGAAACTCACTCATACTTTCAAAAACTTAAGTAGCGGTTACATGTATATTTATAGTAACGCTGTTTCTCAATCAGGTGTACTAGAAATTGAGTGGATTCAACTTGAAAAAGGAAACATAGCTACAGACCATAGCCCCGCCTTTGAAGATATTTTCGCTGATGCCACAGCCAAGTCTGCAGCCGCTCAGGCAGCTGCGGAAACTTACGCCTTGGCCAAGGCCTCACTTGCTGAGGTAACAGCTAAGGCCTATGCTGACGGGATAGTGACCGAAGAGGAAACTAGAGCCATTGCGGACGCTACGGCTAAAGCAAATGCGGCACAGGCAGCTGCGATTAGTGCTGCTGCCGATGATGCAACAAGTAAGGTGAGTGCTATTCAGGTAGGATCTACAAATTTATTACGCAATTCAGGTGATTTCAAGGACTTAGCATATTGGGAAGTTATAAGAGGCGCAGCAGCTATTACTACCGCATTAGCAACTGAAACATTAGGCGGTAAGAAAATCATTCAGCTCACTGTTGATAGCGGACAGTTAAATGCAGTTATTGAACAGCCTATACTTGGCATTTTGCCTTTAACGACTTATTCTCTTTCATTGTGGTATTGGCCTTATCCGCATAGCTCGGGTAAGTTTTACATTACTATTTATGAATATGATGTTAACGGAGCGTACCTTGGAAGTCCGCAAACTGTATTCACAGGCTTAGATAAAAACGCCGAAGGTGGGGCTAAATGGGAATTTGGACAGGCGACTTTTACAACAAAAGCAACCTGTCGAAAAATCTATTTCTCACTAATTAAATACCCGGGAACATCGCTATTTGTCACGAATATTTCTTGTGTAGCTGGTAATAAGCCAATGGTTGATTGGAAACTCGCTCAAGAAGATGTAGCTGCTGATGCCACAGCAAAGGCCGCTGCCGCTCAAACCGCTGCTCAGGAGTACGCTCTTGCTAAAGCAAGCTTGGCTGAGGTAACAGCTAAGGCCTATGCTGATGGGATTGTTACGGATGAAGAGGTTAGAGCAATAGCAGATGCTACGGCTAAAGCCAATGCAGCGCAGGCCGCTGCGATAAGTGCTGCCGCTGCTGACGCCTCTTCCAAGTCTGTCGCCGCTCAATCTGCCGCTGAGGCCTATGCTCTATCAAAAGCGAACTTAGCAGAGGTGACCGCAAAAGCCTATGCTGATGGAGTTGTAACAGACGAAGAGACTAGGGCCATTGCTGATGCAACAGCTAAGGCTAATGCTGCCCAAGCTGCTGCAATAAGTGCTGCCGCTGCTGATGCTACGGCAAAAGCTGCTGCGATTAAAATAGGAGCTAAAAACTTAATTACTAACTCGAATTTTAAATATGGTATTAATGACTGGCAATCACTTCAAGGAACAACATTAAGCCAATCGGCTTCAGGCTCTTTACTAATTGATTTTAGTACAGCGAGCAATGCTCTTTATAATGGAATAAGATCTAAAAATATTATCTCTCTTGATGAAGTGGGTGATTACACAGTTTCATTATACATAAAAAGAACAGCGGAGCATATCAAAGTTGGAGTGCAAATTGAAAATCAGTATTTAGAGATTTTACCTTCAGTACCTGTCAATACATGGGGGAAACTCACTCATACTTTCAAAAACTTAAGTAGCGGTTACATGTATATTTATAGTAACGCTGTTTCTCAATCAGGTGTACTAGAAATTGAGTGGGTTCAACTTGAAAAAGGAAATAAAGATACTGACCATAGACCTTCCTTTGAAGATATCCAAACTGAAATTGACGCCGCCAAAGCATTAGCCCTTGAACTTGACTACCTTAAAACCGCCCTCGCCGGCACTACCGAGGTGGCAGGTGGACTTATCCTTGCTAGAATGATGATGCTCAAAAATGCGCTGAATCAGGTGACAGCGGGTATTTCGGGCATGGACTCAAACGACATCTTCCTGTTTGCGAATGACACGGACGCTCTCAACGCAGCACTCAATAACATGGCCACTTTCTTGCTAAGGCGAAATGGTACCGGCAACCTCGGAACTCTTAAGTTCACCCGGAATGGATTGGCCTATTGCACCAGGAATGCCGACGGAACGCTTGGTAAGGCAATCATAGAGTTCAGAAACACGCCTATTCCGCAACTTTCTGACCTCGTGGCATCATTCACCGATACTAAGGCTGCTCCGGGCGGAAATGCCACCAAAATGGGCGGTGTGCTTACGGGCAACTTCGGCTACGGAGTTCCGATCATTGTTTCGGCATATGATAACTTCTCAATGCGCATTACAGGTACTCTTGAAGCAAGCATAAACAATGTTGGGGATATGCCGATTCTAGACAGCCACGCGGCAATTAACCTGGTGCTCTACAAATATGAAGGCGGTGTTTACTCAGTTGAACAAAATGTCGCTTCGCTGTACCTTCTGAGAGATGTTACCGGATCTGACTCCGATACCATCGCCGTTGACGAAACTTATACACTTCCAAAGGGCACCTATTACCTGAGGGCCGAATACTACATCAACACTTCAGAGGGCAGCCATGACTCCGGCTTCGTATCTGCCTCAAATCTGCAGATGGTGGCCAGCGGGGCTTCAGGTAACCAGACCATGATCTTCGGCTCGAATGGATTTGTACGGGTAAAAGACGGCAACAACTTCACATATATGAGCGATGAGTATATGGCTCATAGAGGGCCGTCAGATATGCCGGGGGTCAGAGGCTCCGGAAGTGTTTCTTCGGGAGGTAGCTTTTTAAATGGGTTCGGTAAAGCCACAAATTCAGTAAAAAATAGTACAGGGCTATATACAATATCTCACTCAATGGGCCACGCAAATTATAGTGTGAATCTGAGTCTTGTGACTAGCAACGCTCAACTGAACGCTGTTGTTACTCTGAAGGATGACACATCCTTTGATGTTAGAATTGTAAATGCAAGCAGTAATACACTAGCAGATAGTGCTTTTGACTTTTCAATATATGCGAATAGCTAAGTATATACCAGCTTTAATTTTGGCCTGCCTTTTTCAAGGTTCGCCACTCCGCTCCGGTAATTGGGGTGAATGTGAACGCCACGTCAAACAGTCTGTAGACTTCAACAAAATTGGAGTCGGCGAAGGCTGTTACAATTTTGCCTCTAGCCTCTGTGATTACGGAGTTGGGTATATAGGCGATAGTGTCGTAAACACGCGGAAAAGCGTTCAAATCAATAGCTTTTCTGAGTATAAAGTCAATTCCTTCAATAAACTCTCCTGTGTACTTGCCTTCCTGATTAATAATGTCTGTTCCCCACATCAGCAGGCGAACATTAACGGTATCTCTTTGAGCTGCAGAAAAACCACGAGTAAGAGCGGTACCGGCAACTCCGGAATTGTACCAGTTCATATCCCAAGTGTTTTTCACAATCTCCTTTGCAGACAAATAGGACTTAACTCCGGCAGCAGGGCGGATGCTTATCAAAGCGTTAGGATTAAGCTTCCCTTTGCTAGAAGGTTCCTTTTCGCAGCTGGCGATCAGAATTACGGCGATAATAAAAAGCAGCTTTTTCATAGTCAAGTATTTAAAAACATATATAGCAAAAGTAACGATTTCATCAATAAAAAATTAAATGAAGTCAATAAGTTATAAACACTACCCCGAAAAGGGTAGATAATTAAATCAATCAATTACTTAATTAAACAAAACTAGGAGGTAAAAATGGAAACGTGGGGAAAAATTGCAAGTTGCATCATCGCACAAGCGGGCTACTTATCATTCATGTATTTAGTCATTGTGTTTTTGGTGGCCATGGACTTATGGAGCGGGGTGAGGAAAGCGAAAAAGAGGGGAGAAGCGAGAATGTCGTTCGGGTACCGCAGAACGATTGACAAACTTGCGAAATACTTCAATACCATTTTTGTTGTCGCCGTCGTGGATCTGGTATTTCTTATCTCTCCAATTTATGAAGGGTTAACGGTTATACCGGCATTTCCTTACATAACGGCTATCGGAGTAATTTTTATTGGCTTCATAGAATTTAAAAGCATTCAGGAAAAGGCAGAAGATAAGCTACGATTCAAAAGTACAAGCATGTTAGCCGGGAAGATTATTGCGAATAAAGACGATATCTCTAAAATCGTTGAGGAAATAATGTCCTACATGAACACTTCAGACAAGGAGTACACCAAGAAAGATAAAAAAGCTGGTGCATAATGGACGAGCTGAAAAAAATAGTTGCAGGCATAGCCTTCGAATTTGGGATTGAGTTCGCTTCGCTAATGGCATTTATTGAAGTTGAAAGCGGCGGCAGAGGCTTTGACCCGGCAACCGGTAAAATAATCATTCAATTTGAGCCCGTGTGGTTCAAAAAAATGTCGCCTTATACCCCTTCGGGCAAATGGTCTTTAAACGGAGTTGAAAGGCAAAAGCAAGAGTGGGAGGCCTTCAACGAGGTATTTGACCTCAACAGGGTAGCAGCTATGGAGAGCACCTCAATAGGCCTTGGGCAAATAATGGGGCTCCATTGGAAAAGGCTGGGTTATAAAACCGTTGGCCAAATGTGGGACGACGCTAAAAGCGGGCTGGATCGCCAAGTGTGGCAAATTGCAAAATTCATTGAAACTGATCTGAAGCTGCAGAAAGCACTTGCCGCTAAAGATTGGCATTCGGTTGCATGCATTTATAACGGGCCGAAATATAGGGAGCTGGCAATTAAGCTTGGCCGTACTCCCTACGACCAGTCAATGAGGCAAGCTTACAAAAAATATTCAATAAAACAGTAAAGTCATGTTTAAGAAAGCGACCATAATTTTGTTTGTGCTGCTGGCCATTGCCATCGCCGCAATCTCTGTTTCGTCGGGAATAATTAAGCGTCAGAAGCTAGAAGTGCGAAGGCTTGAGAAAAACCAAAACGCTCTTCTTTCCGGGATTGAAACTTACAAAGCGAAAAATGGAGTATTAGCATATTCCATAAAGCAGCTGGTCCTAACCAATAGCGAGCTGAAGAGGGACAAGGGAGATCTTGCCAGAGTGGTTAATAATTTAAAAATTCGCCTGAGGGACGTTCAGACAATATCAACAACTGTTACTCAAACGCAAGTAGAAACTCCGGCAGTACCGCTTAAAGATTCTACAATTGAGGTTGGAGGAAAAATTGAACCCGCAAAAACGTTTAGCTGGAGCGACAGCTGGTGCAAGATGAGCGGAGTCGTCTATAGCGATAGCGCAAAGGTGTCATACAAGGGCAGCGATTCATTGTACACTGTTGGCCACCGAGTCAGGTACAGGTTTTTGTTCTTCAGATTTGGTACGAAGGAGATACGTCAGACTGTAACAAATACGAATCCAAATACTAAGATTATTTACAACGAAATCGTGAAGCTGGAGTGATTGGATGGGGCTAAAAAAAAGTGCCCCACCCCTTAATACAGTATCTCACCACCATATTATTAACGCAACCGCGCAGGAGCAAGGCACTAGGCCTAGAACTGTCATGGTTGCGTTACTTTTTTTAAGTGGTGAGATGAACAAAATTAAAGATTAAAATGGAAAAGAAAAAATTTAATTACAAGCCGCAGTACGGCATTGTGGTGATTTGTTCCGGAGAGCAGGAGCAAAAAGAGATTTACGAAAAGCTCGAGAAAATGGGTTTAAATTTAAAAGTTGTGGTAGTATGAAAGTGGAAATTAATCACAGGTGTAGCGATTTTAACGGCTACAGATCCAACAGAGTTAAAAGTTTATTTAATGCTGAGTCCGGATGCAATTGGTCGCATTCGGCAGAACTCCCGGTCGAGGACTTCAGCTGGAAGGTAGGACTTATTGTTGGCCCATCGGGGAGCGGAAAAAGCTCCATCGGAAAAATGATGTTTGAGGGTGTAGATATACACAATCTTACTGCAGGGTGGGGCGATGGTCCAATCATCGAGGAGATATCGCCAAATGGGCTGTTTAATGAGGTTACGTCGGCACTATCTGCCGTGGGGCTTGGGGACGTTCCGGCTTGGCTTAGACCATTCGGTGTGCTTTCAAACGGCGAACAGTTCCGCGCCGGCTTAGCCAGGTTAATTTGCGAAAAGCCGGATGTAGTAATTGTTGACGAATTTACAAGCGTAGTGGATAGGCAAATTGCCAGAGTTGGAGCTGCAGCATTTGGCAAGTCTTGGAAAAAAACGGAGGGAAAAGCCGTACTCCTGAGCTGCCACTATGATATTATTGAATGGTTACAGCCCGATTGGGTTTATGATACAGCTGAGGCGCGGTTTTACCGTGGATGTCCCCGGCGCCCTGCAATCAAACTTGACATTTACAAGGTCAGTGGAAGCAACTGGAAGTTTTTTAAAAAGCATTATTATCTAAACCTTCCGCACCCCGTGGCAGCTCAATACTTTGTTGGTATGGTAGATGGCCAGCCGGTCGCCCATGTTGCAGCTACGCCAATGTTTACGGCCAAAGCATATAGGGCAACGAGGTTAGTTGTAATGCCGGAATGGCAGGGTGTTGGGGTAGGTACCGCTTTTTTAAATGCTGTTTGCCAGATGCACCTGGAGGGAGGCGGAAGAAAGAATTACAGGTTCCCCACATTCTTCCACACTAGCCATCCGCAGCTGTGCGGATATCTCAGATCCAGCGGGAAGTGGGAGCAGTCGTCGGCCAGCCTTATTGGTAGCAATAAAATGAAATCGGCGGCGAGCATTCAAAAGGCTCACGATAAAAAAAGTATTAGTATAAACACCGGCTCAGGTTACGGAGGCCATTTCAGGGCCGTACAGGGCTTTAGATATATAGGAGGGTAAAATGGTTATTAAACTATATGGAGACTTAAAAGAGGAGGCCGTTTGTAAGTCTAGGGAGCTAATATTGTCGCTTGGCCACGCGATAGATGAAGGACACTTTGCCGTTGATATGGGAGTGGCCCCGCTACTGAGGCAAAAAGTAGATGAGGAGGAAATATCTCAGTTTAAATATGGCCTGTTGGTATTTCATCCATCTCTTTTGCCGCATCGGAGGGGAGCCTCGGCAATCAAGCATAGCTACCTTGCGGGCGATCCCGTTACGGGCGCCACGTGGTTCTGGGCAAATGGGAAACTTGACGCGGGCGATATCTGCGAAATGGAGGTGGTCAGGGTAAACTATTTTAAAACCTTCCGGCAGTTCTACCAGGAGGATATGGTTCCCGCGCTGCTTCGCACACTTGAAAGAAGTCTTATGGCCATTGAGGCAGGACACGTTAGGAGAGTTCCCCAAGTTGAGGAGTATGCTTCTTATGATCCAAAAATATAAGAATAATGTATGAAAAAGGGGAGCAGTATAAGCTCCCCTTACTTCTAGCTAAAATTGCTATAGCCAGACCCGACGTTAGTTGAGATATACTTTTTTAAAACCTCTTTTATAAATGTTGCGCCTTTTATAGTACTGCCCTCAAACCATTGGCAGGAAACATCATTACCGTTTATTTCGTTGACGGTCATAACAGGACCTCCAGATTTTAACATTACTCTATCACCTACTTTAATTTCAGCCATTTTATGCCTCCTTTTATTTATAGTTTTATATTCTTTGAAAATTGTTAGCCTTATTTTTTCCCGGGTTGTGTTGGGCTTGGTCTACCAACGGGAGGGGGCGGAGCGCCTTTCGTTTGCCCCGGCATAGATGGAAAGCCAGGACCTGGAGACGGAGATGGAGGAGGAGGGGGCGGAGTGGGCCTTTGATTTTGCCCTTCGCATGCAAAGTCTGTTACTTGCAAATCATTTAGTAAACTCATAGCTTAAATTTTAATTAATATTTAGAACAAAAAATATTACTTGAAATATTATGCCTATTGCCAGGCAAAGGAATATTGCAATCAAAATGTTTTTTAGCTGCTTATGACTCTTTTCCCACTTATTGTAAAGTTCGGTATCTTCTTCCGCCGAATCTTTTTTCATATCGTCAATAAAATCCATTAAGCGAAGGTCGTCGCGATTTGCCTTATACTTTCTGGCAAGTACCAAAATAAATGATATCGCTAGCAGACAGAGGCTCACGATCAAGGCCCACTTACATGTTGCGGTTTCCAGCGATATAAACTTATCGTTGATTGTAATAAAAAATCCCAACGCTGCTATTGAAATATAACCCGTTGTAGTTTCAATTTCCATGTCCTTGTCGGAAAACTCTTTTGCCAAAATCCTCCGATACTCCTTAATTTCGTCAGCATCCATAATTATTATTCTAATTTCCCCTGAAAATATTCGTGATTTGCTAGCACCTGCGCATTTTGCTCCTTGGTAACTTTGATATACTTAAGAAACGCTTTTTCCGTTTTATGCCCGGTAATCATCATAATGGAAATTGAGGGAATGCCGGATAGGTACATATTCGTTGCTCCGGAGCGTCTAGCAGTGTGCGTTGTAATTAGTTCATACTTTTTGAAGGTCCTGGCAACCTTTTTTCCGCCCTCTGTTTTAGTAATAATTATTGGCTCGTCCATACCCGCTATTTTTCCAACTTCCTTGATGTACTTGTTAAGCTTCGTCTCTGAAAGCTTTGGCAGCTTATAATCATAACTCTCTAAAATTTCCCTGGCGATATGGTGAATTGGGACAACCACTCTTTGACTCTTTTTTTTTGTTGTTTTAAATATCATTCCGTCTCTGATATTGTCTTTTGATAAGGTTTTGTAGTCCGATATTCTCATTGCGGTGCAGCACCCAACCAAGAATATATTCCTCGCTTTCGCAAGCCTTTTGGGGAGGTCGAGATTGTGCAACTCCTCAATCTCACGCATAGATAGGTAGATGCTGTCAGCCTCCTCCTCGACTTTGGTATAATCGTCTATTGTGCCGCTGATTGTAATACCTTTCTTTTGAAAATCGTGTAGCACCGTTTTAATATTTTTTATCTGAAGAGATGAGTAGTTAAGTGACGGTAGCCGACCCTCTTTATTTTTGTAACGCTTAATTTTCCTTGATTGAAATAGCCTCTGGAATTTTTCAAGGTACGAGTAATCGACTTTCCCGATTTCCACTGAGTCAGGCATAAGCTCACAAATGGCTCTATAAGTTGTTGTGTACGATTTAATATTTGACTTAGCGACATTAGTACCAAGGTATAGCTTGAAGTAGGTGGTAAACCTGGAATCTTCTTTAACTTCCTTTTTTTTACCCATAAAAATGTCAAGCTTCTCCCTCAATTCGTCAGCATCAATGGCGCTTTTCTCTTCGTAGTAGTTTTCTACTAGCTTTCTGCATCGGTCAATTTTTTTATTTACTGCCTTGGCTCGTTGAAATTCCATTAGCTCTCGCACCTTCTGAGTGTCCTTGTTCCAAAATTTAACAGGGACTATTTCCGAAATGGAATATTTAAACGGTTTTTTCTGTCCGGAAAAAACGTAAACATAAATTAGACTATTTTCTTTGCTGGGTTCTTTTAAAATAAATTTTATTGAAAGCATCGGGGGGAATGATTAGGGGAACGATTACAAATATATTATTTAATTATAAGCGAAAAAAATAAAAAACAATTTTATTTAAAATGCTGAAAATTAACTATAGTAGGAAAATAGAGTAAATTAAAATTAAAGGGTTCTACTCCCAACCGAATCACAAAGCAAAAAAATGTAAGCCGCACAAATGTGCGGCTTATTTTATTTACGGCATTCGCAGCAAATTTATTTGCAGGCGAAAAGCCGTAAATAAAGAAGGGGCTTAGCCCCTTACATTTTTTAACTTTGTTGGAGCCCCCCACCAGGGATCACCGAGCGGGAGCGAGGTAATCCCAAATTATTAACGAGTTATTTAAAACGCCAACAATTTTTTCGCTTAATAAAATATTAGTTGTATTTATTTTCTATGTTAAAAGTGTCTTTTATTGAAAATGTTTTCCAAATGTTTTACAAATGTTTTACAAAATTGGAAGTATGATTGCTCTTAAAGTATTAAACCTACTACAGAAACATCAAATTCATACAACAAATTTATGGAGTAAACACATACCAAGAGATGGCGGAGTATTAATCGATTTTAAAGTAAATTTTTGTATAGTAATTATATACTAGAAAGAATGAAGAGAATAACTTTCTTAAGATACCCTAAAATCATTTAATCAATTCTCTCAGCCAAAATAAGAGACATCAAAAAAGAAAATATTATTACTTGATCAAATGATAGTCCAGGTGTTGTAGCCAATTTTATTCTGAAATAAATATAATATAAAAACAAGGTTTTATTTCATATCGAAAATAGTTTCAATCACTTTATTTAAAATACCTTCTATGTACTCATCTTTTACAAATCTTTTTGTTCTGGTGTCTATTCCATGAATTTCCTTATATACAAATTTGTCAAGCTGATGTGTAACAAAATAGCTCTTCTCCTTCAATGGAGATGTTAGCATTTCATCACTAATCTCTATAGTGTATTCATCATGATGATTTTTCGTAGAAATAAGTACAGCATAAAAAATATCGTCACCAAAATCAGTAAGGTTCTGTGAGACAACTAATGCAGGATGGTCAATTACCTCGCCATCGGATAGTCTAAAAGGAACGAATACTATTTCCCCTTGGTCTACCATCACTTATACCATTTTTCTGAAACTGATAATACTTGTCCTGAAACTTCACTACGGTGGGAAATATAATCATTTATAGAAATATCAGATTGGTTATATTCTATTGTGGGGTTTGAATTATTTGCAAGGCTTTTTTGTAGTCTTTCAGAATACGCTTTGATATTAAAGTGCCCAGTTTTTTTCATTTTTAAATTTTGGACATCAAGTGTTATAGTTGTCGTTTTAGTTAACAATTTATTGTTATTTATAAGATTATCAATAACTAATTGATTTGAAATGGTGTTCCCCTCAATTCTAGTCCCAAAAGTATACCCGAAAAATGGATTGATTTGAGGAAACATCGATGATGTGCTAGTAATTATCAGCGACGAGTACTTAATCATGTCGAGTCTATTTAAAGCTATCATAAAGACTTCCGTTTGTCAATTGTTTAAAAAAAGAAGATAAATATTCGTGAGAATATTTTAAATAACTGTCAATTTCAGCATTAATATTACTAAATGGAATTTCTTTAGAAAAATTACTTTCTACAATTAATCCATAAACTTGAATATTGTTAATTTTATTGAATCCTGTATTTATACTTAATGCAAAAGTTCCATTTTCTAATATACAAGATGTGCCGAAATTAAATTTGTGAGGCATTTTACCTTCAAGCAATTTTGATTCAATTTTAATATTTAATTTTTTACTTAAAAAATCAAAGACGCATTCTCTGGTATAATCTGAATTAAAAAAATCAATATATTTTAAAGTTAATGTTGCTTTCTGTTCTAGAGGATGGAATAATTCACAGAACACATCTACAACCTCTTTTATGTCCAATAAAAAAGAATCCCAATAATAATTACTATCAATAGTATTAATAGACAAAACTCCAGGTCCTAATTGGAAAAGAGGGTATCCGTCTTTCGATTGAAATCTATGTGTTGGATTGCCAATAAAAAAACTAAAAGGTAAATTTGGATCTGGACGAAGATTAATTTTATTAATGTATTTTTCATTGAGTTTAGAGTACATCGACCCTATTAATATTTGAAATTCATTGATATCTTGAGGATGTTGGGAATTCCATCGAATTTCAAATATTACCTCAACTAATGGAGCTTTAATAAGCTTTGACATATTATATATGAATTAAACTGAAGAAAAAACTACTTCTTTATCAAGAATCACTGCAAATTTATGCAAAATTTTGACACAAGATTCATTTACCAAAAATATCAATTATTGCCTTGGTTTCAAACGTAAGTAAAGTTACAAATTGATTTTATTAAATTGGTTCTTTTAAAGAACATTTTTTTTAATATAATGTTTTACAATAGATGTACATTTATATCAGCCCAGATTCTAAAAGCTATAAAACAAATAATTATAAAGGGTTGCAATCACGAATATTTACAATTTTTTTTCTCATTTCCGCTTTTTGGTCTAGTGGAAATATTCGCGAAATATTCATTGTTTTATCTTTATAGTCATTTGACCCATCTTCCTTTCTATGATAATAGATTTGAATTTTTTGGCAATTGTCGGTGCAAAAAAGTTCCTTTAATAAGACCCTGTCGCTAACTCCGCATGAATGACCCATTATATGCACGTTATATTTTTGCTTTTCTAATAGTTCAGCTAATGCCGAATATTGCTTGCCCTGGAAATACTCAAACGACTTAAAATTGGTCAAAATATCGTTATCCCCACATTCTTCCAGTTCGCTATACCTTTTATCAGACTCGTCTCCATACCCAAAAATAATTGATTTATGGTCGTTTAGAACGCCGTGAATATTAATTAAGATGGCATTATTCCAATTCTGATAACGTTGGACAAAGTAACTGTGATAGATACCGGCTGTATAAGTATAGTTGAAATTAAGAAGAACAATTTTTCTGTCGGTGTTATCCCCGTGGCTGAAATCAAGGTCAACTTTACAACTTTCAAACAAAGTATCTAACAGCTCAAATATTGAGTTATTACCTGAAAATTTATCTCTCTCCTTAGGCGTAACGGTGCCAAGATATTCAATAAGTTCTCTTTTTATTATTGAGAAGCATTCATTTAAATCCTTGACTTTTTTATTTAATTCTTCCCTTGGATTAACACCGGAGCCTTTGTCAAATCTATCACTATTGTAAAATTCTTGCGTTTCGGTTACAAGATTATAAAGAAATATAAAATATTCTCTTTCAACTCCTTCCCAGGTGCTATTTTTATGATGCTCATAAATTTTTTTAAAGAAGTCGTTAGTTCCGTATGCAAATATGGCTTTCCTATTAATTTGTTCAACGCCATTAACTACTTTAAGCGGTTCTCCACTTATTGAAAACCAAATTAAATCGTGTTTTAAAATTTTAAAACCGCTTTCTCTGCTTTTCTCTAAACACTTTTCAATATACCAATTAATAAAATCGCAGTACCCTGTTTTATATCCATGTGCGAGATCAAACCCATTGCCAATAATTACTAAATCGACCATAAATTATTCAATATATTACTTATTAATGCAGCTTTAGTTAATGTACTAATCAAAAAATAAACGAATTAAAAACACAGGTAAACCATTCTATTGATGAATTAAGAAAAATTTCCACAGATTTGGCACCTTCAGGAATATTGGAGTTTGGGTTTGAAATGGCAATTAAGAACCTCTGTAATCAGGTACAGAAAACCACAGGAATACAGATAGACTTTTCCTGGTTCGGTAATTTTGAGCATATAAAGCAACGCACAAAAATTTATTTGTACAGAATAGTACAGGAAGCTCTGAATAATGCGATTAAACATTCGGAAGCAACTCAGATTCAGATTCAGCTTACAGAAACAGTTGAAAATTTAGTGCTTATAATAGAGGACAACGGAAAAGGCTTCAATTACAATACCAATGACATGGGACTGGGAAAAGGGTTATTCAATATGCGTGAACGAAGTATTTTACTGGATGGTACATTTGATGTGGAATCCTTTCCGGAAAAAGGGACCACTATTCGGGTTAAGGTAAATAAAATCGTATGACTATGAGAAAAATCAAAATATTGTTGGTTGATGACCATCAGATTATCCTCGATGGTGTTAAAACAATGCTGATTGACGAAGAAGATATTGATTTCATTGGTTGTGCCTCTAATGGATTTAAAGCATTGGAAATTATTAAATCTCAATTACCAGATATTGTCATAAGCGACATTTCAATGCCGGATATGACAGGTATTGAGTTGACCTCTAAAATCATAGAGATGAACCTTCCTTCCAGGGTGCTCATTTTGTCGATGTATACAACAGATGACTATATCTACAATGCAATTAAAGCCGGTGCAAGAGGAATCTTGCCAAAGCAGGATACTAATAAGGAGATGTTGATGGAGGCCATCCGGACAATAAGTGAAGGAGATGAGTATTATGCATCGAATATCTCCAAAAACCTCATGAAATCGTATGTCTCTAAAATTAAGAATATCAATCCTACAGAAAAACCAAAGAATTACTCCCTCACTTCGCGAGAGAAAGAGATATTAAAATTGTATGTAGAAGGATTTTCTAATCTGGAGGTAGCAGAAAAATTAAATATCAGTATTAGAACAGTAGAGACACATAAAAACAATATAATGCAAAAATTTGATTTTAAAAGTACCGTCGAAATGGTAAAATTTGCATTGAAAAACAATATCGTGTCGTTCTAGTACACCAAATTTCTACTCTTTCGTAAATACAAAATTTGCACCTCCTTGCTTCAGCGTCATCTGCATTATTTCAGGTTTAAATTCGATAACAATACTCCCGTCTGCCGATTTAAAAATATTTTTGTCGGATGCGTTCAGGCTAAGTGATGACTGACCTGTTGCCTGAGCAATTAATTTATTGCCACTCTTAGTGAAAGTTATTTTTAATGGTATCTGAATGCTTGAATATATTCCCAGGTATTTATCTAGATCTTCTGAAGTGAGATTAATGACTTTAAAAGAAGGAATTTCAAATGGCTTGTCGTATAAGCAGCTTAACGCGAAAATCATTATTGTGTTATTGCTGAAATTGCTTCCGTTAGATGTTAGTGCAACGCTAATCTTGTCCTCAGGAAGGAACGACAGCGTAGATGTGAATCTGTCAATACCACCTGTATGACCATATAGAACCTTTTCGTAAAACGGAAACCGGAAAATCCCCTTTCCATAATTGTCTTCTATAGTTGTCATTTGTCTCAGGCTCTTTTCAGAAATGATTTTTCCGGAAAATAAATCATAGATGAATAGTGCTAAGTCCGAGGGATTTGAAACAATAGCACCGGCTCCAAGAGGAATTGACATATCGGTCTCACTCTCTTTAACCCACTTATCATCAAATTTATATGAATAACACTCGTTGTCTGATAAATTAATTTTATTGCCCAAATAAGTGTTTTTTAAACGAAGTGGCTTAGTGATATATTTCTCAACCAGTGTTTTATATGGTTTATTGTAGATTTTCTCAAGTATTATTGTAAGCAAAACATAGTTCGAATTGCTGTACTGACCTTTGCTGTTAGGCTCAAAATCGCTCTTGCCGTTAGTAATGATTTCAACTAATTCTTTCTCACTTTTTGGCAATGTATTCCATTTTAAATAATCCGGATTATCTGTAAAATTATGAATTCCGCTTCTGTGATTTAAAAGATTGCCAATCGTTATTTTCCTGGCATTTTCTATTGAAGGAAAGAATGCATCAATCGTTTTGTCCAATGTCAATTTGTTCTCGTCAATTGCTTTGAAAACAAGTGCAGAAGTAAACATTTTGGAAATTGAACCAATCCTGTACTTTGATTCAGGAGAAGCTCTTTTCAAAGTCTCAATATCGGCATAGCCTATTGCCCGTGAGTATATAAGTTGACCGTTTTGAGAAATGGCAATACTTCCCATAAATTTATTGTTAGCCTCTAATGTTTGGAATACACTGTCAAGTTTAGCTACATTAATTTTTTGTGCAAAACTGTTTCCTGAAAATAATGCAACGACCAGGAAGTTAATAATGAGTAATTTCGCTTTCATCTGAATATTTATAATAATAATTTATTCGCCAGGAACAGTAAAATAAAACACGGACCCTTTTCCTTCTTCACTTTCGACCCATATTTTCCCACCCTGCTTTTCAATAAAATCTTTGCAAAGAATCAATCCAAGTCCTGTACTTGCTTCTCCTTCAGTTCCGGGTCTGTTTGTCCTCACATCCAGTCGGAACAAATTATCCACCATAGCCTCATTCATTCCTATGCCAGAATCTTTAACTGAGATTTCAACAGTTTTGTCTTCAACTGCTTTTGCGTTGATAGATATTTTTCCTCCCTTTGGAGTAAATTTTATTGCATTAGAAACAAGGTTGCGTATAACAGTCTGGAGCATATTTTTATCGGCATAGACTTCAACACCATCCTCAATACTGTTAACAATTTCGATTCCTTTATTTTTTGCCGGTTCCTGCACATTCACGATACTCTCTTCAGCTATTTTGTGCAACAACATATTTTTGGGCTCAAATGGAATTAAACCCTGTTTGATTTTTGCCCATTGGAGCAGGTTTTCAAGAAGACTGAAAAGATTAGTGGCAGAAATTCTCATGCTTGCTGCGAAATCCTGTATATCCTCCTTGGTAAGTTCCGACAACTTCTCGTCAAGTAATTGAGTTACGCCCAAAAAACTACTGAACGGGCCACGCAGGTCGTGGGCAATAATTGAAAAAAATCTGTCTTTTTCTGCATTGATTCTTTGAAGCTCTTTCTTTTGATAGTAGAGGTTAAGATGTGTTTCTACCCTCACTCTCACCTCTTCGGCTTTAAACGGTTTAGTAATGAAATCTGCTCCGCCTGTTGTCAAAGCTTTAACAATATCAGTTGTATCATTTAGTGCACTTATGAAGATGATGGGTACATCGTTAAGTTTTGGGTTTGCCTTTAACCTGCGGCAAACTTCAAACCCGTCAATATCCGGCATCATAACATCTAGGAGAATGAGATCCGGTTTCTCTTTTTCTGCAACCTGCAATGCAAGTGTCCCATTGGGGACAGGGCGGACTTTGTATCCTTTGTCCTTAAGTATGTGATCTAACAACCTAAGATTTGCAGGGACATCATCAACAATCAGAATGTTAGGCACATTTTGCTGTGATTCATAATCGCTTCTCATCGGATTTTTCCTTTTTGGTTAGAATGTGCTGAAAATGGTCATAGTCGTAATTCATGGCAAGAGTTCTGAGGTACTGCGCAAGTTCTGAATTGGACGGGTCAATTCTGTCTATGAGCTTCATCAGCAAATCCAGGTCTGCAACTGAAATTGCTTCCAACATCTCTGATACCAGGCTTTCAGGCAGTTTGGCAATATCTCCGGATACTTCTCCGTCGTCCATAATTTCATTTGTCTTTTTTAAAGACGTTTCATCGTCATAGATATATTTAATTCCAAGAACTTTTTCGATTGTGCTGAACAGTTCGTTTTCTCTGAAAGGTTTGCGTATGTAGCCCTGCATCCTGAGAGACGCAATCCTGTTCCTTTCCTCTTCAAATGTACTTGCAGTGAGAGCTATGATTGGAGTTTTATCTCCATTTTCCATAGATTTTATGCGACGCGTAGCTTCATATCCGTCCATAACCGGCATCCGCATATCCATCAATATGAGATGCGGTTTGTACTCCAGAAATTTTACGATTGCATCTTCTCCGTTAACTGCTTCATTTGTGTCAAAGCCCACTAATCTAAGGAGACTTACCACTACTTTAAGGTTATCAATTTTATCGTCAACGACCAATATGCGGTAGACCTCTTCTCCTTTTTCAATACCTATTACCTGTTTAGGAGTGGTTTTTTCATTCTCCTCTATTTTCCCCTCTTTAATTTCCACCCAGAAAGTAAACACGGACCCTTTATCGACCTCGCTGGTTACAGATATGTCTCCACCCATTAATACAGCCAGCTCCTTGCTTAAAGCAAGTCCAAGACCGGTACCGCTGCCTTTTTTAACACCGGAACTGGTTTGTTCAAAATGCTTAAACAACCTTCCTAATTCTTCTTCGGAAATGCCGGGGCCCGAGTCCTGAATTTCTACTATCAAATTCCAGGCATTTTCAGTTTTCTTGTCAACACGGATGCGCACAGCTACTCCTCCTTCGTCGGTGAATTTTATTGCATTTCCGATTAGATTTACAAATATCTGACGCAACTTGCCTTCGTCGACAACAACATATTGAGGCAAATTTTCGGCGGTTTCGAAAATGAGCTGAAGGTGTTTTGTTTGTGCTCTTTCCCGGAAAAGCATGTGAATGTCTTCGGAAAGAGAGTGCAAATTAATGTTTGTGGGATTTAGCTTAGTGCGTCCGGCTTCAATTTTTGAAAGTTCCAGAATCTCGTTTATAAGTTCCAGAAGATGTTCACCGGCATTAATGATTGAAACATTATACTCTTTTTGTACTTCCGACAACTTTTTATCCCGGTTCATAAGCTGAGAGAAACCAATAATTGCATTAAGCGGTGTGCGTATCTCATGTGACATGTTTGACAAAAATATGCTTTTTGCCTTGTTGGCCATTTCGGACTCTTCCTTTGCCTTTAATAGGGCTGCCTCTGTTTTCTTCTGTTCAGAGATATCCCTGAGAATCCCTATTGCATTCCACTCGCCTTTGATTTTGAGAGAGGAGAGAGATAATTGAACTGAGATTTCTGAGCCGTCTTTTCGTACGGCATCAAGATCAAGTGTTTTTCCAACAGCTTCTCCTTGTCCTGTCTTCTTAAAAAATGGAAACGCGGCAATGTGTGCTTTATAAGAGTTTTCCGGTACTATGAGCCTGTGCAGGTTTTTTCCAATGGCCTCCTCTTTCTTATATCCGAATATTCTCTCTGCGGCAGGGTTCCAGTACGAAACAAGACCGTTATTGTCCATCATCAGAATAGCATCCTGAGCAGAGTCTGTGATTAACCGCATACGAACTTCACTGTTTAGAAGTGCTTCATCCGCTTTTTCCCTTTCAGAAATTTCAATATCAAGGGTTTTGTTCTTGGCCCTTATTCTAAATACAAAGTACAGAGCAAGGATAAGCAATATAATTATTATACTTGATTTAATAAGTGCCCTGAATATTAATGCTTTCCAGGAAGTTGCGTCATAATCAATTCCAAAAACAGCAATAATTTTTCCTGTATTGTCATCTTTAATAGGTATTAGAACACTCACCCATGTTCCCCATCTGTCGGAAGCAGGAGACGTTACTGTTTCCTTCCCGTCTTTTAAGGGTTGGATATCCTGCGGCTGAGCTTCGGTAAACTCTTGCCCGGGTGGTGAATAGTCTTCAGATTCAGCGGGTTCCGAGTCGGCAATAAAGAAAATTTTTCCGTTTTGTTGTGTGTATAAATAGGCGAACCGTGCTTTCGGGTTTACTTTTGTTATCGCTTTGAGAGTGTTTTTAATTACTGTGTACTGAGGCTTGTCAATATCTTCCGGTTTTGCCTGAAGAGCAAGCAAATCGGCTTTGGGTATCATTGCGCCAACAGATCTGCCTATTTGTAGCACACTATCTGTCTGCTGCTTTTTAATGCTTGCCCAGGTAAAATAAAGATATGAAGAGCCTAAGACAGCAATTAACAGAAAAAACAATATTTTAGGTAATAATCTTCTTGTGATTTGGTTGTTATTGTTCATAAATATAATTTAACAATAATATGTAGAATAGTATAACACAAATCTATCGATTTTAGTTTTAATATCAATTTCTTTTGAAAATATTAGATTCAAAAAAAACGCCTATATTTCCAAATAAATTTTACGCAATTTTGATGACCGGCAAAAATAAAACGTTAATTTCCCTGTTACTTCCACTGTTGTTTGTAATATCCTGTGATAAAAACGGCATTGATCCTGATGGGGGAGGGAATGTCCCTCCTTCTCAGCAGACTGTTGCTGTTTCTATTGTAAAGTTCGTTTTTCAAAGCGGAAATTTATATTCCGGAGACAAATCAATATCCCGGCTGGAATTTAAAAATACGGGGAATATCCGTTGGAAGTTCTGGATAGGCTACAGTTTGCAAGATAAATCCGGTACGTGGTACGATGTTCCCGCTGATACCCTGACATTAAATCCCGGTGAGGTGTCAACGCAATTAGAATTGTCATGGACAATTCCCGGCAATAATCAAGTTGTTTCCGGCCCCTACACAGTAAGGACAGCAATATGGAAAACCAATCCTTCCGTTACAGGAGCTGTTCAACTCGGTTTTTTTGAGCAGAAAGATGCGTTCAATGCATTTAATTTTATAGACGATTTTAACGGGTTTGATGCAAACCGCTGGATTATCAGCAATAAATTAACCCCCGGGTTTGGCCGGTTTGACACACAGAATATTTCTTTAAAAGACGGACTACTGTCGATAAAATTTCCAATGCAGACAAAGGATGGGGGAGAAGTAAAAACAACTGCCCCGGCAAAATACAAATACGGTACATACAGAGCCTCAATAAAAACACCTTCTCAGCTTCCGGGTACTTATACAACGTTCTTTTTGTATGAGAGCACGAATCTTGATGAAATAGACATTGAGATATGGAACGATGGCTCGGGGAAGCTGGATTTGAATACATGGGTAAAAGGAGTTCAAAAGTTCAGTTCACAAATTATTCTGGCTTTTGACCCAAGTTCTCAGTTTCACGAATATCGCATCGATTATTACCCAAATGAAGTGAGCTTTTGGGTGGATAATGTAAAGATGAAGTATACAACCGACCTTTCACAGATACCCACATCTTTAACGAACATTTATATTAGCGGATGGTGGCCAAAATGGATGTCGGGAAATGTTTCCGGGACAGACAAATTTGCTGTTTACGACTGGATTCAGCATTAATATATCTTATACATTCTGGGGAATGGTAAAATAGAAGGCCGACCCTTTACCAACCTCAGACTCTACCCTCAATTCACCTCCGTGTTTTTCAATCAATCCTTTACATATCATTAGACCTAAGCCGGAACTTGGTTCTCCGGCTGTGCCCGGCCTGTTTGTCTCCTCATTCAAATGGAAAAGCTTATTTATAACGGCTTCTGACATTCCAATTCCATTATCCTTAACTGATATTTCGATGTTTTTATCATTGCATGTTTTTGCCGAAAGAACCACCTTCCCACCTTTATCAGTGAATTTAATGGCATTTGAAACAAGGTTCCTGATAATAGTCTGCAACATATTGCTGTCGGCATTAAAATTTATACCATCGGGAATATCATATGTTAATTCTATTCCCTTTTCTTTTGCTGCCTGAAGCGGCAGAGCCATATTTTCTTCTAATAGAGAGATTAAATTAACAGGCTTAGGATTGAATGGAACCGCCGATTGTTGCATTCTGGACCATTGCAAAAGATTTTCAAGCAGACTGAAAAGGTTTGTTGCAGATGTATTCATGCTAACGGCGAATTCTTTTATCTCATCCATTGTAAAGCTAGTGAGCTCTTCCGACATTATTTGGGTGAGACCCAAAAACGTGCTGAACGGACCCCTCAGATCATGTGCGATAATTGAAAACAACTTATCTTTTTCAAGGTTAATCACCTCAAGTTCTTTGTTTTTGTCTGTGAGTTCGTGTGTCTGTTCCCTTACTTTCGCTTCAAGCTGCTGTTTGTCGTGAGTTAATTGTCTTTCTCTGTATTTAATGAAGCTGTATATTGACAGAATGACAAATACAGCGAGCAAAAGGTAGAACCACCAGGTGGCCCACCATGGTGGCAATATTGAAAACTCATAACTGACCTCGTTACTCCAGACACCTTCGCTGTTTATTGCTTTTACTCTGAAAGCATATTTACCGGAACTCAGGTTTCCGTAAGATACTTCTGTACGGTCTGTAGGATAGTTCCAGTTTTTATCAAGGCCGTCAAGTTTGTACTGATATCTTATTTTTCTTATTTGTGTCTGGGCAATTTCTGTAAAGTTGAATGTGATGTAGTTGTCTTTATGTGAGAGTTTCAGATTTTCAGGAATTCCGTTCCATTGTGAAATTCCCGTAAATTTAAATTTTCCTACTGTTACGCCATTATGCAATAGAAGGGAAGTATCCTGATTTTCTGCCAGCTCTGTCCAGGGTATATTTTCATTGTAAAGCTGAATGTTTGTTATCTGAAGATTTGGAGTAACTGGCCCGGTTTTTTTCCTCTCTCCGTGAAAGGCAGTAAGTCGGTCATTTGTACCAATCCATACAGTACCGTCTTTGTCTTCTGTAATTGCTCCGAGATTGCATCCTATTCCAATGAATCCGTCTTCATAATTGTAACTTTTAAAAAGAAGGCCATCGGTGCTGTTTTGGATATGTTTCAGCTTTTCTGCTTTTAGGATATTGATTCCAAAGCGGGTTCCGGCCCATATGTTTTTGTTGGAATCCTGAAATAAGCTAAGGACATGATTATTGTTGAGCCCGCTCTCTTCGGCGTATTTAACGAATGTTTTTCCGTCATACCTTACCAGACCCTCTCCTCCTGTACCAAACCAGAGGATACCGTTTTCATCCTCAATTATACTGTATACCGTATTGCTGAAGAATCCCTGTTTTTTTGTGTACTGAATGTAGTTTTTACCGTCAAAGCAGGTAACACCTCCACCATCTGTTCCAAACCATATATTACCTTTTTTATCCTGCAGAATGCTTAATACGCTGTTACTGTTTATGCCATCTTCCTTTGAGAAATTCGTAAAGCTGGTTCCGTTAAATTTTGAAATGCCGGAACCGTAAGACGCAAACCACAAATTTCCGTCTCTGTCTTCATATATTTTTCTTATTGCGTTATCACATAATCCCTGTTCTTTTGTGAATGTAACAGTAACCTTACCATCGAACATAGAAACACCGCCTCCGTCTGTTCCAAACCAGATATTTCCGGATCTGTCCTGAATAAGACTGTAAGTCCGGCTGCTTAATAATCCCTGATCTTTGCCGAATTGAGAGAAGAATCTGGTTTTTACGCCATCAATTTCTCTTGTTGTGCATTTTGTAACATATCCACCAAATGTTCCTAACCATAGTGTACCCGATTTGTCTTCCAGAATATTCATCACCCTGCTGTTGCTAAGGCCCTCGTTTTCTGTGTAATGAGAAAAAATATCGCCATCAAACCTTGTAAGCCCGGCTCCCCTTGTCCCAAACCACATATTTCCATAGCTGTCCTGTAAAATACTGCGGATATAGTTTGAATTCAACCCTTCTGCTAAAGAGTAATTAATGAAAAAATTACCGTCAAATTTTGATACGCCACCGTCTGTTGTCCCCATCCACATATTACCTTCACTATCCTGAGTGATTGTTCTTGTAGAATTACTGCAAAGACCATTTTCAGTAGTGTAATGGACAAAAGTTGATCCGTCGAATTTTAATATTCCGCGGCTGGCTGTACCTACCCATATATTGCCATCTTTGTCATTAAATAATGTGCTTATGTTATTTAGAGCAGATTCTTCTTTATCTGTGTAATTCACAAATGTTTTTCCATTGAAAACAGAGAATCCTCCGCCATTTGTCCCAATCCATAGGTTTCCGGAATTGTCCTGAATAATAGAACGTACATCATTGTTGGACAAACCTTCATTAACTGTATAATTTGTAAAATTCTTTCCATCGTATTTCACTGCACCGCCACCTGTTCCAAACCAGAAGTTCCCTTCCTTGTCTTCATAAATACAATTGACTACATCGTTAATAAGGCCCCCTTCAGTTGAAAAATTTGTGAGATATCTGCCATCATATTTTGTAACTCCGCCCCGAAAAGTTCCAAACCAGATATTACCTTTTGAATCATGAAAAAGCGATAAAATAAGGTTGTTGTTCAAGCCCTGATCTGTGGTGTAATGGAAAAAATATTTTCCGTCATATTTGGTAAGACCATCATCGGTTCCCAGCCAGATATTTCCCATTTTATCCTGAATGATACTGCGTAACTGATCGTGTCTCAATCCCTGTAATTTGCTGAAATTACTGAAATTAAGAGGATTGATATCCCTTACATAGGGCTCTTTTACCAGAACCATTTCAGGAGCTTTACAGAATACCGTTTTTCCAATAGCTACGACTGAGTCCTGTAATCCCTGCTTACTTCCTATATAAACCTTGATTGCAGGCTCTGAGGGAGTAAAAATTTCAGGTTTTTTTGCAGGATGGATATTAGAGGTCTCCTGAGTTTCTGCTAATTTTCCAACTCTTACTGTTATTGGTTTTCCGGCAGGAACCGTTTCCGGACTTGAGAGACTGTCCTTTGGAACAATATACCCATTAGCCTCAACTTTGATTGGCCCGGACACAGGTTCCCCTGATTGATTTTTACCCTGGGTACATGCAAATAAAAATATTATAACGACCGGCAATAGAAATTTTGACTTTACCATGAGTGACTCTCATTTAGAAATGTATGGCAAGTTATTAAAAATTCTCTTCGATGTTAATAAGATCTCTCGTTCCTTCCCTCAATCCAGTTAATGAAAGCAGTATTTACAACCTTGTTTCCGCCAGGAGTAGGGTAGTCCCCTGTAAAATACCAGTCTCCGCTGTTTTCTTTACAGGCCTCGTGTAAATTTTCAACAGTCTGAAAAACAACAACGACCTCAGCCTTGATACTGTCGCTTTTTACCAGTTGGGCAATCTTCCCGGAAACCTCTTCATAAGTAAATGGCTCGTATATTCCTGTGACAAAATTTACAAACTTCTCTTTTGGCAATCCCTCCTGAGCTTTGCATTTGCGATAAACCTCGTCAATTATATGCTGCATTCCTCTCTCTTTTAAAAGCGCAATTGCAGCATTGAATGCAATGAATTCACCCATCCGGTTCATGTCTATTCCATAACAGTCGGGATAGCGAATCTGAGGTGCCGATGAGACAATAATTATACGCTTCGGATTCAGACTGTCCAGTATGCGGAGAATACTTTTTTTCAAGGTTGTTCCGCGAACTATTGAGTCATCAATCACGATAAGGTTGTCGCTCTCTTTTACCGCTCCGTATGTAACGTCATATACGTGACCCACCATTTCGTCTCTTCCGTCGTGGGAAGAGATGAATGTTCTGAATTTTGCATCCTTTATTACTATTTTCTCTACTCTTGGCTCTTTTGAAATTATCTCAGATAAGGTCTCCTCGCTCCACGTTGCCCGCCCGGCTTTAATCTGTCTTTTTTTCTCTTCTACCATGTACTTCTGAATGCCTTTAACCATTCCGTAAAATGAGGTTTCGGCAGTGTTGGGGATAAATGAAAAAACGGTATTGTCCAGATCTCCGTCTACAGCAGTTATAAGCTGAGGGGTGAGCAATTCTCCCAGTTTTTTTCTCTCTTTATAAATATTTCTGTCGTTCCCTCTTGAAAAGTATATTCTTTCGAAAGAACAACTGCTTCTTTTCTTTGGTTCCCGGACAAGCTCCTCGCTCACAGATCCGTCTTTTTTTATAATCAGGGCATATCCGGGCTTTATTTCCCGAATGTTGGTATCATCAACGGTAAATGCTGTTCTTATTACTGATCCTTCCGATGCTACCACAACGACCTCTTCATCTGCGTAGTAGTAAGCCGGTCTTATTCCCCAGGGATCACGCATGACAAAAGCATCTCCGTGTCCTACAACTCCGGCAACCGCATATCCGCCATCCCAATCGGCACAGCTTTTGGAGAGAACTCCGGCCCAGTCAAGATTTTTTTCAATCATCGGAGAAATATCCTGCTTTGAATAACCCTCATCTCTGTATTGCCTGTAACGGTTTTGAATTTCGTCGTCAAGAAAGAAACCGACTTTTTCAAGGAGAGTTACAGTATCAGAATAGTTGCGTGGATGCTGGCCCTCTTTTATGAGACTGTCAAACAACTCATCTACATTTGTAAGGTTAAAGTTGGCAGCAAGCGCAAGATTGCGGCTTCTCCAGTTGCTTGACCTTTTAAGAGGATGCACAAAGTCAATATTGTTTTTGCCGAATGTGGCATATCTTAAGTGTCCCAGATAGACCTCGGATATAAATGGAAGATTTTGTTTTGCCCAGCAGGCATCTTTCCCGTTAGACTCTTCACCGGTGAACGGCTCCTGAATTTTATTGAAAACATCCTGAATAGGATTTGCCTCGCATGAACGTACCCTGTCCATGTATTTATATCCCGGAGGCATGTCAATTTTTACTCCCACAACGCCAGCACCGTCCTGACCCCTGTTTCTCTGTTTCTCCATGAGAATGTAAAGACGGCTCAGTCCATACTGGTACGAACCATACTTCTTTTCATAAAACTCTATTGGTTTAAGCAGACGGATAAGTGCTATGCCGCATTCGTGATGAAGAACATCGCTCATTTTATAATTGAATTAAATGCAAAAGTAGAAAAAATCAGTAAAATATAGTTGCTTAATATCCGGTATTGACTCAGAACTCTACTTTGACAGAAGCAACAGGCACAAGACCAACACTTCTGGAATAAGTTTCAACGATTTTCCCGGAAACAAAAGAAAATCTCTTTCTTACTGCATTATGCCTGTCTGTAATGTTTTGTACATCAATTAAAAATGTCCAGGCACTGCTTTTTTTGTTTACTCTGTAGCTAACTCCAAAATCTATTCTCTGATAGGAGGGGAGATGTTTGCCGTATGTCTCGGAAATATCATAAATAATTCGTCTCCTGCTCATTGTCAATGCCTCGTCAACAGGGGTATATCTGTATCCTCCGCGTAAAAGTGCCTTAATGTTGAATCCCAGAGTGTTTTGCCTGCTTTTTCCGACGGAAAATTCTTTGCCGCCTGTAAAATTTAAAATGTAACCGTTGTTGTAATATGTACTGTACCAGTTTCCGTCCGAAGCCCTGTACCTTGAATCAAATATTGATGCGGACATCATACAATAGTAATTTCTGGTGAAATCCTTTTCCATTGTGAACTCTATTCCTTTGTTCACCCCATTTCCCTTGTTTTCCAGAATAATATCGGGCAGTCCGTAAGAAGCGTTTAAAACCGAGTAAAGGTTAGTCTTTAAAGATGACACAGGAACATCATATAGAGACTGCATATATATTTCAAATCCCATATTAAAATCCTCTCCAAACTGTCTGTTAAAACCTACTGTAAAATGCAGGGATTTAATTGTTTTTAAATCGCTGTTCTTTGTGTCCAGATGGGTTTTGTCAACCTTTATGCTGTAATTGTAAATTGAAAGGGGTTCCAGTCTTGAATGTAATCCGCTTCCAAAGCTTAGAGTTTGCCCCTGAGGCAGGTGAAAAACCATACTGAGCCTTGGTTCCCATAAGAGCTCGTGGGTTATGAAAGAGTGGAAAACATTTATGCCGGTATTTATTTCAACAGCAGGCAGCGGCCTGTATTTCCACTGTGCAAAGTAGCTGTTGTACCAGCCGGTTGTTTTTGCATTTATGAGAGTATCATATTTCTCTGCAGACTGATATTTTCTTGCGAACATGTCCCCGCCTGTTGAGTTTATTGAAAATCCCGTGCGCAGAGTGTTCCTTGAGTTAAATTTATGGGTTAATAAACTTGAGATCCGGAGAGCAGGATATTTGAAAAACTCTTCATAATAAAGCGTTTTGTTTAACAGGGTGTCTGTAACATGATTGTCCGAACGATCCTGCTGGTATGTAAAACCAACGGTTGTCCGCAGGTATGTCTTCGAATTTGGAAATGCAATATAGTGTTTTATGCCAGCAACAGCCATAAAATGCCGGTCCATATATTCGTCTTTATCGGCCCCGCTTTTTATTGAATCGGCATTTTCAGATGCAATGTCGCCAACCAGGCTTGAGCCTCCTATGCTGAAGAATTCAATTGTACCGGCTTTTTTGGTCTTTATTGCAGCTTTTAATGCCCAGTCCCATGACCGGGGGATTATTCCTACCTCTTCAATATCTATGATTCCGTAACGCTTTAAAAAGTCAAAATTTGCGTATCTAAAATTGGCAAACCATGAACTGCCCGGCTTCCTGCGAAAAGGTCCCTCTGCAGATACCTCTGCTCCAACAACACTTAGTCCCAGAGAATATTCGCCTTTTGAATCATTTCCATTTCTCAGGCTTAAATCCATTACTCCCGAGTATGCATTTCCATACTCTGCAGGAAATGCCGCAGTATAAAAATCAAATCCTGAGAGAGCATTTGTTGTTATTGACGAATATGCTCCGCCGGAAGCACCCTGGCCGCCTGTTAAGTGGTTGGGATTTGGAATTTCTATCCCTTCAATCCTCCAAAGAAGCCCTTTAGGAGAGTTTCCCCGGATGATTATCTGATTATCGTCGTCATCATTTCCTGCTGAAACGCCAGGCATTGCCGTAACCATTCTCAACGGATCGTAATAACCACCGGCAAAACGTGCGGCATCCTGGCTCCTGAGCCTGTGAACACTCACTGCGGCCATTGGGTTTACACTCCTTTTAGACTCGGCACTTACAACTACTTCTGAAATCAGTTGCCTTGACTCGTTCAGGTCGGCAGTAATGAATACCTCTTTTCCCGTTCCAACGAGAATGTCTTTTACAATTCGGCTATTATATCCCAGGTATGAAATCTGTAAAGAGTGTCTCCCCGGGGGAACCATTATTGAAAACTTTCCAAGGGAATCTGTTGTTGTAAAGTTCTTTCCGGAAAAAGTTCCGACAAGAACGTTCGCACCCTGAAGAGGTGTCCTGCTTTCCGAATCAATAACGATTCCGGAAAGTTTCTGAAAGTAATTCTGCCCCTGAATGGAACCGCCGAGGCAGCACAAAAGAAATATCAAAGTGAGTCGCATTGCGATCGGATCTACTTTCTTATTATGCCCTTATTTTTTCTTCCGTCTATAAAAATATATAAAGGTTTGTCAAACCTGACAACTCTTAAATAATTGCTTTCGTATACAGCATCCATTTTGTCAAGCTCTTCTTTATCGAACTTCCCGTCGTTGTTATATGGGTTTATTGTAAGATAGCCTATTCCGAAAGAGGTAAGGTTCTGAAAGAAGTGGGTACCCTGGCTTGGTTCAACATGGAAGTCCCTGAGCCCGCACTCTACAATTACCTTTGCCTCAGAGATATGCGGCCATTTTATTGGGATGCCGAGCCATGGATCGCTGGAGCCCCATCTCCCGGGACCAACAAGAACATAGTATCTTCCCTGTTCTTTCATTTTTATATTTAGAGAATCAATTTCTTCAGCCATTTTTACCGTATGGCTGCTGTCAAAATTCTCGTTCCTGATGTAAACAACATCTGTTATCCCGTCAATAAATCCAACCCCCAGAGCCTTTTGAGCATAAATAAGAGAGTCTTCCGTATCAATTTTATCCCAGTCCAGAGATTTATTGTCCAGACTCTCTGTGATAGGCCTTATCTGCAGAAAATTAAATGTTTTGTCCTCGCCTGCGGGCACATCCATATTTACGGCAAACTCTATTTCGACTGCCGACCGCATCTCTTTCTGACAAATTTCCAGAAGCTCGCTCAGAAGAGGAGCCAACGGCATTGTGTCATATTTGAGAATATGAGAGAATGTAATGATTTTGCGTCCATCTTCGAGGTTATTGTCAATAATTACCTGATTTTGCATATCCCAGGTTGACGCCACAAAGTTGAGGTTGCGGAAATGTTTGACCTGGTTAATTTCGAATTTCTCAAGGTTAACTGAGTCGTCTATTGATGTTTTGAACTGCTCCGGCTTAAGGTTGAGGGCATACATTTCGTTTTGAGTGTCCCTCATTGCCAGTTGTGGCGTAGATAACTGAAGTACGTGTTTTGGATGTTTTGGCGAAAAGCGTAAGGTTTTTCCACCTTCAACAACCAGCTTTCCAAGCCCGAATGCCATGTTTACAATGCCGTCTTCCGGCTTTTCGGCACCAATAGGATAGAAGTTAATTGACCTTGCCACTCCTGAGATTGTAGGAAAGAAAAATCCGCTGTCTTCTGTTCCGCACAGGTCCTGAATAACTACAGCCATCTTCTCTTCACTCAGCAGATTTGAAGTTGCCTGAATATAAGATCTGCTGGAAGAAAAATATATAGAAGCATAAACACTTTTAATAGCCTTCCCAAGCAGCCGCAGCATCTGATCCCTGTTATGGGTAAGAGGAATCATATATGTTGAATAGATACCTGCGAAAGGCTGGTAATGGGAGTCCTCCAGTTTTGAACTTGAACGGACAGCCAAAGGACCGGAAGCGTGAGAAATATATGCTTTAAGCTCATTTACCAGAGCTTCCGGAAGTCTTGAACTGACAAATTCTGAAAGAATCTCTTCGTCGGAAATTTCAGAATTTATTACATACTGAAGGCCATTGACCTTTAGGAATTCATCAAAGTAATCTGTGGCAACAACAACTGTACGGGGAATTAAAATTTTAACTCCGGGATATTTTTGAAGGAGATTGTACTTCTCAAGCATGTTGTTTATAAAAGCCAGTCCCCTTGCTTTGCCCCCAAGAGAGCCTTCCCCGAGCCTGGCAAACCAGATATACTTGCTGTAAGTCTCTGGGTTAAACCTTGCTACAACACCATGACCCAAAAGAATACGGTAGTCAATTATCGCCTGAACGATGTATTTCCGGAGCTCGTCTATTGTTTTAAAGTGGCTTTGGTCGGCTTTTTTGATTTTTGAAGCCAGCGAGAAAAGCCCTCTTGAATACATCCATTTCGAGAGTCTGTTTTTTGAACCGTGGTAAAGAAGCACATCTTCCGGAATTTCCATTACCAGTTGCTGTAAATCTCTCAAGTCTTTTGCCCTGCCAAGTATTTCGCCGGTTTCAAGATCCCTGAATACAAAATCCCCAAAAAGAAACTCTTCGCTTATATATTCTCCTAACTCAATAAGCAGAGTTTTTGAATATTTAAGTATGAATCCCACACCAAGTTCCTGAGCCACGCCACGCATTGAATCCTGAGAACTTTGCAGCAGAAACGGCATATACGGGTCATCGTTCTTGATGAGTTTACACAAATCAATTCCCGCATCCATTTTCTCGGTATAGGACGGGTCATTTTTATTTATTACAAATGCGACATCTGATATTACCCCAAGCAGATTTTTTTTGTACTGTTCATACAATTGAACGGCTTCTGTGTAATTTGTTGCAAGCAGAATTTTTGGTCTTGCTCTTTTTCGTAATTTCTGCTGCTGCTCGTTGAGTGCCTCCTTCAAAAACTCTGCGCTTTGCTGAAGCACAAGCTTATATAGAGCAGGAAGATATGTGGAGTAGTATCTTACAGAATCTTCTACCAGCAAAATGGACTGAACTCCGGCGCCCACAATGTCATCATCGGCATTCATCCTGTCTTCGAATAATTTTATGATAGCCAGGATAAGATCGGCGTTTCCCTGCCAGCTGAAGATATAATCAATTCCCGAGCAGTCCTGATTTTCAATTAACCTGTGCAGTTCTTTTGAAAAGTGTGTCAGCAGGACAAAAGGTATATGCAATCCTTCTTCTCTCAGTTGTCTGGAAAACTTGAAAACATCAAGTTCTCCCACATTGAACATGCTGATTATAAGATCGAAATCGTTGTCGGATTCGAGAAGGTTGTATGCGTCGAGCGAAGATGTTACCCATGTAAAAGTAGGAGGGTTGCTGAGATTCAAATCTACATATTCCTTATAGATCTGAACCTCAATTCTTCCGTCTTCTTCAAGGGTGTATGCGTCATAGCTGCTGCAAATCATAAGAACCTTCCTGATGCGTCTTTGCATTAGACCCTTATAATTTGTTCTCGAAACCTTTTGCGGCACCTGTCTGCTCAGTGGCATATTTGCAGTTTATAAGTATTTAAGTTTTATTTTCCCGCAACTATCTTCCGTAGTCGTAAAATCCTTTTCCTGTTTTGCGGCCAAGCAAATTTGCCCGTACCATTTTCCGGAGCAGAGGGTGAGGCCTGTATTTAGAATCACCGAATTCGTTGTAAAGGACTTCCATAATTGCAAGACAGACATCCAAACCGATAAGGTCTCCAAGAGCAAGAGGACCCATAGGATGGTTTGCGCCCAGTTTCATCGCTTCGTCTATCTCTTCTTTTGTGGCAACGCCGTCTGCGAGGATAGCCACTCCTTCATTAACAAGGGGAATGAGTATTCTGTTCACAACAAATCCAGGAGCTTCATTTACTGTAATAGGTGTTTTGCCCATCTGTTTTGCAAGATCGATAACAAAATCATGCACCTCGGGAGCTGTCAGCTGTCCGTTTATTACCTCCACAAGCTTCATTACCGGAGCAGGATTGAAGAAGTGCATTCCTATCACCCTTCCGGCTCTTTTTGTAGATGCGGCTATTTCTGTAATTGAGAGAGAAGAAGTATTGGAAGCCAGGATTGTTTCCGGTTTGCAAATTTTATCCAATGTTCCGAATATCTCTCTTTTCAGATCCATATGTTCGAGAATTGCTTCAATTACAATATCGGCATCGGAAAATAAGTCATATGTTATTGTTCCTGTTACTCTGGATTTTATCTGCTCACTTTCCGCGGCAGTAATTTTTTCTTTTTCAACAAGTTTTGAAAGATTTTTTGATATGATTTTCTGGCCAGACTGTAATTCTGCGTCAGAAATTCCTTTCATTACAACTGTAAAGCCTGCCTGAGCAAAAGCCTGCACAATTCCGCTGCCCATTGTGCCTGTTCCGATAACTCCAATTTTCATAATCCTGAGGTATATTTTGTGTTTATTAATTATCAATTATTTATTTGTGAACAGAGGTTTTCTCTTAGCTAAAAAAGCAGCCATTCCCTCTTTCTGATCTTCTGTTGAAAAACATTTTCCAAAAAGATTGTTTTCCATTTCAATTGACTTTTCGCTGTCGAAATCCATTGCATTGTTTATCGCCTCTTTTGAATATTTCACTGCAAAAGGAGCTTTGGCAGCTATCATGCCGGCCATCTCCATGGCTTTGTCCATAATCTCTTCCTGCTTAACAACGCTATTAACGAGGCCTATCTCCAGTGCCTCGGCAGCACCAATGACTCTTCCTGTAAATATCAGTTCTTTTGCCTTGCCCGGTCCTAAAAGCTTCGCCATCCGTACTGTTCCGGAAAAACCGGGACAAATTCCGAGTCCCACTTCCGGTTGCCCGAATTTAGCATTTTCGGAAGCAATCCGTATATCACACGAAAGAGCAAGTTCACAACCTCCTCCAAGGGCAAATCCGTTAACGGCGGCTATAACCGGTTTCTCAAGTTTCTCGATTTTCCTGAAAACAGATGAACCTGTTTCTCCAAAAGCCTTTCCCAATTCGGGATTTAAGTTAACCATTTCGGAAATATCTGCCCCTGCAACGAAAGACCGGCCATCTCCGGTAATTATGAGAACATAAATATCGCTGTCGGCGGCAACGACGTCAATTGCCTGCCCCAGCTCTTTAATTATGAGACTGTTTAGTGCATTAAGTGTAGGAGGGTTGCTTATTGTAATTTTACCGACATGGTTTTCTACGCTAAGGGAGATGTGTTTCAGATTCATAATTTGTATGTGTTTTAAACTTCACTTTTAAGCGATAAAGGTACAATTTTTTGTTCAATCCCATTTAAAATCCCCCCGAAGACATTTTGCTGTTTTTTTTATTCATAAATTTGTTGAAAATACACGCCAAATGGAAGATTTTATCGGAAGGATTTCAATATCAATTCAAAAAGGAAAAGTAGATATAAATTCGCCATATCCACCCGATATGAAAGGGCAGCCGGGAGCATTCGAACTCACAGGCGAAGCTCTTGAAAACGGAGTTTCTGCAAACGATATTCTCACAAAAGCCATGATTCCGGCAATGGGAATCGTTGGCGATCTTTTCAAAGACAAGAAACTGTTCGTTCCACAGGTTCTTATGTGTGCTAAGGCAATGAACAGTGCAATGAGTCATCTGAAGCCATATTTCAGCTCGGGAGAGATTTGCAAGAGAGGAACTTTTGTTATCGGAACAGTGTCCGGCGATTTACACGATATAGGAAAGAACCTTGTGTCTATGATGATAGAAGGCTCCGGCTGGACAGTTGTGGACCTGGGAGTGGATGTGAAAACAGAAAAATTTTTGGAAGCGATTGGTGATAATCCGGGATGCATTTTGGGAATGTCTGCACTGCTTACAACAACAATGGAATCGATGGAAAAATCTGTCCGCACACTCCGCGAAGTGTATCCTTCCCAAAAAATCATAGTAGGCGGGGCTCCTCTTAATAACGAGTTTGCACATAGGATAGGAGCAGATTTATTTGCTCCCAACCCTCAGATAGCCGTAGAATTTATCAATTCGCTGTAATATCATGACAGGAAAAGAATACATAACCGGCTCTTTCGGGCTTGTAGAAAACGACAGGCCGGCATGGCTGCCTTTTGTGGGATGTCATGGAGCATTTTTAACCGGAGAAACTGCAGACGTTTACCTCTCAAATGCAGAGTCTGTTGTAAAAGGGCTTGATGCAGCAATCGAAAAATATTCTCCGGACGGGCTACCTGTTACATTTGACCTGCAGCTTGAAGCAGAGGCACTTGGTTGCCGGTTGCTTTTTTCTCCGTCCAATCCTCCTGCGGTTATATCGCATCCTCTGGAAGAGGGGATTTCTCTTAATGATCTTAAGATACCCGGAACAGGAGATGGCAGGATAGGAGAGATGATTAAGGCAGCAGAGATTTTATGCACAAAGTATCCCGATATAGCTTTTTTCGGGCTTGTGACAGGACCTTTCACACTCGCCCTGCACCTTATGGGAACGGAAATTTTTACAGCAATGTATGAAGATCCGGAGAAGGCCAGAAGCGTAATTGCATTTTGTTCCGAAGTGGCAAAAAAGATGTCGGAACTCTATATTTCTGCCGGATGCACGGTTGTTGCAATTGTTGACCCCATGACCAGCCAGATTGATCCCGGTTCTTTCGAGACATTTGTTTCGGAACCAGTTAGTGAAATCTTTAGCTTCATCAGAGAAAAAATAGGGCTCAGCTCATTTTTTGTTTGCGGCCAGGCAGAGCACAATCTGGAACTGATGGCAGCCTGCAGGCCGGACAATATATCTGTTGACGAAAATATTTCGCTCAAAACAGTTAAAGACATAGCCCTTTCAAACGGTATCAGCTTTGGCGGGAACCTCAAACTCACAACAACTCTTTTGCTTGGAAGCAGTGAGGATTCCGAAAGAGACGCTCTGGACTGCATTATCACGGGAGGCAATAAAGGTTTTGTTTTAGCTCCCGGCTGCGATTTGCCCATGAATACTCCTGTTGAAAATCTTGTTGCAGTGAGCAAATTGATTAGAGACGATTACAGGCAGGAATTTTTAAGCAGAACTTCTGTGTTGGCAGATGATGAGAAAGTGCCGGATTTAAGCGGCAGATGGTCAAAAAACAGGGTTGTGATAGATGTAGTGACTCTTGATTCGGATTCCTGTGCCCCGTGTCAGTATATGATGGAACTGGTTAACCGGCTGAAGCCTTCTTTTGGCGACAGGATTGCGATTTTTGAGCATAAAATCAAAACCAGGGAGGGACTTTTGATGATGAAGAGTCTGGGAGTAAAGAATATACCAACAATATGCATAAACGGGAAGATTAAATTCGTTTCGATAACACCTCCCATAAAAATATTAACAGAAGCTGTAAACGAGGAGATATAATAATGACAGCACAAAATGTACCTCTCTATCTTGTTTCGGGCTTTCTCGGAAGTGGAAAGAGCAGTTTTCTCAGGAACATAATTGAGGAAATGGGAGATTGTGTGAAGATAGGTGTTGTACAAAATGAATTTTCGTCTGTAAATATTGATTCCGGGATTCTTGCCCAGTCAAAGAAGCCATTTTCTGTGCTGGAGGTAAATAAAGGTTCGGTTTTCTGCTTATGTCTCTTAAATGATTTTATTCCCTCTCTTGATGCGTTTATTGAAGAATACAAACCGGATAAGATTTTTATCGAGGCTACCGGCCTTGCAGATCCGCTGGCAATATTGCAAATGCTTAATAATCCTGTTCTATCCGGAAAAACAAGATTTGCAAGGGCATTTACAATTATTGATGCTCCTGTATTCGTGAAACAGTCCGGTATGCTAAAGTCAGTCACAAATCAGGTAAGGATTGCAGATACCGTGCTTGTAAACAAATGCGACAAACTCAGCGAAGAAGATGCTCTTTCGGCGGGACGAAGAGTCAGGGAACTTAATCCCTTCTGCAATATTTTATATTCCCGGTTTGCAAAACCGGATAAAAGCGAACTTGAAATAATTAAAAGTGACTGCAGCAATGCTCAGGCACTTACAAACATAATTATTTCCGATAGCAAGCCATTGTCTTCTCCCCCTGATATTAAAGTAAATACGTTAGTAACTGCAAAAAAAATATCTGCGCGTAATCTTGAAAAGCTTACAGAGATATTGAAACCGATGTTGAGAGCCAAAGGTTTCGTGAGGATGGAAGACGGTTCAGCAAAGACAATCCAGGCTGTAAACGGAGAAGTTTCAGTTACGGACTACAGTTTGCCGGTTTTAAGAAGCGAACTGGTCTTTTTTGGGGAAGAGATAAATTTATCATCAGCAGAAAAACTTTTTGACCAATGAGAGAAGTCCTTGAATATAATATTGAACTATCTTCTCTCACTCTGGATAAAAGAGAGATTTTAAAACACTCAGGCGAAGAATTCATGGAAGCAACGCTTGCTCTTGTTCCATTGCTGGCTTCCCTTACTGCGAAAGGGGCTTATACTCTGATTAAACCGGAGGAGTCCGGGTTTATTACCGGTGATAAAGTAAAATATGCTTTCGGAAAAGCCGAAAGAATTGCACTTTTTGTATCCACCCTGGGAAATGATGCAAAGAGAATTATTGACGGGAAGCGTCAGGATCCTTTTGAATACTTTATGCTTGACTTTCTTGCCTCGCAGTATGCCGAATGTGTTGCAGGATATATGCATGAAAGAATAAGGGAATATGCACAGGAGGCCGGATTGGGATATTCAAACAGATACAGTCCCGGGTATTGCGGATGGAATGTAAGAGAACAGAGCAAACTGTTTGGATTTTTCCCGGAAAACCAGTGTGGGATTTCTCTTACCGCGAGCTGTCTTATGAGCCCGGTTAAATCTGTAAGCGGAGCAATTGCTCTCGGGAGAGATGTCGTTTTTCGTGAATACGGATGCCGGAGCTGTGGCGAAAATGATTGTTTGTACAAATCTAAATTATAGAATATGAGTTATACACCAAGAGAGAGGGTACTGGCTGCAATGAATCTGCAAAAACCAGACAGAGTACCGTTAATGTGCCAGTTTAGCATTGGTTCCATGATGCAACAGCTTAAGCCGTCACCGGCAGAATTCTGGTACGATGGCGATGTTTTTGCATCCGGACTCGTTGAACTGTGCAAACGATTTAAGTTTGACGGTATACTGGTAAGTTTACACGGACATTCTCCGGGCTGGAGGGATAATATCGTTTCTTTCAATAAATTAGAAGAGGGAAAGCAGGAGATTGTATTTACAGACAGAAGCGAATTCCATTCATGGACAGACCTGCCTATGGTTAAGTATTTTAATAAGCCTGTCCATAAAGGCATTGATGAGATTGACGTAGAAAATGATGTCCCCGGAGTTATTGATTATATCCCGGTATCTCAGGACCTGTATTTTAAAATAGACAAGGACCATCCTTTTGATATATTTTTAAAGCTTAAGGAGATGGTTGGCAGTGAATATTCAATTCATGGTGAAATAACTTCGCCATTCGATTATCTGCTGGATCTTCTCGGGTACGAACAGGCACTTATATCGCTTATTCTCAATCCGGAAAAATGCAAGGAAATCCTTCAGAAATTCACTAACGGAATAACAGTTCTTGCAAAAGAGATGTGCAAATATCCTATTGATGCAGTGAAAATTTCATCTCCTTTTGCCGGCATGGGATTTATTTCACCCGAGCACTACAGTGAATTTGTCTTGCCTTATGAGAGTCAGTTTATAAAAGAGATTAGGAATTGCGGAAAGCATGTCTATATACATACATGCGGACATATTGACGACAGGCTTGAACTTATGCAGCAATCCGGGGCAAGCGGTCTTGAATGTCTGGACCCCGAACCTGTAGGCAATGTGGACCTTGAAGATGCATTCAAAAGGATTGGCAGTAAAATGTTCATTAAAGGGAACATAGACTCAATCAATTCCCTTTTGTATGCAGATGATGCTAAGGCAGAACGCGATATTCTAAAGATTATTGAAACAGGAAAAAGGGGAGGAGGTTTTATTCTGAGCACCGCTTGTTCTATTGCACCAATGGTAAGTTCCGAGAGGCTTGATATGCTCCCGGAACTTATAAAAAAAGCCGGCCGGTATTAAAAATTAAAAAACGGAATTTATTAAAAGGTAAATAAGTCCGGATATAACCAATGTTGCCGGAATTGTAAATACCCAGGCTGCTACAATGTTTTTTGCAGTTGCCCATTTTACTGAGGCTACTCCTTTAGTAATCCCGACTCCGATAATGGCTCCTGTTATAGTGTGTGTTGTACTCACGGGTATTCCTGCTACGGCTGTTCCTATAAGAGTCAGGGCACCTGCTGTTTCGGCACAAAAACCCTGAACAGGTTTGAGTTTTGCAAGTCCGTCTCCAAGAGTCTTGATTACTTTCCAGCCGCCTGTTATTGTTCCAAGACCAATTACTGAATAACATGTAATTGTCAGCCAAAGGGGTACGTGGAATTCCCCTGTATTTGCATAAAGATATGTATCAATAAATGAATTTGTTCCCGATACGCTGAACAACAGAATTGCTATTATCCCCATTGTTTTCTGAGCGTCGTTTCCTCCGTGGCCAAGACTGAAAACAGCTGAAGAAAAAAGCTGCATTACCTTAAAAATGCCTTCAACTTTAAGAGGGTGCCGTTTTTTGAAAATCAGCATAGTAATGCTCATCATTATAAAACTGAGCACTGCACCAATAAGGGGCGAAAGAACAATAAAGAGCCCTATTTTGAAAATTCCGGTAGTTATGAGAGCTCCGCTTCCATAAGTAAACCAGACGGGTCCTATGAGACCGCCAATAAGGGCATGAGATACGCTGATTGGCAAGCCGTAGTGTGTACAAACCCAGACCCACATAACTGCGCCGATAAGAGCAGATAATATTAGCTGAGGATTCACAACGGATGAATCAACAATTCCTTTTCCCATGGTATTTGCAACGCTTACTCCGAAAATGAAAAAAGCGGCAAAATTCCAGAATGCTGCCCATAACACAGCAGCCCCGGGAGAGAGCACCTTTGTGGAGACAATTGTTGCAATTGAGTTGGCTGCATCATTCATCCCATTGAGGAAGTCAAAAAGGAGGGCAATAAATATGGCTACTATTACAATAGTTAACATAGCTTTTAATTATGCAAGTTTAATTATGATGGAGCGAACTGTATCGCTGATATCCTTTGCCCTGTCTGTTGTGTCTTCAAGGCTTTGAACAATATTCTTATGTTTAACCAATTCGATGGCGTCTTTTTCGGTATCAAACAAAAAGCTGTTAAACTCTTCATAAAGATCATCTACCTTATGTTCAATTTCTTTTATCTTGTTGCACTTCTTAACAATAATTTCACTCTTTTTATTGATAAATTCAAGGTCTTTGACAATTTCGAGAAGAATTTTTGCATCCTCCATTATGTAGTCGACAATTGTAATAAGGTCCTTGTGAGTTGCCTTAGGACGGTATATAACCTGTTTTCTGGCAGCATCGTGAATAAAATCGAGGAAGGTGTCAATTCTGGAAGCGAGGATATGTATGTCCTCTCTTTCAAAAGGTGTTACAAAAGTCTTGTTAAGTTCATCGTAAATCTGTGCTGTGACTTTGTCTCCCTTAGTCTCAAGCTCTTTAATTTTCTTGTAGTACTCTTTTTGCAGTTCCGGATTACTCTCGAGAAACAGAGATTTAAGATCTTCTGCTGCAACTTTAATTACCTCTAGTTGAGCGATATAAAGAGGGTAGAACTTCTTCTCTTTTACTACAAATAACTGAAAAAATCTGTCTATTTTCATAAATTCATAAATTTGTTGCAAATGTAATACATGAGAATAAATTTAAGTATTTACACTTTTCATTCCCTTATAAAATTAACAAAAGCGTAACAAAATTTGTTACGCTTTTGCGTCATAATTATGAAAATCCTTTATTTTATTAATGAAAGGCTTCTTTTAACAAAGCGGCTTAAATCTTCGCCCTTAAGCATCCCGTTTGAAAGCAGGGCGAGGTCGCAAACCTGACGGATAAGGTCATTTTCTTTTCCGAATTTTGACATAAGTTCTTTTCTCTCTCCTTCCAACTTTTCAATTTCAGACTCTAATTTTTCCTTTTCATCCTTGTCTGCCTTGTCAATCTCTTCGTCTTTGAGCTTTCCTGTCTTTTCGTTAATCTTGGCAAGCAAAGATTTAGGTTCAGCTAATTTATCGCCAATTTGCGTAATAGTACCTGAAAGACTTTCATCTTTTTCGTCAATAATCTTTTTAATTACCGGATGTTGATAGTTTACAGTAACGGTATATGATTCGGGTAATGAATTATAAAAATTCATTCCTCCGTTCATCGCACTCATTTCCCTGTAACGCCTCATGAATTCGCTCCTTGTAATTAATACTGCACCGTCATTCTCACCAAGGTTTTCAATTACTACACTGTAGTGCGATCCTGCCGGCAGAGCTGCTTCAAAGGCAGCTGAGATATCTTTTTGCTCGTCCTGGGTAAGGTCAGGTTTTGTTAACTCTTCTTTAAGAATAAGTTTGTCTATATGATCTGAGTCTACCCTTACAAAAGAACTGTCTTTAAATTTTGACTCAAGCAGATTTACAAAGTGAGCGTCTAACTGGCTGTCAAACAGCAATACATCATATCCTCTGTTTTTTGCGCTTTCGATATATGTGTATTGTTCCTGGGAATCAGTAGCGTAGAGATAAACAAGGCGTTTGTTTTTATCGGTCTGATTTGGCTCAATTGCTGTTTTGTACTCTTCATAACTGAAGTATTTGCTGTCTGTATTTTTAAGCAGAGCAAACTTTTCTGCCCTTTCGGAAAATTTCTCATCTGTGAGCATTCCGTATTCAATGAAAAGCTTAAGATTATCCCACTTTTCTTCAAGTGACGGTCTCTCATTCTTGAAAAGATCTTCAAGCCTGTCTGCAACCTTCTTGGTTATGTGGCTGGATATCTTTTTTACGTTTGAGTCGGACTGAAGGTAGCTTCTTGAAACGTTCAGAGGGATGTCCGGTGAATCAATGACACCGTGAAGCAAAGTCAGGAAGTCCGGAACAATGTTTTCTACAGAATCTGTAACAAAAACCTGATTGCAGTAAAGCTGAATCTTGTTTCTGGACATCTCTATCTTATCCTTGATTTTTGGGAAATAGAGTACTCCTGTTAGGTTGAAGGGGTAATCCACATTCAGATGGATGTAGAACAACGGGTCTTCCTGCATTGGATATAACTCTCTGTAGAAAGCCATATAATCTTCCTCTTTAAGGTCCGCTGGTTTTTTTGTCCAGAGAGGAGAGGGGTTATTTACAATTTTGTCTTTATCGGTATCAACCTGTTTGCCGTCTTTCCATTCGGTCTCTTTTCCAAATACAATTTCTACAGGCAGGAACTTGCAGTATTTATTGAGAAGGTAGTTGATTTTGTCCTTTTCGGCATAATCTTTTGATTCATCGTCAAGATGAAGAATAATATCCGTTCCTCTCTCTTTGCGTTTGCCTTTTGTCATTTCGTATGACGGATCTCCCAGGCAACTCCATTTTACCGGCTCAGCACCTTCTTTCCACGATAATGTCTGAATTTCCACTTTCTTCGAAACCATGAAAGCCGAGTAGAATCCAAGGCCAAAATGACCTATGATATTATTGAGCTGATCTTTGTATTTGTCCAGAAACTCGCCTGCACTGGAAAATGCAATCTGATTTATATATTTTTGGACCTCTTCCTCGGTCATGCCGATACCGTTATCGCTAACTGTAATTGTTCCCTTTTGGGGATCTGAGCTTATTTTTATCCTGATATCACCGGTTTCTCCTTTAAACTCTCCGGTAGATGAGATTGCTTTTAGCTTTTGAGTTGCATCGACAGCGTTTGAAATAAGTTCCCTCAGAAAAATTTCGTGATCGGAGTAGAGAAACTTCTTGATAATCGGAAAGATGTTTTCACTTGTAACACCAATTGTCCCTTTTTGCATAGTATCTTATTATTAATTTAAAACAAATAATTATGCAAAAGGGAAAATCAAAAGATGTACCAAAGAGAATATAACAGGGAAATCTGACAAATCGGCAGATACCCTCTATTCTATTTACAAACCATGATGTCGAGTATCATGGTATCGGTCTGTTTCATTCCCACAGAGCCAATAGATCCGAGGTTGCGAATCGTCTTCTCTATGTCTTTCTCGATTATTCCGTCATTTTCGGATATACAAATGTTGTCGAGGGCAAGAACCGCAGACTGAACAGCAGATGAAACACCGGATGCTACTTTTAATGCACACCCGACTTTTGCTCCGTCACAAACCATCCCGGTTATGTTTCCTATCATATTTTTTATTGCAAAACAAACCTGATTGTAGTTTCCTCCTCTTAGGTAAACAATTCCGCACGCAGCTCCGGTTGATGCAATAACGCATCCGCACAGTGCAGACAATTTTCCCAGATATCCCTTTATGTGGATGGCAATGAGGTGACTTAAGGTAATCGCTCTGGCAAGATCTTCATCGGAAGATTTCATTGTCTCTGCTGCTGCAATGACAGGCATAGTTACAGTAATGCCCTGATTTCCGCTTCCGGAATTGCTCATTGCCGGCAGGATGCACCCGGCCATCCTGGCATCGGACGCAGCAGCGGTAACGGCCATGGAATATGTCAGTAATCCCTTTCCGAATACGTTTTTATGAATGTTGTCGAGTATGGTTCTTCCTACCCGAAGCCCATATAAGTTTTGAAGACCTTCATTTGCGAGTGCTTTGTTCATTGTGACAGAGTCAAGCATAAATCTGATATCTTCAAAAGGCACTTCACAGACGAAATTATATATTGTTTTAATGTCAAGATTGTAGTCAAGAGTGCTCTTTTGTTCTGTGCTGCAGGACCCGTCTTCATTCTTTTGTCCGTCCGTTAGCTCAAATATCACTTTGCCGTCAAGAATTACTTTTCGGATTGAATCATGGTCATCCTCGATTATTGTTTCCGATGTATGACCGTTTGCCTTGCATTTTGCAGAAATATACAGTTTTTTTGTTGTTTTTGATAACGAAACAGATACTCTCTTTTCGTTAATCATCTCTTTTGCAGCTTCTATTGATAAAGAATCCAGATCCTTAAGAACTTCGAGTTTATACTCCGATTTTCCGCATGTCACTCCAAGAGCTGCCGCTATATGAAGCCCTACCATTCCCGTACCCGGCACGCCAACGCCCATGCCGTTCTTGAGAATATTTGCACTCACGCTCACTTCTACTTTTTCCGGTTTATATCCAAGTTTTACAAGTGCCTCTGAAGAACTGGCAACTGCAAGAGATACTGCAATCGGTTCGGTACAGCCTAAAGCAGGTTTTACCTCTTTTTTTATCAGCTCAATTATTTCTGACTGTCTTTTTTTACTTACCATTATTATTTTTTGTCAAAGAAGTTGACTATCATCTTTATTAAAGAGTCCAGTTCCTCTTCTGTTTTCAATGTTTCTAAAGGGAATCCCAAAGCAACTGTTTTGTAAAATCCTGAATATGCAACACCCGCAGAAATATTATTGTCGGCATAACGGAAAATTGTCCATGCACCATCTCCCGCAGGTTCAATGCCGTCCGGAGCTTCGGCGCAATATACAAGTTCGTTGGGAACTGTATGGAAAGAATAGTTTCCGCCGAAAGAGTAGGGGCTAGGTGCTCCTTTAACTGTTCCTGTTTTGCTTGCATAATGCGTTCTCCATTTGTATTTAAGAACGCTGGTTACAAAGTCTTGTGTCTCTTTGTCGTTGTTAATGCTGTCCCATACATCTGTCGCAATGAATGACCCAGAAATCAGAACATTGCCGCCAAGGGAAGTGTATTCGGAAATAGCAGTTCGAAGACCTTTTGAAAATACTTCAAATTTTGGAGCGTTCACGCCTCTTCCGATTTTATACTGGCGCTGTTTGCCCATAATAAAATCGACCATTTTGTATCCTTTCAGGTCAATTGTACCTTTCTCCACTGACTCTCTGCTGCATGAAACAAAACTGAAACCGGCCCTGGCAAATGCCTTTCCATGAGTGTACGGATAATCAAAACTGTTTCCGGCTATTACTCTTGTTTCATAATCGGCATATGATGCTCCGAATCCCGGTGAATCATCGTCCATCCAGGGAATTTCCCTCCGGAATTCATATTGACTACCTATGTAGGAGATGTCCCTTAAGTATGGAACTCCGTGATCTTCAAAATCCATAAAACCGCCCATAGTAGTATCAGGTGTGGCGTAGCTCGTTGCAGCAGAAACTTTGTCAAATCCGTTTACAATAAGTATTTTTCCTTTTTCGTCCGGAGCCTGATAAACCGAAAGGATTTCTGATGGGAAGCTTTCTCCGCCTTTGTTTGCTGCCGTGATTCTGAACGAATAAATTTTTCCAGCCTCAATATCGACTGTTACACTGGTACCTTCGACAACTCTTCCGTTATCAAAACCTTCTCCGTTTAATCTTGTATATAAGATGTATTTTTCGGCTTTCGCAGTAGGCTCAAGTGTGTCGGTTACCGGAGTCCATCTCAGCAGAGCGATTCCACTGTGAAGTGTTGCAGAAAATTCTTTAACGGGAAGTGGCTGAACAATATAAGGAAGTCCGTCTTTTTGAGACAAAAACTTAAGCATTCCTTTGTAAATTGCTCGTGAAACAGTAAACCGGAATTGAGGGTCCAGTCCGTATCTCATATCGGCAAGATTCTGATGGGAAAGAAGTTCAAGAAGCATTGTCGGTACAACAGGAGTCCTTGATTCTGCATAAGATTTGTCCCAGATACCTCGTCTTTGCCATATTGGTTCGTAAGTAGCACGGATGTCTTCCACGATTTGACTTTGAATCATATCTGTCAGATATCTGGCTGAAATCCTGTTTTCTCCGTTTGGATAGAGGTCTGACTCATTTGAAAAACGGGTATATATACCCAAAGTGCCAATAATTGAGTCGTTACGTGTCGTTCCAGCATCGGTATGGAATGCAAATGCCATATCAACAGGAATGTTCTTACCTTTTTCTTTTGGATTAAATTTTGATCCTCCGCTGATTACATTTACCCATCTTCCCCTTGACATGTAGTCATCGTTGTAATCATTGGCATTCTTTGTTGGCGAATAAATTGTATCGGAATAACCTGCCCATTGAAGCCAGTATCTCGATCCCTCTGTAAACCTCGGGTAACCGCTCTTTTCGGGAGAAACATTTATTGGTACTACAACTTTTTTGATTGGTTCAGTTGATGAACTCGGCCTGTTCATTTCTGAACCCTGCTCGGAAGGCTTTCTGGCAATATTTCCCATTCCGCCGCCGAATTTTACTGCATCGGCAGATACAATCTCTCCTTTTTTATTCGAAAGGTTTGTGAGTTTTACATTCTGGCCTGTGTCTCCTTTTCTGAAATAAAATGTTCCCAGATATATCCATGTACTACCGCCCATTCTCTGATTGACTCTGAATTTTGAAGATCCGGATGCGTGATTTACTGTATACTCTGCATTTTGGGTGCTTCCGGGAACAGACTGATAAGAAACATAGACAGCATATTCCCCGTTTTCAGGTATTGCAGGGGTCCATACGGCATAGCTCTGATTCCCTTTTTCAATTGTGTTAACAACTCTTGAACTGCCCATCCTGAATGGATTTTCGCCACTCAGATAAACTTCTTTGGGATTTCCAAAACCAAGAGAATCTGCATGGTTCCATCTTTTATCTCCAGATGACTCGCTATATCCCGAAGCCGAATTGTCATTATCAACGATTATTTCATTAATCTGAACATCTCTTTCTCTTGGCAGAAGAACTGATGCTCCCGCATTCTCCAGCATAGGAACCAGGAATGGAAGTACATAGGACTGAGTATAAAGATCTTCTACTGTCTGAAAGATTCTGGCTCTCTGCCACTCCCAGCGGAGAAGCTTCTGTTCGTAATAATATCCGTGACTCTGCCAGATTGCAAGGTGCCTGTTTTGAAGTCCCATCGAGATTTTCAGAGGGGAAGATTCTTTTGTAATGAGGTTTTGTACAGGTTCTGCCGTTTTTTCTGCTTTTTTTCTTCTGTTTTTCGATTTTGAAACAACGGCCGGCTTCACCGGAGAATAAGCTTTGGATTTATCTTTGAAAAAAGGAGGTATAAATTCCTCAATTACCGACTTGTTTGAATATACAAACAACGGAGAATTTTTATACTCTTGAGGAAGAAGCGATCGTACAACAGAATAGACATCCTCTACGTTTTCCTCCCGGAAGGAGTATTCGGAAAGAGGCGAATTAAAATAAAAATGAAGCGAATTTCCCTTTTTTTCAACAGAAAGAATTGCAATTTTACCGGCAACAAATGCTTTTGGCTTAAAATAGCTTTGCAGAGAATCTGCTATAGGTTTAAACTGCTCAATTTCGAGTTTTTGACCCGAGGCTTTTACTGAGTAAAGCGATGTCATCATAATAGTGACATAAAAGAGAATTCGTTTCATTTTAAATCGGATTATTGAATTGCAAAAATAGCTAAAAATCCAATCCCTGTTGGAGTTTTAATTATTAAAAGATTAAATTTGCATAGATAGGAAAATATCAAAACTTAAAATACATGAAAACGAAACTTTTAGCTATTCTCATTGTGTCACTCGCTCTTTTATCCTGCCGGAACAATAAAGGTAATGCATTATCAGAAAATGGAATCTCAGACACTTCATCTGTTAAAAGCGACTCTTTAATTGCAGACAGCAGGGGATATATTGTTAAGGTTGGTGATATGGCTCCCGATTTTGAAATCGAGTATATCGGCGGGAAGAAAATCATGCTGTCATCCCTAAAGGGCAAACTTGTTATGCTTCAGTTTACTGCAAGCTGGTGTGGCGTATGCCGTAAAGAGATGCCGTTCATTGAATCTGAAATCTGGCTAAAAAATAAAAAAAATCCAAAGTTTATACTGCTTGGAATTGATTTTAAAGAGACTCCGGAAGTTACAGCAAAATTTGCCGCAGACATGAAGATAACATATCCTGTTACACTTGATACTGCCGGTACTAAGTTCGCCCTGTTTTGTGGTCCGGATGCAGGTGTGACAAGGAACATTATCATAGACAAAGACGGTAGGATTGTATTATTGACGAGACTATTTGAAGAGGCGGAATTCAATGGTATGGTAAAGTTTATAAATGAAGAATTAAATAAAATGAAATAATCCAAATTATGGCATCTAAACTTAACATGGCAAACCTGCCAACTAAAATAGAAAAAGCAGAGAGACTCTCAAAAGAGTGGGGCGTGAATTTATATATTAAGAGAGACGACCAGACAGGAAGTGAGATATCCGGCAATAAGATAAGAAAGCTGGAGTATCTTCTTAAAGAGGCTTTGGACGGAGGTTTTGACACAATCATCACAACGGGAGGTATTCAGTCAAACCACTGCCGGGCAACAGCTGCCGCAGCAACAATGCTGGGACTTAAATCGGTGTTGCTGCTCAGGATTAATGAACCTCCGAGAGTTGAAGGCAACTACTTTCTTGACAAATTGTTCGGAGCAGAAGTAAGATATTGTACACCCGATGAATATAAGGATTCAAGGGATATAATAATGGCAGGCATTGGAGAAGAACTCGCTAAGAAGGGCAGAAAGTGCTACATAATTCCTGAAGGGGCATCCAATGGTCTTGGAAGCATGGGCTACTACGGCGCTATGGAAGAGATTTGCAATCAGGAAAAAGAGAAAGGGATTAAATTTGACACTGTCGTTGTTGCGGTAGGTTCCGGAGGGACATATTCCGGCCTGTGTATTGCAAACAAGGCCCTTAATCTTAACAAAAGAGTGATAGGATTTGCTGTTTGTGACGATTCGGAATACTTCACAAACAGGATAGATAAAATTAACCAGGAGGCAGGAAGGCTGGCAGGGAAGGAGTGGAACATGTCAACTGCAGACATAGAAATCAATGATAAATATGTTGGAATCGGATATGCCCTGAGCCGCCCCGAGGAGCTTAAATTTATCGCGGAAATCTCTTCCAAAGAAGCACTGGTGCTTGATCCTGTCTATACGGGAAAAGCGATGTACGGCTTATATAATGAAATTAAAGCCGGCAATGTTGCAGCCGGCTCCAATGTCCTGTTTATACATACCGGAGGTTTGTTCGGTCTGTTTCCAAAGCAGGGTCAGTTTGATTTCATATAGCCATATCTGATGTCAGTAGGCGGAATGAATGTCTCCTTAACTGTTCTGGGGCTGACCCACCGGATAAGGTTAAATTCTCCGCCCGCTTTGTCATTGGTCCCGGACCCTCTTGATCCGCCGAAAGGCTGTTTGCCAACTACAGCTCCGGTGGGCTTGTCATTGATGTAGAAGTTTCCCGCGGCATAACGGAGTCTGTTGCAAATTTCCGCCACTGCTATTCTGTCCTTTCCAAAGACAGCACCCGTTAGTGCATACGGAGATGTGCTGTCGCAATAATCAAGGGCAGCATTAATTTCATTGTCTTCGTATACAAAAACTGTGAGAACCGGACCGAATATCTCTTCTTCCATCGATTTAAAATGTGGATTTGTTGTTTTGATAAGAGTGGGTTTAACGAAATACCCGACACTCTTGTCGTATTCTCCGCCAAAAATAATTTCCGCTTCAGGAGAATTCTTTGCATAATCGATATATGAAGCGATGTTGTCGAAAGAACTTTCGTCTATTACAGCATTTATATAATTTTCAGAATCATTTACATCTCCCATTTTAAAGGAATCCGACAACTCTGTTATCTCCTTCTTTATCCCATTCCACAGAGAAGAAGGAACATACATTCTGGATGCCGCCGAGCACTTTTGTCCCTGATATTCAAATGCTCCGCTGAATGCAGCGGCTGCAACCTCTTTTGAGTCTGCCGAAGGATGCACGAAAATAAAGTCCTTTCCGCCAGTCTCTCCTACAAGTCTCGGATATGATTTATATTGCGAAAGTCTTTCTCCGACCTCTTTCCACAGAGAGTTAAATGTTGCATTGGAACCGGTAAAATGGATGCCAGCCAGGTCCCTCGACTCCATTACGTGTTTTCCAATCAGTGCTCCGCTTCCGGGCAGGAAGTTTACAACGCCATCAGGTATGCCTGCTTCTGAGAAAATCTTCATCAGATAGTAATTCGAAAGGATAGCGGTAGTTGCGGGTTTCCATATTGTTGTATTGCCCATCATAACAGGGGCCAGATTCAGATTTGAAGCAATAGAAGTAAAATTGAACGGACTTACAGTAAATACAAACCCTTCAAGTGCCCGGTATTCCATCCTGTTTAATTGGTTGAATGAGGAAACGGGCTGACTTTTATATATATCAGATGCAAATGCGACATTAAATCTCAGGAAATCTGCAGCTTCGCAAACTGCATCAATTTCTGCCTGATAAATATTTTTGCTTTGTCCCAGCATCGTTGATGCATTAATCACCGACCGGTATTTTGTAGTAATAAGTTCTGCAACCTTGAGCATTATCGATGCCCTTATTGTCCAGTTTAGATCGGACCATATTTTATGTGCAGATTTTGCTGCCTCAATTGCCATTTTCACCTCTTTCTCCCCGGCCTTGTGATAAATTGCAAGAGTCTTATTTTTATTATGTGGCATAACTACTTTGCCGGTATTTCCTGTGAATATCTCTTTGCCACCGATAATAAGCGGGATTTCTACAATAGTTTCAGACTGTTTCTTAAGTTCCGCATCCAGCTTTTCACGGTCAGCACTTCCTTTAAGGTATTCTCTTATAGTTTCATTCTCCGGCAGTGGAAAATTGTATATTGAATTATTCATAAATGTTATATTTATATTATTATTTATTCTCGATATGCAAAAATATGCAAAACGACTTAATTAATGGAATATTTTTTATTAATTATGCAACAAACAAAATGAACTTTCGTTTAGAAGATAGAGAATTGAAAAATGAACCTGCTTTTTAAAAACTTTATAAAAACTCCTTCAAGGGAGGAAGTCATTTACGAAGAGTGCCATAAAAGGCTTTTCTATACCAGTCTGAGGATTCTAAACAACAGTATGGAAGCTGAAGAAATTATGCACGACACTCTGCTTAAATATTTTGACAGAGAAGACTTTGATACTATACGGGAGCGCGATGCCTGGTTAAAAAGAGTTTGTATAAACTTATCAATAGACAGGCTCAGAAAAAGAAAGGTAGAGGAGGGGATATATAAATCAGAAGAGTTAAAAAACCCTGTAATCGAAAACGAGTATGTTGAAAACTATAGTTTTAAAGGAATTTCTGTTGAGGATGTAAAAAACGCTTTAAACTCACTTGCTTCGGGATATCGGCTTATACTTTCTCTTTTACTTTTTGAAGGTTATGATTATGAGGAAATTGCTCAAATAACAGGGTTGAAGGAAGCATCCGTAAGGTCTCAGTATATCCGAGGAAAAGCAAGGATAGTGGAAATTCTAGAGTCAAAGAGAAGAAATAATAATATTAATTAATAATTAACGGGAAATGGAAAATCTTAAAGATTTTATTGATGAGAACAGGAAGGGATTTGAGGAAGAGAATCTTATCCCGGGCCATAAAGAGCGATTTTTACACAAGATAGGGAAGACCAGTCATGTTGCCAACAGACCTGTTATACTAATGAACAGGGCAATTTGGGCTGCCGCAGCGGCAATATTAGTCCTTCTGGTAGCAGTTCCGTTGGTTGTAACAGATGAATCAGAATTGCAGTCTCCCGGTGTGTCTTATTCTCAATTAATTAAAAATAAGAGCACTGAGATAACAAAACAGGCACTTTTGCTTAATCCTTCCGACCAGAATACGGTTCTCACGACACTCGGACAATTGGAGTTTGAGTCTGTTCCTTTTGAAGATCAGTTGCCGGATTCAATTTCTCCAAAGGAAAAAGATGAGCTTATGAAAAGCTATTATGTTCCAAAACTTGAAGGTATTGAGCGTCTTGAAAAGTATGTTGCCGCTCTTACAAAAATTTAAAACGGAATTATGCATAATTTACTATAATTAAAAACTTAAAAATAATCAGCAATGAAAAAACTAATTTCTTTAGTCGCGGTAATGTCATTGGCATTGACCGTATTCGCCCAGCCTGTTACTAAAAACTTCGCGGTCGCAAATTATACCGGTATAAGTGCCGGAAGCGTTTTCGACATAGAGCTTACAAAAAGCAGTGTTGAATCTCTTAAAATTGAAGCCGAAAATGACGTAATGCCATATATTCAGGCAAAAGTAAACAGTGGAGTCCTTTATTTGAAACTTGATAATTCAATGCCTTCAAAGTTATCCAGAAACATGGATCCCATTAAAGTGAAAATCTCTATTAAGGAGCTTGACAAACTTTTCCTTTCCGGAGCTGCAAAACTAAAATCCAACGGAACTTTTTCACCGGCCTCTTTTAAGGCGGACATCAGCGGAGCTGTTTTAGCAGAAGGACTGTTTGTTAATACAGGCCTTTCCGAAATAACTGTCAGCGGAGCATCAAAATTTGACCTTACAGGAAAAGCCACAACTGCTAATTATGAATTTTCGGGAGCATCAACAGCAAATATTGCTCAGGATATTCAGGATCTAAGCATTAGTGCAAGCGGTGCTGTAAGAATGGAGTATACGGGCAAAACTGCAAAATCTGATATTTCTATTTCAGGCGCAGCGAATGCCAGATTTATCGGCTCTTCTGTTACAGCAATAGTTGAAGTGTCCGGCGCTTCGCAACTCGAAGCCGACAAATTCCTTGTTGCCGATATGGATTTGGAGGTAAGCGGAGTTGGCAATGTGAAGGTTAACGTGTCCAAAAGCATCTCTGCAGAAGTATCCGGAGGGTCATCTGTAAGATACATTGGAAATCCTGTTGTTAAGAATCTTGAAACCAATACTGGTTCTTCATTCAAAAAAATGAACTGATAAATTTTTGGAGTCTCTTTTTATTATCTTTATGAAAATTTTCATAAAGATAATATGAGCTACAAAAAACTACATCACGATGCCTTTGTGCTTGATTCTCATTGCGATACTCCGTTAAGACTTCTTGACGACGCAAATTTGGGAGAAAGAGGAGCAGAAGGGCATTTTGATTTTATAAGAATGAAAGAGGGCGGTCTCGATGCTGCCTTCTTTGCTATTTACACCTCGAACACTCTTGAGCCCGACACCGCTACAAGACGAGCTATGCAAATGATTGCCAGGACTTACGATGCAGTTGAGGCAAACAGTGACAAGGTGGCTGTGGCACTTTGTGCCGAAGATGCTCTTGATAACAGGGAACAGGGACTGATGTCTGTTTTTCTTGGTATGGAGAATGGTGCACCCATCCAAAAGGATATGAGCCTTTTACGTTTGTTTTACGATATGGGGGTCCGGTATATGACTCTTACACATGCCGGAAATAATGAAATATGCGACTCCTGCGCAACAAAGGAAAAGCGTTGGAACGGGTTGAGTCCTTTTGGAATAGAAGTGGTCAAAGAGATGAATCGTCTTGGTATGCTGGTTGATGTGTCACATATTTCGGACGCTGCATTTTACGACGTATTAAAATACTCTGTTGCCCCGGTAGTTGCTACTCACTCATGCTGCAGGGCGCTTTCGGACCATCCGCGAAATCTCACAGACGAGATGATAATTGCACTTGCAAAAAATGGAGGCGTTATTCAGATTAATTTTTATCCGCCATTTTTAAATAAGAGTTATGCAGATATATTCTGGCCATTATGTGAGGAATTTGAGGCTGTTGAGGCAAAGTATAAAACAGACAAGGCAAAGTATCAGGAAGAATACAAGGCTGCCCTTGGGAAGCTGAATGCAATTAAAAAGCCTTCCTACAAAGAGATTGTAGACCATATCGATCATGTTGTTAAACTGGTTGGGGCATCGCATGTAGGCATAGGTTCGGATTTTGACGGAATTGAAGTGACCCCTGAAGGAATGGAGGGAGTGAACAAACTTCCGTTAATCACACAGGAACTTAAACTGAGAGGTTATTCCGACGATGACGTTAAACTTATTCTTGGAGAGAATTTTTTAAGACTTTTGGATTAATTAAACAATATTAATTATGGCAAAAATTGCTTTAGTAACAGGTGCAACTTCGGGGATTGGAGAAGCTGTTGCGTTTGCGCTTGGAAAGGAGGGTTATAATCTTATTATTACAGGAAGAAGGGTCGCTTTGCTTTCTAAGCTCGCGAAAAATCTCGAGACTACTTGTAAAGTAAAGGTTCTGCCGCTTAGTTTTGATGTAAGAGAGTTGTCGCAGGTAGAACACTATTTAGGCAATCTGCCTTCTCCCTGGGGAGAGATAGATGTTCTGGTGAATAACGCAGGTCTTGCTGTTGGGTTAAACCCTATAAACAATGGAATTATTGATGACTGGGAGAGAATGATTGATACAAATGTCAAGGGATTACTCTATGTTTCAAAGATAGTTTCCAATATAATGATACGCCGGGGGGTCGGGCAAATAATAAACATAGGGTCTATTGCGGGGAAAGATGTGTATCCGAACGGAAACGTCTATTGTGCTTCCAAGCACGCTGTTGATGCTCTTTCCAGGGGGATGATGATGGATTTGCATAAATACAACATACGGGTGTCCCAGGTATGTCCCGGAGCAGTTGAAACAGAATTCTCCAACGTGCGTTTTAAAGGAGATGCAGAAAAAGCAGCATCTGTATACAAAGGATTTACGCCATTAGCAGCAAAAGATATTGCTGACGTGATTTTATTTATTGTAAAAGCACCCGCACATGTGAATATCAGCGATGTAGTTGTAATGCCAACTGCACAGGCGGGTGTATCAATAATTGATAGGAAATAGGAGGGACCGGCTATTTTAACATGCCTGCCTCTTTTAGGATTGCATCAATCTTTTGAGCATTAGATTCTCTGTCTCTGTCGTTTCTGTTGGAAAAGATGAGATAGAGAATTTTTTGATCGGGATATCTACCGGCATATATCTGAAATCCGCCATTATCCCCTGTATGATATATTTTTACCGGATATTCCGGTTTTTCTTCGATGAACCACCCATAACCATATGAATTGTAAGGGATATCTGCAATTTTGATTTTGGGTGTCTGAGCCATTTTAAGCGTTGCCTCAGAAATAAGTCTGTTGTCCCTCAGCGCCTTTTCCCATTCTGCAAATTCACGGACAGATGTATAAAGACCGCCATCTGCTTTAGTTGCAAAAAAAGACTCTTCACCATAGTCAAATTCGTCAAATTTCCCGTTTTTGGTATTTTGAAGGTACCCGTGTGCCATTCTCGGAATTTCTTTTCCTGCTTCAAAATAAGTAGCCTCCTTCATGCCGGCGGGATTGAATATTTTCTCCCTCATGAATGTGTCGAACTTAATTCCGGATGCCTTTTCAATAATTGTATAAAACAGTTGAAAGGTAGGATTCATGTATTCGTAAGAAGTTCCGGGTTCAAAATTAAGAGTGTCGAGATCCTTCAGATAGGAATAAGATTCAACGTCAGTTGATGTCATTACAAAATTCCTGTCGTTGCGGTCTCTTGAATCCGGAATTCCGGATGTATGGGACAGCAGATTTCTTAAAGTAATCTTATTGAAAAAAGGTGCTTTAAATTCCGGGAACCATTTCTTTACATTGTCGTCAAGAGAGAGCTTTCCTTCTTCGGCAAGCATCATAGCTGCTACTCCTGAAAACTGCTTAGATACGGAAGCTATATTGAAAAAAGTATTTTCATCAATAGGAGTTCCGGTTTCCATATCTGCTATTCCATAACCCTTTTCAAAAATTATGGAGTCACCCTTAAGAATTAAAACTTCTGCCCCGGGTTCGTTTGCAGGGTATTGAGATAAGAATAATGAATCAATTCTGCTCATTGCAACATCTTCTGTTGACTGTTTGTTTTCTGTACAAGATTGCATAACTGTTAGAGAGATCAGGATAAGTGTATATAATCTATTCATAATTAAATATTTATATAAATTAGTAACATGATTGTTATAAGCGTTAACTTAATTGTTATATATGCTAATTATCAAATATATATAAACATTAAGGTTTTGAGCTAAATTCCAAGGTTGAGCCTGAGAAAATTGAGTGTTTCAGATGAAAATCTGTCAATATTTCGTAATCGGTCACCATTGAAAACAGCTTTTTTTGCCACTGTAAAATCTGGACCGGCTACTGCAATCCATACAGTGCCTGATGGTTTTTCCACGCTTCCGCCGTCGGGGCCGGCAATACCTGAGGTAGCAACAGCATAGCTCGTATTGAACATTTTTCTTGCTCCCTGTGCCATTGCCCTAACGCACTCTTCACTTACAGCTCCGGATCCTGAAAGAATAGCAGGATCAACGCCAAGCGATTTTATTTTCACTTCGTTGCTGTATGCAATTATGCCACCGGCAAAAATCGAAGATGAGCCCGGAACAGACGTAATCATTGATGCAATTTTACCTCCTGTACATGATTCAGCGGTTGACAGTGTTGCAGATTTTGATTTCAGGAAACGGAATATAACACTTTCCAGAGTATCGTTGTCCTCGCCATAAACTGCATTGCCAAGCATATCTTTAAGTGCGGCAAAATGCTCATTTATTGCTTTTTTAGAGTCATTTATGTTTCCTCCATATTTTGAAAGGCGAAGTTTAACTCCTGTGAGAGGATCCGGGAGATATGCAAGTTTAATTTCAGATGGCAGATTATCTTCCCATCCGGCAATCATATTTGCAAGCGAAGATTCTGGTATTCCAAAAGTTATGAGTGTTTTATGATATATGTCTTCAATATCTTTTGTCTTGATTATCTCGCCGGTTACCTTTTTCATGAGGTTTGCCATCTCATATGGAACACCGGGAAGAGAAAACAACAGTTTTCCTTCTTTTCGCAATAATATGCCAGGAGCGGTTCCCATGTTGTTTGTGAGCACTTCGCACTTTTCTGGAACAAGAGCCTGGTCTCTGTTAAGATCGGACAGTTCTATTCCTCTTTTATGGCATATTGAGCGTATAACAGATAGCTGGTCCTCGTTATATAATAAACGGGAGCTTCCACTGAGAGTTGCAAGAGCATTTTTGGTGATATCGTCCTTTGTTGGGCCAAGACCTCCTGTTACAATAACAATATCGCTTCTTGAGAGCGAAAGACTGAGATAGTTGACAATCTGCTCCTCTTCGTCCGGAACAGAGAGCATAAAATTGACTTTAATCCCAATTGAATTAAGCTCTTTTGATATATAAGCCGAGTTTGTGTCTACAATCTGTCCTATGAGAATTTCGTCTCCAATTGTGCAAACAGATGCCGTTAACATGCCTTCTTTGATTTTGCCAGGTATTTATTAATCTTTCTTACGATACCGGGTCCGTTATAAATAAATCCGGTGTATACCTGAATTAAACTTGCGCCCGAATCGAGCATTTCCTTTGCCTGTGCGGGGGTCATTATTCCGCCTACACCTATTATAGGCAACTGTCCGTTTGTCTTTCGGGAGATATATTTAATCACTTCGAGACTCTTCCTGTATAAAGGTTCTCCGCTTAAACCGCCATCGCCTATTGCTTCTATCTTATCGGAAGATGTTTTAAGGTCTTCTCTTTTAGTAGTTGTGTTTGTGGCAACAATGCCGTCAAGCCCGGATACGAGAATAAGCTCAATAATCTCATCCAGTTGTTCAAAGGTAAGATCAGGCGAAACCTTCAGAAGTATTGGCCTGTAGTCGTCAAAGTATTTCCTTAGGGTAGTAAGTTTATCTACAATTTCCGATAGCGAGTTGATATCCTGAAGCTTAGTGAGCCCTTTTACATTAGGACACGATACGTTTATTACAAAGTAGTCTACAAAGTCATACAACTGAGCGAAAGATTTTTCGTAATCTACAGGTGCCTGATCATTAGGGCTTGTGGTACTTTTGCTTATATTACCTCCAATTATCACTCTGGGGCGATTTTCCTTAAGAGATGTAACCGCATACTTAACCCCTTTATTATTGATACCCATCCTGTTAATGATTGCGTTGTCTTCAAGCAGTCTGAAACATCTTGGTTTGGGATTACCGGGTTGTTCTGTAGGGGTAATGGACCCAATTTCGATAAACCCGAACCCGAAATTTGACAATTCATTATACCTGTCTCCATTTTTGTCGAATCCGGCAGCAAGGCCAACAGGATTTGGAAATTTAATCCCCATTACATCTTTTTCAAGAACAGGCGATTTATATGAGAAAAAAAGCCTAAGAATAAAAGAGGACAGGGGGATGTAACTTAAAACCAGCAGAAGCTTCATTACTATTGTATGAGCTGTCTCAGGCGTGAAAAAAGAAAAAATCAATGGTTTAAAAAGACGATACATCAATTGAAAATATTTGCGCAAAGATATAAATTATAAACCCTATTAAACAATTTTACCCGGGTTTATCTCTTCAAAGGTATTGTCCGAATAGACAAGCAGAACCTTCTTTAACAATCGATTTTTCTGTACATAATTACTTATCGGAACTTTTATCGGATTCTCAGAGGGTTGAGAAGCGGTAAAATCGAGGTCATTTTGCTCAATATCAAGACTATCGTCTGCTTTTGGCGCTTCAATTATTTCGTTTTTTATTTTGGATTCCCTAAAAGAACCTTCTTCACGGGCATCTTTTACCTCTTTGTACATTTTTCCCTTTCCGGTAATGAGCCAGTCGGCACTGAGGGTAGGGAATTTTATGAGCAACCTGAGAATAAAATCGAATCCGGGCTTATTTCGTCCGGAGAGTATGTGAGAAAGACCTGAGCGCTGTACCCCTATAATATCCGAAAGCCGGGCAGGAGTGAGTTGCTCAAGCTGCAAAAATTGCTGTAAACGGTCTTGCATAGTTGTAAACTTTTAGTTCTACAAATGTAATATAAAATATGTTTACAAATGTCTATTGTAATAAATGTACATCTGTAAATAGTTATTGAATACTATTGATTAAAAGTGTTGATATATAAAGAGATTATTAAATTCATCCCTCTATTGTCCATATTTATATATAAACTACAACTATAGCTCGTAAGTATCTGGTAAATAATTAGATAAACTTAAATGATTTCAAATAAATGATCATTTTTAACATAATTAACGGAGATCGTCCGGAAATCGTACTTATAAGGCAATAAAATAATTCAAGTAAAATTACTTAAGTAGCAGAGAATGAGCAATATAAAGAAGCAAAAAATGCCCGATAGGCGCTATCTATAAGTAAATTTGTGCAAATTTGTAACGGCCTAAAAATGCTAATCAGACAATGTACAAATGTAATATACGTAATTTATTTTTGTGGACTACATTTGTAAACAAAAGTTGGAATTTTAATTATTTTTACCTGAAGGTATATTTGTATAGTTTTGCAAAAAATAATCGATTGTGGAGCCTAAAATAAGAATTGAAGATTTTACATATAATCTGCCCGACGAAAAGATAGCAAAGTACCCCCTTCCAAACAGAGACGACTCTCAGATTTTAATATTCAGGAACAAATCTATATCCGGCTCTGTATTTTCAAATCTCACCGACTTATTGCCCGAAAACGCTTTTATGGTCTTCAATAACACTAAGGTGGTTCCGGCAAGGCTTTTTTTTAGAAAGGAAAGCGGAGCAGTTATTGAGATATTCTGCCTTGAACCATATAATCCTGTTGAATACAATCTTTCATTTGCCAGTACTGCGAAATGCAGCTGGATATGCGTTGTAGGGAATAATAAAAGATGGAAATCGGGGTCTTTAAAATATGATGCCTCAGGGCATAAAGAGCTGGAAGGTTATGATTTAACGGCAACAAAAATTGGTCCGTATGAAGATATGTTTATCATTGAATTCAGATGGAAAAATGATATTACTTTTTCTCAACTTATAGAAACGTGCGGAAAGGTGCCTATTCCGCCCTATTTAAGAAGAGACAGCGAAGAATCGGATACTGAGCGGTATCAAACACTGTATGCAAAGATGAGGGGGTCTGTAGCCGCTCCTACGGCCGGATTGCACTTTACTGAAAAGCTGCTTTCGGATATAGATAAAAAAGGAATTAAGAGAAGTGAACTTTCACTTCATGTGGGTGCCGGTACTTTTCAGCCTGTAAAAACGGAGTATATTTCGGATCATCTTATGCACTCCGAGCCATTTTCTGTAACCATTGATTTTTTAAGGGATTTACGGGATAAAATAGGAAAAAACAAAGTTATAGCTGTAGGTACAACATCTGCCAGATGTCTTGAAAGTCTTTATTATCTTGGAATTCAGTGTATAAAATACGGAAAACCGGAAAATATTGCACAATGGGAACCTTATGAAGAGAGGGAAGAAACGGGTTCCAAAGATTCAATAAATGCTCTGGTTTTATGGCTTGAAAAGGAAAATATGAATGTGTTGACTGCCAGAACAAGAATAATAATTGTTCCGTCGTATAAATTCCGGATTACTGATATACTTATAACTAATTTCCACCAGCCGCAGAGTACTCTATTGCTGTTGATTGCAGCATTTATAGGTGAAAAATGGAGAGATGTTTACAACTATGCCCTTAATAACAACTTCAGGTTCCTCAGTTACGGCGACAGTTCGATACTATTCCGTTAAGGAGATTAGTTTGAGAATTTTATGTACCCAGCTTGACAGCAAGGGCCCTGAATTCAATAAATCAGGAGCAATATTATTTATTTGACGCTTTGCAATCTCCAGATACTTTCTCTCTCCCGTAATCTTATACATGGCAATGAGATTGCCCGCCATAACAGAATTTGCCGAAGGCTTTATTATATCAATATTGGACTCTCTTTTAAAAGGCATTATTATATTGTCCCTTTCTTTCTCGGATTTGCTGAACATCCCGTTTTCCGGTTTGTAGAAATTGTCTATTACAAAATCAATGTATTTTTTGGCTATCCGGGCAAGGCTCTTTTCTCCTCCGGCCAGATATAGCTCAATTGCAGCATCTGCAAAATATGCATAGTCGGAAAGATATCCAAACGTGCATCCGCTTGAACAACAAGTGTATCTGAGTAATTTGCCTTTTGAATTTATATTGTTGTTCATGAGAAAGTCAAACGTATCAAGTGCAACTTTATACATTGAGTCGTCCTTCAAAAGAACAGATGAGACGGCCAGCCCCTTGCTTAATTGGGCATTATAGGAGGTTATTGTGCGTTTGTCAATAAAATGACCCCTGTGTTCTGTTCTTCTTTTGCGGAGTATAAGCAATTCGTTTTCAGTTATGCTTTTATAGGTATCCGTTTTTCTCAGTGGAATCTGCTTCTCACCCGGGTTGGCTGTTGTGTCAAGGTTCAGTGCAACAGAGATTTCCTGATACCTCAGCGGAAACAATAATGAGAGTTCATTAATCGAAAATGAATAGTAAACAGAATCCTCAATCTTGTTCATGAGGGTCGTATTGCTAAAATAGCCTCCTCCTTCATTTTTTAATATATTAGTCACAAAACCGAATGTAAGATATGCCGTTTCTCTGTATGAATCCAGCCGAAAAAGATCATAAGCAGCAGAATAGAGCTGAATATACTGGCTGTTCTCTTCAAGATTTTTTTCAAAAAGAGGCTCTCTGCAGGTATAATCTGTTGATTGTCGGAAAAAACCCCCATCAATTGGGTCAAATAACGCAGAGCTTTGCAAGTGTTCAAGAAAGGAGCCTATTTTTTTCTGCATCCCTTCATTGGGATATATCTTTAAATACTCGAGAATCGTATACAGACTGCTTGGGTTAGGCGTGAACGGTTTAATATTCAGCTGAAAATCGGATTCAAACATCCTTTTGAACCAAAGTTGAATGTATTCTGATATCTGTTCATGATTCACAACAGGTTTATTGCCTGTTTCCTGTATTATGCCAGTAAAACGTGCCCTTGATGAAAATTCATCTGCCAGTTTTTCAAGAAGTTCCCTCTTTTCCCTTTTTGCGGTGATAATACTTCCTGCAACATTGAGAAAGTGTTCGGGGTTGCAGTCGGAAAAGCAGACCAGGGGTTTTCTTTCTGCGGTTATAAATATGTTCATCGGGCCGTATGAGAAATCTTCATTAAGAAAAAGCAAATCAAGAGCGAGTAAGAAGGATTCGGGATTGTCGTCTTTGTCTTCGGCAATTGAAATGAAATTTTCATTTAAAAATGATACGACAGCCGGATTGTCAAAAAGCTCCATTGAAGACTCTCTTACATTGATGTTGCTTATATATCCGACATGAAGGAAAATTAGCTTATCCTCCTTCTGGACCCTTTCCAGAAGATCGGGAGTAAGAGAATAGTGCCAGTTAATGCCTTTCTCCGACAATAATTTCAAATATGGCGAGCAAACTTTGAACATTTAATTTAAATTTGCATATATACTAAAACTAAACTGCAATGATAGTGACTGAAAATTCTCCGCGCAAAAAAACATTAATAGATCTTTTCGAAGATTCTGTTGAAAAATTTTCCGGTAACACCTTCCTCCTTGAAAAGAGAGAAGGAGAGTTCAAACCCACAACATATTCAGAAACTAAGACGCTTGCACAACAATTTGGAGCCGGCCTTTGTTCACTTGGTTTCGCGAAAAAGAGCAATGCCTCAATCCTTGCAGAAGGAAGAAATATGTGGATCATTGGAGAGCTGGGTATCTTTTACGCAGGAGGCGTTAATGTGCCTCTTTCGGTTAAACTGGAGGAGAGTTCCGACCTCCTTTTCAGGCTCACCCACGCAGAAGTCCGGCTTATAATTGTAAGTGATAAACAACTTCCCAAAATAAGAGCCATCAGGGAAAAACTCCCTCTTCTTAAACACATCATTGTTCTTGATAAAATAGATGATTTCCGAGAAGGAGAACTGTTTGCCGGTGATGTGACAGAGATGGGAAAAGCGTATCTTGAAACTGAAAGAGAAACATTTTTGGAAATAGGACATTCTATTCAAAATGATGACTTTGCAACTATTACATACACTTCCGGAACCACTGCGGACCCAAAAGGTGTGATCCTTACTCACAGAAACTATACTGCAAATGTTGAGCAGGCACTTTCGTGCATGACAATTCCGGAAAAATTCAAGAATTTCATTATACTTCCCCTCGACCACTGTTTTGCACATGTTGTAGGCTTTTACATAATGATTTCTCAGGGTGCGATTGTGGCTACCGTTCAACAGGGAAAGACGGCCATGGAAACGCTTAAAAACATCCCTGTTAATATAATGGAAGTAAAGCCTAACCTTATTCTTTCGGTTCCTGCACTGGCAAAAAGCTTCAAGAAAAATATCGAAAACTCTGTTAAAAGCAAGGGAAAGTTCACTTGGAGTCTTTATAACTTTGCCTTGAAAATAGCATATGCATACAACCGCGACGGCTGGGATAAAGGCGCAGGTCTCTCATTCATGCTTTATCCGTTTAAAGTTTTGTTTGACAAGATAATTTTTTCAAAAATGAAACTTGCGATGGGAGGCGAAATGGAGTTTTTTGTAGGAGGAGGAGCACTGCTGGACAAAGAGCTTCAAAAGTTTTATTACGCGATAGGAATTCCGATGTATCAGGGCTATGGTCTTTCAGAGGCAACACCTATAATATCCGCAAACACTCCAAACAAACACAAGCTTGGTTCTTCGGGAGTTCTTGTAAAGCCTCTTGATCTTAAAATTAAAGACATCGAAGGCCGTGATCTCCCGTTGGGCGAATCAGGAGAAATTGTAGTCAGGGGGGAAAATGTAATGGCGGGTTACTGGAAAAACCCGGTTTCAACAAAAGAGACAATCAAGGACGGGTGGCTGTATACCGGCGATCTCGGATTTATGGACCCGGACGGATTTCTTCATGTAAAGGGTAGATTTAAAAGCCTTTTAATTGGCAGCGACGGAGAAAAATATTCACCTGAAGAAATTGAAGAAATTATTGTTACTCAGTCTTCTTTGATTCAGCAGATGATGCTTCACAACAATCAGTCTCCATATACGATTGCTGTTATAGTTGCAGATAAGAACTCTCCTCTTAAGGGAAAGGACCTGGTTAAAGCAGTTTGGGAAGATATTGAAAGATACAAAGGGAAGGGCGTTTATGCAGGCATGTTCCCGGAAAAGTGGCTCCCTGCGACATTTATTTTGACTCAGGAACCATTTACAGAACAGAACCGTATGATTAATTCCACAATGAAAATGGTACGCAGCAAAGTAGAAGAGGCATTTAAAGGGAGAATTGAATATGCATATACTCCCGAGGGGAAGGATATATACAATAAACTGAATGTGAATAGCTGATGTCTTTTTTTAAACTTCTGTTTTCAGCTGCACTCATTGCTCTTGCTATCACACTTTCTCTGGGCGGGTTTACTCGTCCTGAAGTGAGAGGCACAACTTCCGCAAATTTTTCTGCTTTAAGGGTTTTAAAAGACATTAAGGAGATAAGCAGAGTTCCTCATTCAATAGAACACCCGGCCGAGAGAGAACATGTCCGGGAATATCTTGCCGGAAGGCTCGCTCAAATGGGTTTTAAGCCCGAAATACACGCATATGACTCAATAAAAAGCAGAGCAGGAGGGTTTATATCAATTGCAAACATTTATGCCCAAATGGACCCTCCCGGAGGGAAAACCTCTTCATATATCCTTTTTGTGGCACATCTCGATTCCAGATTCAAAACAGTTGTTAAGGGGGAGGTAAATTATTCTCTTGGAGCAGCGGATGACGGATACGGACTTGGTGTTATTCTCGAATGTACTAAGCTTGCTCTGAGTTATAGAAGTGCCTGGAAACAGGGAGTGAAAATACTCTTTACAGATGCTGAAGAGAACAGGCTTGACGGAATGAAAAAAGCAGCGTCGGAGGATGCTTACATATTCAACAATGTTGGTCTGGTAATAAATGTTGAAGCCAGAGGCGTAAAAGGGCCTGCATTGCTTTTTGAAACATCTCCCGGAAACGATAGGCTTAGCGGTCTTTATAAACTTGCGGAATATCCGTATTCATATTCTCTGACCGGTTTTGTTTACAGGCTTCTGCCTAATGACACCGACTTTTCGGTCGTTAAAAAAGATTTGGCAGGGTTCAATTTTTCGGTAATTGACAATCTGGACTTTTATCACACGAACAGAGACAAGTATGAAAACATTTCTGCAGGCTCTGTACAGCATTACGGTTCTCAGATTGAACCCATGGTTCATGAATATCTTACAAACCCATTGTACAAAAACAGCTCTTATTTTAAGGGGAATTCCGACAATGTTTTTTTTACGGCACCTCTTTTCGGACTTATCAGATTTTCTAAAAATCAGTATCTTATATTCAATATTGTCGTTTTTTTGCTTGCCTACCTGATTATGCGCATCTATATGGTGAAGGGGAAATGCGGAGCATCCCAGATAATGAAGGCTATTGCAATTAATATCCTCTCCCTTGTTTCATTTTCTGCAATTGCGCTGGGAATATCATATTTTCTGGCATATCTCAATGGAACAAAGTATTCCTTACTCAAAATGTCACAAATTGAATATGACGGAGAGATTATTGTTCTGTTTATTATTCTTATGGCATTTGTGAACTATGTTGTAATGAGAAAGTGTTCAAAGAAAATCAGAAGAGAGGAGTTCATTTTTGGATCGCTTATTTTAAACCTGATTTTGTCGGGTGTTTTATATGCATATTCCGGCGAAAATTTCTTTTTGACCATACCGGCATTTCTTGCATTAATATCACTTTTCCTTAATGTAAATGGGAAATTCGCCTTTGCAAATCTGGTTATGGCGGTGCTCATCATTCTTGTAACGGCCCCTTTTGTGTACACACTTGCAGTTGCCTTAACGGTTGGCTCTCTTGCCATTTACTCTTTTATCGCGGCTCTCTCTCTTAACCTGATATTGCCCCTTGCGGATTCATACTCGAGAAAAGTTGTTTTATAGAATTAATATTTAGTAACTTTGCTAACCCAAAAAAATTGGCAATGGTAATTGATAAGTATAAAGATATCAGGCCCTACAGCGATGAAGAAGCAATTGCTGCCTTTAATCGGATAGCCAGGCATCCTTTGCTCACTCAGATTTCAGCTTTTCTTTACCCCGGGAAAAAACCGGAAGAATTAAGACAGTTAATAGCCTCTATAAAAAGTGTCAATGATTTTCAATCCAAAGTAATGCTTTCTGCAATTACTAAAATCATAAGAGACACATCAAAAACACTTTCATACTCTGGAGTTGAAAAACTTAAAAACGGGCGAAAGAACCTTTTTATATCAAATCACAGGGATATAATGCTGGATTCCGGCATATTGCAGGCAATTCTTTACCATTCCGGTGTTGAAACATCTGAAATGGCAGTAGGCGACAACCTTATAACTGATCCTTTAATGGAGGATATCGCCCGTTCAAACAAAATGATAAAAGTTGTACGCAATACAAACCCTAGAGAATTTTACAACTCCTCGGCACTGTTGTCGGAGTATATAAGAAGCAGCATTTCTGCCCAGAGCAGTTCCGTGTGGATTGCACAAAAGAATGGCAGAACAAAGGACGGGATTGATGCTACCGAGCAGGGACTTCTAAAAATGTTCGACATGAGTGGTTCGGGGGACTTTTGCAAAGACTTCGATGACCTTTCAATTGTTCCGGTTTCGCTCTCTTATGAATTTGAACCGTGCGACATTCTTAAAACCAAAGAATTATATATATCCAGAAGAAGAAAGTATGTAAAGAGCGAAGGGGAGGACCTGAACAGCATACTTACCGGTATAATGCAATTCAAGGGCAATATCCATTTCAATTTTTGCGAACCGTTAAGCCAAGGTGAGATAAAGAGTTGTTCCGAGCTGGAGAAAAATGAAAAATACAAATCCCTGGCAGAATTAATTGACAGTAAAATTGTATCTACATATCATTTATGGAAGAACAATTACATTGCGTACGACCTGTTATATTCATCAGACAAATACAACGATTTGTATACTCCCGACGAGAGGGACAAGTTCATAAGCTACGTTACGTACAAATTGTCAGATGTTGAGGGCAATCCAAAAGAGATGGAAGAGATTTTTCTTTCTGTTTATGCAAACCCTGTGCTCAGTAAAGAAAAATTATCGGAATAAGAAACATTTGGTTTTTAGATTATTAATAAAGGAAACGATATTACCCGAAGCAGAGTTATACTTCTTCGGGTTTTTTGTGTAAATTTTTGCTTGTTTTAAGGCGATAAAATTGCTAAATTTGCAAAATTGCGATGACGCAACTCATTTCGTCAAAAACCAACAGTATATGGATAAATTTATTTCTTTACAGGATGCCGTTAATAAAGTAAAAGACGGTATGACAATTATGGTTGGAGGATTCCTCACATCCGGCGGCCCAAACAATATTATGGACGCTCTGGTTAAATCCGGGGTTAAAAACCTTACTATAATATCCAACGATGGAGCATACCCGGAAAAAGGTCATGGACAATTAATTGCAAACCATCAGGTAAAGAAAATCATTACTTCTTACATTGGATCAAATCCTGTTGCGATAGATCAGATGAATGCAAAAGAACTTGAAATTGAATTTAGTCCTCAGGGAACTTTGGTTGAAAGAATCAGAGCATACGGAGCAGGCCTTGGCGGAGTTCTTACTCCAACCGGTCTTGGTACGGTAGTGGAATTGGGTAAACAGGTCATAAATGTAGATGGGAAAAACTACCTTCTTGAAACTCCTTTGAAAGCAGACATTGCATTTATTGGTGCCTCTGTTTGCGACAAGTCGGGAAATCTCTATTACAAGGGTACCACTAAAAATTTCAATCCTATAATGGCCATGGCGGCCGAAGTTGTAATAGTGGAGGCCGAAGAGCTTGTAGAAACAGGATCCATTATTCCGGAAAATGTTCATACTCCGGCCATATTAATCGATCACATTTATATTAAATAAACTATTTATTATGTCAAAAACCGCTTTAATAAGAGTTCGCATGAGCTCTCACGATGCACATTATGGTGGAAATCTTGTTGATGGTGCAAAAATGCTTCAGTTGTTCGGAGATGTTGCAACAGAATTGCTCATTATGCAAGACGGAGATGAAGGACTTTTCAAGGCCTACGACAGTGTTGAATTTATAGCTCCTGTTTATGCAGGTGACTACATTGAGGCTTCAGGCGAAATTGTTGCTGTGGGTAACAGTTCAAGGAAAATGAATTTTGTTGCAAAGAAAGTGATTGTCCCAAGACCGGACATCTCGCCTTCTGCAGCAGATATTCTGGAAGAGCCTGTTATCGTATGTAAAGCAAGCGGTACATGTGTGACTCCCAAATCTTGTCAAAGAAAATAAACTAATATAGTTATGGATAAGCTGATTATTACCGCAGCAATTTGCGGAGCAGAGGTTCTTAAAGAACACAATCCTGCAGTTCCCTACACGGTTGAAGAGTGCGTGAGAGAAGCAAAATCGGCATATGACGCCGGAGCAAGCATCATTCACCTGCATGTTCGTTACGACGATGGCACTCCTACACAGGACAAAGCCAGATTCAAAATGGTTATGGATGCAATTTATAAAGTATGTCCCGATGTTATTATACAACCTTCAACAGGAGGAGCCGTAGGAATGACAAATGACGAAAGACTCCAGCCAACCGAGCTTAGCCCGGAAATGGCCACTTTAGATTGCGGAACCCTCAATTTTGGCGGAGATGATGTTTTTATGAACACAGAAAATACTATCAAGTATTTTGGAACAAAAATGATTGAGAGAGGTATTAAACCGGAACTTGAGGTTTTTGACAAAAGTATGATTGATATGGCTCTGAGGCTTCAAAAGAAAGGTTTTATCAAGACTCCGATGCACTTTGATTTTGTAATGGGAGTTAACGGTGGAATTTCCGGAGAACTGCGTGACTTTATCTTCCTTAGAGGTTCAATACCTGCAGATGCTACATATACAGCAGCAGGAGTTGGCCGGTTTGAATTTCCTCTTGCGGCAGCGGCAATAATTGACGGAGGGCATGTGAGAGTGGGATTTGAAGACAATGTTTTTATTTCTAAAGGAGTAGTTGCAAAATCAAATGGAGAGCTTGTTGCAAAAGTGGTTAGAATGGCTAAGGAATTTGGCCGTGAGATAGCTACGCCTGCAGAGGCCCGTCAGATACTGGGACTTAAACCAAAAGCATGATTTATTAGTATTTAAACAATAACATAACAAAACAATGAAAAAAGGTAACAAATACGGAATTCACAGGGTAATTGAACCAAAAGGTGTTCTCCCTCAACCTGCAAACAAAATTGACAACAACATGGATGAGATTTACGATAATGAAATTCTCATTGATGTACAGACACTCAATATCGATTCAGCCAGCTTTACTCAAATTGAGGAGCAGGCAGGCGGAGATAAAGCCAAAATTGCAGAAATAATGCTTGGCATTGTTGCAAAACAAGGAAAACACAGAAATCCGGTTACCGGTTCAGGCGGGATGTTACTCGGAACAGTTGAAAAAATAGGAGATGCTCTGGCAGGCAAGATTGACCTTAAAGTAGGCGACAGAATTGCCACTCTGGTATCTTTGTCTCTGACTCCTTTGAGAATAGACAAAATCAAAGATATCCGTTCGGACATCGATCAGGTGGATATAGATGGAAAGGCTATCTTGTTTGAAAGCGGAATTTATGCAAAAATTCCTGCAGATATGCCTGCAAATCTTGCTCTTTCTGCTCTTGACGTTGCAGGAGCCCCTGCTCAGACTGCAAAACTGGTAAAACCAGGAGATACAGTACTGATAATTGGTGCTGGCGGAAAATCAGGTATGTTGTGCTGCTACGAAGCTAAAAAACGCGCCGGAGTTACAGGTAAGGTAATTGGTCTTTGCCACAGCGAAAAAAGCACAAACAGACTAAGAGATCTTGGTTTTTGCGACTATGTTTTTGCTGCTGATGCAACTCAGCCTGTTGCCATCCTTGAGAAAATTGAGGAGCTTACAAACGGAGAGATGTGCGATATTACAATTAACAATGTGAATATTACAGATACCGAAATGACCAGTATTCTTTGTACAAAAGATACAGGAATTGTTTATTTCTTCTCAATGGCAACAAGCTTTACAAAAGCCGCACTGGGTGCCGAAGGTGTTGGAAGTGATGTAACAATGATAGTTGGTAACGGATATACAAAGGGACATGCCGAGATTACTCTTCAACTACTCAGGGAATCCGAAAAACTAAGAAAAATATTTACTGAACTTTACGCGTAATATTATATGACAAAGGGTTGCAGATATGGTACTCACAGGGTAATTGAGCCGATAGGGACTCTTCCTCAGCCTGCATATAAGCTGGACAATACTATGTCCATATATGACAATGAGGTACTGATTGAAGTTTCTACTCTCAATATTGATTCTGCCTCATATACCCAGATAAAAGAAAGTTGCGGATCGGATGCCTCAAAAATGAAGCAGATGATTCTTTCAATCGTAAATGAAAGGGGTAAAATGCAGAATCCTGTAACAGGATCGGGTGGAATGCTCATTGGTACAGTTAAGGAGATAGGAAAGAATTTCCCTATAAACAAACTGAAGGTTGGCGATAAAATAGCCACTTTAGTTTCGTTATCTCTCACACCCTTAAAGATAAAATCTATAAAAAAACTCAACCCTCATTCCGATCAGGTGGATGTGGAGGCAGAGGCCATTCTCTTTGAGAGCGGCCTCTTCGCCGTCTTGCCCGGGGATATTCCGGAAAAACTGGCTCTTGCAGCACTGGATGTTGCAGGTGCACCGGCTCAGGTGGACAGACTTGTAACAGAGGGAGATATTGTGTGCGTAATAGGCGGGGGAGGAAAATCCGGAATTCTGTGTTGTTATCAGGCAATGCAAAATGTAGGACCTTCCGGTAAGGTAATCGTTGTTGAATATTCTCCCGTGAATGCGAAGAGAATTGCAGATATGGGCCTTGCAACCGATATTATTGTAGCAGATGCAACTAATGTTATGGATGTTTACAACAAGGTTATGGCAGTAACAGGCGGAAGAGGCTGCGATGTAACGGTAAACAATGTTAATGTGCAATCTACCGAAATGACCTCAATTCTTATTACTAAGGGGCAGGGGTGTGTTTACTTCTTCTCAATGGCAACCAGTTTTACCAAGGCTGCTTTGGGTGCAGAAGGTGTTGGCAAGGACATCAATTTAATAGTGGGAAACGGCTATGCAAAGGGCCATGCAAATCTCACGCTCAATATAATCAGAGAGTCTAAAGCTATTAGAGAGTTATTTGAAAAACTTTATGTATAAAAACAATATGTCAGAAAGCAGACGAAAAATTCTATTTCCAGAAGTATCAGATGAACAGTGGAATGACTGGAAATGGCAGGTAAAGAACAGGATTGAAACATTAGACCAGCTAAAGAAATATATTCCGCTCACTTCTGAGGAAGAAGAGGGTGTCAGCAGGTCACTCCAGACCCTTAGAATGGCAATTACTCCTTATTATTTAACACTAATTGACCAGGACAATCCAAATGACCCGGTTAGAAAGCAGGCTATTCCTACAGGTTCCGAGACACACATCTCAACTGCAGATCTTCTTGATCCTTTGCATGAGGACGAAGATTCGCCTGTACAAGGCCTGACTCACAGGTATCCGGACAGAGTTCTGCTTCTTATAACAGACATGTGTTCAATGTATTGCAGGCACTGCACAAGAAGACGTTTTGCCGGCCAGAAGGATGATGAAACATCGCCGGACTACATACAGAAAGCTATTGACTATATTGCAGCTACACCTCAGGTTAGAGATGTGCTTCTTTCCGGTGGTGATGCCCTGATGGTTTCTGATGCAAAACTGGAGTCAATTATCAAAAGACTCAGAGCTATTCCTCACGTTGAAATTATCCGTATTGGCTCAAGAGTGCCGGTAGTGTGTCCTCAGAGAATTACAGACAATCTGGTGAATATGCTTAAAAAATATCATCCGATTTGGCTCAATACCCATTTTAACCATCCAAATGAAATTACTCCGGAATCTTCTGAAGCATGTGCAAAACTTGCAAATGCAGGAATTCCGCTTGGTAATCAGTCGGTACTTTTAAGAGGGGTCAATGATTGTGTTAATATTATGAAAAGGCTTGTCCACGAACTTGTAAAAATAAGGGTAAGGCCTTATTACATTTATCAGTGTGACCTGTCAATGGGACTTGAACATTTCCGCACCCCTGTTTCAAAAGGTATTGAAATAATTGAAGGCCTGAGAGGTCATACTTCCGGCTATGCTGTACCTACATTTGTTGTAGATGCTCCGGGTGGCGGCGGAAAGACTCCGGTAATGCCTACTTATGTAATCTCTCAGTCTCCGGGAAAAGTGGTCCTGAGAAATTTTGAAGGGGTTATAACAACTTATACAGAACCAACTGACTATAGTAACACTTGTGAATGCGACGATTGCAAAAAGAATGTAAGAGTTGAAGGTGTTGCCTCTCTTCATAAGGGACAGAGAATGTCTATTGAGCCGGCTGTTCTGATGCGTAAAGAAAGATCACATAAACACTGACAATAATGCCATTTGTTCGGGAGCTTCTCAAATATGATAGTATTTCTATCGTTGGTCTCGAAAAGAATACCGGGAAGACTGAATGCCTGAATTATCTGATAAAGCGCCTGCCTCTGGATATTATGACTGTTGCGGTCAGTTCAATTGGAGTAGACGGGGAGAGAAGAGATCAGGTAACCAGAAGTTCAAAACCGGAAATTCTTTTAAGGGATGGGATGCTCTTTGGAACCAGTGAGCAACATTACAGGTCCAGAAGAGTTACTTCTGAGTTGCTTGATATTGGCGATGAACGGACTTCACTAGGGAGAGTTATTACTGCAAGGGCTCTTTGCGGGGGCAAAGTATTGCTTTCCGGCCCTTCTTCAACAGCTTCTCTGAGGCGATGGATGGATAATGCCATTAAGAATCACAATGCAGATTTGTGCATTATTGACGGAGCCCTTTCCCGGATGAGCCTGGCATCTCCGGTTGTCTCGAAATCGATGATTCTGGCAACGGGAGCAGCTTTATCTGCCAATATTAAAACTCTTGTAACCAAGACAGCTTTTGTTGTTGGATTAGTAAATATTCCGGTTACAAAAATTGCCGCAAAGAAGATACTTGAAACAAAGGATAACGGAGTATGGAGTATAGGAGAAAATGGAGACATAACCCCATTGGGAATATCATCTGTATTATCCTATGATAAACTGGATTCATCCACTATTTCCGGAACAAAGGCGATATTTATTTCAGGAGCGTTAACTGACAGATTCCTGAATACAGTTTGCCGGGAGTCAGGAGATAAAGAAATTGAACTGATTGTCAGGGATTTTACAAAAATATTTGTTACCCCTCTCAATTATAATACATTTCTGAAAAGGGGCGGTAAAATTTCCGTTCTGAAGAAAAGCAAGCTATTGGCTGTTTGTGTAAACCCTACAGCTCCCGACGGCACCCGTCTTGATTCGGACAAACTTTGCCACGAACTTGAAAAAGAGATAGGATTGCCTGTTTACGATATAATAAAAAATGAATATGAGGCTTAAATCAATTTTGGATTCGCCATGCGGATTTCGCTATATTTTTGAGAAGCTGCAATTGCAATCTTCTCTGTCGCGGCATCTGCTGATGGATACTCCTATGCCTCATAAACCGACCGATATTGCCGGTATTTACGAAGAGTTGCGTGAATTTAAAATTCTGTTTGCGAAGGATGGCGATATAAGAAGTATTCTTGCATCACTGCAGATAAAACTGAGCAATCTGAGAGACATCAGAAATACGTTAACCCGTTTGTCTGCGGTAGCAACACTTGACGACATTGAACTATTCGAGATAAAGAATCTTGCAATAATTAATGAAGATGTCAGAAAACTTTTAAACGGGAAATTATTATCAATTGATTTTGATAGTCTGGAAGAAGTCTTAAATCTTCTTGATCCCGAAGGACTCAAAATAAGCTCGTTTTATATATATGATTCCTATGATGATGAACTTGCTGTCCTGAGAAAAAAGATGAAGAGCGGGAGCAAATATAAGGATGAATTGTATTATGAGGCATCAGTTATCGAAGACAGAGTGAGGGGATGGCTTTCCCGGAAAATAGAAAAAGATGTTCACCTGATATCTTCTTCACTTGAAAAACTAGCAAGGACAGATATTTTACTTTCAAAAGTTCTTCTTCTGGAGGAGCTTGATTTCACTATCCCTTTATTATCAGCCGGAGCTAACAGATATACCGGAATGTTCAATCCGTATATAAAAGAGATGGTTGAAAAAGAGAAAAGAGAATTTCAGAAAGTATCTATCGAATTTGAAACAAATTCTCCTCTTCTCATTACCGGAGCAAATATGGGAGGGAAAACAGTTGTACTAAAGAGTCTGGCTCTTTGCCAGTACCTGTTTCAGTTTGGCTTTGGAGTTCCGGCAGTATGTGCAGAGATTTCTCCAGTGGAAGAGGTGCATTTTTGCATTGGGGACCAGCAGAATATTGAAAGCGGCTTATCATCATTTGCTGCTGAAATTACCAGAATTGACGCGGTATTAAAAAGTGTATATGCCGGTAAAAAAATACTGGCTCTCATAGATGAACCGGCCAGGACTACAAATCCGCTTGAGGGAACAGCACTTGTAACGGCGCTTATTAGAATTCTTCTTGATAAAAAGCTTCTTATGGTGGTTACAACTCACTATAATATTGAAAATGCAGAATGCAGGAGAATAAGAGTTAAAGGGCTTGAAAACGGGAAAATGAATTACAGTCTCATTGAAGAGACAGGAACCAAACCGCCGAGAGAGGCCCTCAGAATAGCGGCTTCTTTAGGTGTTGACAACAGATGGCTTCAGGAGGCTGAAAATCTTCTAAAAGAGAAGACAGAATAGATTTATTTAATTTCAAAGATAAGATGCAAAGCAAATTAGGTTTAGATTTTAAAAGGGTAGAGCATGCGAGAGATCTCTCGGGAAAAATTGCTGCAGAAGTTCAAAAATTTGTAGACAATTATACTACCGTGGCAGTTGAGAGAACTCTGTGCCGTCTTATGGGCATAGATGGAGTGGACAGCAATGAAGTTCCTCTTCCCAATATAGTTGTGGATGAGTTGAAAGAGAAAGGGGTGCTTAATCAGGGTGCACTGTATTTTTTGGGAAATGCGATGGCCGCAACAGGTCTTACTCCACAGCAGGTTGCAGAGGGAATATCAGACGGTACAATCGATATCACAAGAGTAGCTGCACAAAACAGGGAAAAGATTGACTCGGTACTTGCTCCTGTAATTGAGGAGAGTATAAACAGAATCCGCAAAAGAAGAATGCGCAGGGAAGAGTATCTGAAGACTATCGGAGAAGGCCCTAAGCCCTATTTGTATGTAATTGTTGCAACAGGTAATATTTATGAAGATGTTGTTCAGGCAGAAGCTGCAGCAAGACAGGGTGCCGATATAATTGCGGTTATCCGTACAACAGGCCAGTCACTTCTCGATTATGTACCGTTTGGTGCAACAACTGAAGGGTTTGGCGGAACTTTTGCAACTCAGGAGAATTTCAGAATAATGCGGTCGGCTCTTGACAAAGTTGGTGAAGAGGTTGGACGATATATTCGCCTTTGTAATTACTGTTCAGGACTTTGTATGCCAGAAATTGCTGTTATGGGCGCATTTGAAGGTCTTGATGTAATGCTCAACGATGCTCTTTACGGTATTCTTTTCAGAGATATAAATATGCAAAGAACTCTTGTGGACCAGTTCTTTTCAAGAGCAATCAATTCATTTGCCGGGGTAATCATTAACACCGGAGAAGACAATTATCTCACAACTGCTGATGCATATGAGGAAGCACATACGGTTCTTGCCTCGGACTTCATAAATGAACAGCTTGCATTACTGGCCGGACTTCCTCCGGCTCAAATGGGGCTCGGACATGCATTTGAGATGGACCCGGAGCTTGAAAACGGTTTTCTTTACGAGCTTGCTCAGGCACAAATGACACGTGAAATTTTTCCTGATGCACCCCTAAAATATATGCCACCTACAAAATTCATGACAGGGAACATATTCAGAGGACATATTCAGGACGCTCTTTTCAATATAGTAGGGATATGGACAAATCAGGGAATTCAGCTCCTTGGAATGCCTACCGAAGCAATACACACTCCTTTTATGGCAGACAGATACCTTTCCATTGAAAATGCCAAGTATATATTTTCAACCATGAAAGGGCTCGGAAACGAAGTGGAGTTTAAAGAGGGCGGAATAATCAAATCAAGAGCGAAAGAGGTACTTGAAAACTCTATCTTACTTCTTGAAAAAATTGAAAATGAAGGACTTTTCCTTGCTTTGGAAAAAGGTCTGTTTGGTGATGTAAAACGTGCCAGGACAGGAGGTAAAGGACTCAGCGGAGTAGTAGGGAAGGGCGACAATTATGTTAACCCGTTTATTAAAATAATGTTAGGAGGAAAATAGAATGAGTGGCGGACTATATTCAATGCAGTCGAAGGAATTTGACAAAACACTAGATCTCGAGAAAGTTAAGCCATATGGCGATACCATGAATGATGGAAAGGTTCAGCTTAGTTTTACCCTTCCTGTTCCTATGGGAGATGAAGCAATAGAAGCGGCAAAGCAACTCATAAGACAAATGGGGTTTGAAAATCCTCAGGTTGTTTATTACAAAGAACTTACTCCGGGATTCACTTTTTTTAACTGTTACGGAAGCACTATTCATACAGTAAACTTCAGCAACATTTATGTTCCCAAAGTGGAATCCGGTAAAATGGATATGCACGAGACTGATGATTACATCAGGGAACAAATTGGCCGTCCTCTTGTAATTGTTGGTGCCAGCACCGGAACAGATGCACATACAGTGGGTATTGATGCCATAATGAACATGAAGGGTTATGCAGGTCATTACGGACTTGAGAGGTATGAAATGATAGATGCATACAACCTTGGTTCTCAGGTTCCAAATGAAGAGTTCATTGCAAAGGCAATTGAACTTGGAGCGGATGCCCTTCTTGTTTCCCAGACAGTTACACAAAAAGATGTTCATATCAAGAACCTTGTGGAACTTGTGGAACTAATGGAGGCAGAAGGTCTGAGAGACAAACTTATTCTTGTTTGCGGCGGGCCGAGACTTTCTCACGAACTTGCAAAAGAACTCGGATACGATGCGGGATTTGGGATGAACAGTTATGCCGACGATGTTGCTTCATATATTTCACAGGAATTTGTGAGAAGATTATCCGTTAAGAAAAATAAAATTTAAATATACAGCTATGGACAAAAATGAGATCAGAGAGGTTATTGCCAGAAGGGCAGCCCTTGAACTTAAAGACGGAGATGTAGTTAATCTTGGAATAGGCCTGCCTACACTTATTCCTAACTATCTGCCTGACGGAGTGAAGGTAACCTTGCAATCGGAAAATGGACTTCTTGGAATGGGACCGGAACCGGCACCCGGAACTGAGGATAAAAATTACACCAATGCCGGAGGGGGATATATTTCTTATTTCAACGGTGCATCCAGTTTCGATTCTGCTTTCTCCTTTTCAATTATAAGAGGCAGACATGTAGACGTTACTATACTCGGAGCTATGGAGGTAGATGAACTCGGAAATCTTGCAAACTGGATGATTCCAGGCAAGAAAACTCCGGGAATGGGTGGTGCAATGGATCTTCTGGTTGGAGCAAAAAGAGTAATTCTTGCAATGGAGCACACTGCAAAAGGAGCACACAAAATATTACAACTATGTAACTTGCCGCTTACAGCAGCTAATGTGGTTAGTATGATTATTACAGAGATGGGTGTTATGGAAATTACCCCGAAAGGAATAGTTCTCATTGAAATTCATCCTGAGTTTACACCGGAGGAGATTCAGAAAGCTACAGGTGCGAAATTGATTATATCGGACAAATTAATTAAAATGAGAAATTAATATGAAAAAGGTATTTATTGTTGCTGCAAAAAGAACAGCTATCGGGAAATTTATGGGTTCACTTTCCTCTTTTAATTCCGGAGAACTTGGAGCAATTGTAATTAAAGAAATTATTAAGGAGAGCGGAATCTCTCCTGAAAATGTAGATTCTGTAATTGCAGGAAATATTCTTTCTGCAGGACAGATGCAGGGTGTTGCACGTCAGGCTTCTATATTGGGCGGAATTCCAAAAGAAGTTCCTGCATACTCGATTAATATGGTTTGCGGTTCCGGTATGAAAGCAGTAATGAACGGTTACGCAGAAATCCTTTCAGGTCTTTCTGATGTAATAATTGCCGGAGGTACTGAATCTATGTCCAATGCCGGATTTGTTTTACCTGGAGGCGTAAGAACCGGAATCAAAATGGGTAATATACAGGCTGTTGACCATATGGTTTGCGACGGTCTCACCGATGCTTTCAATAAATATCACATGGGTATTACTGCAGAGAACATCGCTGAAAAATACGGAATAACCAGAGAAGCACAGGATGCCTTTTCATTCTCTTCACAACAAAAGGCAATTAAAGCTGTTGACAGCGGAGCTTTTGACAAAGAGATTGTAACTGTTGAAATAGTTTCAAAGAAGGAGACAATCCTCTTCAATAAAGATGAATTTCCAAACAGAGCCAGTACTCCCGAAAAACTTGCCATGCTAAAACCTGCATTCAAAAAAGACGGAACTGTAACAGCCGGAAATGCTTCAGGTGTGAACGACGGTGCTTCATTTGTTATGCTTGCAAGCGAAGAAGCTGTAAATAAATACGGACTTAAGCCAATGGCAGAAATTGTTTCTTGTGGACAAGGCGGCGTTGACCCGGCATATATGGGTCTTGGCCCGGTTCCGGCAATTAGAAAAGCGCTTAAAAACGGTGGCTTGAAACTTTCGGATATGGAACTGATAGAACTTAATGAAGCATTTGCTGCACAAGCATTAGGCGTTATTAAAGAGCTTATTGACGAGCACAAAGTGAGCCGTGAGTGGATTGACCAACATACAAACATAAATGGCGGGGCCATTGCTTTGGGGCACCCAATTGGAGCATCCGGCAACAGAATTCTTGTATCGCTTGTACATGAGCTGAAAGCTTCCGGCAAAAAGGTTGGACTAGCTTCATTGTGCATAGGAGGCGGAATGGGAACTGCAATTGTAGTAAAAGCAGTTTAATTTCGTTATAAACTTTAAGGAGAGGCTGTCTAAAAAGTAGGCAGCCTCTCTTTTTATTCTTAATCTCCGGCGGCGAGTTGCAAACCCTCAATGTATTCAGTTCACATGTCAACTAATTGATAAGGGCGATTCGGCCGGAACGGAACGAAGTGGAGCGAGGACGCACAAGCCCGAAGCAATTAGTTGACAGTGAGTAAATGGCTGAGAAGGAAAGCAAATCGCGTCCGGAGATTCGGCCGGAACGGAACGAAAGAGACTGCTCGTTTTGGTAAGTACCATTTTTTGTTATAATTTGGAGTATTAATTAACAGCGGAGTTATGAAAATTAAATATTTGATATCAGTATTGCTGCTTGTTGCACTTGGTGCTTCAAGTTTAAGGGCGGGGAACGATCCAAAAAGAGAATTCAGAGGGGCCTGGTATCCTACGGTTGTAAATACAACCTGGAAAAATATGACTACAGATGAAATTAAAGCCGATATTATTCATCATCTGGATATATTCAAGAAACTAAATATCAACGCTGTAATTTTTCAGGTACGACCTCAGGCAGATGCCTTGTTTGTCTCAGAACTTGAACCTTGGAGTCGCTTTATAACCGGTGTTCAGGGAAAGGCGCCCAACCCTCTGTTTGATCCTGCACAGTTTGTAATCGAAGAGTGCCATAAAAGGGGAATGGAATTGCATGCGTGGTTCAATCCATATAGAGTAACTTCGAACAATAAGGAAATACTTGCACCCAATCATCTATATTTCAGCAAGCCCGAGCTTTTCTTACAATATGGGCCACAATTATACTTCGATCCGGGAAGACCGGGTTCAAGAGAACATCTGAAAAAAGTAATTGCAGATTTTGTAGCAAGATACGATGTGGATGCAATTCACTTTGACGATTATTTTTACCCATACAGGCTTCCATATCTTGAATTCCCGGATGAAGAATCATTTCTGTTGTATCACAGGGCAGACGGATTTGGCCGTTTCGACAAAAACAACTGGCGAAGGAATAATGTAAATATTCTTGTAAAAGAGTTGAGTGAAACCATTAAATCAATAAAACCTTGGGTGAAATTCGGAATCAGTCCGTTTGGAGTATGGAGAAACAATACTGTTGACCCGATTGGGTCCGAATCATCATCTCTTCAGACGAATTATGACGATCTGTTTGCCGATATATTGTTGTGGACTAAAATGGGCTGGATTGACTACAATGCACCTCAGCTTTACTGGGAAATAGGACATCCAAGAGTTAACTTTGCTCCAATGGTAAAATGGTGGTCAAAAAATAGTAACGGGGTTAACCTTTACATCGGGCAGAGCATATCTAATCAGCTCGAAATCAAGAATCGCAACGGAGACCTTGTTAACCAGTTATTCAGAAAAATGGGAATGGTACGTAACGACTCAAATATTCAGGGTAATATCTGGTGGTCCGGACTTAGTTTTGAAAATCATCCTAAACTGGTTGATTCTCTTGAGGCAAATTACCAGAGATATCCCGCACTTATGCCTAAGTATAAAAACATCGATACAATTCCTCCCAAACCGGCATATAATCTTAAATATCAAAAAGGTTACCTGACCTGGAGTTCTCCGGAATTTGAAACAGAGATGGACAGGGCTGTTTTCTATGTAGTTTACAGATTTGGTGCGGGAGAATCAGTTAATTTGGATAATCCCTCAAAGATTGTTTCAATTGTAAGGGATGCTACTAAATTCAAAATTGATGGAAAAAAAGGGGTAAAATATGTTGTTACTGCCCTTGACCGGCTTCAGAATGAAAGTATTCCTTCAAATTCAGTTTCCAGATAATTTCTCAATTTCGGATTTTGATTTGGACGTGATTACAAGATATACGCCTGCAAAGATCAATGCGGCTGATAGTGGCTTTGTCCAGTTGAGAACATCCTGCCCAATAGATATTGCAATCACAGAAGCAAGAACGGGCTGGATGTAATTAAACATGCTCACTGTTGTAGGCTTAAGCATTTGAAGCGCAAATGCAACAAGAAGGTATGCGGCAAAGGTTCCCATAAGCAAAGCATAACCCAGTTCAAAATATACTCCGGCTGTGGCGCCGGGGTTTATTGAAACATATTTCCATGTAAATGGTATAGAAATAAACATTCCATAGAAAAATATCCATTTCATTACGTGAATCGGGGAGTGGTTCATCATTAAAGGGCGCACTATAACAAGATATAACGCATATACGAAGCAGCTTATGAGCACGATGAGATTACCTTCAAGTGTGCCTGTCTGGTTAAATCCTCCGCTCTTTGCAGTATAAAGTATAAGTGCTGCTCCGGCCATCCCGATAAAAACCCCAGATGCTTTCTTAAAGGTGACGTGCTCTTTTATTATGAGAGCAGCAAAAATCATTGTTATAATAGGAGTGATAGTTATAATAAGCGAAGCATCAACCGGAGATGTTTTTGCAAGGCCGGCCAAAAACGAAAGTTGGTTTAAAGTAGTTCCAAAAATACCACTAAGAAACAAAAGAACATGTTCCCTGAATGAAAACGATTTTCCGTCTTTCTTTATAATAAATGAAAGGAGAAAAAATGATATAAAGGCAAATGTTATTCTAAGCTGGGACAGTCCAAACGGGTCTATCCATCTTGGAGTGATTTCTCTCGAAACAGGAAGATTAATTGCAAAAAGCGTATTTGCAGCAACAATAAGCAATATTCCCTTTGTTCTGTCCGAAAGCCCGGAATACCAGTTATTCATTCCTGCTCTTTTTTTGCGGCAACTCCTGCTCTCTCACTATTTCTGCTGCTTTAGCAAGTGCCAGCTGTATATGCGGTAAAATATACTCTCTTCCGATTTCATCTGCAAATCCCGACTTTGAAAGAGTCTCAAGCACATTTTCACTAACTCCGGAAAGAATAACATGTATTTTTTCCTTTCTGGACCTCTTCCATAAATTTCGGAGGTTATTAAGTCCGGTAGAATCCATAAAAGGTACTTTCCTCATTCGTATAACCCTCACTTTGAGTACATGATGTGATGTAACATCAAGTTCGTCCAGCTTGTTTGCGAGCCCGAAGAAGAAAGGACCGTCAATTTCGTAGACTTCAACTCCTTTGGGAATATCCAGAATTTCAATATCACTGGTATTTTCATCGTTTTCAGTTCCTGATAAAAAAGGCTGCCCAATGACTGTGATGGTGGATGTTTCTGAAACCCGTTTTACAAACAGAATAATGGCAAGTACTACACCAACCTCAATGGCAACAGTTAAATCGACAATTACTGTCAGAAAGAATGTCAGCAGCAAAACAGCAACATCGGCCCTGTGTCCTTTCATCAGATATTTGAATGTTCTCCATTCACTCATATTGTAGGCAACAATAATCAGAATTGCAGCAAGACACGATAGCGGTATATATACCGCATATGGCATTAAAAACAAAAAAATAATTATCAGGACAATTGCGTGAATGATACCGGCAACAGGAGTTTTTCCTCCATTATTAATGTTTGCCATAGTTCTGGCAATAGCTCCGGTAGCAGGAATACCTCCAAAAAAAGGTGTAACGATATTTGCTATACCCTGACCTATAAGTTCTGTATTTGAGTCGTGTTTTTTTCCTGTGACCCCGTCTGCAACCATTGCAGATAGCAAGGACTCAATTGCGCAAAGCAATGCGATTGTAATTGCTGGCTGAAAAAGCAACTTAACTGCCTCAAAATCAATCTTTGGAGTTACGGGTTTTGGCAGCGGTATTCCTCCGGCAAGTTCGGGAAATTTACTGCCGATTGTGGCAAATTCAATACCCATATAACGGGAAAGAATAAGAGCAGCTAAGGTTCCGAATATAATTGCAATAAGGGAGCCCGGAACTTTTGTCGTAACTTTTGGCCAAAATATTATTATAAACAGGCAAAATAATCCAAGGGCAGTTTCCCAGAGATTAATAGTTGATATATTCTGAAAATAGCTTATCCATTTAGGAATAAATTCGGAAGGGACTTCAGTTATTGTGAGGCCGAATAAATCCTTTATTTGTGTTGAGAAGATAACAAGGGCAATTCCACTGGTAAAACCAACAACAATAGGATAGGGGATAAACCGGATGATATTGCCTAGTTTGAAAATTCCCATAGCCACAAGCATTATTCCGGCAAGTACTGTTGCGATTATCAGCCCGGACATACCGTATTTGGATACGATTCCAAAAACAATTACAATGAAAGCTCCTGTCGGCCCGCCAATCAAAAAGTTGGACCCGCCAAAAATTGAAGTCAGCAAACCTGCAACAATAGCTGTTATAAGACCCTGCTGTGGAGTCACTCCGGATGCGATACCGAATGCAATGGCAAGTGGCAGGGCTATTATCCCTACAATAATTCCGGCAATGATATCGGATGTGAATTTTTTCTTGTTATAGCCGCTGTCTTTTCTGAAAAGGCCGAAAAATTTTGGCCGAAAGACCGAAGATATCTGAAAATCCATTATATAAACTTTTGATTGAGGGCGCAAAAGTAACAATTATTATCTACCCAATCAACCTAAACAATTCCTCTGCCTTTTTAATAATCTCTTTATTGTCAGATTGACTGCTTATTATAGCATCAGGCTTAAGGTAATAAAGTTTATTTTCCGAACGAAACCTCTTTTCTCCTCCACCGGTAATATTGAGCATCAAAATTTTTTCACGTTCTACTTTCCCTGAATTTATACTTTTAATCATGCCGGAGAGAGCTATTCCTGCAGCAGGGTGTATATCAATTCCTTCTGTTTGTTCAAACAGAGTACAGGCTTTCTCCATTTCTCCATTGTCGGCAATTTCTATATCTCCTTTAGTATCAGATAAAGCATCAAATAAACCTCCCGGAACAGAGTAGGGAGGTCTGCGGTTTGAGAGAACTTTTGCCGCAATTAGGAGTGCTTTTTGTCTTGATTCGTCTTCATCTGCAGGAAGAAGGTCGCGGCTGGAGACTTTCCATGCATCATACATAGGGGTAAACGGAATATTCTGAGAAGGTATAAGTGTCATTTTATGGTTTCCGTATCTTCCGTCTCCAATCAGTCTCAAATTGGCCTCCCATGCTGCAATTGTGCCTGTCCCGCTTCCTATAGCCTGAAAGTAATAGTCGGGAATATGTCCGATTGTTGTTGCCGCAGACAGAACTGTTGTTCCCATGCCATCTCTTCTCGCTACGTTCTTTGCGCCGCCCTCTTCAAAGAACATTTCGGACAAACAGATTTTATTTGCAAGGTCAATTGCATCGTAATAATCGGACCCTGTTGGTGTTGATATCAGTTTTACACAATTGTTTATTGGAGTGTCAAACCACAGAGCATCCAGGTTGTCCTCGGGAACGACAATCAAAAGAGGAATATTGTTTTCTGAACAGACCTTAGCAAAAGCCCGCGAAGTATTTCCCGCAGAAGCTACAACAATGACTCCCTTCTGCTCAGGTTTTAATCGTGCGCATACAGAATAAGCCTCAGTCTCTTTAAAAGAACATGTATCCATCTTTGCTCCAATTTCCGGCCAGTAACCGCTAAAAGTTATATAGAGGTTTTCCAGGTCCAACACTTTCGCAAGCTTCTCGCTTTTATATGTGACAGGAAATGAAGAGTTTGCAAGTTGCCTGCTGATAGGCAGCCAGTCCGAAAATTTATAGAAACCGTGGGAATCGTCTTTCAGATTGAGCTGCTTAGTATTATAAACCGCTCTTATTAATGATGGTTTGCTGTAATTAGGGTCTGAAAGCAGCCATCCGGAGTCGTCAAAAATATCGCCGGTAGCGATGTTCTGTAATTTATATTTTGTCATATAGTACAAAAATATCTATTTTCGAATTGTCCTGCAATACTATTATTATCTTTTATACCATCTGTTCTGCAACAATCTGTGCAATATCTGCAGTAGGTTTCCCGTTGATGTTTTTAAAACTTTTATAACACAAAGGACAAGCAGTTACCAATTCATCCGGATTGTTCTCAAAAAGAGTGTCAAGAGCTGCTTTTGTAATCCCGTTCCTTTCCTCTTTATCAAGCGAGAGACTGCCAAGACTTCCTCCGCAGCAATGGCTCTTTCCCCTCTCTTCCGAAGCAAATCTTAATTCGCCTGCCTTCATTAAAATCTCTCTGGGCTGTTCAAAAATTCCGGAACCTCTCCCTAGGTCGCAAGGGTCGTGAAAAACGAAACTCTTGCCGGATTTGTTTATTGCTATTTTCCCTTCATTAAGGAGCCGGTTGATATATTCTGTGTGATGGACAACTTCAACTCCAGGAAGGTCATATTCTTCCTTGAAAACCTTGTAGCAGATAGGGCAGGAGAGCAAAAGCGTTTTTGCTCCTGAATCGATTATTGTCTGCCTGTTTTTTTCAATAAGCTCTTTCGCGGAATATGTATCTCCTGAAAGCATTAATGGCCTTCCACAGCAAATTGAACCATCTTTGTCCATAAATGAAAACTGTGTACCGGATTTTTGCAGAATTTTAAAAAGAGAGTTGTAAATAACAGGGGTTAGATGGGTCATGCAGCCTGCATAGTAAAGAACATCTGATTTATTTATATTTACTTGAACTTCTGATAGATATGTCATGCGGAGTCTCTTTTCGGAAATTTCCTCTTCTCTTTTTAATACTTTAAGTTTGCAGCTGTCTATTTCTACCGGACACATCTCAACGCATCTGCCGCACATAAGGCATTTGTCTGCATGATTCATTGACTCCGGCAATCTGCGGCGCATCAACCTCAGGTAATATACCGAAGTAAGCTTTGAATTTTCACTCTTTACTGTCATAGGGCATGCATCAATACAAATACCACAGCTTGAGCAGGAATATATTTCACTTTCGGCATAGCCATCTCTTGAAGATGTTGCCCTGATACCTGAGTTCCTCATCCATATAAGAAATATTTCTGTCGGAATATGCATGTATCTGGAAAATGGGAGAGCAAATAAAAATGCGCCGAGAGTGAGTGAATATGCCCACCATACAGGCTGGATGAGACTTTCGTTTGTTGCAAATGTATTGAATACTCTATTGATTGTTATGGTTAAAAAACTTCCGCCGCTTATTCCAGCAGTAAAACTTTCGGCAAAGAGCCTAAGGGGAAATATGAGCCAAAGAGAATATAATGCAATCTTATCACCGGTTCTTAGTTTTGTTGTTCTTTTCATCCCTACAACGGCAGAGCGGAATCTTTTATAAATGGCAATTCCCACGCCCGAAAGAACTATTAAAAGAAACAGGTCCATAAGGAAAAAGAAAAAATCTCCTCTCAGGGTTTCGTGAGTTTTCATTACAAAATACCGGAAGAAAACAGGATAATAAAGCACCCCTACCCGTTGAGGAGTATAAAGCATAACCTCAATATGGCCAATGAAAATGAGCATGAACCATCCAAAGGCAATGCTTGCATGCATATAGCCAAGACGTATGTTTCTTTTGAAAATTTTAAGGTGCAAAAGACAATCGGCAATTATGTCCCACAAAGTTTTAAAAATTGCAAAGGAGAATGTGTGTTTAAGCAATTTCATTTTTTCTTCTGCCGAAAGCTTTGCTATAATTTTAAATCCTCCAACAGAAAGGTAGAGAATAATAAAAACCATTCCCAGAGTAAACGGGATAACAAATGGGTCAAATGCAAAAACAATACGCTCTCTCATATTACCCTTTATTTAATTTTCTTTTAATCAAAACTATTGCGTGTCTAGTGTTTATGCCGCGCGGACATACAAGAGTACATTTTCCGCACATCATACAACCTTCCAGAAGAGCAACGGCTTCTGTATCCATTCCTGCTTCCAGCAGATGCAATGCCTTTCTAAAACTGATTTTGTCGAAAACTCCTGCACTGCAGGAAGCTACACATGAACCACAAGCTATGCAGGTTGAAATACCCGGTTCGCCGGCAAGAATATCCCTGAAAAGCGAGTTGTCCGAAACATCCAGATCAATCTGGGAACTCGGTGAAAGCCGGTATCCGAAACGGTTCATTGGATGGTTTTCTTTGAAAGGTAATTATGGATAGCAAGAGCAGACGCCCTGGCTTCGCTTAATGTTTCGGGAATAGTTTTGGGGCCAGTGACGGCACCAGCAAGAAAAATACCCTCTTTCCCGCTGTCATACATCTTTGTTATTGTATCAGCAGGCTCAATAAATCCATCTTCCGCCCTGTTTAAAGAAAGAATCCCGGAAATTTTCTCAATAGAATTATTGCTTATCATTCCGGTCATAAGGACGACAAGGTCAAGTGATACCTTTAATGGTTTAGACGATAGGGTATCCTCTGCCTTAATTACAACTTTACCGGTAAAATCTTCCGATACCTCAGAAACTCTGCCTCTTATAAATCTTACTCTATATTTATTTTGCGCTTTCAGATAGAGATCCTCGTATTTTCTTCCAAACATTCTCAAATCCATATAGAAACAGAATACTTCAGAATCCGGAAATTTCTCCCTGATTTCACAGGCCTGTTTAACAGCTGTAACGCAACACACTTTTGAACACTGTCTGTTGCAGACTTTCTCATCCCTCGATCCTACGCAGTGGACGAAACCTACTTTAGAAGGATTATTTATATTTACTCCTTTGCCGGTTTTAAACCATTTTTCCAAATCGGAGCTTGTGATTACACCATTGTAAATACCATAGCCGTATTCCTCTTTTTTTTCTGCAGGGAAAAGTGAAAATCCTGCGCATACTAAAATCGCAGAAACAATCTCTTCTTTTCCTCCGGAAAGCTTAACCCGGAAATTATTCCCCTCTTTATCAGCTTTCTCGACAATAGTATTAAGATATACCGGAGTGTGTTCTACCGGCTTGATTAGTTTATACAATACTGTATCGGCTCTCTCTCCTTCGGGGAAAAGCCTGTCCCATTTGGCAAGATGTCCACCCAGTATATCTTCTTTCTCAACAATTACAGGCTTATAGCCAAGGAGATTCAGCTGATTTGCTGCTTCGAGCCCGGCGGGCCCGCCTCCGATAATTAATACCCTGTCTGTCATATTTTGTATTTATCCTCTTTGTTGTATATAATCCCGATCTTATCAAGCAGCGGTTCAACAGCAGTCTGGTGCATTTGCAAACCGAGGTCCCAGGGGTCATACCCAAGAACAAGCCCGGCAACCTCTTCATAAGTAAATACGGGAATTCCCTTTGAGTCTGCGCCATATGTCTTTCCTTCAAGCTCCTCAATTACATATTGCCAGCGATCCAGAAAATATGGACATCCCGGGCAGTTTGTGATTATCATATCGGGCTTGAAAGGAGCCATAGATTCGAATTTCTTGTGAGTATTCGAAATAGAGTAGCCCCTGTTTGCCTGAACAAGATATTGCCTGAATCCGAAACCGCAGCAATGCCTTCTCTCCGGGTAATCAATTACTGTTCCTCCCCACGCTTCTGCCATTCCTGTAAGCACATACGGATATTCAGCACCACCAACTCCTTTTGAAGGAAACATTTTAGAATAGTGACAGCCAATATGTTCAACAACTCTAAGTGGTTCTCCTGTAGTCTTGTTCACCAGCCGGTATTTCCCGTTTTCAAGTATCGTATTTCTCAGTTTATAAATCACATCACTGGCGTGTACAACGCTTTTGGGTATTTTGAATTCCCTTTTAGATGCTTCCCACAGAAGCCCCCTTATTTTCGCTTCCAATTCTGGATAGTGATGCCAGGTATCGATTATTTCGTTATATATACCAAATGAGGTAATACAGGAACAAACATAATTTTCATAACCTGCTTCGGTCATCAGAGCAAACTGGCGTGCTACAATAGTCATTAATGTTTCCTGAGGAATAGAATCACTATGATATGCAATACCTCCACAAGTTGTATGGTGAGGCGTCTCAAAAAAATCCAGTCCCAGTCTGTTTCGGACTATATCTAAAAAAACTTTTTCAGAAGCAGGAAAGAAGTTCTGGCGTATACAGCTTCTTACATAAAAATAATGATCATCCGGTATATCCTTTTGGTATTCACTCCAGATTTTCTTTTTTCCTTCTACAATCATAATTTCTAAATGTAATGTTCTTCTGAGTTTATCGTAAAAACTTGTCTGCAATACTCCTCATCGCTCAACCCCAGGTCTTTGGCTCTCTCTCTTGAGATTGTTTCGATTTTTTCCATACGCTCTGTTGCTCCGGTTACATCAAATATTCTTTTTAGTTCATCCAAATCACTTTGAGGAATTTTTCTCAGGATTCCCGGGCCCTCTCCATCAAGATTTGAACCCACTCTTTTATGAACGGCTTCAAGATTATCTTCTATCCATTTCCCAACAGGTCCGCTCTCAGGATGGTCGGAATGATGAAAAGTTCTTGGGTACACGCAATATCCATAGTTGAGGATATTTCCGCACAAAGCTCTGTTTAGAACTAATTGCTGTCGTCCTTTCTCAGAATCAATGAAGTATCCGAGTTCCTGAGAGAGGTTTCTTAATGCCTGAATAATAAGCCCCGGGCCATTCTTTCTGGGACATCTGGTGATACAGGACATACATTGCCCGCAATACCATATTGTTTCACTCCTTAGCAGTTTCTCAATCTCGGCCTCGTCTTTTGACTGAACTGTATCAGTTATGATTCTGGGGTCATATTTGTAAAATTCTGCAGCAGGGCAGATTGCCGTGCAGGTACCGCAATTTATACAGGCATTGAGACCCTCTTTAAAGCGGTAGTCCTCCATCAGCCTGTCGTAAAGCATTCCCATTATTTAATTCTCATTTTTTCTCAAGCGAATCGATGTTTTTTGCCATCTTGTTGAGAACATTGATAAATATAAGTAACTCTTCCTTTGGGATATCCCGGATAATTCCATCGGTCGATTCCAAAGCAATCTTTGTTATTTCTTCCTTTATTATTATTGCCCTTTCCGTAATGTGAATCTGGTTTAACCGGCGATCCGACTTGTCAGAAATTCTGTTAACCAGTCCTTTCTTTTCAAGTGCATCAATTAGTTTCGTAACGGAATTCTTATCTTTGAAAATAATATCTGCAATTTTTTGCTGAGATAAAACTCCTTCGTCCCATAGAGTATCCATGACAAGGAATTGCTCAGGTGTAAGATTAAAACCATGTTTCTGGAAAATGGAATTCATGTATTGCTTGAATTTGCAATGGACCAGATTTAGAAATACACCCACCTGTTTGTTAAGTATCATATTTGATAGTATATGCTTTTACTATTGCAAATATAACCCTTTTTTCATTAATTTGTAATAGTGATAAGTATTTTATCAACAATCTCAATTTAAGCTATGAACACCCTTGTAATATTGCTCGCAACCCTTCTGATTATTATCCTTTTGGTATTTTTGATTATGAAGTTTGCATCCTTTTCCGAAAACCTGAGAAGAGTGGAAACTGCATTCAAAGATGATATGAGGTTTCTTACATCGGAAATTCAAAACATAGGTAAAGAGAACAGAGGTGAGCTATCGGATTCTCTTAAGGAATTTTCTGCTCAAATAACATTAAATATGAAGGCATTTCAGGAGTCCTCGGATAAAAGCCTGACACTTCTTTCAGAACTCCAGCGGGAAAAACTCTCACAAATTGAAAACCGGCAGAGCGAGATGATTAAAAATACCGAAGCAAAGCTTGAGCAGATAAGAGTCACCGTTGCAGAGAAGCTTGAAAAAACTCTGAGCGACAGGTTGGGACAAAGTTTTGAAACAGTAGGGAAACAACTTATGGAGGTGCAAAGAGGGCTGGGCGAAATGCAAACTCTTGCACAGGATGTTGGCGGGTTAAAGAGAGTATTAAGCAATGTAAAGATGAGGGGAGGGATAGGGGAGGTCCAGCTTTCAATGCTGCTTGAGCAGATACTTGCTCCTGAACAGTATGAATCCAATGTAAAGACAAAACACAACGGTAAAGATTTTGTGGAATTTGCAATTAAGCTTCCCGGGAAAGATGAACAAAACAAATACATCTGGCTTCCAATTGATGCAAAGTTTCCAAAAGAGTATTATGAATCTCTTCAGAATGCCTATGATACCGGTGACATAATTAAAATCGACAAAGAGCAGAAGGTTCTGGAAAATGCCATAAAGAGCATGGCAAAAGATATATGCGACAAATATATTGACCCCCCTTATACAACGGATTTTGCAATAATGTTCCTGCCTTTTGAAGGTATTTTTGCAGAAGTTGTGCGCAAAGCCTCTTTACTTGAGGAGATCCAGCAAAAATACAAGGTACTCATTACCGGTCCAACAACATTTGCGGCAATACTCAATTCTCTGCATATGGGATTCCGCACTCTTGCAATAGAAAAACGGAGCAGCGAAGTATGGACAATACTGGGAGCTGTTAAAAGGGAGTTTGATATATTCGGCGGGCTGCTCAATAAAGCACAGAAAAATATTCAGGGAGGTCTGGACGATATTGATAAACTTGTGGGTACAAGAACTAAAGCAATTCAAAGAAAGCTCCGCGGGGTAGAGTCTCTTGACGAAGAAACCACCAAACTCATAATGGAAGGTTCTCAAAGCGAAAAAACCACGATGGAAGAGGACGAGTAAGTCTTAGAGTATCTCTTTTGTTGCTTTCTCGCCGGCCGCGAGTTGTATTTCTCTTATTACTATTACCATTTATCCACTGCCAACTAATTGCGGAGGGCGATTCGGCCGGAGGGAGCAAGGCGACTGAGGACGCACAAGCCCGAAGCAGTTAGTTGGCATTACGACTTATATTCGTCCCAGCTCTTAATCTGGATCTGATCTATTGATATAGTGCAAAATGCATTTATAAAAGCAGATGCAAGACGCGCATTTGTGATAAGAGGAATATTAAGGTCAATAGCTGTTCTTCTTATTTTATAACCATTGTCAAGTTCAACCTGAGTAAGGTTTTTTGGAATATTAATAACAAAATCAATCTCTTTCGAATGGAGCATTTGCATAGCCTGAGGTTCCAGTCCGGATTCGCTTGGCCAGAAAACCTTAGTTGCAGGTACATTATTCTCAACAAGAAATCTGTGACTCCCGCCCGTTGCAAAAAGCTTATATCCTTTATCAATGAGTAGCTTAGATGCAGACAGCAGTTCGGCTTTTTGCTTGGCATCCCCGGAAGATATCAGTATTCCCTTCTTTGGAATTTTATATCCTACAGAAAGCATTGATTTGAGTACAGCTTCGTTTGTATCGTCTCCAATGCATCCGACTTCTCCGGTTGATGCCATATCAACACCAAGAACTGGATCTGCTTTCTGGAGCCTTGAGAAAGAGAATTGAGAAGCCTTGATTCCTACATAGTCAAGGTCAAAGGCACTTTTGTTCGGAGCTGAAACCTTTTCTCCAATCATTACTCTTGTTGCAAGTTCAATAAAATTAATCTTTATGACCTTCGATACAAAAGGGAAACTTCTGGAAGCCCTCAGGTTACATTCAATAACCTTAATATCATTCTCCTTTGCAAGAAACTGAATATTGAACGGCCCCGAAATCATTAGCTCCTGAGCAATCTTGCGGGCTATCTTCTTAATTCTTCGTCCGGTTTCGATGTAAAGCTTTTGAGGAGGAAACTGAATTGTAGCGTCGCCGGAATGGACCCCTGCAAATTCTATGTGCTCGGAAATAGCATATGCGATAATTTCGCCCTTATCTGCAACTGCGTCAATTTCAATTTCTTTTGCATTTTGAATGAACTCAGAAACTACAACAGGATGTTTTTTTGACACATTTGTCGCCAGTTTAAGAAATTCCTCAAGTTCGGAATTATTTGAACATACGTTCATTGCAGCCCCGGACAACACATATGACGGGCGTACAAGTACGGGATAGCCTACTAAATCCACAAACTCGAATATATCCGAAAGTGTTGTGAGCTCTTTCCATCTTGGCTGGTCAATAGCAAGCCTGTCGAGCATAGAGGAAAACTTGTGCCTGTCTTCGGCATTATCGATGCTTTTTGCGCTGGTTCCCAAAAGGTTAACTCCTGTTTTGTCGAGCTTAAGGGCAAGGTTGTTTGGAATCTGACCACCAACGGATACTATTACACCCTGAGGATTCTCAAGTTCATATATATCCATCACTCTCTCATATGTGAGTTCGTCAAAATACAGCCTGTCACACATATCATAGTCTGTGGAAACAGTTTCCGGATTGTAGTTAATCATTACACCGCGCCAGCCTCTCTCACGGATAGTTTTAAGCGCATTAACACTGCACCAGTCAAATTCAACAGAACTTCCGATTCTGTAGGCTCCGGATCCCAAAACTATAATTGATTTGTGATCACCAAGATATTTGACATCATTATGAGTTCCGTTATATGTGAGGTACAGGTAATTTGTCTGTGCCGGATATTCTGCTGCAAGCGTGTCAATTTGTTTTACAACCGGTAGTATGTTGAGTTCCTTGCGATATGCACGTATAAGTGCCGACGCATCATCGATGTCAACACTCTCCTTATAAATCAGCCTCGCAAGCTGAAAATCCGAGAATCCCTGTTGCTTCGATTTTTTAAGTAAATCACGGCTTAACTGATCTTTGCTGTCCAAAAGCAAAAGTTCTTTAGATGTGTTGAAGATATTGTACAGTTTGTCAAGGAACCACCTGTCGATTTTTGTAAGTTCGTGAATCTGGTCAACTGTATAACCTTTTTTGAAAGCCTTGGATATCACAAATATCCGGTTGTCGGTTGGCTCCCTGAGGGCTTTATCAATGTCGTCAACAGATATTTCCCTGTTTGCAACAAAACCGTGGGCACCTTGTCCAATCATTCTTAAACCCTTCTGAATTGCCTCCTCAAAAGTGCGCCCAATTGCCATTACCTCTCCAACGCTCTTCATGCTTGAGCCAATCTCTCTTGAAACTCCCTGGAATTTTGAAAGGTCCCATCTTGGAATTTTGCATACAATATAATCGAGAGCTGGTTCAAAAAAAGCAGGGGTTGTTTTTGTTACTGAATTCTTAAGGTCAAACAGGCCATAACCAAGTCCAAGTTTAGCTGCAACAAATGCAAGCGGGTATCCAGTTGCTTTTGATGCCAGTGCCGAAGACCTGCTCAAACGTGCATTTACCTCAATTACTCTGTAGTCTTCCGAATTCGGGTCAAACGCATATTGAACATTGCACTCTCCAATAACTCCTATGTGCCTTACAATCTTGATTGAAAGCTCTCTGAGAAGATGGTATTCACTATTTGTGAGTGTTTGAGAAGGGGCCACAACAATACTTTCTCCTGTGTGAATTCCAAGCGGATCGAAATTCTCCATATTACAAACAGTAATACAATTGTCGTAACAGTCACGCACTACCTCGTATTCAATCTCCTTCCATCCCTTTAACGATTTCTCTACAAGAATCTGATGTGAATATGCAAATGCCTTTTCTGCAAGTGCATTAAGTTCTGTTTCGTTGTCGCAGAAACCGCTTCCCAGGCCTCCAAGAGCATATGCAGCTCTCAGGATAACAGGATAACCAAGGTCCGCAGCAGCTTTCCTTGCATCTTCCATATTTTCTACGGCATGACTCTTTATTGTCTTGACAGATATTTGGTCAAGCTTCCTCACAAATAATTCGCGGTCCTCGGTATCAATAATTGATTGAACGGGTGTCCCCAGCACTTTCAGATTGTACTTTTCAAAAATTCCATTTCTAAAAAGTTCGACACCGCAATTTAGCGCTGTTTGTCCACCGAATGCCAGCAATATTCCCTGAGGTTTCTCCTTCTTTATTACCTCTTCTACAAAATATGGAGTGACAGGCAAAAAGTAAATTTTATCGGCCACACCTTCTGATGTCTGAACTGTAGCAATATTGGGGTTAATAAGGACCGTCTCAATGCCCTCTTCCCTTAGTGCTTTGAGAGCCTGTGATCCCGAATAATCAAATTCTCCGGCTTCACCAATTTTTAATGCTCCCGAACCAAGTATAAGTGCTTTTTTTATCGTTGTATCCATAGGTTAAATCAGAGAAGTTTAATAAAATCGTCAAAAAGGAATTCAGTATCGGTTGGCCCGCTTGATGCTTCCGGGTGAAACTGGCAGGAGAAAAATGGTTTGCTCTTATGCCTTATACCCTCATTTGATCCGTCGTTCATGTTTATGAAAAGTGGTTCCCAATCTTTTCCAAGTGAATCGTTGTCAACGGCATATCCATGATTCTGGGATGTAATAAAACATCTGTTTGTGCCGGCCATTCTTACTGGCTGATTATGACTCCTGTGACCATATTTCATTTTGAAAATCTTTGCACCACCGGCCTTTGACAACAGCTGATTTCCCATGCAGATACCAAATATCGGCCGTTCCATTTCAATTGCCTTTTTAATATTTTCAACTGCGATATCACAAAAATCGGGATTTCCGGGGCCGTTTGAAATAAACAAACCATCATATTCTTCGTTTGTAAAATCATAGTCCCATGGAACCCGGACTACTTCCACACCTCTGTTGACGAAGCATCTTATGATGTTGTGCTTTACGCCGCAGTCAAGTAAAAGTACCCGTTTGCTGCCATTGCCATATTTAATAATCTCTTTGCAACTCACTACATCAACCTGATTTACAAGGTTGGGGTCTTCTATTTTTTCAATATTTTTACCTTCGGGAACAATTTTTCCCAGCATAGATCCTTTTTCTCTGAGAATTTTTGTCAGTTCACGGGTATCTATTCCGAATATCCCCGGTATTTTATTCTCCTTCAACCATTCATCAAGACTTTTTGAAGCGTTCCAGTGGCTGTAACTAAACGAATAATCCGAGATAATAAGACCTCTGACATGAATTTTTTCTGATTCGTAAAAACTGGAAAGATTATTTATTACGGTATCTTCCGGAACTCCGTAATTGCCAACCAAAGGGTATGTTACACAAAGAATCTGACCGGAGTAGGAGGGGTCGGTCAGGCTTTCAGGATAGCCCACCATAGCTGTAGAAAAAACGACCTCGCCATCGGTGGCTTGGTCGTATCCAAATGAAAAACCATTAAACTCAATTCCATCTTCGAGATAGAGTGTAGCCGGTTTGAATTGCTGCATTTTCAGAATTTATTTCAAATTTTATAAACTTGGCAAAGTTAGTCAATATAATTCATAAAAAAAGGGGCAATCGCCCCCTTTTATCTTTACCAGTGCGGAACTATCTGTTACATAGCCCTTGCAAATATTGACCAAAGTTCAGATTTTAGTTCTTCCCATCTATTCATAGCGGCAGCTGCAAAATCTTGTGTGTGTTTTGTGAGCAATTCTTTAGCTTCCTGAGTTTTACCTTCTTTAATTAGCATTTCTGCTCTCTTTTCAATATCAGGTGCCATTTCAAACATCTTGTTTTCAAACATTTTGACCTGAGGTTCAATTAGTTTTCTGGTTTTATCCCAGTTTATCGTTGCAATTCTGTTTGTTTCCCTGAATGACCATATAGCTGCATCGTTGCGATAACGGTGTTGGCCGCAAACACTGAAACTCTTTGGAAGCGCAATTGTACCTGAATATATTGGAATTCTTGGACTTTGGGCAGGATTGTCAAACGAGAAGTAGGCTATTCCGCCAACTTCGTCAGGAAGCCAGTCTCTGAGTTGAATAATATGAGAGTATGAACACTGAATAACCGCGATACCTCTGATTCTGTCTGTTACTCCGGGTTTAATTGTGTTAAGCAGGGTCCGCATCTCTGTACTCATAAAGTTAGACACAGGTTTAATAGTCTCCTTATATTCCTTACCGTCTTTATCCCTTCTTGTCATCTCTGCTGTAAGATTTTTAGTCTGGTCAAATTCGGTACCTTCATAAGTCTCTCTGTATAGAGCCATAACATCTCTTACAGATACTTTTTTATCCGGTTTAATAGAGAAGGGCAACTCTTCTGAATCGAATTTTAACTTAAGAGAAGGAGCAAGTGTGTTGAATACAAAATATTCACGGTATGAGAAAGGTTTGCTTCCGCTGCTCACTTTCCAGAATTTGAACTCATCTGTTCCATTCCAAAAGCCAAGTTTCTTAGTTCTGTCCTTTATATCGCTGCTGTACATGAAGTTATCAGAATCATTGAAATTTACTGTTGATATCCTTGGGATATTTGCAGATATTCCTACATGTTCATCTGGAATTCTTTGCGCCACCCATATTGAAGAAGGTTTCCCGGGGCCTGAACCGAAAATTTCCAGTTGCCATACCTCTTTTTTATCTGCGATTGTTATACACTCGCCGTCGTCACCATATCCATAAAGTTCAGAAAGCTTGCCAATGAGCCTTATAGCATCACGAGCAGTGGAACATCTCTGAAGAGCTATTCTTTCAAGTTCCTCAATAAGAAAAAGCCCATTTGCGTTTTGTAGTTCTCTTCTTCCGGTGATTGTTGTTTCTCCAATAGCCAGCTGTTTTTCATTAAGACAAGGGTAGGCGGTGTTCAGGTATGCAAATGTCTCCTCCACTGCGGGGATTCTGCCTTTTTCTGTAACATTGCGAACGTCCCAGGGTTCTTCGGTGTGAAGTGTACCCCAGTAAACAGGTTCAGTGTCTCCTGCTTTGTAATGTTTTCTGGATGTCATCTCAACCCATGTTCTGTAATTTGAGTCACAAGTATGGGCGGTCATAACAGAGCCGTCTGTGCTGGCTTTTTTTCCTACCATAATTGATGTGCAACTTTCACTAAAATCGGAATCATCCGGATTTACGAACAGATACGGTGCCTGGGCATTCAGCCCGATGGCAGAGAGAATAAATACTAACGAAAAAAGTAATTTTCTAAAGTTCATTGGTTTATTTTATAAGTGGTTAGTTTCTTGGTTTGAAAAGATTGCTGTTACGGTCTTCCTCGATAAGTTCAAGTAGTTTGTCAATTGCATCTTCCTGAGGAACAGCACGAAATATTGCAGTCTTGCCTCTGTAAATGCTCACCTTATTTCTTCCTTCACCTACATATCCGTAATCGGCATCTGCCATTTCTCCCGGGCCGTTTACCACACAACCCATAACGGCAATGTTATATCCCTTAAGGTGAGACGTTCTTCTTTTTACCTCTTCAAAAACTTCTTCGAGGTTAAACAGAGTCCTCCCGCAGCCGGGACAGGCTATATATTCGGGTTTTGTAAATTTTCTTCTTGATGCCTGAAGCAACTCATCCCTGAAACGTGATATTTCAGATGGAGAAGCTGGTTTGTTATCTATTGAAACATTAAGATTTATATCGTCAATTTTATTGTCCAGCAGGAGAGGCCCAAAATCGCAGGAAGCCTTTAGAATAAACTCACTCCATGATTTTGAATTGTAGCTTGCGGAGATTATCCTGGATTCTTCTGAATTACTGCCTTCGGATATATATTCGAAGCTGGTTGTCCTGTTCCGGAAATAATCGGCGATAAAAGAGGCTACAGGCAATTCGTTAGCAGGGTCTTCCGTCAGTGAAACTCGTATTGTGTCGCCAATACCTTCACCAAGAAGTGTAGCGATCCCCACAGCCGATTTAATTCTTCCGGATTCTCCGTTGCCGGCTTCTGTAACTCCCAAATGAAGAGGGAAGTATACTCCCGATTTTGTAAAAGATTCATACAGCAATCTGTATGCATTTGTCATTACCCTTGTGTTGCTGGATTTGAGCGATATGACTATCTGATTGAAATCGCATTCCATAGCCATGTTTATCCATTCAAGAGCAGCTTCAGCCATTCCAAGGGGAGTATCTCCATATTTTTCAATAATTTTTTCTCCCAGAGAACCGTGGTTAACGCCTATTCTTATTGGAATTTTTCTCCTTTTGCATATATCAATAAGCCTTCCGAACTGCGCTCTTGCCACCGCAGGATCTTTTGCAAAGTTTCCTGGATTTATCCGGACTTTGTCGGCAACTTCTGCCGCCGCCAGCGCAACTTCAGACGAAAAATGAACATCAGCCACAAGCGGAGTATTAAAACCTGCTTTTGTAAGTCTTGATTTTATCTCTTTAAGAGCATCAACCTCTTTTATACCCTGAGTTGTAAGCCGGATTATCTGAGCTCCGGCTTTTGAAAGTCTTACACACTGATTAAACGAAGCCTCAATATCACACGTAGGTGTGTTGCACATTGTCTGAACCACAATCGGCCTTCCGTTCCCTATAATAACATCACCTGCTTTAACCGATATATATTTCATCGTTGTTTAATATGGTACATAAGTGAAACACTAAAAATAAGCTGATTCGGATACGTATACTGAGGAACTGTCTCATTCAGTTTTCTTGGATTATAAAGATAGGAGAGGGAATAGTTGTAATTTGCCTCAAACTGTAGTTCCACAGGCTTAAGAACAACCGCAAATCCTCCTCCTGCAATAATTCCAAACTCAATTCTATTATCAAGATCATCGAACCCGGTTACTCCGGCCGCATCTCCGGTGCCGGAAAGGTCGTATACCGTTTTATTTAAACGATATCCTCCGTATCCGCCAAGATTTAATAACACCCTCAACTTCCAGAAATCCAGGTGAAATTGAGATACTAATGGTAAAGAGATTAAATCCGTCTGTTCTTCAATATTACCCGATTTATATCCGGTTTGCCAAAAAGACAAACCTGTCTGAAACCCGAAGTATGGCGAAGCACCCCAGATATCGTGATAATAGGTGTAAAGCACGGAGTAGTTTTTTGTACTTTTTATGGCCGTATGTTCTTTGACGGGATCAAAAGTGACATTACTGATGTTGTAACCCCATCTGATTCCGACGAGATGCTCTCTGTTCTGACCTTTTAATGAAAGGGAAAACAGTAATATGATTGTTAATGCGAGGGTAATCCCTTTTTTCATTTAAAAATCTCTTTTAAATCAATTTTTTGTTCAAGTTCCATTCCTTCCTTAAGTTCCAGAATATTAGAACCGGAGGGAAGAGTGAATAACCTGACTTTCTCCGGCTGTTTGCGTTCCTGAATATTTCCGGAGTCAAGTATACCGTTACCATTAACATCCCTGAATATTCTTATGGAATATCTTCCTGGTTCAAGATATGGAAAGTCGAGAGCAGCGTCGTATAATATCTTATATGAACGAAACACCTTTTCTCTTGTCTGATTAATCAGTTCTATTACATAGGAAGAGCCGTCCGCCCCTGTTACTTTAAGGTCTATTCTGGAAAGCCTTTCGTTTTTGGGAAGGCTGATAGTGCTTACAAGTGTGTCATTTGTATTACCATATATGTCCCTGAATGCTCCTTTAGGAATTGTCAGCATATAATCATATCCCAAATACATTTTACCCTTTGGTTTCAGGCGGTAAATTCTCATTTCCGAAGAGTCTTTCAATATTGAAAACTCCTCTTTTGCTTCAACACCTTTTGGCGTTCTGGAAGTGAAAAGAATATTCTTGTCGTCAAAAAGCGTAAGTGGAGCAGGAAATTCTAATTTATATCCATCTTTTTCAATTAATGAAGGCACAGCTTCAACAACAACTTTCAAAAGATCTTTGCGGGGAACATTTTGCTGATTTCCGGATTTTTGGTCGGTTTTTTTAACCCTCGGCGCTACAAATTTGAGCCGTTCACGGGACAAGGTCAGATTATTCAGTGAATCTGTTTTTAGGTATTTAATATTGAGAAACAGTGAATCCGTTACCTTTGGAGTTTTTTCAGTTATCCACATGACAAGGCTGTCATGCTTAATATTAAACTGTTTAATAACACTTGACGAATCAATGCCTTCAAATCCCAGAGAATCAATTGATACTTCAGGGGCATTAAACTTAACAAATACCATCCTTTCAGAAGGCCTCTCGTATGTCCGGACCAGTTGTCTGCGGCCCTCCTCCCGGAAAATATACATCTGAAGCTGATGCTTTCTTGAAAGAGATGCACTTGTGTCTTTCATGTCTGTATACTTAAGCTCCTCAATTCCCTTTTTCATGACAATTCGCGGAGTGAAAAGAGTATCCAAAAAAGCCACTTTTTCATTTTCAGGGTCGTATGTATTGTTGGAATTTTTGTCTGTATATGCAAACAATCTGTATGGGACCGGCTTAAGGTTTGTAGCAAGAAAAAATCCCCATTGATCGCTTCTGGTAAGTGAAGCAGGAAGCTTTTTATAAAGGGCGCTGTCTGAATGGTCAGTATAAAAAGCAACCAAAGCTCCCGGGACCGGAAGAAGTGTGGCGGCATCCACTATGAGCCCGGTAACGAGCATTGAATCAATATATTCTCCTGTCGAAAACGAATACCTGTATCCGGGGAACTTATTTCCTTCATTATTATCTTCAATAGAATTTCCAAAATAGAGTGTATAAGTGGTTGCTGAATCCAATTTTGCAGGGAATTCAACAATTACGCTTTTTCCTCTCACTTTTGCTTCAACTCTTTTCTTTTGTGGAGGCGAAAGCAGAATGTTTTTTTCTGGTTCTTTTAAAACGACAAACTCGTCAAATTTTAATTCAATTTTAGCCTTTTGAGCTGGAAATTTAATTGAATTTGAGTCAGGCATAACACTCAGCAAGACAGGAGCAAGAGTGTCTTTGAGCCCCCCTGAGGGAGGTGCAGTGGTATTAGCACAGGAATTTGCAAAATATACAGCAGAAAAGAGAATTGCAGCAATAATCCCGCTTCTTTGTTTGTTCATTCTTAATTAATTTTCTTTGATTTCTGTTCTGACAACATTCATTACTCCTTTTACGACAGACATTTGCTTAATAAGTTTGTCAAGGTCCTCGGTGCTGTGTACATAAAGATCAATGTATCCTTCAAAGATTCCGTCGTGAGTTTCTATGAATATTTTCCTGATATTGACACTTAAAACAAGTGTAATGTATTGTGTCAGTTCATTCAGTATGCCCAGCCGGTCTATGCCCCTCATCGTTATCCTTGCAAGGAATGAAGGAACCGTATGTTTGCTCCATTTGGCCTTAACAATTCTTTCACCGTCTCTTGAAGCAAGCAATATAGCCTCTGGACAACTGTTCTTATGGACTATAACCTCGTCATTGTCATTTATAAACCCTATTACCTTATCTCCCGGAATAGGTCTGCAGCAGAGTGCTACCTGATAGGAGAGGGTTTTATCAAGCGGATTCTCTCTTAAAAGGAAATCTTTTTTTATATCAATCTTGCTTGGTTTGTCCTTTTTAATCTCATCGGATTCAGAATCATTATCATCGCTGATTTTTTCATCTCCTTCCCAGTCCCATTCGTGTTCGCTTTCACTGCCGGTGATTCTTGAAAACTGCAGATTCCAGTATCTGACAATTTTATTACTTGAATTTTTCTTTAAGACCTTGGACAGGTCGTTTAAATCAAGAAGATCAGCACCTATTTTGCTAAAGAGCTCCTCTCTGTTATTAAGCTTGTAGCTCTCGGAGAGCTTCTTGTATACCCTTGATTGAGGTTTTATGCCAAGTGCCCTGAGCTTTTCGTCAAGAATTGTCTGACCTCTTTTTTGGGAGTCTTTTATTTCGGATTTTAAAGCTTCGAGAATAATCGCTTTGGCTTTAGGGGTTTTTATAAAGTCCAGCCACTCTCTTTGAGGCTTTTGAGATTCAGCGGTTATAATTTCAATCTGATCTCCGTTTCGTAGCTCATATGTGAGAGGTACCAGTTTATAATTTGCCTTGGCTGCTATTGATTTATTACCGACTTCTGTGTGGATTGAATAGGCGAAATCTAGCGCTGTTGAACCTTTTGGCAATGCCCTTGATTCTCCTTTTGGAGTGAAAACGTAAATTTCCGAAGCAAGAAGCCCGGTATGGAACTTATCCAAAAACTCAAGTGCATTTACATCCGGATTTTCCAGAACTTCCCGCACCATATTGAGCCATTTGTCCATCTCTGTCTCGCTTGGAGATGCTCCTTTATATGTCCAGTGTGCAGCAACGCCTCTCTCGGCAAGTTCGTCCATCCTCTTTGTCCGTATCTGAACTTCAATCCAGTTCCCCTGTGGCCCCATTACAGTGCAGTGCAACGCTTCGTATCCGTTTATTTTAGGAGTGCTTACCCAGTCGCGGATTCGGTCAGTTTTTGAAAGATAAAGTTCTGTAATGAGCGAGTAAATATGCCAGCATTGTACTCTTTCCGGCTGATCCTCTTTTGGCTCAAACACTATTCTAACTGCATACAGGTCGTATATCTGTTCAAAAGGAATCCCTTTCGCATTCATTTTTCTCCAGATAGAGTAGGGGGTTTTAGTCCTTTTTGAGACAGTAAACTTGAACCCGCTTTGTTTAAGGCTTTCCACTATAGGCTCCATGAACAGGTCGATGGCGCAGCCTCTTTCAACCACAGTTTGTGATATCTTGGCCTGAATCTCATCGAACTCGGATGGAAGAGTATGCATCAGCCAGATGTTTTCAAGTTCGGACTTAATGCTGTACAAACCAAGCCTGTGCGCAAGCGGAATAAATATGTACATTGTTTCACTTAAAATTTTTGCCCTTTTATGTTCGGGCATAAATTCTATAGTGCGCATATTATGAAGTCTGTCTGCCAGTTTAATAAGTATAACTCTCACATCGTCATTGAGGGTGAGCAGTATTCTCTTAAAATTTTCTGCCTGGCTGCTTGAAGAACTGTCAAATGCACTCTTGATTTTCGTTAAACCGTCTACCAAAGAGGCAATTTTAGCTCCGAAAAGTCTTTCAATATCTTCAATATTGTATTCCGTATCTTCAACAACATCATGCATAAGGGCAGCTACAATAGACTTATAGCCAAGCCCGATTTCCTGAACAACAATTTTTGCAACTGATATGGGATGGAGGATATATGGCTCGCCCGATCGTCTTCGTACGCCATTGTGGGCAGCGCGAGCAAATTCGAAAGCCTTAAGTACTGTTTCGTACTCTGTCTGGTTTGCACACCTTTTTAAACTTGCAAGCCTTAGCTCTTCAAATTCCCTATCTATAAGTTCTGTATCCTTTTCAGTAAACATTGTTTTATTAGTTATACATTGTTTATCTTATACCTGTCTACATTCTGATATGCGTGCGATAATTCTGCACCAAACAGTATAAGAGTCCAGCAGATGTTCATCCATACCAGAAAAAGCGGTATTGCCGCAAACACCCCATAAACAGCATTCAAACCGGAAACCATCAGCTGTGTTTCAAGATATAAAAACTGAACAACTACAAATGCAAATGATATAATAAGCGAAGAGTTGAATGCTGCAGCAAATTTAACCTTAATATTCGGTATAAAGTAGTACATAAGCGTAAACACCATTACAACAACTCCATAAATTGTGAGCCAGGTAAAAATAGATGTGACTGGAATAAACCGGTCAATCTGAAGCCCTACAGATTTGAGAGCGTTGGAGTATATAAGGCCCAAAGACATAAAAATCGAAATAATCAAAGGCGAAACCAGCAAAAGAAGAGGATAATACAACGCCCGTTTGCCAAATGAACGCTTGGCTTCAACTTTCCATATGTCGTTAAAAGACTTCTCAATACTCAGCATAAGCCAGATTACTGTCCAAAGTAGAAAAATAAAACTCACTGCTCCAAAAAAACCGTTCTGCCCGGACTTAATAATATTATTGGCAAATTGAAGAATATATTGAATAATATCCTCATTATCAGAAAAATATGTAAGTAAAAGAGTTTCGAGTTTTTGAGCGAGTCCAAATCCTTTTGTCACTGCAAACATCAGAGCAACAAACGGAACGACAGCCATCGCCGAAAAGAAACTTAAGCCAACCGCCTGAAGCCCCGCTTTGTCGCTGCTATAACCCCTTATTGTAATTATCAGCACTTTCAGATAACGAATCATCCGGGCTCTCATTATGCTGAGCTCGGAGAGATCCAGGTGCCAAATATCGATTACAACGAATTTAAGGATTCTCTGGTATGTGTGTTTTATTTCTGTGTACCGCCTCAAGATACTTTATTCATGAATTTAGCAGGGTTAATAATATATCTTATGTGTGTACCTATGCCAATCTCTCCTTGTTCATCAAATGCCGTTACATTGAATGTCAAAGCTTTACCGTCAATTTTTATAAGTTCGGATTCTGCGTATACTTTAGCTCCAACCGGACATGCCCTTTTATGCTGAACATGCACCTCAATCCCAACTGTATCCTGATATTCAGGTAAAAAAGATTTTGCCAGCTGATGTGCAGACTGCTCCATCAAAGCAATCATACTTGGAGTAGCAAATACTTCAAGCAATCCCGAACCATAATAGGCTGCCGTGTCTGTTTCGGAAACAACCTTTTCAATTCTAAATTTTTTGCCGACTTCCATCTTAAATTATATTTTTTGCCATTGTAATGAAACCTTCCATTTTCTCCGGATTAGGAGAACCCATAAGCTCAACAGGTTCAGATACCTTGTTCCACGACATTTTTTCAGCAAAAGCGGTAAGGGTTTTCAGGCCGCCTCCTGTCCAGCTGTATGAACCAAAAAGGGCATAATTTTTATCTTTAGGAGAGACTACCGATAACTCATGACAAAGATGTTCCATCATTGGATGCATTCCTGTATTATAAGCACAGGAGCCGAGGATTATGCTCTTATATTTCCATATTTCACTTATTATAAACGAGGCATTTGTCTTAGAAACATCATATACCCTTATGTTTTTCACGCCTCTTTCTGCAATGAGCCTTGCTACATAGTCAGCCATTTTTTCGGTATTGCCGTACATTGATGCGAATGCAATAACGACACCGTCTTCAGATTGGTGCCTGCTCCATCTGTCATAAAGCTCTATTGCTTTCGACGGATTTTCCCTCCATACGGGTCCGTGAGACGGACAAATCATTTTTATCTCTGTACCCTGTAATTTGGCAAATGCTTTTTGTACCATATTACTGTATTTACCAACTATATTGGAGTAATATCTTCGCATTTCATCTTCAAAGAAGCTAAAATTTATTTCGTCATCAAAAATCCCTCCATCCAGTGTTCCAAAACTGCCAAAGGCATCACATGAAAAAAGAATCTTATCGGTCTTATCATATGTCATCATTGTTTCCGGCCAGTGTACCCATGGAGTTAAAATAAAAGAGAGTTTATGATAACCAAGACTGATTTCTTCTCCATCCTTTACTTCCTGAAAGTTTTCTGTTCCTACTCCGTAATATGCTTCCAGCATTTTAAAAGCCTTAATGTTTGATAGAATTGTAAGCTTCGGATAAAATTTCAGAAGTATTCCAATCATACTTGCATGATCGGGTTCCATGTGATTTACAACGAGATAATCAAGCTGCCTGCCGTCAAGATATTTCCTGATTTCATCAAGATAATCATCTTTTGAACCAAATTCGAGAGTATCTATCAGCGCACTTTTTTCATCATTTATAAGGTAAGAGTTATAAGCCACTCCATTTGGCAGTGGCCAGTTATTTTCAAACAGCCTTTTTTTTCTGTCATTTGTTCCTAAGTAGATGACTTTGTTACTTATAACTATCTTCTTCATAGATTGATTAATGTTTTTTTAATGTGATTTCGTTAACATGCAAAGTTAATCAATTATCCAATAAGTTTAAAGAATTCCTCTTCTGTTATAGTCTTAATTCCAAGACTATTTGCTTTCTGGATTTTTTCCGGCCCGGGTTTCTCTCCTGCCAGCAAATATGTTGTTTTTGAAGTTACTGAAGATCCGTTTTTGCCGGAATGTAGTTCAACCATCTTTTTTATCTCCTCCCGTTGCAGTGAAAAATTGCCGGAAACCACAACTGTACATCCTTTTAATTTTTCGGACAATATTTCTTTTTTCTCAGTGGTTTCAAAATTCAATCCAATTTCCTTAAGCTCTTTAATAACATTAAGGTTGCCCGGAGAAGAAAAATAATCGGAAACCGACTGAGCCATAACTTCACCAATATCACCCACCTCTGTAAGATCTTCTTTTGAAGCGGAAATGAGATTGTCTATATTGCCAAAATGGTTTGCAAGGCTTTTTGCGGAATTTTCGCCTATATATCTTATCCCCAGAGCAAAAAGAACTTTAAAAAACGGAGATTTTTTGGATTCTTCCAGACTCTCCAGAAAACGAAGAGCAGAGCGCTCCTTCCAGCCGTCCATTGTCATAAGGTCATCGGCCGTGAGCTTGAATATGTCCGGAAGCTTCCTGATCAGGTTAAGGTTATATAGCTGATCAATAGTTGCTTCCCCAATGAGAATATTCATAGCTTTCCTTCCTGAAAAGTGCAGGAACTTTGCCTTGATTTGTGTAGGACATTGTTCACTGTTTGGGCAGAAGTGTTTTGCTTCGCTTTCTTCTCTCACAAGTCTCGTCCCGCAATCGGGGCAAAACTCAGGAAATTTAGGGATTCTTGCATCCTTATCCCTCATTGACAGTTCAACTCCGGTAATTTTAGGAATAATCTCTCCGCCTTTCTCAACATAGACATAATCAGAAATGTGAATGTCCATTAATGACATTTGGTCAAGATTGTGTAATGACGCTCTCTTCACAACTGTTCCGGATAGAAGTACCGGCTCCAGATTTGCTACAGGAGTAATTGCTCCTGTTCTTCCAACCTGATAATCAATAGAAAGCAATTTTGTAAGTGACTGTTCTGCCTTGAATTTATAGGCTGTTGCCCAACGGGGCGATTTTGAAGTAAACCCGAGTGTTTTTTGAAGTTCAAGGTCATTTACTTTAATTACAACACCATCAGTAGGATATGGAAGCTTTTTCCTCTCATTATCCCAGTAGTTAAGGTAGTCAATCACCTCGTCCATGTTTTTACATACTTTAGTATGTTCAGAAACCGGGAGTCCCCATTTTCCGGCCATTTGCAAAACTTCATAGTGGCTATCGGCTATCTTCTCTTCCGAAACAAAATGGTAAAGAATAGTTTCAAGCCCGCGTTCTTCCACAATTCGGGGATCAAGAAGTTTCAGTGAACCTGCAGCGGCATTCCTGGGATTGGCAAATAGCTGCTCTTCATTTTCTTCCCTTTTTTTATTTATTTCATCGAATGAACTCCATGGCATAAATATTTCTCCCCGGATTTCAAATTCAACAGGGTAGTCCGACCCTTTCAAAGACTGAGGCAGAGACTTGATTTTCCTTACATTTGAAGTTACATCGTCACCTGTAGTACCGTCACCGCGGGTTACGGCCCTAACCAGCCTTCCATTATAATATGAAAGAGATATGGCGGAGCCGTCGATTTTTAATTCGCAAACATAGTCAACCTGTGACTCAACTGACTTTACAATTCTTTCATTAAAAGCATATAACTCATCTTTATCATAAGTGTTACTTAAAGATAACATTGGATACTTATGAGTTGCCTGTTTAAATTCAGAAGCAACAGAATCATCAGATAAATCGCTTCCTACTCTTACAGTTGGAGAGTTTTCAGAAAAATAGCCCGGATATGTTTTTTCAAGAGTCTGAAGCTCATTGAGCAAAAGATCGTATTCAAAATCGGAAATAACAGGTTGATTTTCTACGTAATATCTCCTGTTTTGTTCGTTAATTATTTCCCTTAGTTGCGCAATTCGTGCGCCGGCATCTTCTCTCTTTTTTTTCATAATGTATTACACAAATTTAAATATTTTTTAATAATTGTTACCTTTGTGCGCTCAATAAAATGTAACGATGAAAAAATCAATTGTAATTTTAACGGGAGGAGGTCCCGCACCTGGAATGAATACCGTAGTTGGTAGTATTGCAAAAACCTTCATTTCAAATGGTTATCGTGTTTTAGGCTTGCACGGTGGTTACAAAGGGCTCTTTTCAAAAGAACCTAATTATACCGAACTTGACTTTCTGATGGCTGACTCAATTTTCAACAGGGGAGGATCATATCTGATTATGAGCAGATATAAGCCATCACCAATAGATTACGAACAAAATTTCAACCTAAATTTCTTTATAGAGAACAATATCCAGTTATTGGTAACTATAGGAGGAGACGATACAGCTTCAACGGCAAATAAAGTTGCAAAATTTCTGTCTGAACATAATCACGATATTTCTAATATTCACGTTCCCAAAACGATAGATAACGATTTGCCATTGCCTCTTGCCCGGCCAACTTTCGGATATGAGTCTGCTAAATCGGAGGGAGCCCGGATTGCAACGACAGTATATGAAGATGCCCGAACAAGCAATAACTGGTTTGTTGTATGTGCAATGGGACGTTCTGCTGGACACCTTGCATTTGGAATAGGATCTGCTGCCCACTATCCGATGATAGTTATTCCTGAGATGTTCAACAAGACAACAATTACTGTAGATAAAATTGTTAAAATTGCTGTATCTTCGATTGTTAAAAGATTAATTCTTAACATAAATTATGGTGCGGTAATGATTTCGGAAGGTGTTTTTCACGAATTAAGCGATGACGAACTAAACAAATCAGGTGTTGTTTTCTCATACGACGAACATGGCCATCCGGAACTTGGTAAAGTATCAAAAGCACATATATTCAGCGAAATGGTGGAAACCAGATTGCGTGAACTGGGTGTTAAGACAAAAATAAGGCCCGTAGAACTGGGATATGAGTTGAGATGCCAGTCTCCAAGTGCCTATGATTTAGTGTATTGTACCGAATTGGGAATTGGCTTGCATCAATTGTTTGTTGAAGGGAAAACAGGTTGTATGGTTTATATAGATCACCTTGGAAAAGTTGAACCACTTTATCTTAAAGATATTCAGGATCCTGTGACAGGAAAAATTCCTCCAAGAGGGGTAAACCTGGAGTCCGACAGAGTTCAGGCGATTATCAACAACATTATGCACTACATAACCAAGGATGATTATGAAGCTGCCCGTAAATATATTTCAAATCCCGAAGAGTACGATTTCAGAAAAATCCTTAACTGGTAGAAATTGTGCATGAAAAATTCATAGTATATCAGGTTTTGCCGAGGTTGTTTGGGAATACAAATGAGTTTTGTATTCCCAACTCTTCTTTAGACGTGAACGGTTCCGGAAAATTTTCGGATTTTACATCAGAATTGCTGGCAGAAATCAGAGAACTTGGATGTACACATATCTGGTATACAGGGGTATTGGAGCATTCTACTAAAAGTGATTATTCCGGTTATGGAATTAGGATTTGCAACCCTTCACTTGTTAAGGGTATTGCCGGATCTCCTTATGCAATAATGGACTATTACGATGTAGATCCCGATCTGGCATGTATTGTGCCGGACAGGCTGGAAGAATTCAGGCAGTTGATTGTAAGGAGTCATGAATCCGGTCTGAAGGTTATTATTGATTTTGTCCCAAATCATGTTTCAAGAGAGTATTATTCAGATAAAAAGCCGGACAACGAAACTGATTTCGGATCAAACGATCAGACCGGTTATCCGTTTCATCCCATGAATAACTTCTATTATATCAATAATGAGAAATATATTCCTCCAGTAGATAATCCGCTGAATCCATATCATGAATGTCCTGCAAAAGTTACCGGGAATGATTGTTTTGTTAGTAATCCTACTATAAATGACTGGTATGAAACAGTTAAGCTCAATTATGGTGTCGACTATATAAATGGAAGGAAGTCATATTTTAACCCATTACCGGATACCTGGCTCAAAATGCTTAATATTCTGAATTATTGGGCAAAATTTGGGGTTGACGGTTTCCGGTGCGATATGGCAGAGATGGTCCCTGTTGAGTTCTGGGAATGGTGTCTCAACTCTGTTAAAAAGGATTTTCCGGATATTATTTTCATTGCAGAGATATACAATCCCGGGAATTATAATGCTTACCTGACCAGAGGTGGTTTTGACTATCTGTACGATAAAGTGGGACTATATGATTATCTCAAACTGGTTTTGAGAGGTGAAAAACCTGCTTCAGGCATAACAAATTGCTGGCAATCCGTAAATGATATACAGGACAGAATGTTAAACTTTCTGGAAAACCATGATGAACAGCGGCTTGCTTCTGACTTTTTTCTGGGAGATTCAATGAAAGCATTGCCTGCGCTTGCAGTCTCATTACTTCTTAATCGTTCTCCTTTTATGATATATTTTGGACAGGAGTTAGGCGAGAGAGGTATGGATTCAGAAGGATATAGCACAGAAGATGGAAGAACTTCAATATTTGACTATTGGTCCGTTTCAACTATAAGAGAATGGCTTAAAGATAAATACGATTCCGACTTAAGGCTTTTGTATAAGCAATTACTAAAGCTTTCAATAAATGAAACGGCGTTCAGAATAGGTTCCACCTACGATCTGGAGTACGCAAACCTTAACAACGCACATTTTAATCCGGATTTCCACTATGCGTTTATCAGAAAGCATAGTAACGAACTGATTATTGTGGTTGTAAATTTCAACGACAATCTGTCGGATTTGAAAATTAACATTCCTGCGTCTCTTTTTTCATATTTTCAAATAAGCGATGGAATAATCTGTCACGGTCAGGATCTTTTTACTGACAATAAAGCCGAATATGCAATTTCATCTTCAGTTCCGTTTATTATTACTGTCGCCGGAAGAGGGATAAGGGTAATTAAACTTTTACTTCAATAATATCATCCCAACTGGTTGTAAATCTTTTTGACAAGAAATTCTGATTTGCTCTTATTCTTTCAACTCCTTCTGTTGCAGTAAAAACAGTATGTCTGCCATAACGGGTATTCATCTCGTCCATTACAGTCATTACTGAACTCTCTTTAGAACGGTCTCTTTCGTAAAATAAAGGAGGAGTTATATCGGATTTACGGCTTATGGCTGTAATAATTACCCCGGCCTTTTTATAACCGTATCCCTGTTTGTATATTTTTTTTAGTCCGTAACAAGCTCTCTCAATCAGCTCAAATGTGCTGTCCGTATAGCTCTCAATAGGAATCAATGTACTCTCATAATGGTGATTTCCCTGCTCTTTGAATCTGTTCGTGAGTATAAAAACAATAATCTCCCTGCAAACTCCTTTTTGCCTGCGCAGCTTTTCTGCGGAAGATGCTGTAAAAGTGGCCACGGCTTTGCAGATTTCTTCAAATTCGTAAATGTCCTCCGAGAAGCTCCTGCTTGTGCAAATTTGTTTTTTATCCGAAATTCTGTCTTCGAGTTCAATGCAGGACTCTCCATTCAACTCTTTCCAGCTTTTGAGTCCAACAATTCCCATTTTTGACTTGACCCACCCCTGTGAAATAGCTGTAAAATCAGAAGCAGTATTTATCCTGTTGAGTTTTAGCATTTTTGAATATGCACGTCCAACTCCCCAAACATCTTCAATCGGAAATTTTAATAGTACCTTTTTTATGTCTTCATCTCTATCCATCAGACAAAAGCTATTAAGCCTCGGATATTTTTTGGATAGCTTTGCTGCAACTTTAGCCAGCGTTTTTGTGTGAGATATTCCCAGACTTATGGGAATACCTGTTTCTCGCTTTATTTTGCGGACGATTTCTTCTCCTGTAGACTTTATTGCTTCATAAGACATTCCGTCAAAATTCAGAAAAGCTTCATCAATTGAGTAAACTTCTATTGAAGGGACAAAACTTTTCAGCCTGTCCATAACTCTGGCGGAGAGATCCCCGTATAAAGGGAAATTTGCGGAATAGGAGATAACCCCATTTTTTTCTGCCAGATCCTTGATCTTAAAAACAGGTTCACCCATTTTTATTCCAAGTGCCTTAGCCTCATCTGAGCGTGAAATTACACATCCGTCGTTATTGCTCAAAACAACAACCGGTTTTCCTGTGAGAGAAGGGTTAAACACCCTCTCGCAGCTTACAAAAAAATTATTGCAGTCTGCCAGGCCATACATGTTTCACAATACTATTAAATATAAGAAGCAGAATTGTTCCGGTAAAAACTCCTGTGATGTTTGCCAGGATGTCTGCGGGGTCAAAATCTCTGTTTGGATTTAAATTCTGCAATGTTTCTGCAACTAGAGCAAGTATTATTCCGGATAAAACCAGCATTGCAATGTCATATCTGCCGAATACTTTTTTAAACCAGCCCTCAATGGCATGCCATGCCAAAAATGGATATGGAAGGAACATTATGAAATGGGCTATCCTGTCTGCGCGAATTCCAAAAAAGTACAAGGAAAGGTCAATTCCCGTATCCTTGAATGTATGTAAGCAAAGAAAAAATACTGCTGACAGATATACCAAAAAAAGCAATTTAAAAATTACAACTATTTTTTTCATCATACTCTCTTTATCAAATAGCGGACAATTCCCCATACATAAAAATCATTGTCCTTTTTTACCCTTATGGGTTTAAATTTTTCGTTAGCCGGAACAAGCAAAAGGTCCTCGCCCTCCAGTCTTACCCTCTTGAGAGTGAATTCTCCATCCAAAAAACAAACGGCAAGACAGTTTTCATAAGGTTCAACTGAACGGTCAATTACAAGAATATCCCCGTCGTCTACACCGTCATTTATCATGCTTTCTCCCTTTACCCTTGCATAAAAAGTGGATGATGGATTTTTAACAAGTGCCCTGTTAAGGTCCATTGTGCTTTCCATATGGTTTTCGGCAGGAGAGGGAAATCCTGCGTTGACCGGAGTATCAGAAAACTTAATATTTAACGATTCAACCGAATCCGGTTTTAGAATTTCAATGTTTTTGTTTTTCATGTCAGATAGTAAATAGTTCATAATCAGTATTTCCTATTCCGAGCTTCTGAGCATATTCCAGACCGGCTCTCCAGTCGGTATTAGGGTGGACGATTTTGAATTTATCTTCGCCTCTGCAAGGCAAATTGTCTCCTTTATCGAAAATTGCACTTCCGGATATTGCCGGAGCATTATTTACAAGGTCTGCACAAGCCATGTCCAGAGCCACAGGATCAAAAGAAGCCGCAATTCCGATATCTGCAACCAGCGGTGCATCATTGCTGCCCCAGCAGTCACAGTTGGGCGAAACATTCATAATAAAACTTATATGGAAACTGGGTTTGTCCTTTAAAACGGCATAAGAATATTCAGCAATTTTCTTATTCAGGACAACAGAGTCGCCCCAGTCTGCAACCACTGCCGATTCATACTGGCAAACTGCCACACACTGTCCGCATCCGGTACACTTTTCGTAGTCAATAAAGGCTTTTTTATCTTCATCGAGGTGTATGGAGTCATGGGCGCAGTTTTTTACGCAAATCCGGCATCCGGTACAGTTTTTCCGGTCGATTACCGGTTTGGATGCCGAGTGAAGCTCCAGTTTGCCTCCTACTGATGCCGATCCCATCCCAATATTTTTAAGTACTCCGCCAAATCCGGCCTGTTCATGGCCTTTAAAATGGGTCATTGTAACAATTATATCTGAATCCGCGATAGCAGTACCAATTCTTGCTGTTTTGAAATACTCCCCATTGATGGAAATTTCTCTGAAGTCAGTACCTTTTATTCCATCTGCAATAATAACATGAGCAGAGGCAGAGAGGGGGTTGAATCCATTTTCTGAAGCACTTTGCAAATGATTTATGGCATCCGATCTTCTGCCGGAGTAAAGAGTATTGCAATCCGTAAGGTAGGGGAGTGCTCCCATGGACTTAAGTATCCCTACAACTCTGGAAACATAATTGGGTCTTATATATGCAAGATTACCCGGTTCTCCGAAGTGAATCTTTATAGCCACAAACTTTTTATTAAAGTCAATGCATTTAATATCAGCTTTTTTGATGACTTTTTCGAGTTTATCCAGAAGATTTGTCTGAGGAGAAGTTCTTGTATCTGTAAAGTAAACTTTCGATTTTTCCATATGGTACAATTTAATTCATGCAAATTTATTAAATTACATTCATAATTCTATTTTGTGTTAATTGTTTATCTTAAATAAGTTAAGATTTTGTAAATTGTTATAATAAATTCAAATTTATTTGATTAGATAAAAAAAAATATATAATTTCGCAATATGAAAAACTTCGGAATCTAATGTCAAAAAAATCAACTGTTTCACTATTTTGCGGCACAAAGGCAAAAGTAGCTGGTTTGGCGTTCCTGTTGTTTTTCGTAAGCATTGGAGCCTGCGCGCAGAGTTTAGTTGAAAGCAGTCTGATTAATTCGGGGTTCGAAAATGTAAGACACATCACTGCCGACGGAAAAGAAATTGTCTTTCTTGAAAGCAGGGCCTTTACCACAAACGAGCGGCTTTTGAATGCAGCAATGAAATCCGTTGAAGAGGTTTCGGATCAGTTTACTGCCAAAAATATTGAGATAATCCTTATGGAAGAGAGAATTCCAAAATTCAGAATGTTTGCTTCGCTGGAAACTCCGGGAGCAGCAGGACGTCTAAACTGGAAATCGGACTTCAATGTTAGCGACAGCTACAATAAATTAAATCTTGAGAGTAACCTGGAAAATAAAGAGACGAAGTTTTACAATTCCTCTTTCGGAAAAATTGATATATTATTTTATCCTATTTTTCGGTTTAAAAATTCGGTATTGAATAAAATGTACCTTTTGCAGCTAAATGTTAATCCCACTATAGAGATGTCACTTTGGAAAGGAGCATCGGTAACCGCTCAGATAATATTTCCTGTTGTGAACGATTACTCAACTGAAGAAGGGAAAATCAGACCCGGTTACCTCACTTTTTCTCAGCAATTCCGGTTACCTTATAATGTTTTTGCAAAAGCAACGGTTGGAAATTTTTCAATGTTTCGCGGAGGAGTTGACTTAAAGTTGTTCCGTCCTGTTGGAAAACGCATTGGGGTTTACGGGCAGATAAGCTATACTGCATATTCGCTTCCGATGTTTGACGACTGGTATTACAACGACTTTGACAAGCTTACCTGGAAAATTGGTGCAAATTATTTTGTTAAACCTTGGAATTTAATGTTTAACTTTAGTGTTGCAAAAAACCTTGGAAAATTTGACCCTGCAGACGAAGCATTTGCCGGGAAAGATATATCCGCAAGAGGAGAAATAACAAGACACTTTAAGAATGCATCAGTTGGATTTTATATACAGACTATGGCAATCAAGGAATTCCCTCTCAACGGCGGGTTTTTCTTTGCCATTGCTCTGCCGCCCTATAAACAATTTCGAAACAAGTTTGTTAGAGTCTCTACAGGAAACTATTTCCCGCTGGAGTACATTGCAAGGCCATACCCCGATTACGGGAGGTATTTCACAACATCTCCGTCAGAAAATTCGTCGGATAACTTTTTTACAAAAATGCGTTTAAATCAAATCATTCTAAATTCAACCAATAATTAACCAATTTTCTATGAAAGCAAGCAAAATCTTTTCAAGACTAATCAAGACTGCTTCTGCCAGTTTCTTGATTGCTGCACTCGTAGGTGCGGCTTCGTGTACAAAAACACCCGATCCTATTCCTACTCCGGAACCATTACCTGCGACCTACACAATTAAAGGACAGGTTTACAACCAGAAAACAAATGCTGTATTACCCGGTGTTACTGTTACAATGGGTACCAAAACAGCGACTACAGACAGTTTCGGTAAATTTGAATTTGCAAACCTGACAACTTCAGGTAAGTATAACATTGTTCTGACAAAAGCTGATTTCTTCTCTGCAACTTATTCTCTTGAATTCCCTACAGCTGCTCCGAATCACGCTCTTGTATTCAGTTTAACAATGACAATGGTTCCTTATGTTCCCGGCATTACTCCTTTGGATCCAACTGTCGGCGGTACAATTGCAATTGAAGGCGGCGCATCAGATGCGACACTTACAATTCCTTCCGGAACAACCGTTAAAGATGCAAACGGAGCTGCCGTAACCGGCCCTATCCTTATTACAGCAGTAGAAGTTGATGACATTTATGTACAGAATACAGTTAACAATCCTGGTATTATGACTCTTCGTTTTGAGCCATCGGGATATGTATTCAGCAAACCATTGATTATAGCTATTGACAATCCTCTTACAAACTGGCAATATGCAGAACTTCAGCTTGAGTATTTCAACTCAGCACTTGGTGTATGGGAAGTTCAGACTACTCCTGTGACTTATACTTCAACAGCTAATGATTATCTTACATCAATTACCCACTTCTCTCTTTACAAGATATCATTTAAGTCTCCTTCAGTGGCTGGTGCTACAACTGTTAAACCGATTAAGGTTCTTGACAGTCTTATGATTAACAGAGGTCTGACAGCATACAGTCAAACAGCAGCGAGATATATTGAAAGCACAGGTTACAAATTTGAAACTCCTCTTGCAACAACACTTACAGCAGCAGGAATCACAGGTGCAGACCAGACCGAACTTATCGCTTCAATTACAGCTCTTGTTAAAGCTAATTACAATGGCGTTGCCCCTTTAACTGCCTTTGGAACAAAAACCACAACACTTGCTGTTACCAGATCAATTCCATCAATGTACTATCAGGAGACAACAGCTACACAAAACTTTACTTCGAAGAAATTTACAATTAAGCTAAAAGATAAAGTAGGTACAGTTAACAAAACTCTTGATATCATTACTGTTAAAGCAGATATGGTTTCTCTGTCTTACAACCTTAAGGTATACGATTCTCACGCGCACAGCCACCTTCATAGTCACGACCATGGTCTTGGCGGCGGCGGTACAATTTAATTCATCGGTTAACTGACAATATGATTTTCAGTAAATCGATTAACAGGATGATGTTGGGAGCAGTTGTTCTGCTCCTGACATCTTCTTTTTATTTGAAAGCACAATCTACCCTTGGTGTTACAGGGCTTCTCAACAGCCCTTCGGCAGAGATGTCGCCGGATGGCACTGTTAAAATCGGAGGCAATTTTTTGCCAAAAGGATTTTTACCGGGTACCTGGGATTACAATACATTCAATTATTTTCTGAATATTACACCTGTTCCGTTTGCAGAAATTGCCATTACTAATACTGCACTGGACAATTTTAACATAGGAAGAATCACTAATCAGGACAGAGCAATTTGTATCAGATTAAGACCGTTAAAAGAAGGAAAATACTGGCCTGCAGTAGTTGTCGGTTCTAACGATGTCCTAACATCAGTTTCACCTTCGTTAATTGGAAGTGATAGCGGAAATAAATTTTTTGGAACAACATATCTTGCTCTTTCAAAACACGTTGACCTTGCTGGAAACACTATCGGGATTCATGCTGCTTATAATATACCTGTAAGTACAAGTTCTAATCAAAAATTTCCCATTTCAGGAGGAATATCATTCACCCCAAAATTTTATAAGGATCTCAATATAATAGCAGAGTACGATACCAAAAGTTTCAATATCGGTGCGAACATTATTGTTTTCAAATATCTTTATTTTCAGTTTCTGCTAAATAAATTCAGGCACCCTGTGGCTGGTTTTCAGTTTCAATTCACCATTTAGACAGCAGATTCTTATACATTTTAACTAAATTGCGCTTGTATTTATACAGGCTTTTTTTGTATATAATTATGAAAACAAAACTATTTATTGCAGTTCTTATGCTGCTCCCGTACTCTCTTTTTTCACAGACTATTGAAGGAAGTTGGTACGGACTCCTTAAAACAGAAAAATTCGAACTGAAGATTGTTTTTAATATTTCTAAAACCGATACTCTTTATACTGCAACAATGGATAGCCCGGATCAGGGAGTAAGGGGTATACCGGTCTCAAAAACTGAATTCAGCAATTCAATTGTCAAATTATTTGTGAGTTCGGCGATGGTTGAATATTCCGGAGTATTCATGGGAGATAAAATTATTGGGACTTTTAAACAAGGCCAGGCAACTATTCCACTGAACCTCTCTAAACGACCATTTGAAGGGCCTAAAAGGCCTCAGGAGCCAAGGCCGCCTTTCCTGTATTCAACGGAAGAGATAGTCTTTAGCAACTCAAAAGCGAGCATTGAACTGGCCGGAACTCTGACCCTCCCCAAAGAGGGCAAGCCTAAGGCAGTTGTTATCCTCATATCAGGCAGCGGGCCTCAGAACAGAGATGAAGAGATAATGAATCACAAACCTTTTTTACTATGGGCAGATTATCTTACAAAAATAGGAATAGGAGTCCTTCGTTTTGACGATAGGGGAATTGGAAAGTCAAAAGGAAGTTTCGCTTTGGCTACTTCATTCGATTTTGCCGAAGATGTGAACTCAGCAGTTGAATATTTAAAAAGGAGAAATGATTTGGCCGGAGTTAAAATTGGATTGATGGGCCATAGTGAAGGAGGTATAATTGCACCTTTTGTTGCTTCAAAAAGAAGTGATATCAGCTTTTTAGTTTTGCTTGCTGCACCTGGAGTAAAAGGCTCGGAAATCATTGTTTCGCAACAAGGATTAATTGGTAAGGCATCAGGTGTTCCTGACTCTGAAATTGATAAATATTCAATTATAACAAGGAACTTGTATAGCATTATTGACAAAGAGCGTAATAACCCCGGCTTAAAAAAACTTCTCAGTGATTTCATTAAATCCAATGCCGGAGAAGAAGTATCCGAGAGCCAGATTAATCAGCAAGTGAATGCCATCACGACACCATGGATGCTTACTTTTCTTAATTATGACCCGGCGGATGCTCTGACGAGGATTAAAATTCCAATTTTAGCAATAAATGGCACAAAAGATCTTCAGGTTCCGTATGAAGTAAATCTTAATGCGCTTGAAAAATCATTATTGGAAGCTCATGGAGGAAATACAGATTCTTTGAAAAAATATGTTACAATTAAAAGCATAGAAGGCGTAAATCACTTGTTTCAGAGAGCCGAAACAGGACTTCCCGCTGAATATTCAAAAATCGAGGAGACAATATCTCCTGAAGTTCTGGAATTAATATCAGGATGGATACTTGAAAAGGGAATAACTTACTGAATATAAACAATATTGCTGGGTGCAGATTTTTCTCTTTCGTTTAATGCAATAACAAGATAGTTTTTTAAAGTCTGTCCGTTAAAACTAGTCTTTGAATCAATTTGGCGTGCAAGTGCATCCCAGGTAGAACTTGTTCCCCTTCTTTTAAGCTCATAAACAGCATATTGAGTTGAATTTGAAACAGAACTCCAATTGACTGACGTTCCGGATACAGAAACAGCTGGAGGCATAGGTACAGTAAATGTTACCGATCCCATTTTTGGTACAACGCTTAGCGACGGATATAAAGATGACGTAATAAAGGAAGACAAGGTTCCGCCCAGTATGTTTAATGTACGGTACCAGCAATTTCCTTTAATATTTGATAGTGAGCGGCTGAGAGTAACCTGGTTAAGAAACTGTGTTGTTGAACTGTATGCAGGGTAGAGAGCATCTCCGAATTTATATGCTGCAATTCCCGGAAAAATTGGTTTCCCATAGGAGTTGTTGTCCCAGTAACGGACGAGTCTGTCAAAATCCGCGGTGGCATGGCCTATCTCCCAATAAATCTGAGGGGCCAGATAATCAATCCATCCATTACTTAGCCATGTTATGGAATTTGCGTAAAGAGCCATTGAATTTTCAATTCTGCCGGAAGGTGAAATTCCGAATATCAGTTTAGGATTAACAGCTTTAATCGTTTCGTTTACACCTTTTATAAGGTCGTCTACATTTTTCTCTCTCCATTTATCAAGAGTTAAACCGTTTCCATACCTTTCAAAGGTTGTCTTGTCGTTAAATTTATAGATATCTGTAGTATTTTTTGCTCCATCAGGATAAAAATAGTCATCGAAATGGATTCCATCAACTGCATAGTTGTCGATTACCTCTTTTACTACACTATTCAAATGTGCTCTCACATCTGGAAGTCCGGGATTCCAGTATCGGGCTTTGTCATATACAACATACCAATCGGGATGCAGGAGAGCCGGATGGCCCGGGGCATAGTATTGTGTATCCGAACCAATCCTGTATGGATTCATCCAGGCATGAAGTTCCATTCCTCTTTTGTGTGCCTCTTCCACGGCAACCTGCAACGGGTCAAACCCGGGATCATCTCCCTGTTTACCAGTCAGATAAGAAGACCAAGGCGAGATTGATGATTTATAAAACGCATCTGATGAGCATCTAACCTGAAAAAATATGACATTTATATTCATTCCTTTCAATCTGTCGATAAGTGAAATAAGAAGATCCCTCTGAGCTGTAGCCCCTGTATAAGATTGCGGCCAGTCAAGACCCCATGCTGTTGTCAGCCATGCAGCACGAAACTCATGACTTATTACAACATTATCTGTTGACGGATTGTAAATTTTTGATAGCTCCACAACTGGAGGTTCAGGTTTCGGATCTACGGGCTTTTCCTCTTTTGAACAGGAAGAAATAATAGACAATGATGCTATTAATATTAAAGCATTTGCAAAGCGAAAGCTCCTGATAAGTGTCATAATTAAGTAATGTGCGAAGTTTAGTTTAAGTAGTCATCAACAAAAATAATGTTTTTATCTGAAATTTTGTCATACAGCCATTTTGTGATAAATCAGTTAATTCATATTTCCGGTAAAATCCATTTGAAAAAATATCTGACAAATTGACTTGAAATTTAGGAGAAATATGAGTGGTATCTATTTTGTTACTAACCTAATACGAAATTTAATTACATTAAAATAACCAAATAATAGGAGGAATTAATCATGACACTAATCAGAAGAAATGAAAATTATCCGGCCTGGTCAAATCTGTTAAACGATTTTATAAATCATGACTGGATAGACTGGTCAAACAGAAATTTTTCTGAGACCAACACAACTCTCCCTTCTGTTAATATTAAGGAAGGTGACGAAAACTTTGAGGTTGAAATGGCTGCTCCCGGATTGACTAAAAATGATTTCAAAATAGAAGTAAATCAGGGAATACTGAAAATATCATCAGAAAAAAGAGAAGAGACCGAAAGCAAAGAAAATGACAAATACTCGAGAAAAGAGTTCAGTTATCAGGCATTTTGCAGGTCGTTCACTTTACCGATGAGCGTTGACAGTGATAAGATTGAAGCTAAATATGAGAATGGAATTCTTACAGTTGCTCTTCCAAAGAGAGAAGAGGCTAAACCTAAACCGGTAAGGATGATTGATATTAAATAATCATTCTGTTGTACTTAAAGTAGGAGAGGAGATTTATTAAATCTCCTCTTTATTTTTGATAATCTCAGATATATTTCTGAATCAGACGGAATAGCTCCTGCTTTTTAATGGGTTTGGAAATATAGTCATCACACCCGGATTCAATTGTTCTTTCTTTGTCACCGGAAATTGAGTAAGCAGTTTGTGCAATTACAGGTATAGAAGGCTTTTCTGCTTTAATAATTTTTGTTGCCTCATAGCCGTTCATTTCAGGCATATTTATATCCATTAAAATCATCGATATATCACTCTCGCTTCTTGAAAGAGATACTGCCTCAATGCCGTTTTTTGCTCGTATTATTTCAATTCCGGTTTTTCGGAGCATCGCTTTTAGTAATAAGAAACTTGGATCATCATCCTCAGCGAGCAGAAGTTTTTTGCCGGAAAAATCATATTCAGGAATATCGGAAATAGCAGATACAGGATTTACAGGAACAGATGTTAATTTGGCTGAAGGAAGAGTAAAGAAAAATGTAGATCCTTTTCCGGTTTCAGATTCCACCCAAATCTCGCCACCAAGAATTTCTACAAGCTTTTTTGAAATGGAAAGACCCAGTCCGGTTCCTCCGTATGTCCTTGTAAGTGAGTCATCGGCTTGCCGGAACTGGTCAAAAATAAGTTGTTGTTTATCCTTAGCGATACCAATGCCTGTATCTTTTACATAGAACTTCAAGAAGCCATTTTCATTAATGTGCTCAAATGTAAACCCATATTCAACATAACCCTCTTTCGTGAACTTCAGGGCGTTCTTAAGCAGATTGACAAGTATTTGCTTAAACCGCTTCTGATCAATCGAAATTCTCACTTTATCGCCATTTGCAGGAATATTGATTCTTAGCTTTATTGAATTTTTTCCGAGAAGTATTTGTTCTCTTGATATTACAGCAAATATTTCATTTAGTAAATCATTAACTTCAAACTCTTCAAACTGGAGTTTTATTTCACCGGCCTCAATAAGGCTTATGTCGAATATCTCTTCAATAAGTCCCAGCAAATGTCTTCCGCTTTTGTGAATAGTCATTGCAAAGGAGTCTATCTCTTCCTTTGAAATATCATCTTTCATCAAATCGGAAAAACCTATTATCGCATTAAGAGGGGTCCTGAGTTCATGAGACATCGTTGCAAGAAATGTGGATTTTATTCTATCACTTTCTTCTGCCTTATTTTTGGCAAGAATGAGTGCATCTTCCGATTTAACCCTGTCTGTAACATCTCTCGACAATACGAGTCTTGCTTTTTTATTTTCAAAAATTATGGGAAATGAGCTAATTTCCACGTAAATAAGCTCGCCCGATTTCTTTATGTGCCTCCATCTTTTTGGCATACCGGCAATCTCTGGAGTATTCTTAACATCTTGCTCAAGATCTGCCCAATCTTCACTTGGCCGGATATCTTTAAGGGTCATTTTCAGAAATTCCTCACCGGAATATCCATAAGAATTAATGGCTGTATTGTTAACCATTAGAAAGGAGAGTGTCCTTACGTCATAAATCCACATTGGATGCGGATTGTTTTCAAAAAGATATTTATACTGCTCTTCACTTTTTATCAGAAGTTCCTCGGATCTCTTTTTTTCTGTTATATCTCTCTGTATCCCAAAATTTCCTGAAATTTTTCCTTTGGAATCGTACAGACAAATATAATCTCCCTCAATGAAAATTTGTGTTCCGTCGGCCTTTGTTTCTGATGTTTCTGTGTGAAGTCTTCCTTTATCAAAAAACTCTTTCCAGATTCTCTTACCATATTCAGGATCACTTGAATAAAAATCTGCGGGAGTCATCGTAAGTGCCTGGCTCAATGTTATTCCATATTGATTCAGGAATGCATCATTAGCCCTTACAATCCTCTGATTGGAAAAAACATAATCAATTATTTTGTCCTTGTCAACAGAATCATTCCACTCAATAGGTTCGTCGAGCATGAAAAAAAATATTCCCTCAAGCGCCTGATTAAAAAACAGATTGAAATAATTCTGAAATTCTTTGTGCTCTTCTTCGGCTTTCCTCTTTTCTGTTATGTTATCAGCAAATGAAATAAGGAATGATTCTCCGTTAATGTCAATTATACTGCCGGAAACAATGAAGAGAACCTCACTTCCGTCTCTGAGAACCATTTTCCCCTCTCTGGAATCGATTTTTCCTGAATTTATGAGTTCCTGTTTCAAATTATCGATAAAAGAATCATAAAATAAGACGCCAAGACCCTCCGGCGTCTTTCCAATTATCTCTCCACGAGGGATACCTATGCTTTTTTCAAAATTTGCATTTACCTCAATGAAACGCCCCTCTGCAATTGAAGTAACAGAAATACATTGCGGGCTGTAGTTAATAAGTTCGGAAAGCATTTTTTCCGAAAAATGAAGCTCTGTCATTACAAGCTGAAATAATTCACACTCAAATTTATGGAAAATATAGTTATTAACAGAATATTTTTAATTTGCAGGAATATTAACAGCAAAATGAGTCTCAATTTGCTTTAGTGCTTTGTGAATTGCCGAAATTAGTTGTTGAATATCAATTTTATATTCCTCAGCCCACATTGAAGTTACAAATTCACTGTGATCGCGCCCTGCGCGGTAGTCTGGCTCTCTCTTCGGATGACGCAGGTATTTGGAAATTATTGAAATATCCTCTTTTACATTTAAAACCGCATGATAAAAGAGGATGTTATTTTTCAGATACATGGAAGAACCGAGAATTTTTCTGTTATTTATTGACAGGTCAGATATTCCCTTAGATTCCAGATTATTAACTCCAATCTCCGTAAATGAATCAATAAGATACTTGTTAATAATTTCAAAAATATGGCGAGGCCTGTTTAACCTTACTATGTTTAATTTTAAAGAAAAGACAATCATATTCGGTGTAAGGACAACACTTTCCCCACCGGAAGGCCGCTTATAGATTCTGATATTGTCTTCGAGAGCATTCCCGGAAAATACTGAAAGTTCTTCTTCGTTTGCCCTGCCAAGAACAATATAGGTTTCCTCCGGCTGCCATACGCAGGAATCAAATCTCGCTGCTGATTCCATTATGCTGATATCAGGGAGATTGTACGTAAGAGAACTGGATTTTCCTGCCATTAGATTTGCTTATTTATGGATTGCATGGTCTATTGCCTCGAATCCGGCCTCCATGAATACTTCGGATACAGTAGGGTGGGTGTGTACTGTCTGGGCAATATCATAAATTGTAGATTCAAGCTGCATATAGGCAGATGCCTCATTTATCATATCTGTTGCGTTTGGAGCAATAATTTGTACGCCAAGAACCTCACCGTATTTTTTATCGGAAAGTATTCGGACAAAACCTTCAGAAACACCTTCTGTTTGTGCCTTGCCGTTTGCCGAAAGGGGAAATTCGCTTGATTTATAGTCATATCCGGCTTCCTTAATTTCGGCTTCGGTAAGTCCGATTTGAGCAGCCTCCGGAACAGTATACATGTTCATTGGCAATTTTGAGAAATCCAGTTTATTGTCTATTCCCTTTAGCTTATTTACCACATGAAGCCCCTGAGCCGATCCCACATGTGCAAAAAGGCTTAATCCGTTTACATCGCCAATTGCGTAAATTCCTTTCACAGATGTTTCAAGATTTTCATCAACTTTAATAAATCCGTTTTCCATTTCCAGCTTAATATCCGATTGTATTAAGTTCGCTTTTCGGTCACGTGCGTTGATAATCAAATCACAAGGGACCTCCTCCTGATTTATATTTAGTTTCCCTTTTGCCCATATACCTTTAGTTGACTCAACAGCTACATTGAAAATTACTTTAATTCTGTCTTTCTTTATTTTATTCAGAATATAGTCGCTTATATACGGATCTGCTTTTGGCATAATGCCTCCGGTGTCCGAAATCAAAGTGACGTTTTTATCCATTAAATTAAATGCCTGAGCAAGTTCAATTGCAACAGGAACTTTTCCAACAACAACAATATTGTCAGGTATTTCTCGCTCTTTAAATAGCTCTTTTGGCTCAACAATAAGACCTTTAAATAAGTTTTCAATCGCAGGAGAAGATGACCCTGTAGCAATAAGTATGTTTTTCGCCTCAAGATTACGGTTTTCGACAACGATTGAATTTGCGGACAATATTCTGGCCTCTCCGATAATTATATCAACACCATTCTTTTTAAGTAAAAACTCCACTCCACCGGTAAGTTTTTTAACTATCCCGTCCGATCGTTTAATCGCTTTGTTCCAATTAAATGATATCGCTTTTTTATCAATTCCGTCTATTCCAAACCTCCCTGCATCCTTAACAATTTTCTGATAAAGCTTAACACTTTCCAATATTGACTTTGATGGTATGCAACCCCAGTTAAGGCACATCCCTCCAATTTGGTTCTTTTCTATTATGGCTGTTTTAAGCCCAACCTGACCGGCGCGGATTGCTGCCACATAGCCGGCAGGTCCCGATCCAATTATAATTAAGTCGTACATATTATTTCTCCTTTTATTCCATTATAAGACTGACAGGATCTGCCAGATATCCCATTATTGAGTTAACGAACCGTGCTGTATCGCCTCCGTCTGCAATCCGGTGATCTACACTTAGAGACATCGGAAGAACCAATCCTACGGCAAGTTCATCGTCTTTAACTACAGGTCTTTTTGAAACCCGGCCAATACCAAGAATTGCAGCCTGAGGGTAATTAATCACCGGAACGGCAAACAGCCCTCCGATGCTTCCATAGCTTGTGAGAGTAAACGTTCCGTCCTTCATATCTTCCAGAGTAAGTTTTCCGTCTCGTGCTTTATCGGAGATTTTATTTATTTCAACAGCAATCTCTTTAACAGATAGTTTGTCGGCATTACGGATAACCGGAACGACAAGGCCTTTTTCCGTATCGATGGCAATGCCAATATTATAATATTTTTTATATAGCATAACGCCCTTATCAAAATCCATTTCGGAATTTAATGCGCGGAACTTCTTCAGAGACATTGCAGTTGCCTTTACAATGAAAGCAAGGTAGGTCAGTTTTATTCCTTCGGCAGCTAATGGCTCTTTGTATTTTTTTCGGATTCTGTCCAGTTCGGAAATTTCAACTTCTTCAAAAACAGTCATGTGAGCGGCATTATGCTTGCTTTGAATCATGTTTTTGGCAATCGTCTTACGCATCTGTGACAAAGGTTCGGTATCCACAAGATTTGGTTGTAAAGCATGAATGTTTGTCTCTCCTGACACAACTGCCGGGTTAGTCTGTTTATTGCCATCCTTTGCAAATAGAATTACATCATCTTTTGTTACTCTGCCAGCCGGACCAGAGCCCTTTATGCGATTAATATCAACTCCCATATCATGTGCTATTGCCCGGGCAACAGGTGTAGAAAGTGCTTTTTTACCCACAGTGTTGTTTTTTTCTTCACTCCGGACACCCTCTTTACTTGCAACGAGCACAGCATTGTTTCCGGCAACCTCGAGAGTTCCCACAACTCCGGCTCCCTCTTCCAGAGGTTCAACTTTATTTGCCTCATCAACTGCTGCAGAACCTTCTACTCCTTCAATATCAATTTCCACAAGAGCAGAGCCAACATGAACAGTCTCTCCGACTTTACCGAATTTTGCGGCAATTATTCCATTTTTAGGTGAAGGTATTGCCGTAACCACTTTATCAGTTTCCATTGTGCAAAGCGGATCTCCCATTTGTACCGTTTGTCCTTTTTCCACATGCCATTCAACTATTGTCCCTTCTTCAAGACCTTCTCCAATATCAGGAAACTTAAATATATATCTCATAATTTCAATATTTTACTATTCGTTCGATTTCATAGAGGATCTTGTATGGATCCTGCATATAATGATGTTCACCCCTTGGAAGAGGAACAATCGTGTCAAATCCGGACACTCTTGCAGGAGGTGCTTCGAGATGCAGGAATGCTTCTTCAATTGCAATCTGGCTGATTTCGGATCCAAGTCCAAAAGATCTTGGCCCTTCAGTTACTGTAATAATGCGACCGGTTTTTTTAACCGATTTAGCTATCGTTTCTCTGTCAATTGGATATATAGAGCGAAGGTCAATAAGTTCTACACTTATGCCGCTCTCCTTTGCCATGACAATTGCCTTTTGAACTTCACGAATCATTGCGCCGAATGCGACAATTGTTACATCAGTCCCTTGAGAAACTACATTTGCCTTACCAAGCGGTATTGTGAATTTACCTTCGGCAACCTCTTGTTTTATTGCGCGGTATATTCTTTTTGGTTCCATAAAAAGGATTGTATCATTACTTTCGATAGCCGAAATAAGCATCCCCTTTGCATCATGAGGAGTTGATGGGGCAACCACTTTTAAGCCAGGAATGTGTCCGAATATAGCTTCCATGCTTTCGCTGTGATGTTCAAGCGCATTAATTCCTCCTCCGTATGGCATCCTTATTACCATTGGAGTTTCGTACAAACCTCTGGATCTGTTTCTCATTCTTGAGGCGTGACTTATAATCTGGTTAAATCCCGGATATACAAATCCGCAAAACTGCATTTCAATAACAGGCCGTAAACCGGCAACTGCCATCCCAACAGCAGTGCCAACCAACCCGGATTCTGCCAGGGGAGAGTCAAAAACTCTCTCAATACCATACTTTTGCTGCAATCCTTCAGTGACACGAAACACTCCTCCCTCAACTCCGACATCTTCGCCATAAACAACCACGTTTTTGTCTTCGCCCAACTTTATATCCAATGCATCATTTATTGCATTGACCATATTCATTATTTTCATTCTCTTCTCTTTAATTTAATAATTACTTTACTTTGGCTGCCTTCCATTGAAGAAAACGCTCGTATTGCCGCTCCTGCTCCTTTAAGTCATCCGGCATTTCGGCATATAGATATTTAAAAACATCTTCCTTTGGATAGGGGCCATAATTTTCTGCTTCAATAAATTGTCTGTCAATCTCTTCCTTGAATTGAGGGATTATTTTTTCCTCTTCGGCATCGCTCCACAATTTTTTTGATTTAAGGTATCCTTTCATCCTTTTTAGAGGATCTTTGATATCCCAGGCCTCTTCTTCTTCTCTGGTCCTGTATTTTGTTGGGTCGTCCGATGTTGTATGTGCTCCTTTCCTGTAGGTGAGAGCTTCTATTAAGACAGGCCCTTCTCCTTCTAGACATACTTTAACACTCTCCTGTATTGCTTTATACATTGCAAAAAAATCGTTACCGTCTACCTTTATTCCTTTTACTCCATAGGCAACAGATTTTATAGCAAGTGAATCGGATGCAGTCTGGACGCTGGTAGGAGTGGAGATGCCATATTGGTTGTTCTGAATAATGAATATTACCGGTACTTTCCATACCCCGGCGAAGTTTACTGCCTCATGGAAGTCTCCCTCCGATGTGCCTCCGTCGCCTACAAACCCAAAAACAACTTTTTGTTCCTTATTGTACTTGATAGCGTATCCGATTCCTGCCGCATGAAGCAGCTGAGATGCTATAGGAACACTTATTGGAAGGGTGAATTTTGCGTGCTGGAATTTTGATCCGTCTTCGTAGCCCATAAAGTAGAGAAAAAGTTCCTTTAATGTCACCCCTTTTGCGAGCATTGCGCCCATCTCGCGGAAAGCCGGAACCATCCAGTCATTTTCTCCGATGATAGCGCCCGTTGCGCCTGAAATTGCCTCCTGTCCGTAATTGGGAGGATAGGTGTATATTCTTCCCTGCCGCTGATATGAAACTATCTGAAGGTCGGCAGTCCGTGCAAAAAGCATATCCTTATATGCCTTAATAAGACGGTCGTCACTTATATCAGGCATCCATGCTTTATTTATAACTTTCCCGTTGTCGTCAATTATCTGGAAAATTGTTTTTTTTAGTGGATTATATTCGTTAAACATTCTGATTATTTTTAGTATTTGATAATAGTTATTTTCTATTTAATATGATACTAACAAATAATCTTCTTTATTGTTGCCGTATGCTTAATATTTAAGAATTATATATAAAAATTTTACAAAAAAAAAGCTGCCTGATTACAGACAGCTTTAATATTTAAATATTTAGGAGTTGACCGGTGTTAAAAATATATATCCCTCTGTCCTCCTTTGATTAATGAAAGGTTGCCGGATATTTTTGTTTTTAACGTATTGTTCTCAACTTCACTTACAAGTTTGCTGATTAATGCAAGCCCTTTTGCTTTGGTTTCCGGAGATGCAAAGTCTTCAAGATATTCTTTAAAGGTGAAGAGCGCATTTGGCATGCAATATTGTTTGATTAGACCAGGTTTGGCAAGGTCCATGAAATCCTGACCGACTCTTCCTTTACGGTAGCATCCTGTGCAAAACGAAGGAATAAATCCCTCATCGGCCAGCGCGGATATCATCTGGTCAAGTGTTCTGTGGTCTCCCAGTGAGAATTGACTACCGGTTTGATCTTCTTCATGTGCGTAAGATCCAGGATTTGTTCTTGATCCGGCAGAAACCTGGCTGATACCGTAGTGAATAAGTTCTGTTCTCATTGCATCATTCTCGCGGGTACTCAGTATTATTCCGGTATATGGCAACGCGATTCTTATGATAGCTACTATTTTCTTAAAGTCGTTATCAGATACTTTTGAAGGAATATCTGCAGCATTTGGAGCTCCCTCTGCAGGTTCAATACGTGGAACACTCACTGTGTGAGGGCCGCAGCCAAATGCTCTTTCGAGGTGGGCCGCATGCTCCATCATGGCAAGAACTTCAAAGCGATAATCAACCAGCCCAAGAAGCGCACCTATGCCAACATCGTTTATTCCGCCTTCCATTGCTCTGTCCATTACTGTGAGGCGATATTCATAATCTCCCTTCTTTGTGTCGGCCGGGTGAAATTTGCCATATAGAAGAGGGTCATATGTCTCCTGAAAACAAACATATGTTCCAATTTTTTCAGCTTTAAGCTTTGCGAAATCTTCTACCTCCATTGGTGCAAGTTCAACATTAATCCTGCGGATATAGTCTCGTCCGTCGTGTTCTTTTACTGCATAGGTTGTTCGTATTGCCTCAACCATGTAGTCGGTATTGTTTAGCTTGCTCTCTCCGCAAATCAGAAGTACTCTTTTATGTCCTTCATGAAGGAGCGTTCTTGTCTCCTGAGCAATCTCATCCATTGTCAGCACCTTTCTCTTGATAAGTTTATTATCGCGACGGAATGAACAATAAGTACAATTATTTATACAGGCGTTTCCTGTATAAATAGGAGCGAACAATACCAGCCTTTTCCCGTAGATTTCCTCTTTTACTGTTCTTGCAGTATCCATTATAGTATGAATATCAGCGGGATCCTGCACGCGAAGAAGTGTGGCAACCTCTTCAAGATTAAGGCCCTTAAGTTTTAATGCTTTATTAAGAATAGCATTTACTTCACTTACATCGGGAGTTTTGCCCTCGATAAGGGAATATAACTTATCCCTGTCGATAAATACCTTGTTTCTTTCACTCTTATTCATGATTTTCCTCCTCGGTGTATTTTGTTAATATAGATTTTACTTCAACATTTTTTAAACGTCCTATCTTCCCCGTAAGGGCACTGATAATTTCTGTTGTTCCTTCAATTATGAGAGAAATAACATGAATATCCCTATTACGGATAGGGAGGCCCTGGCGGGCAAGAACAATACTGCTGTACTCGGTGAGTAAGGCATTGATTGCTTGAATGGAAGCGCTGCCTTTAATTAAGATAGTGATTGTGCCGATTCTCTTCTCCATTAGATTCTCTTTTGGATTGGATTTATGTTTGTAACGAATTCAGGATAACGTTGAAAAAGCATAAGCCGTTTCTCAGAAATATCCTTTTGCAAAAGTAGAAAGAATTTTCTTAAAATGCAGAAAATTATAATATTTAATTAACTTAAAGTTCTTTGAACGAGTCTGTCCTGTAATCAATACCTGCTTTCCTGGCCTGAGAAATCTGATAGCAGCGTTTAATTGTATATAATTTATTCTCTTTAAGTAATTTTGCTCCTGTCTGGTGAAAATTAAAAGGAATCTTCTTTTCGATACATTGTCTACGGATATCAAGTATCCAGTCATAATTGCAGATTCTTGCATCAAAGCCTGACTCTCCGCTTGCAGCTACCATTTCGATTGTATTGTCCAGATATTCTGAGATATTAAGCTTTTCAAGCAAAGGCGCAGCGACAATGACTTTGTGCTTTATAGGCAATTGTTTAAAAATTGGAAGCCGATAATCGGACATAGCCTGATTTTCAACTGTGCAACCGATAATCACATTGTCATATCCATCGCCCCAATTTCCAGGCAAGCTGACTAAAAACCTATCTATTCTTTTGGTGAAGATAAAGAACTTTAAGTCGCTTCTTTTGTGAATCATATCCCATGCTTCAATTCGCCATTCATCTGTTTCTGCAAGCCAGAAATCCGAAGTAAAGCAGGTGTAAACTATGTTTCCGGAGTCAATCTTGTAGCTTTTATCCCGTTTCTGCTTTACCGGAAGATTGAAGTTAGCCGTCTTACGCACCTCGCTACTGCTAATCATTGTTCCATACATCTCATCCTGCCTGTATACATAACAATACTTGCAGCCCGGGCTGATCTTGGTACAGCCATGCCATGGATTCCAGTTAGCAGACATTTTATTTACCTATGCAGAATTTGCTGAAAATGTTCCCCAAAAGCTCTTCAGTATTAATTTCTCCAACTATTTCTCCAATATGGAAAAGAGCCTCGCGTATATCCTGTGTAAGAAGGTCTGTAGGAACAGATTGATCCAACCCATCATTAACCCTTAAAAGAGCGTCCATGGTGTCCGAAAGTGCCTGATAATGCCTTATGTTTGTCACAAGAGTCGTGTCTGTTCCAATAGAAACATTCTTTTGAGCATTGGACAATATGTCTTTCAGTTCATCCATATGCGTCATCCTCTTTGCAGAAACAGGCAAAAGGGAGTAAAGAGCCAGATTAAGTTTGCCGGCTTCGCTCTTTACAGATGACATCATCTCTTTTATTGCTTTTTCGGAATAATTTAAATCTACTTTGTTTATTAAAACGACTACTTTCTGAAAAGAAGGGTCAATATTTGATTTTAACTGTATCAGACTCTCTTCGAATCCGTCAGGTCTCTCAGCGTCAAGCAATAAAATAACGATTGAAGCCGATTTAATTTTTTCAAAGGTTCTCTCAATACCGATAATCTCGATAGCTTCTTTCGTCTGGCGTATCCCGGCAGTGTCAATAAACCTGAATGCTACTCCGTTTATATTAATAACATCCTCAATAAAGTCTCTGGTTGTACCGTGAATTTCCGAAACAATAGCTCTCTCTTCGCCTAAAATAGCATTGAGAAGGGTGCTTTTTCCAGTATTTGTCGCACCCACAATTGCTACTGGTACACCATTTTTAATGACGTTACCTAATTTAAAAGATTCGATAAGGCCGGAAATATGTGATTCAACTTTTTCCAACAACTCTTTTAACCTTGACCTATCGGCAAATTCTACATCTTCTTCGCTAAAGTCCAGTTCCAGTTCCATTAGCGAAACAATATCAAGCAGGGACTGCCTCATAACAGAAAGTTCTTTGGAAAATCCGCCCTTCATTTGCTGAATTGCAATGCGATGCGAAGCAAGCGTTTCGGAAGATATAAGGTCTGCAACAGCTTCTGCCTGTGCGAGGTCCATTTTTCCATTAAGAAAAGCCCTTTGAGAGAATTCACCCGGTCTTGCCATTCTTAAACCTTTTGACAGCAAAAGAAAAATTATCTCCTGCTGAATATATATTGAACCATGGCAAGAAATCTCGACTGAATCTTCTCCTGTATATGAGTGTGGTGCCCGAAACAATGAGACAACAACCTCATCCAGAAGCTCATTTTCTTTATAAATTGCCCCGAATCTTAAATTGTGACTTTTAGTATCGCTAAAAGTGACGCCTTTATATGGCTTAAATATAGAACTTACTACGTCAATTGAGTCAGGACCGCTTACTCTTATTACTGCAATTGCGCTGCTGCCGTGAACGGTAGCTTGTGCACAAATAGTATCAGAAGTATTTAGATATCCTTCCATAATTAATGCTTTTTAATTTCCATTAAAACCACATTTTCCAAATGGTGAGTATGAGGAAACATGTCAACAGGCTGAACTCTGGTTATTTCATATTTGTCGCACATTGCCGCGATGTCTCTTGCCTGTGTTGCCGGATTGCAGCTGACATATACTATTTTATCAGGCTCAGCTTCAACAATAACTTTAGCTACATCAGGGTGTATACCGGCCCTTGGGGGATCTAGTATTATTACGTTTGGCTTGCCTTGAACGGCAATAAATTCAGGTGTAAGAATGTCCTTCATGTCGCCGGCAAAAAAACTGCAGTTTTCTATTCCGTTTTCTTTAGCATTGATAAAGGCATCTTCTATTGCTTCAGGAACATACTCTACCCCTACAACTTTTTTGGCAAGAGAGGAGAGAAAGAGTGCAATTGTACCGGTTCCTGTATAAAGGTCATAAAGAATCTCATTGCCGGAAAGAGCTGCAAATTCTCTTACAACAGAGTACAGGCGGTATGCCTGTTCGGAATTGGTCTGGTAAAAAGATTTAGGGCCGATTTTGAATCTCAGGTTTTCCATCTTTTCGTATATGGAATCATTTCCTGAGTATAAATGAACAGGGAGATCCGAGATAGTATCGTTCTTCTTGCTGTTTATTACATAATTAAGAGATGTAATCTGCGGAAAGTTCTTAATAATTTCATCAAGCAGTCTTACTCTCAATTCTTTGTCTTCGTATGCGAAAACAACAATCAGCATCACTTCCGATGTAGAAGAAGTCCGGATTACAATAGTCCTAAGGAATCCGGTCTGTTCCCGCAAGTCGAAGAAAGGGTAGTCATGTTTAACTGCAAAATCCTTAATAAACAGGCGTATGCTGTTTGATGGCTCTTCCTGCAGATAGCATTTTTCAATGTCAAGAACCTTATCAAAATAGCCGGAGATATGGAACCCAAGACCCAAAACATCTTTATCGGAAAGGTTCACCATTTCATCCTTAGATTCTATCCATCTTTTTTTTGAAAAGGTATATTCCAGTTTATTGCGGTAAAATTCAGTCTTTTCCGAACCGAGGATTGGGCTTATAGCAGGCAGTTCAAGCTTTCCGATTCTTGTGAGCTGATCTACAACCTGTTGCTCTTTAAATTTTAGTTGTAAAGGGTAGGGAAGGGGCTGCCATTTACACCCGCCACAAGTGCCGTAATGGCTGCAAAATGGTGTTTTTCTGTCGGGAGAGGGGGTTGTTATACTAAGAACATTGCCTTCCATATACCCGCTTTTTTTTCTTGTTACAAGAATATTGACAATATCTCCCGGTATTGCGAAAGGGACGAAAAGAACCTTTCCGTTTATATGCGCAATAGCTTTGCCTTCTGCGGCAATAGCCTCAATTTTAACATTTTCTAAAACTTCTCGCTCTTTTCTTCTCATCACATTTATTATTGTGCTGCGAAATTAGCTTTTTTCTGCCTATTACATTATTCTGTCCGTGATTTTTATTAAATTCGCACAGATATAATTTCCTTAATTATTTATAACACTTTCAGGTTATGAAAACAATTGTCAGACTTCTTTTTGTGTCAATGCTTCTTTTAAGCAGTACACTCGGAGCTCAGGAATTTTTCTCTATCACCGGAAGAGTTCAGGATGCAGCAACTAAGAAGAACCTTAGTTTCGCCTCGATTCAGCTACTGACGACAAATATCAGCAATGTGTCAAATTCGGAGGGTATTTTTGTACTCAAGATACCTAATCACACAAAGGCTGATACTGTATTTATCTCATATCTGGGATATAAATCTCAGAAAATTCCACTTAAATCGTTTGAAAACCCAAGTTTAATAATTCGTCTTAATCCTTCTGAGATTAACCTTAAACCAATTACGATAAGGCCACAGGACGCTCTGTTATTAATGAAACTTTCTCTGAACAGGGTAATAAAAAATTATTCCCTGCAACCTCAGCAGATGACAGCTTTTTATAGGGAGATGATAAAAAAGGGAAGTTCTTATGTTTCAATAAATGAGGCTGTTCTGGATGTAAATAAAGCTCCTTATTATGGTTATAGAGCAGATCTGCTTGGAGTATATAAAGCAAGGGGAAACTACGATGCGAACCGAGTTGATACTCTGCTTGTTAAATTCCAGGGTGGTCCCAATTCCGCTTTGGAAATTGACGTAGTGAAGGATCCTTTTCTGGGAGTTGATCCGACAATTTTAGAGTCCGTTTATGCATTTCGTTTTGGAACTCCGGTAACGATTGATAATAAGTTCTTTTATGTAATAGAATTTGATGAAAGAGAAAAGCAGGAGGAGATATTTTTCAGAGGTAAAGTATATATTGAATCGGAGTCCATGGCTATTGCCAGAGTAGAATTTTCTATGAACGTGGAGGATAGGGATAATGCAAACTCATATTTTGTTAAAAGAAAACCGTCAAATTTGAAGATGGATGTTATTTCTGCCTCATATCTTGTAAATTACAAAGAGATTCAGGGGAGATGGTATTTTGATTATTCAAGGACAGAAGTTAAGTTTATTGCCAAGTGGGCAAAGAAATGGTTTAAAAACAACTATACTATAACTTCAGAACTTGCAGTTACAGATATTTCAAATACAGAAAGAAAAATTGAAGCAGAAAGCAGAATCCGGCCAAAAGATATTATTTCTAATAAAGTGAAGGATTTCACCGATGAAAATTTCTGGGGAAGTTATAATATAATTGAACCGGATGAATCTATTGAAAATGTGATATCTCGGATTATCAGACAGCTTAAGAAAAGAGATTAATAGAATTAGACCTTAGTTATACAATTTATATTATGTTAAATAGCATTGAGGCGAGATAAAGGCTTCCCCTTTTTTACGCCTCTTTGTTTTAAAATGTCACAATGAAGAGTTCAGTTGAAATTTCAGAAGGTATATCACTAAACATTCCTCCTCTACCGGAAAGGTTACGGCCAAAAAATCTGGACGAATATGTCGGCCAGGAACATCTTGTCGGTAAAAATTCTGTTTTAAGGCAAATGATTGAAAATGGAAATATATCTTCATTTATTATGTGGGGGCCTCCTGGTGTCGGAAAAACAACTCTTGCTAGAATTATTTCCGCAAAACTAGATAGGCCTTTCTATACCCTTTCAGCTGTTAGTGCCGGTGTCAAGGATGTGAGGGAGATTATTGAAAAATCTAGATCGTCTTCAATTTTCAGTAAGGGAAAACCTATTTTGTTTATAGATGAAATTCATCGTTTCAGCAAATCTCAGCAAGATGCCCTTCTTGGAGCGGTTGAAGATGGAACGATAGTTCTTATTGGTGCAACCACGGAAAACCCCTCTTTTGAAGTTATTACCCCCCTACTCTCACGTTGTCAGGTATATATCCTCAAATCGCTTGAAATAGAGCACCTTGAGAGGTTACTGCAAAAAGCTTTAAAGGAAGATAAATACATTAAGGAAAAAAACATTACAGTTAAAGAGCGTGAAGCTCTGTTTAGATTTTCAGGCGGAGATGCAAGGAAGCTGCTGAATATTATAGAACTGTTAGTATCCGGTAGTGCAAAAAACAATCGCTATATAATAGACAATAAGACAGTTACAGATAAACTTCAGGAAAACATTGCCATTTATGACAAAAACGGAGAGCAACATTATGATATAATTTCGGCATTTATCAAGAGCATGAGGGGGTCGGATCCAAACGGTGCAGTATATTGGCTTGCAAGGATGATTGCGGGAGGAGAAGATCCTCTGTTTATTGCCAGAAGAATGGTAATTCTTGCTTCTGAAGATATCGGTCTGGCAAATCCCAATGCTTTTTTGCTTGCAAACTCGTGCTTTGATGCTGTAAATAAAATAGGAATGCCGGAATCAAGAATCATTCTCTCTCAGACGGCAATCTATCTTGCGACTTCGCCAAAAAGCAACTCTGCTTATATTGCAATCAATTCTGCACTGGAAGAAGTGAACAAAAGCGGCAATTTGTCTGTTCCATTACATTTAAGAAATGCCCCTACAAAATTAATGAAAGAGTTGGGTTATGGCAATGAGTACAAATATGCACACTCATATTCCGGAAATTTCACAGACTTGCAGTTTTTGCCGGACGAGATTTCTGATATAAAATTTTATGACCCCGGTAACAATGCTAAAGAGAGCGACATAAGGAAACGCCTCTTGTCAATGTGGAAAAAGTATAACTACTGATTAATTTTTTTGACTAATTTTGCGGCATTATTTATACTGAATATAGGTTATCAAAAATTATAAATTATTACATTATGATTGTAAATGCCGACTTTACCAAAAGATATGAAAAGATACCGGTAGACATTTTTCAGGATTCAACTGCCGCTGCGGCAATGGTTGCCCAAAGTATAGCGGAGTTAATTAAAACCAAAACTCAAAAAGGTCTCCCATGTGTCATCGGAATAAGTGCTAGTTCATCTTCTATTCCTCTTTATGAGGAGCTTGCAAGATTATGTGGCAAGAAAAAAATTACATTCAGCAACGTTCATCTCTTTTCTGTAGATGAGTATTGGCCACTCACAAAAAATGAATTGCAGAGCCACTACAGGTTTCTTAAAGAATATCTTATCGATTTTATCGATATTCCTTCAAATAACATACATTTTCTGAACAGCGAAATTCCAAAGGAAAGTATCCACGACTATTGTAATGATTTTGAAAAATCTATTGTCGATTTGGGTGGCCTTGATGCTCTTGTTATTGGGGGAATGGGCTTTAATGAACCGGGTTCTCCATATAATTCAAGAACAAGGCTCATTACATTAAACTACTCTTCAAGAGTTTCTGCTGCGTCTGAGTTCTTTGGCGTTGAATACGTGCCGTTTCATGCACTCACAATGGGTATTGAAACTATTCTGTCTGCCAGAAAGATTTATTTCATGGCATGGGGAGAAGGCAAGGCTAATACAATAGCAAAGATGGTGGAGGGAACAGTTACGGATCAGAATCCTCTCTCTTACCTTCAGCAACATGATAATCTTGAGGTTATTATTGACACTCCGGCGGCCGCAGAATTAACAAGAATAAAAACGCCATGGCTCACAGGCTCATGTGAGTGGACAGATTTCATGATAAGAAAAGCTGTATTCTGGCTTAGCAAAAAACTTGAAAAACCAATTCTTAAACTTACAGACAGAGATTACAACGATAACGGGATGAGTGATCTTGTTACTGAGAAAGGTCCTGCAAGCAAAATAAACATCAAGGTATTTAATGATTTGCAGCACACTATATCCGGATGGCCGGGCGGAAAGCCAAATTCCGATGATTCGACCAGGCCTGAGCGTGCAAATCCATTTCCTAAGAGAGTTATAATATTCAGCCCGCACCCAGATGATGACGTAATTTCCATGGGTGGCACAATGGCGCGTCTTTCCGAACATGGACACGAAGTACACATTGCGTATCAGGTCTCCGGCAATATTGCCGTATTTGACCACGATGCAATAAGATTCCTTGATTTTTTAAGAGACAGTTCCAAAATATTTGAATTTGACACAAATAAAAGTCAGGACATATATCATAATGCTTTAAAAGAGCTTGGCTCCAAGCATCCGGGAGAACCCGACACGCCTAACATTATGGCTGTTAAAACAGCAATACGCCGCGGAGAAGCAAAAGCTGCTTGCCGATACCTAAAGATTCCAGAAAACAGGGTTCATTTTTTGGATTTGCCTTTTTATGAAACAGGCGGAGTAAAAAAGAAGCCAATAAGTGCCGAAGATGTAAGAATAGTGAAAGAACTGCTTCAGGAAGTTAAACCTCACCAGGTATATGCAGCCGGAGATTTGAGTGACCCTCACGGAACACACAGGGTTTGCCTTCAGGCAATTCTTGCTGCTCTGGATGAACTTAAGAACGAAAGCTGGTTTAAAGACTGCAGAGTATGGCTATACAGGGGCGCATGGCAGGAATGGGATGTTGCCGATTCAGACATGGCAGTTCCACTTAGTCCGGAAGAGGTTATTATTAAGCGTGAAGCGATATTTAAACATCAGTCTCAAAAAGACAGGCCTCTTTTCCCCGGATCTGATATGAGGGAGTTCTGGCAAAGAGCAGAAGAACGTAATCATAACACCGCTGTTCTGTTTGATAAGCTTGGAATGGCAGAATATCAGGCTATCGAGCTGTTTGTAAGATACGCAAATTAGGAGAGTTAATGTTTTTAGAAGGGATAGCCTACACCAAACTGAAGGCTGTAGGTATCTCTTCTGAACCATTCACCTGGTTTTATCCATCTTTTAATGACGGGGTCATATGCAACCATCCCAAGATCAAGTCTCAATATTACGAAATCCAGATTAAGCCTTGCTCCCACTCCCCAGTTGAAAGCTATGCTTTTGTAGAAAGAGTTAAGCTTAAATAACCCCTCTTCCCTTCCGGGTTCACTTCTAAGTGTCCATATATTACCAGCATCAGCAAACAGGGCACCCTCTACTTTCCAAAACATATTAAATCGATATTCTGCATTTACCTCCAGCTTAAAATCGCCGGTTTGGTTTGGAATGGAGAATGTTGTGTCAATTTGCGCTGATCCCGGGCCGATTGTTCTCGCCTGCCACCCTCTGAGGCTATTTGCTCCTCCTGCATAAAACAGTTTTTCAAAAGGAAGCGATTTTGAATTTCCGTAAGCGTAACCAAGGCCGATATTAAATCTTGTTGAAAATGAATTTTTATTGTCAAGCCGCCACGTTTTTGAGACCGTAAGGTCAGAACGGAAATATTGGGAATACGGACTCTTCCATATAGTTTTAGCACCGGTTGAATCCGTAGGCAGTTTAGAATTAAAGATACTGATGAGGTTGCCGGAAATATCATTTATCCACCTTACATAGAAAAAAGAGACCTTCGGATATGGGGAAGGGTCAGTAGTATAATATATAGTTGCTCCGGCGCCCATATCAAAGTGATTTTTATATGAGTTACGCAGGAATGGATCAGTCAGGTTATCAAAAAATGTGGAGGAGATATTATTCAGTTTAACGATACTTAACTGAATAGGATATACTCTGTAATAGAATTTTCCACTGCTCCAGTTATAACCGTAATTAAGCGAAATAAGGTTTCTTGTAAATTCCGGCCTGTTTTGATAATTATAACTCACGTTTATATCTGTACGGGGAACGGAAGATTTAAATATTCTGTCAGGAAGCAAAAGAAAATTTGGAGTTGAAATTCCAACCGATACTCCCAGTTCGGATGATTTTACAGGATCATTTAACTTAAATTGGAAATTTCCCATAAATCCCAGATTAAGCCATTCTCCTCCCCTGAAAATATTTTTGTGATAGTAAGAAATTGCAGGGGAGATACCAAGTAGTCCATTTGAATTGCTTGATGCTTCAACATTGATTTTGTAGCCTTGCATTTTAGAAGGGGTGAGCCTTATTACACAATCAACCTCCCTTTTTACAGATGTATCTGTCCTCTCCTTTTGAACTTCGTCAAACTGAATGTTTACACCGGAGAAAAGTCTAAGTGAAACTAAACGGTCATAACTCTTGGTAACCAGACTTTCATTATAAATACTTCCCGGGACAATCCTGTTCATCTTGTCAATTACAGATGGTTTAATTATCGGTTTCGCCGGAGATAAAATCTTAAGCCCCTTAAAATCAATCGTGTCATTTAAAATAATATTATCGGATTCTATGCTGGTTGGGTCGTACGATGGAAAAACGTTAATGTTCCTTATGTAGTATTTTTCATGTTTACGGGCATCTTCCGGATTTTCATTCCGTGTAAAATTCTCTATCTTCATAACAAGAGAAGCATCGGCACCTTTCCGGAGAGTATCCGCTTCAAAGAAAAAATAGTTTTTTGAGAAGTTGTAATATCCGGCATCTCTTAGCAAAGATGTAATCCGGACACTCTCTTCTTCAAGAAGTTGTTCAGAAAGATATTTGCCTGTTCTTACAAGACTCTTTAAAGTATCTTTCATTACAAACTCATTAATGACAGAATCTTTAATCTGATATGTAATTTTTGATATTTTATATCTGTTGCCAAGCCATACATAATAATTTACATATGCCTTCTTCCCATTAAACTTAACACTGTCTTTCACTATTGAATTGAAATATCCCATAGATTTCAGATGGGCTTTAATATTGTCATCGCTTTTCTTCACAAGCGTGCTGTCAAATACAACAGGTGCCTGTCCAAGTTTAGATACAAACCTGTCCCATCCGTTTCCTTTACCGTTGCTCCAGTTGTAAATACTTAAAAACGGGTTCCATCCAAAGAGAAATTCACTGTTAGGTTTCTGCCTTACATACGGCAACAGCTCTACCTCTTTTATTTTAGTAGAGTTTACAACAGTTATCTTGTTCTTTCTCAATCTGTACTCTCCATCGGGAATTACCTTTACCGTACTGCATGATGCGGCAAAAAAAAGTATAATAATAAATACAGGGGGTACAATGAAAAAAAGTCTTTTCATCTGGGTTTTCAATTTTATACAAAAATAACTTTAAAATCTATCTTTTTTGGAATATATACGTAAAAAAAGAAATATATTTGCAGCCTATTATAAATCCGACTCACTTACATTGTTGGTTTTTTGTCAAACTAACTTAGTTACATTGTCAAATGAAAAATAAATACATCGACTTAATTGAACAATCTTTTGAATTTCCGCAAGATGAATTTCGTGTCGAAGACGGAGAAATGATGTTTCACAATATTCCTGTGATGGACCTTATCGAACAATACGGGACCCCATTGAAAATTACTTATCTGCCAAAAATTTCATCCCAGATTCAGCGTGCCAAGAGGATGTTTAACGTGGCGATGGCAAAGGTAGATTATAACGGTGATTACCATTACTGCTACTGCACAAAAAGTTCTCATTTCTCTTTTGTAATGGAGGAAGCACTTAAAAATGACATTCATATAGAAACGTCATCTGCTTTTGACCTTAATCTCATCGAGTCGCTTTTTGAACAAAACGTAGTAACAAAAGAGCTTTATATTATTTGTAACGGCTATAAGAAAGATGTTTACATAGAAAATATAGCCAATCTTTTGAATAACGGATGGCACAATACAATTCCTGTTATCGATAATATGAGTGAGTTTGATCAGCTGGACGAGTATGTTATAGAGCCATGCAAGATTGGTATACGCATTGCTGCAGAGGAGGAACCGAAATTTGAATTTTATACATCCAGGCTTGGTATAAGATACAGTGACATTATCCCTTTTTATGAGGAAAAAATAAAAGGGAATAAGAAATTCACTTTAAAAATGCTTCACTTTTTCATTAATACAGGTATAAGAGACAATGCCTATTACTGGAATGAGCTGAGCAAGTGCGTATCTGTTTACTGTGACTTGAAAGGAATGTGTCCGGAACTGGATTCTCTGAATATCGGCGGGGGATTTCCCATAAAGAATTCTCTTGCCTTTGATTACGATTATGAATACATGGCAGAGGAGGTTATTGCTCAGATTAAAAGCATTTGTCAGCAGAGGGGCGTTGCCGAACCTAATATATTTACTGAATTCGGCAGCTTTACTGTTGGCGAAAGCGGAGCGACAATTTATCAGGTTATGGGACAAAAACAACAGAACGACAGAGAGAGATGGTATATGGTTGACAGCTCATTTATGACAACCCTTCCTGATACATGGGGAATTAAACAGCGTTTCATACTTCTTCCTATCAACAAATGGAACGATGAGTATCAGAGAGTTTTTCTCGGTGGCCTCACCTGTGACAGCCAGGATTATTACAATGCCGAGGCACACGCTAATGCAATATTTTTACCTACGATTAATGGCAGTGAGGAGCCTTTGTATATTGGATTCTTCCATACAGGTGCATATCAGGAATCTATTGCCGGCTTCGGAGGTATACAGCACTGCCTGATGCCGGCTCCAAAACATATTATAATTGATCTTGACGAGAATGGCGAGTATTACACAAGGCTATTCAGCAAAGAGCAGACATATAAATCCATGCTTAAGATTCTGGGATATTGATGATTTCAAAATCTGATATAAAATTTATCAAATCTCTTGCGCACAAAAGATACAGAGATGAAAACTCCGTATTTATCGCAGAGGGTGAGAAAATTGTAAACGAAGCTTTGGCCTCTTCATATACAGTTGAGTCTGTATATTACAAAGACGATATAGGGGATGATGCCATGTCCCGTATTTCTCTCCTTTCTACCCCCTCCCCCGCTCTGGCTGTTGTTAAAATGAAAAGACCAGCAGAGTATTCTGTTCTGGATTATTCTAAATTATATTTTGCTCTGGACTCTGTCCGGGATCCCGGAAATTTGGGAACGATAGTAAGAATTTCCGACTGGTTTGGGATAGATACCATTTTTGCTTCAGAAGATACTGTTGATATATACAATCCAAAGGTAGTTCAGGCATCGATGGGCTCTGTATTCCGCGTGGAAATTCGTTACGGAGGGCTTAACACAATACTCTCTTCATTTAAGGGCAATGCACCTGTGTATGGCACATTTCTTTCTGCTAAAAGCATTTATGAAACACAATTATCTAAAAACGGGGTTATTGTGTTGGGCAGCGAATCTCACGGAATCTCTGCAAAAATAGAGGATATTGTAGATCAAAAAATTTTAATTCCACAATATCCTGCTGATTCTCAAAGAGTAGAATCTCTTAATGTCGCAGTTTCCGCTGCTATTGTTGCTTCCGAATTCAGACGATTCTCTGTCTGAGAGCTTCGAAAATTACAACAGATGCCGCTACCGAAACGTTTAGTGACAATGTTTTACCCATTAGCGGAATTTTAGCCACTTCAGTAGAAATTGCGAGTACAGATTCAGATATTCCTTTGTCTTCCGATCCGAGAATGATTGCAGTAGGCTTTTTAAAATCTACTTCATAAATTGTCTTCTCTGCCTTTTCTGTGGCAGCTACAATCTGGAAGCCAGCTTCGAGCAAATGATAAAGCGCAGTTCTCAAATTTGGCACTTTAGCAGTAGGAATGCGAAGCAGTGCTCCGGCAGATGATTTAATAGCATCGGCATTAATTGCAGCACCGCCCTTGGCAGGAACAATTATACCGTCGGCAGCTGCACATTCTGCACTTCTTGCAATTGCACCAAAATTTCTCACATCACTTACTCCATCCAAAAGGATAATTAATGGCAATTCTGACCTTTTTAAGGCATTCTCCACCATTGTTTCAACTGATACATATTCTACCTGAGATATCAGCGCAACAACGCCCTGATGCCTTCCTTTTGTGAATCTGTTAAGTCTCTCTTCAGGCACAAATTGAACAGGAACATCTTTTTCCTGCAGCATCTGTAGTAGCCTGTGAAATTGGATTCCATCCATACCCTGACGGAAAAGGACTTTTTCAATTTTTTTATTTGTTTCAAGTGCCTCAATTACTGGGTGCATCCCAAAGAGGTATTCATTTTTTTGTTCCATATATTATTAATTTTTATTTATTGCTGTAATCTCTCCCACTCTTCCATCTTATCGTTTAATAAATCTTTCAGATTTGCATATTCAACAAGAACTCCTTCCAACTTTTCGGCAAAACTTCCTGCAGCCAACCCGGCCTCAATTACAGAAATTTTATTTTCAAGTTCTTCAATACTCTTTTCGCATCTTTCGATGGCGTATTTCCTTTTTCGGGTCTCCTTTTCAGCCTCTTTTTGTTCTTTGTAATTTACAGGATCACTCGTTTTTACGGAGGTTTTAATATTTGTAGGAAGAGATAAATTTAACTCATTTATGTTCTCAATTTTTTTTCTGTCAAGAAATTCTGTTATTCCGCCCAGATGTTCCCGGACTCCCCCGTCTTTGAATTCATAAATTTTTGTAATAAGCCCGTCAAGGAAGTCTCTGTCGTGAGAAACAATGACAAGGGTCCCGTCATATTTTATAAGGGCTTGCTTAAGAATATCCTTTGACCTGATATCCATATGGTTTGTAGGTTCGTCGAGCGCAAGAAGGTTGTGAGGATTGAGCATCAGTTTAGCCATCGCCAGTCTTGAACGCTCGCCACCGCTTAATACACCAACTTTCTTATCTATTTCGTTGCCCTTGAATAAAAATGCCGCAAGAATGTCCCTTAGTTTAGTACGGATATCTCCGACTGCAATTTTATCCAGTGTATCAAATATTGTATCATCTTTATCAAGGAGGTCATCCTGATTTTGAGCATAGTAGCCGAGAGACACATTATGTCCTAATGTAACGCTGCCTTTTGTTGGATTCAGTTCGTCTATTAAAAGCCTCATAAAGGTTGTTTTTCCCTCACCGTTTCTTCCCAGTAATGCAACCTTCTCTCCCTTTTCAATCACAAAATTTACATTTTCGAAAACCACTTTTCTGGAGTCAAACTGCATCTTCAGATCCTTGGCTTTGACTACAACCTGGCCCGATCTGGGAGCAGGCGGAAACTTTACCAAAAGTGTTGAATTATCTTCAAGATCAATTTCAATCCTGTCAATTTTTCCAAGTTGTTTAATCCTCGACTGAACCTGATTGGATTTAGTAGCCTTGTACCGAAACCTCTCAATGAATTCTTCACTCTTCTCTATCATTCGCTGCTGATTGTCATATGCGGCTTTTTGCTGGTCGATTCTCTCTCTTCTCAGTTCCAGATATTTTGAATAAGGTACTTTGTAATCGTAAATTCTTCCAAGCATTATCTCAACAGTTCTGTTTGTCACTTTATCAAGGAATCTCCTGTCGTGCGATACAAGAACAAGAGAGCCTGTAAATCCGGACAAATACTCCTCAAGCCACTGAATAGATTCTATGTCCAGGTGATTTGTAGGCTCGTCCAGCAGCAATACAGAAGGTTTCTTAAGCAATATTTTAGCTAGCTCTATCCTCATGTTCCAGCCCTGACTAAGAGTTGAAGTTGAGCGGGAAAATTCGTTTCTTTTAAATCCAAGCCCAAGAAGAGTCTTTTCTGCTTCACCAGCAGGATTGTCACTTTCGAACAAATGGAGCTTATCGTTAACATCGTTTAATTTAACAATAAGCTTATGGTACTCGTTGCTCTCATAATCAGTCCTTTGAGTAAGTTCCCTGCTCACATCTTCCATCTCTTTATTCAGATCTGCAATATGGGAAAAAGCCATCATGGCTTCGTCAAATACGCTCTTGTCTTTTGCGTGATCCATCTGTTGGGGAAGATAACCAATGTCAATTGAAGATGGTCTTAAAACCTCTCCGGATGAAGGATTATTAATACCAGCAATTATTTTCAAAATTGTGGACTTACCCGATCCGTTTTTTCCTACAAGACCAATTTTATCTCTGTCTCCTATATGAAAATTAATCTCATCAAACAAAGGGGTACCCCCGAATGAAACTGAAAGTTTATTTATCGATATCACGGCAAATTAATATACTGAATTCGTAAAGAAGATAAAGCGGCATTCCAACTATAAACAGTGTAAATGCATCCCCGCTTGGAGTAATAATTGCAGCTGCAATCATTAAAATTGTAAAGGCGTGCTTGCGGTATTTTTTTAAAAGAGATTTGTTAATAATTCCAATTTTAGATAAAATGAGTGCAAGTGCAGGCATTTCAAAGACAACCCCCATAATAAGAATCAATTGAGTAAACATTGAAATATAGGACTGTAATGAAATTTGATTTGCAACCATCGTACTCACCTGGTAAGTTCCTAAAAACCTTAGTGTTAAAGGGAATACAAATACATAACCAACAAGAACCCCAATAAAAAACAGTATAGCTCCAAATGCGAATGCCTTTTTTACGGCAATCTGCTCTTTTTCATAAAGGCCCGGCCCTATAAAACGCCAAAGCTGATATAATACAAACGGAACAGCAAGTATAAACGCAAGAGTCAGCGAAACAGACACGTGAATAAAGAACTGAGCCGAAAGGTCAATATTTATAAGATTTAGGCTGAATGGTTCAGGTGCCGCATCAGGAATTTTCAATAGTAGTGCTAACTGCCCGAGCCATTTGTATAAAATAAACCCGGAATCCGTAGGCGCAAAAATTATTTTCTCAAAAATGAAGCTTTTAGCAAGGAAAATAGGGATCACCAGTATAAAAACGACAATCGCAGAACGAAACAGTACTTTCCTGAGTTCGTCCAGATGCTCCCAAAATGTCATTTCACTGCTCACTATTTCTTTTCCTCTTTCTCTTCGGAATTTGTCTCTTTGATATCGTCTTCGATTCCCTTCATTCCGTCTTTGAAGCTTTTTACTCCTTTGCCAATACCCTTCATTAGTTCCGGAATTTTCTTCCCTCCGAACAACAATAATACGATGAGGGCAATGATAATTACTTCCGTTGCTCCTATTGTTCCAAACAGTAATAGATGATTCATGATTATTATAAATTATTAAGTTTTTACATAAAATATGGCGAAAACACTTTTACAACCGATTCAGGAGCTCTTGTAGGCTTTCTGCTAAGTGAATTGATAAAGCCAAGCGTAACACTTCCCGAACAAACAACTTCATTTTTTTGATTATAAATAACAGTGTCAATTATAATTCTGGCCCTTGGACAATCCTTTATCGTACTTACGATGCGAATTATTTCGCCCATTTTCACCGGTAGTTTGTAATTACATTCGACATGAGTAACCGGCATCATTATTCCCTCTTCCTCAATCTTTTCGATAGGCAGACCTAAATCTTTAAGAGCTTTGCTTCTGCCGCACTCGAAATATCTGATATAATTAGAATGGTGCACTATTCCCATTAAATCGGTCTCATAATATCTTACTTCAAGAATTGTTTCCGAAATATACATATTTATCAGTTTAAAATTTTTACACCCTGCCCCGGAGAGTAGTAATGCAATTTAAAATTGTCTACAATCAGGCTGCTGCCGTCTGCTCCTGTAAATATATCTCCGTCCTTGCTGGAAGACATTGTTACCACTATATGCGTTGGAGTAAGATTTTGCGCTCCGCTCACCGGTTTAATATCTGTCTGCGTCAAGCTCCAGTCTAAAGTGTTTTCGCCGATAATCAATTCCCCGCGGGCAATTTTATTCGATACCGGCTCTTTTTGAATATCAAACTCATCCGTTCCGGAATGATGCCATAATTCCACCCATACAATAGCTTTATCGCTTCCCTCAACAGCTGCCGGGTCTTCAAAAGCCGGGATATTTACCGAGGAGAATTTTGGGGTTGTTTTTATGAGGTTCACGCCTTTTGAATACTTGTAATTCAATGAAAAAGCAACAGGAATTGTTTTGCCTGTAAAAGGGATCCCAAATTTAGTCATATTCTGAGGATGATACACATCCTGTGCCAGAATACTGTATTTAAATTTCCCAAGAAACAGACCTCCGGAGGCCAGAGAAGTAACCCTGACTATGTTTGCAAAATTTATAACAGAAAGCTGCGTTTGAAGTTTTGCCGCATAAGGCGAATTGTATCCGGAAACTCTTGACAGTCCCTGTACAGAGGGGTTATTAGAAGAGTTCCATCCGGAACCATCGCTAGGTGAAATAGTAAGTGGAATTGTTGAAAACAAAGGGTGAGGGCCCCATACCTCAAAATTGCTGTTCTCAATCTGAGGTGCTGCAATGAGTTTTATGCTCCAGATTCTTTCACTCCCGTCCTCTGCAACTACGGAGAATCGGAAATCATTATCAGGCGACAAAATTATCGGCGCACCGGATGCCGTCCCTTTAATTTTTGCCTTTGGGGAAACAGTAATAGCAGGGGAAATTATCAATTTCCTCATATTGTCATAGCTATCTGTAATCAACGTAATTCTTGATATTCCGTTTTCAAGGTATTTTGAAGAGAATATATATCCCCCGGATGGAATCCCGGAAATAAAATCCAGTATTTCGTTTTGAGAACTTTTTGGAGTGAAGTTGTTTGTAAGAACAATTCCCCATTTTTCCGACAACCCCTCTTTTGTAACAGTGAAATCAACCGTGTCGTTTATTGATGAGAAGGAAAGCGTCGCAGGCATTGTAGATGTAGCACCCGATGAAAGTGAGGCAGAACATCCGTTGATTAACAGAGGAAATGTGCCATTACTTAAAATGGGGACATTTACAGTTCTTTCTGAACGGTCAACAGTAAAATTCCCGATTTCAATTTTGCTGTCAGCACTGCTGTATCCTGTTTTAGATACGCTGAGAATCTCTGCATATTCATTATAGCTTCTCCACTCAATATTCCATTCCTTCGTCCAGCCGGTAATTATATCAGAAAGAAAGAAGCTCTTTTTTTCTCCCCATTTTGTAAAAGAGATGTTTTCTCCTGATTTAATCCCAGTCATGGAGGAGTATTTGCCTGTTACAAACTCAGGCTTGACAGTTCCGGAAGAGTTATTCTGAGGGCTTCTTGCTATTAAAGTAATTGTTGAAGTGGTGTTTGAAACAAGCAGATTATAAATTTCCAATCCGGCGTTAACCGCAATTGCCTTTACATCATTTATTCCAAAATTTATCCGGTCCGACACATCATCCGGGACCTGAGAAGAATTTTGAATAGTAAAATGTTTTGCCGGTGACAATTTGATTTTCCATATCTCCTCTCTTCCACTTTCAGAAATAACTGAAAGGTTTTTTTGCGCTGATAATGATTCAAATACTATCGGGGTATTGGCTTTGTAATCTTTAAACCCGGCCCCGGCCGATAAGGTTATATCGGGCACTATAGTAAAAGGAGCAATGGCTGATATTGTGTAAATACCTATAGTGCAATTTGTGTAGTCAATTAATGCTTCATTAATCAAATTGCATTCTTCCGGTTGACTGGACTTAATCGTGAATTTTTCTACTTCGGCAAGGTCGTTTGAAGGGATTTCTTCCAGAACAACCTCGTATTTTGCAGTCATCCCGCTTTCAGCAACTACACTAATTTCATTTATACTGAGCATCGATTCAAATCTTATGTACCCATCTGTGTCAAAGCCAAGAATTTTATCAATAGACTTCTCGGTTTTTACATCCAGCTTTACATCCAAAGGGAAAAGATATTTGCCAAACCTGAGCGGAATTATAATTTTCTTTCCTTCAATACGTGGAGTGTCAAATACTGCATTTGCAGGCTTTCCTCCTGTAATTGAAATTGTGCTGATACTATTGTTGTCGCTTAATTCACTTACCTTCCGGCAAGAAAGAGACAAAACCAATAATACAAGCAGTATCAGAAGTGTTTTAATTCTTCCGATATAGAAAAAGCTCTTCATAACTTAATGTTTAAGAAGTTCATTTTTCAACTTGGAAAGTTTATCAATTTTAGTTTCGGCGTCGCTTTTTTTCTTGAATTCTATATCTACAACAGCTTTTGGGGCACTTGCCACAAATTTTTCATTTGAGAGCTTTTTGTTCACAGAGGCAAGGAAACCTGTGAGATGCTCAATTTCGGCATCAATCTTTCTTAGTTCTTCTTCGGTATTAACCAAATCTCCCAGTGGAACGAAAAACTCAGCGGTGTCTACCATAAATGAAGAGCCTGAGTTATTATCCGCTCTGCTTTCCAGTAATTTAATCTCCGATATGTTGGCCATCTTTTTAATAATCGGATAGAATTCAGGAGATAATCCCCCTTTAATATACAGTTCCAACGGATTTTTAGGAGAAATAGCCTTTGACTGTCTTATGTTTCGGATGTTAACGATAACCTCCTTAACCTGTTCGAAACTTTTAATGTACTCAGGCGAATATGGTTTTGCCGCAGGCTGCATTGCTATCATTATACTCTCTTTTTCTCCCCTTTCTTCCAGATTATGCCACAACTCCTCGGTAATGAATGGCATAAACGGGTGAAGAATCTTGAGCAGTTTATCGAAGAATCCCATTGTAGCCTTATATGTATCAGGATCCATTGGCGCTCCTGAATCAGGCTTGATGATTTCAAGATACCAGGCGCAAAAATCATCCCAAAAGAGCTTGTAAATCAACATCAGAGCATCTGAAATCCTGAACTTTTCAAAGTGATCGTTAATCGTTTCTATTGATTGGGAAAGGATATTGTCAAACCATTTGACGGCACTTGCCGATTTTTCGTTCTGTTTCAGGCTCTCTTCAACATTCCAGCCTATTACAAGCCTGTATGCGTTCCATATTTTGTTTGAGAAGTTTCTGCCCTGTTCTACCTGACTTTCGTCAAAAAGAATGTCTGTACCGGCATTGCTGCAAATAAGCATTCCAACACGCACTCCATCTGCACCGTAGCTTTTGATCAGTTCAATAGGATCAGGTGAGTTTCCGAGAGATTTGGACATTTTTCTGCCAAGTTTATCCCTCACTATACCAGTAAGATATACATTTCTGAATGGGATATCATTACAGAATTCATGCCCGGCCATTATCATTCTTGCTACCCAAAAAAACAGAATTTCGGGAGCTGTTACAAGGTCGTTTGTAGGATAATAATATGCAAGGTCGCTGTTTGGAGCTTTATCTGGAAATCCGGGTTTTCCCGGGTCAAAAACCGATATTGGCCATAACCATGAAGAAAACCAAGTATCCAGCACATCGTTATCTTGTTTTAAATCGGACAACAAAATTGAAGGATTGGATTTTCTGGCAAGTTCCAGCGCTTCGTTTTCGTTTGAAGCAACAACAAAATCTCCATCAGGCAGATACCATGCAGGAATTCTTTGTCCCCACCAAAGCTGACGGGAAATGCACCAGTCGCGTACATTCTCCATCCAATGTTTGTAAGTGTTTTTATATTTGTCCGGTATAAGCTTTATCTTATCGCTTTCGACATAGTTTAAAGCCTCTTTTGAAGCCTCTTCCATCTTCAAAAACCATTGAAGCGACAGCCGTGGCTCTATCACAGCATTAGTTCTTTCTGAATATCCTATTTGGGATGTATATAGTTCCTCTTTTTCAAGACAACCGGACTCGGAAAGCATTTTTACAATTTTTTTCCTTGCTGCAAATCTCTCTTCTCCAATTAGAATGACCGCTTTTTCGTTGAGTTTCCCAAAATTATCCAGGATATCAATAACCGGCAGTTTATGTCTTATTCCAATTTCATAGTCGTTAATATCATGAGCCGGCGTAATTTTCAGACAGCCTGTTCCAAAATCCATTGAAACATATTCGTCCTCAATTATCGGAATCTCTTTATTTATAAGAGGAATCAATACTTTGCGGCCCTTAAGCCCAAAATATCTCTCGTCCTGAGGATGTACACAAAGAGCAACGTCTGCCATTATTGTCTCCGGGCGGGTTGTTGCAATTATTACAAAGTCTTTGCCTGCTTTCCCTTCGTTTGATAAGTAATACCTGAGATAGTAGAGTTTTGATGAGGTCTCTTTATGAATAACCTCTTCGTCACTCACTGCTGTTTGACCCTCCGGATCCCAGTTGACCATTCTCACGCCTCTGTATATTAGGCCTTTTTTGTAATAATGAACAAAAGTATTTATTACTCCTTTGCTCAGTTCGGGGTCCATTGTAAACTTAGTTCTCTCCCAGTCACATGATGCACCCAGCTTTTTTAACTGTTCCAGAATAATGCCGCCATGTTTCTCTTTCCACTCCCATGCATGCTTCAGAAACTCTTCCCGGGTAATGTCACTCTTTTCAATTCCTTCGCTTTTAAGCTTAGATACCACTTTCGCCTCGGTTGCAATAGATGCATGGTCGGTTCCGGGCACCCAGCAAGCGTTTTTACCCATCATTCTAGCTCTCCTGACCAAAACATCCTGAAGAGTATTATTGAGCATATGCCCCATATGAAGTACTCCTGTAACGTTGGGTGGAGGGATCACAATAGTATATGGCTCCCTTGCATCAGGTTCCGAATGAAAATATCTGTTTTGTAACCAAAATGAGTACCATTTGTCCTCCGTCAGAGAGGGATCGTATTTAGCCGGAATCTCCATAAAAACCATTTACTTTTTAAATCTAAACAGCAAAGTTATACATTTTATGGAGAGCACACAAAATTAGCTTTACAGAAAAAGTCTTATATTTGCATACGATAATTTAAAGAAAATAGTTATGAGTACTGATAATGAGTTAAATATAGAGTTAGGCAATGATGTTGCACAAGGGTCTTATTCCAACCTTGCAATAATTACCCACTCAAGCAGTGAATTTATAATCGACTACATAAGAATGATGCCTGGAGTGCCTAAGCCTCAGGTAAACAACAGAATAATAATGACAGCCGAGAATGCGAAAAGATTGTTTCTTGCGCTACAGGATAATATTGCGAAGTTTGAATCTCAATATGGAGAGATTGAACTTTATAACGAATCAAAAGGAGTTATTCCAATGGGCTTCGGTAATAGTTCAGCCGAAGCTTAAATCACTATAAATAAACAGTATGACTAAGACATTTAAAATTGTTGTTCTGGCAAAACAAGTGCCGGATACTAGAAATGTTGGCAAAAATGCTATGAAGGAGGATGGAACTGTTAATCGTGCCGCCCTGCCTGCGATTTTTAATCCGGAGGATATGAATGCTCTGGAACAGGCTTTAAGATTAAAGGATGCATATCCGGGAAGTGAAGTATTATTACTGACAATGGGTCCGGGAAGAGCAGCAGAAATTATCAGAGAAGGTCTTTTTAGGGGTGCAGACGGAGGTATTCTCCTGACCGATAGAAAATTTGCAGGAGCAGATACTCTTGCGACTTCTTATGCACTTTCTATGGCTGTAAAAAAGATACAGCCGGATATTATTATTGCCGGAAGACAGGCTATTGACGGTGACACTGCACAAGTTGGCCCTCAGGTAGCAGAAAAGCTAAACTATCCGCAGGTAACCTATGCCGAGGACATTGTTGGAGTAAAGGAAGGAAAAATAATTATCAAGAGAAGGCTTGAGAGAGGTATTGAAGTTGTAAAAACATCAATGCCTGTAGTTATTACGGTTCATGCAACAGCACCGGCGTGCCGCCCCAGAAACGCAAAACAACTCATGAGATTCAAACATGCCAGAACTAAAAGCGAAGAACAGGATAATGAGCATAATTCATACCTGCCTACTTATACTCTGGACTATCTTGTAATACCTGAATGGGGTGTTAATGACATAGGCGGAGATGAGGCAAATTACGGTCTCTCAGGCTCACCAACAAAGGTTAAGAAAATCGAAAATATTGTATTTCAGGCTAAGGAATCAAAGAGAATTACCTCTTCCGAGGAAGATGTTGATACTTTGATTAAAGAACTTATTTCTTCACATACAATTGGTTAATATTAATAATTTTAGCAATGAATAACATAATAGTATATATTGAGACCGAAGACGGAAAAATCTGCGACGTGAGCCTTGAGTTGCTCACCAAAGCCCGTGGTCTTGCTAAAGAACTTGCCTGCAATGTGGAAGCTCTTCTCATTGGGCATGATGTAACAAAACTTAAAGATGAAATTGCACTTTACGGCGCAAGCAAAATACACATTGCAGACGATAAGAGACTTGTAAACTATCTTACACTGCCCCACTCTTCCATTACAATCTCGCTTTTCAGAGAAGAGAAACCGCAGATAGCACTTTTTGGAGCAACCAGTATCGGAAGAGACCTCGCACCGAGAGTATCAAGTGCTTTAAATAGCGGATTGACTGCTGATTGCACTTCACTTGAAATTGGCAGCCATACAGACAACAAAGCAGGCAAAGAGTACCAAAATTTATTATATCAGATTCGCCCTGCCTTCGGAGGGAATATTATTGCAACAATCATAAACCCCGATCACAGACCTCAGATGGCAACAGTGAGAGAGGGTGTTATGAAGAGGGAGCCGTTAAATAAAGCGGCTGATTGTAAATTAAACATAATAGATGTAAGTTCTGTCCTTTCAGATACCGATTTCATTGTAGAAATAATTGAGCGTCACATGGAAGAGAGGAAAATTGACATTAAAGGCTCTTCGATTATTGTAGCAGGAGGCTTTGGTGTTGGTTCAAAGGAAAATTTCAATCTTTTATTTGAACTAGCTCATGTTCTAGGAGGGGAAGTTGGTGCTTCCAGAGCAGCCGTTGATGCCGGCTTTGCCGACCACGCAAGGCAAATCGGACAAACTGGTGTAACCGTAAGGCCAAAACTGTATATTGCTGCCGGTATATCGGGGCAAATTCAGCATACTGCAGGTATGGAACAATCGGCAATGATTATTTCTATAAACAGCGATCCTCTTGCTCCCATTCATCAGTTGGCAGATTATGCTATCATTGGCGACCTGAACGAGGTTGTGCCAAGGATGATTAAATCGTACAAAAAAAACAGTAAATAATATGGCAAATTTTTACAACGATAATAAAGACCTAAAATTTCAATTCAGGCATCCTTTAATGAATAAAATTGTTGATTTAAAGGAACAGAATTATAAAGATGCCGGTAAGTTCGATTATGCACCATGTGTTGCGTACGATGCCATAGATTCCTATGAAAAAGTAATGGAAATACTTGGTGAGATTTGCGCTGATGTAATTGCCGTAAATGCCGAGGAAGTGGACAAAAAAGGACCTCATCATGAAAGCGGCAGGGTTACATATGCCCCCGGGACTCAGCAAAACCAGGACGTTTTAATTCAGGCCGGTTTATATGGTATGTCTCTTCCAAGACAATATGGCGGGCTTAATTTCTCTATGGTTCCGTATGTGATGGCAGCTGAGCTCGTTGCCAGAGCCGATGCCGGATTTGCAAACATATGGGGATTGCAGGATTGTGCAGAAACAATTCACGAATATGCAAGCGAAGAGATAAAAAATGAGTTTTTGCCAAGAATCAATTATGGCGCCACATGTTCGATGGACCTTACAGAACCGGATGCAGGTAGTGATTTACAGGCAGTAATGCTTAAAGCTTCTTATAACGAAAAAGATGGAAAGTGGTTTCTGAATGGTGTTAAAAGATTCATTACAAATGGAGATGCAGAAATTAAACTTGTTCTCGCCCGATCGGAAGAGGGAACAACAGATGGCCGCGGGCTCTCCTATTTTGTGTATGACAAAGCCTGGGGAGGGGTTCAGGTAAGGAGGATAGAGAATAAACTCGGAATAAAAGGCTCTCCTACATGTGAACTCGTCTTTAATAACGCTCCCGCCAAATTGGTTGGCGAAAGAAAACTGGGTCTCATTAAATATGTAATGTCTCTGATGAATGGGGCCAGACTTGGAGTAGGTGCCCAGTCTGTCGGTATCTCGGAAGCTGCATACAGAGAGGCTTTAAAATATGCTCACGAAAGAGCTCAGTTTGGCAAGCCTATAATCCAATTCCCTGCAGTTTATGAAATGCTTGCGGTAATCAAAGCTAAACTACAGTCTTCAAGAGCGTTGCTGTATGAAACAACCCGTTTTGTTGATGTTTACAAAGCCTATGGTTTTATAGCTGAAGGAAGAAAACTCACGCCTGAAGAGCGTACCGAAGCAAAACAATTTCAGAAGCTGGCAGATATGTTTACTCCAATTTTGAAACTAATGTCTTCCGAATACTCAAATCAGAATGCATATGATTCACTTCAGATTCATGGAGGTTCTGGTTTTATGAAAGATTATCCTATTGAAAGAATTTTCAGAGATGCAAGAATTACAACTATTTATGAAGGCACATCTCAACTTCAGGTTGTAGCAGCTCAAAGATATGTCACAAATGGTTCTTACCTTGCTCAGATAAGAGAATATGAGAAAATAGAGGTAAAACCCGAGTACGAACAATTGAAAAAGATTCTTTCAGAAATGACTGACCAGTATCAGAAAGCTGTTGAGAAAGTTATTGAAGGAGATAACGAATTCATTGACTTTCATGCAAGACGTCTTGTTGAAATGGCTGCACACATTATTATGTCGTATCTGCTTCTTTCTGATGCGCAGTCCGATGACAGTTACGCTATGTCTGCCGAAATTTATATCGGAAAGTCAAAGTCATGGAACGATGAGAGGTATTCGTATATTAAAGATTTTTCAGCATGTCAGCTTAACCCATTCCTTTCTATCAAGGGAGAGAATGTAGACGAAGCATAAGTTCAAAATCAATTTGCTTAAAAAGGGCCGGCAAAAGAATTTGCCGGCCTTTTTATTTAACAAGTCCCGTTATACAAACAGTCTCCGGATTCATTCTCGCCTTCAATTTCAACTGTTACATGGCTTATGTTAAGTTCATGTATCAATTTTCGGGCTTCATGTTTTAGCCTTTTTACATTTTCGCTGTCTAAGGTCAAACCGGTAACAATATGAACTGTCATAATGTGTTTTTCTCCATCCATGGTCCATATATGCAAATCATGGACAGATTTAACACCCTCTATTTTAAGTAATTCATTCTCAATTATATTTATATCGACATCTTTTGGAACCTCTTGCAACATTATCCGGAATGTTTCTTTAAGATTCCTGTAAACATTAAACAAGACCCAAACCGTTATTGCGACAGAGAGAATAGGGTCAATTACGGGAACATCTACGAAAATCATTATAATACTTGCCGCTAAAACAGCGACCCAACCAAGTAAATCCTCCATCATGTGAAGAGTAACTGCCCGTTCATTATGGGATTTCCCCCTTTTCATCCTCAGGACAGCGGCTCCGTTCACTATTATCCCCAGAATGGCAAGTATAAACATTCCCTGAGCATTTGTCTCCTGAGGTGAAATTATTCTCTTGACACTCTCTTCTATAATGAAAACGGAACTAACCAGCAATACAACCGAAATAAATACCGAACCAAGAAGGGAAAATCTTTTATATCCGTATGAATAATATTTATCCCCTTTCTTTTCTGATTTCTTCTGAAGATAATAGGCAACACCGAGAGAAAGTGAGTCCCCGAAATCATGAAGGGCATCTGATAAAATTGCTACTGAATTTGTCAGTAGTCCGCCAATCAGTTCTATTACAGCAAAAGAAAGATTAAGGGCAAACGCTGTTATAATGTTCCTTACCGAAGAGTTTTCATGGGCTGTTTCAATATTATCTCTGTGCATAAATTATCCAATATTAACTTATAACGATTTTGAAAAAAAATAGTTTTACATTTTTACTATATTTGCGAAATTAATTCTTATTTATGGAACTTAATCTAACACTTGTTGTTTTTGCATCATCGATTCACGATGGCCTGACCGTAGCGGCATCCAGAGAGAATATATATTCCGAATTTAAATCCAGATATGCGCTAAAAGTAGTTAGCTCTCAGGAATACGAACCAATTAAAGGACAAGAGGAACTCGCAATTGCATTTATTGCTACCGGTGGAACAGAACAGACATTTCTTAATGACTGGCAAAAATTCACCCGCCCTTTGGTTATCTTAAGTGACTCATTTCACAACTCTTTGGCAGCTTCACTTGAAATATCAAGTTGGATGAATAATAATGGAATTAAGCACAGGCATATCAACTTCCCTATCTCTCCAAGCAAAAAATTTCTTGAAGAACTTCATGATGAAATTGCGTTGCTTTATAATATCCAAAGAGCTTTCAAGGAGATTTCAAATACAAGAATAGGCTTGTTTGGCGATCCTTCTCCATGGCTCATATCTTCAGATGTTAATAAAGAAATGATTACACAGAAGTTTGGTGCGAAATTCATTGATATTCCCATCTCGCTTCTTGAAGATAACTTCAATGCTTTTAGCAAATATCAGGGAAAGTATGCAATGAACTCAGCAGAGTCTACAATGCTTTTAAACAATCTGACTTCACATATTGAGAAAAGCAGAACTGAGAATGATCTTTTCGAAGCGGTAAAATTATATAATTCACTTAAAGATTTAATTCAGAAAAACGAGCTTAATGCTTTGTCTATAAAGTGTTTTGATATAATTAATACTTGCAAGACAACTGCTTGTCTTGCACTTTCAATATTCAATGACCGCGGGCTGGTGTCCGGGTGTGAGGGTGACATACCAACGCTCTGGTCAATGATAATTGCAAGGGCTCTTTTAAACAAAACATCATTTATGGCGAATCCTTCTTCGATAGACAGAAGTGACAATACAGTAGATTTCTCTCATTGTACTGCTCCTCTTTCTATGTCAGATAGCTTTGCCCTTCCTTCTCATTATGAATCGCAATCAGGCATAGGAATCTCTGCAAAACTTGCTCTTGGGAAATACACAATTTTTAAATGTGGAGGGCCAAATCTGGATAGGTTTATTGCAATTAATGGTGAAATAATCCAAAACACAGATGTTGTTGAACGATGCAGGACTCAAATAAAATTCAGGTTTAAATCAAGCGACGATATGGATGATTTCCTTAACTCGCATCTTGGAAACCATGTAATTATCATTCAGGGGAAACACAAAAAAGAGATTAGCCGATTTTTTGAACTGTATTAAATAATGAAGACACTAGTAATATTTGCTATTTCAATAGTAATGCTCTCCGGGCAAGCGATTGCTCAGCAAATTACTGTAAGAGATTCTGTAATTGAGAAAGCAGTTTTGCAAATTTCGGCTTCTAATATAAAAACTACGGTAAATGAGCTTGTTGCGCTTCATACCAGACATAATTTAAGCACAAAAAATGATCCGGCAAGAGGAATCGGGGCTGCAGCACAGTATCTTTCAAATAAACTTAATGGTTATATAAAAAACTCCGCCGGCAGGGCAATTGTTGAAAAAGTTGAATACAGGGCCGGAGGAAAAGATACACGGCTGAGCAGGGAGATAACTCTGACAAATGTTGTTGCAACGTTTAAAGGCAGCAATAAGGACGATAACCGGATAATTGTCTTACTCGCCCACTACGACAGCCGGGCAGACAATAACAGCGATTCTACGGCATTTGCTCCGGGAGCAAATGATAATGGCAGCGGAGTTGCTGCATTGCTGGAAATTGCAAGAATCCTTTCCGGAATGGATATACCGGTTACAATTAAGCTGATGTTTCTCAGCGGTGAGGAACACGGGCTTCTTGGGGCTGCTTATATGGCATCTGTTGCAAAAAAAGAGAACTGGAATATTATTGGCGTTTTAAACAATGACATGATAGGAAATTCCCGTACAAGCTCAACGGATGTTTCAAATAATACTAAAGTTCGGGTCTTTTCTGAAAACATTCCATATGTCGAGAGTGATGAAATGAAAAAGTCCCGGGTATTCAACTCGTCAGAAAATGACAGTAAATCACGCCAACTTGCCAGATACATAAAAGAAACCGGCGAGAGATACATTGATAATATGGAAGTTAAGCTGGTTTACCGGAATGATAGGTTTGGCAGAGGAGGAGATCACACTCCTTTCTGCAAAGAGGGATTTACAGCCGTCAGAATATGTGAATATCATGAAAATTATGACAGAACTCATCAGCCGGTGACAGTTAAAAACGGCATCGAACTTGGAGATATGCCAAATGGTGTAGATTTTGAATATGTAAGAAAAAATTGCGGAGTAAACCTATCGTCTTTACTAAATCTCTCATTTGCACCGTCTTTACCTCAAAATGTAAAAATTGACATATCAGATCTTTCCAATAACACCAAGATAAGCTGGGAGAGTCCCAAAGAGGGCAAAAAACCTTCGGCATACTATATTTTAATACGTGAGACCGATAAATCCAATTGGGAAAGGAAAGTTAGAATAAACGGTAACAATATAGAACTCCATCTGAGTAAAGACAATTATCTCTTTGCGGTCCAGTCTGTTGATAACGAAGGGCACGAAAGTCTTGCTGTTTTTGCAACAGGCGGCAGCAGTAAATAAGCTTATATGTTGAATATATCATTTGCAGGGGCCGGGAATGCAGCATACAGGCTTTCAATGTCTTTAAAGGCTGCGGGATGCAATGTGTCATATATCTGGAACAGAAGTTTTCATGCATCGCAAACTCTGGCGAAAATATTAAACAAGCCAGAAAACAATTTGCATAACCTAAAAAACACAGAGGCAATTGAAGATATTAACCTTCTTTCGCAATCTGATATTATTCTTCTCACTCTTTCCGATGATTCCATTGAAAAGGTATTTGAGACTATTTCTTCGCTTGAATCTGTTAAGGCCGGGAAAACCATCGTTTGCCACACAAGTGGTGCCACTCCATTGTCCGTATTAAGTAAAATTCCTCATTTTGGTGTCTTTTACCCTTTAATGACCCTTAGCAAGACGAAACCTGTTGACATGAAGCTAGTTCCGTTTCTTCTTGAATCTTCCGACAAAACAACTCATGATGTTTTAGTGAAACTATGTGATTACCTTGGGTCCGAATACAAGGAATGTGATTCCCAAGAGAGGTTGAGGATGCACCTTGCTGCTGTTTTTGTAAGCAATTTTGTCAACTACATTCTTGGACTTGCATATGACATCTCTGCACCCAACCACATATTCCTGATGCCACTTGCAACCGAAACGGTCAGAAAAGCCTTTTTATATGGTCACCCGGCTCACGTTCAGACAGGTCCTGCAATAAGGGAAGACATCTCTACAATTAACAAACATCTTGAAATTCTTAAAGAAATGGAAGAGCACAAAGAGGTATACAAGTTAATGACAAAATATATAGGTGAGTCTTCCAAAAAAACAAAAAAATAATGTCAAACTTTAAAGTTAACCTGCATAAAATAAAAGCATTCGCATTTGATGTTGACGGAGTATTTACAGATGGTCTTGTCATTGCGACCGAAACCGGAGATTTGCTGAGATCACACAATGCGAAAGATGGTTATGCAGTGAGAGTTGCCATAACGCAAAAATATCCTGTAGCAATAATTACAGGTGGGTCTTCCGAAAGCATTGTTAAACGTTTTGTTCAAATCGGAGTAAGTACAAGCGATATATACCTTCGCTCCCACTATAAGATGCCTGATTTTACTGATTTTTGCACACGGCACAATCTGCAACCGGATGAAGTTCTCTTTATGGGTGATGACATCCCGGATATAGGAATTCTTAAGGCATGCGGAATAGCTACTTGCCCGGCTGATGCAGTAACTGAAGTAAAAGAGATATGTGACTATATATCAATTTATCCCGGAGGAAGGGGGTGTGCAAGAGACGTCATTGAACAAACCCTTAAAATACAGGGAAACTGGGCCGATAGTCCTGAAGCTTATTCCGGCTAAATTTATGAAATGAAAAATCTTCTTATAAAACTAAGAGGGAGAGCGCTTATTCTTGCATCGGCGTCTCCACGGCGCAAACAATTGCTCGAGGGTCTTGATCTTCCCTTTTCGATTGAATATAACGACAATATATCGGAGGACTACCATCCCGAAACTGACCCGTATCTGGTTCCATTACATCTGTCTGAACTAAAATCAGCCGGGTTCTTAAGGAAACTGGATGATTCAGAAATACTGATAACTGCAGATACCCTTGTTTTCTGTAACGGAGAAATTCTGGGTAAACCGTCCGGAAGAGATAATGCCATTGAAATTCTTAAGAAGTTGTCCGGAAATATGCACGAAGTAATAACAGGGGTAACATTAAGAAGCAACAAATTGACAAGATCTTTCACGAGTATCACAAAAGTCTATTTTCGCAATTTATCTGTAGAAGAGATCACATACTATATCGACGAATATGCTCCTTACGACAAAGCCGGGTCATATGGTGCCCAGGAATGGATAGGTTATGTGGCAATAGAAAAAATTGAAGGCTCCTTTTTCAACGTAATGGGTTTGCCTGTGCAAAAGCTATATCAGGAACTTAATGAATTTATCGCTGACAAAGGCTGATTTATCTCGTAACAATATGATACATCTCGCCTTTCTGCTCCACTCCTCCCCTGTCTATCATCTCTCTCAGCAGTTCGATATACGACCTGGTTTCGTCCTCAATGTCAAGAGATATTTCTGAAAGCGATTTAGGCCCGTCAAGCAGAATTTCAATGAGCCTTTTTTCAATGCTGTTGTCATATACTGCCCGCGCATTTTCGCGCTTCTTTTCAATGCAAACATCGCATAATCCGCATTCTTCCGAATCTTTTTCCCCGAAATAACTTAGGAGGAATTGGGAACGGCAAATTAAATTTTCGCTGAAATAACCGATTATTGATTCAATTTTATCTTCGAAACTGCCTCTGTGCATTTGATACCTAACTGGCGAAATATAAAGATTTTTATCGTCCAGCCTTTCTGTTTTGAGAATCAGTAAAGGAGAACGGACAGAAGGCATATAAGTTGCAATCCCCATGCCCGAGAGCCGGATTAAACTTGAAGTTATAGCTGCCTTGCTGTTTCGTGTAAGCCTTGCTATATATTCCTCGTCAATTGGAACCAGATTTGAGAACATTCCGGTATACAGCCTTAGAAGAGTCTTTATAAAGGCATCCATTGATGTATTTTTGAGCTGAATATGATACAATTCATCCCTGTTGACAATAAACTTAACTTTGGACGGATTGTCTATTTCGTCTGTAATCTCAAAATAGCCCTCCTTCTCAATATATTTGAGTGCGTAATATGCAGATAATGCATGCAGTTTGCTTTTCATGGCAAAATCGGTAAGATTAAATTTCATAACCTGACCTTTTCCTGCGCCATATGCAATACCGTAATAAATGAATAGTTTCTGGTAGACATCTCTTATGTAATCGGGTGAAGGAAAAGTTGTTGCCAGTATTTTCCTGAGCCTTCCTATATCGGATCTGTTCCAAAGCAGTACTGCGAAAGATTTGTTTCCGTCCCTGCCTGCCCTGCCTGCTTCCTGAAAGTAGGCTTCTACAGACTCAGGAGGGTCAAAATGACATACAAACCTGACATCGGATTTATCGATACCCATACCAAAAGCATTTGTAGCAACAATTATCCTGCAATTGCCGTTTTTCCAGTCATCTTGCTTGGCCGAACGAACAGATGAAGACATGCCCGCATGATATGCCTGGGCATTCAGCCCCTGAGCTTCCAGAAACAGAGCCAGTTCCTCTGCTTTTTTTCTCTCGCGTACGTAAACAATGCCAGATCCGTTGACTCCTCTTGCTATCTTAATTAGCTGACCATTTTTGTCTTCACTCTCCCTTACTATATATGAAAGATTATCTCTTTTAAAACTGGATTTGATAATATTGGGATTGTCAAGTTCAAGTTCCTTTACAATCTCCGATACCACCTTGTCTGTTGCAGTAGCAGTTAAAGCAACAGTTGTCTTAATGCCTGCAAGACTTCTGATTTCCTTTATCTTAAGATAGTCAGGGCGAAAGTCATGTCCCCACTGGGAAATACAATGAGCTTCATCAACTACCAGAAAATTTATATTCATTCTGCCCACCCTGCTTCGGAATATTTCGCTTTGAAGTCTTTCGGGGGATAGATAAAGAAACTTATAATCACCATTAATGGCGTTTTCAATAGTAATATCAATTTCGTCGCTGCTCATTCCCGAATATACGGCCAGAGCCTGTATGCCTCTCGATTTTAGATTTTCTACCTGATCTTTCATCAAAGCAATGAGAGGTGTAACAACTAATGTAATGCCATCAGTCATCAACGAAGGAATCTGAAATGTGAGGGATTTCCCTCCGCCTGTAGGCAAGAGTGCCAGAGTATCTTTTCCCTCAAGTATGGAAATGATAATTTCCTCCTGCATCGGCCGGAAAGAATCATATCCCCAGTATTTGTTTAATACTTCGTGAGGTTTTCCCATTTTTTGCTTATTTTTACGGCAAGGTTTTTGTGCAAATTTATAGATTCTTTTAACTTGAATAAATATACAAAATAAAGATTAATATAACAATATAAAGTATGGCAAAATTAGATCTTTCGAAGTATGGCATTAAGAATGTCAAAAATGTATTACACAATCCGTCATATGAAGAGATGTTTCAGGCAGAGATGTCAGATAAGAATGAGGGTTTCGAGAAAGGAATTTTAACAAAAACAGGGGCAGTTGCTGTAAAAACAGGAATATTCACTGGCAGGTCCCCAAAGGACAAATACATTGTTAAAGATTCTATTACAGAAAATACAATATGGTGGGATGGCACTATCAACAAGCCTATTGGCCAGGAAGTATGGACTGATTGTAAGTCACTTGTCCAGAAACAACTTTCAGATAAAGATGTCATATATGTAGTAGACACCTATTGCGGCACGAATGAAGATACGAGAATGAAAGTTCGTTTTATTGTTGAAGTTGCCTGGCAGGCACATTTTGTTACAAATATGTTCATAAGGCCATCTAAATATGAATTAGACAATTATGGCGAACCGGATTTTGTTTTCTTAAATGGGTCAAAAACCACTAATCCTAAGTGGAAAGAACAAAATTTGCATTCAGATGTTTTTGTGCTTTTCAACCTTACAGAAAAGATGTCTGTTTGTGGGGGTACCTGGTATGGAGGAGAGATGAAGAAAGGTATTTTTTCAATGATGAACTACTATCTTCCTCTTAAAGGAATTGCGGCAATGCATTGTTCTGCGAATGTGGGCAAGGATGGAGACGTTGCTGTGTTTTTCGGACTTTCAGGAACAGGTAAGACTACACTTTCTGCGGACCCGAAACGTTACCTGATTGGCGATGATGAACATGGTTGGGACAATCATGGAGTATTCAATTTTGAAGGTGGCTGCTATGCGAAAACCATCAATCTCAGCGAAGAAAATGAACCGGATATATGGAGAGCAATTAAAAGGGATGCACTGTTGGAAAATGTTACTGTCAACAGCGATGGTTCAGTAGATTATTCCGATGGCTCTATCACTGAAAATACTCGCGTATCTTACCCAATCTATCATATAAATAAAATTGTGCTTCCTTCAAAAGCCGGTCATGCCAAGAAAATTATTTATCTTTCTGCTGATGCTTTTGGAGTGTTGCCTCCAGTTTCAATTTTAGATAAGAATCAGGCACAATACCACTTCCTTTGCGGATATACTTCAAAACTTGCCGGAACAGAAAGAGGCATAACAGAACCGCTTCCATCATTCTCTCCTGCATTTGGCGAAGCTTTTCTGACCCTCCACCCTACTGTATATGCTCAGACTTTGGCCAAAAAAATGGAAGAGCACGGAGCTAAGGCATATCTTGTTAATACCGGCTGGAACGGTTCTGGCAAAAGAATTTCAATTAAAGATACCCGTGCAATTATTGATGCAATAATAGATGGTTCGATTGAGAAGGCTCCTACTGTTAAAATTCCTGTTCTCAATCTTACTGCACCTGCTAAACTGAATAATGTATCCGAAGGAATTCTTGACCCCCGTGATACTTATGCAAATAAAGAGGTTTGGATGGAAAAGGCAAAAACACTTGCTGCTAAGTATATAAAGAATTTTGAGCAATATTGTGATAATGATGCTGCAAAAGCTCTTATTGCTTCTGGTCCTCAGATTTAGTTGCAATATTTTATAAATAAGGCTGTCGCATAAATTGTGGCAGCCTTTTTTTATCTTTATAGAATTATTGCATATTTTTGTTTAAACCTGTTTAACTATGAAACGCTTCTATAAAATCTTTTTGATCTCTTTGTCAATTCTGCTTTCTGTGAATCTTTTCGGCGGCAATGCCAGACGCAGCTATTTTGTTGTCATTAAAACAACAATGGGAGATATTACAGTGAAACTAAGCAACGAAACGCCAATACACAGGGATAATTTTGTGAAGCTGGTCAAACAGAGATATTTTGATGGAATTTTGTTTCACAGGGTTATTGACAACTTTATGATTCAGTCCGGCGATCCGGACAGTAAACAGAGAGTACCTGAAAAACTTTACGGAGATGGAGGCCCCGGTTACGATTTGCCAGCCGAAATAGTACCAGGGATTTTTCATAAAAAAGGTGTTCTTGCAGCAGCCAGAGAGGGTGACGATGTAAATCCCTTAAGAAAGTCATCGGCCTCGCAATTTTATATAGTTAAAGGAAAAGTTTTTGACGATGAAGGTCTCAATACACAGGAAGAGAGAGTAAATAAAAGAAATAAAGCATTGGGTATTGAAACAGAGTATAAAATTTCTAAAGAGAGAAGAGATGTATACAAAACAATCGGAGGCACGCCTCATCTTGATACTCAATATACAATTTTTGGCGAGGTTGTGAAAGGAATTGAAATTGTAGATAAAATTGCATCAGTCAAAACAGACAAAAATGACAGACCTGTACAAGATGTTTGGATTATCGCTACAAAACTCTATAAAAGAAGGAAGTAAACTAACTTAAATATTTATGAAAAAAATTGTATTAATTGCAGCTTCACTATTTATGATTGTCGGCTGCGGCAAAAAAGACGAAATGAAACTACAGGAAATTATCACTCAAACCGAAAATGCTGTTAAACCTCTCAATAAAGAGGCTGCCCTGGCATATTGGAATGGAACTATTACAGGTGATCCGGCTGAATTTCAAAAATATTCAGATGCAAACATCAAAATCACCAAGATATATTCAAATGCCGAGACATTTGCCAAACTTAAAGAGATTAAAGAAAACGGTTCTGTAAAAGATCCGGTTTTAAAAAGAGAGCTTACAGTATTATATAATTCTTTCCTTGCAAATCAGGTTGATACTGCTTTGTTGAATGACATTATAATGAGATCGTCGGCACTGGAACAAAAATATGCCGAATACAGAGCAAAATTCCGCGGGAAGGAAATTTCCGACAATGATGTTGAAAAGATTCTTCAAACATCTACCGACAATAAGGAGCTGGAAGAGGTATGGGTCGCTCATAAAGAGATTGGGCCGTTTGTAGCAAACGATGTTATAGAACTGATTAAACAACGCAATAAAGTGGCTTCTTCGCTGGGATATGATAACTATCATACCATGTCACTTGAACTTTCAGGACAAAATCCCGAAGAAATTTCAGCTTTATTTGATGAATTGGACTCTCTTACAAAAGGTGAGTTCGCAAGACTTAAAAATCAGATGGACTCTGCTTTTTCTGTTCGCTACAAGATTTCTAAGGAAAAATTGATGCCATGGCATTTTCAGGGGCGTTATTTCCAGGAGTCACCACAGCTATATCCTGTTGATCTTGACAAGTATTACACCGGGAAAAATCTGGAGCAGCTAACTACCGATTTTTATAAAGGTATTGGCCTTGATGTAAGCAAAATGATGGCAAACAGTGACCTTTATGAAAAACCAAAGAAAAATCAGCATGCATACTGCACCGATATAGACAGTGAGGGTGACGTAAGAGTTCTATGTAACATAAAAGACAATGAACAGTGGATGGGTACAATGCTTCACGAATTCGGTCATGCAGTATATTCACAGGGTCACGATATACCAGAAAACCCTTATTTCCTGAGAAATGCTGCACACACTTTTACAACTGAAGCTGTAGCAATGATGTTTGGCCGTTTGTCAAGAAATCCCGAATGGATGATGAAAAACCTGGGAATTACAGAAGAAGAAAAGAATCTGATTTCCGACGACTGCTTTAAATCGCAAAAACTTCAACAGCTTGTTTTCAGTCGTTGGGTACAGGTAGTTTATCGCTTTGAAAAATCAATGTATGCAAATCCGGATCAGGATCTTAATAAACTATGGTGGGATCTTGCAGAACAGTATCAGATGCTTAAAAGACCAGAAGGAAGAAATTCACCGGACTGGGCAACCAAGATTCACATTGCTCTATATCCTTGCTATTATCACAACTACCAGCTTGGAGAACTTCTTGCATCCCAGATGCATTATTATATCGTAGATAAAATAACTAAATCGGGCGATTATAAAAATGAATCATATGCAGGCAATAAGGAAGTTGGAACATGGATGAGCAAAAACGTATTTAACGTAGGTATGAAATATGAGTGGAACGAGATGATAGAAAAGGCAACCGGTGAAAAACTGACTGCAAAGTATTTCGCAAAACAGTTTGTTGACTAAACAAATTTATTTATAAAAAAGGCTCACAGTTTGTGGGCCTTTTTTTATAGAATATATAACGGAGATGAAGACCCTCTTGGCAGACAAACAAGATTTATCGCTTCTCCGGGCTTTACACCGAGTGATATAAGAGCATTTGCTGCAGAATTAAATGCCAGTTCAGGAGTATTATTATTTGCACTTAGATGGCAAAGAAAAAGTGATTTCATGTATGGATGGTATATTCTTTTTATTGCCTCCGAACTCTCATGATTACTCAGGTGACCCTTCCCGTTTGAAATTCTTTCAATAAGCATTTTTGGATAGAAACCGTTATTTAACATTGTTGAATCGTAGTTTGACTCAAAAATCAGGTGTTCTGCCATTTTTGCATATTTCTCAACAGTTTCGGTTACTCTTCCGACATCGGTAATCAAAGTTATCTTCTTGCCGGAAATTTCAATATGGTATCCAAAATTTTCGGTACCATCGTGAGGGACCGGAAATGCTGTGATTTTCACACCGGCATACTCAGACACCTTTTCGGCTTCAATTACTCTTTTAAATGAGCCAATCCGTCCTCTTGTAGTAAAGTTGTTAGACAGAGCATTGTGAAGCTCTGCAGTAGCATATACGGGCTTGTAGTACCTTTCTGCGAATGCGCCTAAATGCTTGATGTGATCTATATGATCGTGAGTAACAAGTACCAGATCAATCGTCTCGACTGAAATTGAATGTTCTGCAAGCCTTTTTTTGAGAGTCCTTACTCCTATTCCCATGTCAATCAAGAGAGACACACTGCCATTACTTATGTAATAACAATTACCGCTGCTTCCGCTTGCAAGTGAGATAAATTTTACCTGATTTTCTTCTTTGAATATCAGCATAAGCTTGGTCTCAAATCTTCGGTCAAATTGTGCTGTTGAGTAATTAACACTGTTTTAATTCCGAGTTTTTCTGCAGTATCAAGATTTGCCTTAGAATCATCAACAAAAAGTGTTTCATCAGGAGAAATGCCTGTATCCAGCAGAACCTTTCGGAATATTTCCACATCAGGTTTTGCCAGTTTCATTTCGTATGAGAGGAACATTTTTTCAAAATAGTCCTCCATTTTTCTTCCTGAAATTTCAAACATCGGTCTTACGATATTGATAGCAATAGGATTTGTATTACTCAATAGAAAAACCCTATAGTTTTTTCTATATGAATATATAGCATCCAGTCTTTCTTTAGGAATGCCAGGCAGAAATGCGGCCATGGCTGAGTCTATCTGTTCGTCTGAAACAATACCTTGGATATCTTTCCTTATATTTTCCCGAAATTCTTCTGAACCAATTTTTCCTTTTTCGAAATCAAGAAAGAATCCATCCTGCACATATTCATTTATAATTCTTCCAAAGTCATTAAAGCCTATAGCACCGAAGGAATCTATGCAATTCTGCTTGTCCAGCCCCACAATCACCCCTCCCAGGTCAAAAATTATATTTTTAATCATAAACAAAATTTCTGCAAATATCGCTCAATTATATGAGAATTGAAACACTAATTCTTCAGAGAGAAAAATCAAACGGGTACCTGTAGATACCCTTATCGGTAATTATTGCGGTAATAAGTGATGCCGGGGTTATGTCAAAAGCGGGATTGTACACTTTAATACCTTCCGGAGCCATCTTTTGAGCATACCATAGATCGGTTATCTCGTATTCCGGTCTCTCTTCTATTATTATATTGTCTCCGGCTGCCGTTTGCATATCAATGGTAGAACCGGGGCCCAATACATAAAATGGTATTTTATAGTGCTTTGCAAGAACAGCAAGTGCAGATGTTCCAATTTTGTTTGCAACATCTCCGTTTGCAGCAATCCGGTCACAGCCAACCATTATTACATCAATTTTCTTCTGCGCCATTACAAGTGAGGCCATATTGTCACAAATGAGAGTAACATCTATCCCGGCCTTACGAAGTTCATATGCAGTAAGTCTTGCTCCCTGAAGCAAAGGACGTGTTTCATCGGCAAAAACCTTAAAATCATATCCTTCAGAGTTACCTAAATAGATTGGAGCTAAAGCTGTTCCAAATCTTGATACTGCCAGATGTCCTGCATTGCAATGAGTAAGAATGCTCATTCCCGGTTTTAAAAGAGTGAGCCCGTTACGAGCAATCTTAAGTGACATCGCTATATCTGCATATTTAATGTTACGAGCCTCTTCAATGATTGATTCGATTATCCACGCAATATTTCCTTCAGAAACCCGGACAGATTCGAAGAATTTCGCTTTGATTTTATCTACAGCCCATTTCAGGTTAACAGCAGTAGGTCTTGAATTAATCAGCTGTTCCGAAATCTCCTCAAGTTCATCCGTAAGGTCTGATATACTATTATTTTTGCTGCCTTTTAGAATAACAGCAATACCCAAGGCTGCTGCCACTCCGATTGCAGGGGCGCCTCTTACTCTAAGGTTTACAATAGCTTCGGTTAGTTCCGGCAGAGAGTTGATTTCTATAAATTTCTCTTTGCCAGGCAAAAGAGTCTGATCAAGAATAATTACTTTGCTGTTGTCTTCAGAGATACTTACAGAATCAAAATCAAATATATTCTCCATTTTTCAGTCTTTGAGGAACCTGTTCCTCAAGTCGTTCAGTTGAGTCATTTGTTTGTAGGTGAAGTGCCGTGGAGCGGCACCCCGTGATTCCATTATGTGAGAAACTTTACAATGAGATTCTACAACCTCGGTTCTCCAGAAAGCTTCTTTCAAATCTTTGCCCCACGTTATAAGCCCATGATTCTGAAGAGCAAGTACGTGACGTCCCCTTGACAGAGACTCTATCTGGTCGATAAACTCTTGCGAACCCGGCATATTGTAAGGGGCAAGAATGAGTTCGTCCATCCATATAACTGATTCGGCGCTAAGCGGTACGGAAGGAATGCTGTCAGAAAATGCATACGAGCAGGTATACGGGGGATGTGAATGAATAACCCCTCCTATTTCGGGATTATTTCTGTAAATAGCCAGATGAGCAAAAAGTTCACTGGTTGCATGCCTGTCTCCATATAGCTGATTGCCAAGCGAATCTACGATAACTAAGTCTGTTTCGTTCAATCCGCTTTTTGAGTGTAAAGTGGGAGTTGTCAGAAAAAGATTGTTTTCAAGTTTTAAAGATAAATTTCCTCCATTACCTTCTACCAGCGATTTTTGCCATAACAACTCTGAATAGTAGCAGAGAGTGAATGCCTGATCGTAGTATATTTTTGGTATTGGCCGAGAATCTGACATATTATTTGATTTTGTCTATAATTCCGAAATCAAAGATATAAAAAGTTTAGTCATTTTATCCGCAGCTTTGTTAGCCGCAATTACAACATCATCTCCGTCATTAACATAATCATCCGAAAAGCTGAATGCTTCATTGGTAATTACCGATACGCCAAATACCGGAATAGAGGAGTGTCTTGCAACAATAACCTCCGGAACTGTTGACATCCCAACAGCATCTGCGCCTATTCCCCTGAAGTATCCGTATTCAGCCGGAGTCTCATATGTAGGTCCGGTTCCGGCAAGGTAAACTCCTTTTTTCAGAGAAATCCCCAGCTTAACTGCTATATTTTCTGCCCTGTTTATCAAATTGAGGTCATATGGTCTTGTCATGTCAGGAAACCTTGGTCCAAATTCATCCAGATTTTTTCCGATCAAAGGATTTGGCATAAGATTGATATGGTCCCTGATAATCATTAAGTCACCTACTTTAAATGAAACATTCACCCCTCCTGCCGCATTGGAGACAAAAAGATATGATATTCCAAGCATTTTCATCACTCTGATAGGCAGAGTTACCTGATCCATTGCATATCCTTCATAATAGTGGAACCTTCCCTGCATAGCAACTACATTCTTTCCTCCCAGCCTGCCAAAAATCAAATTGCCTTTGTGACCTATAGCGGTTGAAGTGGCAAAGTGTGGTATCTCTGAATAAGGAATTATTATTTTTTCCTCAATTTTTTCTGCCAGCTCTCCAAGACCACTCCCGAGTACAATACCTATTAATGGTCTTTTTCCGTTGAATTTATTTGATATAAAGTCTGTTGACTCCTTTATTCTTTGTAAAATATCCATTTTATAATAATTTTTTGTATAGTTTATTGACCATGTCCAGTATCTCTCTCTCTCCATTGACCTTCTTATTCTCCATAACCACTTTTCCGTCGCAAATTACGGTATCCACACATGAACTGTTTGCAGAATAAATAAGATTTGCATAAAAATTAATATTTGGAGTAAATGCAAATGAATCGATGTCAATTATAGATAAATCAGCGAGATATCCTTCACGAATGACTCCGCTTTCTAGGCCAAGAGATTTTCCCCCGTTTGCAGTTGCAAGAGAAATAAGCTCATTTATTGGCAGGGAAGTCGGATCTCCCCTCCACCCTTTCTGTACAAGAGCAGATATTTTCATTGTCTCTATCATGTCGAGATTGTTGGACGATGCACATCCGTCTGTTCCAAGAGTTACTGTTAAACCGGCATCTTTGAATTCACTGTATCTGAATTTGTATCCGGATGCGATTTTAAGATTAGAATTAATATTATGAACAATCTTTACATCTCTCTTTGCCAGTATTTTAATGTCGTCATCATTTATCCACAGACAGTGTGCTGCAATGACCTCAGGCCCGAGTACTCCCAGTTTTTCAAGATATCCTGTTGGGGTAAGTCCATGCTTCTCTATTGATCTTTCGTTTTCGCCCAAAGTTTCGGATAGATGGATATGAACCAGCAAACCCCTCTCTCTGGCAAAAGCAGATGCCCAAACGATCATCTCTTCCGAAACGCTGTAGGGCGAGTGTATTCCTATAGCAAACTTTGTTCTCTCTCCCCATGATTTTGACAATTCATACATCTCTGAGCATTCGCTTTTTATCTGATCGGACTTTGATAAATCCATTAGGTCAAGAATTACATACGACTGAACAGAGCGAAGTCCTATTTCCTCAACAGCTTTAACAGAATAAGGAATTCTCCAGTACTGGTCATTAAATGTAGTTGTTCCGGATTTTATCATTTCCAGACAGGCCAATTTAGTCCCCCAGTATATCATTTCGTTATCCAGCTTTCTTTCTACGGGCCAAATTGTATTTTCAAGCCACTCCATAAGAGACATATCTTCGCCGATACCTCTCATAAGAGTCATCGCTGCATGGGTGTGCATGTTTATCAAACCGGGTATAACAACCTTCTTATCACCATCAATTTCTTTATCTGCTTTATAGTCTATATTTTGCGAGATTTTATTAATGCGGTTATTCAATATCAGAATATCTGTTTTATTGTCGTCTAAAAGTATATTTTTTATGAGTATACTGTTCATAATTAGTTAAATAATTTTATCATGCAATTATACGATAAATTCGAATGGTTTTAAAAAAAAAGTGTTAATATTGTAATAGATTACTCTCAATAAAATATTTAAAAAAGCATGAAAAAATATGTATGTATAGTTTGCGACTATGTTTATGATCCGAAACTCGGAGATCCTGACGGAGGCATTGCTGCCGGTACTGCATTTGAAGATATTCCTGCAGACTGGCTTTGTCCGGTATGTGGAGTTGGAAAAGACGATTTTGAGCCTATTGATGATTAATAATGCGATTTCTCTGGCTTGATATTAATGCTTCTTTTTCGCATTCATCATTAGCTCTTCCTGCGCTTGAAGCTCAATTGTCAGATTTACAAAGAGATTGTATAGAATGGCAGGTGGAAACGGGAACTATTAAAAGTGATCCTTCCGCCTGCCTTCTTAATGTTATTAAATTCTCGCCTGACTATCTGTTTGCTACATTGTGGCTGTTCAACCATAAATTTGTACTGTCAATTTTAAAAAGAGTTCATGCTATTAATCCCAATATTACAATTATTTTGGGTGGTCCGGAATTTCTCGGGGAGAACTTAACTTTTCTCAGAAACAATCCCGAAGTAACCGCTGTTTTTAGCGGTGAAGGAGAGGAAAGTTTTTCAGAATTAGTGAGATTAATTTTAGCCCGTGACAACTGGAAAGGTGTAGAAGGTGTCTGTTATACAGACAAATCCGGGCTGTACCGAAACAATGGTAAAGCTGCTGTTAAGGATTTTGCCTGCCTTAGGTACCCGGAAAGTTCCCGGTTTTTTAATTGGAGCAAACCCTTTATTCAAATAGAAACATCCAGAGGGTGCTTTAATAGTTGTAAATTTTGTGTAAGCGGGAATGATTGTCAGAAAATTGTAAATGTACCCTTAGATATACTCCGGACCCGTTTAAATATTGTACGGGATAAAGGTATAAAGGAGGTGAGAATTCTGGACAGAACATTTAATGCAAATCCAGCAAGAGCAATAGAACTTTTAAATCTTTTTGAAGAGTTCTCTCATTCAATACAATTTCACCTTGAAATACATCCGTCATTTTTAACAGAAGCTCTACGGGACAAACTCAATGCAATACCTGCCGGTTTGCTTCATGTCGAAGCTGGAATTCAAAGTCTTGATGAAACTGTAATCAATTTTTCCGGACGTAAAGGAAGTGCACAAAACTCTCTTGATGGGTTAAAGTTTCTTGTTTCTACAGAGAATTTTGTTGTTCATGCCGATTTGATCGCAGGTTTGCCTCATTATACTTATAATCAATTACTTCATGATTTATACATCCTGATTGGTACAGGACCGGATGAAATCCAGCTTGAAACGCTTAAGGTTCTTCCTGGTACGGATATGAGAGAAAATGCCATGAAATATAAGATAGCTTACTCTCCGGAGCCTCCTTACGAAATATTGTGCGGAGACGGGATTAATGAAACAGAACTTGTAAGGATAGCCCTGTTGTCTAAAGTCATTGATGTCTGGTATAACAACAAGAGATGGCAAAAGCTTATTCAGGCATTGGTGATTGAAGATAAGATGTTTATAGAAACGTTCCTCTCCTATGTCGAAAAAAATTCTTCTTTTACCAAAAGTATAAGTCTTGAGTCAGGCGGGTTATTATTGTATGAATTTTGTGAAAGACACTGTGAAAAATGGCTAAATCAAGTGAGCGAGTCATGGATAAAAGCAGGTCTATCACTTAATAAAAAGCCTGGGAAGAGAGTACGAAAATGGAACTCAGAACGCGATTTGAATATAATAAATCCACTATACCGGCCGGATTGCCGTAATCATTCGTACTTCTATCTGGAAAACGGCAGCAAATTAACATGGTTCGAATTCGAAAACACGAACAGAGGTGCACCGCCCATTAAATCTGATATTTCCTATAAATAAAATGTAACAAAAAGCAATCAAAAATACCATATCGGTTTAATTTATTTATATTTGCGCCCAAATTACTTAAAATATGATAACAAAAGAGCTTATATCACCAAAAAGCATTGTAATCGTCGGAGGCTCCGATGATAATAAAAAAACCGGCGGCAATGTTCTTAAGAATCTCATTGAAACCGGCTACAAGGGCAAGCTTTATGTTGTTAATCCAAAATCAGAAAAAGTACAGGGAATAATAAGTCACAAAACTGTAGAGGATCTTCCTCAGGTAGATTTGGCAATACTTGCAATTCCTGCGAAAATGTGTCCTTCTGCTGTTGATACCTTGTGTTCAAAGAAAGGGTGCAAAGCAGTAATAATATTCTCTGCTGGGTTCCACGAAGACAGTCCTGAGGGAGCTTTGCTTGAAGAAGAAATCGTAAGGACAGTAAATAAAGCAGGAGCGTCGCTTATTGGTCCCAATTGTATCGGGGTAATAACACCAAATTACACTGGTGCTTTTACAAAACCAATTCCTGCGTTAAGTGAGGGAGGAGTTGATATTATTTCCGGTTCCGGTGCGACGGTTGTTTTTATAATTGAAGCCGCTATGCAGCTGGGTCTGAAATTTTCTTCTGTATATTCTGTTGGAAACAGTGCTCAGCTTGGAGTAGAGGATATTCTGAAACACATGGATGAAACATATATTCATGGCAAAAGCGCACCAGTAAAGCTTTTGTATATTGAGAACATCAATAACCCTCAGATTCTGCTTAAACATGCCACATCCCTTATTCAAAAGGGTGCAAAAATTGCAGCAATTAAATCGGGATACAGCGAAGCCGGAAGCAGGGCTGCTTCTTCACATACCGGAGCACTGGCAAGTCCGGATAAAGCAGTTAATGCCCTTTTCAGAAAGGCCGGAATCATAAGATGCTATAGCCGGAGCGAACTTGTTACTGTCGCTTCAGTTCTTATGTACCCAAAACCTAAAGGAAACAAAGTAGCGATAATTACTCATGCAGGCGGTCCTGCCGTAATGCTCACCGACGCTATTTCATCTAATGGAATAAAGATCCCTCATTTTTCGGGAAAAAAGGCAGATGAGTTGCTGTCAAAACTCTTCCCCGGTTCTTCCGTCGCAAATCCTGTCGATTTTCTTGCCACTGGTACGGCAGAGCAGCTTGAATCAATTATTGATGCATGTGAAAATGACTTTGATGTAGATTCAATGGTTGTTATATTCGGGTCTCCGGGACTTACATCTGTTTATGATGTATACGAAAAACTTGCAAAAAAAATATCACACTGCAAAAAGCCAATATATCCTGTACTGCCTTCAATTGTTAATGTTAAATCAGAAATTGAAATCTTTCAGTCAAAAGGAGGCATAAGTTTTCCCGACGAAGTGATTTTTGGAAATGCTCTTTCCAAAGTGATTAATACAAAGGATGCAATTAAAGACTCTATGCTTCCCCCTGTGGATAAAAAACTAATCAGGGAAGTAATTGATGGCAGCACCAACGGATATCTGTCTCCTCTGCAAGTCCAGAAACTTCTGGATGCAGCCGGAATTAAAAGGGCAAAAGAGGCAATTGTCAATGATTTAGCATCATTAAGGAAGGCTGCAAAAGAAATTGGTTATCCCTTGGTTATGAAGGTTGTAGGACCTGTACACAAAACTGATGTCGGAGGGGTTGTCCTTAATGTGAATGACGAAGAAACACTTGAGACAGAGTTCAGCAGGATGATGACAATAAAGGATACAACAGCAATACTCATTCAGCCGATGCTGTCAGGCACCCAACTTTTTATAGGCGCCAAGAGAGAAGAAAAATTCGGGCACCTTATTCTTTGCGGCCTCGGAGGAATATTTGTAGAAGCGTTGCAGGATATAAGCACAGCGTTAAGCCCTGTTTCAAGTGAGGAAGCAAAGGAGATGATTACAGAACTGAAAGGATACAAACTTATTCAGGGTACAAGAGGACAAGAAGGTGTTAACGAAATAATTTTTAACGAAGCAATCAGGAGAATATCTGCTTTATGCAATTCCGCACCGGAAATATTCGAAATGGATCTTAATCCGCTTCTTGGAAACCTTAAACAAGTTATTGCTGTGGATGCCAGAATCAGAATTGAAAAATAGAATACCGATGATCAAGATAAATAATATCATCAAGTGGTTTAAAGAGTTGTCACCTCAGTTAAAAGGATATGTAATAATAATCATTTTGTTAACTATAGGAATTATCTTAAGGTGGAATGTAATAATTAGTAACATAATAAAAGGATTTGATTACTTTTCGAAATAAAAAGATAATGTTTTGCAACTTTTTATTCCATTTTTCAATTTTTTCATCTAAATTTGTAGAAAATCTATAAACTAAAAAATATATTAATATGGCACTAAGAGGAGCTATAGTAGTTGACACCGAAAAATGCAAAGGCTGCAGCGTTTGTATTGCTAACTGTCCTACTAACACCATTGCTTTAGCCAGAGAGGTAAACAGCAAGGGATACAATTTCGCCTATATGGCAACACCTGATAGCTGCACCGGCTGTACAAACTGCGCAACAGTATGTCCTGACACCTGCATCACTGTTTATAGGGTTAAAGTCTAATTGTTAAATTTTACGATTTTTGATATGGCAGAGAAAATTTTAATGAAAGGTAACGAAGCTATTGCTCATGCAGCAATCCGCTGTGGATGCGATGGATATTTCGGTTACCCTATTACTCCCCAGTCTGAGGTTATGGAAACCCTGATGGAGGAGAAACCGTGGGAAACAACCGGTATGGTTGTACTTCAGGCAGAGAGCGAAACATCCTCAATCAATATGCTTTATGGAGGCGCTTCTTGTGCAAAGAAAGTAATGACTTCGTCCAGCAGTCCCGGATTGAGCCTAATGTGTGAAGGTTTAAGCTACCTTGCAGGAGCAGAATTGCCTTGTCTTGTTGTAAATGTTGTAAGAGGCGGCCCTGGACTTGGAACAATACAGCCCGGTCAGGGAGATTATTTTCAGGCATGTAAGGGAGGCGGACATGGTGACTATAAAATGGTTGTTCTTGCCCCATCTTCTGCTCAGGAGATGTATGACTTTGTGGACCTTGCATTTGAGCTTGCCTTTAAATACAGAACACCGGCAATGATACTTGCAGATGGTGTTGTTGGCCAAATGATGGAAAAAGTTGAGTTTCGCCCTATGAAACCAAGGTGGACAAATGAGGAAATCATTGCAAAGTACCCTTGGGCAACAACCGGAAAAACTCCGGACAGAAAGCAGAATGTTATAACATCACTTGCTTTGGATGCCGCAATCCACGAAAAACTGAACAATACACTTCAGACCAAATATAAACAAATGGAAGCTGAAGACGTAAGGTTTGAATCTATAAAGTGCGATGACGCCGAGCATATAATTGTTGCGTACGGCTGTATGGCACGTATTTGCGAAAGTACAGTTGAGATGGCAAGAAATGCCGGAATTAAACTGGGACTTCTTCGTCCTATTACCCTCTTCCCTTTCCCGTCAAAAGAAATTGACAGGCTTGTTCCACAACTCAAAACTATGATGTCGGTAGAACTAAGTGCCGGTCAGATGCTTGAAGATGTTAAGCTTGCAGTAAACGGCAGAATCCCCGTTAATTTCTTTGGCCGGCTTGGAGGCATTGTTCCTTCTCCTGAAGAGGTATATGAGGCATTTAAAAAAGAGATTGGCAAATAATCAAATTTGAAAATTATGGATGTTAAAGATATCATAAAACCCGAAAACAGGGTTTACGCAAAGACTCCCGTCCTCACAAGTACAACGATGCACTATTGCCCCGGCTGCTCACATGGTACAGTTCACAAGCTTATTGCAGAAGTAATAGAGGAGATGGGAATTCAGGATAAGACAATCGGAGTTTCTCCAGTAGGCTGTGCAGTATTTGCATATAATTATTTGGATATCGACTGGCAGCAGGCAGCCCACGGGCGCGCTCCTGCTGTTGCAACAGCAACAAAACGACTTCATCCGGAAAAATATGTATTCACTTATCAGGGAGATGGTGACCTTGCCTCAATTGGTACAGCAGAGATCATGCATGCATGCAACCGTGGAGAGAACATTGTTGTAATATTTATAAATAATGCAATATATGGTATGACCGGCGGTCAGATGGCTCCTACAACTTTAATCGGGATGAAAACAGCTACATCTCCTTATGGAAGAACTGTTGAACTTCACGGAAATCCTCTCAGGATTACAGAGCTTCTTGCGCAACTTGACGGAACATGTTATGTAACCCGTCAGTCTGTAAATACTGCTGTTGCTGCAAGGAAAACCAAAAAGGCAATCAGAAAGGCTTTTGAAAATTCTGCGCTTAAAAAAGGAACTTCATTTGTTGAGGTCGTAAGTACTTGCAACTCAGGATGGAAATTAAGTCCTGTTAAAGCAAACGAGTGGATGGTTGAAAATATGTTCCTAAAATATCCAATTGGTGATATTAAAGACAGGTAAAAACATTAACTAGATATGAAAGAAGAAATAATTATAGCAGGTTTTGGCGGACAGGGAGTATTGTCCATGGGTAAAATTTTGGCCTATTCCGGAATTATGCAAAACCAGGAAGTTACATGGATGCCTTCATATGGCCCCGAGATGCGTGGCGGTACTGCTAATGTGACTGTTATATTGAGTGATAAAAAAATTAGTTCACCAATTTTAAGCAAATTTGATACTGCCATCATTCTTAATCAGCAGTCTTTAGACAAATTCGAAGAGAGCGTAAAGCCAGGCGGAGTTTTAATTTTCGACCCGAATGGCATAACCAGGCCTCCTGTAAGAAAAGATATAACCGTTTGTTCAATTGCAGCTGTTGATATCTCTTCCGAACTTGGTAATTCAAAGGCATATAATATGGTCGTATTGGGTGCGTATTTAAAAATGAAACCAATTGTTACTCATGAAAATGTAATGAAAGGGCTTAAAAAATCCATTCCGGACAGGCATCATTCGCTTATTCCTATGAATGAAAAAGCTATCATTGCAGGAAAAGAGAAAATTGTAATGATTAATTCAATTTAATCACACTTTTTTTAAGAATTAAGCTCTCACTCTAAAAGTGAGAGCTTTTTTTATTATTTAAATTAATTATTTATTATCTTTGCAATAGTGCATAACAATTATGAGCAAAGATTATCAATCAGTAATTAACAATCTGAAAGGCAAAATAGAGCTGATCATATCAAAATATGAACAGGTCGTTTCCGAAAATATTAAATTGTCAAACGAGCTTAATAGTTGTAAAGAGGCACTTAATAATAATACAAACAATATTAAGGAATTAGAAACAAAAATAAGTAATTTACAACTGGCTGAAGCATTTAAATCGTCTTCAGCTGATGTAAAAGAGGCAAAACAGAAAATTGGTAAAATCGTGAAGGAGATTGACAAGTGTATAGCACTATTAAACGATTAACTTAGGAGGAAAAATGGAATATCAATCCATACAGATTAGCATTGCCGACAGATACTATCCTTTAAAGATTTCTGCTCAGGACGAAGAGAAAATCCGTACCGCAGCAAAAATAATAAACGAAAAAGTAGATTTGTATCGTAAAAGATATTCAGGCAGAGATACACAGGATGCTCTGTCTATGGCACTTCTTCAGTTTGTTATTCGTCTGATTGAGGCTGAGCAAAAAGAGGAAAGCACCCAAATCGTAGATGAATTGCAAAATCTGGATAATCTTCTTGACGAATATATCAAAGTAAATCTTGCCTGACTCGACAGACTATAGCCGTTGGTTTAGCTCTTTGCCAAAATCAACATTATAAAAATTCCGAGCCAACTCGGCGGTCAAAAACAGGCCTATTTACCTTTCGGGGGATTCCGTTTACGGGACATTGGACGTTTGCGACAAAAGCCGGAGCTCAAATCTTAACTTACTAAGGTTTTGATAAAATGGCTTTACCAGCGGCTTTTTTGATTTACACAACACAATACATATATATATAACTAATGGACATCATATTATCTATAATTCTGCCCGCAATAGCATCATTTGGCATTGTTTATTTTGTGGGAAACAATATTATTCTGAAAAAACGGCGTGAAGATATTTTAAAATGCGCCGAACAAGACGGAGAAAACATTAAAAAAGAGAAAATTTTCCAGGCTAAAGAGAAATTTCTACAACTAAAAACAGAACACGAGCAACAACTACTTGAAAAGAACAATCAGGCAATTCAGCAGGATAACAGACTAAAGCAAAGGGAGATTTCTCTAAATCAGCTTTCTCAGGAGTTGCAAAAGAAAAACAAAGAGTTTGAAGCGTTAAGAGAAAGTCTCAGAAACCAGCAGGAACATCTTGAAAAGAGAGTTGAAGAATATGAAAAGCTTCGACTGGAAGCAATTCAAAAAATTGAAAATATTGCAGGAATGTCTGCCGCTGATGCTAAAAACCAGCTTATGGATACTATGAAGGCCGAAGCAAAATCTCAGGCCATGTCATACATAAGCGAAGTGATGGACGAAGCAAGGCTCACAGCAAGCAAAGAATCTAAAAGAATTGTTATTAACACAATCCAGAGAATAGCTCCTGAAACAGCTATTGAAAATGCTGTTACTGTATTCAATATTGAGAGTGATGAAATTAAAGGCAGAATAATCGGACGAGAGGGAAGAAACATCAGGGCACTTGAGGCTGCTACGGGAGTGGAAATTGTAGTTGATGATACCCCTGAGGCAATATTGCTTTCTGCGTTTGACCCTGTAAGAAGAGAGGTTGCAAGGCTTGCCCTGCATCAGCTTGTTACCGATGGCAGGATTCACCCTGCAAGAATAGAGGAAGTCGTAGCCAAAGTTCAAAAACAGCTTGACGACGAAATAATGGAAACAGGTAAGCGTACCTGCATTGACCTTGGTGTTCATGGTTTGCATCCTGAATTAATAAGGCTGATAGGAAGAATGAAATATCGTTCTTCATATGGTCAGAATTTGCTGCAGCACTCAAGAGAAGTGGCGAATATCTGTGCAACTATGGCATCTGAACTCGGACTTAATACAAAGGTTGCCAAAAGAGCCGGCCTTCTTCATGATATTGGAAAGGTTTCAGACGAGGATCCGGAACTTCCTCATGCTGTTCTCGGTATGAAACTGGCGGAAAAGTACAAGGAGAAACCAGAGATTTGCAATGCAATTGGTTCTCACCACGAAGAGGTAGAAATGACTTCGCTTATCGCACCACTTGTACTTGTGAGTGATGCCATATCAGGAGCAAGACCGGGAGCAAGAAGAGAAGTGATTGAATCTTATATTAAGAGGCTTAAAGAGATGGAAGATCTGGCTCTCTCCTATCCAGGCGTTACAAAAACATATGCAATTCAGGCCGGACGTGAACTCCGTGTGATTGTAGGCAGTGAACACGTTTCCGATCAGGATTCTGAAAAGCTTTCACTTGATATTGCTAAAAAGATACAAGATGAACTTGTCTATCCGGGTCAGGTAAAGATTACAGTAATCAGGGAAACCCGTGCTGTGAGCTACGCCAAGTAAAAAATTATATTATTCGGAGAAAGCTGCTCATTATGAGCAGCTTTTTTTATTTTGAAAAAAGAAGGTTAAAATCTCTTTTAGCAGCCTCTTTTACGAAATCTTCCGGTACGAATTTCCATGTATTTAATTTGACTGCTTCAATAGACCCGTCTCTTTTTAACTGATTAAACAATATTTCCCTTATATCGGTAAGTCTCTTTAATACTCGTTTGTCCAGTTCCTCTTTTGTGATTTTGCTTCCAAGTTCAAGAAGGTCGCCACCCCCGTTTGCCCGGTATGAAGAGAGTGCAACCGAATATTTTTTGTCCATATAAAAAGGTTGTCCGTTTGAAAGTGATTTTATTATTATCCTTTCGCCATCGCCTTTTCTGACATCAACTTCATAAATGATTCCGGCAGCAGAATCAAAATTGAAATACATATTCTGAAATTTTGACCTTTCATTTTTATTATCGGCGCTGAGCTTGATAAGATGATCTTCGGGCCCGTTCATCTTATTTATCCATTTTGAATACGAATATTCAAGATAATTTTTAATTTCAAGACCTGTGAGTTCTATTACATAAAGTTGGTTTTCAAAAGGATAAATATTCAGGAGGTCCTGATAATTTAACTCCCCCGGTTCAATGGTTACATTAAAAGAGAGAGGAGCGGCAAAAGATATTTCTGCGCCGGAATTTTTAAGCTGCAACGAATGAATCATATCGATATATTCAGAAGGACCAAAAAATGAATCTGCAGAAGATATTCTGTTTTTTAACGTTCCTGCAATCTGCTTTGTAAAGGTTTTTACTTTAGAATAATCGTCCGAAAAGTATTTTAAGTAATCTATATCGGGGCTTACTCCTTTCATGGGAATATTCTCTCCCTTTATCTTTTTTGACACAACCTTTCCTTCTTTTACGCCAAATTCAACATCGGCAAATGAAAGAGAAGAAGCTTTACTTCCTCCCTCCATTAAAAGGACAGAATCTGTTCCATTGAATATATTTTCGGAATCGGTCTTATGATCGTGAGCAGCGAACAAGATGTCTATTCCTTTAACGTTCTTTGCTACATAACGGGCCGGACTTTCCATTTCATATGTATCGTAATCTCCAAGACCAATATGAAGTGCTGCAACAATAAGATCCGGGTTTTCCTTTTCTTTGACCTTATCAACCCAATATTGCAGTGAAGGAATAATTTCTTCAAAATTCATTCCCACCCATAAATCCTGTGAGAGCCATTTTTTAATGTTAGGATTGGTCATCCCTATAACAGCAATTTTAAAACCGTTGCGGTAGAGAATTTTATATGGCTCAAAATATGGTTTCCCCTTTTTCATGCTAACTGCATTTGCTGCAATGTAAGGGACATTATATTTGTTCTTAAGTTTGTCATAAACCTTGTGTCCGGCTTCAATATCGTGATTTCCCACAGTAACGGCATCATATTTCAGGTATTTTACAATTTTGCTGAAGATATGCTCCGATGATGTGTCTACATAGTTATAATAGAATACAGAATTGTCTCCCTGCAGATTGTCACCTATGTCAAGTAAAACAACGCTCTCCTCTCCTGCCTTTTTTCTCGCATTCTTCATGTAACCGTCAACAGATGCAACAGAGTATGGATATATAGTTGTATCGGTATAAAGAGAATCGAAAAACCTGCCATGAATATCGTTTGTTGCATATAATTCAACTTTATGATTTCCATCCTCAGGCCTTGAAATAGAGCATGATACAATAATTATTGCAGATATAATTAATAATAAGAATCTTGTTTTCATATGATGGCTGGAATTTAATTTTCAATTGAAAAACGATCTGCATCTTTCCAGACCGTAAACTTATTTCTGAATGCTTTTAATAAGTTCAAATCAATTTCAAAAATTAAAAAATGATTTGAAGTATCAGAAATTAATGGATTAAGAGGCGTTCCTTTAAAGTCGGAAACCATTGAGCATCCGTCGTAGCTGTTTCCCGGATCGGTACCGATACGGTTTACAAATGCATAGTAAGAGAGATTCTCAATCGCTCTTGACCTTACCATCGGATCTATTACATTTGATCTTGAAGAGGGCCAGTTTGCAATATTAATTATCAAATCATATCCCAAACCGACATTTCTGCTCCATACCGGGAAACGTAAGTCATAGCATATCTGGACCAGAATATTCCATCCTTTGAAAGGAACTATCAGTTGCGAGGTACCGGATGAGAATATTTTATCTTCTCCACCCACACTAAACAGATGTCTTTTGTCATAATAATATTCGTATCCATCGGGTGAGACAAAAATTGCTCTGTTATAAATTTTATCATCTGTTTTCACAGGTACTGAAGCTAAAAAAGCAATGCCGGTTTCGCTGCTTTTATATCTCAGCCAGTTTGCAGATACACCATCAAGAGATTCTGCAACTGATTTGTTCATCGAAAAGCCGACTGTAAAAAATTCCGGAAAGATAATGATGTCTGTTCCGGAATTTTGTTCAGTTATTTTCTTTACTATAATATCAAAATTCCGGAGGTTCTCTGCCGGAGATTCCCACAGAATAGGTGTTTGACAAAGTGCTATCTTCATATATGCGAATATTTATAAAGAGCACGCAATATACATATTATCTGTTAAAATGAATTATATACGAAGTTTGCGGCTGTATGTCAAGCTCTTTGTCTGTAGATATGGTTTTGCCGGAGATAATTTCCATACCGGTTTTGTATCCATTTATGGATTCGGAATATCTTTCCCAGTCAATTGTTAACTGTTTGTCATTATTATTTATAACAACCATTACCGTTTCGGTATTTAATTGTCTGAAATAGACATAAAGGTTGTTATAGGGCCAGTAATGGACAAGTTTGCCAGAGTGTATTGCCTTTATATCTTTTCTCCAGTTAAATACTTTTTTGGCAAATTCATAAACCTCTTTTTGTCCTGGTGAAATGCCATTAAGAAAAGGCATGTCCATTCTCTCTTCTCCGTGTCCGAGTTTGCCATCAGGAGTTTTTAACATCAATTCCGTTCCATAATAAATTTGAGGTGTGCCTCTCATTGTGGAGAGAAAGGTGAAAATCATTTTCATTTTTGAAACATCTCCCTTTAATGTTTCAGAAATACGGTGCGTATCATGATTGTCGGCAAAAATCAAAATATTGTATGGGTTCTCGTATATATAATCAAGAGAAAGTGACCTGTATATTTTATGCATTCCTTCTCCCCAACCTGGCTGCGAACCCTGCGTAAACGCAGTATTAATAGCTTCCTGTAGAGGAAAATCCATAACGGAAGTCAATCTGCTTGAATATCCGTCTTTATTCTTTGCTGCACCCTCCCAGTAGGCAACTTCTTGTGGTGATGGAAACCAGCATTCACCTACAATGTTCAATTTAGGATACTCATTTAATATGTTACTAGCCCAGTTTGCTATTGCTGTTTTTTCGCTATACGGATAAGTATCGACGCGTATTCCGGATAAATCTGCCCATTCAACCCACCATATTGCATTTTGAGAAAAATACCGGTTAAGGAAAGGGTTTTTTAGATTCATATCGGGCATAGACGTATCGAACCAGCCTGTCACACATCTCTCTCTGTCACTATCAGATGCATGAATGTCTGCATGTGTAGACATGGCAAAATTTGACTGAGTGTATTGTGGAAATTTATTTATCCAGTCATTAAACGGCAAATCATTCATCCACCAGTGGGAAAGTGCGGAATGGTTAGGAACCATATCCATTATAATCTTTATGCCCCTTAATCTCGCTTCGGCTACGTACTTCTTATACAAATTATTATCGCCATACCGGGGGTCAATTTTATAGTAATCGGCACATGCGTAACCATGATATGATGCTTTTGGCTCATTATCAAATAAAAGCGGAGTAGACCAAATAGCTGTAATTCCCAAATCTTTCAGGTAATCCAGAGAATTTATCATACCCCTGATATCACCTCCGTGTCTTCCATAAGGGTTTGTAATTTCTGATTTTTCATCCGCATCGGGACTATTGTCATTTGAGGTATCCCCGTTTGAAAATCTGTCCGGCATTAACAGATATACAATATCCTGAGGCCCGAAACTTTCTCTCAAACCGGAGTTTGGTCTTCGTTTTTCAAATGCATATTTAAAAGTTGTCTCCTCACTGCCTTTTAGAATTTTAAAATTATATAATCCGGCTTTTAATTTATTTTTAAGCATAAGGTCAACAAATAAATAGTTTGGACTATCTGCGTTATGAACCTTAACAACCTTAATGTCACTATTCTCGGAAATTATGTTGGCTCCGGAAATGTCTTTGCCGTAAATCATCAACTGCAATGTTGATGAGTTCATGCCAATCCACCATGAAGGCGGTTCTATTTTGCTTATTTCTATAGCATTGAGATTGGCAAAAGTGAAAATTACTAAAGAAATTATAAGTGATATTTTTCTCATCATATCAATTTTTATAGAAAATTTTATACCCAAAAGGGGTTAATTCAAATATAGTCTCTTTTTTAATTTTCTTTGAAACATTTGCCATGAATTCTTCATAGATACCTTTTTTAATTTTATCAGAAATTGTAACAGACAGAGCCTCTCCCGAAAAATTAAAAATCGCTATTAGAGTATTGTTGCCGGTACTGTATTTTAATGCTAAAACTTTATCCGGTTTATCTGTAATAAGTTCCGACATTTTTGATGTTAAAGGGGAATTGAGAGCTGGATTAGCCTTTTTTAAAGCGCAAAGAGATTTGTAAAGCAGGTTGAATGAACTTTCGGGTTGCCAGTCGATACTGTCCTTTTCAAAGAACTGCAGCCTTCTGTTAAATCCGGATTCCTGTCCATTATAAATTAAAGGCATTCCAGGCAAAATAAACGTTAATGCGGCCATCTGCCCGGCCTGAACTCCCAGTCTTTCAAACTCGGTTCCGTTCCATGAGTTTTCATCATGGTTCGAAGTAAAGTTCATAGGAATAGTATTTTCAGGAAAACGGTTAAGCTCATTTTTAATGTAGCTTCTTAAGGAATCTGTATTTGCTTTTCCTTTAGCCATATCGTTCATTAGTTTAAATAAATTCCAGGAATAATACATATCAAATGCCTTCATCTGAAGTTCAGGTTTATCCGCCTCGGCAAGCATAAACAGATCCGGAGACGATTTTTTTAACTCAGTAACAGCATTATCCCAAAAATCTATCGGTACTTCGGCCGCAACATCACATCTGAACCCGTCAATTTTTGCTTCATCTACCCAAAATCTCATTGCTTCAAGCATTGCAGCGCGCATACCTGCATTAGAATAATCCAGTTTAGCAACATCTGTCCAGTCAAAAGGTGTTACCGGCTTTTTAGTCGTAGAGTCTATAACATACCATTCCGGATTAGTAGAAATCCATTTTGCATCTCTGGAAGTGTGATTCGCAACCCAGTCGATTATGACTTTCATTCCAAGCCGGTGAGCCTCATTTACAACATCTCTGAAATCGTCCATAGAACCGAATTCGGGATTTATGGATTTGTAATCTTTTATAGAATAATAACTTCCCAGTGTTCCTTTCCTATCGATTTCACCTATTGGGTATATTGGCATAAACCATAATATATCAACACCCAACTCTTTTAGTCGTGGCAGTTGTGTTTCAAATGCTTTAAAAGTTCCCTCTTTGGAAAATTGCCTTACATTAACCTCATATATAACGGCATTTTTGCTCCATTCCGCGTGCTTAACTGAAGAGATGGCTTTTTCTGCCGTCTTTGGGCTGCATGAGGACAATATACCCAGTAGTGATATTATCAGAAAAAAAGAAAACTTTTTCATCTTTTTAGGTGTTAAAATTATATTATCTATTATTGATTATTGCAAAGGAATTTGCTTTTACTTCTACAACCATTTTATTGTCATATAACGATATGAGCCTTCCAAACTGACTCTCCGTATTGTCATTTTCGATTTTTAAAGGAAGCGTGAGTTCCACAAGCTGGTCTTTATCGGATTTATTGAGAACAATTACCACTGCCTTTCCCATATATACCCTCATGTATGCAAGAATATCCTTATCTGCAAAAAGGTTAAACAAATCTCCATAAATAAGAGGTAATGACGATTTTCTGAATGCTATAAGTTTTTTTACATTGTCTAATACTTCGGATTCATTTTTATTATACCCGTTAAATCTCATCCATCTTCTGTTGTCCGGGTCATTTGCTCCGGGATCTCCAAATTCATCACCATAATAAACTGTTGGTATTCCGGGAATTGTAAAAATAAACGCCTGAAGTAAAGATAGCTTCTTATATGAAATGCTGTCTCCCACCCCAATATCTCTTTTCCATCCGGCCTTTTTCCAGTCTTCATCCGGTTTAAGTGCTCCTCCGGCAAGAGATATAAATCTCGGACGGTCGTGATTCCCGGTAATATAGCCCATAAGATTATGGTAGCCATAGGTTTTTAGGCTTGTAGAAAGTGCTTTTTGTACATTTTCATACGAACCATCCTTTTTAACCATGCTCCATATCATTGCATCATATACATTAAAATCAAACTGCCCGTCAAGCATTCCGGTTTTTACATAAGAGTTTATAAGTTCCGGTGACCCGTACGTTTCTCCTATCTGATATATTGATTTACCCGGAAGGCTTTCTTTTATTTTTCTCGTTAATGTCCTCCAGTAAACTTCCGGAACATGTTTTGTTGCATCGTGCCTGAACCCGTCCAGATCAAAATTCTTAAGCCAGTACATTGCGGAGTCTGTCATTGGTTTGTACACATACTCTTTCTCAAGGTCAAGCGATGGAATATGTTTGTCAAACCAGGTTGTAAGGCGGAATTCATCCCAAAGCTCAAAATTTGGTCTTCCGTCCGGGGTTAATTGCGGAGTTACCCAATCTGGATGAGCTTTTAGGGTTGGGCTGTTTATATGCATATGATGTGCAACATAATCAAGAATAACATTCAATCCTCTTTTATGTGCCTCTGCCAGCAGCTCCTTTAACACCTCGCTGTCTCCAAAACGATTGTCAATTTTAGTTATGTAAATTGGCCAATATCCGTGGTATCCGCTGAATTTCGTTTCAGGGTCCCTGTTCTGCCCCCAGGCATCGTATGGGTTCTGTGTTATTGGAGAAATCCATATAGTAGTTATTCCAAGATCACTGAAAAAACCCGATTTGATCTTTTGAAGAACTCCTTCAAGATCGCCTCCATAATAATCCACTTTTGGCAAAACCTCTTTTTGGTTGAGCTTTTTCGTATTTGAAGGGTTTCCGTCAAGAAATCTGTCCAGCAAGAGAGAATAAATAATCTGAGTATGTTTGTCTGTTCTGTTAAGAGTTGCAACGCTCGATATAACCTTTCCTTCAGAAAGAGGAATCAATGCGTCGTTAGATATACCCAGTTTGTTTGCCGCATAAATTCTTATGTATGACCTGTCAAGCTTCTTAGCTTTAGCCGGAATTTCTATTTCAAGCAGTTTTTCACCAACTGGATTTGTTTTATCTGTTTTGACAGTTATATAGAATGGGTCAATTATGGTATTTTGCCACAACACAATGAAATATGTATCTCTTCCCAGAATTTTTACAGATACTTTATTTTGATCGGAATCAACAGATATTACCTTAATAGATTTGTCATCATTGTTTTCCTTTACTTTGTTTAAGGAAATTAATGATGCTTTTTCTCCTTCGGAAAACAATGTAATAATATTGATGAGCCTGGACCTGGAATTATTTATTACTCTGATAGTATCAAAATTTGTAATTTTTTCAATTTTCAAAGTTGGACTAGATACTGAGTCAATATTTTCACATAAAGGAAAATAATCTTTGACTATAATTTCTGTCGTGTCTCCTTGTAAACTAATTGGCCTGGCAAGGTCGTATATGTCAAATTTTGTTGACTGATCTTTATTTATGCACGAAATCAACAAAGTATGAATTATCAAAAGAATGATGGAAATTCTTTTCATTTTGTTCGTTTTAGTTAAACTGCTACAATTCGAAAATAATTGTCGAATATGCGGGCATCGTCACAGAATTTGTAGTTGAATTAATCTTTGTATAAGTTACTTTACCCATATCTGCGACAGGTTTGTTTACTGCATGGTCAAAAGTGTATGTAGAAATATTAGATGAAACATTGTGTATAACCATTAGCCTCTCTCCGTTTAATTCTCTGTAAAATACCATAAAATTCTTGTTATAGGCATCCAGGTTATCCGGATAAGAAATTGATCCGGAAGCCAGTGCCGGATATGTATTTCTTAGCCTGATAAACTTTTGATAGACTCTGTAAATCGAATTCAGGTCTGCTTTCTGTTTTGATAACGGGTCCATATTTGTTTCAACAGAATATACCGGTGTGTGCCATTTTGTTCTGTAAGAATCAGATGTCTGGGGTTCCCAAAGATAAGGTTCCCTCACATTTTCATCTCCACCTGTTTTTAGCCCCATCATACCAATTTCTTCTCCGTAATAAATATAAGGAGAACCGCTTGTTGTCAGCAGGATTGCCGCAGCCATCTTTGCCAGGTCTTTATTGTTATTGAGCCGGGAAAGCGTTCTGTCTTCGTCGTGGTTTGAAAGTTTCGTAGCATTAATTGCGCCTGCTCTGTATGTTTCAAACCTGGCCTGCATTTCTGTAAGATCCTTTGGATACCACTTGGCATGAGAGTTTTCGAGAACATAAATTAGCTTGTACCATGCATCAAAATTAAACATAGCCGGAAGTCCCCTGTAATATTGAGCCACTTTCGTATAATCTCCTGTCAGATTTTCTCCGACAAGATATATGTCCGGTTTAAGTTTTTTTAGTTCATTGTAATATTTTTCAAGAAAACGCGGATTCTCATCAGAATCTTCACTCTGATAAATATGTTTCACAGCATCAAGACGGAATCCGTCAACCCCTTTGGCAAGCCAGAAAGAGGCAACATCAACCATTGCCTTGAATGGTGCAGAATTTTGGGCAGTATCAATGTTTCCGTAATTTAAGTCAGGCATCCAGTCAGAAAACATCCCCATGTACTTGTAATCACTTGTACCTGAGGATATGCTATGCCATTGACCGGAGTTGTAACTGTTTGTCATTGGAACTTTCGCCGAAGTTATCCAGCCTGCAACATCATTGACCGGAGCAAATAAGTAGAAATTCCTATATTGATTTGAAGTGTTAGTAATTGCAGCTGTAAACCATGGATGTGTTTTGGATGTATGATTTAAAACAAGGTCAAGGATTACTTTAATACCTAAAGAGTGTGCCTTTGCCAAAAGAGCATCAAAATCTGTCATAGTTCCGTATTCGACCTTGATTGCTTTATAATCATCCACATCGTACCCATGATATGAAGGAGAAGGATGTATAGGTGTCAGCCAAATTCCTGATACTCCCAGTTCATTCAGATAATCCAGTTTGGCAGTAATACCTTTAATATCCCCTATTCCATCGTTATTTCCATCTGCAAAAGATCTAACAAATATTTCATAAAAAATGCCTCCTCTTTTTACGCCATCCCAGCTTCTTGAATCATATTGGGAAATATCATCTCTCACTACTGCAGGCGGTTGTGGGCCGGGAGGAACTTCGCCCTTACTGCACGATAAAAGCAAAAGAAAGGCCAAAAAGAATGTAAGCATCTTTTTCATAAGCAGTTATGTTTTAAATTAATAAAGGAGGCACCCTTTTAGAGTGCCTCCGATAATAGAAATTTTACGGTATCAGTGTCAGCTTATATGTAGGATCAACTTTGTTAAGGTTAAACTCTACTTTATAAGTTCCTGCAGTAACAGGGATATTTGGTCCGCCAGGATTGAGCTGGTTTGGATTCTTTCCCGCACTGGCATCAAACTTACCCCAGTTCAGACCCCAGTCGTTGTCTGCTCGGAATTTAATTTCACCATCAGTAAGTACAATAGTAGCCTCAAACATTCTTGTGGTAGTATTGAAGAGTAGTTCTGTATCTGGTGAATTCCATCCGTTTGGAGTTGCACTTCCAATAAGGCCTATTCTTGATATAGTCTTTTTCAACTCGAGAGTTCTGTTTGCCTGATCTCTGTTGTCGAGTTTAAGGAGCATTATTGACCCATTAAACAATCCTATATTTCCACCAGGTTCTACTTTAATCTTGTTATTGACAACTGCAGCATCATTTGTTCCTATATCGTCACCCCATCCGGCTTTGTATGTAATCTTAAACCCGTTCTGAGCTTTACCGCTGAATGCAACCCAGCCCTCATAGTATTGCTTATCCCCTGCTACATCATAGAGGAATTGAGAGTTAGCATGGTTCCAGCCGCAATAGTCGCCTACAATCCATACCTTATTATACTCTTTTTCTGCAGGCATAAAGGTGGTTACATTATAGTTAACAACATTTGAATAAATTGGGGTGACCTGATCTACTATCTGAGATTTAACTCTCATTTCAACTACATGTGTATTGCCCAAAATTACTTTAAGCCCGTCTAAAGCAGATTGAAGGTCGCTTCCTTTTATAACCAGCCGGTTTGTAGAAACAGTACCTAATATTTTAGTAGTCGCAAAATTATTACCCTGAAGTGCAATCTCTACTGTATAAGTAATCGCTGCGTCAAATCCAAAAGTACTTGGTGTCCAGGTGAAGGCTGGAAGATTATTTCCCTTGGTGGCATCTAGCAGAACTATAGCTGCAGGTGCCGAAAGTGTCCCTGATACGGCTTTAGTGGAATCAAAAACCACATTGTTGCTGCTGTCTTTGGTACAGGCAGTAAATGCTAATACCAGGGCCAGTATTGATAATGTATATTTTATTATTTTCATAATTTAATATTTTATTAGTATCCTGTGTTTTGTACAAGATTTGGATTTGCCATTAAATCGGCTACAGGTATTGGAAACAGATTGTACTTGGCATCAATGGAAACACCGGAGGCCTGACCACCTTTCATTGGCCACAGATATGTAGAACCTGTATACATTCCAAAACGAATGAGATCTGTGCGGCGGGTTCCCTCCCAATACAGTTCTCTTGAACGTTCGTCTATAAGAAGGGGTAATGTAAGTGCTGATACATTTCCAACTTCGCTTCCATATGCACGTACTCTTAATGCATTGAAATACTGCAGCGCTTCAGCTGATGTAGCACCTGTTCCACCCCTGACAACTGCCTCTGCTAGCATCAGATAAACATCTGCAAGCCGGAAATACGGGAAGTCTGTATCCGGAAAGTCATTGTGCGAACCTTTTCCTCCAGTGGAGGTCTTATTGGTGAACTTGAATACTGACCAGCCTTGTGTTGTAAATGTATTCAACGGATTAGTAATTTCTTTGCTTCTGCCTTTCTGGAAGAAAATCGCTCTTTTATCCGGGCTGACAGGATAATCGCCGGTTAAATCGGAATATGTAAATTTATCGACCAGTTTAGCAGTGGCTCTGTTACCATCCCATGCCTGCTGTGTGCCGTTATCTACAATATCCTTTTCGCTGCCCGATCTTGAAGAAGCAACAAGATATGTCATCCCTCCCCAAGTCTGAATTTTATTTCCGTCAAAAACTATTGGGAATATTATTTCGTTTTTAGCAGCAGACTTATCATTATCAGCCATAAAAAGATATGAATATGTTGGAGAGAGAACGTATCCTCCTCCTATAACTTTTTTGGCATATGTAATAACATCAGTATATCTGGCTGTGCCGGTATATACTTCTGCATTAAGGTATAATCTGGCCAGAAGAGTCCATGCCGCTCCCTGATCGGCTCTGCCATATTCGTTTGTTCTTGGGGCAAGCATGTTTGGTTCAATTGCCTTTAATTCGCTTTCAATATATTCAAACATTGCCTTTCTCCCAATTTGTGATGGCATATATCCGCCTATAGGATGTTCATCAGTCATGTAAGGAGGGTTCCCATAAACATCAAGTAAGATTGAATATGCAAGTGCTCTCATGAAACGGGCTTCCAAACGGAATTTTGCGACCTCTGCCTTAATTGCAGCATGTCCTCTTTCATCGAGCTTTGCATCTGTGGTTTGTTTAAGGTATTCATTGGACAAAGCAACAATAAACATCGCTCTGTAATAAACTCCGTCTATAGATTCGTTCTTTATGTTACTCCATGTGTTATTGTTCAATTCCGGAACCCAGGAATCGTTACCCCAGCCGTTTTTACATTCATCGGTAGTAACAACCTGAACATTCCATAAACTCCTTAAAAATTGAGAGTTACCAGGATCAAGACCTGTAATGTCTGTACTGCCGGAACCATCTTGTCCCGAAACAGCCATAACAGAATATATTTTTGCCAGGCCCTGCTTGTATGCTGCCTGATCGGCATATGCCTTATCAACCGTAAATGTTTTCTCATCCAGCGGTTTTGTATCTAAATCTTTCAAACACGATGTGGCAAATAGTGAAAGAGATAGAACAGTTACTAATATTTTAATTTTTTTCATTATAAATCGTGTTTTAGAAAGTTAAGTTTAATCCTAATGTATAAACACGAGGTCTTGGCCATATGTTATTGTCTATGCCCCATCCTTCAGGATCGAGACCCGAGTATTTAGTAATGACAAATGCATTCTGAACAGAGAAGGCAAGCCGTCCTTTCATCCTTGTTGAGAACATTTTATCAAAATTGTATCCTAATGTAATGTTATCCATTCTCAGGAAGGATGCGTTTTCAATGAAATAGTCAGATTTAATCTGCTGAGGAGTGCTTGGTCTTGTAAATCCAGTCCTGTTTACTACATCAACCATGTTTGTAAGGAATCCCTGATTTGAAAAATTAGATGTTGTTGAATTACCGCCGGCAAAATCATTAAACATGTAGTTTCCGATATTTGCACGAAGGTTGAAACCAAAATCAAAATCTTTGTATGTTAACATGTTGCTAAAACCAAAATAATATTTTGGAGCCGGGCTATAGCTTGTCAGATAACGGTCAGCTTCTGTAATCTGTCCGTCTTTATTTCTGTCGACAACCAGATTTTGAATAGGTTTTCCATTAACATCATAAACCTGCTGATATGTATAGAAGGTATTAGGTGCGTGACCCACACTGTGCATCTGAATTGTTCCACCTGTACCTGATGCGACTCCGCCTGTAGGTATACCCACATAATCAGGATTGTTATTTGCAGTAAGTTTTGTGATTTCAGTATTGTTCCATGTTCCGTTTACTCCAAATTCCCACACAAAATCGGTTCTGTCGATAGGTGTTGCATTAATATTTAACTCTATACCTCTGTTTTCCAGATTCCCCACATTTGTAACAATCCTATTTGCAAAGTTTGTACCTGCAGCTACGTCTATTTCATTCAAAAGGTCTTTTGTCTGTTTGAAGTATACATCAACCGAAGCAGTTATTCTGTTTCTCATAAAGCCAAAATCAATTCCGGCATTATATGATGTTGTCTCTTCCCATTTAATGTTTTCGTCATATCCGGTAGGCTTCAAAAGCGGATAAAATGTAGAGCCGAACATATAATTTGAATAAATTGTAGACTGATTGTATAACGCTATATACGGATAGTCATTAAGACCCAGATCCTGCTGTCCGGTAACCCCATAGCTTAGTCTGAGTTTCAAATCGCTGATGGTTTTTGAATCCCTCATGAATGATTCTTTGTTTATCTGCCATGCAAATGCAGCAGAAGGAAAAAGACCCCATCTTGTTGATGGAGAGAATCTTGATGAGGCATCATCCCTAAGCGTGAAAGTAAGGAGGTATCTGTCGAGAAGTGTATAGTTAAAACGTCCATAGAAAGAGATCAGGTAGTTTTCAGTAGGAAAAGTGGTCTCTTTTTTAATTACAGGATTTGTAAGATGATTTGAAAGTTCCTTGCTATAGTCTTTTGAGTAGAAATGCTGCCATGAATAACCTCCCATCAAATCGAATTTAGATTTGATTGAAGGAACCTCTTTTGTATAATTAAGATAGAAGTCCAGAACTGTATTTCTTCTTTCGTTATTCCACTGGGTTTTTCTGCCAATACCCTTAAAATCCGCATCTTTCCATGCCTGGAATGAATTTTGGTTTACACCGTTTTCGCCTTTTCCCTGAGCATAGTCAAATCCAAGATTAAGGTGCGCCCTCAGTTCAGGAAGGAAGTGAACTTTATAATCAAGTTCGATATTGCCTATTGCTCTGTTTGTATGCGCCTTGTCAAATTTATCATATAAAAGTGAAAGAGGGTTAGTACCGCTTAGATTATTAGGCAATGCTGTAGTACCCCAGTTGCTGAATCCATTGAATTTATTGTAATTAATAGATCCGTCTGCGTTATATACATAAACAGCCTGGGTAGGGTCTGCAAATGCAGCCGATCCCACTGCTCCGCCATCTGCGTATACATTATTATTTCTAACGCCTTTAATATTTGCAATAACTTTTAAATGATCGTTAAAAAATGAAGGGGACAGGTTTACGCCTACAGTTATCCTTTCGTATGAAGATGTTTTAAGAGTACCTCTCTGGTTATTATATCCTAAAGATACACGATATGGCATGCTGGCAACTGAACCTGCAACTGAGAGATTTTGGTCGGTTGTAAGTCCTAACTGATAAATTTGTTTTTGCCAGTCGGTCCTGTAACCGCCTATTAGAGCATGTGCTGCTGCTCCTGTGGTTGTACTGAGAGGATATGCTTCTGTAAGTTTTGTTACATACTCATCTGCAGTTAATGAATGTACTGTTTTTGTATTCTGATTTGCAGAATAAGTAGAATTGTAGTCAATTTGAAGGTTTTTAGTTCCTTTTTTAGTTGTAATGATAATTACACCATTTGACGCCCTTGCTCCGTATATCGCTGTTGCAGATGCATCTTTAAGAACTGTGAATGTCTCAATATCTGCAGGATTAATTGAAGCAAGCCCATTTTTCATTCCGGGAGCAGCATCATTGGATATCGGGACACCATCAATTACAATAAGTGGGTCATTACTGGCCTTAAGTGAAGCACCACCACGGATTCGAATCTGAGAACCGGAACCGGGACTGCCGTCACCAGGAGTTATTTGCACACCGGCTACTTTTCCAACCAATAAATCCTGAGGAGCAGTTATTGAACCTCTGTTAAGAACTTCTGGTTTTATTGCAACAATCGATCCGGTTGCATCTTCTTTTCTAACCTGGCCATAACCAATTACAACAATTTCTGATAGAAACTGAGTGTCTTCGGAAAGTATGATTTTTCCAGCCTGAGAAACCGGAATTTCTCTGGTTACAAAACCCATATACGTAATAATCAGAACCGAGTTCTGAGATGCAACATTAATCGAAAACTTGCCGTCGAGATTGGTTTCGGTACCATTTGCAGTACCTTTCTCAACAACAGCCACGCCAATTAATGGAGCATTCTTTGCATCAACAACTGTTCCTGTTACCGGAAACCGTTGTTGAGCATAAATATCCATTCCCGTTGCTAAGCAAAGTATGGATATCAGCAAAAATAATCGCTTCATAAATTTTAGATTAAGTAATTAGTAATTAGTTTTTAGCATTAAAGAATTTTAATTGAATTTTATCATCCTTATCATCAACAAAAACAACTGTTATTGCCGCAATTATAAGGCATATACCAGCAAAAACAATTGCATAAATGGCCTGTGAATCGTATAATCTTTTCACAATAGGCCCTCCAATTATTCCGTTTAAAATCTGAGGAATGGTTATAAAGAAATTAAAGATACCCATGTATATCCCCATTTTCATTGGAGGAATTGATCCGGCAAGAATTGCATAAGGCATTGCGAGTATACTTCCCCATGCCATTCCAATTCCAAACATTGGTATTATTAACATTTTTGGATCCTGAATAAAAAATATAGATATGAGGCTTATACCTCCCATAATTAGCGAAAATGAGTGAGTGAGCCGTCTTCCTATCTTCATAGCAATAGCAGGCAGTACCAGGGCATAAATCGCTGCTACTCCGTTGTATACTCCGAAAATTACTCCAACCCAGTTTCCGGCATCCTGGTAGAGATCCGATGATGTATCGGAAATCTCTGCACCATAAATATGCACAGCAATTGCAGGAGTAGTAAATACCCACATGGAAAAGAGCGCAAGCCATGAAAAAAATTGCACGACACCTAATTGCTTCATTGTTTTTGGCATCGCGGCAAAATCTCTTAAAATTTGTACTAACCCTCTTACTTTTTTAATTTCATTAGTTTTTTCACTCTTTTCCGGTGGATATTCGCTAGTTTTAAACACCGTCCATAATATTGAACCAATAAGAACGGCAGCTCCTATATAAAACGATGAAGTTACATTTGATGGTATTGAACCATTAATAGAAGATTTACCAAATCCGAACCATTCAGCCAGAACAAATGGAAGCCAGGAACCAATTACTGCACCAATGCCAATTAAAAATGTTTGTATCGAGAATCCGAGTGTTCGCTGGTCGGAAGGAAGCAAATCTGCAACTAAAGCCCTGAAAGGTTCCATAGCAACATTTATCGAAGCGTCCATTATCATCAGCATTCCTGCACCCACAAGCATTGGTGGTAAAAGACTGGCAAGAAGTGCAGAGTTTGGCATGAAAATCAAAGCTATAGCGGTAAGTATTGCACCAAAAAGAAAGTATGGCTTTCTTCTTCCAAGCTTTGTCCATGTCTTATCGCTATAATGTCCTATTATAGGTTGGACTATCATTCCAGTTAGAGGAGCGGCTATCCAGAACCAGGATAAATGTTCAACATCAGCTCCGAATGTCTGAAGTATCCTGCTGGCATTTGCATTTTGAAGAGCAAAACCAAATTGAATACCTAAAAAACCGAAACTCATATTCCAGATATCCCAAAACGACATCCGACTTTGTTTCATATTTATACAATTTTTATTAAATGTAGGATAAATTGAAACAGATAATCTTAAAATTCCGACGGATTGAGTTAAATTAAGGACGAAATGCAGAAATATTCAACCTAATTGAAACATTAGGCCAGTATATTTAAGTGTAATTAAAATTAGTTGGGAAAAACGCCTTCAAGCCACTCCAGAAAGGCAGGTACTCGCACTCTGCTGACATAAATATCCTCTTTGAAAGGAGGATTCAAAATCACTTTCAGTCTCGAATTAAAGTGTCTGGAAATACTGTCAATAGATGTTATTTCTGCAATGCAGGAACGGGAAAGCTTGAAAAAAAACTCCGGATTTAATTGCTCTTCTATTGCCTCCAGGGAAAAGTCCGTTAACAATGTCCGTTTATCTTTTGTTACGATATAGGTAGACTTATTTTCGGCATAAAAATATGCAATATCAGCTGTATTGATTACAATAATTTTAGTTCCTAACTTAATAGTGAACCTTTGCTTATAAACTTTTGAAGAAGACAGGATTTTACTTACAATTTCCTGCGAATATCCCGGATTGACTTTCATTCTCAAACATTTGTCAACGGCCTTTACAAACATAGATTCATCCAGGGGTTTTAAAAGGTAGTCAATGCTGTTTACTCTGAATGCATCAAGAGCATAACTTTCGTATGCCGTAGTAATTATGACACACGATTTTATTTCTGTCATTTTGAAAAGTTCGAAACAAATTCCGTCTGAAAGCTCTACATCCATAAATATGAGATCTACTGAATTGTTCTTTAGCCATGCAGCTGCTGATACTAATGAACTAAGGGTAGCCGAAATCTCAAAGTCGGGATAATTATTCGAAAGCAATCTTTTTAATTGCATTTGTGCCGGAATTTCATCCTCAAGTATCAATATTTTCATACGTTCTCAATTAAAGGGAGTCTTACTTCATAATGAAAAGAATCTACTTTGATTTGAATATCTTTCCTAAAAAGAAACATATACTGACCTCTGATATTCTTAATACCTATTCCGCCAGATTCTATTGTTGTAATTTTTGGCTGTAGGTTGTTTTTAATGACAATTTTCTCGTTATCAATAAAAACATTGATAACTAAAGGGCATTCCTGACTTATAACATTGTGCTTAATAGCATTTTCCACAAGCATCTGCAACCCCCCCGGAATAATATTGAATTCAAGAAACTCATCCGGAATGGAGATATTAACAATCAGCCCGTTACTGAACCTCTCTTTTAATAAATCTACATAAAGATTTACAAAATCAATCTCTTCCTTGATTGTTACAATTGGCAAATCTTCTTTACTGAGCAAATATCTGTATATGGAAGAGAGCTTTCTCACAAAATCACTTGCTCTTTTCTGGTCTATAAAAATAAGATAATCCAGAACATTAAGGCTGTTGAAAAGAAAATGCGGATTTAACTGATTTTTTAATTGCTGATATTGGTGCCTTGCTCGGTTCTTTTTGCCAATTTCAAGATTGAGAGCCCTTTCGTGAAGCCTTGAATAGTATGAATAAACATGCAGGAGCGAAATGATAATTAAATTGAAGACAAAACTTGAAAAGAGTGTTAAGTTGAAATAAATGTCCTTAAAAAAAGATGCGGAATATACTCCGGTCCAGATAGGTACTCTTATCCAGAGTGCGGATAATAAGGCGATTATTATTGCTGATATAACGATAAGAGATATTTTAATGAAAGACCACTCTTCTTTAATGTATTTATTTAAAGCGTAAGCAGCATAAATATCAAACAACAGCATTACAAGAGTGAGAGGATAATTGCTTAGAAGTTTAATTAGAAACCGGCCGAAAGTTAAATTAAGATTTTGTTCAAAAAGAGGCATAAATTCTTGTATAAGAACCCTGAAGCCAAATACAAAAAGTGCAAGAAGGGAGAATTCTATTATCTTTTTGAATCCTAGATTTTTCATCCTCTGTTAACTCTTTTTCTTAGGATAAAATATACAGACCAACCCAAAATTTCAGTTACGATGATAGTGGCAATTACATGTGTAAGAATTGAGTAGTCCGGCAGTAAAATATAAATAAGATCTGCTCCCTTGGTACCCATATAAAAACCCGCAAGTATTGATAATAGTGAAAGTGAAAGAAATACGTCAGTTGTACCGTTAAAAAAATTGATTAGTATTACAATCATTGCAATAGTAAGGATGGTCAGAAAAAGCCCGTCGTCCAGATTAAGACTAAGCAGAACAAAACATACAGCCGCATGTATAAAAGCAAAAAGATTTATTGTGATATATAAAAACCGTAAATCTCTTTTAACATTTCCATTTGTTTTAAATACAGAGGTTTTCATAAAATTTATAACTGTCTGTAAATATAATAAATATAATCCAACCTGTTAAATATTAAAAAAATTAAATTAGGTTTGCGATATATTTTTGATTTAAATTCCTGTAGATTATGAGAATAAAATTCAACCTTGCATTTTATACTAAATATGGTCAAAACATCTTAATAACAGGCTCTATCCCTGAACTTGGAGAGTTTGACACTTCCAGGGCCATTCCTCTTTCTTACAATGATGGTGTTTGGAGTACTTCCGTAAACATTACAGGAAAAGCGGATTTTGACTACTCATACATCCTAAAAGATAATTATTCGGTCATAACATGTGAATCCGGTCCATCAAGGAAATTTAGGGATTATGGCAACAATGAATATCAAGTTTTTGACGAGTGGAGCCCTTTTACAGATGAATCACCATTTCTTTCTGATGCATTCAGAAAAGTATTTTACAAGAGGGATTCGCAACATTCTCAAAAAGATGGCAACATAATAATTACATGTGCTGCGAATAATCTTTCGACATGTGATTCTCTATATATTTCCGGTAGCATTGAAGAATTAGGCAAATGGGAAATATCAAAAAAACAGCCTATGCACATGAATTGCGATGGCAGATGGGAATATAGTATGACTGCGACACAGTTTACTGACCATTTTGAATACAAATTTCTTCTTTCCAATGGTGCAGTTGATAATTCATCTATCGTGTGGGAACATGGAAATAATAGAATTTTCAATAATCCGGCGATAAAACCGGGTTCAAAAACCATAATTAATCATTTCTCACTCAATTTGCCATCTCCAAAGCCTAGATTTGCCGGAACGGCAATACCCGTTTTCTCCCTTCGAAGCAATGGGAGCAGCGGAATTGGTGACTTTTTCGATATAAAGGAGATGGTTGATTTATTGTACGCCACCGGACAGCGGGTACTTCAGATACTCCCCGTTAATGACACGACAATGACACACACATGGGCAGATTCGTACCCTTATGGCGCGATTTCTATTTTTGCCCTTCATCCCTTATACATCAATCTGAAGGCAATTGGAATCGTAAAAGACGAAGGTTTCATGAAGAAATTTCTGGAGAAGGCCGACGAGTTAAACAAGCTTGAAAACGTTGATTACGATTCTGTTTCGAAACTTAAATGGGAATATCTGTATAAAATATTTTCAGAGTCAGGTAATACAACATTTCAATCAAAGGAATACAAACTATTCTTCACTAAAAATTCTGAATGGCTAATCCCTTATGCTGCATATTGTTTTTTAAGAGACAAATATAAATGTGCAGACTTTTCAAATTGGTCTGAGTATTCAATATATGACAAAGTCAAAATTCTGGAACTGACTTCTCCCAACTGTGACCATTTTGATGATATAGCTATACACTACTTTATTCAGTTTCACCTACATCTTCAGCTTTCGGAGGTTCACCGTTATGCAAACAGCAAGGGAGTGATTCTTAAGGGAGACATACCTATTGGTGTAAATAAATATTCTGTTGATGCATGGGTTGAGCCACAATATTTTAACTTTAGCGGTCAGGCCGGTGCTCCTCCAGATGACTTTTCGGTAAAAGGTCAGAACTGGCGATTTCCAACATACGATTGGGAAGAGATTGAGAAAGATGGTTTCTCCTGGTGGAAGAGACGGTTTAGAAAAATGGGGGAATATTTTGATGCATACCGCATTGACCATATATTAGGTTTTTTCAGGATTTGGGAGATTCCTACCCATTCAGTTGAGGGACTAATGGGACACTTCAATCCTTCACTGCCTTTTACAGAACAAGAAATCAGATCTTTCGGCTATAATTTCAATTACGACAGAGATTGTACACCATATATCCGAGAATATATTCTCAATGATTATTTTGGAAGCGATAAAAGCGAAATTTCTGAAATATTTCTCGACAATATCGGATGGGAAACATATCGCCTGAAGAATAATCTTAATACCCAGACTTCTATTGAGAAGTATTTTGCAGAGGAGTCATCTTCACATCTGTCAAAATACAAAGATTCACTTTTCTCTCTTTGTTCTGAGGTCCTTTTTATATCTGATCCGATTGATCAGACAAAATTTCATCCGCGAATTTCTGCACAATTGACTAAATCATACCTTTCACTGAGTCAGGAACAAAAAAATTCGTACAATAATTTATATAACCATTTTTTCTACAAGAGGAATAACGATTTTTGGTATAACAGCGCAATGCAAAAGCTGCCCAGTCTCATATCTTCAACCGGTATGCTAGTATGCGGAGAAGATTTGGGAATGATTCCGGCCTGCGTTCCGGCAGCCATGAAATCTTTAAGTATTCTTACATTGGAAATTCAAAGGATGCCTAAAGACCCAATGAACAAATTCGGAAACCCTTCTCATTATCCTTATTTGTCTGTATGTACTACAGGCAGTCATGATACCAGCACATTGCGAGGATGGTGGGAAGAAAACTATGAAAACAGTAAAATCTACTTCAGGGATTTGCTCGGAGAAAACAGTACAGCACCATTTTATTGCGAGCCGTGGATCTGTAATAAAATTATTGACTCTCATCTTTATTCTCCTTCAATGCTTGTTATTTTGCCGCTTCAGGACTGGCTTTCCATGTTTGGCAAATTAAGGAGGGAAAATCCCAATGACGAACGGATAAACCTCCCTTCCAATCCTAATCATTACTGGAGATACAGAATGCACATGAAAATAGATGAACTGATTAAAGATAAAGATTTTACCAGCCATATAAGAGAGCAAATCAGAAAATCCGGAAGAATATAATTTTTATATTTTCTGTTTATCTTTTGAATAAATCTTATCCATTACTAAAGCGATAGCTCCGTCCCCGGTAACATTACATGCTGTTCCAAAACTGTCCATTGTGATGTACAGGGCAATCATAAGACCTATAGCATTCTGATCAAATCCGAGCATTGACTGCAGAATACCAACTGCCGCCATAATCGCACCCCCTGGCACTCCTGGTGCTGCGACCATAGTAATTCCAAGCATTAATATGAATCCGGCAAAGATATCAAGGCCTGCAGGCATGCCCAACATCCACATTATTGCATAAGCACAGGAAACAATTTTTAGCGTACTGCCGGCAAGGTGAATTGTTGCACAAAGAGGTATAACGAAATCGGCAAGTTCCGGATCTACTCCGTTCTTTTTTGCCTGTGCAAGCGTAACGGGAATAGTGGCTGCAGACGACTGAGTTCCAAGCGCAGTCATATATGCCGGAAGCATTGTGATTAACGCTTTAATTGGATTTTTTCCTGAAATAGCACCTGCCAGAAGATATTGAAATAGTAGCAGCATTACATGCATTACGAAAATTACGATAATGACCTTGAAGAAAAGTCCCATGATGACAGTAGCCTGTCCCTCTTCTGTGATTTTCATAAAAATGCCAAAAATGTATAATGGCAATACCGGAATTATCGCTTTAACAATAACAACGGTAATTAATTCTCTGAATTGCAGCAATACGTTTTTGAAAGTATCTCCCTTAACTGCCGTTAAACCCAATCCGAGAAGAAAGGCCAGGATTAGCGATGACGTAACACTCATGACAGGGGGCATATCAATTGAAAAATAGGGAGTTATTGAACTCCCCGCCATATCGTTTATATTTGAAAAAGACGTTCCTTTTTCAATTAAGATAGGTAAGGACCACTTTGTAGTAAAAAAAGAAAAAAATCCAGAAAATATAGTAGACCCGTAAGCTATCAATGTGGTAATTCCCAATAACTTACCCGCTCCTTTACCAAGTTCGGCAATTCCTGGCGCAACAAGCCCCAGAATTATCAGCGGTATAACAAATCCAAGAAAATTACTAAAAATAGAATTTATTGTTACAAAGATTTTTACAATTGATTCGGGAAAAATAAAAGATGACAAAACACCTAAAATTATTGCAATAATGATTTTAGTAAGCAGACCGGGTTTAAATTTCATATTGTTTAATATTTATTTCAAAAATACTTTCTCTTCTCCCTTAAGAACTCCAACTCCATATTCTCCGGTAGATTTTGCCCATGCCCTGTGCATTAATCCTGTATTGAAAACCATTGAAATATTTCCGTTTTTGTCAACAGCAATAATTCCTCCACCTGAGCCTCCCATTGGATTTATTTTATTGAATATCACCTCGTTTGCAGCCTTTTCCAAAGAAAATCCTTTATAATCCATAAGAGCAGAAATATCAAATGCTACAACTCTCCTAATCCAATATTCGCCATGTCCGGTACCTGATATTGCAACGGTATTATTATTCGCATAGGTTCCGGCTCCGATTATTGGAACATCGCCTACCCTTCCCCACTTCTTTCCGGACATTCCGCCTGTAGATGTTGCTGCAGCCAGATTCCCATTCATATCCAATGCAACACAGCCTACAGTGCCCTTTAAATTTGGTTCCTCTGTACCTTTTTTAATTCTTATAAGCTGTTCGTTTCTCTCTGCAGTGGAAAAATAGGAATTATCCACAATCTCCAGTTTCATTGCATTTGCGAATGCAGACGCACCCTCTCCTATCAAAAGTACATGCTGAGTGCTGTCCATAACCATTCTTGCAGCATTTACCGGATTTTTTATATCTCTTACACCGGCCACAGCTCCTGCTTTTAGATTTGAGCCATCCATAATTGCGGCATCAAGTTCATGTATTCCGTCAATATTCATTACAGCTCCTTTTCCGGCATTAAACAACGGACAGTCTTCCATATAATTTACAACCGCCTGAACTGCGTCCAGAGATGGTTTACCCTCTGTCAACATCTTTTTACCTATTTCAAGGGCTGCCAAAAGATTTTTCTCATATTCCGCTTTTCTTTCCGGAGTAAGTGATTTAGGTGCAGAACCTGCTCCGCCATGCACAACTAAAGCCCATTTTCCTGTTTTTGCATTACCTTCTTTCGGATGTTTAGGATTTTGTCCGTTCTGACATATAAGAATTTGTGATGAAAACAAAATCGCCACCAACAATATTATTGCGTTCAGCGAAGAATAAAGTTTTTTCATAGAATATAAATGCAGGTTTTATACAAATATAGTCTTTCTATTCCAAATCGCCTGCAGCTAGTTGTGTTTAACTATTGCCATTTATACACTGCCACCTGATTGCTTCGGGCTTGTGCGTCCTCCTTTTCCCCGGTCCGGCCGTTCCCACAATAATAGTCTCAAGCGGAAGAGTATCCGTCGCCATTTCGAAAGAGTCGTCAGTCTTCAGACTCATTTTTTAGTGAAAACCAAATAAGTTGATTAATAATCCAATCAACTTAATTGTCTAAAATGCATCCTTGTATGATAACAGCACAAGTGCACACTCAGCCGCAGGTAGCAAAGCGGACGAGGATGGACGGTGCACTTTGTTGTTATCATACAAGATAGGTTTTACAGAAATGATAGTTTTGATAGGTATTATCAGTAATCTGGCATTGGTACATACAAAAAAAAGAGTCTGACGATTACTCATCAGACTCTTTCGTAAAAATGGCGGCTACCTACTCTTCCACTTGGTATAGCAGTACCATCGGCGCAAACGGGCTTAACTTCTCTGTTCGGAATGGGAAGAGGTGGAGCCCCGTCG
>JAJFVD010000013.1 GCA_021371955.1 Bacteroidales bacterium
AATCCGTATCCACCAAAGCTTTAAATTAAAAAAGATGCCTCCTTTAATTGCTATGGGGTATTAGACCAAGTTTCCCTGGATTATCCCCCTGATACGGGCATGTTGCTCACGCGTTACGCACCCTTGCGCCGGTCGCCACCAGATATTGCTACCCGTGCTGCCCCTCGACTTGCATGTGTTAAGCCTGCCGCTAGCGTTCATCCTGAGCCAGGATCAAACTCTTCATTGTAAAAATTTTTATAATGTTTGCTTATATCCTAACTAGTACAAACCTAAATTTATTGATTAAGATTTGACGAAGTTTTTTTAAAACCTCTACCTTGTTACTCTTTACTACCTATGCTATCAAAGAACTTTCTATCCAGCGTTTCATTTTCGAAACGGGCTGCAAAGATATGTTTCTTTTTTTTTCGAACAAAATTATTCTGGCTATTTTTTCTTCACAATTTATAAATAACTGATAATCAGCAATAAATTTTTAAAACACATTGTTATCTCCTTTTCTAAAAAATGAGCTACTTTTGTATCTATGAATATATATCTGGAAATATTCACAACCTTCTCAAAGATTGGAGCCTTTACGATTGGAGGCGGATATGCTATGATTCCTGTAATCCAGAGAGAGATAGTAGAGAAAAGGGGATGGGTTAATAATGAGGAATTTATGGACATGCTTGCCATATCTCAGTCTGCACCGGGGATCCTGGCAATAAACATCTCTATTTTCATAGGGCAAAGACTCAAGGGAATAAAAGGGAGCATTATTGCTGCAACAGGAACGGCACTCCCCTCTTTTGTAATGATACTGTTAATTGCAATGTTCTTCAACAATTTCAGAGACAATGAAATTGTAAACAGAGTCTTTATGGGTATACGGCCTGTTGTTGTTGCTCTTATTGCAGTGCCGCTCATCAGTTTATCAAGATCCACAAAATTAAACAGATACACTTCGTTCATTCCGGCTATATCTGTATTACTTATAGTGATGCTTGGCATCTCTCCTGTATATCTGATAATAGCAGGAGCAGTATTGGGATTGTTTTACTTTTATCTCATTAAGCGATGATTTATCTTCAACTTTTCATAACCTTTTTTAAAATCGGCCTTTTCACATTTGGCGGAGGTTATGCTATGATTTCGCTTATCCAGAATGAAGTTGTGGTCACTCACCAATGGGTGGATGCCTCTACCTTTACAGACATAATTGCAATTTCCCAAATGACTCCGGGGCCCATAGGGATTAACAGCGCCACATATATCGGTTATTCTGTAACAGGAAACATCTGGGGCTCTTTAATTGCCACTTTTGCGGTGTGCCTCCCCTCTTTTATAATTATCCTTCTCATTGCTCTGCTTTATAAACAATTTAAGAAGAACAAATGGTTCGATGCAGCGCTCTCAGGGATAAAACCGGTAGTATTGGGGCTCATTGCATCGGCAGCCATACTCCTTGTTACTCCGGACAATTTCGTGGACTGGAAGAGCTGGGTTTTGTTCGGAGCAGCTTTTGCCGCAACCCAATGGGGGAAGCAAAGTCCTATTCTGATTATAATTCTCGGCGGAATTGCCGGATACATATTGTATTAATATTAAATAAACTATAATGAAAAAATTACTACTGATTACCGTATTTGCTCTCGGAATCGGCTCCTATGTATTTGGGCAGACAAATAAATACAGCACCCTTTATTATCAGAGAGCTTCGCTATTTGAAAAACTCCCGGTGAATAATAGCGACATTATATTCTTAGGGAACAGCATTACCCATTTTGGCGAGTGGAGCGAGATTTTTGACAACAGGCACATTAAAAACAGGGGCATAAGCGGTGATATAGTTCAGGGCGTATACGACCGTCTCGACCCGATACTTAAAGGGCAGCCAAAAAAGATTTTCCTGCTTATTGGCATAAACGATGTCTCTCATAATGTTACTGCAGATTCAATTGTGAACGGCATTGCAAAAGTTGCCGGCAAAATTGCTGCAGAGAGCCCAAAAACAAAGCTGTATATACAAAGCGTCTTTCCCGTTAACGAGAGTTTCAACATGTTTTTGGGCGCAACAAAAAAAGGAGACGTAGTAATTGAAATTAACAAAGGACTGCGCAAGCTGTGCCGGGATAAAGGGCTCACATTTATTGACGTATATTCTGCACTTAAGAGCAAAGACAGCGAAGCCCTGGACGCTCGTTATACAAATGATGGCCTGCACCTGATGGGTGAAGGGTATATGGTTTGGAAGAGTGTTGTGACTAAATATCTAAAAGACTAAAATCCCACAGTTGTTGCCTCAAAGCGCTCGGCGAGGCCGGGTGGAGATGCAAGAAAAAACCCGGCACTGCTTAGTACCGGGAATTTAAAAAATTTGGGTGGAAGATGGGGCTCGAACCCACGACCTCTAGTGCCACAAACTAGCGCTCTAACCAGCTGAGCTACGACCACCGTGTTCCCGAAGATTCGGGGATGCAAAAATAGATATTTTTTCCAAATAAAAAATAATAAATCGTTAAAAGATAGAGCAAATATCAATTCGTAAGCAAAAAGTTACGATTTAGTAGTCGTTTATTAAGTTCTTTTTTCTACTTTTGCCGCTTGAAATTGTAATTGCTGAGAATTATAAAAACAATATAAAATTATGGCTCGCGAAATTAAATTCTCCCTGTTATACAGGGACATGTGGCAATCATCGGGGAAATATGTACCGATGGTTCATCAGTTGAAAGAGATTGCACCTGTTATTATTGACATGGGTTGCTTCGACCGGGTTGAGACCAACGGTGGAGCATTTGAACAGGTAAACCTGTTATTCGGAGAAAATCCGAATTATGCAGTTCGTGAATGGACAGCGCCATTTAATAAAGTAGGTATCCAGACACACATGCTTGAGCGTGGTTTGAATGCCCTCAGAATGAATCCGGTACCGGAAGATGTTCGTGAACTGATGTATAAAGTTAAGGCAAAACAAGGTACAAACATCTCCCGCTCTTTCTGCGGACTAAACGATCCGAGAAATCTTGAACTATCTGCTAAGTATGCAAAGAAAGGTGGAATGATATCTCAGATTGCATTAAGTATCACATCTTCTCCTGTTCACACAGTTGAATACTACATGAGTCTTGTAGATAAAGTTGTTGCTTTCGGAGCAGATGAGATTTGTCTTAAGGATATGGCCGGTATTGGCCGTCCTGCATTTCTTGGCCGCCTGACAAAATCAATTAAAGACAAATATCCTCACATTATTGTTGAATACCACGGACACTCCGGTCCCGGTTTTTCAGTAGCATCTATGCTTGAGGTTGCCCGTGCAGGTGCCGAATATATTGACGTTGCAATGGAGCCGCTCGCATGGGGCATGGTTCACCCGGATGTTATTACAATCCAGGCAATGCTTAAGGACGCCGGATTCCTTGTTAAGGATATTAACATGGATGCATACATGGAGGCAAGAAGACTCACTCAGACTTATATCGATGACTTCCTCGGTTACTTCATTGACCCAAGCAACAAGCAAATGACATCTCTCCTTGTTGGCTGCGGCCTACCGGGTGGTATGATGGGTTCTATGATGGCCGACCTTAGAGGTTTCATGGGAGCAATCAATTCATCTCTCAGGAATCAGGGTAAAAGAGAGCTTCAGTTAAACGAACTCGTAGTTATGCTATTCCAGGAAGTAGAATATGTATGGCCTCGCCTTGGATACCCTCCTCTCGTGACTCCGTTCAGCCAGTATGTTAAAAATACTGCACTCATGAACCTTATGCACACATTGAAGGGAGAACCAAGATGGACAACAATTGACAAAGACACATGGAACATGATTCTGGGTAAAACCGGTAAGCTTCCTGGTGAACTTGCACCTGAAATTGTTCAGCTTGCAAAAGATAAAGGTCTTGAATTCTATACAGGAAATCCACAGGATGCCTTCCCTAATGAACTTGAAAAATTCAGAAAAGAGATGATCGAGAACAAATGGGATCTCGGACAAGACGACGAAGAGCTGTTTGAATTTGCCATGCACGAAAGACAATACCGCGATTATAAGAGCGGCGTTGCAAAACAAAGATTCAATCAGGAACTTGAAGCAGCAAAAACAAAGGCCGGTGCTCCAATTATTGTAACCCGTCCGGTTGTTGAGATGCCTAAGGTTGATGTAGAAAAAATCATAGAAAGATATCCAAATGCCAAACCTGTACAGGCTACCGTTAAAGGACAGTTAATCTGGCAGTATGATATGATGGACGCTTCATCGGCTCCAAATATCGGCGAAGCAGTAGAGGCAAACAAAACAATGTGTTTCGTTCAGGCTTTCTACGGAATAGAAGAAATTAAACCGTCTTTCGGAGGTAAAATCGTGGCAGTATGCGCAAAGCATGGTGACACTATTGCCAAGGGAGAAATAATCGCGTTTGTAGAATAACGTTTCTTTAATAACTTTATTGAGGCTGGCTGAAAGTAATTTAGCCGGCCTCTTTTTTTATTTTGAAAAACCTATGCAACGCACGAAGGCGGAAATGCATCTTTATATTGACTAGTCAAACAAACAACATTAACAAACATTATAAACTTTATAAAGATGAAAGGTAGATTTCTTAAGCTATTATCACTTGTTATTATTTTAACAATCTCACTAGCCTCCTGCACAAAAGAAGGAATCGATTTGGGTAAATTTAATCTGAGCTACGGAGTGATAGTCGGAACAAATCCGGATTATTCCGTCAAGCTTGATAATGGTACAACTCTCACCATTCGGGTTAACCGTGTTCCTCAAATAATAGTTAAGGACGGACAAAGGGTACTTGTAGATTACACGATTCTGGAAGATGACAATAAACCTGCTGTAAGTGCGCTACCCGGAACGCAGCCGGTTATTCTTAATTACATCTATGATATCCTGGCAAAAAATGTAATCATGTCCTCAGCAGTGAACACTGTAGAAAAAAGCGACAGCATTGGTCATGACTATATTGATGTTCTGGATAGCTGGGTAGGATCTAAATATTTAAACATCCACTTCGAAGTGTTACGCGAGAACCCGGTTACCAAACATATGATTTCTCTTGTTTACGACGAAGAGAGAAGTACCGCCACCGACAAATACTTTACTTTACGCCACAATGCTTTTGGCGACAGAAGGGCTTATAATTCATTCGGAAGAGTTTCTTTCAATATCGAAAATATCCTGAGTACTATAAGCGATGGGAGCAATGTAAAAATTCACCTTGAATGGAAAAGCGATTTTTACGGAGACCAGTCGAAAACCATTGTATTAAGTAATTGGTTCTGCGACTAAAAAATAACCCTGATACTACCTAATAATGAGGCTGCCTGAAAAACAGGCAGCCTCATTATTTATTGTGACCTAGGAGGGATTCAAACCCCCGACCTTCAGAACCGGAATCTGACGTTCTATTCAGCTGAACTACTAGGCCAAAAGCGGATGGCAAAGATACATATTTTATAATTCTCTAAAAAATGTATCTTTGCGGATGAACTTTTAACATAAAAATTGATGAAAGCATTTGTATTTCCAGGTCAGGGTGCGCAGTTCAGCGGGATGGGTAAAGAGCTGTATGACACGCAACCAAAGGCCAGGGAGCTTTTTGAAAAAGCAAATGAAATCCTTGGGTTCCGTATTACAGATATAATGTTTGCCGGGACAGATGAGGAGCTTAAAAAGACAAAAGTAACTCAACCTGCAATATTCCTTCACTCGGTAATTTTAGCTAAATGCTACGAAGGGTTCAATCCTCAAATGGTTGCCGGACACTCGCTCGGAGAGTTTTCTGCACTTGTGGCTGCCGGGGCAATGACTTTTGAAGACGGGCTAAGGCTTGTTTCGACAAGGGCAAAGGCTATGCAAAAGGCATGTGAACTGGAGCCGTCTACAATGGCTGCGGTGCTTGGCATTGAAGACGAAGTGGTTGACAGAATTTGCAAGGAAGTTAAGGGAATTGTCGTTCCTGCGAACTATAATTCAAATGGTCAGATAGTAATTTCCGGATCCATAGAAGCGGTTACAGAAGCCTGCGAACTGCTTAAAGCGGCAGGAGCGAAAAGGGCAATAGTACTTGCTGTAGGAGGTGCGTTCCACTCTCCTCTCATGGAACCTGCAAGACAAGAACTTGCTGCTGCAATTGAAGCTGCAGTTTTCACCGAGCCTATATGTCCTGTTTATCAGAATGTAGATTCCAATCCGCACACAAATCCGCTGGAAATCAAAGCAAACCTCATCAGCCAGCTTACTGCTCCGGTATTATGGAAACATAGTGTTGAGAATATGTGGGCAGATGGCGCAAGAGAATTTGTGGAACTTGGCCCCGGAAGTGTTCTCCAGAATCTGATTAAAAAGATTGCTCCGGAGAGCATTACAGAAGGACGTCAATAAAACAGCTCCTGTCAGAGATTATTCGAGAGTATTTGTTTGAAGAGAGTTATTATCTCTTCCCTGTTCTCTTGCTTAATATTGTTCTTTGAATAATACTCCTCAATAAATGCTTTTTGTGAGGGGAAGAATCTTTGAAGGGTCCTCTTTGTAACAAGAAAAAGTTTTCCGCGATTTGCAAGTAAAAGGTTGTCCAGATAACTGAAGGCCAGAGTTGCATCCGAGATTACATTTTCAATTTTGCTGTTGAAACTTTTAATTTCGACTTTCTGGATTGAAGAAACATCGTTTTTAATTCCATACGCTCCTTCTATTCTCTCTGCGCCAATATGCAGGGTTCTGGAAATAACAAGAGATGTATAGCCATCGGTATCAATAACCTGTACATACTGATTATTAACTTTTACAAACAATACTTTTCCGGCAGAAACAGATTCTACAAGTTTTTCATCAGCAGCTGCAAGCGTGTCTCCCTGAGCATCTAAGAATCTGAGCGTTTGTGACAAAGTATGGATATTAACCTTTCCTTCGTATATATCTCCGTTTGTAAACTTAATCCGGGCATCGGTAAAATCCGGCAGAATGTACAACTTAGATTTGAAGAAATCCCCTTCGACAACTTTTCCTTTCGAGACCTTGATAAACCCGGATTGAGCCGACAGCATCAAACAAGAAAACAGAAAAAAAATAAATAAAGAGACCTTCTTCATAATCATTTTATTGGATTGATTTAGCGTGTTGAAAGTACTAAAATTACTTTTAAAATCTAAAAATATTTATTACTTTTGGATTATAGTTGATATACCATGCCCACTCCTCATCAAATAGCAAAAGAGTTCGAGATAGAGACAGAGCTTATATCGGCAAAACCCTTGGGCGGGGGCTTTGCCAAAAAAGGATGTATAGCAAAGAGATTTTCAATATGGTCTGTAACACGAAGGTGGCTACCGGCCATATTAATTTATTGTACCATTCAAAACTAATTTACCGGCTAATCAGTTAAAAATAAACAAATTAATATAAGTACTAATATCTAAAAAAATAGCTATGGCAAAAGAAAAAAAATTCATTACCTGTGATGGTAATTACGCCGCAGCACATGTAGCATACATGTTTAGCGAACTTGCAGCAATTTATCCTATTACTCCGTCGTCTACAATGGCCGAGTATGTAGATGAATGGGCTTCTTTCGGGAAAAAGAACATCTTTGGAGAAACACTAAAGGTGGTCGAGATGCAGAGTGAAGGAGGAGCTGCCGGAGCTTTACACGGAGCACTTCAGGCAGGTGTTCTTGCAACTACATTCACAGCCTCACAGGGCTTGCTTCTTATGATACCTAATATGTACAAGATAGCCGGGGAACTTCTTCCAACAGTGTTCCACGTTTCTGCGAGAACGCTTGCATCTCAGGCTTTGTCCATTTTTGGCGACCATTCAGATGTTATGTCGGCAAGACAGACCGGTTTCGCATTCCTGGCATCAAGCAGCGTTCAGGAGGCATTGGATATGGCAGCAGTTTCGCATCTTTCTACCCTTAAATCAAGGATACCTTTTGTACACTTTTTTGACGGTTTCAGAACTTCACACGAAATTCAGAAAATAGAAGACATTAACCCTGCCGACCTTAAAAAAATGATAAGCGAAAAATCTTTAAACAGTTTTCGCAGCAGAGCATTAAATCCTAACAGGCCTGTAACAAGAGGAACAGCACAAAACCCGGATGTATTCTTCCAGGCTCGTGAAGCCTCAAACTCTTTCTACGACGGAGTTCCGGATATCGTAGCAAGATATATGGGAGAGATTAGTGAACTTACAGGAAGGCATTATCTTCCATTTGACTATTACGGCGACCCTGAGGCCGAAAACATTATAATCGCAATGGGTTCTGTTTGCGAAACAATTCGCGAAACAGTTGACTACCTCATTGAGAAAGGTGAAAAAGTTGGCGTTATTACAGTTCGCCTGTACAGACCATTCTCGGCAAAATATTTCTTCCGCGTACTTCCAAAGAGCGTGAAGAGAATCGCTGTTCTTGACAGGACAAAAGAACCGGGTGCAGTTGGCGAACCTCTTTATGTAGACATCAAATCGGAAATAGCAGAGAAAGGCGGGAAAATGCCGCTTATAGTTGGCGGACGTTATGGCCTTTCTTCAAAAGACACAAGCCCTGCTCAAATTTTGTCGGTTTTTGACAACTTAAAAATGAAAGAGCCTAAGAATGGCTTCACAATTGGTATCGTAGACGATGTAAGCTTTAAATCACTTCCTTTGAAAGAGGAAATCAGCCTTGCCAAAAAAGGTGTTAAAGAGTGCAAATTCTACGGACTTGGTTCAGATGGTACAGTAGGCGCAAACAAAAATACAATTAAGATTATCGGAGAGACTACTCCAAAATATGTTCAGGCATACTTCGACTACGACTCTAAAAAATCCGGCGGATATACCTGTTCTCACTTAAGATTTGGCGACACTCCCATCACTTCGCCATATCTGGTTTCAAATCCCGATTTCGTGGCCTGCCACGTTACTTCATATCTCAATAAATATGATGTTTTAAGAGGAATAAAGAAAGGCGGCACTCTGTTGCTTAATACCCTCTGGTCTACTCATGAAACAATTGACAAACTTCCCGACCATATTAAAGCAACCATTGCCAAAAAAACTCTTAATCTGTATATTATCAATGCAACCAAAATTGCAGAAGAAATTGGCTTAGGAAACAGGACAAACACCATCCTCCAGTCTGCATTCTTCCAGATTGCTGATATTATCCCTGCAGAACAAGCCATTAAGGAGATGAAAAAGGCTGCCGAAAAATCTTACGGCCGCAAAGGTGATACAATATTGAAAATGAACAATGCTGCTATTGACAGAGGTTCGGAATACGAAAAAGTAGAAATACCTTGTGACTGGAAGAACCTCACTGCTAAGTTCCGCCCTTCAAACTTTGACAGGCTTGCACCGGACTGGGTAAGAAATGTAGCAGACGTTGTAAACTCTCAGGCAGGCAACGACCTTCCTGTAAGTGCATTCCTTCATCTCGAGGATGGCACAATTCCTTCGGGAACAGCAGCATACGAAAAGAGAGGTATTGCAACTCATGTTCCTGAATGGCAGCCGGAAAACTGTATCCAGTGTAATCAGTGCGCATACGTTTGCCCTCACGCTGCAATTCGTCCGTTCCTTATGAATGAAGAGGAACAGGGAAAAGCTCCTGCCGGAATTAAGAAGGTTAAAGGAAACGGTCCTTTCAAAGATTACAGTTTCACAATCCAGGTTACTCCAATGGACTGCACAGGTTGCGGCAATTGCGCCGATGTATGTCCTGCGAAGACAAAGGCTCTTGTCATGAAACCTTTAGAAACCCAGGAACACGAGCAACCTAATTTTGATTACTTACACGGAGTTATCGGATACAAAGACACAATCCAGCCTAAAACACAAAATGTAAAGAACCTGCAGTTCTCTCAACCTTTGTTTGAGTTCTCGGGTGCTTGCGCAGGTTGCGGAGAAACACCATACATCAAGGCTATTACCCAGCTCTTCGGAGACAGGATGATGATAGCAAATGCTACCGGTTGTTCTTCAATTTTTGGCGGATCATTCCCTGCATCGCCTTACACTACAAACAGAGACGGTAACGGTCCTTCTTGGGCAAACTCACTGTTCGAAGACAATGCAGAATTTGGACTTGGAATGCATTTGGGATCTGAGCGCGTTCGCGAAAGAGTTGCAAAACTCATGGCAGATGGTATTGAGTGTGAAAAATGCACACCGGAGATGAAAGTATTGTTCGGAGAGTGGCTTGGAAAACGAAATGATGCCGCAGCAACAAGGGAAATAGCAGATAAACTGATTCCGCTTGTTTCTTCATGCAGTTGTGACATTTGCAAAGAACTTACAGTGCTCAAAGAATATATGGTTACCAGGTCTCAATGGATATTCGGAGGAGACGGATGGGCATATGACATCGGATACGGCGGACTTGACCACGTACTTGCTTCCGGAAATAATGTAAATGTTCTGGTGCTTGATACCGAAGTTTATTCTAATACCGGTGGCCAGTCATCAAAATCTACTCCAGCGGGAGCTGTTGCAAAATTTGCAACATCCGGCAAAAAGATCCGTAAAAAAGACCTTGGAATGATGGCGATTAGCTACGGATATGTATATGTTGCTCAGGTTGCAATGGGAGCGAGCCATAATCAGCTTATGAATGTTCTTAAGGAAGCAGAGGCATACGACGGACCTTCATTGATTATTGCATACGCACCATGTATCAGCCACGGTCTGAAGAACGGAATGGGTGCATCACAAATGGAAGAAAAAATGGCAGTTGAAAGCGGATACTGGCATCTCTATCGTTACAATCCAATGCTGGAAGCAGAAGGAAAAAATCCTTTCACACTCGACAGCAAAGAACCGGATTGGAGCAAGTTCCAGGCATTCATCAAGGGAGAGGTTCGTTACTCTTCACTCATTAAGACCTTCCCTAACGAGGCTACTGAGCTCTTCAAACTTACCGAAGAGTATGCAAAATGGCGCTACAATTCTTACAAGAAATTAGCTGCAAATGCATAATTGAGTCTTCCTCAGTTACAATAAGAAAAGAGCACCGTTTTGGTGCTCTTTTTTTATGTCAGCGAATTTCCGGCTGCTAGTTGCTTATCTTCTCTGCCATTTAAACACTGCCAGCTAATCTCTTCGGGCTTGTGCGTCCTCCTCCGCTATGCTTCGTCCGGCCGAATCGCCCTCATCAATTAGCTGGCAATGTGATAAGCGCGTAGATTTTGCAACTAGCCGCCGGAGAGTAATAATGTTACGGAAGAAAAAAAATAATTTGCCATAACGCACTAATTATATGGTGGTTACTACAAACAAAGAGATATTATATCTCTTTGTTTTTAGTATATGCCTGACTGCGTGAAACTTACATAAATAGTTGCAGCAAGGAAACATACATAAACATCGGAAAATAAATGGTGCGGCTGCGCCGCGGTTTTTAGCCATTCGGTTGGCAAACCATTCGGCCGTAAATCTGCGTGTTCTTAGCAACTCACTGACTAGTAAATATCTACTAAAAAGGATGGCATCTATGATGCCATCCTTTTTAGTAACCCCCTATAATATAGATGATTATACTTCCGAAAATCTATTTAGAGCCTAGAGTCGCAAGTACGGATTCAATTATTGACTTTTCGCGACCTGAGGCGAGGTCAAATATCTGCTGCGCTTCGTTTACGAGCTTTTCAGAGACAGTCTTGTCTTTAAGATCCGCGGAGTTTATACGCACATTCATATAGGCGCCGTATATGGCCGAGCGAAGGGCCAATGCACCCACTCCGGCGTCGGAAAGGGAGTTTGGATTTCCCTCTTTTGCCATAGCCTCTACCAGGTCAAAAGCCGAATAGGCAACCTTCATGGTGCGAAGCGGTATTTCAGTTGCATATTGCGTTGCGGCCTGAATTGCTGCACTTCTTATTGCTTTTTCCTCGTCATTTCCTTTTGGGAGCCCGAATGCAGTAAGGATTTTGTTGAATGAGTTTGTATCTTCATCTACCAGATAGAGCATTTCACTCATTATCGACTGACCTTTTTCCGCCCAATCGGAGAAATACTGCCAGCGGTCATCCCATCCAGGTTTATGAGAAGAGAGGTTTGCCACCATTGTTCCAAGGGCAGCGCCAAGTGCTCCCATGTAGGCAGAGATTGATCCGCCGCCCGGTGCAGGTGACTCGCTTGCCGTTTCAACAGCAAATCCTTTTACGGTTAAATCTATCAGCTTTTTAGCAGCACCGTCTTCCAGAAGATATTCGATTACCTTCTCTTTTGCGTCAAATGGTTTGAGATCGTCCAAGCCCATCGATTTAACTGCAATTTTAATTATCTCTTCTTCTGCAATACCCAAAGAACGATTTTGCTTAGCGAGATAATATTTACCGGCTTCAATAAGTACCTTCTTTGGAATGAGGCCAACAATTTCGCAACCTGTTACTCTTATCCCGCGCAAAGCTGCCTTTTCTACAACTTCGTCAAAAGCAATATGTACAGGAGTCTGAGTAATATTTGTAACATTCATGGAAACCTGAGCGATGCCGTATTCTTCTATAAACCAGCCAATCGCCTTGCATCCCTTTAATGTTCCCGGAATCCATACATCTGCTCCTTTTTCGTCTTTTACCACTTTACCTGTAATAGCATTTCCTTCTCTTTTCTTACGGCCTTTTTCCCTTACGTCAAAAGCAATCGCATTTGCTCTTCTGGTTGATGTTGTATTGAGGTTGAAATTGATTGCAACAAGAAAATCGCGGGCACCAATTGCAGTTGCTCCGGTATGAGATGTCCTTTCCGAAAACTGTGCAGGTCCAAAATCCGGTTTCCATTGCGGGTTCAAAAACTTATTTGCAAGTCCTTCGTATTCGCCGGAACGGCAGTTTGCAAGATTTCTTCTTTCCGGTGTAAATGCTGCACTTTCATAACAATAAACAGGTATCAGAAGCTCCTCGCCCACTCTTTTTGCAAGTGTTCTTGAATATTGGGCACACTCTTCCATTGTCACTCCGGCAATTGGAATAAAAGGACACACATCTGTCGCTCCCATTCTCGGGTGCTCGCCATGATGCTGACGCATGTCAATTACCTCTCCTGCCTTCTTAATTGCCTGAAAAGCGGCTTCAATGATTTGTTCCGGAGCGCCAACAAATGTTACAACGGTTCTGTTTGTTGCAGCACCCGGATCTACATTAAGCAGCTTTACCCCTTCTATTTTTTCAATTTCATCTGTAATCTGCTTAATGATTTGCATATTGCGCCCCTCGCTAAAATTAGGGACACACTCAATTAATCTTTGAATCATAATTGTTTATATGGTTTATTTTTAAATATTTATTCTGTGTATAAGGTAATTCCCTCCGGAAGTTTCGATTTAATTGCTTCGGTATTCAGCTCAAAATAATGGTACGGGAACAGTTTTTTTGGCTTTATTGTCTTTGCAGCTTCAATAAACATTTCATCGCTCATTGTATAGGGAAGGTTTTTAGGAAGAAACGCCACATCAATATCTCCAAGACTTTTCATCTCAGGAATAAGTTCTGTGTCACCTGCGATGTAAACCCGGAACCCACCGAAATTAAGTATGTATCCGTTACCCTCGCCTTTGGGGTGGAAAGGCTGCCCGTCATCTCTTTTTTGCACAATATTATAGGCATAAACCGCCTTAATGCCTATTCCCTCATAATTGAACTCCTCACCAATTTTTAAGGCATTGGCCCCTTTTATGTTTTTTCCTGCTGTTACGCTTGTAACAAAAACCGTACTGCTGTCGGTGATTTTAGCAAGCGCAGCTTTATCGAGGTGGTCACTGTGATGATGCGTAATAAGAACAAGATTCGCATGCGGCTGCTGAGCATAATTTGCTACTTTGCTGTACGGGTCGATAAAAATATTGCGTCCCTGCCACTGGATAAGGAACGAAGCGTGTCCCAATATTATTATTGCTATTTGTCCCAAAGGAGTAATAAACTTTGTCATAATATTACTGTTTTGTGATTGTTACTTAATTTTTATTTCAACACCGTTTAAAAACATTCTGTCCACCAATGGAGTACTGAATGCATACGGAATATACTCCAGCGAAGGAACCTCCCTTGTGATGATAAGGTTTGCGGTTTTCCCTTTTGCAATTGAGCCGAGTGTGTCGCTCACCCCCATTGCATAAGCTCCGTTAATTGTTGTAGCATTAATTACCTCCTGAGGCGTAAGTTTCATCTTAAGGGATGCAAGAGCCATCATGAACTTCATATCGCCCGACGGTGAAGAGCCTGGGTTGTAGTTTGATGCTATGGCAACCGGCAATCCATAATCAATCATTTTCCTGGCCGGAGGATATTCCATTTCGAGGAAAAATGTAGAACCGGGCAAAAGAGTTGCAATTGTATCGCTGCCCTTCAAAACATTAAACTCTTCCCCGCCTGTAAATTCAAGGTGATCTACAGATATGGCATTATATTTAACACCAACCTGCACGCCGCCGGAAAAGCTCATCTGGTTTGCATGAACCTTTGGCCTAAGCCCATATTTCATCCCGGCATTTAAAATCCTGTCTGTATCTTCAACTGAAAAGAATCCCTTTTCTGTAAAAACATCAATATAATCGGCCAGCTCTTCCGACGCAACAACAGGAATCATCTCATTTATTATCTCATCCACATATTCGCTCTCACGACCTTTGTATCTTGCAGGGAATGCATGTGCGCCCAGGAAGGTGGTTTTAACCGTTAAGGGCGTTGTCTCGCCTATCCGCCTGGCAACCCGAAGCATTTTAAACTCATCCTCCGGTGTTAACCCATAACCGCTTTTAATTTCAACAGCTCCGGTTCCGAAAGAGATTATTTCCTGCGCACGGGCAAGAGTCTGCCTGTACAGTTCCTCTTCTGATGTATCGTGAAGGAGTTGTGCCGAATTGAGAATTCCCCCTCCCCTTTTGGCTATTTCCTGATATGAGAGCCCTCGTATCTTGTCGATATACTCCATTTCGCGGCTACCGGCATAAACCAGATGTGTGTGCGAGTCGCAAAATGCGGGCAGAACCATTCTTCCTTTAACATCAATTACCAAGTCTGCAGATGCTTCCCCGAGTGAATCCATTTTCCCGAAATCCTCAATCCTGTCACCGTCTGTCAATAAAAAAGCATTGTCAATGCAATCCAGCTTAGACATCTCTTTCCCTGCACGCCATACATCGGGAGTGCCCTCTTCTGCCTGAACAAGTTTTTTGATGTTTATAAAGAGTGTCTTCATAGTCCGGTTTTATTAAATATAGTATTGTTCCCTGATAAAGTTAACTGAATTATGAATGTGTGTATACATCACTTCATCTTCGGAAATGAAAGGAACAATTTTCCTGTATCGTGAAACGAACTCTTCCAAAGCAGGAGAACTTTTCTGAGGCCGGCGGAATTCAAGAGCCTGCGCAGCATTCATGAGTTCAATGGCAAGTATTTTTTCGACATTTTCGACAACTCTGCAGCATTTTGTAGCAGCATTCGCCCCCATACTCACATGGTCTTCCTGGCCCTGAGACGAGTCAATGGTATCTACGCATGCCGGTGTTGCAAGCTGTTTGTTCTGGCTCACAACTGATGCCTGTGCATATTGAGGAATCATAAACCCCGAATTAAGTCCCGGCTTTGCAACAAGGAAAGAAGGCAGACCTCTCTTCCCTGATATGAGCTGATAGGTTCTTCTCTCCGAAATGCTGCCCAGCTCTGCAAGAGCAATTGAAAGCACATCAAGGGGAATTGCAAGGGGCTGGCCATGGAAGTTACCCGCAGATACAATCATATCCTCTTCCGGAAGTATTGTCGGGTTGTCTGTTGCGCTGTTAAGCTCTGTTACGAAAGCACGTTCTATATAATCAAGAGCATCCTTTGTGGCTCCGTGAACCTGAGGAACACAGCGGAACGAATACGGGTCCTGAACATGTGCCTTTTCTCTTTTTATAAGTTCGCTGCCATTGAGCAATTCTCTCATTGCAGCAGCAGTATCAATTTGTCCTTTATGAGGACGGATTGCGTGAACTCCCGGAGTAAACGGCTCAACCCTTCCATCGAATGCGTCAAGCGAAATTGCAGCAATTTTGTCTGCAAGGGAACTGAGTTTCTTTGCCCTGAATAAATTCCAGACGCTGTATGCAAGCATAAACTGCGTGCCATTGAGAAGAGCAAGCCCTTCCTTTGAAGCAAGAGTAAGCGGCTTCCATCCGAATTTATTGTTGACCTCTGTAGCAGCATATTTTTTTCCGTTAAAATTCACATCTCCGAGACCTAAAAGCGGAAGAGACATATTTGCAAGAGGTGCAAGGTCTCCGGAAGCGCCCAATGACCCCTGTTCATAGACAACAGGATAAACCCCGTTGTTAAACATATCAACAAGCCTTTGTACTGTCTCCGTTCTCACTCCTGAATATCCGTATGAAAGAGACTTTATCTTCAAAAACATCATTAGTCTCACGATAATTTGCGGTACTTCTGCCCCCACTCCGCATGCATGCGAAACAACCAGGTTCCTCTGCAGCTTCGAAAGTTCGTCCACGCTCACCGTAACATTGCAAAGCGAACCAAAACCGGTTGTTATTCCATATATAGGTTCTTTGTGGTTTTGCATCTTGTTATCCAGATAATCCCTGCAATTTTTAATCCTGTCAAACAGCTCTTCGCTTAATTTGATTTTTGTGCTCTCATTAAAAATTGGCAAAAGATCTTCCAGTGTGTGACTCTTAAGGCTTAAATGAAAATACTCCATATGACTTATACTTTAATATGTTTTTTGAAATTTTTCTACAAATATAAAACAAAAAAGGCCGTATCCTTAAAAGATACGACCTTTAATAACTAAATAAAAACTATTAATAACCTGGGTTCTGTTGTCCTGCTATAGCCGGATTCGCATCGATTTCACTTTTTGAAATCGGCAAAATTGCCTTGTAGAATGTCCTGTCAATTGATACCGTACGGTGAGTAATTATTACCGCTGGTTTGATAAAGTCATCATTGAAAGTGATGGTCTTGTTAAGACGTATCATATCAAAATATCTTTGACCTTCTGCAAAAAACTCTTTGCTCTTTTCATCAATAATCATATCCAAAGTTACTGTTGTTGATGTGGAAGGAATCAATGCCGGAGCTCTCTTGCGGATTTCGTTAAGATAATTGGAAGCTTTTACTTTATCCGGAGTTGGCTGGCTAAATGCAGATTCGGCAGCTATAAGGTACATTTCAGAAAGACGAATGACTTTAATGTTAACTGCAGAAGGAGTACCTTTATCTCCCAGTCCATTTGCTCCTGAATATTTAACACAAGAACCAAATCTGGTTGTAGATGTTTCGTCATATTCCATAATTCCCCAACGAACATCAGTTGCATCCTCTTTAAGCCTGTTCAAATAGAAATCACTTGCCATAAACCAGCCCATTGCGCCCGTCTTTTTCGCCTGACGCATCAGATAGTAACCAAGAGAGCCTGTAAGAAGGTCAGCTTCAGAAGGATAAACTGCCAGTTCAAAAATTGACTCAGAACCAAACTGAGATGACCAAGAGCTAACCCAATTGTTATTCGCATAAAGAGTATATTTACCACTGGTAATTACTGCTTCTGCTGCTGCAAGAGCTTCGGGATATCTGCCCATTGTCAGATTTACCCTCGCCTGAATAGCCTTGTTAGCGTAAAAGTTAATGTAACCATTGATTGCAGTAGTTCTAGCTAATTTAGAAAGTATAGGCTCTGCATCCGCAAGATCCTTCAATATTTGTGTATAAACAGCTTCCACTGTTGCCCTTGTTGGCTGAGCAGATGCATCAAGAGGTTCAAGAACAAGCGGAACGCCATAAGATGTTTTATCCATAGTATATGGTTTGCCATACAGACGAACCAGGTCAAAATACATTAAAGCTCTTGCTGTTAATGCCTGTCCTTTACATTCACTAAGCACTGTAGATCCTTTACCGTCTGCTTCTATCTTTTCAATATTAACTATCAGGTTGTTTGCCTGCAGAATATTGTGATAAATCTGAGACCAGAATCCTGAATATGAATTTGATGAAGCTGAATGGTTAAATGTATAGAGCGCATCCAATCCGCGCCCCTGGGAACTGATAGCGAAATCGCCGCCTTTTGCATCACCATACATAAAGAAGTTCCTGCCATAATAATCTGATGAAGTCATTTTTCTCATCAGACCGTTAATTACCACTTTTGCGTCGGCAGCTGTTAATATTGATGTTTCAGCTGCGGCAGAGTTACTTGGCTTTACATCCAGGAAACCCTCACAAGATGAAAGTAGTACAATGCTTAGTACTGCGAGTAATATATTTATCTTTTTCATTGTATCACCTTTTTAAATTAGAAATTAAATTCAACTCCGAAGGTATATGTTTTGCCAAGTGGCATTTCCCATCCACGGGTACCATATGCGTTAACCTCAGGATCATACACTTTGTATGCAGCTAAAGTCCATAAGTTTGAACCATTGAAATAAACTCTGGCGCTTGAAATCTTAACCTTATTAATAATGTTTTTTGGAATGTTATAGCCAATAGTAATATTACTAAGTCTCAGATAATCTGCTTTATGCATGTGACGGCTGCTTTTTTGATTTACATCCTCCATGTCGGTTGCAAGACGCTGTGGAAGGCTTGCAGTCTTATTTTCAGGAGTCCACCTGTTGTCGTACTGATCCTGTGACACTATCCTTTCCCAATAGTATCCGTCATCAGTAACGTCACGGCCGGCTCCGTCATATGTGTATCCGCCAAGTTTGTAAGTGAAGTTAAGTGCAAGAGATAAACCTTTCCAGTCCAAACTAGTATTAATACCGCCGAAAAGTTTAGGGTGAACATTGCCAATAATTACTTCGCTAGCTTCTTTATAATCGCTAGTTACCACGCGTCCATTAATTGGCGAAGGGACGAATACGGGATCACCATCTGCATCAACAGTCTTAGGAGTTTTATCATTATTCATAAACCATACGTTTCTACCTGTCTCGTCATCTACACCTGCCCACTCAAGACCATAAAGAGCAAGAGTCGACTGACCTTCTCTGTAGATATATTTTGCACGTGCATCGTCTCCTGTTGGGTCGTACCAGATAATATCCTGCCCACCATAAAGTTTCGTAACAGTAGATTTAACTGTTGATGCAGTTATACCCAAGCTCCAGTTAAGGTCTTTAGTTTTTATAATATCGCCTGATAATTCAATTTCAATACCGTTGTTGTTTATTTCACCAACGTTTTTCAATGTTGAGTAGAAACCTGTTACTCCGGAAATTGGAACATCCTGAAGCAAATCCTTTGAATCTCTGTTGAAATATTCAATTGTACCGCTGATTCTTTGATCAAGCAAACCAAATTCCAAAGCTATATTAGAAGTGTAGCTGGTTTCCCAAGAAAGGTTAGCATCAGCAATACTGCTTACTCCGCCACCTGGCAGTTCCATATACTTGTTCCCATAAGTAGCCAGTGAGCGCCAGCCGTAGTTTGAAGAAGGAAGGGTACCGTTTACTCCGTATGAACCTCTTAATCTAAGGCTGCTTATAAGAGCAATGTTTTTCAAGAACTCCTCTTTGTCAATTCTCCATGATCCGGCAACTGACCAGAAGTTACCCCAACGAGCTGTAGGGCCCAGTTTTGAAGAACCATCGCGACGGTAAGAACCGGAAACATAATATTTGTTATCGTAGTTATATTCTGCTCTTGACAGTAAAGATAACATGTTATTTCCTGCGTAGTATGCTGTCGCATCAAGTTTGCCTGCAGTTGCAACTGTATGAAGGCTACTGGTTGGCAGATTGGTTCCTGAAGCACGCTGGAAATCAAACCTGTTTGATTCAGCTTCCCATCCTACCAATACTCCAACAGTATGTTTCGGAGCAATCTCTTTATTAAAATTCAAAGTAGAAGAAGAAACAAGCTTATTGTTGGTTGAACTCATTTCGGATACTGAACCGTTTACTCCTGATCCTGTAAAGTGATTTGCGCTGTAATAAAGGTGATCAAAAGTCTGAGTGTTGTCGTAAGACAAAATTGTCTTGAAAGTTAAACTTGGAAGCAATTTTACTGTAATGGCCTCATTTGCAGAGATTCTCAGAGTCTTTGAACTGTTTTCCCACTCATTGTTATAATAAAGAGCATTGTATGCATAACTGCCATATCTGGCTGTCCAAGGAAGTCCTGTAAGATAGTCTGTTGGCCAGTAAAGCCCCCATAACAGATTTCGTGACTGAAGGAAGTAATTGTTTCCTGTTGCACGACTATCGTTAAAACCGGTTTTTCCGCTTTTTGCAATATTGATATTAGTTGTAAAATCTACATATTTGCCCACTTTTTGAGTAAGGTTTACCCTGCCTGTGATACGGTCGAAATCATTTATTACACTGCGGCCCATATCTTTTGTATATGAGATGGAAGTGAAATAGTTTGAAGCCTCAGTTGCTCCGCTTACAGAAAGATCATAAGACTGATAAACCGCAGTTCTCATTAGTTCACTTTCCCAGTCATAATATTTTCCGGCTCTGTCGCCACCTATTGTAAGGGAGTTTACTGTATTATCAGGAGCAGTAAAAGTATAACCGTGTTTGTTGAATCTTTTGTTCAATTGAGATAGCGCGCTTGCACTAGCTTCAGCGATGGATTTTCTTTTTGATATTTTGGGGTTATAAACCAATGCATTCCAAAAGTTTTCGTAATACATCTCAACTTGATGCTCTGTGCTTGCAGCCTCGTAGTTAGCGGTTGCAAAAGATGGGGTTATACCCACAGAAGCTTTAAAGTTGATATTTGTTTTTCCCATTTTACCGCGTTTAGTTGTTATAACGATAACACCATTTGCTGCTCTTGATCCGTAAAGAGAAGAGGCTGCGGCATCTTTCAGAATAGTGACAGATTCTATATCACTTGGGTTAATTGTACTCATAACGTTATTCGAAGTATAGTTACCCATATTCGATACGTTACCTGAAACAACAGGAACACCATCTACTACATAAAGAGGCTCGTTGGATGCATTCATGGATCCAATACCCCTTACTCTTATTGATGATGTAGAACCTGCCTGTCCTGAATTGGAAGAAATTTGCACACCGGCAACCTTTCCATTCATGGCATTTTCAAAAGATAGAGTAGGAACGTCTTTTATCGCATCGCTTTTAACAACGCTGGCGGCACCTGTAAAGGTTCCTTTTGTGGTTGTTCCGTATGCTACAACCATCACCTCATCGAGGTTTGTAGCGTCAGCTGTCATTATTACATCCACAATAGCACGGCCGTTAACAGGCACCTCTTGTGTTCTGAAGCCAATGTAGCTGAAAATAAGGGTTGCATTACCCGAAACATTAGGGAGAATAAATTTCCCATCGAGGTCTGTAGTTGCACCTACACCACTTACACCCTTAACCTGGATGGTAGCGTAAGGAACTGGAGAACCGTCATCGGAAGAGGTTACCTTACCGGTAACTCTCGTCTGAGCCATACCGATAGTGACAAGCAATACCGACAAGACAATCAAGATTGATTTCTTCATAGATTAAGTAAATTTTATTAAAGGTTTTCGCATCGAAATTAAACACTTTTTAACGAAAAACAAAAAATTGTTATGTTTTATTATTCATTTGTTAAATATTGTTATTCCGAGCGTTTTTATAAATGTTTCCGGTATGATTTCATGCATAACCTTACAATCTGTAAGCAGAATCAGAAAAGTAATTATATTTTATCCTTTTTATTAACTATTTTCTTTCACTATGCTCGTTTTATTGTATAAAAAAAGCTGCCGAAAAAACTTCGGCAGCCTATATTATATAAGGGAAAGATTAGTTTCTGAATGGACGTCTTTCTCCCGATCTTCCCTGAGAAGAATGACCTCCTCTTGGTCCTTCCGGTCTTGGTCTTCTTTCGGGTTCCACGTAACCTTCCGGTTTCTCTATCAGAGCCTTGCGCGACAGTCTCATCTTGCCGCTTTTAGGATCCATCTCCAAAAGTTTAACCTCAACTTCGTCTCCAACGTTTACAACATCTTCAACTTTTTCAACTTTTTTCCAGTCAAGTTCCGAAATATGGAGAAGTCCCTCTTTTCCAGGAAGAATCTGAACAAAAGCTCCAAATTCAAGAATAGAAACAACTTTACCTTTATAAACCTGTCCGGCTTCCGGAACTGTTGTAATACCCTTGATCCAGTCTAAAGCTGCTGTCATGCTCTCCTGATTGTCTCCGAAGATGTCTACAATACCCATACTGTCCTTTTCTGTAATAGTAATAGTAGTGCCTGTGGTCTTCTGAATCTCCTGAATAACCTTTCCACCGGTACCTATAACTGCTCCGATAAATTCCTGCGGAATTGTTATCTGAATGATTCTTGGTGTATGAGGTTTCAGCTCTGCACGAGGCTCGCTTAATGTTTTCATCATCTCTCCCATTATATGGAGGCGACCCTGGCGGGCCTGCTCGAGTGCTTTTTCAAGAATTTCATAAGACAACCCGTCTACCTTTATATCCATTTGGGTAGCGGTTATTCCGTCAACTGTTCCTGTTACTTTAAAGTCCATATCGCCAAGGTGGTCCTCGTCGCCAAGGATGTCAGACAAAACGGCAAATTTGCTGTTGTCCGAGTTGGTGATAAGACCCATTGCAATTCCTGATACAGGTTTCTTAATCTTAATACCGGCATCCATGAGCGCAAGCGTACCTGCACAAACTGTTGCCATTGAAGAAGAACCGTTTGATTCAAGGATATCCGATACTATACGAACTGCATACGGATTTGCCTCTCCTGTTGGAATGACATATTTAAGAGCCCTGAGTGCCAGATTTCCGTGTCCGATTTCTCTACGGCCTGTTCCTCTGTATGGTTTTGCTTCGCCTGTTGAAAACGGAGGGAAGTTATAATGGAGAACAACCTGCTCCGACCCTTCTACAAGAACTTCGTCGATTGACTTCATATCAAGTCTGGTTCCCAGCGTAACTGTTGTGAGGGACTGAGTCTCTCCGCGTGTGAAAACTGCCGACCCGTGTGTTGCAGGAAGATAATCAACTTCGCACCAGATAGGCCTGATGTCTTTAGTTCCTCTGCCGTCCAAACGAACGCCGTCGTTGAGAATCATATTGCGCATTGCCTCTTTTTCCACATCGTGATAGTACCGGCCTACCATAGATTTTTTGGCTGCAGCATCTTCTTCGGAAAGAGTTGCAATAAACTCTGCCTTAAGGGCCTCGAAAGCATCTGTTCTTTCTTGCTTGGAACTTGGCGATTTTGCGATAGTATAGCATTTGTCATAGCAATACTTAGAAACAGCTGCACGAAGTTCTTCGTCCTGAGTTTCGTGACAATATGCCCTTTTTTGAACCTTGCCAACTTCTGCCATGAGCTCCATTTGAGCCTTGCAATGTTTCTTTATCTCTTCATGGGCAAACTTGATGGCTTCGAGCATATCTGCCTCGGCAACCTCTTTCATTTCACCCTCAACCATCATAATGTTATCTAAGGTTGCAGCAACCATAATGTCAATGTCTGCTTTTTCAAGCTGAGTGAAAGACGGGTTAATCATAAATTTTCCGTCAATTCTTGCAACTCTTACTTCGGAAATAGGGCCATTGAATGGTATATCGCTCACAGCCAGAGCAGCAGAAGCAGCAAGCCCTGCAAGTGCATCCGGCATAATCTCTTTTTCAGCAGAGATCAGGTTAACTGTTACAAAAACTTCTGCGTGGAAGTCATCCGGGAAAAGTGGGCGAAGAGCCCTGTCAATAAGGCGGGAAACAAGAATTTCCGAGTCATTGGCACGACCTTCTCTTTTAAGAAAGCCTCCGGGATATCTTCCTGCCGATGCATACTTCTCTTTGTATTCAACAGAAAGAGGCATAAAGTCTACGTCTTCCTTAGCATCTTTCGCACAGGTAACGGTTGCCAGAAGCATTGTGTTACCCATCTTCAAAACTACAGAGCCATCTGCCTGTTTTGCCAGCTTGCCTGTTTCGATCTCAATTGTTCTGCCATCGTTTAACGTGATGGTCTTCTTTACAATATTCATATAATATTTTTACAACCCGGCTCTCCCTCTGAGAGTTTATTATTAATACATACAGCTACCCACACTGTCCCGGGTCGTTTTGGAAAACAGAGTGAGTATAATTTTGGTACAAATCTAATCAGATTATTGGAAATTTTAAGATAAAATAAAAGGGTGTCCGACGGACACCCTTATTTATTCTTTATTTACGAAGGTTAAGAGCCTTCACTATATTTCTGTATCTCTCGATGTCGTTTGCTTTCAGATAATCTAAAAGGCGACGTCTCTTACCAACCAGTTTAAGTAAAGACCTCTGAGTAGAGTAATCTTTTTTATTTACTTTCAAGTGGCTTGTAAGGTGAGCGATACGGTATGAAAATAAAGCTACCTGGCTCTCTGGAGCTCCGGTATCTGCATTAGACTTTCCGTATTGTCCGAAAATCTCTTGCTTTTTTTCTGCTGATAAATAAGTTGACATTTTTAAGCAATTGACGTTAATATTTCCCCAAAATTGGGCTGCAAAGATAAACAATATTTTCCATGAGGCAACTATTTTAGTAATTTTGTATCATAATTTTATAAGAGATGATAACTTTCAATAACGCAGCAGAGATTGTTTTGTCCAACAGCCTTAAAAGTGAAGGGGAATTTGTACCGCTTTCGGAGGCGCTTGGCAGAGTTCTGGCGCAGCCTGTTTATGCCGACAGGGATATGCCTCCCTTTGACAAATCGGCCGTTGACGGTTATGCATGCAAGGCAGCAGATATTGTAGGTGAGCTTAAGCTCCTGGAGAATATTGCTGCCGGATTTAAACCCGGGAAAACCGTTACTGCCGGATGTTGTTCAAAAATAATGACCGGAGCAATGCTTCCGGAAGGTGCCGACACTATTATAATGGTAGAAGAGTGTGAAGATAGCGGAACCTCTGTCCGATTCAACGGGAAAAGTTTAAAATCCAATATCTGTTATAAAGGTGAGGATATACGTGAAGGAGACAAAGTGCTGGAAACAGGGACATTTATTAAGCCGGAACAAATTGCCATACTTGCGTCATTTGGCGTTACAAATGTCTTTGTGGCAAAACAGAAAAAGATAGGAATACTCTCAACGGGAGATGAAATTGTTGAACCGGATGCGATCCCAACATTAGTTCAGATAAGAAACTCCAACGGATGGCAATTAAGGGCACAGGCATTAAGGGCGGGAGCAATTGTTAATTATTATGGCATTGCTTCCGACAGCGAGAGCAGCCTGAGAGAAAAGCTGGGAAAAGCACTTAACGATAATGACATAGTCATTTTATCTGGGGGCGTGTCTATGGGAGATTTTGACTTTGTCCCTGCTGTTCTTGACGAATTTGGATTAAAGACTCTTTTTAATAAGGTTGCTGTTCAACCCGGAAAGCCAAGCACATTTGCTGTAAAATACTCACAGGACGGAAGTGCAAAAAAAGTTGTTTTCGCACTCCCGGGAAATCCGGTTTCATGCTTCGTACAATTTGAACTGCTAATAAAACCGTTTCTGTTTAAATCTATGGGAGGAGAGGCTCCGGGACTTAAGGCGGATTTGCCTTTTAAGAGTGATTACAGCAGGAAGCATACAGAAAGACTTGCCCTGATACCTGTAAAGATTGATTCCGATGGTAGCTTCTCGCCCGTAAAATACAATGGATCTGCACACATAACTGCACTCAACGGAGCAAACGGAATTGCAGAAATTCCTCTCGGAGTGGGCAATTTTGCCGCAGGAGAGAAGGTAAAAGTATATATTCTGCCATAATGGAGAGGATATATGACCACCCGGGCATTGGCCGGATAGTAATTAAAAAGAGGATTTCCTCCAGAAACATACGGCTCACGGTCCATCCTCAAAAAGGGATAAACATTTCTATCCCCTGGCTCACGCGTTACTCTGTTGCAGAAAGATTTGTCGAAGAAAAGAAAGAGTGGATACTTGAGAGTATGATCCGCCAGAAATCAAAGGCCGAAAAGAGAAAATTCCTGTTCGGACCCGGTCACCCATTAATAATAATTACAGGAGAAATTGTTTTCGAAGAGAAAGAATCCTCAGCTTATGCTGGCGATAAGAAAATAACAATAAAAAGAGGGTCTTCGGGAAAGATTATTGCCTACCCCGTGAATACCCCTTCGGAACACGTAATTGATGCAGTAATAGCTTTGCTTCGTAAAGAGGCGAAAGACTATCTTCCCGGGAGAGCGGAATATCTTGCAGCAAAACACGGTTTCCGCTTCAGCAGAATCTTTCTCAAAAACAACCGGAGCAACTGGGGAAGCTGTTCACGGCAAAACAATATAAATCTCAATGTTCATCTTATGAGGCTGGACAGCAATCTTGCCGATTTCGTGATTCTTCATGAACTCTGCCACCTCAAACACAAAAACCACGGAAGAGATTTCCACTACCTGCTCAATAATCTTTGCGGCGGGCAGGAAAAAGAATTCAATCGCCAGCTTCGCAAAGAACGGCCGGTACTATCCTAGAGGAGCGCCTAAAGACACATCTGCCATTCCAATTAGCATATATCACGTAATCAGCCACATACTAATAATTAAGAGACACCCACAGCACCCCTGGGGTCATTTGGTACCATGCTGATTGTCAAAGAAATACATAAATCATCAAAATACTCATCTCCCTGAATGTCAGGCTCGTACCAAATGACCCCAGGGGTAAGGCGCCGTCGCCGAAGGCGTAGACCTGCGACGAAGGAGCACCTAACTCGCTCCCCTTTTGGAAGTGATGATGTGTCAACCTATTTCAGGACGGGACAGTTGCTACAACCCTCCATGTAAGCACCATATAATCAACCACATGCTAAAAACAAACAGATATAATGTCTGTTTGTTTTTAGCAACTGCGTTATTATTAAATAGTTATTCGGATACGAATTTCAGTCGTCTCAGGCGGCGGGTTGAAAACACTATGCATGGTCTTTCATTACCAGCTAATTGGTGAGGGCGATTCGGCCGGACGCAGCGAAGCGAAGGAGGACGCACAAGCCCGAAGAAATTAGCTGGTAATGTATAAACTGCATAGACAGGTACAACCCGCCGCCCGGAGACTGGTTACAAAAAACGAGACCGACCTTTTGGGTCAGCCTCGCTTTGTTGAAGTTTTGGTTAAGAAATGGGTTCTACCTATTTTGTAAGATTGCTGATGCTAACAAAAAGAGCATCAACACCCTTCAGCAAATCCTGATTGATTGCTTTAAAATGTTTTTTAACGTCGGTCTTGTCTACATTATTAATTCTTGAAAAGAGTTCGTTTCTCAGTTCAACAGCATTATTCATAATTTCGACAGCCTTATCAGCTTTCTTGTCCTGATGGATATAGATAAATGCCCAACAGTCCGATATCACCTCACTAACAAGAAAATCGATATCTTTTTTAATAATTCTTATACTTGCCATAATTTATTTATTTGCCGCAAAGGTAGTAAAATATTTTAATTTAGAGTTTTATTACTCCAATACCAGGTTTGTCACTCAGTGTTACCTTCCCGTTAACAACTTGCATTCCCGAGAAAACATCATTTGAGATAAGGAGATTGCCGTCAAGGTCCGCCCACTCCATTTCGGGAGCAAGTTGAGCAGCTGCAGAAATGGCACATGATGTTTCGGTCATACAGCCAATCATGAGACGCATGTTAAATGCCTTTGCCAGAGAAACCATCTCTCTTGCCTCGCGCATTCCTGTACATTTCATAAGCTTGATATTTATCCCGCTATATGCCCCTTTAAGTTTGTAAATATCGGTAAGTCTCTGGCATGCCTCGTCTGCGATAATAGGAAGTGGACTGTTTTGAGTTACCCATGCTGTTTCGTCGAGAAGCAGTTTTGGCATTGGCTGTTCAATCATGTTCACATTTTTCTCGTTGAGCCAGTTAATCATATCCAGCGCATAATGCTTGTCTTTCCATCCCTGATTTGCATCAACACAAATAATTGTGTCGGTTACCGAGCGGATTGTATTGATCATCATCTTGTCTGTCTTTTCGTCACGTCCCAGCTTTACCTTAATTACCTTGTAAGGAGATGCCTCACGGGTCTTTTCCTTTACAACCTCTTCGGTATCCAGTCCAACAGTGAACGATGTGTTTGGTGCTGTTGCAGGATTGAAACCCCATATTTTCCACCATGGCTGACCCATAATCTTGCCAACAAGATCATGAAGTGCAATGTCAACAGCTGCTTTTGCCGCAGTATTGTTAATTGAAATAGCATCCACGTATGCAAGGATGTCCTGAATTTCAAAAGGAGAACTGAATCTTGAAAGGTCTACTTTTTTCAGGAACTCAATAACAGAGGCCTGAGTCTCTCCGAGATAAGGAGGCATGGCAGCCTCGCCATATCCTACATAGCCGTCCCACTCAATTTCTGTGAGTACAAGCTGAGTTGTTGTTCTTGATGAATTTGCAATGGTAAATACATGCCTCATTTGCGCATCATAGGGGCGGAATGTCAAAACCATTTTTTTGCTTCCGCTCTTAACTGTCTTTTCCCTGTTCTGAGAAAAAAGTTCAAAGGGGTTCATTATTGCAGCGGCAGCTGTAATCAAACCTGCCGATTTCAGAAAATTTCTCCTGGAAGTTACTGTCATAAGAGGTATTTTTAAAAATTTATTTTCGTACTATTTGGCAAAATACCAAGGGTGATTTTTAATTGAAACAATGTCGCTGTCCATATCCACTTTAGTAAGAATCCTTTTTGCCCTCACAAGTCTTGTTGACCCGTCGTAGTAATTCCAGGCAGAAGGAATAAGGGAGTTGATCCTTACGGATGTTGCCGAATGAATGAATTCTCCGTCTTTGATATACATTCCAACATGGGATATTCTCTCTTTTTTGTCGGCAGTTGCCTTAGAACCGAAGAAAAGCAAGTCTCCTGTTTTAAGATTGTCAAATCCTTTGGAAATATCCACATCTTCTCCTGTGAGAGCCTGCTGAGAAGCATCTCTTTCCAGAATGATTCCGTTGAGATAGTATGATGTCTTTGTAAATCCGGAGCAGTCCATTGCTTTTATTGAAGTACCTCCCCACATGTATGGGAAACCAATAAATTGTTTTGCAGTTGCAATGATGTTTTCAGGAGTTGGGTTACGGCTGCTTATCCACTCTTTAAAGTCTGTTGCATACTTCTTTAGTAAAAATGCCTCTCTGCCATCCGGAAGAGCAACTTTATAGTATTTGCCCGATGAAGCAACATATTTAACAATGTTGCCCCAGACACCGTCCATCACTACCTGTGATTTTTCAGAGGCAGCGGAACGGAGAAGAGTGTAATGTGTTGTTATAATAAGCTTTTTTGCATCCCTCCAGTTGTTGAATTCCTGTTCGGTCATAGGAGCAATGCTTCCGGAACTTACCCATGCAATATATCCCTCTGGTGTAATTGCTCTTGTCCAGCCGCTTTTTTTCTCAAGAATCCTTACAGGGGTACCAAGAATTGTCTGAGTAGCTGACTCTGCAGAATATGTGGGTGAATATCTGAAGTTTATTACAGACTGATTTGTTATTCCATAAGTTTTGCCTCCCAGTGCAGGGTCCGGAAGAATAACCATACTGTCCAGTACGTTAATACCCGCTTCGGTTAGCTTTGAAAGAAGCGCCTTTTTTGCGGCTGCCTCAGTTGTTGAACCTTTTAAAACAAGTGTATCTCCTGTTGAAGAGATAAAAAGGCTTGGCTCAAATGTTTTTAAGCGGCGGTCCGGAGCAAACTCTGCCTTTACAACGGCAGATATTTTTGCAAATTGTGCTTCAGTTTTCTCTTTATCCGACTCTATCATAAAAGAGAGAGCAACAATAAACGATGCTAAAACCAACAGATATCTTTTCATAATATTATTTAGTGTTTCTTAATTATTTATTTGATTGCATTAAATTTTACCGCTTTGCTCTCATTATAGAGCCGGTCCAGAGCAGATACGTAAAAATCATACGCCTGTGCCTGTGCTGCATCTGCGGAATATTTTGTTTCGCCTGTAAGGGCAAGAATTGATGACTCTTTTGAAAAGTCCGGAGTTTCTCCCTTTTTGAATTTATAAATTAGATAGTAATATGCTCTTTCTGAGTTGCATTTTTCCAAAGAGGCGTTCCCTTTTGGCAAATCTTCCCCCTGCCATTTAAATAAAATATCTCCCCCCTTTATGCTCATTAACGCACCTTCGGGCGAAACCGGAGGATTCGTTTCAAAGCCGCGCATCTGAGGCACGATTGAAGGGTTTGGGTAGAGCTCTCTTAATACGGAATTAATATCAAGCTTATTGTCTTTCATGTTTTTCGCACTGAAGTAACAGGCTCCCTGATAGTTATTCATTTCTCTAAGCATGAGAGCCTGTTTCTTTATTTCAAGAGGACTCCTCCATGCTTCAATTTTTGAACCTGCATCGAGGCGATATGTTCCAAGCCCACCGTATACAGGCGTTCCGGCAGAATAATCTCTCCACCATTCAGCCAATACAGTAAAATCTGCAGCAGGATAACCTATATTGAAATAGAGCTGAGGCAAAATATAATCCAGCCAGCCGGCCTCCATCCATTTAAGTATATCCGCATGGAGGTGGTCGTAATTTGTATATCCGTAGCTTTTGGTATCTGAGCCCTTAGGATCGTCTCTCCTATTGCGCCACACTGCATACGGGCTGATTCCAAACTTCATAAAAGGCTTAACGGATTTTATTGTGTCACGTAACATTTTTACTACTAAATCCACATTTTCCCTTCTCCATGCCATTTTATCCTCTTTCTTGTAGCCACGCGGGTGTTTTGCGAAGGAAGACTCATCGGAAAAGTCGCTGTTTGGATAAAAATAGTCGTCGAAGTGAATTCCGTCCAAATCGTATCTTGTTACAAGGTCCTTAATAACTTTTGTAAGAAACTCCCTTGTTTCCGGATATGCAGGATCGAAGTACAGTTTATTGCCATATTTAACGAAAATATCCGGTCTCTTACGATAAATATGATTTGGCGACATGTCTTTGATATTGTCTACATTCTGGCTCACTCTGTACGGGTTGAGCCATGCATGTAATTCCATTCCCCGTTTATGGGCCTCCTCAATCGCAAAAGCGAGAGGGTCATAAAGCGGCGAAGGACTCTTTTTCTGATCTCCGGTCAAATAAATTGACCATGGTTCATTTCCGGAAATGTAAAAAGCATCGGCAGCCGGTCTCACCTGCAACACTACTGCGTTAAAGTTCATGCTCTTGAATAAATCGAGATAAGCAATCAGTTCTTTTTGTTGCTCCATAGAAGTGAGGCCGGGCTTAGATGGCCAGTCAATATTATTGACGGTGGCAATCCACACAGCCCTCCATTCCTGTTTTCCATTATATTCAGCCTTAAGGTCAAAAGAGGCCGACAAAAAAAGGGAAACAGTTAACAATGCGGCAATTAGGTATTTCATAATTATAAGGAACGGAATTAGGGGTTAGTTAATACTACAAAGATATTATATTTGCGTTAAAATTTACAGATTATGATTGTTGATTCTTTGAGAGGTTTTGAGCGTTATTTAAATATTCATCCCCGTTTTGAGAAAGCCTATACATACATACTGAAAACAGACCTAAACAGTCTTGAGCCGGGAGAGTATCCTGTGGTTGGAAAGGAGATATACTGCAAAATATGGGAAGGAGAGGGAAGAGGCATGGAAATACCTAAACTTGAGGTACATGATTCTTATATCGACATCCATATTGTACTTAAAGGCACTGAAACAATTGGGATTCGCGACAGGAGCCGGTGCATGGGCGACAATGTTCCGTACGACGAAACCAATGATATTGCCTTTCTGGAAGAGAGTCCCGAAAATTTTATCAGTCTCGGAGAAGATAACCTTGCAGTTATTTTCCCTCATGATGCACATGCTCCTCTTATTGGAGAAGGATTTATCAAAAAGGCTATTATTAAGGTAAAAATGTAATTCGTGCCGGAAAAACACTTAATGAAGTTTAACAACAACAGAAGATACAACTCCTTTGTAGGATACTTCAAAGAGAAGTATGGCAGCCGCCTTCAGAAAATTGTAATTGATGCCGGATTCACATGTCCAAACCGTGACGGAACAGCGGGACTGGGTGGCTGTACATATTGCGACAACGAAGCATTCCACCCTTCATACAGTACTCCCGACAAGACTATTTTGCTGCAAATTGAAGAAGGCATAAAATTTCACAAAAACCGATACAGGAAAGCGTCGCAATACCTGGCCTACTTTCAGCCTTTCTCAAACACCTATGCACCAATAGCCGAACTTAGGGAAAAGTATGCCCAGGCACTCTCCCACCCGCTTATAGCAGGTATAGTTATAGGAACCAGGCCGGACTGTGTTGATGCAGAGAAACTCGACTGGCTTGCTGATCTTTCAAAAGAGAAAATTGTAATAATCGAATACGGAATAGAATCGGTTTATGACAAGACTTTGCTTAGGATAAACCGTGGACACAATTACGAAAAAGCAAGGGAGATAATTGAAGCTACCGCTGCAAGAGGAATAGACCAGGGGGCCCACTTTATATTTGGTCTTCCGGGCGAAACTAAGGAAGAGATGATGGCTATGGCCGGTTATATAAATCGTCTGCCGGTAAATTCAGTAAAATTTCATCAGCTGCAAATAGTAAAGGGAACTCAAATGGAGAGGGAATTCCGTGAAAAACCGGAAGATTTCGTTCAATTTGAGATGAACGAATATATCGACTTTTTCATAGATTTTCTTGAACTGCTCCGGCCAAATCTCTATATAGAACGATTTGCAGGAGAAGTTCCTCCGCGATTTGTAAACTACATGCCATGGGGAACAATACGGTATACGGAACTTCACAGCTTATTGGAAAAAAGGCTTGAAGAACGCGATACTTTTCAGTCCCGCCGCTTCAAGCCCCTTGATTGATATAATTTCTTTTTACTCTTCGAGCATCGGTTTTGTCGAAATCTTCTCTCCTGTTGCATCCATCATCCACTGCTGCGGAGTAAGGTTGCCCAGAGCATATATTCTCATTACCTCTTTTGCCCAGTCTTTTCCCGCATAGTATTTCTCCAGCTGGTATTCAATTATGTGACCAAACGGATAATTTGCAAGATACAACGGTGAATTTATCATGTGTGAATAAATTGCAAGAAGAGGAGTATCCTTTCCTCCCAGGACAGGTTCGTAATATTTGTTCCACACATCTTTTGCAATAGAAATAACAGCTTCCTTAAGCTGAACAGGAGTAGCTTCCGGATTTGCATACATCCATTTCCATACATTCATGTCCACAAGCGCAACACCCATAATTTCATATGCTCCCCAGAAAATATCCAGTTCAGTCATTTTTGCCTGCTCTGCATCTGCCTTTTTATAGCCAAGCAAAGTAAGGTCCCTCTTCTGGAAAACAAATGCGTTTGCCTCTGTAAAGGCAGTGTTTGGAACACCGTTTAGAATATAGTAGTCAACATCCCTCATGCTTATTGTCTGCTCAACATTGTGTCCCATCTCGTGAACAGCAATGTTAAATCCTTTGTAGTCCATTCCCCCTTTTGAGAGTCTTGTTCTCAGGCGGGCAACATCGTTTCTGGACATTGCTCCCATTGCATGTCCGGAACCTCTTGCCGCTTCAACTACGATAGCTTCGCCAAGCTGCGCGGCCTTTGCTGCCGGGAAACCAAATTTCACAAGCATATTTGGAATATCCTTGTCAAACGCCTCTGCGGTAGGATACAAAGCTTTTGTTTTTGCAGTCAGCAAATCTTCCGAAATTGAACTTCTCGATTTAAATCCGTCATACCAGATATCGTATGGTTCGAGGGGCCTGCCAAGACGTGTCTTAATCATTTCGGCAATTTTTTTAACCTTTGGAGAGCTGATATATTCAATGAACATATTCTCAATGTCTTCCTGCTTTACCTGCATTCCTCCGTCGAAAGCTCTTTTTATGGCAGTAGGGTATGCAAAAGAATATACATCCATTGCTTTTTGTGCCTTGAATAAATCAAGAAGGACGGCATATCTCTTGTCTCCCTCCTGCTTTACTTCCACTGCGGCTCCCCCTTTTGTGATTGTGTTCGAATATGGGTTCCAGTCATACTCCGGATTATTAATAACCTGCTGCGGAATTGTCTGTTCAACAATGTGAAGCATCACTTTATAAATCATTTTCTGCTTCTCTGTATTATTTGGAACAGGAGCATAATTGGACTTTAATTCATCTCTGAGGTTCCAGTGTGTAAGCAGCTTCATATCTGCCGGAAACAGTTTTTCGCCTTTGTCATTTACAAGGTGACCCATCATAATATTGTATTCCGCTATATAACTCTCTGCCCTCATTTCGGCATCGGCAACCAGTTGTTTAACTGCAGCCGGAGCTTTAGGAGTGAAAATATCGCCCATTCTGGCATAAGCCCAGTCCAGACGACTCCATCCGGAACCAAGACTATCCTTTTCTTCCAGAGTGAAAAACGGGAAGTTGAGAATAGTAATAAAGGCAATTTTGTTGCTGTATAAATCTTCTGTGAGGTGACCGGAAGGGTCGTATGCCCCAAAGATATAATCAACCGGAGCAAGCGTATCACCGTCGAGGTGAAGAGGTTTTTTAAGTTCAACATTCATTCTGTTGTACTCGCCCCAAATAGATTCAAAAGCAATCGAAAGTTTGTCGAAAAGCGCTTTTTTCTTTTCAGGGGTAGACGCATAGTTCCCGATGCAGAATGTAGTAAAGTCCTCTTCGGAGCCAAATTCGGCTTTCCATTGACGGGCAGCCTGAGCAACACCGGCTTCCATTAATTCCGGAGATGCGAGACCGGGGCAGCTCTCCTTAATTTTTCCGATTGTGGCTTTAACGACTTTTTCACCAATGTTCGACATATCATTTTCATTTGTAGTTTTTGCGGGGTTGTCACATGATAGAAGTCCCATCAAAACGACCGCAATAGAAAGAAAAAAACTCTTTTTCATATTAGTGTATTTGACCTCGAATATAACCAATTTTTATCTATCTTTGTCGATTATAAAAAAAACATCATGTATTCTTTAGCCAACAAAACTATCCATGAGGGACTTACATTCGACGATGTACTGCTTATTCCGGCCAGAAGCGAGGTTCTTCCCCGGGAAGTAGATGTTTCCACATATTTTTCAAGGAATATAAAAATCAGTTCGCCAATAGTATCTGCTGCAATGGATACAGTAACAGAAGCAGCAATGGCTATTGAGATGGCAAGAGAGGGAGGAATAGGCATCATCCATAAAAACATGCCTATCGAAATCCAGATGGAACACGTTCGCAAGGTAAAAAGAGCCGAAAACGGCATGATTTACGACCCGATAACCATCCATAAAGACTCAACCGTCGGGAATGCCCAGATGCTCATGAAGGAGAACAAGATTGGAGGTATACCGGTAGTGGACGAAAAAGGAAGGCTCATTGGAATCGTAACAAACAGGGACCTTCGTTTCATTGACAATCCCAAAACTCTCATTGAAGAGGTGATGACAAAGGAAAACCTGATTACGGCAGTAAAAGGTACCGATCTTCAGCAGGCAAGCGCAATTCTTAAGAGATACAAAATAGAGAAACTCCCTGTTGTAGACGAAAACCGGGTTTTAATAGGGCTTCTCACATTCAAGGATATTACCAAAATCAAAGACAATCCAAACGCGAGCAAAGACGAAAAGGGAAGATTGCGTGTAGGGGCAGCAGTTGGAGTTGGCGCAGATACAATCCTTAAAGTTGAAAAACTTCTGTCTGTTGGCACAGATGCAGTTGTTATCGATACTGCACACGGACATTCTGTTTATGTGCTGCAGACAATCAAAAAAGTAAAACAGGCTTTTCCTAATTTAGAAATAATTGCCGGAAACATAGCAACCGGAGATGCTGCAAAAGCTCTTGCCGAATGTGGCGTAGACGGCGTTAAAGTGGGAATCGGGCCGGGCTCTATTTGCACAACCAGAGTAGTGGCAGGCGTTGGCGTACCGCAACTTACAGCAATCATGCTTGCAGCCGAGGCCCTCAAGGGAACAGGAATTCCGATTATTGCAGATGGTGGCATCCGGTACTCCGGAGACATTGTAAAAGCACTTGCCGCAGGTGCAAGCACAATTATGGCAGGGTCTTTGTTTGCTGGTGTAGAGGAGTCGCCCGGAGAGACAATTATTCTCAACGGAAGAAAATTTAAAGCCTACAGGGGAATGGGTTCACTTGAAGCAATGCAGATGGGTTCAAAGGACAGATACTTTCAGGACATGGAAGAGGATGTGAAAAAACTGGTTCCGGAAGGAATTGTTGCTCAGGTTCCATACAAGGGAACGCTTACCGAAGTTGTTTATCAGATGGTGGGTGGTCTTCGTGCCGGAATGGGATACTGTGGTGCAAAAAACATAGAAGAACTCAGGAACGCGCAGTTTGTACGGGTAACGGCTGCAGGAGTGGCAGAAAGCCATCCGCACGATGTTACAATTACAAGAGAGGCTCCAAACTACAGCCGATAGAGAATATAATTTTAAAAAATGAAAAAGCTAGTATTTATTGCCTTCGTTCTTATTACTGCTTCATGCAAATATCTGGAGTTTAATACCAGGGATGCTGTTGTAGCCGAGGTGGGAGATAATAAGCTTTACGAGTCCGAGATCAAGTCGCTCATACCTCCGGGCAAATCGCCAGAAGACAGTCTTGAAATGCTCAACCAGTATGTGAACAGATGGGCCATCAAGCACCTCCTGCTTTCAAAAGCGGAGAGTGAACTTTCCAAAACCGACAAAGATGTGGAACAGGAGCTGGAAGACTATCGTTCTTCCCTGCTTATGTACCGGTTTGAAAAAATGTACATAGACCAGCGGCTCGACACTACTATCACAGAAGCTGAATGCCGCGATTATTATGCAAAAAACTCCGGGAATTTCGTTCTCACAAATTCTGTGGTTAAAGCGAGATTTGCCAAAGTATCTTCTACATCTCCAAATCTTGAAAAATTAAAACGGATTTATAAAGCAGTTTCCATTGAAGATGTAGACGAATTTGAAAGGTTGTGTTACAGCTCTGCAGATAAATATTCAAACTTCAACAACGAATGGATAGATATTGCTCTCATTGCAAAAGAGATTCCCTACGATGTTCCTGCAGTGGAAAGGGAAATAGCAACAAAATCTGCGATTGAAACTAAAGACTCGTTATATACATATCTGGTATTTTTCCCCGAGAAAATCAGCCCGAACGAAACAGCTCCTTTCGAATACTATCGTTCAAGAATCAAAGAGATAATTCTAAGTAAAAGAAAGCAGGATCTCATAACAAAACTTGAGCAGGACCTAATTCGGGAAGGTCTGGATGACAATTACCTTAAAACCAACATTAACAGAAAGTAAAATGAAAAAAGTGTTTTACACTCTCTTTGCACTCATAATGGTTGCAACTGCCACAAATCTTCAGGCACAAAAGTACACCGGAGGTTTGATAGACAAGACGGTCGCACTTATTGGCAATGACATGATTCAGCTCTCTTCAATTGAGGCAGAGGTTCAGATGATGATGGTTCAGGGAGTAACTTCCGACAAGAATATCCGTTGCGAAATTCTGGAAAATATGCTGACCCACAAGCTCTTCCTTACACAGGCAAGACTGGACAGCATTAACGTAAGTGCCGAGAATATCGAAGGAGAACTGAATAGCCGTGTTCAACAGGTACTCACACAGCTGGGAGGAGAAAAAGCAGTTGAGGAATATTTTAAAAAGCCTCTGTATAAAATCAAACAGGAATGGAGAGAAGCATTAAATGAGCAGCTTCTTGCCCAGGAGATGCAAAAGAAGGTTGCTCAGGGAGCACCTGCCCTCACACCATCTGATGTTGAGGAGTTTTACAAGAATGCTCCAAAGGATTCATTACCTATAATTTCCACACAGTATCAAATTAAACAGATTGTACTGTATCCAAATAAAGAAGATGCTGTAATGGCAGTGAAGGAGAAATTGCTCGAATTCCGCGATAGGGTTATGAAGGGAACGAAATTCAGTAATCTGGCGGCCACTTACTCTCAGGACCCGGGCAGTGCCATTAAGGGAGGAGAGTTAAGAATGGCATCAAAGCAACTTTACTGGCCTGCATTCTCAGATGCAGCCATGTCGCTTAAACCCGGCCAGGTTTCTCAGATAGTGGAGACTCCGGATGGATTTCACCTTATACAGCTTATAGAAAGAGAAGGCGATATGTTTAATGCCAGACATATTCTACTCAAACCAATTTACACTTCCGAAGACAGGACCAAAGCTTTTGCAAAATTAGACAGCATCAGGGCTCTTATCATATCGGACAGTATTAAGTTTGAAGCAGCTGCACGCAAGTTTTCTCAGGATCCAAAGACTTTCATTAACGGGGGCCTTCTTTCCGAAGAAAATTCCGGTTCTTCACTTTTCGAAAAGGACCTCCTGAAACCAACAGACTATGCCATAATCAAGGACATGAAAGTAGGTGATATTTCAGAACCTTTCGAGTCAAGCGACAACGAAGGAAGAAGCGGAAACACAGTATACAAAATAATCAAACTTGAAAAGGTTATTCCTTCCCATGTGGCAAATTACAAAGATGATTTCAATGTCCTTCTAACCGAAGCCAAAAACAGGGCTTCGCTTGCAGAGATTGATAAATTCGTAGGCAAAAAACAGGCAAGTACATTCATTCGCATAGATCCGATGTTTACTAACTGTCCGTTTAAACGCGAGGGCTGGATTAAATAATGTTCGCTCCACTACTGGCAATAGCAGCTTTAGCACTGCAAACCACCTCTGCGCCCGCAGATACAACAGGCAAAGAGGACAGGTTACTGCGCCTTATAAGCGCACAGTCGGCTCAGCTTATTGAAAAGGATGGTATCAACTATAGAAAGGTCACCGGTCCTGCCCAGTTTTTGCACAATAACACTTACATTATTTGCGACACAGCTATCTGGAGCGTTGAAAAAAATATTATCGACGCAGTGGGCAATGTCCAGATTATTCAGGAACAAACTGCGCTTTACAGCGATAAGATTCACTACATTGCAGACAGTTCTCTTGCGCAGGTAAGGGGCAATCTTGTTCAGCTTGTAGATAAGGAGAAAAACCGGCTCCGGACCCTCTATCTTGATTACCATACAAAAGACAGTGTTGCCAGATTCTTCTCCGGAGGCAGCATGATTGATGAAAAGGGGAACACTATCGAAAGCAGCGAAGGAGTATACGAGTCGAAGCTCAAGAGATTCCGCTTCCTCAATAATGTGGAAATGAAAGTGGATTCTGCCATAATTAAGTCGGATTCACTTGCATATCTGACTCAGGCAAAAAGAACGATATTTCTTGGAGAGACACACGCCTGGCAGGATTCTTTATATCTGCGGGCAAACAGTGGCTGGTATCAAAAAGACAGCGAACAGTACCTTTTCAGCGACAGTGTTTTTGTCCTTACAAACAAACAAGAGGTATGGGCAGATACCCTCTTCTATGACAAGAAAAAAGGAGAGGCGGAACTTTTCAGCAACATACAGATAGTTGATACTACACAAAAGGCTCTGTTTTTCGGAGACTACGGCAAGTACACAAAAGATCCGTTTAACGTGATTCTTGCAAAAAACCCTTCTGCCGGCTATTATACTGCCGACAGCACTGCAAGAGATACTTTGTTTATTGCAGCAGATACCCTGAGGTATTATACGAGAAAAGTGTTTGAGCTTGACTCTTCCTATGTTTCTCTTTCAAAAACAAGACTTAAGCAGTCTAAAGTCGACCCGCTCGAAGCACTCATAAAAAATGTTACGCAAAAAAACATGCTTGCTGCAAAAGGGGCGGCCCAGTCCGGAAAGACTCCCGTTACCGGGAAGCCTCCAGTCAGGAAGCCACAGGCAACTACAGCACCCGCACCTGTAAAGGATACATTAAAACCTGCACTGATCCCTGATGACCCTAAAAAGGCCATGGCCGGAGACTCCACTACCGTAATTAAGGACACAACCGCCGTAAGGTTTGCACTTGCCTACAAAAAAGTGCGAATTTTCCGCAGCGACATGCAGGCAATTGCAGATTCTCTTGTTTTCAACTCTATCGATTCAATTGCAAGAATGTACCGGGACCCGGTAATGTGGAACGAAGGAAGTCAGTTTACAGCAGACAGCATCCAGTTTGTGATGTCAAAAAACAGGCTCGTCAAGGCCGAATTAATATCTTCGGCATACTACATCTCCAAACAGGATTCCCTATATTTCAATCAGATTAAAAGCGCCGACATGATTGGCTTTTTCAGCGGCAATAAGCTCAATCGTTTTGATGCGCTTGGCGGTGTCTCTCTCCTGTTTTTCCTTGCAGAGGACAGCATAATCACCTCCGTGAATCAGAAGGAGTGTAAATTTTTAAGCGCAGCCATAGACAGCGGTAAATTGCAGCGCGTAAAGTATTACGACAACATCAAAAGCGATATGTACCCTGTGGTGAAACTCGAAACCGGAAAAGACAAGCTTAAAGGATTTATCTGGCGCGATTCCGCAAGACCTTCCTCAAGATTTGATGTTTGCCCGAGAATTATCAAAAGCAGTGAAAGAGATACCGTTCAATTTATAAAACAGCCTCTTTTCCCCAACACAAAACGTTTTTTCGGTGAAAATAAAAAGGGAACGGCGAATAAGACTCAGCCGGAACCTGATGTAAATAAATCAACAGCAAAACCTACATCTCCAACAACAACTCCGGCAAATACAATAAAAAAGCAGACCGGTAAAACCGATCTGCCTTCTAAATCTGTGCCCGTTAATCCTAAGTCCGGGAAACCAGCCAAAGGTGAACTGCTAAAAGCACCTCTACCAGATATTAAGCGGTAGCCCGTGCATTTTCTTTCTTGCCTGCTCCTTCACCTCATCAATAACTTGTTGGTTGTCTATGTTCGAAAGAACCTTATCAACTAAATCAACTATGAAAGGCATATCCTTCTCTACGAGTCCTCTTGAAGTAACAGCAGGAGTACCTACTCTTATTCCTGAAGTCTGGAAAGGAGAACGGGAGTCAAAAGGAACCATGTTCTTGTTTACGGTAATATCTGCCGATACAAGTACTTTTTCTGCAACCTTTCCTGTGAGATCGGGGAATTTACTTCTCAGGTCTATCAGCATAAGGTGATTGTCCGTTCCGCCTGAAATAATCTTGTAGCCCTTGTCAACAAAAGCAGCAGCCATGGCAGCAGCGTTTTTCTTAACCTGCATCTGATATAATTTAAACTCAGGCTGCAGAGCTTCAAAGAATGAAACAGCTTTGGCAGCAATGCAATGTTCCAGCGGACCGCCCTGAATACCGGGAAATACGCTTGAGTTAATCATTGCAGACATCATCTTTGTTTCTCCTTTTGGAGTCTTTACACCAAATGGATTTGGAAAATCTTTTCCAATGAGAATAACTCCGCCTCTCGGGCCCCTCAATGTCTTATGAGTTGTAGATGTTACAATATGAGCGTGCTTTACAGGGTTTTCAAGCAAACCGGCTGCAATAAGTCCTGCAGGGTGAGCCATGTCAACCATGAAAATAGCTCCGATTTTATCTGCTATCTCCCTCATTCTTGCCCAGTCCCACTCTCTTGAGTATGCAGAAGCACCGCCAATAATAAGTTTTGGTTTAAACTCCAGAGCCTTTTTCTCCATATCGTCGTAATCGACGGTTCCGGTCTCCTCTTTAACCTGATATGCAATAGCATTATACCACATTCCGGACATATTTACCGGAGAACCGTGGGTAAGGTGACCTCCGTGTGCAAGGTCCAGCCCCATGAAAGTATCGCCCGGCTTGAGACATGTCATAAAAACTGCCATGTTTGCCTGAGCTCCTGAGTGCGGTTGTACATTTGCATATTCTGCGCCAAAGAGTTGGCAAAGACGGTCAATTGCAAGTTGCTCAACCTGATCTACAACTTCGCATCCACCATAGTACCTTGCTCCCGGATACCCTTCGGCATATTTGTTTGTTAAAACAGAGCCGAGAGCGGCAAGTACCTGTGGCGTAACAAAGTTTTCAGATGCGATAAGCTCGATGCCGTGCAACTGACGATTCTCCTCTTTCTTTATCAGTTCGGAAATTTGAAGATCTTGTTTCATATTGTTATAATTTGACTATAAAATGCTTAGAAATAAGTCTTCAAAGGTACGAATTTTTTCCTGTTAAATGCTTTTTATTTACTTTTTTAGGGTAATTTCTATGACTCCGTTTTTGGCTTTATCGCCATATTTTTTTAAAGCGATATCTCCTTTAAGAACAGACATTGACTTTATATTATCCGGGTCAAGAGAAGCCTCGTCAAAGTTTTTCATCACCTTTCCGTCCACTACATATAAAGGGTTTGCATCTTTTAAGGATTTGCTCTTTATTACGATAGTATTCTTTACTACAGTAGTGTCCATATTTTCTCTTTTAATGACAACCTGCTTATCCGATTTTACCGTCCAGGTGTCGCCTTTTGAGTCTGACGACTTGGTAGAGATTATAACAACACCGTTTTTTGCATCATCCCCGTAAAGCCTTGTGGCAGCCTCTCCTTTAAGCACATCAACAGTGGCTATGGTGTTAGGATCTATTTTATTCAGGTCGCCACCTTTTTGCTTAATTCCGTCAACGACATAAAGCGCTTTGTCCATTCCCTCTTTCATATTGATAACAATATTTGCATTGGAATTTACATTCTTTTCGCCGTTTGTATTTATGACTTTTGTTGTAACGACAATAACTCCGTCCTTAGCTTTTTCGCCGTACTGCTTCATTGCCTTTTCATTTTTTAAGACGCGCACCTCTGATATTTCTTTGGAATTGATTTCCTTCAAAGCATCCATATCTTTTTCAACACCATCTACAAACACGAGAACTTTCAGGCTGTCTCCCATTTCTGATGTAATCGTAGAAACCTTTATATTAGAAGCTGAATCTGATTTGTTATTCATTACAAAGACCCGTACATCTTTCTTAACCTTAATTGTGTCTTTCTGAATAAAATCTGTAATTTTGATTTCCGAAACCGGTTTAAATACTGTAGACGCCTCTTCAGTTGCAAAAGCGGCAACTGCGAACATAGATAACGGCAGCAAAAACATTGCTTTCACGGCTGCCCATTTTGGAGATTTTTTCTTTGAAATCATGGTAATTCTATTTTTTAGTTTACTGTGGTTGAAGCTGTTGGCTATAGTGTAGAGCCTGTCGCCAACAGCTTTTTTAATTAATAAAAGTTGATATTGTTTTGCATCGATGCCTTTGTTGATAACGGCCTCATCGGCCTCGTATTCATGGATGTTCTGCAGCTCCTGTTTTAACAGATATGCTGCCGGATTGAACCAGTGAATTATTTTAACTGACTCCGCCAATAAAAGATCTATTGAGTGTTTTCGTGATATATGAGCCAGTTCGTGAGTAATTATCTCTTTCCCGCTCTCGGCATAATCTTTTTCCGAAATTGCAATATACCTCATCCACGAAAACGGTGCAGAGTCTCTTTTATGAATAATCAATCTTACATTATGTTCAATTATTTCCCTCTTTGTTCCTCTTGATTTAAGCAAGGAAAACATCTTATAAAAAGATATCCCTACTTTAATTACAGAGAAGACCACTCCTGCAAGGTATACAACAACCAGATACAGCAACCAGTTGTTTGCCGGAGCAGCTACCTCTTCTCCTGTTCCTGAGGCCTGAGCCATTGCAAGAAGAGCCTCCAGATTTAATGAAAGGCCGGAATAGGGAGCTGCCTTTTGAAAAGAGACTTCAATAAATGGCAAAATGAGCGAAACCACAAAAAGCGAAAGGAGTACTATCCGGTTAAACTTGTGAAGCGTTTCCCTGCTGAGCATTGTCTTGTAGAAAAGATAGAAAACGGCAAGGCAGAGGGAGGACTTAAGTATGTATACCAAAAGATCTCCCATGGCTATTTGTGTTTTGAGGTTTTCTCCACTTTTTCAATGAGCTTTTTAAGCTCCTCAAGAGAAATATGCTCTTCCTTAATAAGGGAAGAGACTACTCCAAGATATGAGTTTTTGAAATACTTGCTTACGACATTGTTCAATGCCCCGTTTTTGTAATCTTCCTGAGTAATTACAGCAAAGTACTGATAGGTGCTACCAAACGATTTGTGATCAAGAAACCCTTTCTCTTCCAGTCCCCTCACAATTGTTGAGAGAGTATTGAAGTGCGGCTTTGGTTCTGTGTATGATTCAAGTAATTCCCGAACAAAAAGAGCCCCTTTTGTCCAGAAGATATTCATCAGTTCCTCTTCCTTAACAGTTAGTTTTTGCATAACATTTTAAATTGTTATGCGAAGATAACTATATTTTTTAGTTGTGCAACTATTTTTAATAGTTACGCAACTAATTTATTTAGTTTCCGGCATTAATTACCGGCTGCGCAGCTTCGTCAGCACAAAGAACAACAAGAAGATTTGCCACCATTCTGGCTTTATCGGTCTTGTCAAATTTTACAATATCCTCTTTTTCAATTTTATCAAGCGCCATTTTAACCATAGAAACAGCTCCTTCAACAATTTTTTCCCTGGCGGCAATCACGGCAGTCGCCTGTTGACGGCGAAGCATTACGGCTGCAATTTCGGGAGCATAGGCAAGATAGTTGAGTCTGGCTTCGGAGATTTCAATTCCGGCCATTGAGAGCCTGTTATTCAACTCGGCAACCAGTCGATGGTTAATCTCTTCGCCGCCGCCTCTCAGAGTGATACTATCCCCCTCAGATTCATTGTCGTCATAGGCATACTGTCCGGCAACCTGCCTTAGTGCAGCATCGGACTGTACCTTTACGAAATTTTCAAAAGCGTTCATTCTGCTGCTCACAGTTTGTATTCCAACTGTACTTGTACCCGAAGCCGGATTCGTAGAGGCCATCGTTTGAGAATCAATATCAAACATAGCCTTATATGTATCACTAAGCTTCCATATAAGCACCAGCCCTATCATTATAGGATTGCCTGCTTTGTCGTTTACCTTGATTGGCTTTACATCAAGATTTCTGGATCTCATTGACAACTTCTTCTTTGTAATAAAAGGATTAACCCAGTAGAATCCAGTTTCGCGGAATGTCCCTTTATACTTTCCGAAGAAAACCATCAATCTTGCCTCGTTTGGTTCAAGTTCAAAAAACCCGGCCCAGATGAAGAAGGATTTAATTAGTCCTATAACAGCTATAACAATGACCCATACGCTTAATTGCGAAAAGAAAATAAGAAGGGCCACACAGGCAAGTATAAGCATAAAGTTTGCAAACAGCATAAGGAATCCGTTTGCTTTAAAACCTTTGAAAGAAAATTCATTTGTATCCATACAGCAATAAAGTTTAAAATATTCATCAATATTAAATAAAAAAGCTGACTAAATTAAATTTAGCCAGCTTTTCAATTATTTAGAATTAATTCTAAGTGTGTCCGTTATTAGTTTTCAACAACTACTACCCTGTTCAGAACAGCTTTGTCGAAAGGTTCGTTTTCGTCACCCTTAGCAACTACTTCAAGTTTACTTGGGTCAACACCAAACTTGTTCACGAGAACATCATACACTTTTTGTGCACGTTTCTGGCTGATTGCCTGGTTGAATTTCTTAGAACCTGTTTGTTTGTCAGCTGATCCGAGAATCTTGAATGACTTGCCTGATTTCTTAATGACTTCAGCAGCATAACCAAGGTTGATGATTTCTTTGTCTGTCAAATCGGCTTTGCCAATTTGGAAGAACACTGCAAGAGGAGAAACAACATATTCAGTTCTTGATTCAACAACTGTAGGTTTTTTGCTCTTTTCTGCTGCAAGCTGATCTGACAAAGACCTTGCATTTGCATCTTTGGTTGCAATTTGTTTTTCAAGATCTGCAATACGATTGTTGTAAGGAGTGTAGTCAGCAGGCTCAACCTTTACAAATCTTTCAAAGTCACGTTTGTTGAATTTGTAAGAGAAACCAACTGTAAGTGAAGCCATACTTTCCCATCTGCTTCCGAGAGCTACGCCGTCGAAAACCTGATTAACAAACATATGTCTGTATTCAAGATTGATATCAACAGCATCAGTTATGCGGAATTTATTCAAGAGACCAATATTTACAGCAAATTCGTTGTTAGCAACAGCTGTTGTATTCCATGAGTCCTTGTTGCTTGATCTTGCCCAGCCAAAACCGGTGAAAGGAACGAGATCCCATGTGCGATCTGCCCTATAACCGCCGATAGCATTGGATAAGTTCCACATTCCATCAAGGTGAAGGTTCATAACGTTGAATTTCTCTCCGTTCCAGGTATTTGTATGATCACCTGTTTCTGAGAATGGTGCATTACCATAAACCTGTCCTTTTGCAGACAAACCTGCATATTGCAAACGGAAACCAACTGATGGTGTAACCCATTTACCAATAGACAAATCGAGTGCAGGGGCAATTCTGTCTCCAAAAGTTATCTTGTTGTCCCATTCTCCATAATAAAGATTTGCGCCACCACCAACAGAAACAAACCAGTTGTCCCAAAAACCGTTGGTTAAGTAAGGTCCTCTTTTTGATTCCTGTTGTGCAAAAGCAGAAACAGCGAACATCAGTAAAACCAGTGTCAAAAGTTTTCTTTTCATAATAAAAATAAATTATTTAAGTGTAGTATATTTTTGCGAATTATTGCAAATCAATTTGTTAGCCCGGTTTTCCGATAGCTCAAAATTCTAAAACATTTATCTTGTTACCGTTTGAGGCATCATTTAACCCCACCAAAGGAAACAAAAAAATATCTAAAGTGTTCATATCTTGTACAAAAATAACAAATAATTTCATTTTACAATAGTTTTTAAAAAAAAGAGGGGATTACCAATCTGACAATCCCCTCCAAAATATTATAAATGAAATTATTCTTCGCCTACAATCTCTACTTTGATATTAGCTTTGATTTCGCGGTGAAGTTTAATTACAGCATCGTAAATACCTACCTCTTTGATATTTGCTTCTCCAGAAATGGTAATGCTTCTGCGGTCAATTTCAAATCCCTTTGCTGCAAGAGCTTCGCCAACCTGAATATTGTTAACTGAACCGAATATTTTACCGGTTGAGCTTACTTTGGTAGCAAGGGTAACTTGTAATCCTTCAAGTTTTTCTGCAAGTGCTACAGCATCCTGACGGATTTTTGCCTCTTTGTGGGCACGCTGTCTCATGTTTTCGGCGTGAACCTTCTTTGCAGAAGGGGTTGCCAAAGTTGCAAAACCTTGCGGAATTAGATAATTTGTGGCATAACCGTTACGAACTATAACGATATCATCTTTATGGCCAAGGTTCTGAACATCCTGTTTAAGTATAATCTCCATATTATCTGTCTCCTTAGCTTATTTCAATAAATCTGTTACGTATGGGAGCAAAGACAGGTGTCTTGCTCTTTTCACAGCTTGTGATACCTTCTTCTGGAATTTCAAAGATGTTCCGGTGAGACGACGGGGAAGAATTTTGCCCTGCTCATTGAGAAACCTCTTGAGGAACTCAGCATCTTTATAATCTACATACTTAATACCTGCTTTCTTGAAGCGGCAGTATTTTTTCTTCTTTACCTCTACTGTTGGAGGGTTAAGATAACGAATTTCGTTGTTTAACGGATTTGCCATTTTTCTTCCTCCTTAGTTTTTAGTTTCCGATTTGTTAGCTCTTCTTCTCTCCGCATATGCCGCAGCATGTTTGTCAAGCGCAAATGTCAGGAAACGGATGATTCTCTCATCACGACGGTACTGTACTTCAAGTTTTGCAACAAATGCAGCATCTGCTTTAAACTCGATAAGATGATAAAAACCTGTGGTTTTCTTTTGGATTGGGTAGGCCAGTTTTTTAAGACCCCAATCTTCTTCGTAGACAATTTCACCACCATTTTCAGTGATGAAGTCACGATACTTTTTTACCGCTTCCTTTATCTGGACCTCAGATAAAACGGGAGTTGCAATGAAAACGGTTTCGTAATGTTTCAACATACTCTTTGATTAATAATTAAATTTGTAAAAAGGGCTGCAAATATATGCATTATTTTGAGTCCGTCAAACTATTTTTTAACAGGGGCTGCTTTAAGCACCTCAACAACATAGTTCCACCACTTATCAACTGTTTGAATGTTAACTCTTTCGTCCGGAGAGTGAGGGGAACGGATTGTTGGACCGCATGAAATCATATCCCAGTTCGGATAAGTTCCGCCAAGGATACCGCACTCAAGCCCTGCGTGAATTGCCATAACCTTAGGCTCTGTTCCGTATAGTTTTTTGTAAACATCCTTCATTGTGCTCAGAATAGCTGAGTTCATGTCTGGCTTCCATCCCGGATACCCGCCTGTCAATTCTACTTTTGCACCTGCAAGTTCGAAAACAGAGCTCAAAGATGCGCCAAGCATATCTTTTGCAGAATCCACCGAGCTTCTCATGAGACATTTAACAGCTATCACGCCATTTTCCGATTTAACAATTGCAAGGTTGTTTGAAGTTTCAACAAGACCCGGCACTGCATCACTCATTCTCTCAACTCCGTTTGGACATGCATAAACAGCAAGTACAGCATTGAGTGCAGTTTTTGCATCAATTACTTTTGCAGGAGTTTCACAAGGAACCAGAGTTACATTAACATCAGGGTCTTGTGCAGACAGTTCGAATTTCATTCCGGCCAAATGTTCTTCAACGATTTTCATTGCAGCAGCTTCCTTGCTTTTTGGTAAAGCCAGAACAGCAAATGCCTCTCTTGGAATTGCATTGCGCAGGCTTCCGCCTTCAATTGAAGCAACCCTTGCACCAAGTTCTTTAATGAGAGGAAGAAGTACTCTTACCATCGATTTATTTGCATTGCCCCTGCCAAGGATAATATCCATTCCGGAGTGACCGCCCTTTAAACCTGTAATTGAAAGTTTGTATCCTGTCATTCCTGCAGGAACAGCTTCTTCGGTATATGTGAATTTTGCAGTTGCATCCAGTCCGCCGGCGCATCCTACATATAGTTCACCTTCATCTTCCGAGTCAAGGTTAATTAGTATGTCTCCTTTAAGAATACCCGGCTTAAGAAGGCGCGCTCCTGTCATGCCTGTCTCCTCATCAATTGTAAAGAGAGCCTCAACAGGTCCGTGAACCAGATCCTTAGCTTCAAGAACTGCCATGGCAACAGCAAGTCCCATTCCGTTGTCTGCGCCAAGGGTAGTACCGGTGGCATATACCCACTCATCTACAATTCTTGGAATGATAGGGTCTGTTTCAAAGTCGTGAACTTTATCGCTGTTTTTCTGAGGAACCATATCGATATGGGCCTGGAGGATAATTCCTTTACGGTTCTCCATCCCCGGTGTGGCCGGTTTGCGTATAATTACATTGCCAATTTCATCTTTGATTGTTTCCAGGCCAAGATCCCTGCCGAATTTTTCTAAAAACAGGACAGCCTTGCCCTCTTTTTTAGACGGGCGGGGAATTTGAGTGAGTGAATGGAAATTTTTCCACACTCTTGTTGGTTTTAATTCTGAAATACTCATTATGTATAGTTTTAAAATTTATTATAATAATTCTATTATTTTCCTGTTGCAATCTCTATTGGAAAAGAGAGCATACTTCCAAGCTGATAGACAGCCACTCTTGTCTGAAGAAGAAGATTCTGGCCATCGGAAACCCTTGCGTTCATTATAGCAGGTTTTCTGTAAAGTATTCTTCCTTTTGCCAGTGTGAGGTCCATATTTACTTTTGAAGCATTGTCCCCGTCCTGGATAAGTTCCAGCACGACCGGCCTGCCGGATACATTATCAGAAGTAAGGAGCCCCTGACTTTCTGAAATCCTGAAGGCAACATAAAATTGCTTTGTATTTTCTGCTTTAGGCACAACATCAAACTCCATCTTTTGAGTGTCAGAAACACTTTTACCTGTAAAGAGGGTGAGATATTCATCTTCAAGCCTGTTTATTTCATCTATTGCCGCTCTTAATGCATCTCCGCTGAATGTTGCATCGGTTTCGCCTGTTATAATTTCCATTCTTTTTGTTCTGAGACGGAAAATAAGACCCGCTGTCTCTTCTGCTCTTTTTTCAAGGCTTTTTTCCACAACCTGACTCTGCTGAACAGGAACTCTCTCCAAACCTGTAGCTGTCTGGACGGTTTTGTACAGAGTAGTGTTTACGCTTGTAAGGTTTGATGTCGACTGGCTCTTTTCAAACGCAGCCATATCCGCTTTAGCAGGGAACCTCATGCTCCCTCCTTTTGCAACACGTGAATCGGACCAGATAATAAGGCCCTGACTTGTCATTTCAAGAAAATTTGCAGAGGCTGTTTTCGAGTTTCCAATGTTGAGGGCGATATTGGAACTGCGGTCGGCTTCTGTATACGGAATAAGCTGAACTGAACTAAGAGTATATATTTCGCCGCTGGTTTCGCGTGCCTGAATTCCTAAGTATTTTTGAGCATATTTCGCATAAGGGCCTGCAATGAAGGACTCGTGAGCTGCTTCTGCAACAAAACGAAAAGAGGTAAGGGGTAATGAGTATACGATAGCACCCTGAGGGACTGCCTCGCCCGGTGCCAGAACCTGAGATTTTCCATTTATAAAAACAAAAAGAGCAACTATAGTTACCGTTAACTTTAAAAACCTGTTCATCTGCGAATAATTATAATTTATATTTGTATAGCTAACAAAGTTATCCATTTTTTACTATTTTTGCGTACTTAACTGCAAATTTTTAACTAAAATTATATAAATAACTATGTTTAAAAACCATCCAAAAGGACTTCTTGCAGCTGCCCTCACAAATATGGGTGAGCGCTTCGGTTTCTACATCATGATGGCAATTCTCACATTGTTCATCTCATCAAAATTTGGTTTATCGGAAACCACAACCGGATTTATATACTCGGCATTCTATGCCTCTATATATATTCTGGCACTTGTGGGAGGTCTTATTGCAGACAAAACCCGCAACTACAAACGAACAATTATGTGGGGCCTGATTCTTATGGCTGTAGGTTATGCAATTATTGCTGTTCCAACCAAGACGCCTGTTGACAATCTGCCTGTTGCTCTTGCAATTACATGCTTAGGCTTGCTTGTTATAGCATTTGGTAACGGACTTTTCAAAGGCAACCTCCAGGCAATAGTAGGCCAAATGTATGACAAGAAAGACTACAAAGACAGTATTGCAAAGGAGTTTGGTGTTGACGAAAACGGTAAACCGAGAAGAGACATGAGAGATGCCGGTTACCAGCTTTTCTACATGTTTATCAACATCGGCGGATTTTTTGCACCATTTATAGCCATTGCTGTAAGAAACTGGTGGCTAAAAACCAACGGGTTTGATTATAATGCCCAGCTTCCTGAACTTGCCCACCAGTACATTGGCAACCAGGCTTCAATGAGTGCCGAGCAGCTAAGCAATCTTACCACCTACGCTTCACAGGTTACATTGGACGGTTCTCCGGTTGCAGATTTAATGGCATTTAGCAATCGCTATCTGGACGTTTTCAATAGAGGTTTCCACTTTGCTTTTATTGCAACAATAGTTGCCATTTTCATCTCGTTTATTATTTATATGATAAACAAGAATCAGTTTCCGGATCCTGCTGCCACAAAGGTTAAGAGTAAAGACAACAAGAGTGTTTCAAAAGAAGAAATCACCATGGCTGCCTCAGAAATCAGACAAAGAATATATGCGTTATTTGCAGTATTTGGTGTTGTAATTTTCTTCTGGTTCTCTTTCCACCAAAACGGCTATTCGCTTACATACTTTGCAAGGGACTATATCAACCTGAATATAATCAACATAGATTTAGGATTCACATCCATTAAGGGTGCCGAAATCTTCCAGTCTGTAAACCCATTCTTTGTAGTGTTCCTTACACCTATCATTATGTGGTTTTTTGGCACAATGAGAAAAAAAGGCAATGAGCCGTCTACTCCTAAAAAGATTGCAATAGGTATGGGAATTGCTGCTTTTGCATATATTTTCCTCCTTATCGTTTCAATGGCTTTACCTGATAAATCTGCTCTCGTTAACATGTCCGGGGATAGCCTTTCAGCTATGAAACTTACTCCATGGGTGCTGGTAGGGATGTACTTTATTCTTACTGTTGCCGAACTATTTATTTCGCCTCTTGGGCTTTCGTTTGTTTCAAAAGTTGCTCCTCCTCACCTTCAGGGATTGATGCAGGGAGCCTGGCTTGCCGCTACAGCTATAGGAAACTCTATTCTTTTCATTGGAGGCCTTCTTTATACTTCAGTTCCTCTTTGGGCTTGCTGGATGGTATTTGCTGTCGCATGCTCGCTATCGATGCTGGTGATGCTCTCCATGGTCAAATGGCTTGAAAGGGTTGCGAAATAATCCTTTTGTTTAAATATTTTAAATGCTGCCGCAGTCGTTTTGATTGCGGCAGTTTTTTTGTACCCTGTACTTCATTGGTAACCAATCAGATTCTCCAAACAAAGAGACATAATGTCTCTTTGTTTGGAGAATCTGATTGATAATGTGAGACTTGAACAATGTGGGAAACTTCTGGGTACCTGGGTGTCGTGGCACGATAAGTGGCATATTGTTCGAGCCTTTTGAATATATTTGCAATCTGACAGACAATTAAACATGGAAACAGGTAAAAAATTCAACAGTAATATAAAACTTATAGCCTTTGATGCCGATGATACATTGTGGGAAAACGAACTTCACTACAGGAGAGCAGAGGAGCGTTTTGGGAAGATGATGGAGAAATATTGCAGTGCAGAGGCTGCCAACGAGATGTTGCTGAGGGTCGAGAAGGACAACCTTCCTCTTTTGGGCTACGGTTCAAAGCCATTTATTATTTCTCTTATCGAATGTGGAATTGAGATAAGCGGTGGGACTCTCACCAACGAAGATATCCTTAAGCTTATATCGATTGGGAAGGATACGATTGGCCGTGAGATGGCCCTCTACCCACAGGCAGAGAGTGTACTTAAAAAACTCTCCGGTAAATACCAGCTTTCGCTTGCAACAAAGGGCGACCTCAAGGAACAGGAGTCAAAAATTGCCCGTTCCGGGCTTAAAAAATACTTCTCTCATATAGAGATTATGAGTGAGAAGAATTCCGAAAATTACATGAAAATTGTTCGTCTCCACAACATAGAACCCGAACAGTTTCTTATGGTTGGAAATTCATTCAAATCCGATATCCTGCCTGTTCTGGAAATAGGTGCAAATGCAGCATATATCCCCTCCGAAATTATATGGGCACACGAAGTTACAGAGGAGATTGACCATCCCAGACTAACTAAAGCAATTGATTTAAACGACTTATTAACTCTATTTGAATTATGATACCATTCAGACAAAACAGAAGCTACAGAAGGTTTTTCCAAAGTGAATCCATTACTACAGAGCAGTTGAAAATGATGGTAGATGCTGCCAGACTTTCGCCCTCGTCAAGAAATGTTCAGCCTATAAAATTCTATATAAGCAACGATTGCGACATGAACAGTAAAATATATCCCAACCTGGGATGGGCCGGTTACCTGAAAGAGTGGGACGGTCCGGTTGAAGGAGAAAGACCTTCGGCTTATATAATACTTCTTCATGACACCAATATATCTCAGGGATATTCCTGCGATAACGGCATATTCGCCCAGAGCATTCTTCTTCAGGCAGTGGATCTCGGTTTTGGAGGATGTATGATAGCTACATTTAAAAAGGAGCCGCTCTCGCAGCTCCTTAAATTGCCGGAACATCTTGTTCCAATTCTTGTTATTGCCCTCGGAAAACCAAAAGAGGTTGTAGTCGTAGACGACATTAAGGAGGGCGATTTCAAATACTGGCGGGACGACCAGCAGAATCATCATGTACCAAAGCGCACTCTGGAAGAGCTCATTTACACTCCGGGAAAATAATATACAGAACCTACAGCGTTATGTTAAGCTGGGTATAGATGTATCTTCCTATTGAATACTGCGAAGAGGCATCCTGATAACGCTTGTTGAACAGGTTGTTTGCACCCAGGTTTAATGTAAACATACTGTTAAAGTTGTGCCAGATTTTCATATTAAATATTCCGTATGCTGGAATGTTATTAAAGTACTTGTCTGTATCGGGCGAATTCTGCGAATCCATAAATTGAGAACTCAGGTGGCTGTAAACAGCTGTTATGTTTACAATCCCGTTTCTCCAGGTCACTCCGGAATTAACCATGTGTTTTGGCGTAAAAGTCAAATATTTTCCGGTTATGTCCACATCTCCAAACAATGTGTTTGCCTTATAATCAACAATTACGGAGTGTGTATAGCTGTAGTTAGCAAAAATGTCCAGTCCTTTTACTGGTGAATAGTTTACATCTATCTCCCCACCATATATTTCCACTTTTCCAATATTTTGCATACTCAGCAATGGGCGGTATTTATTACCCATTTTTATTTTCTCCCCTGTATTTACTGCATAGTGAAAATCGCTTCCCATTGAATAATAAACAGAAGGAGAAACAGTGAGTGAGCGAGCCACGGTAAAATCTCCTCCGGCCTCATAAGTATTAATATGTTCGGGCTTTAGTGCTGTATTTGCCAGAATTACTCCTCCGCTGATCGCACCTGTTCTGGTCATATCTTCTAATGTTCCCGGACGGAACCCTCTTGAAGCAGATGCATAGACTCTTCCCTTTTCCCCTACTCCATATCGGAGAGCAAGCTTAGGGCTCAATGCCTGCCAGTTTGCATTATTAAGCGATCCTGTATACGGGTTTAGATACGAAGTTACGGATGTTCCTCCTTCGATTGAAAATCCTCCGTTGTTAAACCAGACCAAATCGCCGCGAAGAGACGGAACAATTGTGAGCCTGTCCGACAATAAGCGGATTTCGTCTAACAGGTAGAGAGACACAGAATTGCTGTTTCCTTTATTGATTACAACGTCTGTTGATGTTCTGTAAATGTCGCGGCCGTCTACTTTTCCGCCCTTGAACTCAACTCCTGCACCAATGGAATTATTCTTTATCCCTTCGTAGTTATATGAGAACCATGCTCCATAGTCGCTTCTGTTTACGTCTACATCAAAAATATCCGAGCCTTTCCATTTTATTTCTGTATACTTTTCTGTGGAAAGAAATGATGTAAAGTTCCATGAAGAAGAGCCCTCTTTACCAGAATAACTTAATCTGTAATTGGAATTGATATAATGGTTAACTCCGTCAATCACTCCCGAGGGGCTGTAAATCCGCTCCCCTTTTCCTCTTAAAGCGTCTGTAATGTTAAAGTCAATTTTTAAAGTGTTATTCTCATTAATCCGGTAACCGGCAATGGCTCCTGCACTTTTTTCGTTAAGCGACAGGTTTATGGTTGTCGAATCCGGCTTGTTACTTGAATTATAGCCATCGCTTTTGCGTGCAAAACCATTTAAGCCCACGTAAAATTTACCTTTTTTCAGGGTAACATTTGCTCTTGTCCCAATGGTATTGAAGCTCCCGAAGTCGCTTTGCAAGAACGCGCGAAAACCATCATTTACCTCTTTTGTTATGTAATTTATGGTGCCGCCCATTGCGTTGCCTCCATAAATATTTGAGTTTGGACCCTTTACAACTTCCACTCTGTCAATAAGAGCAGTATTTATCATCGCAAAGTTTGCGCTCCCTGTTGAAGTTTTATTTATAGGAACTCCGTCAATCATTATGAGTGTCCTGGCCTGTTCTTTGCCAACTCCACGGCCGTTAATTGATACATGTTTGTCAAAAATGCCAAAGTTTCTTGTTACAAACATCCCCGAAACGCCTCTGAGAATATCATCGGCATTGAGAATGGAATTTGACCTGATGCTTTGAATTGGAATCGATATGATCCTGACCGGAGTTTTGATTAATTCTCTGCTTGTTTTTGTTGCACTAATAACAACATTGTTAAGATTGTAAATTTTTGCTGTGTCCCCCTGCTGGGCAAACGCCCCACACAGAGGTGTGAGGACAAAAAAGGCGAATAGTCCTGTTGTCTTAAAATTCATATATTTTAAAGTTTATTTGTTGTCATATACAGGAGCCTGTCCCATCTCTGCGAGTATCTTCCTGCCACCGTCTTCCGACAAAAGAAATTCCACAAAAGCTTCGGCGGCTTTCCTGTTTGGTGAGTTCCTGAGAATGGTGAGCCCGTAAACCATTGCCTGCCCCTTCATTATCATTGTTTCTCCCGGTTTTGAGCCCCTTACGGTTGTCTCAACCATGCTATAATGGTCATTGAGCAATGGATCCGAAAGGTTTATTTTTGCCGGCAGTTCAAGATATTTTAGTTTGTGCTGGACAGCAACCGATTTGTACAGGAATATATAATCCACCGTTTTTGTATCGAGAAGAGCCAGAAGGTCCACCTCTTTTGGCCGAATGAATCTATCGTCTTTTTTAAGCAGATTTTCAGGAAATTGATTGATTGCCAGTTTGCTGTTTTCTGTTAGTGTTCCCGCTTTTATTTCTTCTTCAAATTCTTTTTTTGCGAGATTAAGTGATAATAATGTTCTGTATCCGCAGGGGTCCGAATTTGGATCGGCCCTGCCCACTATTACATCTTTACGGAGAAGAACCGCTGCCCAGTTTGAAGTATCAATTTCTGATGCATACTTTGAGCTTTCTGTGTACACAATTGCCATTTCATTTGAGGCAAATTTTATGTTTTTATCGGCATATTCCGGAACAAGCAGATTGTCTATTACAGAATAATCTGCAGAGGCCATTATATCGCAGTCCCTGCCGAGTTCGGTAATTTTTCTTGCTGCGTCAATGCTCCCGGAAGCTTCCGCAAGTACTTTTACATCCGGGTGAATGCGCATAAATGTGTCGGCAATTGCCTTAAATGGCATTGAGAGAGAACCTGCGTGAAAGATTATGAGGTCCCCGGACAATCCGGCATCGGTCTTCTTTTTGTTTCCAACCCGGCACGACACGGCGAGTAATGAAACCGTTAACACCAATATTAAGATTATAAAATTTTTCATTGCTCATCGTTTAATTTGTGGAAGAATTTCTTAACATTCTCTTTAATGAGAGAGTCCATCTCTGCGCGAAGGCTCATATATGCATCCAGCAGCCTCCGGCCATCGGGAGAGAGCGTTGTGTTTCCGCCGTCCTTGCCTCCTCTTCTGGTTTCGACAAGTGAAAAACCGAGTTCCTTTTCGCAATTCCGGATTCTGTCCCACGCCTTTCTGTAGCTCATTCCAAGTGACTCAGATGCGTAATTGAAGGATTCTCCCTCGTCAATTTTCTTTAGCAGCATGAAATGTTCATGTCCCAGAATTTCTCCGTCACCTCTTTTTGTGAGCCAGAGGCGATAGTCAAGAAATATGTCGTAATATTTCGATCCCTTGTTTCCAGCCATATCTTTATCTTAATAAAGTGTTATTTTGCTCACTCCCTTAATTGCCCTGTCGGCAAACATGTCACATCCGGCAAAAAGGGAGAAACTCTCCCTGCCTTTTTCCTTACCGCTGCCGTACATAAGAAGCGGTTCTCTGTAGTCGTTTCTGTTGATTAATTCCGAAAGCGAGAAAGATGCCCTGTATCCGTCCACTGCCTCAATGCAAACAAGACCCTCTCTGAGAGATTTTTCATCTGAAGGATAAAATTTCGAAAGTATGCCGTTTATGGCTACACCGGAAAACTCCTTTTCTCCTCTGTATCCCATTCCGTGACCATAGAAAATGGTCTTCTGAGTTACAACAGGCAATTCTGCGGGAAGAGTTTCAAGTTGCCCGGGTATGCTGTCACCTTTGGCAATAAGAAGATTATCGGCATAAAATTTTGCAGGGTCCCTGTTCACTTTAAAATTTCCGCTTAACGATTTTATTACGATTTTTGTGGGATTAAGGATATTTCTCACGGTGAGCCTGTCCGACCCGGCAACCAGGCGAGATTCCTTTCCCACACTCCAGAGTTCGCCCGTCTTTCCGGGAATTACCCTTGTTACGGTTTTTGCTATGATTATATTATATACATCTGCAGAATAGAAAAGCTCACCCCAGCTGAATGTCGCGTACTCCCCTTTTTCGTTCCACACTTCAACGTATAAGTCAACCGGAGGATAGAAGTCCTCCTTGCTCTTCTTGTTGATTTTTACAGAGCTTAATATATCACACAATGCATATCCGTCATAGCGGAAAGCACCCTCAAACCGGACGGTGTCGCCGCTCATAACTGCATCGCGGGACGTAACAGAATGCCACGGAAGATTTTTTAGAGAAACAACCTGCTCCCCGTCTACTTCTCCTGTGATTAATATTTTATCAGGAGCGTTCAGCGTGGTTGCTGCTTCCTGATTGAAAAAGTTATTAGCTCCCGATTCCCAGACAATTGTTGAACCACTGAACCCGTCTATATGCAAATATTTGCAACTCGTGAGGGTAAAAAAAAGTGCGAAAAGCACTAAAACCGATTTGTTTCTCATAAATTAAGTTTGAACAAAGATATTAAAAAACTGCTATCTTTCGGAAAATTTAGGCACACTTTATTAAATAAATGGACATAGTACCACTTTACATAGAAGGGATTAACTCAAAAAGACCACTGGTATTTGCAGGCCCGTGCAGTGCAGAGAACGAGGAGCAGGTCCTGTCTACTGCCCGCAGGCTGGCCGCAATTGGGATACAGGTTTATCGTGCAGGTGTATGGAAACCACGAACAAAACCCGGAGGATTTGAGGGAATGGGCATTGAGGGGCTACGGTGGCTCAAGATGGTTAAAGAGGAGACCGGAATGCTCACTGCAACCGAGGTTGCGAATGCAAGACATACAGAGGAAGCCTTAAAATGGGGCGTTGATATTTTATGGCTCGGTGCAAGAACAACTGCCAATCCTTTTGCAGTGCAAGAGATTGCAGAGAGTCTTGCCGGAGTGGACATACCTGTTCTTGTCAAGAACCCAGTTAATCCGGACCTGGATTTGTGGATAGGATCAATGGAGAGACTCGTCTCATGCGGAATAACCAGAATAGCTGCTGTTCACAGAGGATTCAGCTCATACGAAAAAGGGCTGTTCCGCAATCAGCCGCAATGGCATATTCCTATTGAGCTCAAACGCAGGATGCCGGAACTGACCATACTTTGCGACCCGAGCCACATTGGCGGAAGGCCGGAATTAATTTATCCGCTTTCCCAACAGGCAATGGATCTTGGCTTCGACGGACTGATGGTGGAATCTCACAGTAATCCCTCAGAGGCACTTAGCGACAAAGAGCAGCAGATTACACCGGAAACCCTTGGAAGAATACTCTCTCTGCTCGTTATCAGGAGCACTCCGGACACATCGGAATTTTTAGCCGAGATGCGCAGGGAGATTGATGAAATTGACGACAGGATTCTGAACCTTCTTTCAAAAAGGATGAGTGTTGCAAGAGAGATTGGGAAGTACAAAATGGCAAACAACATTCCTGTTTTGCAGCCTGTCCGCTACGACAGAATGGTAACAAACAGGCTGGCTCAGGCTTTAGGCCTGGAACTGGACGGAGAATTCATTAAACTAATGCTGGAGGCAATTCACGAAGAGTCTGTGAAACAGCAGTTTGAAATATTCAATAAAGGAGAGAAAGGAGAGCACTCCTAACCTCCGCTCACCAGATGAATTATCTTTAAGTCGTCGCCATCTTTTACAAGCGTGGTTTCGTACTCCTCTTTTTTTATCAGGCGGTCGTTCAAACGAACTACCAGCATACGGAATTTGAATGATTTTATGGCCATAATCTGAGAGACGGAAAAAACATCTCCCTCAATTGTTTCGGCTCTGTTGTTCAACATTATCTTCATATCAGAATCTGTCTTTTAATAAAATCTCAAGCACTTTATCTGCCTGAAGGTTTGACACTATGTTCACTCTTGGGGCAAGCGGCGGATCTGTTTCTCCGGCCTCCCTCTCGCCATCCCCGCACACATACAGGTTTCCCGACTGAATAATCCTGAGAGACTCCGCACTTCCCCAGCCTGCGAGCCCGGATGCCGCTACAAGAGGTTTTTCGGGATAATTGGTTAAAATGTAATTTATGAGCATCTCTTTTTCTGATGCGGCATCAAATGCCTCCACTATAACGTCACAGGTTGAGAAGAGAAAATCTATATTGTCCGGGGCAACCTTTACCGCATGCATCTGCAATGAGGCAAACGGGTTAATTCTTAACAGATTATCTCTGAGCGCATTTACTTTTATCTCTCCTATCTGATCGTGAAAGTAAAACTGGCGGTTTAGATTTGCATCGGAAACTGTATCAAAATCGGCTATTATCAGTTTTCCTACACCGCTCCTAAGGAGAGATGCCGCACAATTGGAACCGAGCCCGCCCGCTCCGGCAATCCCTATTGTTTTTTGTGATAAAATAGCCCTGATTTGGTTGAAATTTGGCATAAAACGGGTTGTCTGGATTACATTTTTTCGTAAATTTACAAATTATTTAACAACCTAAAAAACTATCGAATGAACTATCAGGAGATAAAAGAAAAAAGAGCAATTCTGGCCTCTTTTCCCTACCAGTGGAAGGCAATGGACAAGGGATACAGCGACCAGAGCCTCTATGTAAATGTTGAATCAAACAAAGTAGAGGTAAGAGGTATTGCCCCCGAAACAAAAGAGAAGTTTATCGGAGGAAAAGGCTATGGTCTCAGGATGCTCTGGGATGCGGTTAAACCTACGACTAAATGGCAGGATTCCGAAAATGAAATAGTGATTTCCGGTGGCCCGTGCTGCGGGGTAACACAATATTCCGGTTCCGGAAAATCGATAGTGGTTGCCATATCTCCTCAAACCGAAAGAATCATTGACAGCAATGTAGGAGGTCACTTTGGGCCCCACCTGAAAATTGCCGGGTTTGATGCACTTGAAATTCAGGGAAATTCAAAAAAGGATGTAATCATTTTTATAAACGGAGTGGACCACGTTGTGGAAATTTTCGAAACTCCGCGCGAACTCAGCTATGACTCTCACCTGCTTGGCGAAGAGCTTCTGGACATGTTTGCGGAAAATGAAAAAGATAAAATAAATGTTTCTGTTGTCTCTTCGGGCAAGGCTGCGGAGCACTCTCTCATTGGTATGCTCAATTTTACCTTCTGGGACGTTAAGAGAGGCAAAGTCCGCCTGAAACAGGCCGGCCGCGGCGGTCTTGGAACCCTTATGAGGCACAAGAACGTGAGAGCTGTTGTTGCAAGAATCCCTAAGGTTTCAGGGAATATCAACAATGTCGTTGACCTTCCTGCAATAGCCGAAAGAGGAAAAAGATTCAACAAGGAGATGCGCGACCTTGACGATATTCAGTGCCAGATGCGCAAAGTAGGAACCGCCCACCTTATGGGAGTTCTTGAAAAATACGACATCCTTCCCGTAATGAATTATAAATTCGGCGACCATAAGGATTGTCCAAAGATTGACCTTGAAGTGTGGAAGACTTTCTTTACTCAGGGTGTTCCGGACGGCTGCTGGATAGGATGCAACATGGCCTGCGCAAAAGGGGTTGATGATTTTGAACTTCGCACGGGACCATACAAAGGTTCAAAGGTGATTGTAGACGGACCTGAATACGAGAATGCAGTTGCACTGGGTTCAAATATTGCCGTATTCGATCCGAGAGATATAATTGAACAAAACTTCTATTGCGACACATACGGAGTTTGCACCATTACCTGGGGAAATACCGTTGGATTCCTCATGGAGTGCTGGGAAAACGGAATTCTCAATGCAGAACGGACAGGCGGCGTGGACCTCAGCTGGGGCAATGCCGATGCTTCTCTAGAACTGCTGCATCAGATGGCACGCGGAGAAGGCTTTGGGGTTACTGCAGGACTTGGCGTAAAGAGGCTGAAGGATATGTTTATTGAAAAAGGATGGGGAGACAAAGGATTCCTCACCGATATTGCAATGGAAAACAAGAGTCTTGAATACTCAATGTATCTTTCAAAAGAATCTCTTGCACAACAGGGCGGCTATGCAATGACAAACAAAGGGCCTCAGCACGACGAAGCATGGCTCATCTTTATGGATATGGTAAATAATATGATTCCGACCTTTGAAAACAAGGCGGAGGCACTTCATTATTTCCCTTATTTCCGCACATGGTTCGGCCTTGCGGGATTCTGCAAACTATGCTGGAACGACGTTGAACCGGCAAACAATGCCGAACAGCCAGAACCTAACAAAGTTCCCGAACATGTGGACAACTATGTTGCAATATTCAAGGCAGTTACAGGTCGTGAGTTTGACAAGGAGGAGATGATAAAAATGTCCGAGAGGGTGTACAATTTCCAGAAGGTATTTAACATCCGGCTGGGATACGGCACACGCGAACATGACCGTCAACCGTACCGCGCAGCCGGCCCCGTTACAAAAGAGGAATACCTCAGCCGCCAGGAGAGATACGACAAGCAACTTGTTGAAAAAATGGGGATGGACCCGCAGAAAATGACCCTCGAAGAAAAAATGGCCAAACAAAGAGCATATCGGGAAGATCAGTATGAAAAGCTCCTTGATGCCGTTTATTTCCGCAGAGGCTGGAACAAAAACGGAATCCCTACAATTGAGCACCTGAAAAAGATTGGAATGGACCTGCCAGAACTCATTGAAGTTGTTAAACCCCTACAATAAATTAAAAAAATGGAATCATCACTTTCTAAGTTACAAGTGAAGTTATCCGGGCTCATCCTCCTTATGGTGGTGAGCCTTTTTTTCACCGGTTGCGGTTCAAATGCCGACAAAGAAAAAAACCCTTACGGGCTGGATATCATTAACACAACCGAAGCCTATCTGGGCAGTGTTGCCGAGGACAGCAGCAATCTTATGGTGGACCTTGAAAAACTGATACCGGGAATAAAACTGGATATCCGTTATGCAGACACTAACAATTTTACTCATACAAAAATTTACACCAGCCCGCGTGCATTTCTCAGAAAAGCAGCAGCCGATTCTCTTCTTAAAATTCAGCAAATACTGGCAAAGGAAGGGATTGGAGTTAAAATTTATGATGCATACAGGCCTTACTCGGCTACATTGTATTTTTATGAAGTATACCACGACACAACATTTGTTGCTGCCCCATGGAAAGGCTCTATACACAACAGGGGCTGTGCTGTTGACCTCGCACTTATAAATCTTGCAACCGGAGAAGATCTGGCAATGCCTACTCCATTCGACGATTTCACCGAAAAGGCCTCATTAAAATACAATGACCTTGATTCTGCCGTCCTGGCAAACCGCAGCAAACTTGTAGATATTATGACCGCACACGGGTTTACAAGCTACGAATTTGAATGGTGGCACTTCAACCTTAAAGGACGAGACAAATACAAATTACTTGATATACCTTTTGAACAACTGGAGGAATTAAAATGAAGAGGAATCTGATTAGCCCGGCTCTATTACTTATTGCATTTCTTTGCTGTTCCCTTCTGCAGGGGCAAAGCACAAAAACGAATCTCAACCCCAACAAAGTGACTTATCCGTCATACGGGTCGGAAGAGCGCAGCACCATTATATTTCCAAAAGTAATGGGATATGAAGTTGTTACCTGTGATTTCCATACTCATACAATGTTTTCGGACGGGCTTGTATGGCCTTCTTTAAGAGTTTCAGAAGCATGGACAGAGGGACTGGATGCAATCGCAATTACAGACCATATCGAGTACCGCCCGCATCGCAAACTCACTGTCAACGACCATAACACATCATATACAATAGCAAAGGAAGCGGCAGATGCTGCAGGATTTATGCTCATTAAAGGAACGGAAATCACCCGCACTCAAAAAACGCTGGGCCATTTCAACGCTCTTTTTATTCAGGATGCAAATCCTATTGATACTTCCGACGCAAAAGCATCTATTCGTGAAGCCAAAAAGCAGGGCGCTTTTATAATCTGGAACCATCCGGGATGGGCGGTTGATTCAACCTATATTAAAGAGTTTCAGGAGGATTTGTTTCGCGAGGGGCTGATAGACGGGATAGAAGTTTTCAACAATACCGAATTCTACCCGAGAGTTCTTGCATGGGCAGTTGAAAAAGGGCTGACAGTAATTTCCGCATCTGACGCACACGGCAGTATAGAGAAGGGTGTTCTTGCAAAAGAGGGCATTCATCGCCCTATGACCCTTGTCCTGGCTTCGGAACGCACTCTTGCCGGAATACGCGAAGCTCTTGACAAAGGAAGAACTCTGGCATATTTCCACAATACAATTGCCGGACGTGAGGTTTTTGCAAGAGGTTTTGTTAACGCATCAATTAAGGCAAAGCTTGTTACAAAAAAAGAAAAGAGCAGCGATTATCTGCTCACCAATCTTGCCGATTTCACTTTTAAATTCTCTTTCGGAAAAAAGAAAATTGAGCTTCCTGCCCTTTCATCAATAATCATTACTATTCCGAATAACCCGACTTCAATAAATTTAGTTTTTGGCAATATTTTTATCAATGAAAACCAACTTTTGGCACATGATTTGCAACTTTAACAAGTGAAGTTTTTTCATAGTTTAAGTTTAAGTTTTAGGTTAAGAAATGGGTTGGCATCGTTCAAAATGGGCGATGCCTTCCTTTTTTAATTTCATGGCGAAGTTGTTTATAAGTAAAAAGATTGTATATTTGCGGACCTTTTCTCGAGAAGATTTGGAAGTTAATTTTATAAAAACTTTAAAAACAGGGAATTATGGCTGTTAAAATTCGTTTGTCCCGTCACGGTAAAAAGAATGCTGCATTCTTTCATATCGTAGTGGCAGACAGCCGCGCTCCGCGCGATGGTCGTTATATCGACAAAATCGGTTCTTACAATCCAAACACAAATCCTGCAACTATCGAGTTGAACAGCGAAAAAGCTATTGAATGGCTTTTCAACGGTGCTCAGCCTTCAGATACATGCCGCAGAATCCTCTCATACAAGGGAGTGCTTTTAAGAAAGCACCTTCAGGAGGGAGTGAGAAAAGGCGCTATAACCCAGGAGATTGCAGATCAGAAATGGAATGCATGGGTTGCAGAAAAAGATTCAAAAGTTTCCATTAAGAGTTCAAGTCTAGCACAAAGCAGCCGTGATGCAAAGAAAGCTGCAATCGAAGCGGAAGCTAAGGTTAACGAGACAAGAGCTGCTGAATTGGCAAAGAAAAAGGAAGACGAAAGAAAAGCACTTGAAGCTGCTGCCCGCGAAGCAGAAGCCGAAGTTGTTGCTCAATCTGCTCCTGCAGAAGAGGCACCTGCTGCCGAAGCGACTGAAACAACCGAGGCGTAGCTTATGCTAACGTCAGCAAATAACTTGCTGCCTGTTGCCAGGGTTTTAAAGTCATTCGGAACCAAGGGCGAATTGTTAATACGATACGCTCCTGATTTGCAGAAAGGCATCGATAAAAAGAGACCGGTATTCATCTATTTTGATGGACTTCCGGTCCCTTTTTTTATTGACACCATACAGGATAAAGGGAAAAATCAGGCAATAGTAAAATTTGAGAGCATCGACACCGAAGCTCTTGCAACCGAGGTTGCCGGAGAGTTTGTTTTTATCGAAATACTCCCGAAAGGAAAAAATTCAAAAGCAGGAAAAACCGTACAGGATGAGTTAATCTCATTTGAACAGCTCATTGGATTTTGCATTCTTGACAAAGAGGGAAACATGATTGGAGTTGTCAAATGTTTTTATGATTATCCCAACAACCCGTGTCTGGGCATATTAAAAAGCGGTAATCAGTCCGGAGAGACCCTCCTTCCCCTTCACGAAGACTTTATAGTCAATTTTGATTCTCAAAAAAAGGAAATTGTAGTAGAACTACCCGAAGGATTGCTTGATATCTAGGGCATTTTTTATATCTTCGTCTTGCAATATAAAAAATTACATGTTCAAAAAATTAATGGTAATCACCGTCATTGTTATAACATCTATGACAATGGCATTTGGGCAGCACAACTTCCGCTTTGCCCAAAAAAGCAACAAATTTAATGTTGAGGCCGACTTTAGGGTCAGCCAGGGATTACTTCCACTAACCTACGATTTTTTTGATAACCTGGGGCACGATTGCATTATGCCATCTTTACCAGAAAGTTATCGCAACGCTCAAAGCTACACCGGGAATAAATATTCTACCGGTGCAATTAACATCAGTCAGTCCGTAAAGGTTGCAAAGTGGCTCGAGCTTGGAGCCGTTCTCACCTATGCGGGTACATTTCAAAACATCTACAACACCATTGACAATTCAGTCGTGGACAGGGAGATGGCAAACAGCTTCTTCTTCACGCCAACCATGCGTTTTGCCTGGTTCAACCGTGAATGGATACGGATGTACTCTTCTGTAGGACTTGGCTTTGGAGTCATGTTCCAGAATTTTGCCGAGGGGCGCCATGCTACTGGTGCAAACGAGACAAATATCGAATGGGGACCATCTATTCAGCTCACCGGCTTTGGTATCTCGCTTGGACGGAAATTCTTCTGGTTTGCTGAGGTACAATCTGTTGGTACTCTCGGATTATTCACAATGGGAGCCGGATACCGTTTCACACCTAAAAAAGACTGGAGGAGATAATGATGAAAATTAAAAAAGCAATTTTATCTGCTGCTCTCATTTTAGCGGCAATTTCGGCTTTCACTTCCTGCATTATTGAAGAGGGCGGATACAGACCCAAACCAACTCAGGCAGGTGTAATCGTTTACAACAACACAGCCGAGAACATCTCCAGAGTGCTGGAAATTGCAGATCTTTCTTTAAAGCTTGATTTGTATTTAACATCTCCGGAAAACGAAAAGGCCGGAATCTCAGCCAAATATTTTCCCAATTACGGAATGACTCTTAGTTCCGGGCAGTGGACAATAAGGCCGGCAAACAATGTATATGTAATTAAACCGGACGCCAAATCTCTTCATACTGTTGGCGCAAAGTGGGAGGCAAGAGCCGAGAATCCAACATATGCATATGATTCTCAAATTGCACCTCTCTTTGTTGTTATTGAGTGTACAGGAGACAAGACATGGAAGGTTACCGTATCTGAAAAACCGGGTTACAACGACCATTTCGTTGCCGACTATACAATTACAGGTTCGGCCGCCGGCACTTTATATCCCAACTATCTTTATGCATATACTGCAAGCGGGAGCGGGCACTATATGCCATACGGCGTAGACTATGTAAGGGATTTCTTTTCTGTACAGTATTCGATAAAGACTCCTATGAGGTTTGTTCCCCGCTTTACCGGCAATTATTCAGATATACTGCCTCCGTTTACTGCAATAAGTGGCAAGATAGAAATGTTTGTATCCGACGATATAGTATCCTCGAGTATTGACCATATCGTTGTAGAACTCATCTCACAGACATCATACGGCGTAAAGAAGATTGTTACCTTCAATGGCGTCACCGAAACCTGGTCCTACAACGGCGTCACCACAACCATGCCCGACTAGGCAACTCGCCGCCTTAAAACGAAAAGAGGCTGACCGCATGGTCAGTCTCTTTCTGATTTTTCAGGACGGGGCAGGGATACTTACTTAATATTTATTCCCCCACTCATAGCTGTCTTAAGAAGCTTATCGTCTATGTTCCCGAACATTGCAATTACGGTATACTCTTCTGTGGAACTGTTCAGGAAAAGCAGTGCGCCGCTCTTATTTTTGTTCACATAAAGCTCTACTTCGTCTTCGCTGTCCTTTGCTTTAAGTGCCCTTGTAAAATTGAAGGTTGCAATCAGTTTTTCCATGTCGGCTTTCAGAGATTGTCTGACAGGAACATTGTTTTCCATGACACCTGAGCCAACACTTAGAATTCTCATTTCATTAATCTTTGAAATCCACTCCTGGGCTTCCTTGTCCTTCACACTATGATTTGCCATTGCAAACATCCCCGGAGATATTACGACTGACTCAACAGAGCGTTTCTTTTCATATTTATCGAAGATATCATTGATCTCTTTCGACTGGCCCGAAAGTGCAACTGGAGCAAGAAGGGCCGTTAGCATTATTAACAGTAACTTTTTCATTTTATTAATTTTTCAGTTTTTTCATTTTTTCTTGTGAGTACTCGCTATTAAGACGAACTACTCCTGGTTTTGTGTCAGTTTTGTTCCAATTTTTTCCAGAGGAGCCATTGCCCTGCCCACAGTAGTTAAACGGTCCATTACATCATTGCCTTTCTTTACCTGGCCCATCATTTCATTTATTTTGTCAAGACGTTCCCCGGCAAAAGACATTGCGAGTTCGCTGTTATTTACCCTTTCACCGTCTATCATCAGTTTAAGGGAATTGTCTTCCCTTGGGTTGATGAGGAAGAAGGCCACGACCAGAACAGCTGCTGCCGCCAGAGTTCCCCATCTCATAAGAGGCCGGTAAAATGAAGTCTTAACAACAACTCTTTTTGGTTCCCTGTACCGGCCGGCTTTAGGTTGCGCCTCTGTACCGGTATCACTTAGTTTGTTTTCCACAGCATCAATCTCATTTGAAAAATATCCAAATAGCTGTGCATATCCTCTTAACTGAGGTTCAATCTCATTTACAGGTGTGTTCCTGTAATATTTTCTTATAAGCGACTCCTCTTCCAGAGTTGTCTCTGCGTTGAAATATCTCTCTATGAGATTCTCAATTTCACTGTATTCTTCTCGTTTCATCGCATTAGAATTTTTTCTCTTAATTTTTGTCTGGCTCTTGATAAAAGGGTCCGTACATTTCCCTCAGTAGTATCAAGAATCACAGCAATCTCTTCCATCTCGTAGCCCATTATATCCCTCAGTCTCACCGCCAGCATCTGATCGGAAGGAAGAGTGTCTATGCATCCCCTTAAAAAAGCAAACTGATCTTTCCTTTCAAGTGCAACTACAGGATCGTCTGTGAGCTTGTGAGTTGAATTTACATTTAAAGATTCTGTATTGTTCTTTTTAAGGCGGAGGTAATCTATGCATACATTTTTTAGAATGTGAAGCGTAAGTGCCTCATGATTCTTCACCTCCTGTATTTCCTGAGTGCGCCAGAGTTTAATTACGGCATCCTGCACCATATCTTCTGCAGTTGCAGCTCCTGTTTTTACAAAGCCGCCTGCGAAGTTAATGAGTTTGGGTCTTAACCTTTGGACCAATATGTTAAACTCCTGTTCTGTCATACTGCTCTAATGACGAATGAAGAGAAATAATGTTACAACTTTTTTAAAAAATATAATTCAGCCCTATGTTCATCCCGTTTTTCCCGTCTCTTTTGTCAAATGGCTTGCCCCATTCGAAAGAAACTACGAAGTTCCTGTTCATAATGGCTTTTATTCCCAACCCTGCAGTCATGTGCAGAGCTTCTGAATCCTGAGGAAAAATAACCGGGTCGGACGACTGGCGCATCAAATCACTCTTGTAATACTGAATAGTCCTTCCTGCGTCAAAAAATGGATTTAATGCAAGATACCAGTCTTGTTTTAAAAACCGGAAGTCAAGAAACCTGTACCTGAGTTCAAGGTTTGCCCAGGCAACTCCCTGCCCCACTACCCTGTTTCTAATTAACCCGCGAATAGTGTTTACCCCGCCAAGACCTTCCGATGATATCTGACGAAAATAAAGAGTTGTCAGATTTTGCTGCATATAGAATGGCGCTTCACCTGCAATATTTGCCTGAACTGCCACCCGGTATGCAAAAGTGAGACGGTCCCCGGCTACGGGAACGAAACCTCTGTGCACAAGCGAAAGTTTAAGATAACTGCTGCTTCCGGGCGAACCGAAAAGTATTGCTTCGCTCCACATCCCTCTGGTAGGGTCTACTTCGTTATTACGCGTATCATGCACCAATCCGACCTTTAACTCCACTCTCGTTCCGCCCGAAGCCTCTCCGCTTCCTATGAGGCCGGCATTTACATAATGCGAGTAGACATTATCGGCTGCTGCATATTTTTCAAGCCTCACCTCTCCAATTTTATAGCTGTACATCCCAATTCCCGCTGCCCAGCTCCAGTTACCTCCGAGAGAACCCTGAAAATCGGCAGTAACCCTCATCAGCCTGCGGTCCATTTTATAAAAAGAAGGGTTAGCATCTGCATAAACGGCATCATAGGCCGACATATATCCGTTATAGCCAATAAAATCCATCATTTTATCGGTCAGATAACTTATATCAATTGTAGTCCGGATTCCTTTGAGAAGATGCTTCGAGTCGTAAAACAGGTGATATACTCCTGTTCCCTTGGTATACTGAGATACTTCTATATTGAATTTGTGAATATATTCCGGGAATGTACTGCCATCGCCAAAATAGTAAAAGTCTGCAAGTGCCCCGTACTGGAATCCGAGGTCGCTGTTATATCCGATTGCCGGAAGCGGCCCGATGTTCCACCCCTTTTTAATTTTTTTCTGTGCCTGAACTAATGTGTCCTGTGCTTCTGCAAAAGCAGAGGAGAATAGAATGAGAGAAACAATTGCAAGGAGTGTTACTTTTTTCATGGTGTTTATATTTCTAAAAATTTACCAGAACCCTGGCTATAATATAACCAAGATAGTTTCCTACGGCATAACCAACCAGCCCTACTGTGATACCGGTAATAATAACGCTTTTGTTTTTCATTGCTGCAGCAACCATTGGTACAAATGGAGGCGAATTTACAAGCGCAACAGATGATATAACCACAGTGTCGGCATCGAGTTTGAAAATTTTTGCAAGCAAAAGCTGAATGGCAAGAGAACCAAATATGGCAAAAGTAATGTAGAGGAGCAGGTATATCCCGCCTGAAAGATTAAGCCGGGACAGGTCTGCCATTGATGCCACTACCATGCTGAATATGTATACAAGATACATCCCCGCATCAAAGCTCTTCTTTATTCCCCGGACAGGTTTTATAAACGACGCTGCAATACCGAGCGTAGTAATTGCAAGAATCACAACTACAGTTTGCATATCTTTTGGAAACAAAAAAGAGACCCCGCCCGAAACGGCAAAAATTGCAAGTGAAATCCCTATTGCCCCAGACACCGGAATAAGATATTTCTTTTGAAAGAAATCGCTGTATGGATTTTCGTCAAATGACTCAACCGGCATATGACTATCCTTTGTAATCTCTTTCCCTGAATTACGCTTGAGTATTTTCCTGAATAGCGGAATACCCACAGATAGAAGAAATGTAAGATAAAGCAGGCTGATAGCCATATCGTATGAGTGGATGAGGATATATGTCTCGTTTGGAACGCCAAGCATAATTTTTATTGCTGCAAGATTTGGGGTGCCGCCTGTATAGACTCCCGAGAGCATTCCGGCAATATTGTGCATCTGGTCACCAATAGCCGGGTCGCGCCCAATGAGTGGCCTGAAGATAAAGAATCCCGCCACAACAGCCGTAACAACTGCGACTACACCGGTTATGAGTGTCAGCAAGGCATTTTTGATGTCCCAGTGACGGAAATCGCAAGAGAACAGCATAAGCGGAATGGCCAGCGGAATGATAACCGTTACAATCAAATCCTGAAGAGAATAGGCTGAATGCGGAATAAGACCCGAATTACCAATTATAACCCCAATAAGATAAAGCAAAAGAACAGGGCCTATTTTATTCAGAAAGGGAATTTTGGAACAAAGCCAGAGAACCGCAGCAGGGGTAAGAATGTAGGCGAGGAGTATTGGTAATGTCATTTTAACCGGTTATTATTTAGATATAAAGTAAAAGTTATTGGTCAACGTTTTCTTCGACATCCTCTACAATCTTATCGCCCTCTTTGGAACGTCTCATATTAATTTTAGGGTTATCGAATGTTCCGGTTATTGTAACAGGGATTCCGATAATTCCAAGTGGCGGAAGCCCAAGCCGGAATCTGATGTTAAGTTTACCATCGAGAGAAGCCTCCCCTTCGAACCTTGGGCGGAACCCAAAAATCTTCATTTTTGTCCGCTCAATTTTAATAATATTGTTGGAGATTGTAGACTTAATCATAACCGCCTTCAGGTGCGGATTATTTATGCTGTCCCTTCCGGTAGCCCTGCTTACAGCACCCAGTACCTTAAGACCTTTTACCTTTATATCTTCGAGCCGTATAAACCCGCCCCCTTTTAAAGAAGGAAACAGCGGCTCCATGTTTTCGTCCAGACTTCCCTTAAGAGAGTACTGAGTAGAGACCGTACCCTCCATGCTTCCTGCAGATGCAAGCATCTGGCGGAACAGCGGTATTTCGTTATACGCTCTTTTTATATTGAATGAATCGGCTTTAACTCTCATATCAAAGCCTGCTCTGTCTTTACTGACAGGCATATAGGAAGCATCCATACTAAATTGCGCACCGGCAATATTTATTCTGCCTTTTCTTAATTCAACTCCCCCATTCGCAACAGCCACACTACCATTTAGCCTTTTGGCCTTTATACTGTCGAAGTAAATATTCTGAATGTCGGCCTTTAACAATAAATCCATATTCTTTGGAACCTGAATTACTCCTTCGGATGATTTAAGTGAATCATTTGTACTGCCCGGTTCCATAAATGACATGAAATCGTCCAGAAAAATCTCGGAAGATTTTAAAGTCATATTTCCTTCAAGCTTTTTGCCTTCAAAATAGTATCCCATAAAATTACTGGCATAACCATCCAGCAAAAATGTGTTTCTGTTGAATATTAGTGTTGCATCCTTAAGCCATGCCCGGTCGCCGTCGATAGTGAATGTTGCATTTGGAACCCGGAAAGGGAACTTGTAATCGTCACTTTGATATTCGAAGTTTTTGAGCCCGAGAGTTCCACTGTTGTTTAACTTATTGTATTTACCTCCGGTTGCATCGGCCTGGGTTCCCTTAAGCCTTAGATTGGATGTGATTTCGCCCCTTATTGTGGCTCCGCTGATTTTAAGCAGTTTATAAATATTATCGAGGTTAAGGTTGCCTTCCGAAACAATATCGTATTTAAGATTGTCAAAATTTGAAAGGTTCGCGATAATATTAAATTTTCTATTCTCAAACATAAGCGTCACCGGGTCAATAACCACATTCAGGTCGGAATATTTTCCTGTTTTGGATTCAATCAATACGACCGCGTTCAAATCACTCACGGAGCCGGGATAATCCGGCGCAGATATCAGTCCGTTGCTCAGTTTTAGCTTAATTTCCGAAACGGGCAACTCTCTTTTTTCTGAATTGTATACGCCTTCCGCTTTTGCAGAATAATCAAGTTTACCTCCAAATTGCAAAGAAGTGAAACCCATGGCTTTGGTCAACATATCAAGATCCAGTATACCATTAAAATGGCCCTTAATTTCCGGGTTATCGAATCCTTTGACACTAATCCTGCCTCCATTCCTGAAATTTTCTAACGAAAAACCTACCGTGTCAATATTAAGCTCCATATTTTTGTAATCGAGAGACGGCAGTTTGAGCGAGCCTTTAAACTCTATACCATCAACAGGAGGATTCGAGCGTGACCCTTCAATTTTGCCCTTTTCAACATCAAGATTGACAATTAAATCGGGGAAAGTATTAAGGCTGTCTCTGGACGATCCGGTAAGAGAGGCTGAGAGACTTGAGCTGCCTCCGAAGCGGGTGTTCTTTAACCAGCCGGAGTACTCCTTGGGAATGAGTGAGAACAGGTCTCCAAAGTCAACTTTATTTGTATTCAGGCTAATGTCTATATCAAAACCGTCTTCCATTATTATGAGTTCGCCATTAAAGGTTGCAACAAGGTCTTCCACCTCCACCTCGTTTTTCAACAGGCTGAATGTAAGACTTGTAGTATTTATATTTGTTAACAGCCTTGCATGCAAATTCTTCTGATCCAGATATACAATTCCGTCATAGGAAATTGTAAAATTCTCGGAGATAAAATTTGATTTCAGACGAAATTCTTCGTCTGCAAGATTTCCCTTTCCCCAGTATTTAAAATTTAAAGCCGCCACGCTTAACTTTGACGGTTCGTCAAAATATCTGAAGCTGCTGCCTGTAACCTTCACTTTTTTTATCTTGATTTTTGCTCCCGTATCCTGCTTTTCGTTCTCATCCGCAATGAATACATCAAAGTTTGTTGTTCCGCTTTCTCCGGTAATGATTTTGAACTGTGTTTCATTAATAAAAACGGAGTTCAACACGATTTCTTCCCCAAAAAGAGAAAGCAAATTTATCCCCAGAGCAACTTCCTTCCCGGAAACAAGAGTGTCCCGGTCATAAGGAGCCGACCCTGTTAAATAATAATCGTATAACGATACTGTAAGATTCGGAAAATCCGCAAAGAAGGAGAGTTTTGCATCCTTAAATCCGAAAGTGCTTTTTAGCGATTTATTCACCAGCGATTTTACCTGTTCCTTTATTGTTCCGGGGAAAATTAAAGGTACAGCCGCCATGAGCAGAAGTAAAGATAAAATTGTTATCGAAGTAATTTTTAAAATTTTATTGACCGTTTTTTTCATAATCATGCTCTCCAAAAAATTTTCTTTTCACTCATCAGAGCTACCAGCGACATTGTAAACAAGACCGCAACAAAAGCTCTTGCAACTCCAATCCACGGATAACCATGAGGGTAAGCTGCCTGATAGATAAGTATCAGTCCTGTGAGTTTGAAGAAAGGTATTACAAAACTGCCAAAGGCAATGTAACTCATTAGTGGGTTGCTGCCTGCTCCTGAGAATATTCGTGTAAAAATAGTTAATATGCCGTTTTGCCCTCTTTGCGATATGTAATGGACAAGCATAAGCAGATATATGCTTATACCAAGAGTTACAAAACAGTATGAGATTGTGCACGGCACTTTTGTAATTGAACCCTCTATAAAAAAGGCTGCAATTCCCGTAATAAGAGAGAGCGAGGCAAGCCACAGCTCGGCTTTAATTATTCGGGTATGTTGACGCCCTTCCCCTCCGTAAATAAGATCCCCGATAAAGGTCGCAGGCACAAGTATGAGTAAAAAGTAAAAATATTCAAGATTCAATATCCAGCGAAGCTCTTTTATTGCATACACTTTCCCCTGAAGGCCAAAATACATTGTAATTGCAGAGAAAAGAAGAATAAGACCGAATACTGAGGCCCTGTTACGAACATTGTTCCTTGTGAAATACCAGATTAAGGAACCAAACAGATACAAAAATGCAAGTAAAAAGATTATTATTCCCCTGCGGTGTATGGAAATCACCTCTCCAAAAAAGAGGTGCCCCGCTGCAATGAGCAATGCAATTATGATAATCCCGGATACCCGGATTTGGTTTTTGTATTTCATGAGCCACACCGAAAATGAAGATGTACCTGTCTTTGGGAATATATAATAAAGGGTAAAGAGTGATAAAAATCCTGCAATAGTTGCAACTTGCGGCAGCCATCCCTTTACATCGGAAAAATCCAGTAACGGATAAAGATATGAAAACAGCCAAAGCATCAAAAACCTTTCAAATACCTCTATAAGAAATGTTTTGCGGATATTTTCCTTCGGCTCGTGTTTCTCCTCCCTTGCTTCAATTCTCTTTCTGCCGGCAAGAGGAACAGCCACTCCCATGCAAAAGATAAATATAGGGAAAACAAGGTCCACCCAGCTTATGCCGGAAATTGTCATATCGAGCTCGTGAGTTGGCGGCGGATTTTGAATGTGGTACATCCATGGAGGCAGGACACCATAGGGAACAATTGCCGAAAGAACCATTCCAAAGATTGTTAGTCCTCTGAGAATGTCCAAGGGAAGGTATCTTTTCATAATCTGTAAGTTTTACTTAATCAGATTGCTATAGCATCTCTCTCCCCAGAATTTGTAGCCTCTCTCCTCTAATTTGCTATTGAACAGCAATTGGTGAATAAGACCGTTTTTTTCAACAAGTATAGTGTGATAAATTTTACCGGTTGGATTCTCTTTTATTATAATTCTGAGCCTTCCGTCAAAAGCTGTATGACGGACAAAAGAGGTGTCGGTCCTGTCTGTAAATTTAACCCCGGCATCTTTCATGTTCCGGTACATAAGCTCGCTTCTGTAGCCGGTCCCTCCTGTTTTGCTCACTATTGGTTTTCCGTTATAAATAACGGTTGTGTCTACATAAGATATTACCCCCAGCATTTTGTCTTTTCCCGAGTTGAGCCATTTCATAAATTTTCCGGCAAACGGCTCCTCATATCCGTAGTAGCTGTCTATGAAGCATAATCTCTCTACAAATCCCGGAATTTCTCCTACTCCCAGAAGGTAATTAAAGACAAACCTCCCTCCGCCGCTATGACTTGCCAATACGACATTAAGCCTTACCGATGGTTTGTTTTTAAAATATTTGTCAAGGACAATCGCTTTGACTGTGTCTACAAGATGCGAATACATCAAAGGCGAATCCTTATATTTTGATGCATGCGCGGTCCATTCTTTTTGTGAGGATTCCAGATATGCAACTATGTAATTGAAACGTTTATCGTTTTCCCTGAGGAACCTTACCTGAGCAGCGATATGCTGAATATCAAAGTGCCAGTCGTCCGTTTTTGACAACAGGAGGCGGCCTTCGGTATTTTCAATTGAATTCCCGTTGGGCAGAGCAAAAAGAATCAGGCGTACAGGCTTCCTGAAATTGATGAAATCTGCTGCGGGTGCATTGATAACTACTCTGGAATCGGGAATTAGTCCTGTATACTCAGTCCTCTCCTCGTTTAAAGAAATCTTGCCCTTTATGCCTTTCTCTTTTGAAAGCATCATTCCTGGTAATATCAACAGGAGAAGAATCGGGAGAATATTTCTCATGGTTCCGGTTTTATTCAAATTCTTTCAACAACTCTTTTACTTTTTCAATCTTCTCTTTAAGCGAATTTTCGCTTTTTGCCTCTGCAATGAACCTCAGAAAAGGCTCTGTATTTGAAGGACGGATATTAAACCACCAATCCGGGAATTCAACCCTGTAACCATCAAAATCGTAGTTAGCAACAGGAGTTTCGACTGACAGAAAATGAGACCTCACCTTGTCCATTGCCTCTTTTTTCTTTTCAATTCTAAAGTTTATCTCCCCTGAGTTGTGGTATTTCTCAATTCTGCCGATAAGCTGAGAAAGGGATATACCCTCTTTCTTCATCTCTGCAACAACATCAAGGATTATGAGCGCAGCCATTATGCCCGAGTCGCTGTAGAAAAAGTCTCTGAAATAGTAGTGACCGGCCAGTTCTCCGCCATATATACCTTTTATTTCACGCAATTTTGGTGCGGCAAAAGCCCGTCCCACCTTCCATGTGTGCATTGTGGCACCCATAGGTGACAAATATTCGCCAACTGCTTTGGAACTTCTTATATCCTGAAGAACAGCTCCCTTCTCTCCCCCGTTTTTTAGAAAATAGTGGCCAAGAACAGCAATCATCAGGTCGGGAGAAATGAACCTTGAATTTTCATCCACAAACATCACCCTGTCGGCATCTCCGTCGAATATAACACCAATGTCGCATTTCTTCTCCTTCACAAGTTTTTGCAGGTCCACGATATTTTCAGGTGCAAGAGGGTTTGCTTCGTGATTTGGGAAAGTTCCGTCCATTTCGTCAAAAATATAGTGGAGATTCTCTCCTCCCCGGCCCATAATCTCTTTTATGAACAGGGCTGCCATTCCGTTTGAAATGTCCATGCCTATATTGAGAGAGGTGTAGTCCCCTTTGTATTTCATAAGAAAACTCAGATACTCCTCTTTTACATCAAGTGAATAAACCGATCCCTTTTTGGCAGAGGGAACAGTGGCGCGCGTTTCTATCCACTCCTTTATTGTTCCAAGCCCGGAATCCAGGCCAACCGGAAGGGCATTTTCCCTTGATACTTTTATTCCGTTGTACTCTCTGGGGTTGTGCGAAGCGGTAATTTGCGCAGAAGCCGTATAACCATATCTGGCAGTCGCAAAATAGACCATGGGAGTAGTTGCGAGACCAAGATCGTATACATCTGCACCGGCATCGGTAATGCCGTCAAGAAGAGCAAGGTGAATTTCGGGAGAAGACTCTCTTGCATCCCTGCCTACCAGAACCTTGTTTGTCTTTAGCAGTTCCGGAAGAAAAAACCCGATTTTGTATACTGTCTCTTTGTTAAAATCCTTATTATAAATTCCTCTTATATCGTATGCGTGAAATGCTCCCATAAATCTTAAACTACTTTTTGCGGTTTGCCTGAACTATTCTGTAATGTGGTTTTGCCTTTCCGGCCATGATGTTGTTTAATCTCGACTGCAGCATCTTTTTCCTTATTGGGGCCACTAAATCGGTAAAGAGAATTCCTTCCAGATGGTCCATTTCGTGCTGAACCATCCTGCAAGCGAAATTATCCAGTTGCTCCTCCTTCTTTACAAGATTTTCGTCGTAATAGGAAACCGTGATAACCTTGGGCCTTATTACTCCGGCATGAATATCAGGAATACTAAGACAACCCTCGCTGTATTCTATTGTTTCTTTACTCTCTTTAATAATTACAGGGTTAATCATCGCCCTCTTAAAATCCTTGAGTTCGGGCATGTCATCGGAAAGAAGTGTCCCGTCGACAATGAGAACCCTTATCGATTTCCCCACCTGAGGAGCAGCAAATCCCACACCGTCTGCCTTCTCCATTGTTTCCCACATGTCGGAAATCAGGGTTTTCAATTCATCTCCAATGCCGGGGATGGTGATATCCACCTCCTTTGACTTTTCTCTAAGCACCTCGGCTCCATATACATATATCGGTAGTACCATGTCGCAAAAAAATTTATGCCTAAGGCATTTGTGGCATAATGTTAAATATCAATACTATATTATAATTTACAAATTCTTTCCTTTCATCTCTTCTGCACGGACATCGGCAGCAATTGCAGCCTCCCCGGCATCCAAATAAGACTGAAGAATGATTGCTGCACTCACTTTGTCAATATTCCCCTTCTCCCTCCTATCCATTTTTTTCATCCCGCCGTCTATGAGTGTTCTCATCGCCATCTTTGAAGTGAACCGCTCATCCATTAGATTAACGGGTATCTCCGGAAATTGTTTGCGAAGCATGTTCAAAAACTGATCAACATCTTTAGCTGCTTCCGATGGCTGGTTATTAAGATTCATTGGGTATCCCACAACAAATCTAGTTATAGTCTCTTTTTGGGTATAATTTTTGATGAATTGCAGAATATTACCGGCAGGAACAGTTTCCAGCGGTGATGCAAAAATGCCCAGAGGGTCACTAACTGCAACGCCAATGCGCTTTCTGCCGTAATCAATACCTACAATTCTTTTCATGTCGCAAAGTTAGTTTTTTTTTAGTACTTTTGAGGTTTAAATATAACTATGCCAAGACTATTTACTTACAATGAATTCGAAAATGGCAGTGAGAAAGTTCGTCAATATGCCGACAAACACAGCCCGGTTATAATTTGCGAAAGTACTGCAGAAAGAAACAAACCTTTTCGGGTTAAGGTGAAAATAGGAAAATCTGTCAAGCACCCAAATGCGCCTGACCATCACTATGAATATATCCAGCTTTGGAACCTTGAAACGCTTGTTGGGGAAATAAAACTGCAAAGGTCCAGTTTTGGCGACCTGCCTGTACACATTGAGGCCGAATTCACCATTATACCTAAAACCAGCCTCAGGCTCACTGCGCTGGCCTATTGCAACAAACACGGACTATGGCAAAGCGAGGAGCTCTTTATTCCGGTAACTGAAGAGTAGGACAAAGCAGCCAAGAACATCAAAAAAATGGCAAAAAAGATTAAAAAGAACAAGCAAACACGGTTGAGAAACAAATTCCGTTTCTCAATATTCAACGATACATCGCACGAAGAGCTCTTTGTATTCAGGGCAAATGGACTTATGATGCTGCTCAGCATAATCCTGGCAATAATTTTCATAATTGTTTCCGTTACAATTCTTATCTCGTACACGCCAATAAGAGAGCTCATTCCAGGCTATCCAAACGCACAGACTCGCCGTGCAATTGTACAGAATGCGATTAAACTGGACTCCCTCGAAAGAACTGTTAAGCTATGGGATTTTCAGCTTAATAACATTCAAAGAATCGTAACGGGCCAGCAGCCACTTGAACTTGAAAATATTGAAGTCAAATCCGATACTTCCAAATCGGCCGAAATAAATACCAGGCTTTCAAAAAATGACTCACTGCTGCGTCTAGAAGTAATGAAACAGGAACAATTTAATTTAGGCGGAGAGAAGAACCGTGTAAATCAAATTGAGGGGCTGCACTTTTTCCCTCCTGTAAAAGGTATTGTTTCAGACGGATTCAATCTGGCTACCAGTCACCCATATGTAGACATAGCTGCAACAGAAAATTCAGTAGTTTCGGCAGTTCTTGACGGAACTGTTATTATGGCAAACTGGACAGACGAAACTGGATTCACCATCCAGATTCAGCATAGCAACGATTTGATATCCATATACAAACACAACTCCAAACTTTTAAAGAGAATAGGAGATAAAGTAAATGCAGGTACAGCAATTGCACTGGTGGGAAGTACAGGCTCCCTGAGTACAGGGTATCACCTTCATTTTGAATTATGGCATAAGGGAGTAGCAATTGACCCAACTAAGTACATTAATTTTTAACCGGGATTGTCCATGAAAAGAAAAATAGCGATTCTGGGCTCCACCGGTTCAATAGGTACTCAGGCCATTAGTGTTTGTATGGGACATCCCGATTTGCTTCAGATAGAACTATTGACGGCAAACACAAACACATCTCTGCTTATCGAGCAGGCCCGTGCGTGCATGCCAAATTCAGTTGTGATTGCAGACGAAAGTAAATATCAGGAGGTATCCGATGCGCTCTCCCCTCTCGACATTAAAGTATTCACAGGAATAAAATCCATTTGTGACATTGTAGGAGGAGACAACATAGATATGGTTCTGACTGCAATGGTTGGATTCAGCGGCCTGGAACCTACTGTTGCTGCAATCCGAGCAGGCAAGGCAATTGCTCTTGCAAACAAAGAGACACTTGTTGCTGCAGGGCAGATTGTAATGGCCATGGCAAAGAAATACGGAGCCCCAATTATTCCTGTAGATTCCGAACATTCAGCAATATTTCAGTGTCTTCAGGGCGAAAGAGCCACAGTTGAAAAAATAATTCTAACTGCATCGGGCGGACCATTTTTCCGTAAAAGTGCAAAGGAACTTGAAAGCGTAACAATTGCCGATGCTCTTAACCATCCAAACTGGAAAATGGGCGAAAAGGTAACTGTAGACTCTGCAAGCATGATGAACAAAGGTCTTGAAATGATTGAGGCCAGGTGGCTTTTCAACATAGTGCCCGAAAATATCGAAATTATTGTTCATCCGCAATCCATTATCCACTCTATGGTACAGTTCTCGGACGGTTCCGTGACTGCACAGATGAGTACTCCGGATATGAGGCTTCCCATCCAGTATGCACTCACCTACCCGTTCCGTGCGGACCTTGATACAAAAAGAGTAGATTTTGCAAAGCTGGCCAAATTTGAATTTCACAGCCCCGACCATGAGAAATTTCCATGCATAGGAATGGCCTACGAAGCAATAAAAAAGGGCGGCAACATACCATGCGCAATGAATGCAGCGAACGAAATTGCAGTTGAAGCCTTCCTAAATGGAAAAATTCAATTCGTTTCAATCCCGAAAATAATTGAAAATGTAATAATTGGAACGGAGTTTGTAGCCGAACCAACTCTTGAAGACATATACAAAACAAACGACAAGGCAAGAGCGCTTGCCTCTTCAATAATAAATAAACATACCACACGCTAATGGACATACTACTTAAAGTACTGCAGGTTATATTCGCACTTTCCATCCTTGTACTGGTTCACGAGTTTGGTCATTACTTCTTTGCCCGACTGTTTAAAATCCGGGTCGAAAAGTTCTACCTCTTTTTTGACCCCTGGTTTTCGCTCGCAAAGTACAAACCTAAAAATTCGGATACCGAGTATGGAATAGGATGGCTTCCGCTTGGAGGGTACTGCAAAATATCCGGCATGATAGACGAGTCTATGGACAAGGAGGCAATGAAAGAGGAACCCAAACCATGGGAATTCCGGAGCAAACCGGCGTGGCAAAGGTTTTTCGTTATGTTTGGCGGGGTATTTTTCAACTTTATTCTTGCAGTATTAATTTATTCTGCTTCTCTTTATACATGGGGAGAACAGTACCTTAAAAACGACGAGGCTGTTTATGGAGTACAGTGTAACGACCTGGCAAAAGAGATTGGATTCCGGAACGGCGACAGGATAATTTCATTCGACGGCAATAAGATTCAAAAATTCCAGGAGATTCAGGTTGTACTTGCCCGCAATCAGGCCAAAACTGCCGAAGTCATACGCGACGGAAAGAAAATTTCAGTTTCTATTAACCCTGTTTATATTCCGGCAATACTTAATACTCCGGGGATGTTTTCCCTCCGTATTCCATTTCAATTGCTGGCAGTATCAGACTCTTCAAAAAATCTTTCGGCAAACCTCATGGCCGGGGATAAAATTGTTGCAATTGACTCTATACCGGCAAACATTATACAAGACATTCAGGAGCTTCTGCTTGCACGCAAAGGGGCATCCGTTACCGCTACTATAGAGAGAAACGGACAGAGATTTGACCGGCAGCTTGCCGTAGACGAAAAAGGCCTTATAGGAGTCCAGATGGATGGCGATTTGAGCAAGTTCTTCAAAATCACCAACTCGGATTACTCTATGCTTGGAGCAATTCCAGCAGGGTTTAACAAGACAATTTCAACAGTAGGAAATTATCTTAAAGAGTTAAAACTTATTTTTACACCAAAAACCGAAGCATATAAGTCGGTTGGCAGCTTTATTGCTATAGGTAATATATTCCCCGGCAGCTGGGTATGGCAGATATTCTGGAATCTCACTGCATGGCTCTCAATTATGCTCGCAGTAGTTAATCTGCTGCCTATTCCGGCACTGGACGGAGGGCATATTTTGTTCCTTTTATACGAAATTGTAACAAGACGCAAACCAAGTGATAAAGTTCTGGAGTATGCACAGGTTGCGGGAATGCTTGTCCTTTTTGCTATAATGTTCCTTGCTTTTGGAAACGACATATACAGACTTTTTAAATAGAAAATTTATGAAAGCATTTAAAATTTTCCTGGCAATATTTGCCGGAGTGTTCATTACCTCCTGCAAAAGCAGCCCTAAACTTATGCCAAGTATAAGCGGAAAGGCAGGCGAAGTTGTGGTGGTAATCAACAAGACACAATGGGAAAGCGATCCGGGAATTGCCTTAAGGTCAATTCTTGCTGTAGATCAGGCGTTTTTGCCACAGAAAGAACCACTCTTTACCCTTGTAAATATTCCCGAGAATGCTTTCGCGAGTATTTTTCAGTCTCACAGAAATTTAATTCTGGTAAATATTACCGACAAGGCCAAAGAGAGTAAAATTGTATATCAGGAAAATGTATGGGCCGCACCCCAGATTGCAATAACCATATCCGCTCCCGATTCCAAATCAGCTGCAGAGATAATCCTTAAAGAAAAGGACAAGCTTGAAAATGCTTTACTGCAGGCAGAAAGAAACAGAAATATCCAGAATGCCAAGAAGTATGAGGAGATTTCCCTTAGAAACCTGGTTACCGAAACTTTCGGCGGATCTCCATTCTTTCCGTCGGGCTACAACCTGAGGAAAAAAACAGAGAATTTCATCTGGATTTCGTATGAAACCACTTATGTAAACCAGGGTATATTCATTTACAAGTTCCCGTTTAAAGATTCAACAGATTTTTCAAAAGAGAATCTCATTGCAAAAAGGAATGAAATGCTCAAGCAAAATGTCCCCGGCCAGCTTGAAAATACATTTATGACCACATATCTTTTGCAGGAACCGGGTATAAGATGGATAAATTATAACAAAAGAAATTTTGTAGAAATTCGCGGTTTATGGGAAGTTGAGAACGATTTTATGGGCGGACCATTTATCAGCCATTTTTTCCTTGACAAAGACGGTCAAAACATTATAGGGCTGGAAGCATTTGTATATGCTCCCCGCTACCCCAAACGCAATTACCTGAGGCAGGTGGAGTCTATTATTTACTCCTTTGAGTTTTTTTAAGATTTTTTTGCATCTAAAAAAAAACTTTCTACCTTTGCACTCCCAACCCCAAAACCCATAGTGTTTTGGAGCTGGTCCGTTCGTCTAAAGGTTAGGACTCAAGATTTTCATTCTTGCAATAGGGGTTCGATTCCCCTACGGACTACGAAACAAAAAAAATAATATTATGGCAAATCACGCTTCTGCAGAAAAGCGCGCGCGTCAAAGCGAAAAGCGCAGAGTGCACAACAAGTATTATGCACGATCAACTAGAAATGCTATTAAAGCACTTCGCAATACTACAGAAAAAGATGCCGCACTGGCTCTTCTTCCAAAAGTATCTTCTATGCTTGACAAACTGGCAAAGATAAATGTAATACACGCAAACAAGGCTTCAAACCTTAAGAGCGGAATTGCAAACTACGTGAACAAATTATAAGAAATTTACCTTTTGTCACCTGAAATTTAAAAAGCTTCTCAATCTTTGAGGAGCTTTTTTTAATTACAGGCATATGACAAAGAGATTATCAATCAGGGAGTGGAAAGAGGATGAGAGACCGAGGGAGAAACTCCTTGCAAAAGGCGCGGAGAGTCTGAGTGATGCAGAACTTCTTGCCATAATCCTCGGTTCCGGAACAAAAGAAGAAACGGCTGTAGACCTTGGAAGAAAGATTCTTCAGCTTAACGACAATAATTTAAGGGCACTCGCATCCGCATCCGTGGAAAAGCTGATGGAGATAAAGGGGGTGGGAATGTCCAAAGCGCTATCCATTGCGGCTGTAATGGAAATAAACAAAAGAATATCCATTACTGCGGCAAAGGTACTCACAGGTATCCAGTCTTCTCAGAACGCCGCAAAACTCATCAGCCCGGTATTAAGGGACCTTCCGCACGAAGAGTGCTGGGTTTTGTATCTGAACCGAGCAAATAAACTGATTTCAAAAGAGCGGCTCTCCATTGGCGGGCTCACGGCAACTGTTGTGGACGTTAAATTTGTAATAAAGGGGGCGCTGGAAAAACTTGCAAGTTCAATCATTCTTGTACACAACCACCCGAGTGGGAATCTCCATCCGGGAGAAAACGACAAGCTTCAGACAAAAATACTTAAAGATGCGGCATCCCTTTTTGACATTACATTACTGGACCATTTGATAATCGCAGGTGATGGATACTTTAGTTTTGCCGATGATGGGATAATATGATTATTTTATATCTTTGGCAAGAATTTCGCAAACTTCCAAACCAATGAAAATAATCAATCTGGGTGAGAAAGACTCTGTTCTCAATAGCTTCATCGCGGAGATACGGGACCATAACCAGCAAAAAGACAGCATGAGGTTCCGCAGGAATCTGGAAAGAATTGGAGAGGTTTTCGCCTATGAAATCAGCAAAACTCTCCGTTATTCATCAAAAGACGTCACTACTCCACTGGGTATTGCCAAGTGCAGCACAAGTGACGATAATCTTGTTATTGCAAGTATTATGCGGGCCGGGCTCCCTTTACACAACGGGATACTCTGTTTTTTTGACAAAGCTCAGAATGCATTCATTGCCGCATATAGAAAATACGGCAAGGACAACAAGTTTACAATCCAGATTGAATATGCAAGCAGCCCTTCGGTAGAGGGGAAAGTGCTTATCCTTGCAGACACAATGCTGGCAACAGGCTCTTCTGTTGTTCTCACCTACAACAGACTGTGCGAAAGCGGAAAACCGGCACACACACATCTCGTTTGTCCAATAGCCAGTACGGAAGGAATTGAGTATCTGTCCAAACACATACCACACAAGAGCACCACTCTATGGGTAGGTGCAATAGATGAAGAACTTACAATTAAGTCATATATTGTTCCGGGACTTGGCGATGCAGGAGACCTCGCCTATGGAAGCAAACTTTAGATTTATTCAGCTTTGTAAACCTCTTCTCCCCCAACAAAAGTTCTGAGTACCTTAATAAAAGGAACCTCTTTTTCGGAGGCGGTCATTATATCTTTATCCAACACAACAAAATCGGCAAATTTACCTTTCTCAATGCTGCCCTTGGCTCCCTCTTCAAAGGAGGCTTTAGCGGCCCATATTGTCATAGCCTTTAGAGCTTCTTCTTTGGAAAGCGCGTTTTCCATCTGAAACCCTCCTTCGGGAATAAAATCAAGGTTCTTCCTGTATACAGCGGCAAAGAATGTGTATACCGGATTTACCTGTTCAATCGGAAAATCTGTTCCGGCAGGCAGCCAGCCAAGCTCATTAAGCAACTCCTTATACGGATATGCATATATAATCCTTTCTCCAAGCCTCTCATCGGCCCAAAGCATATCTGATGTTGCATGTGTAGGCTGAATAGACGGAATGATTGAATACTTCCCAAACATAGCCATATCGGCAGGCTTGACAATTTGTGAATGCTCTATTCTCCAGCGAAGGTTGTTGCCTTCCGGAAGGAACTTCGCATATATTCTCAACGCTTCTCTGTTTGCCCCGTCTCCGATGCAATGGGTTGCCACCTGAAAACCGTGGTCAAAGGCCCATTTGCAATATTCCTCCAGTTTTTGAACAGTATTTACGCTTATTCCTCTTGTATTTGGCATGTCGCTGTATGGTTCAATCATGAGCGCTCCCCTTGAGCCAAGAGCTCCGTCTGCATAAAGTTTGATGGCAGAAATGCTGAGCCTTTCGTTTTTATACGGTTTGGAGAATTTTGCAAAATTTCTTTCGCCCGGCGTGAGCCATACGTCCAGCCTTATCTTTAGCTTCCCCTCTCCCTGCATGCTGTCCATTACATTTATCATATCAAGCTCCTCTCCGGCATCAGACAGAGAAGTGAGTCCGTATTTAAAGCACTCGTCCTGAGCAGCAAGAAGAATTTCCCTCATCTCTTTCCCATCCGGTTTTGGAACAATTTCCTTAAACCTGTCTGCCAGGTTCTCCAGAAATACTCCCTGAAACTTGCCGTTTTTCATAAGAGCCTCTCCCGGAATTATTGAAGGGTCGTCCGGAGTTATGCCAAGCCTTTTTATAGCCTCGTCATTTACAATTACTGCATGAAAGTCAATCCTGGACAATATTACGGGTACATCCGGGAATAGCTCGTTAAGCTTTTCGTTTGAAGGAAAGTTTTTATCTTCCCAAAGGTTCTGGTCCCAGCCATCGCCAAGAAGGCATTTGGCAGGATTTTCTTCCTGTCTCTTTTTAAGACGGCTCAATATCTCATCAAAAGATGTTGCCCCTCTGAGGTCAACTCTTGTTAGGCTCATACCAAGACCTGCTATATGGCAATGAGCATCATTGAACCCGGGATAAAGCGGCTTGCCCTCAAGATCAATAATATTTTTAGACTGATATGCATTAAGGATTTCATCGTCGCCGCCGGTGGCAATGATTATTCCGTCTTTTACGGCTAAGGCGTTACACTTTGTAAATGCAGAATCAACAGTGTAGATATCACCGTTAATAAAAATAAGGTCCGCTCTCTCTTTCATGTTACAGGAAAATAGTATTGAGGCCAGGAAAAGCCCAAAAAATATTTTTTTCATGCCGGATATGTATTATAACTCTTTTCTAAGGCGGGCAATAGGGATGTTGAGTTGCTCCCTGTATTTGGCAACGGTTCTTCTTGCAACCTTATACCCTTTTTCATTAAGAACAGTTACCAGCTCTTCATCTGTGAGCGGTTTCTTTTTATCCTCAACATTAATACTCTCCCCAAGAATGTTTTTTATTTCTCTGGTGGAAACTTCCTCCCCGCTGTCTGTCATTAAACCTTCCGAGAAAAAATATTTCAGGGGATATATGCCAAAGTGAGTCTGAATGTATTTGCAGTTTACAACTCTGGAAATGGTGGATATGTCAAGATTTGTTTTTTCTGCAATATTCTTTAGCACCATGGGTCTGAGTTTTGTTTCATCGCCATCAATAAAATACTGCCTCTGGAAATCGATAATTGCGTTCATTGTGTTTTCAAGCGTATTATGACGCTGACGTATCGCCTCAATGAACCATTTAGCCGAATCAAGTTTTTGCTTGACAAATGTAGCGGCCTCTTTTCCCTCTCTGCTGCTGGCATTGGCCGAACTCACGAGCAGGTCGGCATATCTCTTGTTTACGCGAAGCTCCGGCACCGTGAACCGAGGCAGGGTCATGATGAGCTCCCCGTCTTTGAACTCCAAAAGGAAATCCGGAATAACCTGTTGCGCCTGGTCGGAATATGAGTCATCAATCTGGCCGCCCGGCCTTGGGTTTAAATGGACTATCTCTTCAATGGCATCTTTGAGCTCGTCTTCGGTTATCGATAACCTTGATATTATTTTGGTATAGTGCTTCTTTGTAAACTCGGAAAAATAGTTCTCAAGAATTTCTTCGGCATTTTTTTGCGCAGGAGAAGGTTTTACATTGCGAATCTGGAGCAACAGACACTCCTGAAGGTCCCTGGCACCTATCCCAGCCGGTTCAAATTCCTGAATTTTCTTGAGGATTGCCTCAACTTCATATTCATTGGTTTCGACACCCTGACGAAATGCGATATCATCTGTGAGAGAATCAAGGTCGCGCCTGAGGTATCCGTCATCGTCAAGAGAGCCAATTATGTATCCGGCTATCTGTTTTTCTCTTTCATTTAAACTGCTGTATCCAAGCTGGGATATTAGGCTCTGGTGGAAACTCTCCTTAACGGAAAAAATATTGTATTCCTGTTTTACATCTTTTCCCTGATTATTTGAATAAAGCCTGTATGACGGAATCTGGTCTTCGGCCGAATATTCGCTTAATGACAGATTTCCAGGTTCGCTTTCGTCCCTCTCATCATTCTCATTTGCCTCATCCAAAACCGGATTTTCCTCCAGCTCTTTTTTTATCCTCTGCTCCAGCTCAAGGGTGGGAAGCTCAAGCAGCTTGATCGTCTGGATCTGCAGTGGCGAGAGTTTTTGCTGAAGTTTTTGTTGTAAACCTTGTTTTAACATATATGAGGAACCGTTTATGCAAAGATATGATTTTTATTTAACTTCGCATTCTCATAAATGGCTTAAACATGAGCATTGAAAACAAGAAACTGCGTGTAGATGTAGCCGGAGTTATTGGTGCGAAAAACCCTGGTCTGCTCAAATTTATACCCAAATTTATAATTGGTACTCTCAAGAAAATTGTCCATCAGGACGAACTAAATGAGATACTGGACAAGTATGGGCATTTCACAGGAAAAGAGTTTGCCGGTGCTGCCCTAAAGCACCTTGGAATTAAATATACAGTTCACGGACAAGAAAATATTGACCACTCAAAAAGGTACCTGATTGTTTCAAACCATCCTCTGGGCGGACTTGACGGAATGATTCTCATTGAAATTTTCGGAAACATTTTTAATGGAGTCAAATTTGTTGTAAACGACTTACTCATGCATGTCGAGCCACTAAGGCCTGTATTTATTCCTGTAAACAAATATGGCCGGCAAAGTGTCGACAATGCAAAAATTATACACGACTCATATAGCTCCGGCGATCAGATCATTACTTTTCCTGCCGGCCTGTGCTCCAGGCTCATTAAGGGGAAAATAGAAGATCTAGAATGGAAGAAAAGCTTTATAAACCAAGCGATTAAATACGAAAGAGATATTATACCCATATTTTTTGAAGGAAGAAACTCGGGTTTTTTCTACCGCTTTGCAAACATAAGAAAAGCGCTGGGCATAAAATTCAATTACGAAACGATTCTCCTTCCTCACGAAATGTTCAGGCAAAGAGGCGGATATTTTAACATTTTCATTGGAAAACCAATCCCGGCCGAAAATTTAAACAAAGGCGAAAATGTTTCTTACTGGGCAAAATATGTAAGAGATGAGGTATACAAATTAAAGACAACCTAATGGAACCCGTAATACAACCAATTGACAGGAAGCTCATCATTGATGAACTCACTTCAGACAAGTTTATCCGCAATACCCGCAAGGGAGACAATAAAATATATGAAATCACCTACGAAGACTCTCCCCATACAATGAGAGAAATTGGCAGGCTTAGGGAGATTTCATTTCGGCTGGCTGGCGGCGGCACAGGAAAGCCTACTGACATCGACGAATTTGACACAGACAGCAAGAACCCGTACAAGCAACTTATTGTGTGGGACCCGAAAGACCAGGAGGTAATAGGCGGATACCGTTACATTCAATGTTCCGGATTAAAAACAGAACAACTTGCAACCAGCGAATTATTCAATTTTTCAGAGACCTTCATAAAAGATTACATGCCATTTACCATTGAACTGGGAAGGTCGTTTATTCAGCCAAACTATCAGAGTACAAATATCCGCAGAAAAGGGCTCTTTGCACTTGACAACCTTTGGGACGGCCTGGGTGCACTTATGCTGCGTTACCCGCACATTAAGTATTTCTTTGGAAAAGTAACTATGTACACCTCATATAACCTGAGGGCCAGAAACATTTTGCTTAACTTCCTGAACGATTTTTTCCGCGACAATGATAACCTCGTTACACCAATATTTCCTCTGGACTACGACAGCAGCAACCCATACTACAAAGAACTTTTTGAAGGGCTGGACTACAAAGAGTCATATAAATCACTATCAAAAGAGGTGCGGTCCATGGGCGAGCATATTCCTCCCCTTATCAATTCATATATGAATCTGTCTCCGTCCATGAGGGTTTTCGGAACAGCAATTAATGAACATTTCGGCGGAGTTGAGGAGACCGGGATCCTGGTAAGCATAACAGACATTTATCCGGAGAAAATTGAAAGGTACATTACTCCTCTCACCCGGCTTGCAGAAAAATTCCGGCCTAAATGGTGGAGAAATAAAATTGAGAAAAGGTTAAAAGATAAAAAACCAGGTAAATCGAAGGTTAAGAAGGTGCCAAAAGCACTTAAAATCTTTAAAACCGAAGACCCTACAAAGGCGGAAAATTAATAATCTCCCGAACCACAAAAGCCGACTGAAACTGACCTTCAATAGTCTTTAACAGCCTCATTGCATCCGATTTTGTACGAAAATCGCCAACCGTAACTTTAAAATACGGATTGGTATATGTTCTGTAGACAGAAATCCCGGGATACTGGGATGAAAACTGAGAAGCCACCGTACCCGATTGATTTCTGGCAACCTGGCTATTGTTAAAATATATCCTTATCCTGTATCCGTTTATCTTCTTGCCCGCCGATTGCGCAATATGCGAAATGAAAGCAGATTCCAGAACTTTGCTCTGTTCAATTTTAATTTTGTTGGATGCAGGGCCGTTTTCGTCCAGCATGGTAAAAATGTTCCGGAGATAGTATGTTGAGTCCATTACAGGAGGAGCTACAACCTTGTTGGTGTCCTTAACTTCGGTTATTTCCTGCGCATTAAGCGACGCAAAAGCAAATAGCGACAGAATTGATAATATTATAATTTTACGCATCATTAAAATCTTTTAGTGAGGTTTTCCAGAGGCATGTTCTTAAGCTTAAAAGCCTTCCTGCCACCTTTTGAAGTACGAATCACTCCTCTTGCGTTAATTTCAAAATCCGACATTTTCCAGCTTTTGATATTGAGACCCATTGAAAACAGAGACATCGGGTCCAGCAGTTCAATCTGAAAACGCGCCCTGTTTGTAGATTGAGCAGAAGCAGCTATGGTATCGGACTCGATTAAAGTTATCTGCGCAAAGTTTAATCCGTTCTTTGTGAGAAATCCGTCCGCCGACTGCAAAACAAGATTGGTATTTGCAGTGTTATTAATTGTAAACTCCACATCCACCATTGCTCTGGAAGTGCTTATCAGTTTAACTTCATTAAGTTTGACGCTCCTAATCTCAATATTTCTAAAGTTTGTGCAACTTGTAAACAGCAACAAAACCAGTATGGGAAAAACTAATAATCGCTTCATTTCAACAATTTGAATATTTACAAAGGTATAAAAAAGGCTATATTTGCAGCACAAAAATGAACAACATTAATGACTAACAAATATTATTCCGTAAAACCTGTTCTTGATACTAAGCTCCGGCAGGTATTCATCGAAACTTACGGCTGTCAGATGAATGTAAACGACAGCGAGGTGGTTCTGGCAATACTTCAGCAAAGCGGATACTCTCTTTGCAACAGCATTAAAGAGGCCGATCTCATTCTCATAAACACATGTTCCATACGGGACAATGCAGAGACGAGAATATGGGGCCGCCTGGATATATTCCGGCTGGAGAAGCTTCGCCGGAAGGGAATAATTGTAGGAATACTGGGATGCATGGCAGAGAGGCTCAAAGACGAACTTCTCAAACATCCGGCAGTGGACATTGTTGCAGGGCCGGACTCATACAGGGAACTTCCTTCATTGCTCAACGACCTCACAGGAGGCAGCAAACAGATAAACACCATGCTCTCCCACGAAGAGACCTATGCCGATATTTCACCCGTGAGAATGGACAAGAACGGAGTTTCCTCCTTCATATCCATTATGAGAGGATGCAATAATATGTGTTCATACTGCGTTGTTCCATATGTAAGGGGGGCAGAGAGAAGCCGTGACCCCAACAGCATTGTCAGAGAGGCTCAGGACTTGTTTGAAAGCGGCTACAGGGAGGTTACTCTTCTTGGACAGAATGTAGATTCATTTCATTGGGCAGACCCGGATAATCCCACCAATACCGTAAATTTTGCCCAGTTGCTGGAAATGGTGGCCCTTATTGATCCAAAGCTTCGCGTAAGATTTTCAACTTCACATCCAAAAGACATGGGCCACGCCGTTTTATACACAATGGCCATGTACCAGAATATCTGCAACCATATCCACCTGCCCGTTCAGAGCGGCAGCGATGCAATGCTTGAAAAAATGAACCGTAAATATACACGGGCAGAGTATCTGGATAGAGTAGCAATGATTCACAAGATACTTCCGGAATGCTCCATCTCAACCGACATTATAGCCGGTTTTTCAGGAGAGACCGCAGCCGACCATGAAGATACCCTTTCGATAATGAGGGAAGTGGGTTATTATACTGCATTCATGTTTCAGTATTCCGAAAGGCCGAATACAAAAGCAGCACGCCACTATCCCGACGACATTGCCCCGGAGGTTAAGAACGAAAGACTAAACGAGATTATAAAGCTTCAGAACGAACTCTCGCTTGCAAGCAACATCGCCGACCTGGGGAAGGTTGTTGAAGTTCTCGTGGAAGGCTATTCAAAGAGATCCAAAGAGGAACTTGTAGGCAGGACATCACAGAATAAAGTATGTATTTTCCCTGCCGGCGAACATAAAGTGGGCGATTACGTTATGGTAAAGGTCGAGACATGTTCATCGGCGACACTCAAGGGAACAGAGGTAAAATAGTTTTTCAGGAACATAATCAGGAGTATAGCTCAAAACCAAAAAAATAAAATTTAATCAGTAATATAAATAATCAGAAATATGACAAAGATAAGAACCTACTACACCGGCAATCTGATGACAGAGGCAGAGCATCTTAAGTCAGGAAGCAAAATTGTGACCGAAGCCCCCGAAGACAATAACGGCAAAGGAGAGAAATTCTCTCCCACAGACCTTTTTGCAACATCACTTGGCTCATGCATGCTCACAATTATGGGAATAGCCGCACAGGCACACGGATTCTCTGTTGACGGCACCAGAATTGAAACAGAAAAAATCATGGGCTCCAACCCGCGCCGCGTTGCCGAACTCAAGCTGGACATTTATCTACCCCGTAACGACTATTCCGAGAGAGAGATGAGGTTTATAGAGTCTTCCGTAAAGACATGCCCCGTAGCCAACAGCATCCACCCGGATATCATCAAAACCATTACATATCACTTCCCTGAAGAGAAGTAAAAACAAAAAAGAGGATGCCAAAAATGGCATCCTCCCGCTCTTCCCAACAACTTTCAATAATCAAAAGAAGAGATAGCGGCAAGTGCCTATTCCGGCGCTTGCCGATGTTTTTAATATTCCGTCTGTACCAACTACTTTAAGTAGCGAATTCGATGTAAAGCTCACTTCGGCGGTAAAAAGATTACCGGTTGAAGGGCTCGCTCCCACTCCGTAGAAATATGTTCCTGCAAAGAATTTTGTATATGTTTTTGTGGTAACATCCACTGAGTAAATTGAAGCTTCTTCCGGCTGATAGTTTGCGTTGAATTTTGTCTGGTATGTATAAATTTTCTGTCCTGTTTTATCTGCGATGATAAAGCCGTCCATTCCATCAACAGGAACAGTTACGGTGCCAACGACAGCAAGCGAAACAGGGTCAATCTGAACCAGCCCTTTGTCCGGGAACGATACCCATAAATTGTAGTTTTTGTCAAAAGCAATATGCTTTGCTCCTCCTGTAAAACCGGGTGCCCGTATTACCGAAACGGTTGAGAAGCTGGCATTGGAAATGTCTATTACCTTTATCCCTTCCTTAACAGCTACGAAAAGTCTGTTTCCGTACAGAGCCATCCCTTCTGCATCTGTTCCAACCAGAAACTTTTTCATAAGGGTCTTTGTTTTGGTATCATATACAGAAATGTACGACTCGTTGAATTCCCACCAGCCGGCATCATTTACAATGTGGTTGTAACCCCAGTTTGAAACAAAAAACATTTCGCCTGCGATAAGAACATTTCTCGGAGATTCCAGCCCCTCTGTAACTGTGCTTTTCAATTTGCCTGTGGATGCTTCAATAATCTCAATTTTATCGGGATTGTTGCAAACAAGATAGGCCTCCTTGTCCGGAGATACAACTCCTGAAACAATGGTAGCACCTATAGAAATTCCATTTGCACTTTCATATATGCGATTTGTAATTTGCATTGTGTTTTCGTCAAAAAGAGAGATACTTGCCGACTGCTCGCTATAGTTTCCCTGGTTAATTATGAGCACCTTTTTGTCGAAGGTAACTTCCGGAATAGGATCCTCTTTTGTACATGAAGCTAGAGGTAACAATAACAGTGCTGCAAAGGCAAGTCTTAAAAAACATTTTTTCATTTCTAAACGTATTTTTATTATTTGTAAAACTAAAATTTCCATTGAAGGGATATTTGCCAGTTTCTGCCCGGCATCGCATAAAACTTCACATTCTGATAACTTGCGTCGGTTATATTCTTCACTACTCCGTTGGCCGTAAAGTTTTCTCCAAAAAGGGAGAATCTGTATATGAGGCCTATATCGGCAAGTACATAAGAGGGTAAAATATCATAAATATCAAGTGTGGTCCTCGTTCCCGTGTAATAGACCCCTCCGTAGAGAGACCACTTATCAAGGTCGGCACGAAGTGAAGCCCTGAGCGAGTGCTTTGGCTGGTATGCAAGCTGCTCCCCTTTTGCAGGATCTTCCGGCCATATGGGCGTTACTGTCACAATATTTGTGAACGAGTAGTTTGTGTTAAGTGATATTTTAAAATCCGAAATCTCCTTTGTTATTTTAATGCCTGCTTCTGCGCCATGAGACAGAACTTCAGGAATATTTTGCGGACGCCACACCTGCCCCGCAGGGAGCCAGCGAATCCAGTCGTCAACCTCACTTCTGTAAAGAGTTACAAATCCTTCCGCACTCCACGAATCTTTAATCCATCCGTAGTCAAGACCCCCTTCGGTTGTTAAAGACTTTTCGCTTTGCAGATACAGGTGTTCTCCTCCCCAGTAGCGGTCGTTTAAAGTAGGAACCTTTGAACTGCGGGACACAGATGCTCTTGCAGAGAGTGTATGCCCGGAACGGTTAAGCAGCATTACCCTCAGGTCCAGCGATGGCATCAAAGGCAGCGTACTGTTGGTTATGACAGTATATCTAAGCCCTGCCGAAATAGTTACCGGAACAAACGGAGTATATTTCGCAAGCAGATAGACATTGCCTCTTTCTTCGAAAACAGAATCGGCATAGGAGTGGACAACAGGTTTAATATATGTCCCTGAAAGCCCCCCCTTGAGAGTGAACTTTTCTGTCTTGTACTCTCCTTCGGCCGATGCGACAAATGTATGAGCAGCAATAACATCTTCTTTATATCTCTGATGGTCATACGAATAGGACGTTGTTACTCCATACGAAAAACTCTTTGCCGAATTGTTGTATCCTACAGAAGTTTTGAAATTCCTGTCATAAATTGACGCATAACTTTCTGGCCTGTCGTTTAACGAAACCGAAGGCTGAATTTGCCTGTCGAAATCGAGATAGAGAAGGCTGAATGAGAGAATCCCTGCGTTTTTAATCTTCCCGAAAAGCTCCTGAAGCACCCCGTAGTTATTGTATGCGGCATTGTTGAGATACTCCTCCGGCCGGCCTGGTTTTGTATTGTTTTCAAAACGGTAGTTGTTCCGGGCTATTGAATAGAGTACGCTGCTTCTTGATTCGATTTTATTATTTGACAGCCTCAAGGTTCCTCCTGTAAAAAGAGTTCCGAAACTTCCGGCAGAAATGAGTACATCTCCATGAGCACCACTCTCCCATTTTGGCTTTGTTCTAAGCTGAATACTCCCCCCGATGCTGCCATCGCCATAAAGGGCAGAACTGCCTCCTATGTGGATATCCATTGCATCGAAAAAGTAAAGCGGAATATGCGAAAGATCTGTTTGCCCCATAGTGGGAACCGACAAACTTTGTCCGTTCCATGCAATTGTAGTGTGGGAAGCAGATGTTCCCCTTACAGAGATATATGCTCCCATACCCCTTCCGTATTCTTTAAGATAAGCGGCGTTTTCCTTCTGGATGAAATCGGCAAGAGAACTCATCTGCATTTTTGCGAGTGACTCCTGAGGAACGGCCACAAGTTTTGTTCCTATGCCAAATCTTTTGTTTTCGGTTGCAGACCTCTTGAAAGGGGTCCTGATAATTACAGAGTCCAGTTTTCTCGACTGCTGAATTTTTATTGTGTCTTTGGTTTGTGCAAACGACGAAGTACCCGGATAGTAAATACCCAGTACAATAAGAATAATAGCAACAAAAAATAATAACCGGTTTGTCATCGCTCTCCTTTTCCCGAAAGTTCGATTAATAAAGTTTTGTTCCTAGAAGGTCTTCTGACTCAGCTTTTACATCTCTTGCCTTCCCACCTTACGGCAGTGGCCGACTGAAGATAACCCTGTTTAGGGAGAAGCTTCACAGCAGCGGGTACTGTTCCCGGATTTAACGGGATTCCCTTACGCTGGAACGGTGCAAAGATAACTTTTTTTATATAAAACAATATTATTTCTTTAAATTTGATTCAAATCGCTAATTCATAACTATTTAAACCATGTCAAATCTCTTTAAGTCGCTATTATTCATCGCATTAACATCTTTTACGATGGCATGTTCAACCCAAAAGGACGCGGTTGAACTCAAGTATGAACAGTACACACTTGATAACGGCCTTAAGGTCGTTCTACACCAGGATCTCTCCGATCCTATGGTTGCAATCGCAATTCAGTATCATGTTGGTTCCGGCAGAGAGAAGCTCGGAAAAACAGGTTTTGCACACTTTTTTGAGCACATGCTTTTCCAGCGTTCCGAGAATCTTCCAAGAAACGCTTTCTTCCAGAAGATAGCAAAACTGGGTGGCGAATTTAACGGTTCAACCAATTCCGACGGAACAAACTACTACGAAGCAGTTCCAAGAGATGCTATGGAAAAAGTTCTCTGGATGGAATCGGACCGTATGGGATTCTTCATTAATACCGTAACTCAGGGTGGACTTGAGCGTGAAATAGACGTTGTGTCAAACGAAAAACGTCAGAATTACGACAGCCAGCCTTATGGACATTCGAGTACAATTATGGCTAAAGAGATGTTTCCGGCCGGCCATCCATACAGCTGGACAACTATCGGCGAAATTGCCGACCTTAAAAGCGCAACGCTTGACGATGTAAAAGAGTTTTACCACACATACTATGTTCCAAATAATGCAACTTTGGTGCTTGCAGGCGACTTTGACATTGCCCAGGCAAAAGAGCTCATTCAAAAATATTTTGGCGAAATTAAAAAAGGCGGAGATGTTGAAAAACCTAAAGTTCAGCCTCTGACTTTCGAAGCCACAAAGAAAATGGTTTTTGAAGACGCATTTGCTAAACTTCCTCAAATTACTCTTTCATACCCTACCGTTGAACAATACAACAACGATTCTTACGCAATTCAATACTTTACAAGTCTTTATGCAAACGGCAAAAAATCGCCTCTGTACAAGATTATCGTAGAAGAAAAGAAACTTGCCCCTTCTGTAGGCGCATACAATATGTCACGCGAAATAGCAGGTTATACTCAGCTTTCTGTAAGAGCATTCGAAGGAGTGAATCTTAATGACGTATACACCGCCATTGGAGAGGCATTTGCAAGATTCGAAAAAGACGGTGTAGACGAACAGGAACTGCAAAAACTTAAAGTTATGCAGGAAGTAAACCTTTACAATCGTCTTAGCGGAGTTCTGGGAAAAGCCCTTATGATGGCACGCGACAACGAATTTGGTGGGACTCCGGATGAATCCTTTAAAGAACTGGCAAAATATCAGGCCGTTACTAAAGAGGATATTATGAGAGTTTATGAGAAATATTTCAAGGGACGTCCGTACTTTGCGTTGAGCATTGTTCCAAAAGGCAAGCCGGAACTTGCTCTTGCAGAATCCATCCCTGCTACCGTAGCAGTTGAGAATGTTGCAGAACAGACAATGAAATCAAAAGGCGGAAAGATTGTAGATGATGAATATGTGCGCACTACATCGGCAATAGACCGTTCAATTGAACCTGAATTCCTTCCTAATGCACCGGCAATAACTGTTCCTCCAATCTGGACAGGTAAACTTGCAAACGGAATGTCAATTTATGGAATAACTCAGAATGAGCTTCCTCTTGTTCAGGCAAATATTGCAATGAAAGGCGGAATGTTGCTCGACCCGGAGAAGAAAAACGGTGTTGGATTTATTACAGCAGCACTCATGAACGAAGGGACAGCACTCAAAACTCCGGAAGAACTGGAGAGTGCAATGGGACTTCTTGGAGCAAGAATCAGGTTCTATTCCGATACAGAAGGAATGGGAGTTTCAATCTCAGGATTGTCAAAGAACTTCAAAGACGTGATTGCTCTCACAGAAGAGATGATGCTTCAGCCAAGGTTTGACTCAGCAGCATTGGCGAGAACCAAGACACGCATTAAAGCTATGATTCGTCAAAGCTCAGTTGACCCTCGTTCAATTGCCATGGATGTAACCGGCAGGCTGCTTTACGGCCCGGAAGCAACCCTTTCCCTTGATGCTTATGGAACAGCGGAAAGTGTTGACTCTATTACAATGGACGATGTTAAGGCTTTCTACAATGCAAACTACAGCCCGTCAATTTCCAGCTTTACAATTGCAGGAGCCATTGACCAGAAAGAGACAGAGAAAATACTTGCTTCCCTTGTTGAAAAATGGAAAGCCAAAGATGTAACAATACCTGAACCAAAGGCAGGAGTAGCAGCAAAAAGAGGAACAATCTATTTTGTGGATTACCCTAATGCTCCTCAGTCTATGATTATTGTGAGCAAGACTTCCATGCCTTTCAACAGCCCGGATTTCTACCCTACCGCTATTGCAAACTACCGTCTCGGACAAGGTTCTCAGGGAATGTTGTTTGATGTACTCCGCCTGCAAAAAGGATTTACATACGGAGCATACTCAAACGTAATCGGAGGTGAGTATCTCAACCTCTTCATGGCATCTTCAAGTGTTCAGGGAAGTGCAACAAAAGAATCGGTTCAGATTTTCCATGACCTTATTGGAGGCTATGCCGAAACAATAAATGACGAGACACTTACAAGTACTAAAAACTCTATGCTCCGCGCAAAGGCTTCATCTTTTGAAACCGTGGGTGCATTAGTTTCCATGCTCGACAACATCGCTCGTTACAACCTTCCGTTTGACTATGTTAAACAACAGGAAGAGACAATCAAAAACATAACTCTGGATCAGGTAAAAGAGATTATCAGGAAAAATCTCAATATCGACGACATGATATATGTAGTTGTGGGTGACGCTAAAACCCAGATGAAACCGCTGGAATCACTCGGTCTTGGCAAACCGGTACTGGTTACAAGATAATATTGGTTCCTGAGTACAGGATTCATTGATTGATCAATGTTATTGATTCATTGACTATAGAATGAAGGCCGGCAATTAATTGCCGGCCTTTTTATTTCCATTGGCGCCAAACACACTACCTAAACGATTGATATCCAACAACATTCTCAGAACAAAGAGACATTATGTCTCTTTGTTCTGAGAAACTGCCTGGTTATCAATTAAGTACGGGAAAAGAGGAGCCACCTGTTCCAAAAATAAACCTCGCTGCGCAGCAGCACCATATCTTTTGCTCAATAAAAAAAATTAATTACCTTTGGCGTCCAGTTTTACCGATAGTAAATGCCCGGATGGCGGAATCGGTAGACGCGCTGGTCTCAAACACCAGTAGCTGCAAGGCTGTGCCGGTTCGATCCCGGCTCCGGGTACTTTTTAAAATCAATAAGGCCTGTAAATTAATCGTTTACAGGCTTTGTTTTTCCAACTTGCAACACATTTGCACCACATAATGTAAATGGTCACAAAAAATGAAACGATGCATAAAAATGTTTCATTTGTTCGCAAAAAGTCATATATTTGATCGTGTCTGAAAAAATAAAGTCAAATTACAGCGAAAATCTGTCAAATAAAACAATGCGTCTTCTTGAAAATTGAACAGAACATATCTCGCCTTACTTACCTTCTTTCGTTATTTAAAATGACTGAAGAAGAATTGCTTTATATTATCAATAAAGATCTTAAAAAGCATGTTCCAAGGGATGAAATCTTTTCTGATCGAATTGACCCCGTTAACTTGAAAAGAATTGATAAGGTGTTCAATAAGGGCCTTCATTACTATTTGGACCCGAAGTCACCGGAACCAAGTCGGGACGCAAGCATTTTCTTTCGCAAAACAGAATTTGAAACAGACCTAAATATCGGTGCAAGGAAGATTGTAAATCATTTTGAAGAATTCAAGATCTCGCTTTCTGCACTTGCTAAGCTTGCAGATCTGAATATAGAAAGGACTATTCCAACATATAATTTAAATCACGACCCCAAATCCGTTGCTGAAGAATTAAGGAAATTTCTTTATCCTGGATTACATTCTAAGCAAAGAGATTTTTTAAAAAACCTTATCACTAAACTCGCTGAGGCGAACATCCTTGTTTTTGAGTTCGTAGAAGCACCCAGGAAGAAAGAAAGGGCAAACATTGACGGAGTGTTCCTCACACCTAATGTAATCGTTTTAAAAAGGAATCAGGGTGCATTCAGCCGGGAGATTTTTACTCTGGCACACGAGTTAGGACATTATTTACTCGGCATAGAAGAGATCGAAGAAATCAACGACACTAACTTTGTAGATCAAGTCTTGAGTTCTGTTGAACAATGGTGCAATGACTTCGCTTATCATTTTTTGATTGGTAAACTTGATGACGAAATTGAAAAGATCGAAATCGCAGACGGATCTAATGACTATTGTTTTGACATTATCGACAAAATTTCCGACATAACCAATTTAAGCCGATTAGCCTTATTTACTCGACTTCTTTTAAAGCATAAGATATCCGCTTCTAATTATCGACTAGTAAAGTCAGAATTGGACGCTCGCTACAAGGAAAAGAAGGAAGCCGAAAGAAGAAAAAGGGAGCTTGAAAAACTCGAAGGGAAAATACAAGGCGGATCAATTGCAAAGCCAATCTATTCTCCATTATTAGTAACAACGATTCAGACAGCCTTCTACGAAGGTTTGATCAATGAGTACGAGGCATGCAAAAGCCTCAATATTAGTCCTGTTAAATTAGAATCTTTCTTTAAATGATTGTTGTGATCGATACCTGTTCGCTTGTGTCATTGGCTCGTTATTACTTGCCATTCGACAAAGATAAGGTACTTTACAACTTTATTAAACAAAAAATAGTCAGAAAAGAAGTAATAATTATTGACAAGGTGTTCAGAGAGAGTTCCTTCGTTTCAAATAAAATAGTAATGTCTTCTTTACGTTTTCTTACTGACAAAGCCTTTACTAAAGCAGCAAAAATACCTTACGACACTTCTTTACTAATTGCTCCAGATCCAGCCGGCCTTATTCGCCAGATTGACGAATCTTTTGTAATACCGGCGATTAAGAGGCAAAAAAAATTGAAGCCAACGGAATATGATAGTGAAAAAACTAGGTTTCTGAATGGGGCCGATATGACTCAAATAATTCTTTGTTTGAAAATGAAGGAAGCCGGGATCCCGATCACTATTGTGACTGAAGAAACAAGGAATAATAACGATGGGAAACTATTTAAAAAAATACCAGTAATTTGCAGTGAATTGGATATCCCAACAATGACGCTGCCTGAATATCTGAAAATGTCCGAAGGGATAAATCTCACTTTCATTTAGTCACAAAAACGGTTTGTCTTGAGCCATTTTCTCAATTTGGTAAAGATGAAAGGTCCACATTATAGCAATGACAAGTATTACGTTGATTTAGGAATCACCGCTCAACAGAGTAATAAAGCTTCTTATAAGTGTTTTCACCGCCGTATTCCGGATATAACTTGAATGTGAAAAGATATGTCAGCCAAAGTTCGAAAACAGGCTTTTTCTTATCTTCAGAAGGACGGTCATGATCGCTGGATGACAGTATATTCATAAAATCAAGTTGCATATCATGATCAGAAAAGAAACTGTGCCAATCAGCACTTGAATTGCGCTTGAATTCATCCTCAAAAACAGATTCATAGAACCAGAATTGGTGCTGTGCGTTTTGTTTGTCGTTATCGAATGGGCTTTCTTTCTCGCCTTTGTAAAAGCGAAACATCTCATAATTGCTGTTAGTATTGCGATCCGGCATAATCAGGATCCTTCGATTAAATGAATGATTAAAATTGATGCAGTATTTACAAAGATACACTCATTTTTTGAATGTTACATCGACTGTACCGTTTGATAGGCAAAGAAAAAACCGTCAATGTTGCGGAATTGACGGTCAGTTACAACCATTAAAAATTGGTCGTTAACTATTCGTCTGCTTCTTTTTCTTCTAATTCAGCTTGACGAACTTTAAAAAGATCAGCAATGCGATTTATAATTTCAAACATTTCCGATAAATCTTGTCCGGCAACACCTTCTGACTGCAAAAGGAATTGTTGAAACATAAAGTCAAATTTGCTTTTAATTTCCTGAGCGGACCAATCTTCAAGGATTAGATCGACTTCTTGTTCTGTTTTTGATTCATTTTTTGCCATGATATTAATTGATTGAGTAAATTATTTTTAAGTTCCCTGTCTCATTTTTGTTGCGTTCTAACTACAATAGCCGGCCATAGCCATTAATGCTGTGTCTTCAAATACTTCTTCATGTCCGAACAGCTTTTCCTGGGAGATCTCTGCATTACCGTAAACCTTCGCATATCCCCTGATTTCCGAATTCATATTAACAATTGCATTGCCCGAAATGGCTGCATTTTCAGATACTTTGGAATCACAAATCCAAGCATTGCCGAACACCTTTGCGTTACCCGTAACTTCAGCATTACCCGATATTTTTGCGCATCCAGACACCATGGCCATTGAAGATACTGAAGCATCACCGGAAACATTTGCGTTATCGAAAATTTTCGCATTACCCGATATTTCAGCGTTACCGGTAACAATAGCATCACCGAACACCTCTGCATCATTATATATCCAGGCATTGCATGAAAGGTTTTTAACCCTTTGAATCCAACCGCCAAGATCCCCAACGCTTACGTCTATAACCGGACTTATACACCTGATTCTGTAAAGTTTTGCGCCATGTGCATTGATCTTTGTTTCGCTTGTCAATTCGAAGTGTCTGTTTTCTCCTTTCATGATTGTTCGTTTAAGGTCATTCTTTCTTCAGTTGTGAGGTATGTTGCCCGGTTGCACGCTTTGGCAATAGTTTCAATTTGAATCCTGTCTATTCTTACACTTGCATTTCGATTACCGTCTTTTAGAAATGTAATCAAACCCTCTTTTTCCCAGCGGACCACTATTGCAGGACCATATTTTCGTTTTGCCTCACTTAACTTCAGATAAGGCTTGGTTATTCCCAGTTCGATTAATGCTTTTGTTGCTCCAATTTCAGCTGCATCAATGAGTGCATTCCTGTATTCGACTTCGGTTTGCGGTAGAATTAAGTTTCCCATGATATTACCCATTAATTTCAGAAATATGCCTTGCAAGTTCACATGATGAACATAAGAAGGCGACAACTCTCGTTACATCGCTTGTGATTTCAACGATATGACTTTTGTGAAATTCAGTATCATTGATGTAATTATTAAGCATGGCTATTAATGAATTAACCGGTCTTGACGCTTCTGAATCGGATTCGAAATTCTTACATAATTCAATTAGTTCATTTTTGTAACGATCCACGTTTAGTGATAAAGTTGTCTCTTGTTTCATGGTCTTTTTTTTAAATTTGTTTCAGCAAAATTCAATTAATATTTTCAAAAAAACAACGTTGTAAATCAATTATTTTATTACTTTTGTACTGACTTTCAATTGTTTATGTACTACACTGATACATTTTGACGCCCTTTTTCATTACTGCTTGGTGTATCCTTTCCTTCCAATACTTTTCCAAAGCAAATTCGGTTAATAAACCTTCTTTATATGCTTCTTCGACCATTCTGTGAAGGCTCGAAAATTCTTTGTTTAAGTTCAATTCATCCCGGACAGTAAGCGGCAACCTGGACACTGTTGATTTGTGCCTATTCAATATATCTTCAATAACCGACAATGGAATTCCATTCATGGTGCATATTGAATAAAAGATCAATCGCGCAAAATACAGTTTGCGATTACGGCTTTTTGAAGTAAAACTATCAAATGAAACACCGATTGCTTTTTCAATTGCAACTGACACCCCTGAAATGATCTCGGCATAATTATTCCATTCATCGTCAGGAGCAGTGATAACCTTCATGCCGAGATCATGCGCCAAACGACTTAATTTCATTGCTGGAACACTATCTATCCAATTGCTGAGTAAGAAGACGGCATCACAATCATACATAAGCGCTGCATTAAAAATGACATATTCTTTGTTATTGGTTGAATACAACTGATGTATGATTGTGGCCCTTTTGAATAATTTTTTGATGAAGCGTTCAGCATCTATACCCTTTGCTTGTGCCATCGGATCCGCCGGATCATTGATAATAAGTATTACCATAATCAAATTGACATATTAAACGACTGCACTAAAACGGATGAATAATGCAGTCGCTTCTTTGTGATTAATTGTCAAAATTTTCGTCGGACTCAACTTCTAATGATTCAGCAATCAATTCTTCACGACTTAATGCTTCAGCATTATAATCAAGTAGCCTAGGACTGACTTTATATTGTCCATCCGCGTCCGCGTCTGATATGATGAATAATTTAAGCAAAAACAATCCAGGTGCAACACCCAAACCCTGGTCCATTTTGGCCGTGCTTAATGCATTTAATAAAGAGTCAAGTTTAACTGCTGCTTCTTGGTGTGCAGCATAAACTTTTTGTGCTTTGAGACTAACATAAGTTATGAAGCTTTCTTTGATCTTCTGTTTCGTTTCTGCTGAAAGAAAAGGATTTTCCGATTCATCCCAATCGATATATTGCTCCAGATCCTGATCACCGAACATGCGCCCCTTCACACTAATTGAGTGTGAATAATCAGCAACCTTTAGGCGAATTTCGGCAACCTTTTTATTGAAGACATCCTTCAAGCTTGAAGCAACGACCGGCGAATTAAACCTTGCAATATCCGCGTTGATCAATGCGTCACACTTGCAGTGTAATGGCGCAAAATTGCCCCTTATTGTCTCGATAACAAAATCGCTGGGCACATCCTTCATCCCAATAGAATGGATTTCTGATTTAATGTGTTTTACTGCATTTACATAACGCTCCAGATCTGCAATGACGGCTTCTGCCTGTTCAGTATTTTCTGAATTAATAATCTTTTTCATGATTTTTTGTTTTTGATATTAATAGCAATTAAAAACGAAATTTGATTGGAGTTGACGAAACCATAACTCTGCCTTCAGCTTCCTTGAAATCGAAGTGTTTTAAATAATATAAAGCTGGAGAAGAACGCATGCCAATTTCATCCATACCGGCTTCGATTAATGAATCGAAGAAGTTATTCATTGCTTTTGTCGCTTCCGTTTGGGCTAAAAAAACCTTTTCATTTGCCCCGATCAGATACTCCCGAAAACTTTCTTTAATCAATTCTTTGGCCTCACCAGGTACGTAAGGGGAACCCGATTCGTTTATTTCGATAAATTGTAAAAGTTCTGGATCTTTCATTGGTACAGTCCCGGACTTAAACTCCGACGCGAACAGTTCTCCTGCCGTTTGGAACTTGTTAAAATGTAAATGATGAACAAGGGCGTTTCCAACATCTTTTGACAATATTTCGTCAGTGGAACTTTCATTAATTCTGTCAGCAATTAAAGCTTTCGAAGGTTTTTCAATACCGGAATGTTTCAATTGATTCAACAATCTTTTTATTGCCGGTAAATATTTTGCTTCAAGTCCTGCAATAAAATCAGTTGCAAGTGTTTCGTTTTCACTATAAAGTATGCCTTTTAAGTTTTTTTTCATGGTTAGAAGTCTTTACCTGCTAAGCGATTTTCGTCTTTATCTTTAAGATACTTCCTCATTCCCGGTGAAAGTCCATCATCGGGCTGTTCCTGGGGTTGAAGCGAATTAATTTTCTCTACGTAAGGCTGCATTGCTTTCGTTACGGCTTCGGCAACAACTGTTGCGATTTCTTCGTTTGTCATGGTTTTAAATTTAATGTGTAAATAATGTGAATTTTCGATTGAGTGTTGCAATCTTGGTGCAAAAACGCCTGTTTGACTGCTATATTGTTGATTTTCAATCCATGGTTATATCTGCTTACCGGTTCGAACTATTCTGATAATGCCCGATTAATATTCTTTTTCAACTCCTCAACCAATTTTGGCAATTCCTGTTTTGCAAGACTTTCGGCGGATGTCAAGACGTCACGACCTTGTGATTCAAGATAAACTGCGTAATTCATCCCGGCTGTGACGACAAGTGCAATTCCTTCTGTGTACTTCGCTCCAACGCGCTTGGCAAGTGCCTGTCCTGTCTTTGCTCCTTCGGATCCTTCCAGTACCGGTGTGAAACTTTCATGTATTGCAACGCCGTTTTTAAATACTGCATACCCGATTGAAGAACGAAGATTTCCGGTCTGGTCCGTGAATCCTGTTGAAGCAGGGACTTGCCTTGCGTGAGAGACACACATTTCACCAAGGTATTGCAGACGCTTGATCTGCTTTATTTCGACCGCCTCGATAAACCTATTAAATCGACTCGAGACAGCTGATGAATTAAATTTTGGTTGAATACTCATGTCTGAATCGTATTATTTTTTCATTTTCTTTTCAAGTTCAGCAATCCTTTTGTCCAATTCTTCATCAGGTACCGAAGAAAAGAAGTCTTTTCCGCCCTTGCCGGTCAACTCGACATTTTGCCTGTTGGTCCAATTCTCCGGATCATTATTTGTTTGATAATGGATGATTGCACCTAGTGACGGCGGAACATGCTTCTTTGTTGTCGTTTGCTCTTTGATTTTCGGCTTGCTGATGCCCTGCTTGTCTTTTGAGTCAATATAGACAGTCTTCTTTTCTTCATAGTCATAACCCTTGATAAGCTTGATCAATGATTTTTCGCACTCAACTAGGGATGATTGTCTGAATTCTTCCCTTGCTCTTTTTATAGCTTCGGAAAACTCGGATTTCTTTCCCATCCAATCATAATATGTATCAACATGAATGCCTGATATTGAGCATAATTCAGCAATAGTATAACTGTCCTTCTTAATCAAGTCAGTTATTTTCTTAACGATCTTCTTATTGTACTTTGCCATGTCGTTTAGTTTTGTGTAATGTTTAATAATGGAGATTCATAAATTCAACTCTGTACACGTCCATATTTTCCGCAAAGTGGGCCCCTATTCTTGTGGCCATTCTGTTAGGGTCTAGTGTTGTGCCAATACGTGGCAAATCAAGCCTATCAGCATCAAAACAAAGGTCAATAAATACATCTCCGGACCTTAACATAGTTGAGTGATTTTCACATGCAAAACAGAGTTTATCGAACAATTCGTCTGATGGGTATTGCACGGCTACTTTACGAATATCCTTTAAATGTTGAGATGCTCTTTTCCCATGCTCAGCGTCGCTTCCGTCATTATCTCTTTGCAAATCATGATAATAGGCGAAAACATTCATTGCGGTCCGCACGTCTTCTCTTAATAGATAATGTTTTGCTAACACTTGAGCATTTCTTTCAACTCTAGCAGAGTGTGCGAACCCATGCATATATATATCATTTTTGCTGTTCATCCACTTACATCTAATATCTTGTGAGGCAAGAGTTTTGCCACATATTTCTTCAGAAAGTTTGCGCGGATCAGAATAAGGGCTGGTTGGTGATTTATATAAATTGATAATATCTTTATATAAAGGGAACTCGTTTGTAAAGTCTTCGGCTGTAATTAATTGAATTATATTAGCTTTTGATACGGATAATTCCCATCTATTGGCGACTATTATATCCTTTTTACTCGCTTCACATTTCATAAATACGATGTTTTTCTTGCAAGCTTCAAGGCCCTCAAGTAAATAACTGCTCATTTCGCTATGCAAATGTTCGAAAGAAAAGCCATAAATGCCTTTGCCATCAGCTTTTACTGCTTTTGCGGACAAATCCCATTTGGCACCATAACTAGCATTAACAAAAGGAGAAACATCCCCGTTGTTAAACCTGTAAATAACTATTTTCTCTTCCGGATTTATCTCAAAAGGCTCGTTAAAAAATTCTATTGCCATGACTTATTTTGTTTTATTTTAATTGAAACCAGAAAGCATAGTTAAGGCTTGAATTATACATTCCTACGAAATCTTTCAAAGGCAAACTGATTTTTTTTATTTGTTCTTTGTGGGTTAGAATAATATTTTTTTCGTCACATTCGATGTCCCATTTTGTTTTGTTAAATGTGAATTTATCTGGAACATCAATTATTAGGATAGGTATTTTTTCTATATTCAATGCTTGACTTAAACGTAATCTGTGGCAGCCATCGCATAAATTTACTGGACGGGTGAGTATTGGCATGTGAACCTCTCCATCTTCGGATGTATAGCGCCTAATTGTCGCCGGAGGTATTAACTTAACGCCCTTTTTGATTAGCTTATATAACTCAACATAACTTCGGTCAAGGTATCGGCCAAATAGTTCTTCAGAAGGTCGCTGAAATTCTGATATTTTCACAAATTCAACGCTATACTTTATTAATGCAGACCCAGATTCTAAGAAGGGTTTAAAAACATCAACACCATGTAATTGCATTAAGTCCATTTTTTTAGGGTCTGTTTCCCAATCAATATACAGTCCTTCCCTCTCGTTTTTAAACTCCTCAGCGAACTTAATATTCTCGATATATGAGTAAAATTCTTCTTTTTTCATTTTAAAGATTTTGAGCGATTTAATCAACACTCTTTAAGGCATTCCCTGAATTTGATTTCCAATAGAAACAACGATCATTATCGACCATTAAGAAGCTTATCGGAATGTTGCGTTCCTGGGACATTTTGACGACTTTTTCTCTGATTGAAGGACCTACTACGACAAATCTACAAGGCGCTGCATTTTGGCCTGTTTCGGTCAATTGCTTGACGACTTCGTCAACTGCATACTCCATCGCTTCGATTGGCGATCCATCTTGATTGGCGATCTGCATTACAAGAACTGTTTTTATGCCGTCCTGATGAATAATTGCCTGGACAATTATTGTTTCGTTTGCCAGCTTTACTTCAGTTGCTTTTAAAACTTCCTTCACCGGGGACCAGCCAACAGCCGAAGCGATTTCGTCAATGTTTTTACTTACGTACTTTGCGAATGAATCCGGACTGCCTGTAAAGACGTGTTTTGGTTCGAATCTTGAAACTTGTTTTTTCATGGTATTATATGTTTATGGTTAAATCGGAGTGTTGTCTTTTCTAAAAGAAGGGTTGTTGAAGAACAGTCTGTCAAAGGTCTCTGCAACGCGATCTGCAATTCGTTCTCCATATACTGACTTGATATCTGCTTCCTTCAGGTTTGTTGTTATTACAGTGAATAGTCTTTTTTCGTATCGGTGGTAAAGAAGCTCAACAATAGGAGTGAGTTCATTTCCGAATGTTTTAACACTAACCGGCTCTTCTCCCAGATCATCAATAAACAACATCTTTGCTCTGCTCACTTCTTTAAAACCCTCATAATCGTTTTTAGCAATGTTTGTAAGCTCCATTGCAGACAACCTTCTGGGCGATTCTGATGGTTTTAATACTATAATTAGCTTCAGCAAGGAATCTGCAATTGTTGTTTTGCCGGATCCGATGGTTCCATATAGCAGAAGGCCCGGTTTATGGTTTCCGGTAATCCATTTTGCCACTTTTTCAAGCATCAAACGTGATTCATCAGGTCGATACTTCATTTCTCTTTCTTCAACCTTTGTTTTATAGATCTCAGTGAGATATGCAACAACTTTTTCGGTTGGATCATCCAGTTTAAAGCGTGTCGGTCCAGCTGCTGCTGTCCCCAGGAGCGCACGAAACCGGTCCATGTCTACGGTACCCATTTGTTTGTCTGTTATTTCCATAAGTTTTTGATGTTTGTGTTGCTTTTAACTCAAATAAACCCGACCAGTTGTTCCCCATTGACTGCTCCACAATTTCGAGAGCCTTTGCAGGGTTATTGTCGGCATGCTTGACAAGCTGGTTATACGCGATCTGAGCCGAATCTTCAGCTTTGTACGATTCTTTTCGATTGCGTTTATATCGGAGCCATTTGAGAAAAATAGGTTTAAGTTCAGGTGAGCAGTCTATTTTGGCAAGAAGAGCTTCATCAAAATCAATTTTTTTATCTGCGCCCTTCTTCTTATTTTCATTATTATCATTATTATCATTATTGTTAGGGGGTATATTCGGGTACTCTTTCGGTGTAATTTCGGGTACTCTTTCGGTGTAATTTTCAGTTTCCGTTGCCTGATATTTGCTCCAATTCGCTACTGTTAGCAAGTGTTTCCTTCGGTTTCCTTTTCCCAAATTTTTACATTCAATCATGTCTTCTTTTTGAAGCATTTTGAAAAACTTAATTGTAGTCTTTTTGGAGCATGAAAATTGACTTGTCCATTGCTCGATTGAGCGGAAAGATTGTCCTGGATTACAGATAAATGTTTCAAGACCTACCGTAAAAGCCTTCTCTTCATGATTGACACTCATCAAGATAGTCAACCACCATTTTAAATACTTAGGATCTTCCCAAATCCAATGATCTTGAATGCTTCTATGTATGCTAACCCAGCCTCTCATTGCTCATCGTGTTACTTTACCGAATTTAAGATCCGATCAATATCGGACTTGAAATATCTATTTAAGCCCCCTACGCGAACACTTGTCAAGTATCCTCGTTTGTTCCAGCGCCAAAGGGTTGATGGATCCACACTCAAAATTTTACATACTTGTTCCGTTGTAAATAGAGTGTCTGAAGAATTTTCAGAAGCAGCCTTCCCTACTCTAATTAGCGTTTGTTCGACAACTTCAATAGCAAATTCTTTCAATTCGCTTGCTGTTGGTAGAAAGATCGGCTGATTAAAGTTGCTTTTTGACGTCTCATTCGTACTCATATAAATTTATTTTTAAGATTTTGACTTAATACAAATGCATGTTTATTGGGTAAATGCAATGCAAAGATTATCTCTAAATAACTGTCATGCAAACATTTGCATTTGTATAAAATTGCGAGTAAGTGTTTGGCAATTTTAAACAAGTAGTTTATTTGAAAAAGGGCAAAAAAAAAGGTGTGAAGTTTATTCACACCTTAATTTGCCAGCATATTGATTGCTAAGGCAGTTTATTGCTCCATCGCTGAATTTCTTCTCTCAATTCTTGCGTCATCCCCACATAATGACTGTTCAGGTTTGTATCTGTAGTCCTTAACCCCGTTAATTGCCTTAAAGAGCCCCAAAGTTCTGCCCGAACGCCTGGCATTGTAAAGTAAGGTTTATCTTTTAACGCCTTCATAACCAAAACAACACCCCTATCCCCTGCGCTTTTGCATGCATCTTTAATTACATCAAAAACCCGATTTTTTTCTTCATCTGAAAGGTTAAGTAGTTCTTCAAATCTCTTGATTCCCTTTTTCGGCCTTCCAATTTGTTTGAAATCTTTTGTAGAATCACCCCCCAGGTTGTTATTGTTTTCAGTCGATCCTTGCTCCTTGTCATAATCTTCTTTAATTTTAAATATCGCTGCATCTCGGACATTTTGGAATTTTGGTTTCCACTCCTTAACAAATTCGCACCAAGATTGATCAAGATAACATTCTGGTATATTACCAATATAAACGCTCCTATCTACCTCTAATTGATCGAAATTAATCAACCAAGAATTTACAACTTTAATAATGGTAATAAGTTCTTCTCGGCATTTGGCTTTAATTGCAAGACTACCTAATTCATAATGTCTTCTCTTAATGTATTCTTGTGCTTTAATCCGATCTGAATAATCAATTTTTGCCTCTTTTAACTCAACCTTAAGATATTCTTTGAGACTAATTTCCTTTCTCATTATTCTAACATTTTTACAAGTTCATTTTTGATTTCTTCGTCAATTTCTCGGTACCGGGCAAAAGCTTTTGAACCTTCCTTATGACCGCTTAACACTCCAACTAAGTTAGGGTCCTTGACTTGTTTATAAAGATTTCCGACAAAGCACCTTCTGGCAAGGTGCGAACTTGCTATTTCGTTTAGCGGTTGAATTTCGGGTTCTCTTGTTGTTGGGTTTATGATTGTAACTGGCCTTTTCAAACGGGCAGCAAGAAACATCCTTTTAATGGCCTCATTGTATTTCTGTTCTGAAATGAATGGCAGAATCTTCGCCCCATCATAATCGGCGTAGCGTTCAAGTATTTCCTTTGCAATTGTATTCAGAGGCACCCGAACAGTAATAGGCCGACCATCCTTGGTTTTCCGGGCAATGTATTCAACTGCTCCATTGATCCTGTTTTTTCTCGTCAACCGGTACATATCCCCAACCCGACACCCGACCAGGCATTGAAATACAAAAATATCCCTTTGGATGGCTAATTTCGGATGTCTGGAAAGGTTCGTTTTATACAACCGGTTCCGTTCAGCTATCGTAATATAGTAGGGTGTACCGTAGGTAGATTCTTCGATTTTGAAGGTTTTGAATGGGTTGTTTTTCGTTTTGCCTTGATCATTGGCCCATATGAAAAAAGTTCTGATTTTCGTTAAAATGTCGTTAAGTGTATTTTGCCCCCTTGGTTGCGGTGTCCGTGATTCACTAACTGCTGTATATATATAAGGATATTTGATATACAGTTTATGTTCATCTCGCATAAATCTCTCGACTTCGCCAAGCAACTCCGGCGAGAAATCATCAAATGATAATTTGAAGTTTTTTGATCCGATTGATTGTTTGTATAACTCGAATCTTTGAAGCGCTCGACTTATAACCCGAAAGTTATTTTTTCGTACTTCTGAAATTTTCCGGTTTCCGATAAACTCGTTTAAGGTTTCGATGAAGGAATGATTGGATTCGCTCAATCCATACTTATCAGGATTCAAATGCTTTTCAACTTCAATATCCAAAAAATCTGATGTAAGGTCCGTTTTATGCCTTATAGAATCATAGACCTCAAGTATAAGGTTCTTCATTGTCGCGACGCTGTTGTTGAACTCAGCACGCTTTACCGTATCGTAGACAACCTTTGCTTTTATTTCTTGCTTTGCAGCATCCCAATTACAAGGATTTACTTCTAGACTGCTCTTATAAAACAATTGGACCTTACGACCGTCACGAAGGCGAAATCGCACATTTACTTTTTCCTTTACTTTTTCCTTCTTTTGGGGCGAAACACGAATGAATGCCGTTACAGTTGCCATTTCTCAGATACTTTAGTCATGGTGGTGCAAATTTATGTATTTTGCACCACATATCCGCAATTATTTGAAATTAATTGCAAACATTTTAATGTATTTCTCACTATCTAATGCATTGCATTTGTTGCTGTTTATGTAGTTTTGTTAATGACATCAGCGTTTTATCAATATCAGCTAAATTGCATATTTCGATCCCGGCTCCGGGTACGAAAAAAGCAGGTAGTGATACCTGCTTTTTTACTGTCAATGGGATAAGAAATTACTCCCTTAACTTGCCATCCATAAATATCTTGAAAAACATATTGCTTATATCTTGGTTTTTTTGGCTTAAATCTGAGTTTAAGACGAATCGCCTAAATCTGTCTCCAACTTTATATTCAGCAATATCCACTCCTTCAGTAATCCAAATTTCACTTGGTCCAATCACATTTGTGTCTTGATTCAAATAAAGTTCTTCAGTGGCAGCATAATGAGATCTCTCAAAAAAACCAGATAATCCAAGCATATTAACAATAGAATCAGCATATCTAGTGAACTCGGAATGTTCCCCGATGAATTCCGGTCTCATTGTCCTGATAATATCATTATACTTCTTCCCTCCACGTCTCCAATCTTTTTGAGAAAATTTCAACGTATCGTTTGTATAAGTATAAAAATAAGTCCTGATATCCCAGGATTTATCGTATGTAATCACAACATAAATATTAGTTGGAAAGTATATGTCATTCCAGGCATGGAATCCATAAAATCGTATCTCTATAAGTTTTTCTGACTGTGTAATAGGCGGTAGTTTAAGAGGGCATCTATCAGATATCTTAACATTTGAAAAGCTTGATGTATCAGATAATACTTTTCCGAGCAGGACAACTCTATCTTGAGAGAGTCCTATGATTGGTATAAAGGCAAGAAGAAATAACAAGAATTTTCTCATAATAATTGAAAAAGTTTTAAATCTCTCATTTCAAAGATAATAAATATCATTCGAATTTACTTTTTAATCCGACACTAACTGTTCAATTTATCCTTCATTTATAGAATGTACCCAGGCATTCGTTTATAAAAATCCGACTTTGCACATATTTTCGTTTGTATTTGTGTAAAATGGTTCATTATATTGAAGGAAATTCTATTATTGGCCAGTATAAGGGCGCCCTCCCTGAACAAGAGTATTCCGTGTTTTGGCGCATTTTCATTCCGTGTTTTAGATTATAAAGATGAATTCCAATTTTCGAATCAGTTCCAGATCCTTCAGAAAAAGTTCGGAAAATTGTCCTCTCACGGGTACGAAAAAAAGCAGGTAGTGATGCCTGCTTTTTTCGTACCGTCGCTTGCCGGATGCAGGCAAGCTCCTTGGGTTTGTCGAATGAAACTATGTCCGCTTTTCAGGGGGTCCGACATTAATACTAAAATCGTTTTAAAACAAAATTGACCTATTTGGAAAAAATCTCTTTGTAAAGTTTTTCAAGGGCAACGGCGTTTGCTTTGTGGATTTTCTGCATTTCGATTTTTCGCTGTGCTTCGCTTTGCTTGCGGTTGGCCATCTCTTTCTGCCAGGTTACTCCTGGCTCAATATCTCTCAGAAAGCGTGAATATACACTATAGCTGAAATAGATACTCTGACCTGACTTTACTGCATCAAGTGAGTAGTCAAATGCCGAAAGGAGATCTTCGTACCCTGTCTGGCCTGAAACATCAAAGTCAGATTTCTTAATATTTTCCTCGACTACCTTAGCATAACTGTGCCAGATATAGGTTGGAGCGCCGCCTTCAAAGGAGAGTCTGTAAAAACCTTTCTCTCTGTTAAGCACTTCGCCAATTGAGAAGTTATTAGGGTTCTGGTCATTTGGAGCAGTTTGTCTTGTTTTGAAGTTCGACTGATTAACTATGGCAAAGTCAGAAAACCTTACTCCGTCGTTCCAGAAACGGTACATTCTGTCAAGAACGATATCTGTTTTCGCAGGGACTTTAACAATAAATGAGACTCCAAGTACATACTCCTCGTTTGAGGACCAGGCTTTTGGCCCGCAATTCTGGAGTCCGCTGACATGAAACAATATCCATGAATCTTCGGTAAGCTGATACATCAACCCTCCGTTTGGAAGTCTGGTGTTTTTGAACAACTTCTTTATCTCCTTCTCTTCGAGTTGCTTCAGCCCTTTTTTTGCTGCTATCTCTTTAACCTGCTCCGGTCTGTATGCAACCCAGTCTCTTATCTCGGTGAGAATCCACTTATAGGCGGTCTTTGGCACATTGCCGGGAGCATAAGTATAGTAAGTGCCAGGTCCATAGTTTTTACTCTTAAAGGTATACCCGGGAACATCGGGAGCAAATCCTGAGAGCGGAGTGGGCTCAAGATCTGGAAGCGACTGGTAAAGCGTAAATGTGCTTTTGCCGTAAGTGACCTTTTTCTGAGCTTGCACACTAATTAGTGACAGGAGACAAATTGCTGTTAAAGCAGCTTTTAGATGATTTTTCATGTTATTATTCTTTACTAAAATATATTTACGGTTATCTCAATCGGGTCCCTCCCGCTATCTTCACATTGTTCCTGCATCTCTGACACAACGGACAGACATTCCAAAGAGTTTTGGCGTTGAACGCATATCAAACCAGAAATCATTATGATACAAGCCTATTGCCACGCCCCAATAGCCGTTGTAAAGCCCGTCACTCCACCAGTATCCGCCTACGCCAATTTCTCCAAACCTCCCGTTAAATCCACGAAAGCTGCCGGGCAGTGCTGTAAAACCTGTTACATTGTTTGCCTGTGAATTAGGGTATGTCCAGTGTGTCGTTCCCTGCTCCTTAAGTCTTCCTCCATCATTCTGCACATAGGTACTCAAAGTCATCCAGTCGTCATATGTTGGCACATGCCATCCGGCAGGGCAAATCTTTCCTGTTTTAACAACATGCCAGTTGTATAATGCTCCGTAAGACTCTTTATTTTCCGGATTATTCCCGTGCCAGCAATATGCAGGGATTGTAAGTGTGTGCCAGGTCTGATTGTCTGTTATTTGAAGAATTGGAGTTCCGTCGTTGTATCTGGTTGTCTTCAGATTTTCCAGCATCCATAACTGGCTGTCAATAACAATTGTATGATAAACATTCCCATCTGCATCTTTAACAGTTCCTTCCGGTGTATTCTCCTTGTCGCAGCCAAGGGTAATTAATGAACAAAACAACAATACGAACAGGTGCCTGGAAGTCATATATATCGGGATATCTGATTTTATACAGACAAAGTTACATGAATATTTTATCTGCTGAAAATTTAATTATTACATTTGTAATGAGGCGCTAAGAAATCAAAAGAAGCTACTGCACTGGTTTAAACAGCAGCAGATCGGAAAATTGTCCTCTTTGGGGTACGAAAAAAAGCAGGTAGTGATGCCTGCTTTTTTCGTACCGTCGCCTACCAGCATGTCATTAAATTAAAAGTTAAGATCATCGACAACATTGACAGATGACTGTTTAGGCCCGGTCTCCACATTTGCGGTTATTCCCCTATATACGATGTTGAGAATTAATGATACTGCATCGTATTCCATAAGTTCGTTATAATAATCACAATAAGCGCTTAAAAGACACCTTTCCCGAAGGTTTTTCTTTTTGGCGAATGAGTTAGGATCTTCATAGCCTTTTTTATACCAATTATACTTGTTTATAAACGATTCCTGACTGATTAGTTTTGGTGATGAGCGCCATTTTTCATCCACTAGCCAATGAGAACTTGTACCCAATCCCAGTTTCCCTAAGCGGAACGGACAAAACGTATTGGTTGTGTAATTGACTTGTTCAAAACGTACCCGGTATTTCGTATCCTTGAGATCAATAACCAGTGTATACGACAAGTAAACATACTCATAATAAAAATTGTTTTCAAGACTACCAGAAACTTCTGCAATCTTACCAAATTTTGCTGTGTTGAGTGCCTTGAGCACAATCCTGTTATCTATAGTAGTAGGCTCTATCTTATAATTATTAATTTCACCTCTATCATTGGTCGTTGGAAGATACTTTGTAATCCAATCGAATATTCGCTCTTTCTTGGACTCTATCGGAACGTCAGAGTCAATTATCTTCTCTAGTATTGGAGCGTTGGCAATCACTTTCTCCTTAATTTCATTCAACGAATCAGGGTGAGGAGGAACATCAATCTTTGAAAAAGCATTAACGGAAATGATAAAAAATCCGCAGACTAAGAATAATTTAAGACCTTTCATAATAATATTGAAAATATAATGTACAATTATTTTCCAGAGCGATATTTGTAGGCATTTTTGAGAATATCGGCATAGCCTTCAACGGCGGAAATTGCATAAATATTCTCATCCTGGAGCATATTTTTAATATTAAGTTGCTCATTGGCAATTTCATTATCTACCTGAGCCAGCCTCCTGTAAACAGGGAGCAGGGTCTTAACGCCGGTGATATATTTGGTTATGAAGTCCAGTTGAAGCGGCGACATCTGCCGGCAGTATTCAACGTGACATTCATGAATTTGCCTGCGGAATTCATCCTCCACTTTTGTGCTAAGCATAAGAGCTCCGGGCTCAAGCGGAGCGTTCTCCCATTTCTTAAGAATCGGCTTAATTTTCTGGTCTCTTTTACGACTTTCTAAAGTATCCCTTGTTGCAAGCTCCTGCTGAATTACAGCCATTCTTTTTACAAACGCATCAATCTCTCCTCTGAGCCTGAGTTTTTCCTCACTCAGAGCAACGCTTTGTTTTGCCTGCGCCGCATTAACTCCCGCGACTGGTTTTCCCGACTTTGCTGCAGCCATTTGCCTTGCAGCGAACTCCTGACCCCACTTCTCCTGCTCCTCTTCGCTCATATTAGCCAGTTTCGTCATCTCCTCTTGTGAGATTCCTGTCCTGGCCGAGACTGCGGCCATAGCATTGCCGGCCATCTCGTCCTTCCTGCCGGAAGCGATGTTGCTTAGTTTGTCTGAATAATCCTTTATTTGTCCCTTAACAAGTGCTATCTGGTCCAGGAAGAGATCTACTTCTGAATCTGCTGTAGAGCAAACCGACCCCGGTATTCCCGGAAGTCCTCCCAGAAAAGCTTCCGGAGTTACCTGACCACTCATACATAACGACAGTAGCATAATTCCTGCTGCAAGCAATGTTTTTTTCATAACTTCTGTGATTATAGATTAATAAATTCTTACTTTCCTCCTAAATCCCACCGCAACGAAATTTGGAGACGAAATACATCGTTTATAGTTGCAGTGGTCATAAACGAATCTTTTATGAGTTCATTGTTTATTTCTCTAAGAGTGTAAACCGGCTTCACTCCTCCTTCATTTGCAACAGTTCCTCTGAAAACAAGAGGTTGTGTGGTTAAAAGTGTCTTGCTTACTCCCCAGTTACGATTTAACAGATTAGTTAAATTGAGGACATCAATCCTTACTGTGAATCGATTTTCTCTGCCAAACAAACGTGATTTAACCTGTTGTGAAAGGCTCATATCAAGTCTGGAAATCATAGGCAGAGGCACTCCGTTACGCTGAGCATATTTTCCTCGTCGCCCACTCAAATATTTATCCTGACTGATGAATTTTTCCCAGGCGACTTCCTGTTGATCGACAGAGAAAGTCTTACCCCCTGAGGTATATTCCATGAAAGCCGTTTCGGACCTGTCTTTAGGAACATATATCAAATCATTATTTGCACCATCTCCGTTAAGATCTCCCGCAAGAATGTAGCTCTGACGGCCCCCGCTAAATGAATCGAAGAATACCGACAACATTGTGGAACCAAAGTTAAATGTGTTTAATTTTACAGAGAAAGCTGCAAAGTAACGGTGACCAGGTGAAAACGTAGAAAGACCCAGTTGTGGTTTATTTGGGTCAAAGCTCTGCGGGTTAAAACTCCAGGTGCTATAGGCCACGGTTCCCACATCCATCAGATTATATGCTTCTCCATAAGAGTAGCCAACCTTTGAGTGAAATATATCTGCCACCCTCTTTTCAAATGATGCAGATATATTCCATGAGTATCCCTGGTTATTATTTTTAAGCACAATAGCATTGGAAATATTAGAATTGATTCTATTGCCTGATGTCCATCTCGGTCTGTTATCTGCTCCGGTATAACTACCATTTGCCGATGGAAGATTTACATTAATGTTGGTGATTCCGTTAATATCCTTATCGTATATAAATTCAAAATTACCTGTTATGTCCCAGGGCAGATGTTTCATAACGGAAATGTTGCTTCTAAGAATCTGCGGGAATCTGAATTCCGGATCCGTAAGAGCCAGGTTATATCTGAAGGCAGGATTACCACTTATGTTTGAAGGTTTATACCTGTCAACAACCGGACTAAATGGGCGACTGTATAGTGGTGAGGAAGGTGACCCATCGAGCCAGTCGAATCCTGTAAGCATTCCATTATTACCTATCTGATTAGATATCAGCACATATGGAGGTTGCCCCGTAAAAATCCCACTCCCGCCACGCACTATAAATGAATCATCACCCAGAACATCCCATTCAAGGCCAAATCTTGGAGAGAACAGAGGGTTTGCATTTGGAAGCTTGTCAGTTGCAAATTTTACATCTTTCCCATTTTCGTCTCTGAAAGAAAGTTGTTCCACTTGCGGATTTCTAAATCCTGTATCACCAAAAAATGGAATATCCAATCTTAGTCCAAACGTTAAATTAATTGATGGACTCACATTCCATTTGTCTTGCAGATACAAACCTCCATATAAAACGTTAAGATTTTGCACGGGCTTCTCAACACCCGGTATATTCGAGTATTGATACTGGAACCTTTTAAGGTTTACAGAAGAAATAGTTCTATCCGGATCCGACAAGTAGCCATTTGCATCGGCATAGAAATCTGCCAGTGAATTGTATACATAAATACTCTGTGCTCCCGGGAAAAAACTGTCGGTCGAGGAAAATCGTTCAAGATTGAATCCCGCCAGTAAAGAGTGTCTGTTAAGAAAGAGGCTCAGGTTGTCCTGAAGCTGAAATGTGCCGTACGTGAGACCATTAAACGGGGAAAAGGGTTCAGTTCCAAAAGTTGTATAGGTAACACCGTCTTTAAGTATGTCTACCATAGGGAAGAGTTTGGCTGGAGTCTTCCTGCTCTCGTCGTGATACCTGTACCCAACAATCAGGTTATTGACCAGCTTTTCGCTTAAAGTGCTGTTCCACTCCCCTATTATCGACTGGATATTTTCTACCAGTGAGTAGTTTGAATTCTGAAAATTCAGAGAGCTAATGCTACCCCTGCGATATCCATACCCTATACCGTCTGTATTTGCTATAAACTGATCCGATTCTGAGTTTAGCAAATTGTAACGAACACTGAACTTGTTCCTGTCATTGGGGCTATAATCAACTTTTGCAATAAATCTAAGTGCACTGGTTGAAAAATCGTAGCCTTCATAGGCCCCTGTTTCGTAGCCAAATTTGTCTCTGAGAAAGCTGCTTAGTTCATCCAAATCTTGCCTGAGTACTCTTGTAATATTTCCACCGGTATTCTGTGTGCCGTCATTGGCCAAAAAGAGGGTTGCAGGTCTTATATACTCCTCCATTTCTAATCCGGCGAAAAAGAAAAGCTTATTTTTAATTATTGGTCCCGATACATTAACGCCACCCATATTGAACCGGAAGGATCCGGGGTTGAAGGATGCAGAAGCGGCTTTTGTACCCACTAAGGCCTCGTTCCTGAAGTTGTAATAAGCAGATGCCATGAAGTCATTAGTCCCGCTCTTTGTAACGATATTAATGGAGGCACCTGTATAGTTGGACTCTCTTACATCAAAGTCGGCAACCGAGACCCCAACCTGTTCTATTGCTTCAAATGAGAGCGGTGCAACTCCGGTCCTCTCCCCGGGCATACCTGCAAGGCCAAAAGGATTGTTGAAGGACGAACCATCTAATGTCAATTCATTCATTCTGCTGTACTGACCTAAAAAAAAGCTCCCTCTTGACTGAGGTATTAGTCTTGTAAAGTCCGCTATCAGCCGGGAAATTGTAGGGAGAGAGTTAATATCACTATTGCTGATTGTTGAGCTTCCTCCACTTCTGCTGGTCCAGACAACTCCGGGAGCAAGTTCTGTAGCCTGTTCACTCATTGCGAAATTTTGCCTGGTGATATTACCTAGCGTTATATATAATTCTCCGGATACAACCTTCTCGTAACCAAGAAAACTTACAGTGACCGTATAGGGACCACCAACTCTCATTCCCGGAAATGAAAATGCTCCATCAACTCTTGAAACAGTACCATATCGCGTGCCGGAAGGCAAGTGCACTGCAACTACTGAAGCACCTGCCACCGGCCTGGAAGCCTCATCCTTTACTCTACCTTCAAGAGTTCCGGTTGTGGCTCCCTGGCTATAGGCAGTATTGCAGAATAGCAGCAATAAAAGCACTATTGTGCAAATATTTCTCATTATTTGTTAACGATAAAGCACCCTCCCCTGTAGATAAAATATGGCTGAGTGGCTAACCAACCATTGTTTTTGAGTTCGTCGAAATAGTTTGTATTAGTACTTTGAAAATGACAGAATACTACGTCTATTTTTTTGCTTGCCAAAGCAGTGAATCGTGCCTGAGTTTCAAGTGAAACAAATTTAAAGTTGACCTTTAAGATTTTGCCTATCTCACTCAAAAGCGCTACATTAAAACCAGCCGGGAAACCATCTGCTGCTACATAATCGAGCGGCGGCACATCACCTGAAACGCCAACATAATAAGTAACAGCTCCTTCTATTTTTGGAATCTCAGTGAAAGAAGGTTCGTTTCCGGCAGGAAGATTTGTAATCCACTCTCCCTCAAGTGAGGCAATGGTGCCATTATCTTTGAGCACAATAATAGCACTGTCAAGAGCAGCTTTGAGAAGTGTGTCTTCTGAACGCACTGCCATAATAGCCTGACCTTCGATAGGAATGTCCTTTATTGGAATTGCCACTACATCCGAATCTCTCTTCAACAGATAGTCTGCCGCAAATTGGTGAGAAGCATACCCGTCAATTTTGCCGCTCTTAAGAGCTGCAAGAATATCTATTCCCCGGTTAAAACTAACTATTTCTGCAGGTTCTCCACCTATAAGCACTGTGAGCATAGCTTTGTTGCTCGTATCAGAAATTCCGGAAGAGAGACTTCCAATAACTTTTCCCTGAAGGTCGGACAATGTTTCGATTTTTGCTCCTTTTGATCCGCAGGAGGTGATGCCAAGAACCATAATAGCAATCAAAAAAATGGAAATTTTGTTTTTCATACTTTTTAGTTTAAATATTAATGTTTATTGTGTTTAGGCCATTTTCAAAACTATAGCCATAATTCTTTGAAACACCGTATATTAGCACCATGCCTAAGTGTTCAGACTCTTCTGCAGCTTCAAACGGATTGAAACTTCTTCCGTCGTAAACAAATGATATTAAAATCTCGTTCCTCTCCTCCGAAAATTCTATTGTGAAATCTATTTTCAGCTGCAAATTAATGGAGCTGTCGCCATATACTTCCAGTATAAGCTCCTCCAGAACCAGCTGTATATAATTGACTTTTTTAGGCTCTATGTTATATTTTTGGCAGAATAATTCTATTTGCACATTCATTTCCACCATGTCAAATCCTCTTGAGTTAATAGAATAGCTAAAAACCTTGAGCTTGCGAATAAACATCCTGGTTTTCTCTCTCGTAGGATTTTTAAATATCTGATCGGCCGTTCCCTGCTCGTATATTCCCTTTTCGTCCATATAAATGACCCTGCTTGCAACATCTTGCGCAAAACTCATTTCGTGTGTTGAAATCATCATTGTTAAGCCACTACGGGCGAGTTTGCGAATAATTGCCAGCACCTCTCCTGTCATTGAGGGGTCCAGTGCCGATGTTGGCTCGTCGAACAAAATTATGTCGGGATCCATTGCAAGGGAGCGTGCTATGGCAACCCTCTGCTGCTGACCGCCGGAGAGCTGATGAGGATAAGAAAGCGACTTGTCTGTGAGACCAACCATAGTGAGAAGCTCCATAGCCTTTTTTTGTGCATCTGATTTATTCATCTTTTTTACCTTCAATGGAGCAAGTGTTATATTGTCCATTACATTAAGGTGCGAGAAAAGATGAAAACCCTGATACACCATCCCTAGTTTCTCTCTAACTTTATTAATATTAACATCTTTTCCGGTAATATCAGTTCCGTTGATATACACCTGACCACTGTCGGGCTTTTCCAGCATAGCAAGAGTACGGAAAAAGACACTCTTACCTGTTCCCGAAGGCCCAATTACGGCAACACACTCCCCCCTGTTAATATTAATATTCAAATCCTTGAACACCTCCAGGTTACCAAAACTCTTACATAAATTCACTGCCTGTATCATAATACCTCCTTTTTTCTGCTCCCAATTGAAAACAGGAAGTTTACAAAATATGAAAGACACAGATATAGTAGGATTCCTAAGAAGAGAGCGAAAAAAGGATCTCCCGTCCGTGCTCCAATATTATTGACTGTACGGGTGAGATCGGTGATTGTAACATAACCAACAACTGAAGTCCACTGGATGAGATTAATTGTGGCATTCTGGTATACCGGTTTAGCAATCCTTCCTGCCTGTGGCAGAGTTATTGCCAAAAAGGCCCGGAACTTTGAGAATCCCAGCATTCTCGCTGCCTCAAGTTGTTTTTTATCAACCGCCGATAGTGCCGATCTCATAATTTCTGCAATGTGTGCCCCGTTGTTGAGTGCAAATGCAATTATTGCAATATAGACCGCATCAATCCTGCTGTTTGCAAACACAACATAATAGAACACCATTAACAACAGCAGGACGGGACTACCTCTAAGGAAAGCAATTATTATTTTGGAGAGAGTCCTTAAAAAGCCAACATCAGAAATACGCATTGCACAGAGGATTGCGCCAATTATGGTTCCTAACAAAAGTCCTGAGGCCGAAATTAACAATGTAACCCACAACCCGTTGAGCAAAACGAGCCAGGCATTACCCCCAATTAGATTATTGCAGAGTGAGTTAACTATTGTTTCAAAGAATTCCATAATTGTATATAAATGTAATAATTTTTATACTTTTATTAAAAAATTTCGGTACTATTCGCCTATTACAGTCAATATTTACATATCTCTTACCCAGCTTTTTCCGCCGAGTCCTGATCCGGGAATATGGAAAAGATTGAAGAGAATCCGGAAATATCAAAGATTTCTGTAATTCCTGGTTGAAGGGAGCAAAGTTTCAACTGTCCTTTATTTGCCATCATCCTTTTCTGAACAATAAGAAATACTCTAAGTCCGGAGCTACTTATATAGTTTAATCCTGAACAATTGAAAATTATCATGTTAATCCCGCTATTAACAACCTCCATTACCGCTTTTTCAAACTCACCGGCATTAGTTGTGTCGACCCTCCCCTCCACACTGATAATTGAGTAGTCACCTGACTTTACGACATTTACATTCATAGTTAGATATTTTTAGTTAAAATTAGGTTATTAATATTATCAATTCTTTTATAATGAACACTATCCATTATTTTTTTTATCAGGAAAATTCCCAATCCTCCGATAGGCCTCTCCCCGGCCGGTAAAGACATGTCGGGATCCTTTTTCTGAGTAGGATCATATTCAATTCCGTCATCTTTTATAGTAATTGAAATCAGGGATTTGCTCTTACTACATTGTATCTCTATCGTATGATTTCTATCATCACTAAACCCATACAAAATAGTGTTGGCCAATGCCTCTTCCATTACCAGATTTAGATTGAATACCAGCGGATCCGGTAAATTCCACTTTTCGCCAAGCTCTTCAAGAAACCGGGCAACCCTGGTCAACTCATCAATCTTATTATTGACCAACAAAATTTTATCGTCAGGTGTATTATCCATTGTAAACAATTGTCATCATTGTAATATCGTCAGACTGTGCAAAGCCGTTTACGTGAGCAGATATGCCCTCCTCCATTTTGCCAATCAGCTCACGCGGGGAAGCAGTCACATTCATACTTACTATATCCATAATAGTTCCGTCTCCAAAGAGTTTGTTTTCACTGTTTTCTGCCTCACTAACTCCGTCGGTATAAAGGAAAATTTTATCACCCGATTCAAGTTGAAGAGATGACTCACCATATTCAAAATCTTCAAAGAGTCCAACCGGTATATATTTAGTCTTCTCAAACATAACTGCCTCTTTGTTATTTTTGATAATAACGGGTGGATTATGACCGGCATTTGTGTATTTAAGATTTCCGTTTGAGAGGTCCAAGACACCCAGAAAAAATGTAACAAACATGCTTGATTCATTATTCTGAGATATAGATTTGTTAAGAGTTCCAACAATAACGGAAGGAGAATACTCTTTGTCTGATATTGAGCGAACAAGTGTACGAGTTACCGCCATAAATAATGATGCCGGAACTCCTTTTCCCGAAACATCACCAATGGCAAAACAAAATTTATTTCCATCTATCACGAAAAAGTCATACAGGTCACCGCCTACCTCTTTTGCCGATTTAAGGACTGCAAAAACATCTATCTGGGGCAAATCCGGAAAAGGAGGAAAAATATGAGGAATCATCGACATTTGAATCTCTTTTGCTATTCGTAATTCGCTCTCAATTTTCTCCTTAGCAGCAGTAGTATCCTTAAGATTGATTACATAATCTCCAAGCTCTTTTTGCATAAATGAAAACGAGTTATGCAGCTCTTTCATTTCATCGTCAGTCTTTATTTCTGGCAGATGGACGTTGAAGTTGCCTGCAGCAATCAATCTGGCAGACTCAGCAAAATGCTTAAGAGGAGCGGTAAGTTTCTTAACAATCTTATATATAACGAAAGAAAGTACAGAGAGTCCAAAGAGAATAAGTACAATCAATATTATATTCATCCTATGTAAAGAAGCAAACATCTCATCCTCGGGATAGATTACCGCTATTGACCAATTGCTGGATGGCAGTGGAGCGTAATTTATCCACAATTTACCTGGCTTCCACTCACTTTTGAATCCTGCTGACTCAAAATTGCTTTTCCCCTGAATCATTTTTCGTCCCGTCTCTCTCAGTGCCGGTTGGTTATTCTCCCTGGCAATTGTGAAAATAGACTGGTTCATTACATAATCCTTGTTTGGGTGCGCAATAATTACACCGTTACGGGACAAAAGAAATGCATAGCCTGTATTCAGTATTTTAACCTGTGACATTATTTTAGTGAGCCACTCCAGGGAAATGTCTACGGTTACTATGCCGGAAAATGTTCTTTGTCCGTTTTTGTATGTGTAAAATGGTACGGAATAAGTTGTCATAAGTACGTTACCACCCCCCTCATCGAAATATGGCTCTGACCAATAAGGTGCATTGGTTATTTTTGGTATCTGGTACCAGTCCATATAAAAGTATTCATAGTTCTTGTCGCCAAGTATACTGGAGTTTATTGAATCTCCCTGCCTGTAGACATAGGGTGCGAAATAGAGCCCCTGCTCAGGGAAAAAATTTGGTTCATAAGCAATAATTGACCCGTATACATTTTGATTCCCTTTAAGCATTGACTTTAAGAATGGCACCAGTGAGTCCTTGTCCAGAAATGACGACTCAAGCATTTTTGCAATAATTTCCGGATTTTTCTCTGCCGGAGTAAGAACCTGCTCAATACGGTTTACAATATTTTTTGCCATAAAAATGGCATTTTCACTTGTATCATCTCTGATTGTATTGCGGGTAAAGTAGTAATATATAGAAAAGGTTACTAAAAAAAGTCCTATGCAAAACAACAGTACATTACGGATTATATGATATGAGAGGGTTGTTCTTTTCATAAAATCATTTTACTTACCAAGTGGTTTATAAAACTCATTGAAAGTGAACTTTATTTCACTTTTTGTGCTGTTATCCAGAATTCCGGCTGCTTTAAGAAAATCTGATTCCAAAAGCTCCCCTCTTTTTACTCCTTTATTTGGTGTTAGTACTATTTCCAGCACCTTATCCAGCATCCATCCCTGATGTACCCGATTGGCAGGAACATGCGCCTCTTTCATCCTCTTAAGAACAATATCCATTGCAAATTCTTTATTAGCAGCAGCATAATCCCACCCTTTAAAAGTTGCCTGAAGGAATTTATCAAAATCTGATTTCCTTTTTTCATAAGTAGATTTAAGACAGTACAGACCATCTTCAGGCACATCGTATCCATAATCGGATACAGGAAAAACATTCAACTCATCTTCATTAACCCCGCAATTTATTATGTAATCGTATTCATTATAAGACATTACAGTCAACGCATCTATTCCATCCATCATAAAAAGGTTTACCGTAGATAGTATTGGAACCCACTCAACATTGTAATTCTTCTCTTGCATAAGTGCTTTCGGGACCTCATCAAATCCGCTTTTCCAAATACCAATTTTCTTTCCGTTCAACTTTGCCAGCTTGTCAATCCCTCTGGATTTTTTTGTAACAAAAAGAATTGCTGAGTGTTGAGATATCTGGCCAATATTTACAAGGTCCAAACCTTTGTTTTTAGCAGATATTCCTGTAATTAGGAACAGAGAGATTATATCTGCTTTACCGGTAGCAAGAAGTTCTGTCGCCTGTGTGTTTGCAGATGGATGTATTATTTCAACCGCTATTCCGGCTTCTTTGTAAAATCCTTTTTCCTGAGCCACATAATATCCGGCAAATTGCGCTTGTGGCAGCCATTGTGGAGCAAAAATTATTTTAGGAGTTTGTGAATGAAGAAAAGTTATATGAAAAACCAAAAGGCTAATAATAAGAGCCTTACATAAAAAAGGTTTCATGAATATTTATTTAAGTAGCAGTTAAGACTAATCTGTTATAAAAATAACTATAATTTTGTTTCAAAAATATAAATACATCTCATTATGAAAATAGATTTAACAGCTATCAAAATAAGGAAGATAGGGCAGGATGAGGTAGAGCTTCTGACCAAATACAGGATGGCTTATCTCACAGAACTGCAGGGGGAACAATCTCCTGAATATCAGAAAAAACTTAGCGAAGAGCTGACCCTCTATTTTAAAGAAGCGCTGGCCGATAATCGATTTTTCGCATATATGGCGGAGCTAAAAGGCGAGATTCTCAGCTTTGGGGCAATGGTAATAAAGAAAATACCGGGAGATTTTAACCAGTCGTCTTATCTCGAAGGAGACATTCTGAATATGTATACAATACCAAACGTAAGGAGTAACGGCATATCTGCAATGATACTCCGGCAACTCATAGATGAAGCCCAAAATCGGGGAATCAGCAAAATTTCTCTTCATACCACAAAAGCCGGTGAAAAACTATACAGGAAATTTGGATTCAGCGAACCGGTTTATCCGGTTTTGGAATTGATTACTGCCGGGGGTAAATAAAAAAATGGCTTACAAACTGTAAGCCATTTTTCATTATTTCAAAGGCAGATAGATTTCCGTCCGCAACTTCTCAGGAGCAGTGTTCATTGGATTGTTGCAGTATTTCTCAAAGCAGCTTCTGTCGCCAAGAGTTTCATTGCTGTTTGGAAGCCATTCGGAGTAAATCTTGTCGTATACTTCGCCCAGATGTTCGTATGAGCCGATATAAGTGAATTTTGCGTACTTCCCTCCTTCGATTGTCTTAACGCCAATTTCATTTTTTGCAACAGCAGGTTTGCAGATAACCAGACATATATCGGTACGCAGTTTATCCACATCCGTAACATGGGGGTCATCTATGTAAACACCAATATGTTCTATACCGGCCGAAAAGAGCTTCTCACTCTTAACATGCCCCCACAAACGTTGCCAGGCCGAACCATAATCCAAACTTTTATATTCACCAAACAAGCGTATATATATTGCCTGTTTTGGCTCGATAACCGAGATTGTCGGTTTCTTTAGCTCTATTGTAATCTTTTGTCTTACAGGATCCATAATCTTGAATTTAATGTTTTTACGATAATTTATTGGAGAAATACTGTAATGCTTTTGAAAAGCTCTGGATAACGATGATGGTGTTTCAAAACCTATCCGATAGGCAATATCCGAGATTTCATCATTGGTATAACGCAGCAGCCGAGCTGCAGTCTCGACTCTTGTCCGTGCGATAAAGGCATAAATAGGCTCGCCCAGGAAAGCTTTTGTTATACGGTGAAAATGAAATTGCGAAAAATTTGCCATTGAAGCGAGTTTGCATAAGTCCATATCCTCGTCAAGATGCGACTCAATGTATTCAACTACTATGTTGATTCGTTTAATGTACTCGTTTCGTGTCGAATTGGTGTTGTCCATCACTTATCATATTTCTCAGGTACAAATATAGACCTTATGCAAATAATTGACTTCGCCGATGTTGCTATTATAAAAAAAATTAATTTTGAATTTTCTCATACAAACTCTTGACTCGTACCCTGGGTCATGGTATATATTTGTATCCGTAAACATTGCGCAAAGTTTATGAACGAACACAAAATCAAATTTAAAATCGGAGAGTTTTCCAAACTCAACATGGTTACGATTAAAACGTTACGCCATTACGAAGAAATAGGACTTCTTGTGCCCGACGAAATTGACCAATGGACCGGATATAGGTATTACAGAGTTGACCAACTGAATAAGATGAATCAAATAATTTTTCTTAAAAAACTGGGATTCTCTCTTGAAGAGATTCGGGAGGTTTTTGACGAAGAAAACCAAACGCCGGACATCGATCAAATTCAATCGAAAATTGAACAATGTAAACAGGAAATGCAAAAACTTCAGTGGAGGCAAACAGAACTATCGCGACTGGAAAGCACTCTCCACAAAAAGAAAATCATGGAACAAGTAATTATCAAATCATTACCGGCTGTAATAGTTGCCAGCCACAGGAGAGTCATAACAAGTTATCAGGAATTATTCAATTTGTGCCCAAACGTAATAGGGCCGGAGATGGCGCGGCTCGGTTGCATTTGCGCGAAACCCGAATATGCCTATACGATTGACCACAACAAAGAGTATAGCGACACAAATATTGATCTTGAGTATTGCGAGGCCGTTGTAGAAAAACGCAAGAATTCAGATCTGATACAGTTTAAAAATGTTGCCGCAGTCAAAACAGCAATTTGTGCAAATCACTGTGGAGTCTACGATACATTCCCTCAAACTTTTGCCCGTCTGTACGAATATATCGAGCAAAACGGTTTTAGGATTGTGGACAATCCCAGATTCTGCTACATCGACGGCATCTGGAACAAAGAGTCAGAAGAAGAGTGGCTCACCGAGATACAGGTACCAGTAGAAAAAGAATAATTCTGACTTTTTTGTACTGAGAGCTACTGACAAGACCGGGCAATATATTTATTGTCAAGCATATACTAAAAAGGATAACATCTATGGTGTTATCCTTTTTAGTATCCAATAGATGATTTTTAATCAAAATTCCCCGGTTAAAAATTCGGCAAGATTTAATTGTATTATCCCCTGATAGTCTTTGCCAATAATCATGTCATTAAGGGTAACTACATATTTTGGATAGTTGTCCCCTATCTCCAGCAAGTTTCCAAACTCTCTTTCTGCCGTTTCGGGAGAAGAATTTAATGTAAGGCAAACCTGAACATATATTTTTTTACCCTCTTTATCGGCAACAAAATCTACCTCTTTATCCCCTATCTTACCTACATAAACAGTATAATTTCTTTGAATAAGATAAAGATATACAGCATTTTCAAGCACCTTATGCGTATCGGCTGCCCTATTAAATCCTTTTAATGAATTACGCAGCCCGAGATCTTCGAAATAATATTTTTCACCTATTTCAAAAATTTTTAATCCTCCAATTTCCGAACGAACAACTTTATGCACAAAAAAAGCATTCGTTAGTGCTTTTAAGTAGTTTATCGTAAGCTGCGGCGAAATATCAACTCTCTGCGATTTTAGAAACTTACTGATATTGGCAGCTGAAAACAGTCCCCCAACATTGTCGGAAAGAAATAACACCAGATTCTCCAGAAATGTTATGTTCCTAATACTTTCCCTGGCTACAACATCTTTGAGTAATATAGTTGAATAGACATTTTTAAGATATTCAAATGGCAATTCATTATCCAGACCAATATTTGTAAGATAAGGCATTCCGCCAAACGTTAAATATTTAAGCAATGTTTCATTGCTGTTTTCAAGTTTGTGAAAGCTAAGAAATTCAATATAACTCAGGCTATGAATTTTAAACTCAATATAGCGTCCAGACAGATAAGTTGCCAATTCGCCCGAAAGCATTTTTGCGTTGCTACCGGTACAAAATATATCACACTTACTCTCTGCAAAAAGAGACCTGAGCGCAAGCTGAAAAGAGTCTATTTCCTGCACCTCATCAATAAAAAGATAATTATTTGTACTCTCTTTAAACTGCCCGTTTACATAATCCAACAAAGCAGTATGAGTATTTATGTGCTCAAACTCTGCATATTCCCGGTTGATATAGACAATATTTGCATTAGGATACTGCGCCTTTATATAATCGGCAATTTGGTATAGCACATAACTTTTACCCACACGTCTTTGACCTGTAAGTATTTTAATTATTTGCTTTCCGATAAACGGCTTAATTCTATCGGTATATGTGGGTCGATTGATATAATTCATAGCTTGATTTTTTAACTGTGTATACCGCAAACTCTATGCAAATATAATTATTATTTCATGTATACCGTAAACTAATTGATTTTTGCGATAAAGCTTCACTTATAAACACAATGTCATTCCCAATATATAAAAAGCCCCTCAATCATTTGATGGAGAGGCTTTTATATAATGTACACCTAAAAATAAGTATTCTGTCTCTGATTATCGTAATTGGAAGTTTATCGATATAGCAAACTCAACATTTTTATCTTTCCACTCAGGTATTTGAAGTTCAGAAAGTTTATTTGCAATACGAAGACATTCTGCTTTAAGTGCCAGATGATCTATATCTGATTTTGCTACACTCGTTGAATTGTTTTTGTAGGCAACCGCTACTATTTCTTCCAAAACAGGAACTTCTACTTTGCCTTTTTCAGTAAAGAATTTACAATCCTTTATTACTCCTCCCTTATTCATTTTTACTACAACGAAAAATCTTCCTGTGTCAGATAAGTTCTTTGCTTCCAAAGGGTAAATAATATTTTTTGCAATAAATTTACTAATCTCAGATTCTGAAGATTTTGAGAACAATTGTCCCTGAGTACCATTCATTAATGTGTTTGACTCCGGTTTGAATGAAAATAGTACAAACAGAATTGCAACTACCGGAAGAATCATAATACTCTTCAGAGCCGCATAATTACGAGTTGGTTTTTTGTTAATCATGATAATTCTATTTTTAATTAAACTTGAAAAATTGTTTGCCAGAGGAATATTCATCTGATATTTAGCGATGCTAAGCAGTTTATACTGATATTCTTTTACATTAGGCGCACCCTTTATTGTTAAGTTATCTGCCAGATATTCATGATTTAATATAACAGACCTTTTTATTAGCCAGATAAACGGATTAAACCATAAAAACGGAATCAGCAATTCGGTTAAGAGCCGGTCAAAAGTATGTCCCTGACGGACATGAGCATTTTCATGCCTCAGTATCTCCAGGTAATCCCCATCTTCATATATTTTTCTTGGAACGACAACGTTCGAGAAAAAAGAAAAAGGCGGATACTCCTTATCTGTAAGAACAACTTTTGGAAAGCCATTGTCCAGTATCGTTCCTTTCCTGATTATCATACAGGTTTTGGTCAAACTAACCAATACCTTCATCAGAATAATGAATGCGACAGAAAAGTAAATCCATAGAAGAAGATTGTTCACATCAAAAGAGGTAATCTTCCCGGAAACAGCTGCTCCAATATTGGATCCCGATGCAATTAATACAATCACCGGATTTGCAGACACAGAAGCGGCATCATCCGGGAAGAAATTTGAAATTTTCAGAAATGGCAATAGTATTGATATCAGCAAAATCCCTATAAGTAAAATCCTGTTTCTCCGGTAAAAAGTATCCCGGCTAAAGAGGAGAAGATAAGCAAGGTATAACACCATTGTAGCAACCGAAACCTTTAACAGATATAAAAGTAAATTATCCATTTTTTTCTCCTTTTTCAATGATTTCAATTAGTTTCTTTAAATCCCCGGCATTTAGCTTTTTCTCATTCACAAAAAACGAAACAACATTTTTGTAAGAGGAGCCAAAGTAATCGCTTACAACCTCTTTCATAAATAACTTCCTGTATTCTTCCTTCTTTACACTGGGAAAGTATTCGTGGTTTTTGCCATACGCTTTGTGATCCACATAGCCTTTCTCTTCAAGCCCCCGGATGAGCGATGAAAAAGTTGTATAAAGAGGTTTAGGCTCAGGATGAAGGTTAATCAGATCTTTAATGAAGCCCTTCTTTGCTTTCCAAAGGATCTTCATTGCTTCTTCTTCTTTTCTTGTAAGTCTTTTCATCTTTGTAACTGTTTTTACAAATATATAACGGATTTTTCAGTTATACAACTAAAAAAGCAAATATTCACAATTATTTTCACAAATGACTGTATATTAGATAGTTTCTAAGAACAAAAAGAAATACAATCTTTTTGTTCTTAGAAATTATCACGTAATCAATGAATTAATCAAATGAGATTGTCGTGTGTCCCGTCCTGAAATAGGTTGACCAGTATTGATCATCGGAGATCCCCACATAGGGCTTAACACTCTGATAATGTGCAATATATTAATAGTTCAGGCGCTTGTAGCGCCTGAACTATTAATAACGCACATAAAATCAATTAAATAGAGCATGCGTGGGGATTCAAAAATTATGGTGCGTCTTCGCCGTGGGAAAGATAAGTTCCTGATTATGTGCAATATGCTAAAAACAAACAGACATTATGTCTGTTTGTTTTTAGAAAGCACTTGACAGTGTGGCAATTACGACCAGCCAGCTCCCGGCGGCGAGTTGCAACATTTCTGAACATCTATTCACATTGCCAACTAATTGAATAGGGCGATTCGGCCGGACGCAGCAAAGCGAAGGAGGACGCACAAGCCCAAAGAGATTAGTTGGCAATGTATTGATGCCGGAGAGGAAACTAATCGTTAATCCAGGAGCTGATTTGCAGCGGCTCCTTAATATTGTAGAACAGCGGCACTAACTGATTGATTATGTCGTGACCGAATGAACTGTTGGTGAAGTATACAAGATGACTTGCGGGGCGTCCCTTTTGGGCAGGAACGATTATGAAGAGGGCTTTGAAGTTGCCGTTATCGCCCCAGTGAAATATTATATCGCCGAGCTCGGGATTCTTTTCGATGCCTACGCCAAGTCCCCAGAAGATGTATTTGTCGCAGGGCCGCTCTTTGCCAAAGTTATATACTGCATTAACGGAAGGGGTCAACTGTTCTTTGTGGGTTTTCGACTTTAGTCCTGTTCCCTTAGCAAGTACGGTAAGGAACTTCGAGTAATCTGCGGCTGTGGTTCTTAGCGTATAGGCCGAGTTTGCTCTCGGGTGCCGTCCCTGTCCTCTGTTTTCACCCTTGTTGTTATAACCCGGAGCAGCCTGAGTGTCATAACTGCTCTTCCATATATAACTTGTATTTGTCATCTTAAACGGAACAAAAACCTCTTCAACAGCAATCTCCTCTAGCGACTTTCCTCTGATTTTTTCGACGGCCCGCTGTAAAAATGCATAAGCCTCACCCGAATAACCAAAGCAAGAGTCGGGGCGGAACATGAACTCTATCTTTGATGAAGGCCATGCGTCGGAAGATGGGGCAGCTGCCCAGTCCTGTAAACCGGATTTATGGGACAAGATAATCCGCGCAGTGAGAAGCTTTGCCCACTCCTTATTTACAAACCTGTCTATATCAGTATAGCTGAACAATGGTTTGTCAAGGTCAATCTCACCTCTGTCGGCCATTTTCAAAACTATATATGCAAACACCGGCTTGCTGAGAGAAGCTGCCTGAAATACGGTATTGCAGTCCGGAGACTCCTTTGCATACTCAAATTGCGCAGATTCGAATGAAATCGTTTTCTTTCCCGATTTGTACTCAAGCTGAATGAGCGGAATTTTTGCCGATGCCGCAATGTCCCTGCATTTTTCTTTGTAAACAGCAGTTTCATCACCGGGGCCAAAAGAACCAATAATTAAAGCAGATATAAGCAGTGAAACCATCTCTGATATATTTTTTAGAAATTAGTTGTTACGACGGTCCTTTACCAGTATCTGCCTTGGTTCGCCATACCATGAACCAAGATAAAGCTTGTTGGCAATCTTGTCGTGAATGAGGAAACCGGTAGGGAGCTCGCCATAAGGAGAGTAAAGGACAAAGTATTGTCTTTTATCGCCATATGTATATCTGCCGCTTTTTGTAACCATAAATGTCTGACCTCTCCTTAATTTCATACTCGAAATCCAGCCGTCAATATTCATAATTGCCTTTAAATCGTTCCAGTCGGCAACTTCACAATCGCCACGATACTCTCTGCGGATTGCTTCTTTGAGGTAGCGATCACCCTCTTCGCTGAATCTCCTGAAAGTCAGTTTTAAATTTCTGACATCATCCCTATATTCTCCGTATTTATTCCCTCCGTCTCTTTTATCCTGATCGTTACCATATCTTCCCTTATTATCATCCCTGTAACCATCATTCCTATGGTCGTCGCCTCTGTAACCGTCTTTTCCATACTGGTCCCTTCCGTTGTCACGGCCCACATTCATTATATCCGACAGATTTGTTGCCTTGATTAGTTCCGGGCGGTATATAATTATGTCTCCCTCTCTTTTATGCGACACCGAGAAAAAAGTTCCAAACCTTCCCTCCTGCTCATACATAAACCCGGCAGAGCCAAAGCCCATGAGGTTCCCCCATCTGGACACCCTCTTAATAAAACGGCCATCGGTATCGTAAAGGTTTAGTGTAACAGAATATTTCCGGCCTGTCCTCTCGTCAAACAACGAGCCAGGGCGGTTTGAGTAATCAACTTCAATATCAAACATCAGATAGCGGCTGTTGAAACGACCCCAGTCAAGCGGCATTCTTGAATCGGCATCATAAGGCGACTTAAGGCCAGACAACTTCCACTCCCTTCCGTATATCGGGAAAATTGGAAAACGCTGGACATCCCATACAAGATCTCTTGAAAACTTAGCGTTTAAAATAACTGATTCCGGAATGTTTCTATCCGATTTTTGTGCATTTGCCAATAGCGACGATAGTGCAAATACTGCAGCGATTAAGAAAATTTTAAGATACCTCATGATTGTTATACTTTAGTATTGCAAAAGTATATAAAGAATCTTTATAATAATACTGTACATAGCTGTTAATATAGCTCTTTTAGTATATTTGCGGACAGGAACAAATGCCAATTATGAAATATTTACTTCTTTTTGGAGCCTTCGAGGCTTTTACGTTTGCATTGCTGCTCCTTTTTTTCAAAAAGCAGAAATTTTTACCGGACAAAATTCTGGCTCTCTTCTTTCTTCTCCTCTCCCTGACAATGTCTCTGGCATTTATGGAGGGATATAACCGGGAAAACAATTATCCGTATCCGTTTTTGCTCTTCACTGCACCTCCTTTTCTTCTTTTGCACGGACCCTTTTTATGGTTTTATATTAAATCGTTTACAATTCGCGAGTTCCGGTTTAAACCTATATATCTGCTCCACTTCCTGCCTTTTCTGGCTATGCTGGCAGAACATTCCATTGAACTTTTTTTCCTGCCGGCTGCCGAAAAAATAGACATAGCCTCTAACGAGAAGTTTGTCCATTTCCTCTCCTATCCGGTATTTATGACACTTATCGTTGTTTCTCCGCTTGTATATTTCAGCTGGGGTCTCTTGATTATCAAAAAATATAACAGCCACTTAAAAAATTATTTCTCAAAGCTTAACGACATAAATTTAAACTGGCTGAGGATTCTTCTCATAGCATCAATCACTTTTTATTTTATTGTCAATGGCACTTTCTTCGTTTCGCTTTTCAAACCGTTTGAATCGTTTTACGAAATGCAGTTTATGAGTTTTGCATTTTCTACCATATATGTTTTGTTTCTGGGGCTTTACGGACACAAGCAGGTGAATTTATTTGCAAATCATTCAATCCCCTTTGATTTGGAACAAATTGTTCCCGAACATTCTTCACAAAAAAATCTGGACGAACCGGAAAAACTCTTTATTGAGAATCTTTTGAGTTCGATGGAAAAAGAAAAACCTTTCCTAAATCCCGATGTAAATCTGGCAACATTAAGTTCTGCTCTCAAAACCAGCCCGGACCGTCTGTCAAATACACTCAACAATAACCTGAACATGAATTTTTACGATTTCATAAATCACTACCGGATTGAAGAATTTAAAAAAGAGTGCAGGCTGGAAAAAAACAAAAACTACACCTTTATCGCAATTGCATATAATTGCGGATTTAATTCGAAGGCCACATTCAACAGAGTTTTCAAAAACGCTACAGGACTCACTCCCAAAGAGTTCAAACAAAGTCTTAATTAATTGAGCCTTATTTCTTACGCTCATTCCCTTTCCTGAGACCTCTTTTCCGCTTACTGATACCTCGTCTACATACCATTGTTGTTCATTTGCACCATCAAATCAATACATGTAAAATGAAAACAGCAATTATTTATTCAAGCAAACACGGCACAACAGAAAAAGTGGCCGGAATTATACGTGACGGGCTATCGGGACAGGATGTTCAGTTAATCAGTCTGAAAAATCATCAGAATCCGGATTTATCCCAGTTCGATACAATCGTCGTTGGAGGATCAATTCATGAAGGGAGACTTAGTGGTAAGGTAAAGGATTTTATGAAGGAACATACTGTTACACTCCTTCAAAAGCGATTAGCTCTATATATGTGCGGCTCCAACGAAAAAGAACTGCAGAAAGAGTTCGAGACAGAATTTCCGGAACTGCTCCGCAACCACGCAATTTCAAAACAAATGGTAGGCGGCGAATTCATCTTTGAAAACATGAATTTTATTGATGCATGGATAACAAAGAAGATAGCTAAAGTTTCTGTATCCGTTTCTAACCTGAAAGAGGATGCAATAAAACAAATTATTACCGACCTCAGGAATTAGTACCGGAATGGAATTACAGAAAAATAAAATAGTCCTTCCTATAAAGCTCGGAATAGACCCTATGGAACACCTCCTTGTTGCTGACTACAAAGATGACCCTGAGTATACAGGCCTCGAGCCTCAGCTATTTAATGATCCGGTTAATGGAAAAGGCATCAGGATTCTTCGTTACAGAAAAGGCCAGAAGGTAGATGTGTACTGGCAAAAAGGTGTTAATGTTGATATGAACAACATTTTAATTGGTGCAGGAGTGGGCGATTTTGCAGAAACAGTCATGGAGCCGGCATGTTTTGAAATAACAGACAAAGGAGTAAATGTTAACTGTGCTTTTACAGATGCACAAAATCGCAAAGTAGAACTGATAATTAAAGAAAATACAACGAGCCAAAGCCGCTTTCCTTTTCTTGCCCCGGTTGGGAATTGCATAGACAATCCTCAGCGATTATTCCTTGTCAACATGCTTGATTTCGACTTCGTCCGCAAAAAAGGGACAATAGTAGAAGCCAAAATTGGAGACAGGAAACTTTACACCAAATCATTTCCCCTGCTCCGCAATTTTAAAAAGGTATTGTTTATCCGCTATTCTGCACTGCCTCTTGTGGGAACACTCAACCCATATATGGATTCCCCATTAATATTTGATGCCGAAGCACCGGGAAGCGTGGAGATTGACGGAACAACGATATTTGTAGATGAAAACCATCGGATAACCAGGTTGAGCATTGGAGAAGACCTTCGGAAGGTTGAGATGAATTTTCTTCCAGCATACCCAAACCTGGCAAATATTTCTGATAGCGAATCCAGAAGCGGGTTCTGGAACTTCAAAATGTCCGGCACACATATAACAGGCGGTTCATACAGCCTTTCACGGGAAGGAAACCTTATTGAAACAGAGATTGACGTTACAGAAAACTGGAAACCGAAGGGCGTACCTCTCAGTTTGAAAATTTTCACCCGATTTTTAAGCTGGTTCCGTACCTGGCCCACTACCTACAGGTGGAGAGGTACAATTGACATCGCCAACAACTTTTCCATGAATGGCCGCTGGGAACGCAAAAAGTAGGTTCCCGGTTTGCACTCATTCACAGGCACATACTAAAAAGGATGGCATCTGAGATGCCATCCTTTTTAGTATACATTTGTGTGTCATCGGATTAGGCCTGAGCCTGCCCCGGAGACTATCATTTAGAGATTTCGTGACTTTTCATTTCGCGTTTGGCTGCTTTTGCATTACGCTTTTCCTTAAGAGTCATTTTTGGCTCTTTCTTAGTTGACTTCTCTTTTAATTCTTTTTCTTTTGACATAATCCAAAATTTTAAATTTCCGAGTCTAAATTTAGCAATAATAACGATACTTTGTTCAGTTATTTTTGGTGTCCTGCGTTTTGTGTAATATTGCAATGTGAAAACCCAAAGTTTAGTAATTGACCTCCATATTGAAAAGATAGCAAAAGCATATCGCAGCTTTGCTCCGGCCGACTCTTTGATGTATCAGCTCGATTTGTTCGAACGAACCTTGCAGGCAAACCGGTTTCAGAAGGGCCGCAAAATCGATTTCGTACATGGCTCAGGAACAGGAACCCTAAGGTCCGAACTCATAAAAATCCTTCATCAGAAATTCCCGACATTCACATACGAGGACGCCCCGTTTGCCTCTTATGGTTATCAGGGAGCGATAAGGGTTACTATTAAATAAATCGGGGAATGATTTGCTTTTCAGCAAATGGTCAGCATTCTGTCAGTGTTTTGTGGGCAAATGAATTTATTTTAATTGATAGATTTGCTGTAACGAGACCCGCAGTATGATTCAATTTTTCACCATATACTCCCTCTTTTTCCTTGTAACAGCACTGGTTTCTTTTTTTGGTGCATTTCTCGCGTGGCAGAGAAGGAACGTAAAGGGCGCGTTAGAGATTGTTTGGCTGATGGTTGCATCTGGAGCAGGAGCTTTCTGGCTAATTTTCGAAACGGCTGCTCCCACAATGACAGAAAAGATATTCTGGTCCAAGATGGAGTTCCTCGGAGGCATTTCCGTGCCTGTTCTTTATTTTCTTTTTGTATTAAGATTCACCGGCAAGGAAAAATTTCTCTCAAAAAAACATATTTTTTCATATTTTGTTATTCCCATTATAACATTTGTTCTAATGCTCACCAATGAGAGTCACAATCTCATCTGGAGCGGATATTCTTCAATTTATGCCGATACAAACCTGATGGAATACTATCACGGTTTTTTTTTCTGGGTAGGATATGTTGCCTATAGTTACTTTCTGCTTATAGTTGCCACAATACATCTGTTTCGTTTCATATTGCTCCATAAAAAATCTTTCCGCACACAGGGGTGGGTAATATTAATCGGCGGAGCATTACCCTGGAGCGTAAGTATCTTTTACCTGCTTGGGATAAATTTTACGCCCGGCATGGATATAACCCCCGCGAGCATTACCATAAGCGGAATACTTATGATATATGCCATTTTTCACACCCGCTTTCTCGACTTGGCTCCCATTGCCCGGGAAACACTGTTTGAAACCTTACAGGACGGAATTCTGGCACTGGACGAACAAAACAGGATACAGGACGTAAATGAAGCAGCTATAAAATACCTCCGGATGCCGGGCAAAAACATCATTGGCCTATATGCAGCCGAGGCAGGTGCTTTGTCAACGGCTTTGTTAGACGAGTCAATTAAAGAGGAACTTTCGGAACCGGTGGAAATTCAGGACGGATACAGCCTTAAGACATTCAGGATAATAAAACAGCCTATACACGATCAGCCCGGAAGCAGACTCATTGTAATCCGCGATATTTCCGACAGCGTAATTCGCCAGAAGGAACTCATAAAAGCCAAAGAGAAAGCCGAAGAGAGCGACAGGCTCAAATCCGAATTTCTTGCCAACATGAGCCACGAAATCCGGACCCCAATGAGCGGAATTCTTGGATTTACCGAGCTGCTACGCGAGCTTAAACTGCCCGAAGATGAACAGCAGGAATACCTCGCAATCATTGAGAAGAGCGGTACCCGCATGCTCAACATCATAAACGACATCATAAATATCTCCAGGCTGGAAACAGGACTCATAAACATCAACCTATCGGAAGTAAATATAAACGAACAGCTGGACATTGTATTTAAATCCCTCAAAGTCCCTGCAAAGGAGAAAGGGATTAAGCTCACACTTAAGAAGGGCCTGTCTGCCGATGAGGCAGTAATCTTTACAGATAAAGAAAAGATTTGCTCAATTCTCACAAACCTTGCGAACAACGCAATCAAGTTTACCCCTTCCGGTTCTATAGAAATTGGCTGCGGACGAAGAGCGGACGGAGTTGAGTTTTGGGTAAAAGATACAGGAATAGGAATTCCCGAGGACCAAAAGGAATTTATATTTGAAAGGTTCCGCCAGGGAGGCGAATACGTTGCCAAAAACTATGAAGGCGCAGGATTGGGGCTGTTTCTGGCAAAATCCTACGTGGAACTTTTAGGAGGTAAAATATGGGCAGAGAGCAAAGAAGGAAAAGGTTCTACATTCTTCTTTACAATCCCCTGCCCTGAATAACAGAATTAACAACTTGAGCTTTAAAAAGTATGAGCGTACCCAAAATTAACGGTACCGGCTCCTGTATAACTCTGACCATTTGCGGCCACTTTCTGAACCGAAATAAACCCGTAGTTTCCGCCACCCTCAACAAAAAGCGAGCTTTTCTGAGACAGTGTATATGAAAATCCTACTAAACAGTTGATTCCCACGTTGAATGTATGTAACTGGTCTTTAATATCTGTAGTAGCGTCAAAAGGTAATGGAGTAGGAAGAGGCAGCGGGATGGTTTTTGCTTCATCGGCATATATCAGGCTGGACCCGCTTGTATACTGATGTGCATTCAGCATAAAACCGGCAAACGGCCCTACCGCAGCATACACTTTTAAAGGGAACGTTTTGAACAGGTTCCAGCTGAATCTTGCCATAAGCGGAACAAGCAGATAATTCATCTTTGCTTCGCTCTTATAGTCGGCATATAAATATTCAACGCCATACATAGCTGCCAGCGGAACTAGGGCTCCCACAGGAACAAATGCCTGAATTTTATCTTTCACCCCTCCCTGTGAGGAGTATTCGGCACCAATGGAAACTGAGAAATGCTTAGTCATGTGGTACTCTCCGTAGCCGCCGTAAGTAGCGCCAAACCTTGATTCGTAACCGGAGCTCAAAGGGTGTTCCGTGTCGCCGCCTGTAAGATTTGGGATGTTTAAACCGCCTTTAACGCCAATTGTGAAGTTTTGCGCAGAAAGAGAAAAAGTAAATCCTAAGAGGGATATTACCATCAAAATAATTACACTTTTTTTCATGTTCTAACTATTTAAGTTATAAGTAATCATAAATTAATCTCCCATAAAAATACGAATAATATTTTTAAGAGAACAACAGATTGTAACCAAATTTGCCTCCGCTCAATTTTATTTTGTTGAAAATATTGCAAAATGGTCATACCTTTAGGGCGTTAAACACCCTTTCAAATTCCATTGGATGAGCGAAGTAAAACGAATGGTGATATTCTATTTCTCCGGGACGGGGAACGCTAAGCAAATTGCGTTATGGATTGCCGGATTCGCACAAAAAAAACAGATTGATTGCCAGACTTTCAGCATTGAAAAGACTGATATTAATGACGTCAAAGCTTTATGTACCGATGCTTTAATTGCAATTGTTTCTCCAATTCACGGTTTCAATTTTCCTAAAAGAGCATTAGATTTCATTTCACTCTTTCCAAAGGGCAGCAACAATGTTGTTCTCATGAACACCAGAGGGGGGCTCAAAATTGGCCGGCTTGTAACTCCGGGACTCACCGGCGTTGCCTTCTACCTCTCCTCTTATATTTTGATGCGCAAAGGCTATCAGATTGTGGGGCATATTCCATTTGACATGCCTTCGAACTGGATTTCCATCCACCCTGCACTCAACCAGCCAACCGTAAAATATATATACGAAAAGAACTACTCCCGGGTTGAAAAACATTGCAATAAAATACTGGAGGGAAAGCCCGACTTCTTTTCGAACAGAGAGATAATCCAGGACGTATTAATCTCCCCTGTATCGCTTGGATATTACTTTGCAGGCAAGTACTTTTTTGCTAAATCGTTTTACGCATCGGAAGAGTGCGACAATTGTGGCATCTGCATAAAACAGTGCCCCGTTAAGGCAATTAAAATAGTTAATGACCGCCCGTTCTGGACATCCCGTTGCGAAAGCTGTATGAGATGCATGAATTCCTGCCCCAAAAAAGCAATTGAAACGGCACACGGGCTAATCGCAACAACATCTGTAATGAGTTCGCTCATACTCTCCTGGCTGCTTGGCGATATTCTGGCAATAAATATTCAACCGGGCTTTATAAGATTCTCCTTTTTCTCCTTAATCTTCTTTGCTCTGCTGTGGATATTTTACAAACTTCAGCACCTTTTGCTCAGAAATAAACTTATTGGAAAGTTCATTCCCTATGCCTCTTTGACACATTACAAGTTTTGGGGCCGGTACAAAAACGCAACCTGGCATTCCAAATAGCAACAATTGGGATGGCCGATTTTATTTTTATCGTACCTTTAAGCATTAATCAGACGTTTGGAATATGGAAACAATAAGCTTCAAGCTTCTTCTCAGCTGTTTCGTTGCATTTGTGGCTTTGGTAAATCCAATTCAGAAAGTATTTGTAATTACATCGCTACAGCAACAGTTCGATATAAAATCCACAAAGATTATTGCGGTTAAGGCCAGCATTACGGCTCTCATTATTCTCCTGTTTTTCTATCTTGTGGGAAACATTGTACTCAATTATGTATTTCGGATTGAACTATACGCCTTCCAGATAACCTGCGGCGTAGTCCTTTTTTACAATGGATTGTCCGGACTGCAAAAAGGGATGTTCCTTAAACTCGAAAGAAACATGACCATCCGCGATATATCGGCCGTTCCCATTGCAATGCCAATGATAGCCGGGCCGGCAACAATTACTGCGGCAGTTACATTCTATGCCGATTACGGACATGTTGTAACCATTATTTCAATCGTTGCTGCTCTTGCTGTGAACCTGGTATTTATGCTATATGCAAATAAAATAGGAACCGTGCTTTCTAAATACAACCTCATGAATCCGCTCGTGAGGATATTCGGCCTCATTGTGGCAACCATAGGCACGCAAATGGTTTTAAACGGTATACGGGGGTTTATTGCATAATCTGGCAGAATAAATCATAAAGCACTCATTATCTAAACATTAATAATTATTTTTGACATTAAGAATCCCAAAAATAAATTCCAACAAACTCATTATCTATTACTTATGATTTATTCTGCCAGATTTCACGTTAAAATATGCTGCATAAGCTCCGTTGAGGAGGCAAAGATGGCAATCGATTTCGGAGCAAGCGCACTGGGGCTTGTTGCAAAGATGCCAAGCGGGCCGGGTGTCATTTCGGACGAACTCATTCTTACAATTGCCGCAACGGTGCCCCCTCCAATTGCCACATTCATGCTAACCAGCGAAACATCGGCAGAGCAAATTATAGAGCATCACAAAAGAACTCTTACAAACACGATTCAGATTGTAGATGAACTTAAAGAGGGCTCCTACGAACAAATCAAAAAGGCATTGCCTGCCATAAAAATTGTACAGGTTCTTCATGTAATTGGCGAAGAGACGATAGACGAAGCAGTGAAAATCTCACACTTCGTTGACGCCATTCTGCTGGACAGCGGAAACCCTAACCTGAGGATAAAGGTTCTTGGAGGAACAGGGCGCGTCCATAACTGGGAAATCAGCAGGAAAATTGTTGAACAATCCAAGGTTCCCGTCTTCCTTGCCGGAGGGCTCAACCCGGAAAACGTACGACAAGCCATCGAGCAAGTACAGCCTTTTGGGGTTGATATCTGCAGCGGCGTACGCACAAACCGGCAACTTGACCCGCAAAAGCTGGAAAAATTCTTTAATTCGCTGAACTGTTTATAAATAATTCATATTTATACATCTTCTCTAAAAAAATAGATTTAACTTAGCACAGCTTTGTCGTTGACATAGTTATGCAACATTCTGTTGAGTAAAGTAGGGGTTGGTAATGTTTCATGCATTCGTCTAAAGGCCCCAAAGCAGAATAAGATTTGAGATTGAGTTTCCGGGGGGGGGATCCGGGGGAACCGCACATCAACCACTTGCCTTAATTGTTTAATAATAAGTAGATTAGAGCAATTAGCGTGTATATAAAATCAAGTTCTATGGCATTTTAAAACGACAAACTATACGCAATATGATAATACAATTACCTACAAAAAAAGGAACCCCAAATTCAAATCCAACTATTGATATTGAGCAATTAGTTATTGTTGGAGCAAACGGATCTGGTAAAACTAGATTTGGTTCAGACCTTGAAGAAAGATATTTTAAAAAAACTCATAGAATTTCAGCCCAGAAATCGTTGTCAATGCCCACTTATGTAGGTACAAAATCTAAAGAGGTAGCTTATTCAGAGTTTAAATACGGAGTATGGAATAAAGATAACAATGAATGGAATCAGACTGTTGGTTGGAAGCATCATCGTTGGGGGAATAATCTTAATACCTTCCTTTTAAATGATTATGAAAAGCTTATGGTTTTACTGCACACCGAGGAATATGAGCAATCTTTGTTATACAAAGAGACAGGTGGTCAAAAGCCAAATACGAAATTAGATAGGATACAGAGAATTTTTGAAAATGCATTACCTCATAGAAGGCTAATTAAAAAAGCTGGTGTTATAGAAATTTATCCTCCAGGATCTGTTGCAAATAATTATAATGCTTCTGAGATGAGCGATGGAGAAAGAGTTATTTTCTATCTCGCAGGAGAAGTAGTATGTGCTCCTGAAAACTCAATAATAATTATTGATGAGCCTGAGATGCATATTCATCGTTCTTTAGTAAAAAAACTATTTGATTTAATTGAAAATGAAAGGCCAGATTGCTCATTTATTTATCTTACGCACGATATTGATTTTGCATTCACCAGACAAAATGCAATTAAAGTGTGGGCAAAATCATATGAAGGTGAAAATGTTTGGGATTATGAGATTTTAGACGAAAATGTGCCAATTCCAGAACAATTGCTTCTTGAGATATTAGGTAGTCGCAAGCCTATTATTTTTTTAGAAGGTGACAATAGCAGTATTGATTATGAACTTTATGAGCAAGTATATGCCGACTACACAATAAAACCTTTGGGTAGTTGTGAAAAAGTTATTCAAACAGTAAAAGCTTTTAACGAACAAATTGGATTTCATCATTTGCAATCCTTTGGAATAATTGATAGAGATAGAAAACCAGCAATTGACTTGCCGAAATTAAATTTAAAGAATATTTGGGTTTTAGATGTAGCGGAAGCTGAAAACCTATTACTTAGCGAAGGCATTGTCAGGTCTGTATCCAATCACATGGGTCGAAATCCAGATGATGTGTTTAGTCAAGTAAAAACTAATTTAATTTCTTTTTTCTCGATTCAACTGGAAAGTCAAATTCTTTTACATTATAAGGAAATACTTCGAAGAAGTTTGTTGCAACTTTCAGATTTTGCAGCAAAAGATATTGCAGCATCAATCTTGGAAATTGATAATTTATACTCATCAATTGATAAACAGAGAATTTATAATGAAACTAAAGCGATATTCGATGCTGTTATCTCATCAAAGGATTACGATGCCGTATTGAGGCTATTTAATTTAAAAAACGCATTGATTCCTCAATCGAAAGTATGTGATTTAACTGGCATTAAGAATAAAGAGGAATACTTAAAACTTGTAATTTCTTTATTAAAACGTAACGACACAACTAGCACAATTATAAAAAAGACAATTGATGACAAGATAATAAAAAACGCCACATAACACAGGCTCATACGCCATAAGGGTTTCAGAGCAATTTGAAAATTCCTTTCCCGCAGACAAGTTTCGTATCGGGTGATACAGACGTAGCCACACAATTCTTTACGGCGAATGGCCTCAACTATTAGTAAGCATATTAAAACAACGCACATGAACAATAAAACTTACGCAATTTTAGTATCAGTTGATAATTATAAATCTGAAGATATTTCTGATCTTTCATTTTGTAATAATGATCTGAAATTGATTAAAAATTGCATGTTTAAAAATTTAAAATTACCAAAAGAAAACATCCTCATACTTGGTGAAGAGCCAAATTCTTCTGTCACTAGATCTGAAATTTTGAGAGCTATTAATTTCAGCCAGAAAATTTCTAAAGACATAAATACATTAATATTTTATTTTTCTGGTCATGGAACTTCATATAACAAAGAAGGATATTTGGTGACCCATGATACAGAAATTGATTTACCCGCTGACACATCAATCCCAATATCAAGAATTATTAATGAATTCAAGAACACGAACATAAAGAATAAGTTATTAATTGTCGATAGTTGTTATTCAGGGATAGAATTTTCAAAAGGTATAAAAAATATTTTCGATGACCTTGATGACAATATTGAACTTATGCTTTCTGAGGGATGGTCATTAATGGCATCATGTAAAGGGAATGAACTTTCATATTTATATCCAGAGAAAAATGCAAGCGTATTCACTTATTTCCTATCGGAGGCTTTTAACATTCTACCAACACAAAGTAATAAAGGCAATATAACAATTGATGAAATTAATGAATATGTTTTTAAGAAGGTTGCTAAATGGTCTTTTGAAAACAAGAAAATGCAAACGCCTAATTTGAAATCTGAAAGAGTGGGCTCATTAACTTTCAATTTAATTCAAGACATGGAGAATATTCCAGAAATTGATAATAATGAATTCAGCGTTTTTGAAATTAAAGTTCAATCAAAGAAATTGATACTTTCAACTTCGAAGTATTTTCCAAGCTCTGAAACCGTAAGAAATTATAGCTCAGCTGTTTTAGGGAATTATTATCCAAATATAATTGGCGCACCTCCCCCTAATGAATATCATACTATTTCATATACAAATGAAAAGAGATTAGAGAGAATAGAACAATTTGAAAATGATTTTTTGAAACATTTTTTTGCTGATGCATTGTGTGTAATAAAACCATCTCAAATTGTAACAATTGACCAAAGAACTTATTCACTACCATTTTGTCAAATTGATTTATCTCCAGTTGAAGATTATACTGCAAATATTGTTTTAACCTTTGATCAAACAAAAATTGACGAAAAGATTAATGAGTTTTTAAGAATAATTGATAGCCAAACTGAATATTCATGGAAAAGTTTAAAATATTCATTTAACGGTAATTTTGATTTCGATGATTTAACAGAATCATTAAATTTAAGAGGTTATTTAATTACAGAATTCAAATACATAGAAAAAACTTTAACTGTAAAATATGGTAAAGAAAACGAGAATTTAAACATATGTTTCCAAAACAAAGAAAATGAAGCATTTATTGAAATCGAGCGATATTCAAAATTGCCAAAAGATTTTTTTGACATTTTACCAATTGAAAAAATCATAACTGACTTTTTTGAAACGATAAAATACGCTCGTTAACATGCCGATATTTTATTGCCGTTTTCGCTCGGACAACTTACATTTCGTCTCGCAACAAATTCAATGTAGCACGACAGGTAAGCAGCCCGCAGTCGGCATTGAAAACATAAAGTAAACGTTAATCGTGATGCTGGCAACTGACCGTAAATGCGACCACATATTCAAATTATATATAGCTTTTAATATATCGTCTTTAGTTCGTCAAGAACCGCTAAATGTTCTTAAAGAATTTGAAACCATTTAATCCACTTCTCATGAAAATCCACTTCGACAAAGAAACTAATACAATAACAATCAATGGCGATAATAAGCGAAACAATATTGTCGCCGGATTAATGCTGATTCTTTACTTTCTTTTCTCTGGGTGGAATAGATTATCCCACCATTCAGAAGGTGTTGATTACCTGTTTTGGATTTGGATAATAACATGCATATTTTTATTATACAGGTTTATATTTGTTGTATTCAAAACCACAGGTCAAAAACAAATTAAAGTATCAGAGATTGAATATATCAAATTCACAAAATTCTTCAAGTGGAGGTCGTATTATATCTCTTTGAGAAATGGAAAGAGAAGAGAGGTGAGTGAGAAACTCGAGCCAAATGAATATGCCACTATGGTTGAGCGTTGTCATAGCTTTGGCATTGATATCAGGCCCTATCATTATCTTTAAAACAATTTAAACCACCCTCCTATGAAAATCAACTTCGACAAAGAATCTAATACAATAACAATCAAAGACGATTATAAACGAATCAACATCATCACAGGACTATCCCTGCTTATTTGTGTGATTCTCACTGTGTGGAATATATTTCGCCACTATTCAGACGAATTCAATTTTGAATATTGGTTTTGGATAGTATCAGCTCTAATAATAGGCCTAAGTGTAATACAAAGGTTGGTTACTTTTTTCAAAACCACATATCGGAGTCAATTTAAAGTGTCGGAGATTGAATTTATCAAATTCAGAAGGTTCCGCAAGTGGACAACCTTTTATATTTCTATGAGAAATGGAAAGAGAAGGGAGGTAATGCTGAGACTTGATCAGGATGACTATGAAATAATGGTAGAGCGTTGTAATAGCTTTGGCATTGAAATGAGACAACACAACAAAAATCGTTAAAACAAAATGAACACAAAAAACATTCCATATCAGACTATAGACTGGACATCAGTTCCAAGAACAGAGCACAAGGGCGAAACCGGCGTTGCATATTGGCAAACAATGCAGTTTGAGGGGCTGCGGATACGGCTGGTTGAGTATTCAAAAGGCTATGTGGCCGACCACTGGTGCAAGAAAGGGCACATTGTCCATTGCCTCGAAGGCGAGTTTGTGAGCGAAATGGAAGGAGGCGAAAAATCTTTACTCACAAAGGGAATGACCTATGTTGTCACAGACGAACTGAGCTCCCACCGGTCAGTTACAAAAGATGGCGTAAAGCTGATGATTATTGACGGGGATTTTCTGAAATTTGCGACTGAATAATCCGTCGGTTTTCGTGTTAATTCACACATTTTGAGCACAATATCCTAATTTTCAATTTTTATATATATGATTGATAATCTATCAATTAACAGGAAAACCGAGGGATTAGCCTCCGGCCGGGAAAAACTGCTAATCGATTTAAAAAAATACATTCCGTTTGACAGCCACGAAAAAGAGATGGTTGGGAAGGTTATTTTATTAATTGAAAACACTCCGGATTGTTTTCACAACAACTCCTTTCCGGCACACATGACAGCAAGCGCATGGATAATCGACAATGGTTTAACTCATCTGCTTTTTACCCACCACAGGAAGTTGAACAAATGGCTGCAACTTGGCGGCCATGCCGATGGCGAGGAAAATCTGGTCAATGCTGCAACCCGCGAAGCGATGGAAGAGTCGGGATTGAAATCTGTACGGCTGGCCGCCCCCGGTATATTTGATGTGGACATTCACGAAATCCCGGCAAGAAAAGACATTCCTGCTCATTATCATTACGATGTGCGGTATCTGTTTAAGGCAGACAAAGACGAACCACTCATAGTCAGCGATGAATCCCACGACCTGAAATGGCTGGACATTAACGAGGTCGCTCAATACAATAGCGACGAATCCATCCTTCGGATGCTAAAAAAATCCAAATTCAAATAGTTTAGGTTTAACAATTGAATATTATAACAATGGGGAATAAAGAAATTTTAGCCAAACTCCGCCAGGATTTAACCGCGAATTCCGATGAGAAAGCAAAGGAAAGCGGAAAACGGTTTTTCAAGGAAGAGGTAAAGATGTACGGGATGAAATCGGCCGTTGTGGGGGAAATTATTAAGGAAAATTTCAAGGCGGTTAAGGATTTGCCCAAGGCAACAATATGGGAGTTATGCGAAGAACTGTGGAAGAGCGGCTACATGGAAGAGTCTTTTGTAGCATGCAACTGGTCGTACCTTATCCATAAACAATACACTCCGGACGACTTTTTAGTTTTTGAAAAATGGGTGGGCAGCTATGTAAACAACTGGGCTTCCTGCGACACCCTTTGCAACCACACAATGGGAACTTTTCTGGTTATGTATCCGGAATTTATGCCCGAGTTAAAGAGGTGGGCAAAATCGCCAAACCGCTGGATGAAAAGGGCTTCGGCCGTGTCGCTTATTGTTCCGGCAAGGCACGGGAAGTTTCTTGAAGAGATAAAAGAACTTGCCGATATTATGCTGCTCGACGGCGACGACATGGTCCAGAAAGGGTACGGATGGATGCTCAAAAGCGCAAGCAATGCGTATGAGCAGGAGGTATTTGAATATGTAATGAAAAACAAGGCGACAATGCCCCGCACGGCACTCAGGTATGCAATTGAGAAGATGCCGCAGCCACTCAAAGCATTGGCTATGAAAAAATAAAGACATTTAGAAAGAGCGGGGAATCAACCCCGCTTTTTTTTCCTACATTTGGACAATATATATTGAAACATGATCTACAGCATTATTACAGGAACAGGAAGTTATATCCCAACCAGAAGGATTAAGAATGAGGATTTTCTGAGCCATGAGTTTTATGAAAATTACGACAAAAAGCTTGAAAAATCCAATCAGGAGGTAATTGATAAATTCATCGAAATTACCACTATAGCAGAAAGAAGACACGTAACAGACGACCTTGTAACTTCCGATATTGCCTTTTTTGCTGCCGAAGAAGCTATCAAAAACGCAAACATAGACAAGGAAGAGCTTGACTATATTATATTTGCGCATAATTTTGGCGATGTAAAATTTGACAACAGGCGTACAGATATCGTTCCCACTTTAGCTGCAAGGGTAAAGCACAAACTTGAAATTTTAAGCCCAAATGCAGTTGCCTATGATTTGCCTTTTGGCTGCCCCGGCTGGTTGCAGGCAGTTATTCAGGCAGACTACTATATCAAATCCGGAGATGCCAAAAAGATACTTGTAATTGGTGCCGATGTTCTTTCGAGAATTTCCGACCCGCACGACAGAGACAGCATGCTCTATGCCGACGGTGCCGGGGCAATAATCCTTGAAGGCAAAGAGAGCGACACTCCTATTGGGATATTGGCCCACACAACCCGTTCGGATACATTTGCATATTCCCAGATGCTTCACATGGGCAAATCCTTCAAACAGGACGAAGTAACAGGGGAAAACCTGTATCTGAAAATGAACGGAAAGCGGTTGTATCAGTATGCGCTTGATACCGTTCCGCAGGCTATAAAGGCTTGTCTGGACAAGAGCAACACTCATATCGAAGATATCAGCAAAGTACTCATCCACCAGGCAAACGGGAAAATGGACGATGCAATATTAAAGAGGCTCTACGCTCTTTATAATATTACAGAAATGCCTCACAATGTTATGCCAATGTCTATTTCATGGCTTGGCAACTCATCTGTGGCCACCCTTCCCACTCTGCTGGACCTCATCTTAAAAGACAATTTAAAAACACACACAATCAATCCCGGAGATATTCTTGTTTTCGCATCTGTGGGAGCGGGAATGAATATAAATGCCGTGACCTACAAAGTTTAAAGCGTTATGCTTAAGTTAATTCTGATTATTGGAACAGGCAGTTTTATTGGAGGTGTCTCTCGTTTTCTGGCTTCCCGGTATATCCAGAATACGGTAATTTCCGGCTTCCCATACGGTACTCTCTTTGTAAATGTTCTTGGCTGTCTTCTCATTGGAATATTTTACGGAATGTCCGAAAGGGGAAATTTTATGAGCGCAGAGATGAGGCTCTTCCTCACTGTAGGTTTTTGCGGAGGGTTCACCACCTTCTCCACCTTTGCAAGCGAGAACCTGTCTTTGCTCAAGGACGGCAACTTCTTTTACTTTGCTCTTTACACGGCTTTAAGTGTTTTCCTGGGGCTCATGGCAACATACTTTGGAAATTTAGTCACTAAAATATTTTAGTAATGGAAACAAATGGCGAAGCCAGGGTGTTGAGGATATTTATCAGCAATACCGACAAGTTCAAACATACTCCCCTGTATGAGATGGTCGTTTTCGCTGCAAAAAGGTACGGTCTCGCAGGAGCAACTGTACTTAAGGGAATAATGGGTTTCGGGTCGAGCAGCGCAGTGAGGAGTCTTAAATTTTGGGAACTTACAGAAAAACTCCCCGTTGTGGTAGAAATTGTGGACGATGCCTACAAAATTGAAGAGTTTACAAAAATCATTCTGCCCTGGTTCGAGAATCTCCGTTACGGATGTATGATAACTGTTGAAAAGGCAGATATTGTCCTGTACAAGACGGGCAAAAAGGAAGAATAAACAAGAAACCAGAATTAAATATGAAAACAAAATTTAGAATTTTGCAGGCCGCTGCCCTTATTCTGGCGCTTGCTTCCTGCAATCAAAAAAATGCAACTATTTTGAAACAGAGCGACTATCCCCAACCTCCGGTGGCAGAAAAAATTCCGGTGACATTTAACGAGTTTGGTAACGAACGCGTAGACAATTACTACTGGTTAAAAGACAAAAGCAACCCGAAAGTAATAGAGTATCTTAATGCAGAAAATGCATACACCGATACTGTAATGAGCAATTCAAAGGCTCTTCAGGAAAAGATATACAACGAAATAATTGGCCGCATAAAGGATGTCGACGAAAGCTACCCTACTCTCATGAAGGGCTACAACTACTACAGCCGCACAGAGGCAGGAAAACAATACAGGGTTTATCTCCGCAAACAGGCCGCACCTGAAGCTAAGGAGCAGCTTATGTTTGACGTGAATAAAATGTCCGAAGGTAAAAAAGCAATGCGTTTTGGCGGATATGTAGTGAGTATGGACAACAAACTTGCCGCTTACTCCTATAACGAAACAGGTTCCTTTGCCGATTATATTCTAAAGGTACGCAATCTGGAAACCGGCGAGGACATGGCAGAAAATATCCCCGGCATTGCATCCTATGAGTGGGCAAACGACAATAAAACCATTTTCTACATTACAGTAGACAAGGCTCTCCGCCCAAACAAGGTGTTCCGCCACACACTCGGTTCAACAAAACCGGACGAGCTGGTGTATGAAGAGAAGGATGCAAAATTCAACCTCAGCCTCGAAAAGACAAAAACCGACCAGCTTATTTTTATTGAAAGCGGAAGCACAACCACATCGGAATATCAGTATATCCCTGCCGACAAACCTAATGAAAAACCAAAAGTATTTCTTCCAAGGGTTCAGGGAGTCGAGTATGCGGTTTATCAGCACAGCGACAAATTCTTTATGCGCTATAAAGACAAAGAAAACCTCAACGGCAAAATTTATGAGTTGCCTCTCGCAGGATATCAGGACAAAGCCACATGGAAAGAGTTCGTGGCGCACGACCCTGCAGTTCGCATTGAAGGAGTTGACGTACTTAAAAACTATCTCGTCCTGGAGCTTCGTAAAAACGGCCTTAATGAAATAAAATATTTCTCCCTCACAGATACCGCAAAACAGGAAATTCTGTTCCCCGAGCCTGTATATTCGGTCTCTCTTGCCGGCAATCCCGAATTTGACGCAACTACTTTCCGTTACAACTATACTTCGCTTAACAGGCCAAACACACTGTTTGAATACGACCTTGTAAAAGGCGAAAGCAAAAAATTGAAAGAGCAGGAAATACCTTCCGGCTTCAATGCAGATGATTACGTAGTGGAAAGGCTTTGGGCAAAGGCTTCGGATGGAACTGAGATTCCAATGGCTATCGTGTACAAGAAAGGTCTAAAGAAAAACGGAAAGAGCCCTGCTCTGCTTTATTCATACGGAAGCTACGGTTCAAGTTCCGATGTTTATTTCAGCCCGGCATACTATAGCCTCATAGACAGAGGATTTGTATTTGCCATTGCACAAATTCGCGGTGGAAGCGATTTGGGAGAGCAGTGGTACGAAGACGGCAAGCTCCTTAAAAAGAAAAATACTTTTACCGATTTTATCGCTTGCGCCGAGAAACTTATTGCAGACAAATACACATCTCCGCAAGGGCTTGCTGCCATGGGCGGAAGTGCAGGCGGTTTACTGATGGGTGCAGTTGCAAATATGCGTCCCGATTTATTTAATACAATCGTCGCTGCCGTTCCTTTTGTAGATGTTATTAATACCATGCTAGACACTTCTCTGCCGCTCACAACCCAGGAATATGAAGAGTGGGGTAATCCAAACGAAGAGGAGTATTACAAATACATGCTCTCTTACGCTCCTTATGAGAACGTAACTGCGCAAAACTATCCTAATATTCTTGCCACAGGCGGGTTGAACGACTCTCAGGTTGGTTTCCACGAACCTGCAAAATGGGTTGCAAAACTAAGGTCGCTCAAAACCGACAACAATATTGTATTGTTATATACAAACATGGATTCGGGACATGGCGGAGCAACAGGAAGATACGACAGAATTAAGGAAACTGCATTTGAGTGGGCATTTATGCTAAACCGCTCGGGCATTAACGAATAATAAACAGTTCCAATGACTTTGAACGACCTCCCCGGGAAGAAGGCCCATGTGAGAATGGCCCCGGTGCAGAGAGTTGCAGATTATGCGGCAGAGAGCGGGCCCCCGGCGGGGGCCCGCGACTCCGCCGTTCTTGTTTTACTCATTCCTGCAAACAATGGCGCGGCCGCTTCTTCTCTCATGGATTGGCGGGTGGTGTTAATCAAAAGAAATACCTATGAAGGTATTCACTCCGGGCAGATTGCTTTCCCCGGAGGCAAATGGGAAAAAGAGGACAAGGACATTACAGACACTGCATACCGCGAGGCTTTTGAAGAACTTGGAATAAAAAGGGAACATACCGAAACCATTTGCCGGCTGAGCCATATTTACATCCCTCCAAGCAATTTTAACATATACCCTGTTCTGGCAGTTGCTAAAGAGGAGCTGCGTTTTGCAATGGACCCGCGCGAAGTTGTTGAATACCGCGAAATAGAAATCCGGATGTTCAACCCGGATTCATCTGAAATGAGAAGACTAGAGACATTGCCGGGAGAGTTTGTAGACGCTCCCGGATTTGTCATCGACGACTATTTTGTATGGGGTGCAACGGCAATGATTCTTAGCGAACTTTACCAGCTCGTGGCCGAAGCTAAATTGAGTATATCTCTGAGCAAAACATACATCTCATCGTCGAACCCATCTATATAAGACCTTGAATTGCACAGTACCACGCAGTTTGTTCCATCATTACCCATTACCCACATAGAGGCAGTTCCGGCAAGATTTCCTGAATGGTAAAACGAACCGGGATAAAAAGAATGGTTGAGCCTCCAACCCAATGCATATCTGTTGTACGCCGATGATGCCGTGAGCATGGTCTGTCTTGTCTGGGCCGAAATAATATCAGGTATTTTGGAGCGACCGTCTATATGGAACATTAGCTTCATCATCTGTTCGGTAGAGGCTATAACCCCACCCGCAGCAGCGATTACGTCCATTTCATTCCCATATCCGTCTGTTCCGCTCTGAGAATAATAAACGACCTCGTTCGCACGCCTCTGGCTCCTGTTACCGCCAATATGAATGTCTGTTACTCCGGCTGTGGCAAGAACCTCCTTTAGATAGGTTTCGTAGCCCTTTCCGGTAATCTTTTCTATCACTTTTCCCAGAATTCCAAATCCCATATTAAAATAGGAGTGCTTGGTGCCCGGCTCGTACTGAACAGAATTAAGGACATAAGCAATTCTCTGGTCAAGAGTCTGTCCCTTGAATGATGCAGTAAACATTGGATCGGGATCGCTTATCCAGCCGCTGGTATGTTCCAGTAAGGATCGCACGGTAACCCTTGATGCCATTGCCGTTACAGATGGAAATTCACTTGCCAGAACGCCTCCTGCCCCAAAAACATTTCTGTCGAGAGAGAGCTTTCCCTCTTCTACAAGCTTCAAAATACACAGGGATGTAAATTGCTTGGACACACTTGCTAGGCGGAAAAGATGGTCGGGCCTTGTTCTCTCACCTCCTTCAACTGATGCAAAGCCTAGTCCCGATTTGTATACAATTGCCTCGTCTTTGGTTACTGCATACGATACTCCGGGAATAGAAAATCTCTTCATGAACGAGTATATGAGTTCGTCGAAATTTGCCTTTCCCGGCTGAGCAAGGACTTTATATTCCTTTGTCAAACCGGATTCCGATTTAATGGAAATGGTTACGGTGTTGGAAAAATCTACCTGAGTTACTCCGCTTTGCTGCTCAACTCCGTTTATAGAAAGAGTAGCTTTTGGTGATACCTCAAAGTTGGGTTTAAGCGCATTTAATGACGATCCCTCGGGGAGTGTCACAAATATAAGGTTACCGGAATAATATGAGAGACCGCTCGCGGTTAAAGACGGGTTGTACTCTTTTTTAAACTGGAAAAGGACGATATCGTTTTTATCCGATTTAGCAACAGGCGGCGGTATTACATCGTCTTTGGAACACGAGGTAACAAAAAGAACGGCAGCAAGAAAGAAGGACAGATATCTCAGGACAGAGCTTTGGGGGTAAAGTTTTGTCATACTATTTGGTCATTTCTGCTTCAACCGTTTCCGGTGTGTTTGGCAGTCGTTTAGAACCAAGCAGCCTGTTTCCTTTTTCGGTAACAAGAGAGTCGTCTTCTATGCGGATTCCTCCGAAAGTATAGTAATCTTTAAGCTTGTCAAAGTTGATGAATGATGCGTTTGTTCCCTCTTTTTTCCACTTCTCGATGAGAGCAGGAATAAAGTAGCATCCCGGTTCAACTGTTATAACATGGCCCGGTCTCAAAAGCTTGCCCATTCTCAGGGATTTAAGGCCAAACTGCGTTGCGCGGATATGCTCGCTGTCGTAGCCAACGTAATTTTCGCCCAGGTCTTCCATGTCGTGAACGTCAAGACCCATCTGGTGTCCAAGTCCGTGCGGCATGAAGAGCCCTACAGCTCCGGCGGCAACTGCCTCGTCGGCATCGCCTTTCATAAGACCAAGATTTATTAGCCCCTGAGCCATTAGTCTCACGGCTGCAAGGTGAACGGATTTATATGTGATGCCCGGTTTAATGAGGCTTATTGCCAGGTCATTTGCAGCAGATACGATTGAATAGATATCTCTCTGTTTTTGGGTGAACTTGCCTCCTGCAGGAATTGTTCTTGTAAAGTCCGATGCATAATGCGAGTTTGTCTCGGCACCGGCATCAATTACCAAAAGCCTGCCGTCTGTAAGAATCTGATGGTGTGTATGGTTGTGAAGTGTCTCTCCGTTTTGGGAAAGAATAATAGGAAACGATGGCATTGACCCTCCGGAAATTGCGATTCCCTCCATGAGTCCCACAAGTTCCTGTTCAACCATTCCCACTGCTGCCATCTTCATGGCAGTATAGTGCATAATATAGCCGATATTAGCCGCTTTGTCCAGCTCAGCCACTTCGTGTTCGTCTTTTATCTCGCGCAGCGCTACAACGCCTTTAACGAACTCCACCGAAGCAAGCTCTTTTTGTTTTTCAAAATCAACTCCGAGAAGTTTGTTAAGCTGAATCTGGTTGTGGTAGCGGTATGGAGGAAGGAAGTGAATTTTCCGGCCTGTACCTTTTGCCTTTGCAATATATGACTCAAGTTCTCCAAGAGGTTTGATGTTCTTGATCCCCACTTCTGCACCTTTGTCTTTCATGGCTGGCTGAGGACCCATCCATATAATATCGTCTATTGTAACATCGTTTCCGAAGATTATCTCTTCGCCGCTCTCAAGGTCAATAACGGCAGCAAGATCCGGTTCGTCAAGGCCGAAAAAATACAGGAACGAAGAGTCCTGCCTGAATCTATAAGTGTTGTCAAAATAATTTATTCCAACTTCCGAATTGCCGAGGAAAAGAAGAACTCCCGACTTAATGCCCGAAGCAAGCTCTTTGCGGCGTTTTATGTATACCTCTTTTGCGAACATTTTGATTTAATTTTAAGTTAATGACCAAAGTTAACATAAATTAATTAAAAAATCAGGGGTTCTCATGAAATGAAAACCCCTGATAAAATCTAAATATCAATGATACTATTTTTTATCCCACCATATTGGCTTTGTCATATAATCATTTTCAAATGCCCCAAAAGGTCTAATTTTTTCAGCATTATAAGTTGTTTCATAATATGCCATAGGATACCTTCTCGGATAATCTGATTCTCCTGGAAAGTTTATAACATATGCATATTTAGGCCTTTTATAACCTTTGTAAACACCCGATGTTTCATCATACACACCCGAAGAGTTACTGCAAAAATCATTTCTTCTCATATCAGTCCATGTTTCAGGACTATAGTTAAGAGCAATGTATTTTTGTATCATAATATGACTCAGCGTCAATTCATCTGCAGTTTGAGCTACTGCTGCACTATTTAAGTAATTTGCTTTTGCAGTGGCAGTAATAGGGGTCATTCCAACCTGAGCAGCAATTTGCGAAATTTTATCAATATGTGACCCTATACCCGCTTTATAGGCAGCTAGTGCCAGAGGTTTATTGTCCATCCTGAAGTAAGTTTCTGCTTCAATAAACTTAATTTCTGCATATGTAATAAAAGGAAATGGTGATGTTACATATGTAAGTGCAGTATTTCCAGGGCCACCTGTTGTGCCTCTAAGTCCGACATATCTCCCATCATTGTTGTTTGCTGGGACAAAAGGAATTTGTGCTGTAAAATCAGATCCAATCGCCTGGAAATCTATTCCATAAGAGTATTGTCCCTTTTCAGGAATATTTGCAGTAATTTTGGGTATCATAAGATCGGCTCTAGGGTCAACAACACCGGAATTCCATGATTTACCTGAACCAGGTAGGTTGTTTAACATGTAGCTTCTGAAAAGCGAACCAATCTTAAAGTTTGCACTATGATTAGCGTGTAAAATTGAACGAGTCGAACTTATTTCTCCAGTATATTTGAAGTCAGCATCGTCCGCATTTGAAGCAAAAGATTGTGAAATTAACGTAAGAACTGCTTCTGGGTTATATTGAGTAGGTGCAGTACCTTTAGTTTTTTTCGTTAAGTGACTCATTGTCCTAGCCTTGATGGCCTTAGCGAATTTAATCCACTTAGAAACATCTCCGTTGTACATGTTATCTGCTTTAGAAAGTGCAGGAGCTGAGCCACCTTGTGTTTTTCCCAATTGTTCAATGGCTTGGTCGCAAAGTTCCAGAATTTTGGGATAAACATACTCGGCATCTTGATAGTCTGGGGTAAATACTCCTTTGCAGGCCTCATCGTAATTAACAACCCCATAGGCATCTACTAGCGTTCCCCATAAAAAAGCCTCCATTGCTTTACCAACTCCTATATAATGCCAAGCTTCGACTTTTTGAGACTCTTCATAAAGTGAAAAAATATTTGTCAGGCCATATACATATTCTGTTTGCCAGATATAAGCATCAATGTTGTTTGAGAAATACCAGAATCCTACGTTATAGTTTCTTCCACCTGTTCCGGTTCCAGGAATTGCGCCAAGAAATTGAGTAACTGCTCCAACACGTGTACCATGGCTTCCATATACATCATTTAATATATTCAAAATCGGGGGTAAACGAAGCTCAGGTGTTGTCTGATTTGGTGTATTGGGGTTGGTATTTATATCTAAATCATATGAACAGCTGTTCATAAACAGACTCCCAAACACAATAAATAGAAATATTGTAATCTTTTTCATGTCAGTAAATTAGAATTTAATATTAAGGCCTAATGAAAAACTGCGCGTAGCGGGAACACCACAGTAGTCTACGCCATTCGAACCTGCTCCTCCTACTCCTGCACCACCAGCACTAACTTCCGGATCGAATCCTTTATAATTTGTAAGTACAAATAAGTTTGTGGCAGAAAGAGATACTTGAAAACTCTTTATGAAATCCATTTTTTTCAATAGTGATTCCGGAAGAGTGTATGACAATGACAATGAGCGTAACCTTAACCAATTTACATCAGTTATAAAGTGATTAGACTCATTTGTATATATATTCTTATAATAATATTCGTTCAGTGGAACTTCCTTACTAAATGCTTGATATGTACCATCTGTCTTTTTTACAACGCCTTCGAATGTTTTAGTTGCAGTTCTGTTTTCAGTAATTTTGCTGGTACCGGCCATAACTGCGGCCCATTCTGTAGCATTGTATATGTCACCCCCAATTCTTGTATCAAATAAGAGAGATAGTCCAAAATTTTTGTACGAAATATCGTTGTTTAGTCCTATTAAAAAGTCTGGTTCTCTATTACCAGCATATTGATTAACATCAGTAGATGTCATAGGATATCCTGTGCTTTCATTTAATATCAGCTGACCATCTGTTGTCCTTTGCCAATGCGACCCAAGAAGCGCGAAGAAGTCACTGTTATTTATAGCGGCTGGTTTTGCCGGACCCATCTGAACTTCTGTTGTATAAAGGAATGAGACACCTTGTGGTAAATCATAAACAAATCCTTTGTTATGCGAACCGTTTAGTTGAAGTGTCCATGAGAAGTTTTTTGTTTGAACTGGAGTAGCATTAATTGTTACCTCTATCCCATTATTTTTAACAGAACCGAAATTTACTGTTTGAAGAATGAATCCGGTAGTATTTGTCAAACGTACATCATAAAGAATTTGATTTTCGCTGCGAGAATTGTAGTATGTAAAGTCCATACCAATCCTTCCATCAAGAAATCTTAAATCTGCTCCAACTTCCCATGATTTTGTTTTTTCAGGAATAAGGTTTGCATTTGGACCTGACCATGAATTCCTATATCCACCACCCATTGATAAAACTGTTTCAAGATTTGGCAATGTTGCATATGGATTAGTGTCTTTTCCAACTGTTGCCCAAGACGCTCTCACTTTACCAAAACTCAAAATTTTATTTTTAGGAAGTAGTTCTGTAAAAACAAAACTACCACTTACTGAAGGGTAAAAGAAGGATTGGCTGTTTACAGGCAAAGTAGAGGACCAGTCATTTCTTCCTGTTGCGCTTAAGAACAGATAATTTTTATATGATGCTCTAAATTCGCCATAAGCACTAATCAGTCTTTTTCGCGATATATACTGACTTACAAGAAGATTTTCCGGTTTAAAGTTGTTTATACTCATAAATCCCGGCATTATAGGATGAATTCCTCTGATTGTATTTCTTTCAGATAAACTTTGTTCATATCCATGTCCTAGCATTAAATTCAAATCTATATCTCCAATTTTTTTATTAAAATTCATAATTAAATTTGAATTCAGAAAGTCCACTTGTCTATATATATTAGATAGGGCACCATCCTGCCAGTCAGGTAACATTGCAGAACCAGGAGAGGTAATATTTACAGTTTTCTGATTATAGTGATCTAGACCAACTCTATATGAAATATCAAACCATTTTGTTGGCTTAAAAACTACAAAAGCAGACCCAATGAATCTTTGCACTTTTTCGTTAATCGGATTGTTTCTAACAAGCCAGTTTGGATTATCAATATCATTTTCCAAAAGAACATTCGGCATCAATCTTCTCTTTGTTCCATCAGTATTTAAATACGAAGACATGTCGTCTGTTGTCGGCCAATCAATGATTGCTCTCATATATCCCATCCCACTGGTATTCCAGAGGCCATCACCAGTAAGTGTTTTTGTATTATCTGAATATACATAGTTTGTATTCATGCCAAAAGTGAACCATCCAAGTTTTTGCTCAACATTTGCACGGAACGAATTTTTAAGATAGTTAGTTGTAGGCACCACTCCTTTTTGATCTAGCCTTTGACCCGAAATAAAGAATGTACCACCATTTTTGCTGCCACCAGATACACTTAAATTTAAATCATAAGCCCACGCCGGCTTAAAGAAATCTTTCATATTCGAATAAACGGGAGTGCTTCCTATTGGTGCTCCCCAGGAATTACTTGTATTATCGGCAAATACACCTGCAGTACCTTGGCCATAAAGAGATTGTACATTTGGCAGTTTATTAACTATATCCGTTGAAAAACGAGAGTTAAAGTTTGCAGTAGCTGTACCTTCTTTTCCTTTTTTGGTTGTTATTACAATTGCTCCGGCAGCCGCTTTTAAGCCATATAGTGCAGCGGCAGAAGGGCCCTTTAACACACTTACCGATTCAATATCATCTGAGTTAATGTCCATAGCTCTGTTTCCAGTGCTTGTCGATGTTGCTCCAAATCCATCAAGGCCAGTATTTCCATACGATGTGCTATTATCAATAGGCACTCCGTCAATAATAAAAAGAGGCTGATTATCTCCTGTCAAAGATGTTCCTCCACGAATAATTATTGAAGCAGATGATCCAGGAGCACCACCTTGTTGAGTAACATTCAAGCCGGACACCTTTGCATTCAAAGAATTAACAAGGTTAGCTTGTTTTACCTTTATCATTTCATCACCTTTAATGTCCTGAACGGCATAACCCAGTGCTTTTTTCTCTTTCTTAATACCCAGCGCAGTCACTACTAGCTCGTCAAGGAACACGGTTGATTCTGACATTGTTACATTAATAACTTTACGATTGTTTACGGTTTCTTTAAGGTTTTCCATACCAATCGCAGAGAACTGCAGCACTGCATTTGCCGGTACCTCCATCGAGAAAGTTCCATCCAGCTCTGTAGCTACTCCTGTTCTTGTCCCCTCTATTAACACAGAAACACCCATTAGGGGCTGTCCTGTTTTGTCAATAACCTTACCTGTCACTCTTATGTTCTGAGCCATGAGAGTTCCTGACATCAGGAAAAGGGCTAACACCGGAAGTATAAGTAATTTAAACTTACCGGTTACTTTTTGTGAAACATACATGAATTGAAATTTTTGGTTAATAAATAATATATTTTTATAAAAAAAAAGGCAAAAAGCCTTTGAAACATCAATATATATTCATGTTTTAATATCGTGTAAATTTAGTTATTATTATAATAATTATACCATTTTGCTTGAGTATTTTTAATAAAAATATCCATTTCTGAAGACATTTGTAACAAATAATACAATTCACTTAATAAAGTGCAAAAAAAGAGCACCTGATAAATAGCTTATCAGGTGCTCTATATTAGTTATATAGAATATATCAAATTGTTACTAATTCCATAAAGGAATCTGTGTGAGCGTGTAACCTTTGTCTAGATACTCACTAATTTGATTGTTCCCAATAGGAGCCAAATAGACTCTGGCGGTGAAGCATCTCGGCTTGCAATGTTTCCCAAAAAAAGCACCTGACAAATAACTGGTCAGGTGCTCTAATTGAAATATATGGTATAATCTATTAACTTTTTACCATCCTGGATTTTGAGGGAAAACGATACCCTCTAAGTCATATAATGATTTTACACCGGTAGGTATTGCATCAAGATAATGCTTAGGTGTTATTATTATTCTTAGAGATGGATTACTGTATGGCGTAATATACATATTTGCATCAACAAGCAAACCGGTTGTTTGAGTTGGAACTTTTGCCCCTTTAAAAATATCAGGATTAGTCGCATAATCCAGATATTCTAATTTTTTCCACCGGCGAATATCCCAATAACGGAATCCATCAAAAGCAAGTTCAATCCGTCTCTCTCTGCGAATCTCCCATAATAGCGAACTAATATCTGCATCTTTTTTAGGATCGACCGGAATATTCGTTATATTGAGTGACGAAACACCTCCTCGAGCTCTAAGTTTATTTATTGTATTATCTGCATCAATTTGAGTCATAACGCCCAATTCAGCAGCAGCCTCAGCATAATTCAAATAAACTTCTGCCAGCCAAAATATTGGAGCATTAGTATAATTTGCGTTGATTTGTGTAAGATCATTGCCAGTAATTGTATTATTATTGTATTTCTTTATTAGATAGCCTGTTGATGAAATTAACCCACCAACCGCATTACCCCTATATGCCAAAACATTACCAATTGCGTCACTTAATCGGCTATCTCTGTCTGCCAATATTTTTGAAATATCTGCATCCCCTTTGTATAGAGGACTTACGTCAATTGGCTTCCCATCTGTACACAAATAGCTTTCTATCAGGTCTTTCGTAGCGCCGCTTATAGGAGTTGTTGAATTCAAATAAGCAGTCATGCTATGCATAAATGTTCCTTTTAAATAATATTTGTACATAATAGCCTCTGTATTTGAAGCTAAAGCAATACTTGTATAAATATCTTTATATTTTGGACTCAATGTATATCCTTGCGACATAACAGCTGCAGCAGCGTTTTTCGCAATTGTAAACAGTGCGTTCGCCTTCGTTGCATCATTATTATGATACTTAGCAATTGATCCTTCATATAAGGCAACTCTGGAAAGCAAGGCATTTGCAACATTCCTGTTAACAGTATTTGCTTCAGCCGTAGCCTTTGTTCTAATATTTGCAGCAGCAAATTCAAGGTCGGCCATAATTTTTTCAACTACAGTGCTCCTTGCTGTTCTTGGTGTATAAATCAAATCTGTCTCCGATTGATCAAGAAATTTATCGATATAAGGAACATCGCCAAATTTTTTAATAAGATTTGCATATTCATATGCCCTGAAAAATTTCGCCAGACCTTTATAGTGATTTTTAGCCTCATCCGTCATAGGTACTTGGTCTATTCTTTCCAGTAAAAGATTTGCTTTTCTTATATAGATGTACGCATTGTTCCAATCTGTGTTTGAAGCAGGAGCAGCAGTAGAAAAGTTGTTCATCCCCGACTGTAATGCCTGATCATCCGAAAAAGTGCTCCAGTAGAAATCGCCATTTGTTGAAGATCCGTTCCCGTATCCCATAAACCGATCATAGAAACCCCATGTGAAAGTCTTTACGTTGCTTTCATTTGTCCAATAGTTGTCATCAGTAAATTTTACCTTTGAGCCTCTGTCAAGATAATCTGAACATGACGCCAAAAGAGTAATACTCAAGGACAATACAATTGTTTTAATCAAAATATTTCTCATTTTTATCGTCTTTTATAATGAAATTTGAATTCCAAATGACAATGATCTGGTAAAAGGCATTGTCCTTCCGTAGTACGCACCCTGAGTAGGAGATCCTGATGTTATCTCCGGGTCTATAGGAATATTAGTCTTTTTAAATTCGAACAAGTTTTGTCCGCTTACATAAATTCTTACTTTATCTAACGATATTTTTTTTGTGAGATTTGCAGGAATAGTATAACCCAATGTTACATTTTTCATCCTTAAATATGCGAGATTAAGCAAATATTTGTCTTGAGGATAAAAATTCCTTCCTGTAGCTGCAGCAGAACCTGACAACGCAGCCATATTAGAAATCGTAGAAGCCCCTTCACTTCCTACTGTAGGAATAGGATAAAATGCTGTCGGATTTTCTGGTGTCCAAAAATTCATCTGATGCTGGTACATTGCATTATTCGCTGCATTGTAAAGAGGAATAGCCATACTTCCGGTTGCCCAATAGTCTCTTTTCCCTACACCTTGAAAATAAACATCAAAATCAAAACCTTTCCAACCGGCACCAAGCCTAAAACTATACTGATATCTTGGAGTGGTATTACCAATAACCACAAGGTCGCCATGGTCTTCAAGCGTTTGCGTGCCTCCATTTATTTCGCCTGATTTGTCTAAATCGGCATATTTAACATCGCCAGGGCTATATATGAATGTGCCATTCTGAAGTTTAACCTGGCTGGGTGAATTTGCCACATCATTTGCATCTGCAAAGAAGCCCGCATTTTTGAAACCCCAAATTTCTCCAATGGCTTTTCCCTTATAGTTTGTGTAAAGCATCTTTGAATCGTTTCCAGTCCATTCAGTAATTTTGCTCGTGTAATCCGACAATGAAGCCGATCCATAAAAATATGCATCTTTATTAATGGCATGATTATATCCAACTTCTAACTCCCAGCCAGAAGTTCTAAGCGAGCCGGCATTTTGAGCAGCGGCTCCAACCCCAAACGCAGTTGGCAATGTTGCTCCGGGAGCAATCATATTTTTATTGTCTCTCTGGAACCAGTCAAATGTAACTGATAGTTCATTTTTTAACAACTTCATGTCTAGTCCCGCATTCAGAGTATTAATTGTTTCCCACTTAAGAAGCGAAGAAACGTTTGCAGGGTTATTTGTATAAACCGGCCTTCCGCCTGATGGAGTAAGCCAATTTAATGTTGCAGAAGTAGTCATCGTAGGTATGAATCTGTCAGCACCAACATTTTGGTTACCCACACTTCCGTACGATGCTCTTATTTTTGCATCATTTATAATATTCTTAATATTTGCCATCCAAGGCTCTTGTGTAATTCTATAACCAACAGATATTGAAGGGAAAAATGCCCATCTGGAAGTTGCAGGAAAATTTGAGGAACCATCATATCTGCCATTTAGTTCAACTAAATACTTGCCTTTATAGTCATAGTTAATCCTACTAAAAATACCAGCTACCGCCCAATCTGAGTGGTCACCTCCTACGTATTGATCACCAGTTGCGAGAGGTATCTCTCCTGTTCTTGGATCCATTAATGTTCTCCTCTCACTTGAGTGAAAAATATAGTCTCCATTTTCAAAGTTAGCTCCGGCAGTCACTTTTACTCTGTGATTTCCGAATAACTCATCGTAAGTAGCATATGTATTTGATGTGAGCTGAGTATATCTTTCTGATGAATATTTTACAAAGTCATTTGTACCTGTTCCAAGAGTATTCATAACCAAAGGCGGATTTGCGCCCCAAAAATCCCAGAGCTGTACTGTTCCACCGTTACGGTTATCTAGAGAATTTGTAGTACTATAGGCAAATTCTGATCTTAAATTTAATGTCTTTGCGAACTTAATTGTTGCGCCAAAACCGGAATTAGTATATGATTCTTTCAGAGAATTCATATTTGCCTCGGCAAGAAATCCCTGTGCAGCCCGGAAATAGCCCTTAGTCCCATTTTCGTCTGTATAACTCCCATAAGGCATGTATGCTCCCCATCTCCACATAGTGTAATATGGATCCATATAACCGGTATAAGGGGATTCATAACTATACTGACGAGTCACTACCTTTGCATCCAGGTCGAACCAACTATTTACATTTGCATTGATTCCCACTGTCAAATTATATTTGTTTATCTTATCAGTATTGATATTTAATACGCCCTCCTGATAATTGTATGCACCGGATACATAGAAACTAATTCTATCTGTACCTCCCGAAAACTGAATATTCTGATTCTGCTGAGGAATCCATTTCTGATACATAACCTCTACCGGATCCCATATTCTGAAAAAGTTTATCCTTCCTCCCACAACATCAAAATCCTCCCCTTTTATCATATTATTTCCAATACGATTATTTTTGTAAGTACTCAGCCATTTTTCAATTCCTGGGATAAGTGTACTTGCAGTCATACCAAAGACCTCCATACCTGTTCCTCCAAATCTTGAAAGAGCAGCATCTGTTGCACGAATTTCTGCAACAGGGTCGCTGGCAAACTGAGGCAAGAGAGTAGGAGTGCTAAAGGCATAATTACTCGAATATGATATATTAAACTTCTCACCTTTCTTGCCGGTTTTTGTTTTAATGAGCATAACTCCAAATGCTGCTCTTGCACCATAAATGGAAGTAGATGCAGCATCTTTTAATACGGAAATACTCTCAATGTCTTCCGGATTAACAAGATTAACATCACTTACAACAACATTATCTACAATGATAAGAGGAGCCCCCCCGTTTGTCGAATTAATTGATCCCATACCACGAATATTCATAACAGGCGAACTATTAATTCCACCATTGGAGTATGTAATTGTAAGTCCCGGGACAACTCCCTGAAGACCTTTTGCTACGTCAACAATTGGTTTGCCTTGTAAAGATTTTGAAACATCTACTGTTGATATAGAACCAGTCAGGTTTTCTTTCTTTTGAGTACCAAAACCTACAACGACTAATTCATTCAAAAGCAAAGCATCTTCCAGTAGAATGACATCAATTTTTGAACGATTGTTTATAAGAATTTCCTGAGTTTTCATCCCAATAGCGGAGAATACTAGAGTTCCCCGTGCTGGAGTTGAAATTTCATAAACACCATTTACATCTGTAGATACACCAGTTTTTGTTCCACCAATAACAACGGCTACTCCAATCTGCGGATCGCCTTTGTTGTCTTTAACAATACCAGTAACCTTGATGTTCTGTGCCCACATCGTTCCTGTAATTAACAGGAGGGCAAAAACCGATAGCATTTTTCGGGCTATGTGGTCTCCTTTCTTTGAAACATGCATGATTTTTAAAATTTAGGTTAATAACTTTAATAGATTGTTATCACTATTAATGTGAATACAAAGTCAAATGCAAAATTAAAGAAAAAAACAATACCAATTACCATTTTGCTACCATATATTAGCCGTTAGTTCAGGTATATGTAATGATAGTTCCATCGGCTTTTTTAACCTTAAGTTTACGAACTGATCGGACTGCGACTAAAAGGAAAGAGTCCGGTGCAATACCGAACTCTTTCACAATAAGATTTATTAATTAATTGGTCCACCCAGGATTTTGAGTCAAAGTCTTTCCATTATCTGAATAGAACTTGATGGTATTTGTAGGAACAGAATTAAAATAACATCTTGTATATACAACGCTATTGTCATCCCAATCTCTCCAATAAGTAGGACTATACAGGTTGTAAACGGCTACAAGTGACGAATCAGCATTGAAAGAGAAAAGTTTGTTGTTGCTTGATCTGATACTTTTTTTAGTTGCTGCTGGCAGAACTTTATAATTAAATATTGCACCATAAGCCAATTCCGTAGGATGATTAACATCTGTCTGTTTGGTTTTCAGATATGAGAACTTAGACCATCTTTGCAAATCTTCTCTTCTGAAACCTTCCATTACCAATTCCACCTGCCTTTCTCTGCGGATTTCCCAGAGAATTGATGGTACACTTGGATCTCTGGCAGGGTCATTTATAGCTACGCCATTTACAGTTACGTCGTTACCGGCAATAACCATTTTAGGTAATTTGGTTTGAGCCGTACCCTGATTATTAACCTTTATTGAACGGTTTCGCAGTTGATTGATGGTAGCATCAGCAATGGTCTGAGTAAAAGCACCTGTCTCATAACATGCCTCAGCATAGTTCAACAAAACCTCTGAGTATCTGATAAGAGGACATGCAGTTATATTCATTGAACCGAAATACTTATTCTCTACGTCATTTGCTGCGTAAGGAAGAAACTTCCAGGCAGAAATACCGGTTGCTGTTGCTGCACCTGGCGCCCAGCCTTTTACGACTACAGTATCGCGATATGTCGCAAGCAATCTAGGATCTCTATTTTTTATCTGATTGCCATATAATCTTACACCATTATCAGTTACATAGTTGTATTGAGGAGACTGTCCAATAGGAAAACCATCAGAACACAGATATGTATTGATCATCTTCTGTGAGGCTGAAGGACTTTGTGACTCATATCCGTTGGAATAGGACACTGTACAATGAGTAGCCTTTCCGTCTGCATATGACCTTGAGAAAATTACGTCTCTATTACTTGTAAGGTCCTCTGAACCAAACACAGCACGATAATCATCTGTAACAGCAAATTTTCCAGAAGCTATCAATTGTTCAGCAGCCCATTTACAACCAGCCAGGCAAGCATTTACTGCCCCATTGCCGTCTTTATTTTGATATTTCATCAGAGTACCTAAATAAAGCAGATCCCTAGTCATGTATGCCAATACGACATTTCTGTTAATCTGGTATGAACCGTCATTAAGTCTTACATTGGCAGCAGCATATTTATAGTCCTCCAAAACCTGTAAGGCAACTTTGTATAGAGGATCTCTGTCTTTATACAAAGAGTCTGAAGTTGTTTCCTGAGTTGTTGTAAAAATAGGGAAATCTCCGAAAAGTTTTGCCATTCTCCTATACTCCATTGCTCTGAAGAATTTTGCAATTCCCATCCAATGATTACGTGCTTCGTCGGCAAGCATATTCATTTTGCTTACCTCTTCAAGCATGATATTATGCCTCCTGATCATTGCAAAATCGAAGTTAAGATAGGACTGGGTAGTGGTTACAGTACTTTCCCATGCGGATGAATTCACAAATTCGTCTGACCAAGGAGCCCACATAAAGAATTCAGGATATGTATAACCTGTACCATAACCGAAAAAATATGACTGATTGGTGGTGTTGACACCTGTCATGCTGTTCCTATGTACGTAACTGCCCTGAGCATATAAACGGACATTGTTTTCATTAACCCAAAAGTTAGTAGCATCAAAATTGTCAAGGGGTTTTCTGTCCAGATAATTGACACATGAGCTAAAGGCTAATGCAAAAAATAATAAAATATATATTTTTTTCATATTCATAATTATTAAAAATCTATTTGAATACCGAATGAGATAGATTTACTATACGGATAACTACGCCCGAATGACCTTGAGTCATTTTCTGTAACTGATGTCCAGTCTGTTTCGGGATCGACTGCTGTATTTGCCAACTTGTCGAATGTCAGTAAGTTTTCACCACTGAAATAGATTCTGGCTTTCTGTATCATAACCTTCTTTGTTATATGAACTGGCAAAGTATAACCTACAACAAGGCTCTTGAGTCTTAAATATGACATATTCAGCAAGTATCTGCTATTGCTTACATAATTCCATTTTGCTACCTGACCATAATCTCTAGGTCTTGGGAAGTAAGCTCCTGTATTGTCTTCAGTCCAGTAGTCATCAGTACCCTTGAAGGCCTGCTCGCTACCGGTATAACCCGGAAGTACAGTATTACCGGTTGCCCACAAATCACGTTTGCCGACTCCCTGGAAGAACATGTCAAGGTCGAATCCTTTCCATGCACCGCCGAGTCTTATACCATAAATATACCTAGGCTGGTTATTACCGATAATTTTCCTGTCACCCGGGTCACCGATGGTGTTGCTGCCGAAATCGATTATACCATCACCGTCCAGATCTTTGAACTTGACATCACCAGGTCCGAACATGAAAGCTGCTGTATTAGTTTCAAGAGCCTTCTGATATCCAGCAGCAAGATTCTTGTATACATTCTGAGTCTTCCCATTGACTACTACTGTTAAAATGTTTCCATCGGTACCATATTCAAAGTCACTCTTCTGGAACAATCTCTCAGCTTCAAAACCCCAGATACTTCCAAGTTCATATCCATCATAATAGTTCCCGATAGTAGGATCCTCAGCAGCATTCCACTTGGTAACGGTTGACTTATAGTCTGTCAGTTGACCGCCAACATTGATTCTAAGGCCATTTGAGAAAGTATGCCCGTAATTTAAGGTCAACTCATATCCGTCTGTTGTCAACTCACCAAAGTTGGTTTGAGGTGCAGCAGCACCTATAGATACCGGAAGAGTTGCTCCTGAAGATAACATGTCTGAAGTTATTCTGCGGTAAACATCAAAGGTCAAAGACAAGTCACCTTTGAAGAATGATGCGTCCAAACCTGCGTCATATGTTGTAACAGTCTCCCAAGTGATACCTGGATCAATAAGCTTATACGGCAAGCCTACATAAGGAGTATAGTTACCTCCGATCAGCCAATAGTTTGATGAGCCGGATGGGTTAGTAACGCTCATGGTAGGGCTGAATGAGCCGGTAGGGACATCTTGGTTACCGTTTGAACCGACAGACATACGGAGTTTCAAAGAAGGCATGAACTGTTTTACATTAGCCATCCAAGGTTCTTCAGTAATACGCCATGCAGCAGAAGCTGAAGGAAATAGTCCCCAACGAGAATCACTTGAAAATTTTGATGAGCCGTCGTAACGTCCATTCAACTCTAAATAGTATTTATCATTGAATGAGTAGTTCAATCTTGCATAGAAACCTGCAACTGACCACCATGAGTGGTTTGAAGATACGGTCTGATCACCTCCGGATAGGTTCAATTCACCCTTATCGGGATCGTAAGGGGTCATTCTCTTTGCATAATAGTATTTATATTCAGCGTCTTCGATATTGGTACCTAACTGCACTTTAAAATAGTGATTTTTCAGTGAAGTGTTCTCATACTGAATATTAGCGTTATAAGAATTCCTGAGATTTGTAGAATTTTCCTCTTGAATATAGTTGTATGACGATGTTGAATAACTTGGGTTATAAAGCAAGTCAACAGTTGGATAAGTAGCGCTTAATGTGTTGAACATATTGATACCGCCTATGTTACCGCCTTGTCTATGCGCATCCCAATTGGTTATGCTCGCTACATAGTCAAAATTGGCATCAAGTCCTTTAAGAATATGAAGAGATGCTCCTAAATTCAGACGATGGAACATTGTAACCTCATTTACAGGCTTTGCCGCTTCCAGCTCAGTGATTGCATTACGGGTTTTCACACCGTTGAAAGTACCATAAGGATATATACTTGCCCACCTGTACATGTAATAAATTGGCGGGTAATTTGTAGAGTTCCAAACAAATGGTGTTTCTGTCTCAGATTTTGACAACATATATCCTGACCTTACAGTTAGATATTTATTAACATCTGTTTCCAAATTTGCATTGACATTTAAACGTTTGTACGAATCCGCGAAAGGCTTGATCATGCCTCTTTGATTCAGGGATCCTATTGAAATACTATATTTTGTATTTTTAGTGCCTCCGGTAATGGAGATATTATGGTTCTGCTGTGGAGCGGTTTTGTTATAATACATGTTGTAAAGGTCCCATGATCTGTAGAAATACATCTTGGTAGCATCGCCGCCTGTTCCATAATCATAGTCACGTCCTTGAACCATCTCAGGTCCGAATTGGTCACCATATTTATAATTGTCCCAATACTCCTTAACCTTTACAATCATGTCAGGATTATAATAGATAGAACCGATGACACTGAGATTATAAGTAGGTGTGGCTGAAAGGTGGTTTCTTTGTAACCATGAGTAATTCAGCTGCACATCCGGCCTTAAAGGTTCCGGAACCTTTGTAGGTTGTGACCAAGAGAAGTTGTTTGAATAACGGACCTGAACACCTCCCTCTTTTGAACCTTTCTTGGTAGTTATCAGAATTGCACCAAAAGCAGCTCTGGCACCATAGATAGCAGTTGTGGCAGCATCCTTCAATACAGAGATACTTTCGATATCGTCAGGGTTTACATAAGACAGGTTAGGAACCTCCACGTTATCCAACACTACAAGAGGATTGCCTGATCCACCACCCAGGGTACTTGTATTACCCCTGATCTTCATTGTGGGAGATCCTCCGAGACCACCCTCTTTAGAGGTAACGATAAGACCTGCTGTTGTTCCCTGCAAGGCCCTTCCCACATCTGCAATTGGTCTTGATGTAAGATTCTTCTTAACATCAACTGTCGATACGGCTCCTGTAAGGCTCTCTTTTTTCTGAGAACCGTAAGCAATCATGACAACGTCTTCCAATACAGCTGCGTCATCTGCCATGACAATGTCAATTGTTGATCTGTTCTTTACTTGTACAGAGACAGTTTTCATCCCAAGGGATGAAAATTCAAGTGTTGCGTCAGGCGCCACTTTAATAAGATACTGACCGGATTCGCTGGTCGAAACTCCGGTTCTAGCACCTTTAACCACTACAGCAGCACCAATTACAGCATCGCCCCGGGTATCTAGGACTCTACCCTTGACCGTAATGTTCTGTGCCCACATAGTTCCTGTAATTAGCAGGAGGGCAAAAACCGATAGCACTTTTAGGGCTATGCGGTCTCCTTTCTTTGAAACATGCATGAGTTTAAAAATTTAGGTTAATAAATTTAAGTTTCTGTTATCACTATCTAATTAAAATGTGAATACAAAGTTCGGACGCAAATTTAAAGAAAAAAACAATACCAACTATCATATTGGATAATGAAAAAGGCATTTTGGTTACAATTTGCAAAAATACGTAATGAAAAGACGGTAAAATTCATCTTTAAACGTATCTGAGAGTAAATATTGATGCCGGAAAGCAAATACCTGCAAAACAATAATATATATTGAGAAAAACGACCACTTCTGGTTATAAAAGCAAACTATTTTTAGCGTTTTCGTTTAGAATCGTCACTTCGATTGGCAAATAGAATAATCTTTTCTTAACATCCTGAGAAAGAGACGATAAGGAACGAAGCCTTTGCGCGTCCTTTTCTGTGGTCATTATCAATGAATTAGGGTTATTTCGAGCCCATCTACTAATCCTTCTTCCATCCCTTTTTGTAAAATTGTGATGGTCGTTAAAATCCAGACTGCTTTCAATTTTGTAGCTATTTACTAGGTGATATCTAAGGGGTTTGGGATTTGCCACCGAGGTGAGAAGAATCAGAAATTTTGAATAAATGTATCTGTTATCGGCCTCCTCAAATATGGCAACGGGATCGGAATATTTAAGGGAAGTAAAAACTATTTTCTGGTTTGAAGAAACCTTTAACCGTCTCTCCCAAAGGAACCTTTCGCCGGGGTCCAGCCCGGGAGGGCATTTTGTCACAACTATTATGTCGGCCCTTGAAAGCTGGTCGGGGAGGTCGCGAAGCTTTCCCACGGGAATAAGATAGTCGGTATCTATAGGGTTGTTGAAATCAATAAGAACAATATTTGTCGAAGGCTTTACGGACCTGTGCTGGAAGGCATCGTCAAGTAGGATTACGGATGGCCTCTCTCCTTCCGGAAGCGCCATCAGCTTTTCAATTCCTCTTTTTCTATTTCCGTCTACAGCAACAATAATATCCGGAAACTTCCTTTTTATCTGCAATGGCTCGTCTCCGCAGTCAATTGCCAGATCAGGCGCGGAAACCATGCGGAAACCTTTGCTTTTCCGGCCATAACCTCTTGATAATACGGCTACTTTCTCTGTTGGCATGAGCTCCCGGATAAGGAATTCCGTATGGGGTGTCTTGCCTGTTCCGCCAACTGTAATATTTCCTATAGATATAATAGGTATAGAAAAGCTTTTTGATTTGATAAAAGAGTTGTCGTAAAGACAGTGGCGAACCCTTAATACAAAGTAATACGGGAAAAGCAGGAGCTTATTTATAAAATCGTATTTCATCTATTGGTATATTTCTTTTATGTTGTCGATTATGCTGAGTACCTCTCTGTAATCATTTTCGGTAACGAGCTTCATGCGTATGGGCTTGAAATCGGGAAGCGCTTTAAAATATGCGCTAAGATGCCGGCGCATTTCGAGCACTCCTACTCTCTCTCCTTTTACTTCAACAGATTTGAGGAGATGTCTTTTTGCAAGATTGGCCTTCTCTTCCACTGTGAGCGGGGGCATGTATTCTCCGGTGGAAAGGTAGTGTTTTATTTCCCTGAAGATCCATGGGCGGCCGTAGGTCGCCCTCCCTATCATCACTCCGTCTACGCCATACTTGTCAAAGGCCTCTTTTGCCCCTTCGGGGGATATAATGTCGCCGTTTCCTATTATCGGTATTTTAATACGCGGGTTCTTCTTTATCTCTCCAATTAGAGTCCAGTCGGCCTCGCCTTTATACATCTGCATCCTGGTGCGGCCGTGAACTGTGAGGGCGGCAATTCCTGCGTCCTGGAGCTGCTCGGCCAGTTCAACTATAATTTTTGAATTTTCGTCCCAGCCGAGCCGTGTTTTTACTGTTACCGGAAGCTTTACTGCATCCACAACTCTTTTTGTTATGTCCAGCATCTTTTCCGGGTATCGCATCATGCCGGAACCGGCACCTCTGTTTGCAATTTTATTTACGGGACAGCCGAAGTTGATGTCTATGAAAGACGGGTTTGCCTGCTCGGCCATTTTTGCCGCTTCGGCCATTGCCTCAGGAATGTGTCCGTATATCTGAATTCCTATCGGACGCTCGTACGGGAATGTTTCAAGTTTGTCAAGTGATCTTTTAATATCTCTCACGAGTGCATCGGAAGAGACAAATTCGGTATACATCACATCTGCACCATATTCTTTGCATATATAACGAAATGACGCATCTGTAACGTCTTCCATTGGTGCAAGAAAAAGGGGCTTCTCCCCAAGTTCAATTTCGCCGATTTTCATATCGCAAAAGTAGAAATTTGAATACGAATAAAAAAGAGTAATTTTGTCGCTTGAATTTTAAGCTAATTAAAAGGCTATGCGCACAAGAAAAAACATAAGGCGGATTGGTGTTCTTACATCGGGCGGCGACTCACCGGGAATGAATGCTGCCATTAGGGCGGTAGTGAGAACTGCGATTTACAACAATCTGGAGGTTGTTGGAATTATGAGGGGTTATTCGGGTTTACTGAGCAAGCAGTTTATGAGTATGCAGTCGCACTCTGTTTCAAAGATTATCTCGCAGGGCGGCACAATGCTCAAATCTTCGCGTTGTCCGGAGTTTAAAAATCCGGAAGTGAGGAAGGTGGCGTATGAAAATCTTCAGGAGTCCTGCATTGATGCTCTTGTTGTTATAGGTGGAGACGGTTCTTTCCGCGGGGCCAATCTTCTTTTCAAGGAATTTGGTCTGCCTGTGGTTGGTATCCCCGGAACTATCGACAATGATATTTACGGCACCGATTTTACCATCGGATTCGATACCGCTATTAATACTGCGGTTTCTGCGGTGGACAAACTTCGCGATACTGCCGATTCGCACAATCTGATATTTTTTGTGGAGGTTATGGGACGTGATGCAGGGTTCATAGCTCTAAACACTTCCATTGCAACAGGAGCCGAGGCGACGCTGGTTCCCGAAATCCATACCGATATCGACAAGTTGTGCAGTTACATGGAACTGGACAGGCGCAAGAACAAAACTTCAAGTATTATTATTGTGGCCGAAGGCGAGGATGGCGGCGGCGCCATAGGGGTAGCGCAAAAAGTTAAAGAGCGCCTGCCTAATTACGAAGCACGTGTTACTACTCTTGGCCATATTCAGCGTGGCGGCTCTCCTTCCTGCAACGACAGGGTTCTCGCAAGCCTGCTGGGACACGAGGCGGTGAATGCTCTTATAAGCGGCAGAAGCGGCGTAATGATTGGCCAGATGCAAAATCAGGTTGTATTTACTCCTTTCGACGAAGCATGTACCCGACACAATGAAATAAATAAAAAGTTGTACGAAATAAGCAGGATTTTGTCACTTTAAAAAATAGTTGTAACTTCGCAGCCCCCTATTTTATGGGGAAATCGCAACATATTTATATATTAATCTAAAAATCAACAAAGTGGACACATTGAGTTACAAGACCGTGTCGGCAAATAAAGCTACCGTTACCAAAGGTTGGGTAGTAATTGATGCCACCGATCAAGTATTAGGAAGACTTTCTTCGAGGGTTGCTCTCATCCTTCGCGGAAAGCACAAAGCCAACTACACGCCACACGTGGACTGCGGTGATAATGTTATCATTCTCAACGCTACAAAAGTTCGCCTCACTGGTAAGAAGTTGACTGACAAGGTGTACGTTCGTCACACCGGTTATCCCGGCGGGCAGAGATTCAGATCTCCTAAGGAGCAATTTGAAGTTAAGCCGTTAGCCGTAGTTGAGCACGCCATCAAAGGCATGCTGCCAAAGAATCGCCTTGGAGCGGAACTGTTTCGCAATCTCTTCGTTTACGAAGGATCGGAGCATCCTCATCAGGCACAGCAACCAAAAGAAATTAAACTAACAGAAATTTAAACAGAGCATGGAAGTAATTAACGCCCTTGGAAGACGAAAATCAGCAGTTGCTCGCGTTTATGTTAAAACAGGTAAAGGTAACATTACGATTAACGACAGAGCTCTCGAAAACTATTTTGTAGACGAAACTCTTCAGTATATCGTAAAGCAGGCACTTGAACTTACTAACACTCTTTCGCAGTTTGACATCAAAGTCAACCTCGATGGTGGTGGAATTAAAGGTCAGGCAGAGGCTCTCCGCCTTGGTATTGCCCGCGCTCTCTGCAAAATTGATGTAGAGGCTTACCGTCCCGTACTAAAGTCTAATGGCCTTCTTACCCGCGACCCTAGAGAGGTTGAGAGAAAGAAACCTGGACAGCCTGGTGCACGTAGACGCTTCCAATTCAGCAAACGTTAATATTTATTTATTAATTAGAAAACTGATTTATTGCACAGTCTGGATTACAAAATTGCAGGATCTGAATAGCAGGAAACAGTATCGGAAAGGTCAAAACTCAATAAGAGCATAAACAAAAAGATACAGACATCGCAAAAACAGCTGCCACAATTTGTCCTACTGCGGAAAATCAGGGAGATCGAAAAAGTTCGCTACTCCCGGTTGAAGAAAAGAGAAACACAAAAATTATCAAACATTATTAAAAAATGCCTAGAACTAATTTCCAAGAACTACTTGATGCAGGTGTTCACTTTGGTCACCTAAAGAGAAAATGGAATCCAAAAATGGCTCCTTATATTTTTATGGAGAAGAACGGGATTCACATCATTGACCTGCACAAGACCGTTATCAAAATAGATGAGGCTTCAAATGTATTGAAGTCACTGGCGAAAGCAGGACGTAAAATCCTGTTTGTAGCTACAAAAAAACAGGCTAAAGATATCGTTTCAGAATATGCTAAGTCTGTAAATATGCCATATGTAACCGAGCGCTGGCCCGGTGGTATGCTTACAAATTTCCCTACTATCCGTAAGGCAGTAAAGAAAATGAACACCATCGACAAGATGATGACAGACGGAACTTTCGAAACTCTTGCAAAACGTGAAAAACTTCAGGTTACACGTCAGAGAGCAAAACTCGAAAAGAATCTCGGTTCAATCGCCGACCTAAACCGTCTACCTTCTGCACTGTTTATTGTTGACATCCAAAAAGAGATGAACGCCGTTAAAGAGGCAAATCGTCTAAACATACCGGTTATCGCGATGGTTGATACATGTTGCGATCCAGGTCCGATTGATTTCGTGATACCGGCAAATGACGATGCAGCCAAATCAATTTCTCTCATTATGGAGCGTATAAGTCAGGCAATTTCAGAAGGTCTTGCCGAAAGAAAACTGGAGAAAGAGAAAGAAGGTCCCGCAGAGAATAAAGATTCTTCGGCACCGGAAAGTGGAAGTGGAAGCGGAAAAAGAACCCGTGTACGCAAAGTTGTACAAAAGGGTGAAGGAACTCCCGAAGCAGAAGTTGCACCAGCAGTTGAAGCAGCGGCAGAAGTTGCTCCTGTCGAAGCAGCTCCAGTAGTAGTTGTATCTGAGGCTATTGCACCGGAAGCAGCTGAATAAGCGGCGCCGGCATAAACCACAGAGACTCCGGAAAATTAATACTAACGATTTATTTTTATTTATTCTAATATGGAAATCAAAGCAACAGATGTTGCCAAATTGCGCCAAATGACCGGTGCCGGAATGATGGACTGTAAAAGTGCATTAGTTGAGGCAAACGGCGATTTTGATAAAGCAAAAGACATTATCCGCGAAAAGGGTAAGCTTATAGCAGCTAAAAGGGCTGACCGCGACACAACTGAGGGTTCCGTTATTGCTCTTACAAAAGATAATAACACAAAGGCTATTCTTGTATGCCTTGGATGCGAAACCGATTTCGTGTCAAAAAATACAGAATTTCAACAACTTGCAAATAAAATTGCAGCAACCGCTTTAAGCGCAATGCCTGCCAACCTAGACGAGCTTAAAACTCTCAAAATGGGCGACCTTACAATTGAAGAAGCTGTAACTCAACAAACCGGAAAGAGCGGCGAAAAACATGCACTTCCTTTTTATGCAAAACTGGAAGCACCATTCATTGCAACCTATATCCACACAAATGGTAAACTTGCAACTGCAGTTGGTTTTTCAAAAGTAATCAGCCCGGAAGTAGGCGACGAAATTGCAATGCAGATTACAGCCATGAACCCTGTATCTGTTAGCAAAGACAGCTGTCCTAAAGAGGTTATTGAAAAAGAACTTGAAATCTATCGTATCCAGATCCGCGAAGAGGGTAAACCAGAACATATGGTTGAACAAATCGCTCAGGGTAAACTAAACAAATTCTTCAAAGAGAGCACTCTCGAAGAGCAAACATTTGTTCAGGACGGTAAGATTACAGTTTCTGCCTACCTCAAAAGCGTAGACCCGGAAGTTAAAGTAACCGGATTCTACAGATACTCACTCAACGACTAATTAAGCACAAGCACCGCTTAAAATTAAGTAAAGCCAAAGGCTCTGCATAAAATTAAGTCCCAAGCACCGCTTAATAAATATTAAACCCCACCCCGGAATACCGGAGTGGGGTTTTGTCATAACCACCACCAACCAAGTCCCCGCACCCACACCACCAAGCCCCTCCCCCGTTTTTTCCCCAGGGGAAATTTGTTTATTCACTCATAATCTGCACATTAGCACAATTAAGACAAAAGCATTATTTGATTGATAATCTTTCACTTAACAAATTTCCCCTGGGGAAAAGTGCCCCTTGCCCCTGAAACCTCGGGCGCCCACCTCCTTACGCCTTCCTTACAAACTCATAGCTAACATGAAGCATATTTGCAATTTGTATATACGACGCTCTTGTGTTTGATTTGAGGTTATTAGCTAATAAGCGAAGTTCTTGTCTTGACAGCTCTTTAAGAAATCTTCCGGCCAACTGTTTTTGAAGTACTTTATTTAAGTCTGCATACGAAATCAAAATCCGGATTTCTTTTTCCTCTTTTATATCTCCGTCTGTAAAATCAGACCTTTTAAGTTCGGCTAAAAATTTACTTTCTGATTCAAACAGAAGTTTTACAAATTCAGTGTCTACTTTTATTTTACTGCTACTCCATTTCTCTTCATTGAAGTATAATTCAACAGAAGACCATCTATACTCAATGGCATTTTTTACAATTCCTGCTTCCACAGGATTTAACAAAATGTAAATCAGGCTATTTCTAAATTTCTGCATGCTATTCTTTGGTGCACTCGAATAAGGACTTGAAAATAAATTACCGCTGCTTTTATGCTTCCTGTTGTACCATTTTACATAACAAACCAGAATAGATGATACAAAAGCAGAAAGGTTATTTGATTTCGCCAGTAAATGAACATGATTATCCATTAAAACATATGCAAATAGTTGAACATTATGCTTTAACGCACTCTTCTCAATATGCGAATAAAAGACATTCCTGTCTTCATCGTCATAAAAAATTACAAATCTGGAATTTCCGCGTAAGTAGATGTGGTAGATACCCACTTCTGTGATTATTCTCCTCTCTCTCATAAATCTCCCTCCTCAAAATTTATCTAAAGATAAAAAAACAAATACAAAACACAAAAAAGCTCTTTTTCCCCAGGGGAAATTTGTTTATTAGCTCATAATCTGCATATTAACCCAATTGAGCCAAAAGCATTATTTGATTGATAATCTTCAACTTAACAAATTTCCCCTGGGGAAAAGACGTGACCCCTGGGGTGGAGCTGTGCGCGTGCGGTGTGGGTGGGGCGGTTGGGATACGAATCGCTGGGAATGGCGTACGCTGGGGGGCAGGGTTTCCGGTTTTGGAATTTTTTCATATCTTTGCGGTCGAAATATCTTCAGGGCAGGGTGTAATTCCCGATCGGCGGTAAAGTCCGCGAGCCGTAAATGGCAGAACCGTTTAAACTACGGTACCGACAGTAAAGTCTGGAAGGAAGAAGAATTTATGAAAGCGACTACAATAAATCTGTATCGTAGGGTTTTAGCTATTGGCATTGCCCTACTGCTCCTGGGAGGAGCCTCAGCCAAAGGTGCTGCAAATCAATCAATTATTATTGATCATTTTTACGATGTAACTGAACCAAACAGTTATATTGGTAATTCTTTGGATCATGGTCATACCGCTTATGACCTGACCAGCTATGCTGAAACAGTTTCGCATCAAAATTGCGATGTAACCGAAAGCGCTTATGAAAGCTCATATCCAGATTCTCTAAATCGAAATGCACTGGTAGATTCGGTAAACCGCAATGTTATGGCGGAGGAGATGAATCGTAATGCTTCACAAGCGGAAACGCCGGGTCAGGCGGAGGAGTCGGGCCAGAGAGTTAAGACTGCCGGTGGAACAAGCCAGCAGGACACGACTATCAGTCTTAATCTTAAGGAGATTGTTCTGTCGGCATCTTTTGTGAATGAGAGGAGGACACCGCTAAGGCTCAAGAGTGTGGGGAAGGGAGAGATTGAGGGTAAGGCGATTGGGAAAACTTATCCGGAACTGGTGAGGGATATCCCCGGTGTATATGCGACAAGCGAGTCGGGCAGCTATGGAGATGCAAAAATTAATATTCGCGGGTTTAAGCAGGAAAACATTTCGGTGATGCTTAACGGGATTCCCATTTCGGGTCTTGTTACGGGAAACATGTTCTGGAACAACTGGCTCGGGCTTGCCGATGCAACTCATTCGATTCAGGTGCAGAAAGGAATCGGAGCTTCGATGTTGTCAGATAATTCCGTTGGCGGGACAATCAACATAATCACAACTACACCTCAGCAAAATTCATCTATATCTGCAGGTATGTTTTATACCGATTACGGGCTGGGAAAGGCTTTTGTAAACATGCACAGCGGCTTGCTTAAAGGAGGCTGGGCGTTTTCGCTCATGGCCTCATATGCAGGCGGAAGCGGATATGTAGATGGTTCCGATGTCAATTCCTGGGCATATCTGATGAACATCAATAAGAAGATAAACAACCACCATAGTTTGTTATTTACCATATTAGGCTCTCCCGAAAGACACGAGCAGCGCTCTGCAAGGCTTAGCAATGCCGAAGTGGAACAGTACGGCCTCCGCTACAATAAAAACTGGGGATACCGTACAAACACGCAAACAGGAGAAAGAGAGCCGTTTAACCTGAGTGAAAACTTTTATCACAAGCCTTATTTCACTCTTCACCACTTCTACACACCGGACAACAATACCGAAATTGCAAACACGGCATATCTTTCCATTGGAAACGGAGGCGGAAGATGGTCCGAATCCAAAGGCAAGAGAATCATCGACTTTCAGAAAGACGGACAAATTGAATGGGATGCCGTAACAGCTGCAAACCAGTCCATCCCCGGCACAATCGAAAACGAAGCCGGCTCTGCAAAAAACATACTTTCCGACTACCTTGCCGGGCACACCCAGGCAGGCATAAAAAGCAACATCAGCCACAAACTAAGCGATAAATTCACATTAACCGAAGGGATACATTATCAGTTTTACTCCACCTGGGAAAAAGAAAAAATTACCGACATGCTTGGCGGAAACTACTGGTACGAAGATTATTCAAAATCTTCGCTTGCAGGCCTTGCCGGACGTAACCCAATCAAACACGCCGGCGATTACATCCGCACAGACAACGGGAAAATAATAAATCACCTGACCCTGTACACAATGCTAAACTACAGCAGCGACAAGTGGGAGGTTCGCGCAGGCGTATCGGCAATGGGAAGTACAAACAAAAGATGGGACAAATACAATTACACATCGGATATATTTAGTCCTTCTGCATCTGCACTCGGATATAGTGTAAAAGGAGGCGCTCTTTATAAGTTAACCCCTCAGAGTTCAGTTTATCTGAACGCTGCAGCTTATAGTCGCCTCCCCTATTCCGATGTTTTCTTCTCAAGCGGCAACAACGAAATAACCAATGATGTAAAAAACGAGCGAAACCTGCTTTCCGAGCTGGGATATCGTTTTCTTTTCCAGAGAGGTTCCATTGAGGCAACAGCCTATGTGGCATACTGGAAAAACAAGACAATAATGTCCGACCCGTACAAGCAGTTAGACAACTCGGCAAACAGATACATGATTCAGGGGCTTGATGCACTTCACTCAGGGCTGGAAATTGATGCCGAATACAGGCCTACCGGATGGCTCAACCTAAAGGGATACGCCTCTTTTGCAAAGTGGAACTGGAAAAATGACGTTTCTGCAAAGATTTACGACAACTACTCAGGACTTGAAATTGGCAGTGTAAATGTATACAGCGACGGGCTCGTTGTTGGAGATGCGCCTCAGACACAAGTTGCTCTCTTTGCCGATGTAAAACTATATAAAGAGCTCCGCTTTTCTGCCGATTGGAGGTATAATGCCAGGCTTTTTGCCGATTTTGATCCCGTAAGCAGACAAAATTCACAGGACAGAGCAAGTTCTCTTCAGCTGCCAAACTATCAGCTTATAAATATGAGTCTCTCCTGGAGGGAAAACTGGGGGAAATGGAGCAGCACAATTTTTATAAATGTAAACAATGCGCTCAACACAAAATATATAGAAAGAGGGAAAGACGGTGCAGATCATACACTTCAGAGCTTTCGCGGATTCTGGGGATTTGGCACAAATGCAAATATCGGGGTGAGGATTGATATGAAATCATTTGGATTCTAAAATTTTCGGTATTTTTGTGTAATGATAATGAAAAATGCACTGGATATATTGGGAAGATATGTCCTCCTCATGAGGAAAGTCTTTACCAAACCCGACAAGAGCTCAATTTTCTGGAAACAGTTTTTTACAGATGTTGAGAAGCTTGTGCTTAACTCTATACCTATCGTTGCAGTAATTTCCGTATTCATTGGAGCAGTAATTGTTATCCAGACAGCCTCAAACATCGAAAGCCCGTTCATTCCCAAAATGTATGTGGGTTATATGGCAAGGGAAAGTCTGGTACTTGAATTCTGTTCTACAATGATTGCACTGATTCTTGCCGGCAAAGTAGGTTCAAATATCTCATCCGAGATAGGCAGTATGCGCATAACCGAGCAGATAGATGCGATGGAAATAATGGGGATAAACTCGGCCAATTACCTTGTTCTTCCAAAAATACTGGCAGCAACAATCTTCAATCCTTTTCTGATGCTGATGAGCTTCATGATTGGACTGCTGGGAGGTGCAATGATAATCTTCATAACCGGCATTGTTACAATGAGCCAGTATGTAGACGGTCTTCACTACGCCTTCCGTTCCTATTACATCTTTTACAGCATGACAAAAATGGCTGTCTTCAGCTTCATAATTACCAGCATATCATCCTTCTATGGCTACTATGCCTCCGGAGGGTCGCTTGGAGTAGGTAGCTCAAGCACAAAGGCAATTGTTGCAAGCAGCGTTTTGATACTTGTGGCCAATCTGGTTATCACCCATATAATGTTAGTCTGATATGATCCGAGTAGAAAAACTAAATAAATTTTTTGGAGAAAAACAGGTCTTAAAAGATGTCTCCATTGAATACCAGCCTGGGAAATGCTCCCTGGTGATTGGTGCGAGCGGATCGGGAAAGACAGTATTGCTTAAATCGCTGGTGGGGCTTCTCCCAATTGACAGCGGAGAGATATGGTACGACAATATCCTCTTTAGCAGCCTTGGCGAAAAAGAGATAAAAAATATCCGTAAAGAGATAGGAATGCTTTTTCAGGGAAGTGCGCTTTTCGACTTTGCGTCAGTTGAGGAGAACATCCGTTTCCCAATGGATTTCTTTACAGAATGGAGCAAGGAGGAAAAACTGGAGCGCGTAAACTTCTGCCTGAAAAGGGTAAATCTTATAAACGTAAACAAGTTGTTTCCCAATGAACTGAGCGGAGGTATGCAAAAGAGAGTCGGAATAGCAAGGGCAATAGCACTAAATCCGAAGTACCTCTTCTGCGACGAGCCAAACTCAGGACTTGACCCGCATACTTCAATTCTCATTGACCAGCTGATTGCAGAAATTACGAAAGAGTACAACATAACCACCATCGTAAACACCCATGACATGAACTCGGTTATGGAAATTGGCGACCAGGTCTCTTTCATCCACAAAGGCGAAAAAGTATGGGAAGGAAGCCGTAACGACATTCTTACATCCAACAGCGCAGAACTTAACGAATTCGTTTTTGCCAACAACATGGCGAAGAGAGTTAAGGAGATGATGCAGCAGGCATCCCGATGAGGGAGAAGATTTTCGTTGTCGCACTTTGAGGTAACCAACACATAAATAGTGCATTACTAAAAAGGATAGCATCTAAGATGCCATCCTTTTTAGTATAATATTGGCTATGTGCGAGTTAAGCTCAACAATTAGCAGTATATTAACAAAACAGAAGGGGGCAATGCCCCCTTCATTTTTGTTGCTAACCATGGAGCGGCTGCGCCGCAAGGTCTATTTCAGTACCGGTTTAACAGATATAATCTTAATGTCTGTATTGGGTTTGTCGCGCTGGTCGGTTGGGGTTGCTGCGATTTTGTCAATCACGTTAAAACCGTCGATAGTTTCGCCGTAAACGGTGTAGTCGCCATCGAGCTGAGCGCATGTTCCGGCATCTTCAACGATATAAAACTGCGAGCCCGAAGACTCTTTCTGAGGATTGCCCGGGCCGCCTCTTCTTGCGGCTGCAAGAGCTCCTTTTTTGTGTTTGAACTGAGGCAGGATTTCGGCAGGAACATTATATCCCGGGCCGCCTGTGCCATATCTTGCCACAGCAGAAGTGTCCTTGGTGAGCGGGTCACCTGTCTGAATCATAAACCCTTTAATTACTCTGTGGAATAAAATTCCGTCGTAAAACCTTTCAGAGGCTAGTTTAACGAAATTATCCCTGTGCTGAGGGGTCTCTTTATAAAGTTTGATTCGGATTGTGCCGGCAGTTGTTTCAATGTCAAAAACCGGTTCTTCCGGAAGATCGGAAGGATTAAAAGCTAAATTGGTGTTAGTCATAACAGTTGAGTCCTCTTGTTTAGTTTGATTTGCGTTTGCATTTTCCTGCTTGTTGCCTTTGCAGGAAAAAATAACCATCGATGTGATTATCAGTAAATTAAAAATTTTATTCTTCATATGGATAAGTTATAAGTTTTGTTCAAATTTATTACCTTTGTAATCAAGGCAAAATTACCTCAATTACCCCTATTATGCAAGTGAAAAAACTTTTGATTCTTCTGATTTTGACAATTGCCGTCGGAAACATGAGTGCACAAAGTGTAGGGCTTGTTCTCAGCGGAGGCGGGGCTAAAGGGCTGTCACACATTGGAGTCATAAAAGCACTGGAAGAGAACAATATCCCAATTGACTATGTCGCCGGCACTTCAATGGGAGCAATAATATCGGGTCTTTATGCAATAGGCCTCTCCCCGGACGAAATGGTTACTCTTTTCCGTTCTGCAGAATTTGCCTCATGGCAGCAGGGTATATCGGAAAAAAACTACTCAACATACATATATCGCAGAGAACCTACGGCCGAACTTTTCGGAGCAACATTCAGCCTTAATCCTAAAGAAAAAAAGATAAGCTATATCCTGCCTACAAGTTTTATTTCGCCGTATCCGATGGATATTGCCCTCATTCAGCTTTTTGCATCTTCTTCAGCTGCCGCCGGATATAACTTTGACAAACTTATGGTCCCGTTCCGGTGTGTCGCTGCAGACATCGCCGCAAAAAAACCGTTCATAGTCCGCAAAGGGGACCTTGGCTCGGCTATCCGCGCTTCAATGACATTTCCTTTCGTTTTCAAACCAATAATGATAGACTCTACCCTCCTTTTTGACGGGGGCTTATACAATAACTTCCCATGGGATGTAATGGCAAAGGATTTCAACCCGGGTTACATTATTGGCGTCAAGTGCTCAAAAAATCCAATCGAGCCCGAGGCCGAAGACCTCATGACCCAGATTGAGAACATGATGATGAAGGAGACAAACTACGATATCCCGGAAGAGAAGGGAATACTCATAGATGGCGCATATCCCGATGTGAATCTTCTTGATTTCCAAAAAACAGACGAACTTGTTCAAAAGGGATATGAGCTTGCGCTTAAATTTATCCCCGAACTCAAAAAGCGTATAAAAACAAGAGTTTCGGCAAAAGAGCTGCAGGAAAAAAGGCTTGCTTTCCGTCAGAAATGCCCTCAGCTTATATTTGACAAAGTATATTTCGATCCCGACTCTCTAAAGACCGGGAAGAAACAGTTTATAAGCAATACAATTAAGAACCACCGGGAAGACCCCGTCGATTTTGATGTGATAAAAAGAGGGTACTTCCGCGTTGTTTCGTCCGGCAACGTAAACACATTCTACCCTACAACTAAGATGAACAAAGACTCTCTCTTTGACCTTCATCTCAGGGTATCGGAAACACAACCGCTGAGGCTGGCGATCGGAGGAAACATATCTTCATCGTCTCTTAATCAGGGGTATGTTGGTCTTGAATACAAACACTTCTCCCTTTATCCATGGAAAGTATCCTTAGACGCAAACCTTGGCAGATTCTATACCGGAGGAACTGTATCCTTTCGCAAGGACTTCTCCGTTAAACCTCTTATGTTTTACGAAATAGAGTTTACTGCCCACAAGTTCGACTATTTTGGAGGAAGCCAGACACGGTATTATACCGACAGGCTCCCTACAAGTATTGAGGAAAATGAAATGTTTGCAACGTTACGCTTTGGCACCCCTATTGACCTGCGAAGAAGCATACTTGGGAAATTAAATATCAGCATAGGCCGTAACGCATACGAATACTACCTCACAGACAACTTTACGTCATACGATTTGCCCGATATATCAGGAATAAATTTTGTCGCTCCGTCTTTCATTTTAGAAAAAAACAACACAAACTACAGTATTTATCCCACCGAAGGTATGAACCAGAGGCTGACTGTAGGGTATACATTCATGTCGTCCGACTACAAACCGGGCAGCACTTCGGAGGAGATGACACCAATTAACGAAAAGATAAATCACCGGTTTAAGGCCAGGTTTTCTTCGGAGGTATATTATCCAATTACCAAATGGTTTACATTGGGGTCAATAATTGATTTCACGGTTTCAAATAATATAATATTTGCCGATTACATCTCCACTCTCATCAGTTTACCTGCATTTCAGCCAAATCCGCACAGCAAGACACTCCTCATGAAAGGATACCGCGCTCCTACATATCTCGCTGCAGGAATTAACCCGATTATCCGCATAACAAGCAACGTATTTCTCAATACTCAGTTCACATATTTCCAGCCATACCAGTCCCTTATTCAAAACCAGGACGGTACAGCAGCTTTTTCCGACCCGTTCCCAACCGGGTCCTTTATGGGCAATGCCGCTTTAGTATGGCAATCGCCTGTAGGGCCAATCTCGCTGTCTGCAACCTACTACCAGAAAGGAGATGTAAAATGGTATCCGCAGCTGAATATTGGTTTGCTGCTGTTCAAGTCAAAATCTTTATCAAACTAATCCCGGATGAGCGCCAATCCACTTAAAAAACTTGCAGGAGAAACAGCCATTTACGGCATGAGTAGCATTCTTGCCAGATTTATAAATTTTATTTTCGTTCCCATTTACACCCGAATGCTCACAACGGGGAGCTATGGAATTGCTACAGAATTTCTTGCCTATATAGCAATATTGCAAGTGATTCTTACTTTGGGGCTTGAAACCGGATGTTTCAATTTTGCAAACAAGCACGACAAACCGGCTTCCGTATTTTCCAACGCCCTTTTAACTGTTGGTATCCTGTCGCTGCTCTTTTTCATCTCAATGGGAATTTTTGCCGGCGACATATCCTCATGGCTGCAATATGACGGGTTTTCAAACATCATCTGGTTCATTGGAAGTATCCTTGCAATAGATTCATTTACCTCTATTCTTTTTGCAAAAATCCGCTTTGAACACCGGCCTATAAAATTTGCAACATTCAAAACCATAAAGATTCTTTCCGAAACACTATTTAACTTCCTGCTGTTTTTTGCAGTCCCATCCTATCTCGCATCACACCCGGATTCGTTTCTTCTTAATTTCGTATCCGCCACGCCCGATTTCACATACATCATATTCGCAATCTTTTTGAGCGGCATTGTTTCTCTAGTACTTTTCATCCCGGACATCTTCAGGTTGAAGTTCAACTTTAATCCTAAACTTTGGCGGGAAATGATGCTTTATTCACTCCCCCTCATGGCTGCAGGTCTTCCGGGAATACTAAACGATTTCATAGACCGCCTTTTATTCCGTTTCTTCTCTCCGGAAGGACATGTGTGGCAGTCCGATCTTGGTATTTTCCAGGCCTGGGTAAAATTTGCGACACTTATGATGCTTTTCATACAGATGTTCCGTTATGCTGCCGAACCTTTTTTCTTTTCAAGAGCAAAAGAGGAGAAGTCCAAAGAGCTATACGCTTCGGTTATGGAGCATTTTACAGCATTCTGCATGTTCATCTTCCTTGGGATGATGATGTATCTGGATATAATAGCACTCATAATAGGCAGAAACTTTCAGGCAGGGGTTGATGTAGTTCCCGTTATGCTGCTTGCCTATGTTGTACTTGGAATGAATTTTAATGTTTCCATGTGGTACAAGCTCTCAGGAAAAACAAATTATGCCATATACATTACAATGGCAGGGCTCCCCATAACAATCCTAATTAACATCATTTTCATGCCTCTTTACTCATATCACGCTGCAGCCTGGGGGCATCTGCTCAGCTATTTGGTAATGTTCATATTAAGCGTTTACCTTGGAAACAAGCACTACCCTATTCCGTACGACTGGAAAAAAATTATCACATACATCGGGTCGGGCATCCTGCTCTATCTGGCATCCCTGCTTGTACCGGAGGTTCATTTTATAATTAAATACACAATCAATACAGTTCTTTTACTCGCCTTTGTTTTATTATATCTAAAAACCGAGAAGATTACCTTATGGAAGTTAAAATTTTAAACAAGTCCCGCTTTGACGCGCCTCAGTATGCAACAATCCATTCTGCCGGAATGGATCTCAGGGCCAACATTGAAGAGAGTATAACAATATCTCCCCTTGAAAGAGTCCTTATTCCTACCGGGCTTCACATTGAACTTCCCGAAGGTCATGAGGCTCAAATCCGCCCGAGAAGCGGACTTGCCGCAAAGCACGGTATAGGAATCGTAAACAGCCCAGGAACGATTGATGCCGATTACAGGGGCGAGATAAAAATCGTTCTTGTGAACCTATCCAACGAAGAGTTTGTTTTAAACCCGGGTGAGCGGATAGCTCAGATGGTCGTGGCTAAATTCGAACGCGTGGAATGGAAGTGCGTCGAAGAACTTGGCGAAAGCGGCCGCGGAGAGGGAGGATTTGGATCTACAGGCAAAAAGTAAAATACATTTTATATGAAAATCGAAAAGCTGTACAGCATTTTTCTGGAATCGACAGGAGTAACCACAGACAGTCGTGCAGTAGCACAGGGAAATCTTTTTTTCGCACTTAAAGGTGACAATTTCGATGGCAACGATTATGCACAAAAAGCAATTGATGCCGGTGCAATATACGCTGTTGCAGACAGACCGGGATTAAAAGGCGACAGGATCATATCTGTTCCCGATACCCTAAAGGCACTTCAGCAACTTGCCCGCTACCACAGAGAGCAGCTTGCCCTGCCGGTTTTCGCACTAACGGGCACAAACGGAAAGACTACAACAAAAGAACTCATTACAGCAGTTCTGTCAAAAAAATATAAAGTCACTTCAACAACAGGCAACCTTAACAACCATATCGGAGTTCCGCTTACTCTTCTCAAACTCACAAAAGAGAGCGAAATAGCAGTAATTGAGATGGGGGCGAGCGCACCGGGAGAGATTAAAACACTATGCGATATTGCTTTGCCGGACATAGGACTCATTACAAACGTGGGCAAGGCCCATTTACTTGGATTCGGCTCGCTTGAAGGTGTTAAGAAAACTAAGGGAGAACTTTATGATGCTCTCAAAAAAAGAGAAGGGATTGCGCTTTTTAACATAGACAACCCCATACTTTGCGAAATGATTGCCGCCAGGAAAACCCTGAGGAAGACTCCGTACGGGTTACACGACTCCGGAGCAATAATCCTTCCCGTTACACCGGAAAATCCTTATCTGCGCATAGCATTAAAAGAGGGAATAATTATCAATACCCTGCTCATTGGGTCCTACAATGCCGACAATGTAATGGCAGCGCTTGCCGCCGGCGAACAGCTTGGCATTGAGAGAGCAGCAGCAATAATGGCAATTGAGCATTACACTCCTGTCAACAACCGGTCCATGCTTCTAAAAGGCAAAGACAACCTGCTGATAGTTGATGCATACAATGCAAACCCCACAAGCATGCATGCAGCTTTAGACAACTTTTCGTCCATGCAGGTTCCGTTAAAGAGCCTTATAATGGGAGATATGCTGGAGCTCGGGAAAGATTCACATGAAGAACACAAAGAAATTCTGGAATTCGCACAGGAACTCAATGCGCAAAACTATTACTTCGTAGGAAAAGAGTTTCATTCCGCAGCAAAAGGGAATCCGTTTTTTGGAGAAAAAGGGAAATTTTTCGATACCTCTGTGGATCTGAGAGACTACCTTTCTCTCAACCCCATAAAAGGCAACACAATCCTTATAAAAGGGTCAAGGGGAACAAAACTGGAAAAAGTTCTGGAAATACTGGCGTAAAAAGGCCGGCAACATTAAGAATTACTCTACATCAGGGGCAATCTCGATAAACCGGGGTTTGCCCCTGTTTAGCAAAAACGACAAAACAATCAACCCTTTAAATACTCCTTTCAGACGGACACTGTCTGCCCCTTCCGTGCGCACAACCTTTTCTTTCATTTTGTAAAAGTCCATGTGTGCCATCCATACTGCCTGGAAGAAGCTTTTTTTACCCTGGAGCAGATACACAACCGCAGACAACCCGTCCGAAAGCTTTCTGGCAAAAAGAACAGAGCGGAGTCTCCTCTGAGGCAGGTTTTTATACAGCATGAGCAGGTTATTCCGGTAATTAAGATAGAGTTTTTTTGGAGAATTATTTGGAAGAGTTCCTCCTCCTACATGGTAAACCACCGACGAAGGGAAGGCCCACACTTCACTGCCGCTCAGCTGAGCGCGCCAGCAAAAGTCAATCTCCTCCATGTGGGCAAAAAAGTTGTCATCAAGACCGCCCAGTTTATGATAAAGGCTGCTCCGCACCATCATTGCTGCACCTGATGCCCAGAAAACCTGAGAATCGAGATTATACTGTCCTTTGTCTTTTTCAATATTTGATAAAATCCTGCCCCGGCAAAACGGATAGCCCAAGCGGTCTATAAAGCCGCCCGATGCACCTGCATATTCAAAACTCTCCCTGTCAAATGCAGACAAAATCTTAGGCATGGCAACTCCGGCAGCCGGGTTGTTTTCAAATCCCGCAACGAGTTCCTGAATCCAATTGGGAGTAACCTCAACATCGGAGTTCAGAAGTATATAATAGTCGGCCTCTATCTGAGCAAGAGCCTTGTTGTAACCACCTGTAAAACCGTAATTTTCGGGGAATCGTATTACCCTCACCGAAGGGTGCATAAATTCAGTCCAGTCTGCAGATCCGTCAGTTGAGCCATTGTCGGCAACAACAATTGACACACCTTCGATTCTTGAATGTTTTACGAGAAGAGGGAGAAACCTTTCGAGATAGTGTTTCCCGTTCCAGTTAAGGATAACGACTGCAATTGTTGCCAACTTTATTTTTTTTGTAAAGGTACAAAATACCTTTAAAGATGGAACCTTAAACCTACTTCAAATTTAAATTGCAAAGGCTGAGCAGTCCTTATTGTTACAGGCTGACCTCCCGGAAAGAAATATGAAACAGACGGATCGGCATATAGCCCCAGATTTTTGTGTACCATATATTCGCCGCCGATACCTGCCCCTACCGACCACTGCACTCCCGACACGCTTTGAGTATGGTTTTCCGGAATATCGCCAATAACCTTGTATTTCAAAGCAAGCCCCTTTTCAAGCATTACCCCTGTATTGGCATAAAGGCGGAAACCTTTACTTTCAAGAATATTAACATAGAGATTGAACGGAACTCCTATATAATGGGCAGTCTGCTCCTGACGCTCGCTTCCGTTTCTGTTTTGCACATCGGTATAAGAATAGAGCAGAGTGTAGTTGATTCCTGTGCCAAAAGAGACCCTCTTATCCACCGGCAGCACAACCTGAAATCCAACTGAAACAGGAGGCATATATTTAGTGTCATATAAATTTTCGTATGGTATCTGCTCCCTGTCCATAGACGAGAACAGATCCTTGCGACCTGTATTTGCCCTTGAAAGAAGTTCCATTGAGCCGGAAGAAACAGAGGGGGAGAGCATAGTTGAGAAAGCAAGCAGCGGCTTGTTAAGTTTAAATCTTTTACTATTTACAGACTCTTCATATTCAACCATTTCCAAAGTCTTCTTCTCCCCGGTCTCTATTTTTTCTTTCGTATCTTTTTTTACTTCTTTATTTACATCTGTTTTCTGACCGGCATTTTCTGCCACAGCCGGTTCTTTCACAATTTGTTTTACTGTCTGTTTTGCAGCTTCCGGCCCGGCAGTGACATCCCCGGCCTTTGCAGTTACAGTTACATTTACCTGTGTATTTTTATCGGCCACAATGTCCTTTCCTGAAGAAAATCTCTTAACCGCGCTTCCTGCATCGGCAATTTCCGGTTGCTGTTTTTCAATTACGGCTATTTTTTCCTTAGGCATATCCTTTTGGGAAATGCCTGCATTAAGAACTGGCAATTCCGGTTTCGAAGTAAAAAGGTCGCCTCCGCCCATTACAAAAAAGAGAGCAACAGCCGCCGCAACAGCAGCGAGCGAACCAAACCCTCTCCTGAGCACAACACCCCTTCTTCTTCGTATAAGCGACGACGAAATATTGTTCCACGAATCTGCCGGTGGCAGCTCTCCGTGGCTTTCCATCATCTCTCTTACCCGTTTGTCAAAATCATTTTCCTGCATACTACCTCCTAATCCTTTCCTGAAGCCAGACCCTTGCTCTGCTCAACTGCGAGCGGGAACTGCTTTCGCTTATATTTAATTCTTCGGCTATCTCCTGATGGGAATAACCCTCAATTGCAAACATATTAAAAACCATCCTAAAACCGTCCGGCATCGAAGCGATTACCTTAAGCAACTCTTTCGAAGATATTTCGTCAAGAGCCGATGGATTATCGCTAAACTCTCCCGCTACCGAATTCAACTCCCCGCTGTTCTTTAAAACATCTGCCTTTCTAAGAGCCATGAGAGCCGTATTCACAAATATTCTCCTTAGCCACCCCTCAAACGATCCACTCCCGTTATAACTTCCTATTTTTTCAAAAACAGTTATGAATCCGTCATGTAAAATATCCTTTGCCCTCTCTCTGTCGCCTGCATACCTTAATGCCACCGTGAATAAACGCGAAGAATAGGAATCGTACAGAATGCGCTGTGCACGGGGATCCCGCTTTACACAACCTTCTATAACCTCCTTTTCATTTGAATATTCCCGGTGCCGAACTGTCATAAATATATGTTATAGATGCAAATTTGCAACAAATAGTTGCACGGTGTTACATATAATCTACATTGGATTGATATTTGTAAAGGTGATAAATTGATTACTTTTGTATTAACATTAATTTTTGCATGATAAATATCATCTCCAGCATATCTGGAAGAGTGCTTTCCAGAATAATTTTAGTCACATTTCTCCTTGTTTCAGGAGTTTCGGTTCTTAGTGCGCAGCAAAGCAAAGAAGACCCCTCAAAAGAGCTTCGGTATATTGAGGCTCTTCGCCTGCTAAACCTTGGCCACCCTGACGAGGCCGAAACAATTTTTCTGTCGCTGGTTAAACAGTATCCGGAAATGGATGCTGCTCACTTCTACCTTTCTAATATTTATATCAAGAAAAACGACCTTAAACAGGCAGAGAAAAGCGCTTCTGCAGCTCTAAAGGCTGACCCTTCCAATATCTGGTATAAAATCCAGCTTGCCCGGATATCTGCAGCCACCGGAGAACTCGACAAATCAATAGGCATATACGAAGAGATTCGCAGGGACAATCCTGCAAGAACAGATTTGTATCTTGATATGATAGAACTGTACACCCGTAAGCAAAACTACGAAGGAGCACTCTCTGTTATTGACGACATCGAAAGAGTGAGCGGCAAGAACGAAGCAACCGGACTCACCCGCTACAACATCCTGGTCTATCAGAAAAAACCGGATGAGGCAATTGCCTTCCTTAAGGAATTCGACAAAGAGCAGCCTTCTCCGCGAGTAGCAACTGTACTGGGCGACTACTATGCAAGTATCCAGAAAGATACCCTTGCAATGCAATATTACGGTTCTGCCCTGTCCATGGACCCGAAATACATTCCCGCAACATTTGGCATCGCAGAAGGATACCGGATGAGGGGACAGTTTGACCTCTATTTCGAATACATGTTCCCTTTCATGGCCAATACAGAAGTGAACCCCCGCCTTAAAGCCGATTACATGAAGGAGCTCATGGCAAACCCAAAGTTTGTTCAGACTTTTTATCCTCAGGTGGACACTATGATGCAAAACCTATATGGCGCACACCCCACCGACAGCACAGTTGCATACGGATTCGCAGTCTTTATGGTGCAAACGAACCGTGCCGATGTTGCAATCAAGGTTCTTGAAAAAAACATTGCGAACTATCCCGGAGAAAGAGAGCCTATACGCCAGCAACTATCGCTTCTCTATTATCTGGAGAAATGGGATCTGCTCGTTTCCCAAAGCGACTCTGCACTGGTTACACGGCCGGACGACCTTGACTTTATGCAGCTGAAAGGGATAGGCCAGCTTCAGCTTAACAACACAAAGGAATCCATAATTACATTCCAGAAAATACTTTCACTTGCCAAAGACAGCGCAACAACAGTTCGCACACTTTCCATTCTGGGAGATACCTACTACATGGCCGGAGATAAAAAAGAGGCATACAAATACTATCAGAAAACCATAAAACTGGAGCCAAAACATGCTCCTGCCCTGAACAACTACGCCTATTACCTCAGCGAAGAGGGAAAGCAGCTGAAGAAGGCTATGGCAATGAGCAAAAAAACGGTTGAGATTGAACCGGAAAACGCAACTTACCTCGATACATACGCATGGATACTGCATAAATTGGGGAACAATGCCGAGGCAAAGGTAATTCTTAAGCAGGCCATGGTATATGGCGGCAATCAGAATGCCGATATTCTTGACCACTATGCCCGTGTCTTGTATGACCTTGGCGAGAAGGACCTCGCATATATATACTGGGGACAGGCAGATAAAATTGACCCGTCTCTGGGAATTGCCGAAAAAGTAGAGAAGCTGAAACAAAAATAAACCTATTACAATTTTGAAGAAAGTCGCTGCCATAATCATAATGCTGTTTGTTCTAATACCTGCGGCCATCTTTGGCCAAAATACAACTGAGCAGGAGAAAAGAAAAAAACAGATAGAGGAGGAGATTGCCTTTCTGGACCGCCAGCTGTCAACAACAAAACAAAAGCAGGCAGCAAATACAAAGGAACTCACATATATTCGCAGGAAAATTGCAAGCCGCAAAAAGCTTCTTCTAGAAATTGAAAAGGAAATCGAAAACATAAACAACCAGATGGTTGAAAAGGAGCAGCAGATCCTTCAGCTCCGCAGCAATCTGGGTCAGCTTAAAAAAGATTATTCCAGACTCATTTATACAGCATTTAAGAACCGGGACCAGAGGGCATGGTTCATGTATGTCCTTGCCAGCGAAGACCTCAATCAGGGATTCAGAAGATGGGCATACTTCAAGGAGTTTAACCGCACCATGCAAAACAGGGCGAGCCAGATTAAAAACACTAACGAAAAGATAACAAGCGAAGTGGGCGAGCTCGAGAAGATGAAACTCTCATCCCTCAAAGTTCAGACACAAAAAAGTCAGGAATTTAAAAAGCTTCAGACAGACGAACAGGGGGCAAAGAGAACCATATCCCAGCTTTCGCAAAAAGAGAAGGAGTTCCGGTCGCAACTGAATGCCAAGCGAAGAGAGGTAGAACGTTTAAACAACGAAATTGAAAGGATTCTCTCTGCAGCAGTAAAGGCAAAGAGCGGCCCCGATTACAAAGAGTCAACTGCCGACCGCCAGCTTTCGGGACAGTTTGAACAAAACAGAGGAAGACTTCCGTGGCCGGTTAAACGCGGTGCCATTGTGGAGGAGTTTGGACAGCACTTCCACCCTGTATTCAAAAATATCAAACTGCCATTCAATAATGGAGTAAATATAGAAACCGACCTTCACGCCGAAGTATTTTCCGTCTTTGACGGAGTGGTGAAGCAGGTACTTGTCATGCCGGGTTATAACCAGTGTGTTCTCATTCAGCATGGCAACTATTATACATTCTACACCAAACTGGACAAAGTGAACGTAAGAACCGGAGACCGCGTTAAGACAGGCCAGTCGCTGGGAAAACTTGCGCCGTCCGACGAAAACAGCTCTGTGATTCATTTCCAGCTATGGAACGGGACAGAAAAACAAAATCCGGAGTCCTGGATTTCAAGATAATTCCTAATAAATAAAACTGCTTCCCCCTATGAATTCCCGCATTACAGATGTTGGAGGGATAAAGGCAATTTCCGCAGGCTGAAGCTCAACGATGTACGAGAGAAACTTCAAAAGGCGGATGCTCTCGGTGGATGCATGCGAGTTGGCAGGTATTCTCCTGAGCATAGGCTCGGCATAGAACTTAAGCAGCGGCAGTTCGTAAATGAGTGCGGAGTTGAACATAATATCTGCATTCTCCTGAAACGGGAAAATATTTGTAATTTCTCCCCTGCGTACGCTTGGCCATCGCATAATGGTCTCTTCCGGTTTTATACCCCTGAAGTGGTAGTCACGAACCATTCTTCTTATGAGGCGGCTATCCGAAGTTGAGATATTGTTGTTTTCATCCAGAGAAAGAGAAGTGAGGGCCGATGCATAAATACGGAGAATCTTATCCTGAGGAATGTGGGAAGTGAGGTTAGGATTCAGCCCGTGAATTCCCTCCATTATGAGTATATCCTTCTCGCCTAGAGAAAGGGTATTGCCTGAGGCTATCCTGCAACCTGCAGCAAAGTCAAATCTTGGCAATTCAATAGTTTTCCCGCTAAAGAGCTCATTCATTTGCATGTTGAGAAACTCTGTATCCAGTGCCCCAAGAGATTCAAAGTCGTAATTGCCATCACTGTCGCGCGGAGTGTTTTCCCTGTTCATAAAATAGTTGTCCATTTCTATAACAACAGGGTTAAGCCCCAGCACCTTGGTTTGCAGCGATACCCTTTTCGAGGTGGTTGTTTTTCCGCTGCTGGAAGGCCCGGCAATGAGAACAAGTTTTACCTGATCGCGCCTTTTATAGATTTCATCGGCGATGGCAGCATATTTTCTTTCATGAAGGCCCTCTGCAATCTGGACAAGCTCTCTTGCCTTGCCGGAGTTAATGGCGTTATTGAGAGTTCCTACACTTTTAACCTTGAGAATGCTGCACCAGTTCGAATACTCCTTGAACACATCAAAAAGTTTATACTGGTATGGCGATTTTACAAGTTCATACGGCTTGGTTATGGGCGGAGTCTTTATAAGAAATCCCCTGCTGAAGGACTCTATGTCCCAGGATGTAAGAAGAGCAGTAGATTCAACAAGCGGCCCGTAGAAATGGTCGGGATATCCGTCAAGAAAGTATACTGTGGTAAAAAATTTTCCTCTAAGCTCGTGAAGAAGTGCTTTTTCCGGTCTTCTGAATTTCCGGAACAATTTAACAGCTTCGTCCGTATGAATTTTATGACGCGTAAAAGGCAAATCTGCATCTATTAACTGCTGCATCCTTGCTTTTATTGCTTCAATTTCCATTTCACTGAGAGAGACCTCTCTTGGCGATCCGTCTTCGTCCGGTTCAATTTCGCGGATTTCGGCATACATACCGTTCTGGAGATTGTAATCAATTACCAGGGAATACTGAGGAAAAAGATCGGCAACAGCCTTTTGCACAACAAAATTCAAAGAACGTATATAAGTTCTCTGCCCGTCCGGATACGAATAGTCGATAAATTTAATTGTATGTGGTATATATATTTCAAAACCAAGCTCTTTAAGCTGATTATCAACAATTGCCGCAAGCACTGGGAATCTTGAATCGTAACCGGATTTTTTCAGAAATGCGCTCAGTTTTGTTCCCGGTTCGCACTCTATTGTCGTGTTCAGATTTTCACAATGTACCCTGATATTTGCCATAGTTTCCCATTTTAATAATTACAGATAGCTGCCGGTTACCGACATACTATTTAATTTCAGCTCCTCGGGTGTACCTTGCGCAACAATCATACCTCCCTTGGCACCACCTTCCGGACCTAAATCGAATATATAATCTACAGAACGGAGCACATCAAGATTATGCTCTATAATCAGGACAGTGTTCCCCTGATCCACCAGCAACTGCAGCACTCCAAGCAAAACCCGGATATCTTCGAAGTGAAGTCCTGTTGTGGGTTCGTCAAGGATATAGAGTGAATTTCCTGTTCCTCTGCGGGCCAGTTCGGTGGCAAGCTTCACCCGCTGGCTCTCACCACCGGAAAGAGTGGTTGAAGACTGTCCAAGGGTTACATAACCCAGACCAACCTCCTCCATCGCCTTGAGCTTGTTTACAATGGACGGCATATGTTCGAAGAATATAACTGCCTGTGATATTGTCATATCCAGCACATCATTGATGGATTTGCCCCTGTACTTCACTGCCAGAGTTTCTGGATTATATCTTTTCCCGTTACAGGCTTTGCAATGCACATAAACTGCGGGCAGAAAGTTCATTTCAATGGTCTGGACACCGGCTCCCCTGCACTCTTCGCATCGCCCTCCCTTAACATTGAACGAGAAACGTCCCGGTTTAAATCCTCTTATCTTTGAATCCTGAGTTTCTACAAAGAGCTTTCGTATATCGGAAAACACATTGGTATATGTAGCCGGGTTGCTTCGCGGGGTCCGTCCAATTGGGCTCTGGTCTATCTCTACAAGTTTGTCTATATTAAACTTTCCAGTCATCTCCCGGTATGGAAGTGGTGTGTATAGCGAGTTATAGAAGAAGTTGCTTAGAACGGGCATAAGTGTTTCGTTAATGAGCGAGGATTTCCCGCTGCCGCTAACTCCGCTCACACCTATAAAACAGCCCAGTGGAATCTTTATATCAACATTTTTGAGGTTGTTGCCGGTAGCTCCAAACAGCTCGATAAACTTGCCGTTTCCTTTCCGGCGCACAGGCGGTATCTCAATTTTCCTTATCTTTTTAAGGTAGTCTATGCTAAGGCTGTTGTATTTGAGAGCATCATTCACATCCATCTTTTCAACATCTTCGGGAGTTCCCTCAAACAGAAGCTTTCCCCCCTTCTCTCCTGCGCCAGGGCCAAGGTCTATGAGCCAGTCCGAACTCATAATCATCTCCTCGTCGTGTTCCACAACAAGTATAGAGTTCCCCTCATCGCGAAGTTTTTTAAGGGAGTCTATAAGTTTTTTGTTGTCTCTCTGGTGCAGACCAATGCTTGGCTCGTCCAGAATATAGAGGACATTTACCAGCTTGGACCCTATCTGGGTAGCAAGTCGTATCCGCTGGCTCTCTCCACCGCTCAGGCTCCTTGTAGAACGGTCCAGTGAAAGGTAATTGAGTCCCACATCTATAAGAAATCCTATCCTTTCCCTCAGCTCTTTTATTATATCTCTTGCAATTGCCTTCTGTCGCGGGTTAAGTTTCCCTTCGAGAGTATCAACCCAGCCATACAGTACCTCGATGTCCATTGCGGCAATTTCGCTGATATTTTTTGAGTCTATCTTAAAGCTCAGTGCCTCTTCCTTTAATCTTGTTCCGTGACAAACAGGGCATTGAGTCTCCTCTGTAAAACGCTCCTTCTTCACTACCAAATCGTCGCTGTCGGAGTCGCTTTGTTCTACCTTTGCAATGACCCCGTTAAAACTCATCATCTGAGAAACAGCGGGCGAAGGGCCCACACGAAAGAGTTCGTCGGAACCGTAAATTATTATATTGAGAGCATCCTCCGGTATGTCTCTTATTGGGTCGTGCAAGGAAAAACCATATTTTTTCGCAATAGCATCCAGCTGTCCAAAAAGAATATTGTGCTTCAAAGAGCCAATGGGGGTTATACCTCCTGAGGCAATTGACTTGGTATCGTCCGGAATAATTTTAGAAGGATCGGCTTTAGCTATCATTCCCAGCCCTTTGCAATGAGGGCAGGCTCCCTGGGGAGAGTTGAAGGAGAATGTGTGCGGGGCAGGTTCGGGATAAGAAATTCCGCTAACCGGGCACATAAGATGTTTGCTGAAGTGCCTCAGCTCCTTTGTTCCCATGTCCAGTACCGCCAGCGAACCTTTTCCGTGATGCAGGGCAGACAGTACAGATTCCTTTATTCTTTTTTCGCCTCCCGGGCTTGGCAATAGTTTGTCCACTACCAGTTCAATAAAGTGCGACTTGTATCTGTCCAGAGGCTTAAGAGTGGCAAGGTCACATATCTCCCCGTCTACCCTCATCTGCATAAAACCTCTTTTTATGTACTGGTCAAACAAGTCCTTGTAGTGGCCTTTTCTTCCTTTCACAAGCGGTGCAAGCAAATAGGACTTTTTCCCGTTGTAATGCTCTATGATGAGATTTACAATCTGGTCGTCGGTATATTTTATCATCTCTTCGCCTGTGGCGGGAGAGTATGCATTTGCAGCCCTGGCATAAAGCAGCCTCAGGAAGTCATATATCTCGGTAATAGTCCCAACGGTGGAACGCGGGTTTCGCCCGGTGGTTTTTTGTTCTATGGCAATAATTGGGCTGAGCCCGTCAATCGAATCTACATCGGGCCGTTCAAGCGTACCAATAAACTGCCGTGCATATGCAGACAGAGTTTCCATGTACCTGCGCTGACCCTCGGCAAATATTGTGTCAAAGGCAAGAGAAGACTTTCCGCTTCCGCTGAGCCCGGTAATAACTACCAGCTTGTGTCGCGGAATGGAGACATCTATATTTTTCAGGTTGTGGACCCTTGCACCCTTTACCTCTATACTCTGCATTATTAACCCTCACTCTTAGTTTTCGCGGAAACCCTCTTTAGGCACTCTCACAACATAGGTTCTCCCAAGCCTGTTTTCCATCTTGTTAGAACGAATCCACTGATTGTATATCTTTAGAAGCTTAAAATTTGTATTGTGCTTTGCAGCAAATTCGCTCCAGTTTTCAACAGCACCCGTTACTGTTACTTCTTTATATTCCAACGGCTTGTACAGGTCTTCCCCGCCAATGTAGAATCCATAAATCTGAGGGCTGTCCAGCAAAAGCTTAAAAGCAAGCGCTCTGTAGACATATCTTGCTGTCTCCTCGGGAAACTGGGTGTCGTAATAATTCTTTTGTGACTGAATTTTCATTCTGTATCGCACATTGCTCATGCCTATATTGAAAGAGGCAGCAGCCATTGTCCATGTACCGAATTCGGCATAGGCTTTCTTGAAATACTTTGCCGCAGCAACAGTGGATTTTTCTACGTTATACCGCTCGTCCACCTCTTCGTCTACAACAAGCCCGTACTCCTTGGCTGTTCCGGCAAGAAACTGCCAGTACCCCCCTGCATTTGCAGGCGAAACGACAGGCTGGAGCCCGCTTTCTGCCAGACATAAATAATAAAAATCTTCCGGCAGTCCTTCCTTCTTAATGATACTCCTTATTTCATCGCCATAACGGTTGTTAAGCTGGATAATGAGGGCAATGCTTGCGTGCCAATAAGAAATAACTGTGAGCTCCCGCTGAATCGCCTCCCTCACGTCGAAATATTTAAGCGGCACATCTTCCCCCGCAAAAGAGAGCGAATTTGGAACCGCAGGCACCTTTACTATTTGCTGAACCGACTGGCCGTCGGCTTTTGCACTGGCATCCGAAGAACTTCCTGCATTGAGGCAGAATGTGAGCAACGGAAGCAACAGAAAATACTTTATTCCGGTTTTCATGATTCTTTTTATTCGTATCTTAAAAATGGGTTCGTTGCAAGTTCGTGGCCGATAGTGGTAGATGGCCCGTGACCAGGATAGACTGTATAATCGTCACCAATAACAACAAGCTTTCTGAGCAGACTGTCCATGAGCTCTTCGTAGTCTCCGCCGGGTAAATCTGTGCGGCCTATGCTCCCTGCAAAAAGTGAGTCGCCTGTAATAACCAGTTTGTCCGGTTCGGAATAAAGACACACTCCGCCTCTTGTATGGCCGGGGGTATGAATAACCTTTAGCGTGCTGTTGCCGAATGTAATTGTACCTCCGTCTGCGATGTCTATTGTATCTGTGGAGGGCTGTTCTATAGTGTAGCCAAACATTTCGGTATATTGCTGTGCCCTGGCCAGATGCGGTTTATCCAGCGGATGAATGTATGTGTCCAGCTTCCATGTATTTGACACAAATGCATTTCCCATAATATGGTCAAAGTGGCCGTGTGTGTTTATGAGTTTAACCGGTTTGAGCTCGTTTGTTTCAATGAATTTTTTAAGCCTCTCCTTTTCGCTGTCGGAATAACAGCCCGGGTCAATAATTACGCACTCCTTCGTTTCGTCCCACAGTACATAGCTGCATTCGCGCAGGTCGTTAAAATAAAATGTCTTTATCTGTATCATCCTATAAATTTAATTCAGTTAATTTTCCGTTCCTCCCAGCATAGGAACAAATTTAAACTCTCCATGTTCAGTGGTGCGGAACTCTTCCTGCCCCACTCTCTCCACAACAAGCATTGTCTGAGTCTCTATTCCAACCGGAATAACAAGCTTTCCTCCTATTGCAAGCTGCTCAAGTAACGCTTCCGGCACATCCGGAGCCCCGCATGTAATGAGGATACCCTTGAAAGGGGCAAACTTAGGCAACCCTGCAAAACCATCTCCGTGGTACAAAACAGGAGTATGGTAATCTAAGTTAGAGAGATTTTGCTGAGCCAGCAAATAGAGCGATTTCTGGCGCTCAATGCTGTATACCCTGTATCCCATTTGTGCAAGAACTGCAGTCTGGTATGCACATCCCGTACCAATCTCAAGTACTTTTTCCCATTTTTTAAGTCCCAAAAGCTGAGTCTGAATAGCAACCGTAAAGGGTTGTGATATTGTCTGGCCCGCTCCGATTGGGAGAGGTTTGTCGAGATATGCAAGATGGTCCAGCCCGTATTCAAGAAACATATGCCTTGGAACCTTGTTCATTGCGTCAAGAATCGCCGGGTCAAAATTATATTTTTTTGCTAACTGGTCAATGAGCTGTTTACGCCTTCCTTTGTGTTGTAAAGAATCTAACATACCGCAAAATTACGAAAAGATTTTCTTAAATTTGCAGAAGAGAAAGCATACCACCTACACTTAAAATTACCATTATGCATATTGCCATTGCAGGAAACATAGGGAGCGGGAAAACCACCCTCACAAGATTATTATCAAAACATTACGGATGGGAACCAAAATACGAAGAGGCAGATACCAATCCGTACCTTTCGGATTTCTATAATGATATGCTGCGGTGGTCCTTTAACCTGCAGATATACTTTCTCAAAGAGCGCTTTAAAGGCCTTGTGGAAATTGAGCGCACCGGAATTGACGTAATTCAGGACCGTACAATTTATGAAGACGCGCGCATTTTTGCCACCAATCTTCACAGTATGGGGCTAATGAGCAGCCGCGATTTCGAAAACTACACCACTCTTTTCAACCTGATGCTCTCTCTTGTAAAACCTCCAGAACTCCTCATATATCTTCGCTCCTCAATTCCAAACCTGGTATCTCAGATTCACAAAAGAGGCCGCGAATACGAAAGCGGAATCCGCATCGACTACCTTTCAGGACTAAACGACCGCTACGAAAAATGGATTTCGGAATACAAAGACGGGAAAATACTCATTGTTGATGTAGACGAAAACAAGTTCGAAGACCGCATCGACGACCTTAGCCAGGTAATTGACCGCGTGGATGCCCAATTGCACGGGTTGTTTTAGAAACTTCACAAACTAAAAAAAATAACAGGCTGCCGGGAAACCGTGCAGCCTGTTATTTTTTCCACTATAATATTTTAGTGACTACTTAAGAAGTCCTGAGTAGTCCCGGATTTCCTGTTTGGCCAGTTTCCAGCGCGGAATATCAATTTTTGGGCCGATAACCTCAACAACTTTGGCCGCAACAATTGATCCTACGTCGCCACACTGTTTTAGAGATAGCCCGTTGGCATGGGCAAATAAAAATCCGGCAGCGTAGATATCACCGGCGCCGGTTGCGTCAATAGTGTCGGCTGGCCATGCTTCAATATAGTGATACTCGTCGCCGCTTTTTACCATTGAGCCGTCTTTCCCTATTTTAACAACTGCTATTTTACATATTTTTGAAATTTCGTCAAGCGCTTCACGAGGAGGTTTTTTTGCAAAAACTTCTGCTTCGGTTTCGTTGGCAAAAACTATGTCTACGTATTTTTCAATGATATCATGCAAAAAGGCATCGTTGCTCTCAACCACATTATAGCTTGCCATATCTATGGATATAATCATCCCAGCCTCTCTTGCCAGCTCAACGGCCCTGCGCACCAAGTCCTGATTCTGAACCAGATAACCCTCTATGTGGAAATAGTCATGTCCACGGAACATTTCAATATTAAGATCTTCCGGCACCAGTTCAATAGCAGCTCCAAGATAAACGGCAAATGTTCTCTCTGCATTGGGTGCGGTAATGAACACCATTGCCCTTCCGGATGCGGCCTTTCCCTTAAGGAGGGTGGATTTGATTCCGTTACGCGCCTGGTCGGAAAGAAACAGAGAACCAAGTTCATCATCTCCAACCTTTCCAATAAAGGCCGAAGGCATTCCCAAAACAGCAGTTCCGGTAATTGTATTGGCTGCCGAACCTCCGGCTACAAGCTGAACACCCATTGGCTTGAGAGTCTGCCAGATTTTATCTCCGGTTTCCCTGTCCACATGTTGCATACTGCCAATTGGTAAATGATATGAATTTAGTAATGTATTGTCCTCCAGCACAGCGAGGATATCCGTTAAGGCGTTGCCTATTCCTAATATTGATTTCATATCTGCAAAGTTCATATTTTTTTGTAGGTTTGCAAAAATTTTTACCAATGATTGTTTGTTGCTCTTTGGCCGATTTTCAGCAGGCTTTAGCCTCTCTGCCAAAAGATTGCGAGCTTGGATTTGTACCCACAATGGGTGCATTGCATAAAGGCCACATATCACTTGTACAGAATGCACTAAAATACACCCCCAATGTGGCTGTATCTATTTTCGTAAACCCGACTCAGTTCAACAACCCCAGCGACCTTGCAAGTTATCCGCGCACAGTTGAAGCCGACTGCCGCCGGCTTGCAGAAGCAGGAGCAACCATCGTTTTTGTACCTTCCGTAGAAGATATATACCCCGAGGCCGATACAAGAGTATTTGATCTTGGAGGGCTGGACAAAACTGGAGAGGGACCGAGAAGACCGGGCCACTTCAATGGAGTTGCCCAGGTTGTAACAAGATTGTTCGACATAGTTAAGCCAAAATATGCTTTTTTTGGTGAAAAAGATTTTCAGCAGCTTGCAATAATCCGATACTTCACAAAAAAACTCGGATATCCGGTTGAAATTATAGCCTGCCCCACACTTCGCGAACCCGACGGTTTGGCAATGAGCTCCAGAAACACGCTGCTCACTCCCGAACACCGGGCAATTGCACCCTCGATATACAAAGTCCTTAAAAATGCACAGCAGGGAGCGGCTCAAAATTTGCAACTAATTGTCAACGGCAAAAATGCAGAAACAACACCCTCTGAGCTTGTACAAATTGCTATCGGAGAGATTGAAAAAGAACCTCTTTTAAAAACAGAATACGTAGAGATTGTAAATTCTTTAAATTTGCAGATTATAAATAAATGGGACGATGCACAGGATATTCAGATGTGCACTGCAGTTTATGCAGGAAATGTGAGGTTAATAGACAATATAAAACTGAAATAAGATGCTTCTTCAAATATTAAAATCAAAAATACACAGAGCCCGAGTTACCGAAGCAAACCTGAACTATATCGGCAGCATAACCATAGATGAAGATCTAGCGGAAGCTGCAGGCCTGTTCTCAAATGAAAAGGTTGCCGTGGTAAACATAAACAACGGCGAGCGTATTGAAACCTATGTTATTAAAGGAGAGCGCGGCAGCGGCAAAATTGGGATAAACGGAGCCGCCGCACACAAGTTCTCCGTTGGCGATTTAATTATCGTTATGTCTTATGCCCAAATGACCCCCGATGAAGCCCTTGGTTTTAAACCCTCGGTAATCTTCCCGGATTCCGATACAAACAAGCTTGTTGTCTGATGGAAAAAGGGCCTCTCAAGAGAGTCTATTCTGCAGTGAAATATATCCTGCTTCTTGGCCTGGCCGGGCTATTGCTTTGGTTCTCGTTCAAGGGTGTTAAGTGGGCGGATTTTGTTACAGGGCTTAAAGAGGCCGATTTTAGATGGATAGGTTTGTCAATGGCAATCAGCGTTGTTGCATTTTTAATTCGTGCCCTTCGCTGGAGGCTCATAATGATTCCTCTTGGAAAAAAAATAACAAGAAGAGACTCCTGGGACGGAATAAACATTGGATATCTTACAAACTTTGCAGTACCACGTGCAGGAGAGCTTGCCCGCTGCGGAGTTATTACCCGCAAAACAGGATTGCCGTTTGAATCGGTAGCCGGAACAGTGGTGCTCGAAAGGAGTATAGACATGCTGTCGCTGGGAGTTGTATTCATTTCGGTTTTGGTTTTTTTCTGGGATAGTTTTGGAGGGTTCATTAATAAAGAAATAATTGCATCGATGGAGTCCCGCCTTTCTACCGGGCTCATAATTATTGCAGCCTCCGCTTTTGTTGCTTCTCTGATTTTTCTTTACATCATACACAAATACAGGCAGAGTCACCCTATCCTGAGAAAAATTACAAACATAGTAAAGGGGGTCCTGAAAGGACTTCTCTCGGGATTCCGGATGCCCCAAAAGTGGCTTTTCATAATCTACACTGTACTGCTTTGGGTCTGTTACTGGCTCATGAGCTACACATCAATTATGGCCTTCCCCTCAATAAATCAGGGGTTAGGCGCTTCGGATGCACTTTTTCTTATGATGGTGGGGAGTTTTGGCTGGGTTATACCGGTTCAGGGAGGAATTGGAGCGTACCATTTAATTATATCGCTGGCTCTCGCCTCGGTTTATGGTATCTCTCAAACAACAGGAGTTATATTTGCGACAATCTCACATGAATCCCAGGCACTAACAATGCTTTTATGCGGAGCCATATCGCTTATTAGCTTCACTTTAAGCAAACGAAAGAGTTTATAAACAAAGATATGGTCCGAATACTAACCACCCTGTTGCTTGCACTTTCTCTTTTCTCTCCAAAAAGTGCGACATCTCAGAATTTGCCCGAAAGCAGGGGCGATGCCTACCTGGTAATTGCCTCATACAATCCGGATACCAAAAGAATGTCCGATTTCATTACTGCCTTTCAGGATGGCCTTCTTAAGGAAAATGACAGGTCAGAAGTGCTTGTCGAAGATTTGGGATGCAAAAATTTCTATACCGAAGCACATACATGGTCCGGACAGGTAGCTACTCTGCTTCAGAAGTATCATAACAGGAAAATAAGGGCAATTATACTGCTTGGGCAGGAGGCCTGGTCATCTTTCCTTAACCTTACAAACATAGACTCAGCAGCAATAAACCAATTTCGGGATATTCCCCTGTTTTGCGCATTTGCCAGCGAAAACGGAATGGACCTGCCAAATACAATATCGGACCCGGAATGGAGGCCGCATTCTATTGACATGGTTGCCAAAGCTCAAAAATTGTTCACAAGCGGCGGATTTATAAATGTATATGATGTAGAGAAGAATATAAACCTTATAAAGAATTTCTATCCAAGCGTAAAGAACATTGTTCTGCTTACAGACAATACATATGGCGGAACATCTCTTAAAGCCTTGATGAGAAAAGAGATGGAAAAGTTCCCGGAACTTAATTACATATCCCTTGACGGGAGAAAAATCACTTCTCAACAAGCCCGGTCGGAAATTGAAGGACTTCCTGTCAACTCTGTGGTATTAATAGGAACATGGAGGGTAAACAGCGAGGGTCAGTATTTTTTAAGAAATTCTCTTGACGAACTGTTTACAAATACTCCGGATTTGCCTGTTTTTTCTCTCACCGGCTCAGGAATCGGGAGCGTTGCAATCGGAGGTTTTGTCCCTAAGTACGGAGCAAATGCAGAAGTTATAGTACATCAGATTTCCAGATACTACCGCGGAGACAAAGACGCTATCAAATTTATCCAAAGCGAGGGAATTTACAATTTCGACCGCAGGAAAACAAATGCACTCGGAGTGAGGTCCGATCAGTTTCCCGCAAACTCAATATTTACAGACAGCGAAGATCCTCAAATCCACAAGTACAAAGTGGTTCTTCTCTACCTTTCATTAGGTTCGTTTATCCTTATAATATTCATGGTCTCCTTTGCACTTTTGTACAGCAGGAACCGCCGCCTGAGAAGGCATCTTGAGAAAAATGAAAATGAGCTCATTCTGGCAAAAGAGAGAGCCGAGGAGTCCGACAAATTAAAGTCGGCATTTCTTGCAAACATGAGCCATGAAATTCGGACACCTCTGAATGCAATTGTAGGTTTTTCCCAGCTTATGAGCGACGAAAACTGTACATCTGCCGAAAAAGAAAAATTTGCAGATGTTATAAACCAGAATTCGGATATGCTGCTCACTCTCATAACCGACATCATTGACATATCAAGAATGGATACAGGAAAGATGAACTTCGTTTATAAGAAGGTGCGGATAAAAGAGATTGTAGAAAGCCTGGGGAACACAACCCTGCATTTAAAGAAAAAAGGCATTGAGTATATTTATATATCGGACCCGGAAGATATAGAGATAAATACAGATGTGCACCGTCTCTCGCAGGTTATGATAAACCTCATCACAAACGCAAATAAGTTTACAGATGAAGGAAAAATCGTAATGGAATACAAAGTTGAGCGCGACAAAAACAGAGTTTTGTTCACAATTGCCGATACGGGAACCGGAATTCCGCAAGAAAAACGCTCCCGTTTATTCGAACGGTTTGAAAAGCTCGACGACTACAAACAGGGAGCCGGGCTCGGTCTTGCAATTTCAAAGCAGATAGTAACACGCCTCGGAGGAGAAATCTGGATAGACCCGGACTACACCGGAGGCGCAAAGTTCTGTTTTACACATCCGTTATAAAAATTATTTCTATATTTACACCCAGTTACTAACCCTCGCTCCACAACACCCACTGACCTTAAATTGGCAGTGGGTGTTTTTTTGATTAAAAATTGTATATTTGATACAAATCTACAATTCAGGATTATGTCACTTTTAAGAGTATTGATTTGCATTCTTTTTCCGCCACTGGCAGTGGTCGATTACGGGTGCGGTTCTGTTCTGATTGTCTTTTTGCTCACATTGTGCGGATGGGTTCCGGGAGTGATTGCAGCACTTGTAATTGTGAACAGGAGCCGGTAAAGGCTACTGACGATAAATTCATTTTTTATATTTATTTAAAAATGTCTTTATGAAACGAGCATGTTCAATAAAAGCAAACTTGCATGAAAATAATACATGCGAGTTCCATCCGACCATTAAAAATCAAAATTATTTACGGATGAAAAATGTATCGCTGATAATTTTATTTCTGCTCTTTTTTGTTGCACCTGCCTGCGAAAAAGATGAGGAGTCTGAGACCGATTTATTTTGGGAAACAGAAAGCGCAGATGAGACTCCCCCCGTGCTATCGGTTTTGCCTCTCGATTTGAATACCGTAACAGGTTTGATTTCTTTTGGGAACAATTTGCCGGAAACAAAAAATCCCACATTAGAATACTACACAAACTCCCCCGATGTTGTCCTGAAAGCAGTTTGCGGCGGTACAATAAGTACTGTAACTTTAAATTCCAATCCGGCAGTGGCAGACTATAGCATTTCCATTAAGCACAAAGCAAATTCTTCCTGGACCGTCATTTACGACCATATTAAAAACCTTTCAGTTAAAGTTGGCGATGTGGTTGTTGCCGGTGCAAATCTTGGAACAGTAGGTACCGGGAACAGGGTAGAGCTTCAGATAAACAAAACGGTTCACGGAAATGCAGATATTTCTGTATGCCCATTATTAGTAGCTAACCAGTCATTTATTGATGGTCACAACATACTCAGGGAAAGACTGGCGCAGAGTTACCCCGGTTATTATTTAACTTTGTGCAATGCAACTATAGTAACTCCATAAACAAACAGATAAACATTATGAAAAAATTAATATTTCTGTTTTTATCGGTTTTGATAGTAATCATGGTCCCTTCCTGCAAGGGAGAAGAACCGGCAGTTGAACCCGAGCCATACTATCCTCCAATGCTAAATCAGTCTGTAGTGGACCTGGACAAAGTCATTAATATTAAGCCTTATGGAGAAACCATCGCACTAAGGATCAGGAGATCTTCCATCCGTTACATAGTTAGCGATGCACTTGCTCCGGTGAAATCCGTAAGCGTGGGTATTGTCGATTCCGTTGCTTATAACAGCGATCCAAACTATGTAGATTACAGGATACGAATAAGGGCAAGCAAAAATTCATTATGGTATGTAATATACAACCATGTGGCACAGGTGAAAGTTAAAGCAGGAGATATTGTTGTTGCAGGGACAGTTTTAGGAAGCGTGGGAACCGGAAATCTTGTAGATTTGCAGGCAAATAAGATTTCATTTGAATCTTCGGGAGTGAAGTACGAAAGTACAGTTTGCCCTTCGGGCCTCTTTCACGGCACTGTGTCGGCGGCTCACGACCAAATGATATCGAGGCTTGGCATCTCGTCTCAGTTATGCAGCTATGGCTCTGTTCTTCCATATTATTCGGAGCCATGGAGACAACGCTAAGAATTTTAAGAAATAAAAATATAACAATGAAAAAACTTTTACTTACTGCCCTCTTGCTCTTTTTCTTTTTAGCCTCATGGGCACAACCACAGGAAGGCATTGAAAAATCTGTACAAACCGGATATTCTGTTGGATTCGGACAAATACGAAGCAGTTCATACAATGTGGCATTTACATACGGGTACCGGCTAAACCCGCTGGCCTACATAGGCGCAGGAACAGGAGTCGGAATTACCGATGGGAATTACGACAAGTATATAATTCCGATATATGCCATTTTTAAAGTTAACTTTACAAAAACCAGGATTTCCCCATTCTTCCAGTTTAATGTGGGCTATACATTCGGCCTCAATTCAAAAATAAGCGAAGGATATAATGTGCTTTACTCTCCTTCTTTTGGCGCGGACTATAACATTACTCCGGTAAAAAGCGTGTATTTCCAGCTTGGGGTTGACTATCAGGGACACCATCTTTTCGACAGTATCGATTATTCCGGGTTCCTCAATAAATATATGACAGCGGTGAATTTCAGAGTCGGATATAAATTCTGATTACAGAAATTCCAAAAACAAATATGACCAGAGAACTGCACCCAAGAAACAAACACCACGGAAGGTACGATTTTGATGAACTCATTAAGAGTTCCCCCGAGCTGAACAAGTATGTAATAACAAATGCCTACGACGATCGCACAATAGATTTTTTCGATCCTGCAGCAGTAAAGATGCTCAATAAAGCTCTCCTGAAGCATTTCTACGGTATTGCTTTCTGGGACATCCCCGAAAATTACCTCTGCCCCTCTATTCCCGGCCGTGCAGATTATATCCACCATATTGCAGATTTGCTTGCAGATGACAAGCACAACGGAAACAAATCCAGAAACAGTTTCTTCCTCTCCGAAGGCAGCGCTCCTGCTCATGGAAACGAAGTAAAGTGCCTTGACATAGGCGTGGGTGCAAACTGCATCTACCCGGTTATAGGCTGCATGGAGTACGGATGGACCTTCATCGGCAGCGATATTGACCCTGTTGCAGTTGAATCGGCAAAGAATATTGTACGGAAAAATCCTCTTTTGAAAGGCAAAATTGAAATACGGCTTCAGCCGGACAGGACCTGCTTTTTCAAGGATATCCTTCTCGGAGGAGAGTATGTCGACGTAACCATCTGCAACCCTCCTTTTCACTCTTCGCCCGAAGAGGCGAGAGAGGTTGCGCAGAAGAAAATCAGAAACCTGATGCAGAACAAAGCTGCCGAACTCCGGTCGCAAAATCCGGATTCGATGTTTGGTGAAAACCCGGATTCTACGTTTAGAGAATCGAAGATTGAGACTCAGGGTCAAAATTTCATGTCCGGAGAAAATCAGGATTCCATGTCCGGCAATTCAGTATCCGGAGAGAAAAAGGCGGGTTCCAAACCAGTTCCTAATTTTGGCGGACAGAACAACGAGCTCTGGTGCCCCGGCGGCGAAGAGCAGTTTGTACGCGACATGGCTTTCCAAAGCCGCAGTTACGCAAGCCAGTGCCGCTGGTTTTCCAGCCTCATCGCAAAGAAAGAGAGCCTCCGCGGAGTATATTCCGCCCTTAAAAAAGTAGGAGCCGTGGAAGTGAAGACAATTCCAATGGGGCAGGGAAACAAAATCAGCCGCATAGTTGCGTGGCGGTTCTGATGACACCATTTTTCCCCAGGGGAAATTTGTTTAAACGCTCAAAGTCAACACTTTAGCTAATTTAGAGAAGAGACGCAAACATATCATTATCAATAACATAACAAATTTCCCCTGGGGAAAAGACACTTATGAAAAAATTACTATTATTAGCAGCTTTACTTTGTCAGTTTACTGCCAATGCACAGCAAAAGAGCGACAGCATTAAGACTGCATTGCTCATCGTAGACATTCAGAATTTCTATTTCCCTGGAGATGGCAAGCCAGGGTTGGTTAACGCCGAACAGGCCAGTCTGGTTGCAAAAGATATTCTTCAAATTTTCCGGGAGAGAAACCAGCTCGTTGTGCATGTGCGCCACAAGTCAAACAGCGGATTTGAAATTCACAAAAACGTTGAGCCCCTTGCATCGGAAAAGGTGATTACAAAACAAAAGGTCAACAGTTTTTATGGGACAGATTTGCTGGAGTTTCTAAACAAAAACAAAATTACCCGTCTTGTAATCATAGGCATGCAAACACAAATGTGCCTCGAAGGTGCCACAAGGGCAGCAAGCGACTACGGCTTTGAATGTATCGTAGTTTCCGATGCCTGTGCTACCAGAGATTTGAAGTTCGGAGACAAAACCGTTAAGGCAGAGGATGTACAGACGGCTGTTCTGGCTACTCTCACCGACGGACACTACGCAAAGGTCATTGACTCGAAAGGATTTAAAGAGAATCTCAACACCATTCTTCCCTAGGGGAGCACCTACACCCCAGGGGTGAGACGCTCAGACGCGCGGGGTGTGGTGCGCGCCGGAAAGGATTTGTAGGGTCTCTAACCTAAAAAAACCTATATTTACATAATCAAAAACCCCAAACCATGAAAAGATTTTTTCTGTCAATTTTCTTCATCTCGCTGTTCTGCAGCTCCTTTGCGCAGATGGCTAAAAGCCAGACAATATATAATCAGCCGGAGGATCGCATTATATTCAGCAAATACGTTGTTTACATTCAGAACAAAACCAATCTGCCTACAGACCAAATAATTATAGAGACCGCTAAATTCTTTTTAGACGTTCCGTATGTAGCCAACACTTTGGAAATCGAACCCGAAGGTTTGGTTGTGAACCTCAGAGAGCTGGACTGCACAACATTTTTAGAGACTGTTTACGCTTTGTCGATGACTGCAAAATCGCAGGACCTCACCTTCGACAATTTCTGCAACAAACTAAGGTGGCTCCGCTACAGGGAAGGCTCCATAAACGACTACACCGACCGTCTTCACTACACATCCGACTGGATTGACCAGAATCAGGAAAAAGGAATCGTAAAGAGCATGGCACAGAGCGCAGGCGGAGAACCCCTCAACCTCAATTTGTACATCATGTCTTCAAATACAGACAGATACAAGCAACTCAAAGGCAAGGCCGACCTCATCCAGAAGGTTAAAGAAAAGGAAATGGAAATCAATGCCAGGAAGCATTTTTATATTCCAACCGACAAAATTGACCAGAATGCAGGCCTCATAAAGAGCGGAGATATGGTGGGTTTTGTTACTACAATCCCCGGCATAGACATTTCCCATGTAGGAATCATATACAAAGACGGCGACAAGCTCACATTTATTCACGCCTCCTCTTCAAAGAAAAAAGTGATTATAAACCAGGAGCCGTTATCAACATTTGTAAAGGGTACCGGACGCAACACAGGAATAGTACTGGCCCGGGCACAATTCTAAAATCCGGCAGATAATGAAGAGAATTACTGTCTTTTGCGGGTCCAGTTCCGGCACCGATGTAAAATATGAACAACAGGCAATCCTGCTTGGGCAAACGCTTGCAAAGGAAAACATCGAAGTCGTATACGGCGGAGCAAAGGTTGGGCTGATGGGATCTGTTGCAGACGGGGCTTTAGGTGCAGGCGGAAAGGTAATCGGGGTGATGCCGTTGTTTTTGAGAACAATGGAGATTGACCACGAAGGACTCACAGATATGATATGGGTCGAAAGCATGCACGAACGAAAGACCAAAATGAACGACCTGTGCGACGGTGTTATTGCTCTCCCCGGCGGATACGGAACACTGGACGAATTCTTTGAAATGCTCACATGGGCACAACTTGGACTGCATAAGAAACCACTTGCCATACTCAATATAGGCGGCTATTACGACGCCCTCATAACCCTTCTTGATAGTATGGTTGCAAATGGCCTGCTCAAAGAGCAAAACCGCAAGATGGTACTCATTAGCGACAATATCCCCGACCTCCTCAGCCAAATGAGAAACTATGTTGCTCCAACGGTAGGAAAATGGATACACAAGAAAGAGATATAATCGTATCTTTAGATAACTAATTGCTTTATTATGAAAAGAAAAATTTTATTTTTTGTTTTGCTGATGGTAGCAATGTCTTTTAATTCTTACAGCCAGAATTTAAAATATCAGGGAGAGGTGAATGTGGGCTATGCATTGGGCTATGGCGACTGGTCATACAACCGCTTTAATGTGGAAACGGTTCACGGGTTCAGGCTCACTGATAATTTCTTTGTTGGAGCAGGTGTCGGCTGGCATTCATATAATCGTAACGCCGATGAGTTTATAGGTGAAGATGAACAGTTTTCCTTAATTCCTATCTTTTTTGATGTGAAAGGCTATCTCACCTACGGCAAAATTTCTCCTTATGCCACTTTTGATATAGGATATTCAATAACAACCGGAATGGTATCAGGCCATAATGGTTTTTACTTTGCCCCGGGTGTTGGCGCAAGCTATAACATTTCCGGTAAAAACGCCATAAGCCTTGGAGTATCACTACAATCGCAGACCCTGGCCGGCTACCCGTCGAGGCTTACAATGAATTCCTTTGCAATTAAAATTGGGTTTAGGTTTTAGCAGCTTGCCCCCTGAATTCTGAGATTTCAATTCAAAATTTCCAGTAACACTTCCTGTGTTTTTGCACTACCTTTATTATAATAAATTAATACTCTTTTATCATGAAAAAGAAATTATTAGTTTTGGTATTGCTCACATTAGCAATCTCTTTCAGCTCATTTGCACAGAAGCTGAAATATCAGGGAGAATTAAATGTTGGCCATTCATTTGGTGTAGGAACGTTAGAGAATGTCTTCGACCGTTTTACTATAGAAACAGTTCACGGTGTTCGTTTAAATGACTATTTTTTTGTTGGCATTGGTGCAGGATGGCACCACTATTCCGACGTACTTGATTATTTTTCGGTTATCCCGGTTTATGCAAACGCAAAAGGATATTTTAAGTTAGGCAAAATTAACCCTTATGTTTCTTTTGATATCGGGATAGGAATTCCTGTGGGGGAAGATGACAACGGGAAAGCTGGCCTGTATATTTCTCCCGGCATTGGAGCCGGTATTCATGTTACGCGATGGAACACTCTGAGCCTGCTTGTTGCATATCAGTCTCAAAAATTCCCCGTTTACTCATCAGCCATTTCGATGGATGCCATTGCCGTTAAACTTGCGTTTCTTAGATTCAACTAGGAAACGCAACTGATGATTTGTAATTAAGGATCACTAAGGAGTTATCAACAAAGAGGGTCACCAGCAGAAACTGATGACCCTCCGGAAACCGGCAGATAATTTCTAACTTGTTCCCGAAATCGCCAA
>JAJFVD010000007.1 GCA_021371955.1 Bacteroidales bacterium
TTACAACTGTTAGAACAACCGCAAAGATAATATAAAAGTTTATGCAACCAAGTTGCAAAGTTATTCCTTGCAGTTTGCACATGTGCCTTTTACAACCATGTTAATAGTTTTGATTTCAAAATCAAGTGGTAATGTGACGGACGGAATCGGAGTGTCGTTTAAACAATAGGTGTGTTTACATTTGGTACAAAAGAAATGCACATGCAGATCGTGCGGGTTGCATTGGCAATTTTCGGCACACAAAGCATACTTTACTGAGCCTGTGCCGTCGTCAATGCTGTGAATAAGTTTCTTATTTTCAAATGTTTTGAGAGTGCGGTACAAAGTGACTTTATCCGATTTTTGAAAGTTTTGTTCCAAATCAGATAAGCTTATCGCTGCTGTTTGTTCTGTAAGAATGTCGAAGACCAATTCGCGCATAGCGGTTGGTTTTATATTTCGACTTATCAGTTTGTCGTCTGTATTTTTCATGATATTTTTATCGAAGCATTCAAAACGTTTCCAGAGAAATATGTTCAAATGATGTTAGTTGTTAAATCTGAATTTTTATAGCCTTATAGAAAGTTCAAACTGCCCTCCCAGACCTTGTTCTACAATTTTTTGGAGCGTTGGTAGCCCTACTTCCTTTATTCATTCTCAATTTTTGATATATATATATCCTTTATTAGTTCCTCATTTCGCTGCAAGTTCTTCTTGTGTCATTTTTTTTTCAATTATATTTTTTCAACCGCCACGTCAAACCTCTCAACAGCTTTGCCCATTTTGTCGACACAAATGTGAAAAATACCATTTAAGGGGTCCGACACGACACCAAAACTTTTAATTTTTAGTCCAATAATACTAATATACCTTTTAGAATTGAATCATTAGCTAAACTGTTATTTTTAGTCATACTCATAATTTTTTCAACATTATCAGGACTTAAGTCATACTCATTGTATACGGTTTGATTTCTTACATTCTCTGTTCTATCTGTTCTATTTACTCTAGGTATGCTATTTTTTGTCTCAGCAACCCAAACGGTATCGTGTATAATTTGAGTGATTGTGTCTTTTTTACTAATAAAAACAGTGTCGTTTTGAGAAAGCAATTCTGAATTAAGGTTTTCATTATTATGTTTATTATTGAATAGAAAAAAAGCAATAATAATGATTGCTGCTACTTTATATAATTGAAGCGGGTACAGAATAAATTTTGTAATTCCATTTTTTTTGTGTTTATGACCTATTGGTGGAATATTTGTTTACGGTTCAATATCTTTCATGAAATAATTCGACAGAGAATTTATTGTATTTCTTAGATCATTGTACTCTTTTTCTGTCATTACTGATAAAATATACTTTTTATCCATATCTAAGAGTTCACTGAACTCAAACTGCTCTGCCAGCTCGAAAACCCTATTTGTTTTTTTATCAGAACTCATAATTTTGCTTTTTTAAAATCTTAGATAATTCTTTTGTTGTATAAAACAACCTTGATTTTATTGTTCCTTCTGCACAATTAAAAATTAAAGCCATTTCATTTATTGTAAGATTAAACTTAAATCTCAAAATAATCAGTGCCCGCTTTTCAGGGTTCATTGTATTTATGCAATTCCATAAATCCGTTTCAGTCGTATTTTCAATATAATTATTTGTATCGCAGTCTGTTTCTGATGCTTTAATGTGTTCTTCGTACTTATGAAATATTTTTTTTCTCCGATATTCATTATTACACATATTTATAGCAATTCTGTAAATCCATGGCTTAAAGGACTGATTGCAATCAAATTTATCTTTATTTTCAATAATCTTCAGAAATAAATCATGCAAAAAATCCTGAGCCTTTTCATTGTCGTTTTTTAACGCATAATAGAAATAATTGACCATTTGTTTTGCATATCTATTATAAAGATGATCAAATGCAATTTTACATTGATCATCTTTACTATTTTGAAATATTTTAATTAATTCTTCATCAGTTTTTGACTTCATGAAATGCCTATTTTAAAACTGATTTAGCATAGTCAGACCAACTTTGATTATTTTTTTCTGCAATTTTCAGTCCTATAATTTTCATCTTTTCGGCGGCACCAATATCACCGGCCGATTTGTAATAGTTATATAGTTTCAATATTCCCGGGAAATAATTGGTATTCATTTTATTAACGATCGAGGCACTAATATCATACCCAAAACCAATTTTAGTATAATCCAATGCATACTTGTTTTCAAAGTTATTTCTCAATAAAGCAATGTTGTCAATATTTGTTTTTGAGTATTCCAGAGCAAGACCAACTAAATACAAATTACTCTCAAAATTTTTAACTGTATGACTTGCTCCTAATGAAATATATACAGGATGTTCATTAAGATTAACATTGCTTAAAATATAACCGGCAATTTCATATTGATTCTCTTCAAAAGTCCCATTATCATTTTTTGAAGAGTTATTCGGTATCCCGATCTTATTGAACATAATTGTTCTATAATCTTTAACAGTCAGCATTGGCAAAGCCATTACAATAACATCTTTTCTTAAGTTGTAAACATCTTGCAACAGCCAAATTGGAAATGTTTCGTTGTCCCCATATGTAAGTAAAATACTGTTTGGCTTCAATGTCATTAGTACATTGTATCCGTAGTTAATCAATCCCGATGACAACTCATTGGCTTCGTACATTTTTTTATTAATTTCTTTTCTTTTATCATAATTCGCGATTAACTCATAGTGAGTAATCATTAAAGGATAAATCTCTGCGGCATCGGGCTTTAAATTGTAAGCCTTATTAATATTGTCAAATGTTTCATTGTCAAGAGGGGATCTTTTCCTTGTAACATAATCGGTGAAAGTATTTGGAATGTTTTTTTTGATTTGGTCACGGATTTCATCCAAATTTTTATTGTAAGCGCTTTCTTGTTTCCATTCTTGTTCTTTTTCCAGATTAGATCCGACTTCTTTAAAAGTATAAAAACTGTTACGATTGGCTTTATAATAATTATACCATGCATCTTCATTTTTTATATCTTTTTCAATTTCTTTCCACCAAAGCTCTACTTGTTGTTTGTAAAACTCGTGTGACTTATCGGTTTTTACGAATGAATAAATCTTTTCTGGTTTCTGGGCTATTAAAGATCCAATATTGATACTCATTAGCAGGAATAAAAAAAATATCTTTTTCATTTTACAATTTTTAATGATTTTACAAAAAATTATGTGCGCACTAAAGTTGAATTCAATAATAATACACACTCATTTTTGAAACGTTCAAATTATTATCATAAAAAAGTAACATTTCATCAATTACGTTTCCTAGTTGAATCTAAATTTCCTGTTAGTATAGTTTATTCTTCAAATCCATTTGCTCGTGGAGTATCCTTAGAATTTCAATATCGCCGTTTTCAAGTTCTCTGTAAAAAATGATATGTCTACCTACTCTCGCTCCTGATACGAATTTTGAGACCATTGAATAGTCTTTTCCTATATTAGGATTGGTAACAAGTTCTTTACAAGAATTGATAATCATACTATAGTAAATGTCAGCTTGATTTTCAGACCATTTTTTTAAAGTATAATTCCAGATTTCGGTTAAATCTTCAACCGCTTTATTTGTGAATTTATAGCCGGCCATTCAACTATTTATTTGATTTTAGATTTGCTAAATGAGACTGAGGATTGAAATCAGACGCAATTCCACTATTTATTCCTTCGTTAATAGCCTCTTTCAGGGAAATATATCTATTTTCCTCTTCTTCCAGAAGCCTTAATCCCGCTCTAACAACCTCACTTGCATTTTTATACCGTCCCTCTGATAGTCTGTTTTGTATAAAATTATCAAAGTGGTCTCCCAATGAAATAGATGTATTCCTATTCATAATTCTTTTTTTTATTTTTCAAATATACCAAAAATTGGTATAAAAAACATTGGTAAGATGATTTTGTTCTAAATATCTAGAGATTATATGCTTTCATGGGGTAGTTCCGTCGCTACGCGCCGGATTCGCTCTCGCTCGGGAATGTAGAAGCAGCAGGCCGGGGGCCTGCTTAAAAAAGAGAGGCCCCGGTGCCTGTCCAAGCAAGCTTGGCCATTCACTGGGGTCTCTCTTTTTTATTTCGCTTTGCGAAATGCTTTTGCTTCTGCATTCCGCTCGCTTAGTCGCTCATTTTTGCATTCCGCTCAATTTCTCTCTTACTTTACTTCCTCAAAATCCACATCTGTAACCTCTTTGTCGTTACCAGTGGTTCCCTTGTTAGAAGAAGAGCCGTTGTCCTGATCTGAAGGACCTTCCTGGCTCTGAGCAGGTCCGCCCTGTGCAGCCTTGGCCATATCTTCAGATGCAGCGTGCCATGCAGCGTTCATCGCCTCCATGGCTTTGTCAATAGCTGTTACATCCTGAGATTTGTGAGCCTCCTTAAGTGCAGCAAGTGCGCTTTCGATGTTTCCTCTCTTGTCGGCAGGAATCTTGTCGCCATACTCTTTTAGGTTCTTCTCTGTCTGGAAAATCATTGTGTCGGCAGAGTTAATCTTGTCAACTTTTTCTCTTTCCAGTTGGTCAGATGCCTCATTAGCTTTGGCCTCGTCACGCATTTTCTTGATTTCGGCATCGGTAAGTCCGCTTGAAGCTTCAATACGAATCTTCTGTTCCTTGCCGGTTCCTTTATCTTTTGCAGATACGTGCAGGATTCCGTTTGCATCTATGTCAAATGTAACTTCAATCTGTGGAACACCTCTTGGAGCAGGTGCAATTCCATCCAGGTGGAAGCGGCCGATTGTCTTGTTGTCCTTAGCCATCGGTCTTTCTCCCTGAAGGATGTGGATTTCTACAGAAGGTTGATTGTCGCTTGCAGTACTGAAAACTTCAGATTTTTTGGTAGGAATAGTAGTGTTTGACTCGATAAGCTTTGTCATAACCGAACCATAAGTTTCGATACCGAGAGAAAGCGGGGTGACATCGAGCAGAAGTACATCCTTAACATCTCCTGCAAGAACGCCGCCCTGAATTGCTGCACCAACTGCAACAACCTCATCGGGGTTTACTCCTTTGCTTGGAGCCTTTCCAAAGAATTTTTCGACAAGTTGCTGAATGGCAGGAATACGTGTAGATCCGCCAACAAGCAAGATTTCATCAATATCGGAAGGTTTCATGTTTGCATCGCTTAGTGCTTTGCGACATGGTTCAACAGTTCTTTGGATAAGTGAATCGCAAAGTTGTTCGAATTTTGCACGTGTAAGAGTTTTAACAAGGTGTTTAGGAACTCCGTCTACAGGCATAATGTAAGGAAGATTTATCTCGGTTGAGGTTTGGCTTGAAAGCTCAATTTTCGCTTTTTCGGCTGCCTCTTTCAATCTTTGAAGAGCCATCGGGTCTTTTCTAAGATCAAGGCCGCTGTTTTCATTTTTAAACTCTTCGGCAAGCCAGTCAATAACCATCTGGTCAAAGTCGTCTCCTCCAAGGTGAGTGTCCCCATTTGTAGATTTAACCTCAAATACGCCATCGCCAAGTTCAAGAACAGAAATATCGAATGTTCCGCCGCCAAGGTCAAATACGGCAACCTTCATCTCTCTGTGTTGCTTGTCAAGGCCATATGCAAGAGCAGCAGCTGTAGGCTCGTTAATGATACGTCTTACCTTTAAACCGGCAATTTCTCCAGCCTCTTTTGTGGCTTGTCTCTGCGAGTCGCTAAAATATGCAGGCACTGTGATAACTGCCTCTGTAACCTCTTGTCCAAGGTAATCCTCGGCAGTTTTCTTCATCTTCTGAAGAACGATTGCAGAAATTTCCTGTGGAGTATAAAGACGGCCATCGATGTTTACTCTTGGAGTATTATTATCGCCTTTGTCAACTTTGTAAGGTACTCTGTGAACCTCTTGCTGAACGCGGTCGTATGTTTCACCCATGAACCTCTTAATTGAAAAGATAGTTCTTGTAGGGTTTGTAATTGCTTGTCTTTTTGCCGGATCGCCAATTTTTCTTTCACCGTTGTCGGCAAATGCAACAATTGAAGGTGTAGTTCTTTTACCTTCGCTGTTTATGATGACAGTTGGTTCATTACCCTCCATTACTGCAACGCAGGAGTTTGTAGTACCAAGGTCAATTCCTATAATTTTTCCCATTGTTATAAATGATTTTAATTGTTTTTCTGTTTGCCTGATGGTACAACTAACATTGTGCCAATCGGCAAAAACTGACAAGGTGTCATATAATTCATATTGATTATTTGTATAGCTTTGCCGGGCAAAAGATTTTAAAAACTTAAAGGGTATAGAAGAGATGTCTTTAGAGGGGAAAAGTCGTGTTATAACAACGCACAAATTGCTTGAAATGAAGCAAAGAGGTGAAAAAATCTCTATGCTCACCGCCTATGACTATACAATGGCCAAAATCATAGATGAGGCAGGGATTGACATAATACTTGTGGGAGATTCTGCCGCGAATGTTATGGCTGGTCACGAAACCACATTGCCAATCACTCTTGATCAGATGATTTATCATGCTCAAAGCGTAATGAGGGCTGTTAAAAATCCGATGGTTGTTGTGGATATGCCTTTCGGAACATATCAGGGAAATTCTAAAGAGGCTGTTCACAGTGCAATACGGATAATGAAAGAGTCCGAAGCAGATGCTCTTAAAGTAGAGGGAGGAATAGAAATAATAGAATCGGTAAACAGGATTCTTTCGACAGGTATACCTGTAATGGGCCATCTTGGGCTCACCCCTCAATCGATTCATAAGTTTGGTACTTATTCTGTGAGGGCCCGCGAGGAGGCAGAAGCAGAAAAACTTATGGAAGATGCAGCTGCTCTTGAAAATGCAGGTTGTTTTGCACTTGTACTTGAAAAAATTCCGGCGGAACTCGGAGCAAAAGTTGCCTCCAGACTTAAAATTCCAGTAATTGGGATTGGTGCAGGAAACGGTGTTGACGGGCAGGTTCTTGTTTTGCACGATATGCTCGGGCTCACTCAGGAGTTTTCTCCAAGATTTCTCCGTCGTTATCACAATCTTCACGATGAGATGCTTGGAGCTGTAAAGAACTATATTTCAGATATAAAAAGTAAAGATTTTCCAAATGAGCGCGAGCAATATTGATAATTTAGAGGTATTATACGAAGACAACCATATTATTGTTGTTAACAAGAGATCCGGTGATATAGTACAGGGCGACAAAACCGGAGACATGCCTTTGGGAGAAGTTGTTGCAGCATATATTGCAAGACGGGATGCAAAACCGGGAGCGGCTTTCATTGGAGTGACTCACAGGCTGGACAGGCCGGTTAGCGGCATTACAATCTTTGCAAAAACATCAAAGGCCCTTGAGAGAATGAACGAGTTATTCCGTAGCGGTGATATGGAAAAAAGGTACTGGGCGGTTGTTGCAGATAAACCGACCCCACCGGCAGGAGAGCTTACTCATTTCATCACGCGAAATGAAAAACAGAACAAATCTTACGTCATTGCAACAAAAAAAGGAGAGGCTAAGGAGGCAAAACTCAGATATCAGCTTATCGCCAGCAGTGACAGATACCATTTGATTGAGGTTCAGCTTCTCACCGGCAGGCACCATCAGATTCGCTGTCAGCTTTCTCACATTGGAATTCCTATTAAGGGGGACCTGAAATACGGTGCGCCACGGTCGAATCCGGACGGAAGCATCTCTTTGCACGCCCGTAGCGTGAAGTTTATTCATCCCGTAAAAAAGACTGAAATATTTATTCAGGCACCTCCTCCACAGGAGTCTTTATGGAATGCATTTAAGAAGATAATGGAAGGGGAGAAGGTCAGACCCTGAACTTTGACATATCTAAGCCTCTTGACTCATTTTCCCGTATTTCTGTAGATGATATATCAATCAGGGGAGCATCTATTAAACGGGTGCCATATTTTTTGCATAGTTCCACGGCATTATGACCTGTTCTTGGGTAAACCCATACTTCAAACTCGGATAGCAGGTCCTGCCAGTCGTGCCACTTTTCAATTATTGACAGATTATCTGCTCCAATTATGAGAACGAACTTTTCATACGGTTCCAGATCTCTCAGTTTTCTAAGTGTATTGATGGTATAAAGCGGAGGAGTCAGGTAAAATTCTATATCAGATACAGACAACCTTTTTGCATCCTCTTTTGACAACCCGCCCTCCTCGGGAGAACGTGATTTTAATCGTTCAATAGATTCGGTAATGTTTTTAAAACGGCTATCCCTGTTTTCCTCTTCCCAGTTTTCTTTAAGCGGATTCTGAGGACTTACAACCAGCACCACTCTTTCCAGATCGCTATTTTCCAGCAAATAACGGAAAATTGTCAGATGACCCGTATGCAGAGGGTTGAATGAACCAAAGTAAAGACCGGTCTTCATTTTTGATTATTCTACTGTAAGTTGTTCTTAATTATTTTTTCTGCCTGTGCCAGACATTTTTCAAGAATATCATTGACCAGAACTACATCAAATTCACCTTCATAAGTGAGTTCATGTTCTGCTTTTGCAACTCTCCGTTCAATTGCATCCGGGGAATCGGTTCCTCTTTTTACAAGCCTGTTACGGAGTTCATTTGTTGAAGGCGGCCGGATAAATACGGATAAAGCACTCTCTCCATATAGCTTTTTCAGGTTTATTCCGCCCATCACGTCAATGTCAAATAGAATTACATTTCCTTTTTTCCAGATTTTTTCGACTTCGCTCTTGAGGGTTCCATAATAAAACCCGGAGTAAACTTCTTCATATTCGACAAATTCCCCCGCTTTTATTTTCTTTTCAAATTCATCTTTTGAAAGAAAATAATAATCTTTCCCATCCATTTCCTCTCCTCTTGGAGCACGGGAAGTGGCTGATACAGAAAATTCGAGAAAGTTGTATTTTGCAAGGAGATGTTTAACAACTGTACTCTTTCCCGCGCCTGAGGGGGCCGATATAATAAGAACCCGTTTATTTTTCATAAAGATCTTTCTCTTCTTTAACTTTAGAAAAGTCCAGAATAAATTCGGCGATTTTTTCGGTACAGGCATCAATGAATACTTTGCCTTTTTCTGCAGAAGCCTTTTTAGGATTACCTACTCCAGTGTCTTCTGAGATGTAAATCCAGCGTCGTGGCGTCCATGCCCATTTTTTGCGGAAACCCTCAATTTTGAAATGTTTCTCTTTGCCTTTTCCGGCTTGATTAAGAGGGAGCACAAGCTCAGGCGATACAGCCATCATCGCAGAGGTTTCAAGTTCGCCTGCATGGTCACCGGGCTCGTCAAAAAACTCTTCGGGTTTGCAAACAACCCACCAGTTAATTGCTGCCATGAGTGTGTCGGGAAATTCGAGTGAAAGTTCACGAATTATGGGCTGAAATGCATTCCCACCATGTGCATTAAGAATTATGAGTTTGTCTATCGAATGATTTTCCAGTACATAAAGAATATCTCTGAGTAATGCAGTCTGGGTAGAGGGGTTAATATTCATACAGAGCTTAACCTCCATTTGTCCGCTGTTTACTCCGTATGCTATTGACGGAAGAACTATTGAATCTGCACCTTTTAAATTTGCAATTGCTGCAGCATCGGCCGCTACTCTTTCGGCAAGAATTGTGTCAGTGCCGTATGGCAGATGAAGATTATGTGCCTCTGTGGCACCCCATGGGAGAATTGCAACTTTATATTGCTTATTCTCAGTGTCTTTCCAGTTTGTTTCTTGTAGTATGTGTGCTTTCATTGAAATAGCATTTAATGCAAAGTTAGCTTTATATGTTATAAATTCGTATTTTTGCACGATTTTTGAACACTCGGGAGCAGACAAGTTTTCGATATTTAGTACTAATAAATCTATATAATTATGATTTCATACAAAGAATTAGGCCTGGTAAACTCAAAAGAGCTGTTTGCCAAGGCAGTGAAAGGCGGATATGCAATTCCTGCTTTTAACTTTAACAATATGGAGCAAATGCAGGCAATTATTTCTGCATGTGTTGAGACAAAATCACCTGTTATTCTTCAGGTGTCAAGCGGAGCAAGAAAATATGCAAACCAGACTTTACTAAGATATATGGCTCAGGGTGCAGTTGAATATGCAAAAGAACTGGGAGCAAACATTCCAATTGTTCTTCACCTTGACCACGGCGATACATTCGAACTTTGCAAATCATGCATCGATATGGGCTTCTCATCTGTTATGATTGACGGCTCACATTTCTCTTTCGATAAAAACATTGAACTTACAAAACAGGTAGTTGAGTACGCTCATGCCCATGACGTTACTGTTGAGGGCGAACTTGGCGTTCTTGCAGGAGTTGAGGATGAAGTTTCGGCAGAACACCATACATATACACAGCCGGAAGAGGTTGAGGAATTTGTAAAAAGAACAGGAGTTGATTCACTTGCTATCTCAATTGGAACTTCACATGGCGCTTTCAAATTCAAACCTGGTCAGAAACCTGAAATCCGTCTTGATATCCTTAAAGAAATTGAGAAGAGAATCCCCGGATTTCCAATTGTACTTCACGGAGCATCAAGCGTGCCACAGGAAATTGTTGCGGAAATCAACAAATATGGCGGCAAACTGGAAGATTCCATCGGAATTCCCGAAGATCAGCTTCGTAAAGCAGCTGCCAGTGCTGTTTGCAAAATCAATATTGACTCGGACGGCCGCCTTGCAATGACAGCTGCCATTCGTAAGGAATTTGCAGAAAAACCTTCGGAGTTTGACCCAAGAAAATATCTCGGACCTGCCCGCGACGCTCTAAAAGCTCTTTACAAACACAAAGTAGTGGATGTTTTGGGTAGCAATGACAAAATGTAATATTAAAAAGTACGTTTTACATATTAAGAAAGCCGGCGAAGAAATTTGCCGGTTTTTTTGTTGCTAGTCTCCGGCTGCGAGTTGTTATATATATTATTGCTATTTATACATATGCCTACTAATTGCTTCGGGCTTGTGCGTCCTCCTTCGCTGCGCTTCGTCCGGCCGAATCGCCCTTTATCAATTAGTAGGCAAAGTAGCTGAGGAAGATAAAATTTTCAACTCGCAGCCGGAGACTTGAACTATTACATGGTGCGGCTTTGCCGCGGTTTAATATCCCTGCGGCTGGCAATTTTTTTTCCGTCGAAGGCGTAAACCTGCGACGCAGGAGCAACTAATATGTTCCTTTTGGGATGCGATGGCGTGTCAACCTATTTCAGGACGGGACAACTTACTACAGACTCCTATGTAAGTTTCATATAATCAGATATATCCTAAAAATAAAGAGATGTCATATCTCTTCATTTTTAGTAACCTACATATTATTAAGGAGTTATATAAGTATGGGTTTCAACATCTCTGGCATCGAGTTAATAATCACGATGTATTACCTTTCATTGCCAACTAATTGATGAGGGCGATTCGGCCGGAACGGAGTGAAACGCAGCGAGGACGCACAAGCCCGAAGAGATTAGTTGGCAGTGAATGGATAGCCGTGAAAAAGACAACTCGCAGCCGGAGAAATTATAGTTGAGCAAACCTGGCAAGACCCTCTTTATAAGCTGCAAGAGCGCGGTTCCGGGCAAATGTGTGCTCAACAATTGGTTTTGGGTAAGAATCACTTAGCGCTTCGGGTACCCACTTCATTATGTATTCAGCTTTTGGATCAAATTTTTTGGTTTGCTCCCAAGGGTTGAATACCCTGAAGTATGGCGCAGCATCACATCCGCAACCGACTGCCCACTGCCAGTTCCCGACATTGGCAGCAAGATCGTAATCCATAAGTTTTCCGGCAAAGTACGCTTCTCCAATTTTCCAGTCTGCAAGAAGATGTTTAGTAAAAAAGCTAGCAGTTATCATTCTTACCCGGTTGTGCATAAACCCGGTTTCATTTAATTCCCGCATTCCTGCGTCAACAACAGGATATCCGGTTTCTCCTCGGCACCAGCGCTCTATCTCATTCTCGTCGTTACGCCATTTTATGAAACTGTATTTCTTCTTGAAAGGTCCATTGGCAGAGTAGGGGAAATGAAAAATAATCTGCTGAAAAAACTCCCTCCAAATCAGTTCGCTAAGCCATACTTCGTTTAGTTTCAAAGCAACCTTGACGGCATGTCTTATGCTGACGGTTCCAAATCGCAGATGAACGCCCAGCCTGGTAGTTCCTTCATCCATTGCCGGAAAGTTGCGGGTATTGTGATAATTGACGATTATATCTTTTCTTAATAATTCTGTTTTTTTTGTGCCAGTGATTTCATCATCTGCAATAAACCCAATTTCATCAAAAGAGGGTAGGCGAGTGAAAATTTTAAGGTCTCCTTTTTTCTCAGGTAGCGGGATGTCCGGTTTAATAAAATTGGATGTAAGATTTTCCGATGGAAAGTGCTGAAGGTACCCATCGGAGTTGTTGTTCAACTTAGCAAGCCACATTTTTGAGTATGGAGTAAAGACAGTATAAGGAGTGCCGTCCGATTTAAGAATATCAGCTTTGGAAAATACAACATTGTCTTTATATGTTTTAAAGGCGATTCCCTTTTTTGCAAGCACGGATGACACCAGATTGTCTCTCTCAGTTGCGTAGGGTTCGTAATCCTCATTGCAGAAAACGGTGTCGGTCCGGTAATACTTATTCATTATTTCATCACCGGCGAGCCATTCAAATGCATCCTGAGGTTTGGCGTAAAAACAGAGTATCTGTAAATTGAGTTTTTCCAGAGCATTATGTATAAAACTAACTCTTTTGTCCTTTTTGCTGGGAAGCTGTTCTAAAATTTCCGAATCAAAAATAAATATGGGTAACACTTTAAGTCCAGACGATAGAGCTGCATACAATCCTGCATTATCACCGAGCCGTAAATCGCGTCTGAACCAGAAAATGTTAATTTTTTCCATACGTATACAAATTTACTAAAGATATCAACAAGTTTGCGCGAAATTATTTTTTGTACCTTTAAGCCGCTACTTAACTAATCCCAGATTATGATTTCAAATAAAAAAATGCTCCTTTTTATTCCTTTTGCGGCTTCGATTGGAGCTGTTACGCAGGCTTCTGCAGCAGGGAATGAACCGGGCAACAAGAGCCGGCAGGAAAACAAGAAAAGGCTTAATATTGTCTATATAATGTCCGATGATCATTCATATCAGACAATCAGCTGCTACGACAACAGGTATATCGAGACTCCCAACATCGACAGGATTGCTTCAGAAGGAATTCGCTTTACAAACAGTTTTGTGGCGAACTCAATATCGGGTCCCAGCAGGGCATGTATGCTCACTGGCAAGTTTTCTCACAAAAACGGGATGACAACAAATGCGACACGTTTTGACAGTACTCAGGTCACATTCCCTAAACTACTCCAGAATGAAGGATATCAGACAGCAATATTTGGCAAATGGCACCTTAAGAGCGAACCGTCCGGTTTTAACAGATGGGAAGTACTGGTAGGGCAGGGGCAGTATTATGATCCGATTTTTATAACACCTAAAGGAAGAGTAACATACAAAGGATACAGTACAAACGTGATAACAGATTTAAGCATTAACTGGCTTGAAAAAGAACGTGATACAACTAAACCATTCTGCCTTGTAATCCATCATAAGGCTCCTCACAGGAACTGGATGTCCGATACAACTGAACTCAACCTGTTTGAAGATGTAAATTTCCCCATTCCGGATACTTTTTATGACAACTATGAAGGGAGGCCTGCAGCCGCAGCACAGGAGATGAGAATTGCCGATGACAAAGTGATGAATTTTGCTACGGACCTCAAGCTCCTTTCTCCTGATATCGCAAGCGGGTACAAGGATAATATGGCATTTGCCCTCCGCAGGCTAGACCCGCGACAAAGGCAGCTTTGGGACAGTACTTACAATAAAATCATCAGAGAGTTCATTGCAACAAAACCAACAGGAAAAGAGCTGGCAGAATGGAAATTTCAGCGTTATATGAGAGATTATCTTAAGTGTATCCGTTCTGTTGACAATAACATTGGCAGAGTTTTGGATTATCTTAAAGAAAAAGGTCTGCTGGAAAATACTATCGTAATATACACTTCGGATCAGGGTTTTTATATGGGCGAACACGGTTGGTTCGACAAACGCTTTATGTATGAAGAATCTTTCCGCACTCCTTTGGTTATGAGAATGCCGGATGGAGCAAAAGACCTCAAAAAGAGGGGAGACGTACCTCAATTTGTCCAGAATATAGACTATGCTCCAACTATACTGGAACTTGCTGGTGTATCCATCCCAAGAGAGATTCAGGGAGAGTCAATGGTTCCGCTGCTTAAAGGCAAAACACCATCTGACTGGCGCAAATCGGTCTATTATCATTATTTTGAATATCCGGCAGAGCATGCTGTACGCCGTCATTACGGTGTGAGGGACAGCAGGTATAAACTGATTCATTTTTATGGTCACGATATAGATAAATGGGAACTGTACGATTTGCAAACGGACCCTAAAGAACTTGTAAATCAGTATGACAATCTTCTGTATACAAAAGTAAAAGAGCGAATGCACAAAGAGCTTAAGCGACTTATGACTAAATACGAAGACACCCAGGAGTTATAATATATGAAACCTCAGGGCTCGAATACTCTGCACATTAAGGAAGCATACCGCTTTCAGCCAGGAAGGCCTTTTTCTCTTATGCTTAAACCGGTTGGAGCAGAGTGCAACCTGAATTGTGAATACTGTTATTATATGCCGGCTGAACCGGAAAATAGCAGGCCGGGCAGGTTAATCATCATGAGTGAAGAGCTGCTGAGAAATGCAATTTTTGAAACAATTAGATTGAATAATACTCCTGAAGTCTCTTTTTGCTGGCATGGCGGCGAACCATTGCTTGCGGGTATCGGATTTTTTCAAAAAGCTGCAGAGATTCAACAAGAGGCTCTTGCTCAGGAAAATTTAAAATATTCCGGGTCAAAAACAATTATCAACACAATTCAGACAAACGGTACACTTATAAATGCTGAATGGTGCAGGTTCTTCAAACAAAATAATTTTTTAGTGGGAGTCTCCATTGACGGGCCAAAAGATATTCATGATGCATTTCGTGTTAACAGGGCAGGAGAATCGATGTTCGACAGAACAATGTCAGGAATTTCAATGCTGAAAGAGTGGGGTGTGGAATTCAATACACTTTCTACCGTGAATAGTGCAAGTGAGGGAAGAGGTGCCGTGGTATATGAGTTTTTGAAAAGCATTGGTGCTAATTCACACGAAAATCCACGATTCATGCAATTTCTTCCTGTCGTCGCTCCGGACGAAGTCTGGGGCGTCTCTGCCGAAGGTTATGGGCAGTTTATGAAAGATGTTTTTTCTGAATGGTGGAGATGTGAGGATGCCGGCAGAGTTTATGTCCAGTTGTTCGATGTTGCTTTGGCAAACTATATGGGAATGCAGGGCGGGCTGTGCCAGTTTAACCCGGTGTGCGGAGATGTGCCTGTATTGGAACTAAATGGGGATATTTTTACATGCGACCATTTTGTAAACAGGCCCGAATCTGATGTTGATAATGATTTTTATCTTGGAAACCTTAAAAAACAAAATTTTGAAGAACTGGTTTACTCTCCGAAAATTGCAAATTTTGGTATCGAAAAAAGGAGCAGGTTGCCGGTTAAATGCCAGCGTTGCGATTACCTTAACCTTTGCTTCGGGGGATGTCCGGAACACCGGGTTGTGAAAACGGAAGGGGATAATAATATCAATTTTTTATGCCCGGGATATGTCAGCTTTTTTAGTTTTGTTTCTCCATATTTAGAGATTATTTCTAAAAATATTAATTCAAATTTTACCTGAACCCGCCCATTAAATCCAAAAGCTCGTTTGTAATTGACTGCTGACGTGATTTATTATACTGAAGAGTAAGATCCTCAATTAAATTATCTGCGTTGTCCGTCGCTATTTGCATGGCAAGAGTCCGTGCAGCATGTTCGGATGCAGATGAGTCCGTGATTACAGAAAATATTTTAAACTTCAGTGATTTTTCAATTAAACCTATAGCGATTTCTTCTCTGCCTGGCTCAAATATATAGTTATTAGGCTGAATCTTTTGCTTTACTCCGGATGGCGAACCCTTATATGCACGGTAGGGCAGGTATTGAGCAGTTGTTACAACCTGGCTGGCTCTTGATTTGAAATGGCTGAATACCAGGTCTACCCTGTCTAACTCTTTTTCTCGGAATAAACTCATAATTTCATTCGCGAATTTAAAAGAACTTTCGTATCCGGGCTTTTCAATCATTTCAGATGGAAGAATTTCAACCGCATAATGCAATTTTGAAAAATGTTTTGCCAAAACTTTCCCCAAAGCATATATTTTTATTTCATGAACCCCCATATTTTGGTATTGATCTATAATACTCTGGGTCTTGTTAATGATATTTGAATTGAATGCTCCGCACAAAGTTGTGTTTGAAGAGATGGCAATTATCCCGACTCTTTTTATTTCCCGCTGCTCAAAGAAAGGTGAATAATAACTCTCCTCACCAAGAGTAGTCTCAGCTAAAATTTCATCCAGCGCTTTCTGATATGGCAAAATATTGGCTATTGCATATTGTGCATGCAGCAATTTCACCGAAGATATCATCTTCATTGCCGAAGTAATTTTTAATGTACTCCGGACAGTGGCTATTCGTACTTTTATCTCTTTAAGTGACGGCATTTTCCTGTTTTGAACCTTTTATCTGTAAATTCAATGCACACTTTTCTATTTCTGAAGCTACGCTTTCGTCAAACAAGCCATTCTTTATCTTCTCAAATACATCGGTCCCTTTTAATGAAGAGATCAAATTCTCCTCAAACTCATGAATTGACTTAAGCGGGATATCTTTCAAAAGCTCGTGTGTTCCGCAATAGAGCACTGCTATCTGCTGTTCAACAGGCATTGTCATATGTTCGTGCTGTATTAGAAGCTGGGTGTTTTTTTGCCCCTTGTCTATAACCCGGGCAGTAATCTTGTCCAAATCTCCTCCAAACTTTGTAAAGGACTCGAGCTCGCGATATTGGGCCTGGTCAATTTTCAATGTTCCGGCAACCGTTTTCATTGCTTTCAGCTGAGCGTGTCCGCCCACCCTTGAAACAGAAATACCCACATTAATTGCAGGTCGTATACCCTGATTGTAAAGGCCAGTTTCCAGAAAAATCTGCCCGTCGGTTATAGAAATGACATTGGTTGGAATATATGCAGATACGTCACCTGCCTGAGTTTCTATAATCGGAAGCGCAGTAAGTGAACCGCCTGCTTTCACTCTTCCTTTGAGGGTTTCGGGTAAATCGTTCATCTGAGACGCAACATTCTCCTGATTGATTATTTTTGCGGCTCTTTCCAGTAACCTGGAATGGAGGTAAAAGATATCTCCGGGATATGCTTCCCTGCCGGATGGCCGCCTAAGAATCAGCGAAAGTTCTCTGTATGCCACTGCGTGTTTAGAGAGATCATCAAACACAATGAGGGCATCTCTGCCCGTGTCTCTGAAATATTCTCCTATTGCCGCTCCTGTAAATGGGGCAAAATATTGCATTGCTGCTGCCTCTCCGGCAGTAGCTGAAACAATAATTGTATAGTCGAGAGCACCTCTCTCCTTTAGCAGATTTACTATTGACGCAACTGTGGAACCCTTCTGTCCGATTGCGACATATATGCAGTATACCGGCTTCCCCGATTTGAATTCCTCGAGCTGATTAAGAATTGTATCAATTGCAATAGTGGTTTTTCCGGTTTGTCTGTCGCCGATTATCAATTCCCTTTGTCCTTTTCCAATTGGAATCATTGCATCAATTGCTTTAATTCCAGTTTGCAGAGGCTGGTTTACAGGTTGTCTGAAGATTACTCCGGGAGCTTTTCTCTCAAGAGGCATCTCTGTGACCTCTCCTTTTATCATTCCCAAACCGTCAATAGGCTCTCCGACAGGGTTGATAACCCTTCCCAGCATCCCCATTCCCACATCGATGGATGCAATCTTTCCTGTGCGTTTTACCCTGTCTCCCTCTTTAACCATATTTGACGCCCCAAGTAATACAACGCCAACATTATCCTCTTCCAGATTCATTACAACAGCTTCCATTCCATTGTCGAACCTTAGAAGTTCATTGGCTTCTGCATTGAATAAACCGTATATCCTGGCAACACCGTCACTAACCTGAAGTACTGTGCCTACTTCTTCGTATTCCAGTTTTGTTCCAATTCCTCTGAGTTGCATCATAAGCAAATCAGATACTTCGCTTGCCTTAATATTTTCGGACATATATGTAGTTCAGTTTATTGTTAAAATTAATTTGCATTTTCTGATGTAAGCTTTCTTTTAATTGTCTCAATCTGAGTCGAGAGGCTTGCATCCAGCCGCAGATAGTTCATCTCAAAGACAAATCCGCCAATTATATTTGAATTTACAACATTGTTTATTTTGACAGGTCCTCCAGTTTTTCCTGAAACAAGGGCCGTTACATTGTCCATAACCTCTTCAGAGGCAGGTTGAGCAGTAGTGAGCCTGCATATAGTCATGTTTTTATATTCGTTATAAAGAGTAATGAATATAAGAGCAACAGAATGAAGCAGATATTCTCTGTTTTGTTTCAGAATAAGTGAAATGAAGCGCTTTAGTTCATCCGATATTGTTCCCCCGCAGGCAGTTTCTATCAATTCGATTTTTTTATAGTCACCAAGGATAGGAATAATGAGAGCATTCCTGAATTCTTTTACTTCAAGATAACTCTCGCACAATTGATTCATGTTTTTATACACAGCATCCTCAACACCTTTTTCAACTGAAAAGGAGAGAAGTGCCCGGGCATATCTTTTAGCTATTATTCCTCTGTTCATTTATGTCAGGACTTAAACGGAGAAGATTCGTTCAATAATTTGTTAATCAACTGCATTTGAGCCGGAGATTCCTTCAGTTCGGTACGTACGAGTTTTTCTGCAATATCTACAGAGAGAAGGGCAATCTGGCTGCGGATATCCCTCATTGCACCCTCTTTCTCATTTTGTATTTCAATCCGGACACTCTCAATCTGCTTTTTTGTAAGTTCACGCGCCTCGTCGTTCGCCGATTTAATTATTGAATTCTTAAGCTTGTTTGCTTCGCGGATAATATTCATTTGCTCCTCTCTTGCACTGGCAATCATTGAATCGCTTTGGGATTTTATGTTTTCCAGCATCGCTTTTGCAGTGTTTGCATCATCTAGAGATTTCTGGATGAAGACTCTCCTCGCCTCCACGCTTTTCAAAATAACAGGGAAACCATATCTGGCAACAATAAAAAATACTATGCCAAATGATAAACACATCCAGAACAACAATCCGGATTCAGGAACTAGTAATGACATAAAATAAAGATTAAAGTGCAAGGAAACATACTACAATTGCAAATAATGCAGCCCCTTCCACAAGGGCGGCTATAATAATCATAGACATTCTTATGTCGTTTGCAGCCTCCGGCTGTCTCCCGATTGCTTCCATTGCAGAGGCACCAATTTTACCAATACCTATTCCGGCACCAACGGCAGCTAATCCTGCACCTAATGCTGCGCCTAAAGTTCCAAGATGAAAATCAGGGGCTGCAGCTTGTAAAAATGTTAACAAGACCATAATGTTAATTTTTAATTGTTTATGTTTTTAAAATTCAAAATCAGTTAATTGCATGCTTTTGAACTCTTGAAAGGCCAATGAACACTGCCGACAAAAGCGTGAAAACATATGCCTGTATATATGCAACAATAAGTTCAACAAAAAGCATAAATGCCGTCAGTAGTACCGAAAGCATAGTCATACCCATATTTGTGGCTGCACCCATTGCAACTGTGACAAACACAAGCGAGGTGAGACCAAGTATAATGGTATGGCCAGCCATAATGTTGGCAAACAGACGAATCATGAGTGCAAAAGGTTTTGTGAAAACGCCGAATATTTCAATCGCCGGCATAAGAGGTAATGGGACTTTCATCCAGGAAGGAACATTTGGCCATAAAATCTCTTTCCAGTACTCTTTTGTACCGGAAAAACTGATAACAGCAAAAGTACAAAGTGCCAAAACGAATGTTACTGCAATATTCCCGGTTGTATTTGCCCCCCCCGGAAAGAAAGGGATAAGACCCATAAAGTTATTAATAAGAATGAAGAAGAATACTGTTAAAAGGTATGGCGCATATTTTTCGTAACCCTTTCCAATGGCATTCTTTATGACGTTGTCATTTATATCCATTATGAACATCTCCATTGCACCAACAAATCCTTTCGGAGCACTTTGTTTGTCTTTTCTGTACCAGCTTGCCGCGGAAAGAATTAAAATGAGGAGAACAGAGCAATTAATTATAAGGGCCAGGCTGTTCTTTGTAATAGACAAATCAACAGGACGTCTCTCTTTCCCGGAAGCAGAAGTATAAACTATTTTATTGGCATATTCTCCTTTTTCAGATATTCTATATCCTTTATATGAAGCTCCTTTTCTCAATCTGGAAGATACGAAAATGCTGATACCGTTTTCTTTGTCGATTAATATTACGGGAAGAGGAACGGATATTTCCTTTTCACCGATGACGGTTATATGCCATTCATAAGAATCCCCTATATGTGAAAAGATAAAACTTTTGACATCAAATTGCTCCGCTGCAAACAGGTTTCCGGCATTGAAAACGGATATAATGAAAAGCAGAAAATATATTTTTATTCTTTTTTGCATTTGGATATTCTCTCTTTTTCAAACTTGGTGAAAATATATGTTTCAATAAAAAGGTAGAAAAAATAAAATCCCACAGTTGTTAAGGAAAATTCGTATTCATAATTGTCTGACATTGTTACAAACAATAAAATGGCACCCACCGTGAGCAGAAACTTAATTCCTCTTATCATCATATATGCATTAATAATCTTTTCCGGATTATTTTTACTGTAATGTAAAAGGGTGATGAAGAGAATCACTCCCAGAATAGTAAAATAACTTGGAATGACAGGATACAGAGGAAAATAGTGCATCGGGTAATATTCATAAAGAACCAAACCCACAGCAATTCCGGCTATCGGATAAAAAACCAATAACGAAATAATCAGCTTAAGTATAAATTTATTCATCACGTCAAATATTATTCAGCACAAACCTTTACTATGTCTCTCTTAATACTTACAAAGCCCCCTTTAATACTCACTGAAAATTCTTCACCACTCTCGGAAACAATATATTTAACTATCCCGGATTTTAGCGTTGAAATCATTTGCGCGTGACCTTTCAAAACCGAAAATTTCCCGACTGCTCCGGGGAGATTCACAGAGTCCACATCTCCTTTAAAGATTGTCCTGTCGGGTTGTAATATCAGTAATTCCATAAGTGGTACTTATTATGAACTGTGTAGTATCTTTTCGCCTTTTGCAATTGCTTCGTCAATGGTTCCAACATTAAGAAAGGCCTGTTCCGGAAGATAATCGGTATCTCCGTTGAGAATCATGCGGAACCCGCGTATTGTCTCTTCAATGGGAACCATTGCTCCTTTTATCCCTGTAAACTGTTCTGCGACTGAGAACGGCTGAGATAGAAAACGCTGAACCCTTCGCGCTCTGTTTACAGTGATTTTGTCTTCGTCCGAAAGCTCATCCATCCCAAGAATCGAAATAATGTCCTGAAGCTCTTTATGCCTTTGCAGAATTTGTTTTACATCCTGTGCGGTATCATAATGTTCTTTTCCGACAATACTTGCATCAAGAATTCTGGATGATGATTCCAAAGGGTCAACAGCCGGGTAAATTCCCAGTTCGGCAATCTTTCTGCTTAGAACAGTTGTTGCATCCAGGTGGGCAAATGTAGTTGAAGGTGCCGGGTCGGTGAGGTCGTCTGCCGGAACATAAACGGCCTGAATTGATGTAATAGAACCTTTTTTTGTAGAAGCGATTCTTTCCTGCATTATTCCCATTTCAGTTGCCAGCGTGGGCTGATAGCCTACTGCAGACGGCATTCTTCCCAATAAGGCAGATACTTCTGATCCGGCTTGTGTAAATCTGAAAATATTATCGATAAAAAACAGTATGTCTTTAACTTCTGTACCTTCATCCCTGAATGATTCCGCAACAGAGAGCCCTGCAAGGGCTACGCAGGAACGTGCTCCGGGAGGTTCATCCATTTGTCCGAAAACCAGAGTGGCCTGTGATTTTGCCAGTTCATCCCTGTCCACTTTGCTCAAATCCCATTTGCCTTCTGCCATGCTTTTAAGAAATTCCTTTCCATACCGGATTACTCCGGATTCTATCATCTCTCTTAATAAATCATTTCCTTCACGAGTTCTCTCTCCAACACCCGCAAATACGGAATAGCCGTTGTGCACTTTAGCAACATTACGGATGAGTTCCATTATGATTACTGTTTTTCCTACACCGGCACCGCCAAACAACCCCACTTTCCCACCTTTTGAATAAGGTTCCAGAAGGTCAATCACCTTTATCCCTGTATATAAAACTTCGGTAGAAGTAATCAGATCTTCAAATCTCGGAGGATTCTGGTGGATAGGATAGGCCCCTTTCATGTCAAGAGGGCCAAGGTCATCAATAGCTCCTCCGACAACATTCATCAGCCTTCCTTTGATTTGGTTTCCTATAGGCACGAGAATCGGCGATCCTATTGAAATAGCTTCCATTCCGCGCCTCAATCCGTCGGTAGAATCCATTGCCACCGTTCTTACTGTATTTTCTCCAATGTGTTGCTGAACTTCCAGAATCAGGTCACTCCCGGAGGAACGGGGTATTTTTATTGCATCGTGAATACCGGGAAGATTGACTTTCTTATCTGTAACGGTTGGTTCAAAGCTTACATCTACCACAGGTCCAATGACTTGAGATATCTTGCCTGCCAATTGTGACTCCATATAAAATTTAGCTTAAAGATTTGCACAAGTTAAGAAAAAACATTTCATGCCCGACAATAAGCCAGGCAAACATTTACTTAACTACGCAAAGTTAGTGAAAATGCATAAAAAAATGTCTTAAATTTTACTCTAAGACATTTTGTATTTGAAAATCAGCGGTTTAATTTATTTGTTGGCTGATTTCTGTAATTTGTCGAAATACATGGCAAAAGAGCGATAAAGGAAGTGCGTCCATTTACCAAAAGGAACAATAATCAGTGCCCACTGAGCCAGAATAGTCAAATGGAACAGGTAAAGCCAGAAATTGCTCTCTATTATATTAAAATCTATAAAGAGTCTTACTAAAAAGGCTGTCACACCCATTAGGAAAAGCCATATTACAAAGAACCAGTCGGACGGACGCGAGTGCTTGCTCACCTCTTTGCTCTTTTTAATTCTTCCTGATACGAAATCGAATGTCACAATGAAAACAATTGCACTCACCAGATAGCCCAGGATTATCACGAACAGATTCTCAGAAGAAAACCAGTCAAGATAAACTGTTGTAAAAAGAAGTGTAAGATATCCGATTACAAGTATGAAGTGCTCAAACCATCTCTTTTGGTTGTCGTCGCAGCCAAGTGCCCTTTTCTGGGTAAACATGTGAAGAAAAAAGTCGCCCAGGGAAGTCATATAAATCCTCAATGGAATACCTCCGAGAAGATTTGTAAGTCCCGAAGAATGCTTTGCCCCGGATTCAGGTTTTTCAACAACCCTTTTACGGGACGGTTTAAGTATTACAAAGTACCACATCCGGAATAAATTTGGCAGGAGGATTACCCCAAAAACGCCGGCAATTGCAAACATTTCGAAGTAGTGTCCAATATGCATAACCTTTTCGGCATCGAATCCCTCTGATGCCGCATAGCCAATTACTCCGGCAAAAATGAGCACCATTGCTATAATAGTTGCAGGCAGCGATTTATACATAAGCCCGGAAAGCCCGGTCCAGTCATATTTGGCGGTGAGCCAGCGACGAAGCGACATCATAAGTTCTCCGGGATTCGCTGTTTGTGGACAGTTTGAAGAACACTCTCCGCAATAGTAGCAAAGCCAGGGTTTAAGTGAAGCTGATATTTCGTCTTCGTTTCCGGTTTCGCTTAGCCGTACCATCGAGCGGGGAAATGAGTCATCTCCGGTAGATAGTGAACAGACTGCAGTACAAGTGCCGCAATTGTAACATGAGCTGAACTCTGTTGCTCCGTACTTCTTAAGTTCTTTCCCAAATTTTGGATTAATTCTGCTCATTTGTCTTTAATTTATATGTGAAATACTCATCCATATCATCAACTGTACCTGCAGAAGCAAATCCAAATTTTATAAGAGACATTAACAAAAACATGGTTTTTTCCCGGGACATTCCTGTTGCCTCACTAAGCTGTGCGATTGTCTTTTCTCCTTGCCCAAGTGCCTCAAGAATAGACTTTTTATCTTTGTTGAATTGTTTAAGATTTTCCTTTACCTCATCGGAGACCTTGCGGGTTTCCCGAAGTATCTTTACTGTCATTGTTTTTTCTGTAGACATAGTTCCTTATTTATTGTGCCAGTACATCAATCATGCTCTCCATCTCTTTGTTTGTAAAAGAGATCAGTTCAATAGAATCTGTCGGACAAACCGGCAGACACATTCCACATCCCTTGCAGGTGCTTTTATTTATAGATGCGACCTCTTTTCCCTCTGCTTCAATCTTTGAAATTGCATTAAAAGGACATGCGTCACTGCAGGCGTTGCACCAGTTGCAGCTTGATTTATCGGCATAAGCCACAATAGGTTCCAGCTCGAGTTCGCCTTTGCTGACAAAAGAGTGCGATTTTGCAGCAGCAGATAGTGCCGAGTTAACGGATTCCATAACATTTTTTGGCCCCTGACATGTGCCGGCAATAGTAATCCCGTCTATAACTGTTTCTACAGGACGAAGTTTCATGTGTATCTCGTTGAAAAACTTATCTCTGCCCTTAGGAAGCTTAAACAGCGACCCAACAGAAGGATCCTTATCAGGAACCATACCGGTAACAAGCACAACCAAATCGGCGAGCGCTTCAATTTCTTTTTTTTCTGAAAGCAAGTCGCCTGCTTTGATAGAAATTGCACCATCCAACTCAGTTACAATTGGAGGTTTTTTGTCAAGAAACTGTATGTAGATATCTCCAACCCTGTTTGATTCCTTATAAATTAATTCCTGTTTTCCATAAGTTCTCACCCCTTTTGTAAAGTGATAGTTTTGAATATCAGGGTATTTCTTTTTAAGATCAAGAGAAGCCTGCACAGCTGCCGTGCAACAATAACGGGAGCAATATTTGTTTTCTCCTTTTACCTGCCGGCTGCCAACGCAGTAGATGTATGCAACTGAGTTTATCTCTTTGCCATTTAAAACAAACTTTTTGCTGTCGGCATTTCTTAGAATATCCCTGAATTGAGGCAGCGTAATTACATTGGCAATTTGATTGAAGCCAAATTCCCCATCGGCAGGGATGTATGAGTTAAAGCCTGTAGCCACAAGCACTGAGCCTACTTTTATCTCTTTTGTTGTTTCCCCCTTTGAACCGGAAATTTTAAGTGTAAGTGTAAAATCCCCAATGTTACCTGAATTACCTACAACTTCGGAATTTGTGAGTAAAATAATGTTTTTTTCTTTTTTAAGATCCTCTTCCAATCTTGAAAGTAGTTCTTTTCCTGAAATTTGTTCCGGACTTATCGTATCCAGGTCGTGCAGTTTACCTCCTATTTTTGACTCTCTTTCTATTAGAAAAACTTCGTCATTCATTCTAGACAGAGCGATGGCAGCCTTGAGACCGGCAACCCCTGCGCCAATTACTGCAACTGAACGTTGTGATTTAATTTTAAACGGCACGAGCGGTTCTGCAAGACGAGCTTTAGCTATTGCTGCTTTTACAAGTAAAATTGCTTTTTCGGTTGCACCGGTTTTGTTGTCTGAGTGCGCCCATGATGCCTGCTCGCGAATGTTTGCATGAACATAGTTGTATTTATTGAGACCCGCCCGTTCGCTGACACCCCTGAAAGTTGTCAGGTGTAACTTTGGAGAGCAGCTTGCAACAACAATTCCACTCAGGTCGTTTGCTTTTATGTCGGCATCCATATCCTTTTGATTTGAATCTCCGCATGCGAACATAGTAGTCTTGGCAAGAATAACACAGTCTTCGTCCTTTATTGCATCTTTAACCTTTTCGATGTCAACGTAATCGGAGATATTACCACCGCACGCACATATATATATACCAAGTTTTTTTTCCATCACTGTATGTCGTTTATTGGTTTAGGTAACTTATCGCTTCTGAAGATGCTGCTCCTGCAGACAAAATGGAATCAGGAATGTCTTTTGGCCCTGTTGCTGTTCCTGCTACAAATACTCCTTCGATGGTTGTTTTCGCAGGACTGAGCAGCGGGTCGCTCTGTTTTACAAATTTCAATGAATCCAGCTCCAGTTTATGGCTGGTAAAAATATCTGCAGGTTCGCTGTTTGGTTTCACTCCTACAGAGAGTACAACAAGGTCATGTTCGGATTCTTTTAATTTACCGGTAGCAATGTCTTCATACCTTAAAGTAAGATTCCCGTTTTCCTTTTCTGTTATTCTCCCCACCTTTCCTTTTACAAAGCGGACGCCCATTCCAACAGCCTGTTCATAAAACTCATCGTACCCTTTGCCAAAGGCGCGAATGTCAATGTAATAGAGCGTTATGTCGGCCATAGGCAGAGCACCCATGAGAAGTTGCGCCTGTTTTATTGAATACATGCAGCATATTTGAGAGCATATAGGGTTTCCCATTGAGTCATCTCTTGAACCTGCACATAAAACATAGGCTATTTTATCCGGAACTTTGCCGTCGCTCGATCTCAGAATTGTGTGGAACGGACGGGTAGGAGCGAGTAACCTTTCCATCTGCATTGAGGTAATTACATTTCTTGCTTCTCCGTAGCTGTATCTGGGAACATTTGTTGGATCATAAAGTCTGAAACCGGTGGCCACAATTGCTGTTTGTGCATGAATAATGTACTCTCGTGGTTCTTGCGTGAAATCAATGCAACCGGGAGGGCATACTTTTTCACAAGCACCGCACAGACTGCAATTTTCGATATCAATAGCTGCCACTTTTGGACTTGCTATGCTAAACGGGATATATACTGCTTTACGTCCCACAAGATTATACTGGAACTGATCCTTCACAATAACAGGACAGGCCTGTTCACAAAGCTGACATGCAGTGCAATCTTCTGCAATTACATATCTTGGCCTTCTTGTAACCTTGGCAATAAAATTTTTTTCACCTGTTTTTTCAATTGATGTCAAATCGCTCTCGGTAAAAATGGTAATGTTTGGGTGACGTGATATTTCCGAAACCTTTGGAGTTGTTATACATGCAGAACAGTCCAGTGTAGGAAAAACCTTGCTCAGCATTATCATTTTTCCGCCTAATGACAGTCTCTTTTCTATCAGAATTACCTTATATCCGTTGTTTGCAAGATTCAGGGCAGCCTCTCCTCCTGCAATACCGCCTCCTATAACCAGCGCATCAAATGATAGGTTGATTGGCTCTTTTTGCATAATATTAATTTTCCTGTTTTAATAATAATTCAGTGAAACTTTTGATTTGCTTAACAAATGCCTCACTACATACAGAACATAGCGCAGCCATCCTTAACCTTGAGGGTTCCAGCCCCATTTCTTTCATCATTATGTGGGTTTTTTCCACTATGACACCAGTCTTCTCGGTACAACTCTCTCCATATGAGCAGTCACTTCCGTCTGCTGCGATAAAAACACCGTCGAACCCTTTCTCAAACGCTCTTAATATCCATTTGGGCTTTATTCCGCTTGAACATCTTACGGAAATTGTGAAAACCTGCGGAGGATAGTGTAGCTTAAGAAGACCCGCCATATCAATGGCGGGGTCTGAAATTTTTTCAGTTGAGAAGACCAGGATCTTTGCACTCCTTTTATCCATCTCTTAATTTTCTAAATTTCGTTTTTACGCATGTAGATTTTGTAATAACCGTTTTCCTCAACGGTTCCAAGATAATCGTGACCTTGTTTTGTACACCATTTTGGAATATCAACTTTGGTTCCTTCGTCGGCAGACAGGATTTCCATAATTTCGCCTTCTTCAATTGTCCCAAGTGCTTTTTTAGCTTCCAATAGTGGACCGGGGCATGCTGTTCCTCTTGCATCTACACTTTTTGTTACTTCCAGATTTTTTAATTCTTCGTTTGTCATGATTTTATGTTTTATATTGTTTAATATCTGTTGTTTGAATTCGTATGATTTCCTGATTAAATAAATAACTGTGCGGCACTTTCGCCTGCATCTGTAACAAATGTTGCTGCGCCGGCATAACTCAGGTGCGGGTAGTCAATAAATTCTTCTTTCTTGAATCCCATGAGACCCATTGACATTTCGCATACAATGATTTCAATACCAAGTTCCCCCGCCGTTTTAAACATTTCATCAAGAGAGAGAACATTATGCTTTTTCATAAGGTATTTTATCATCATTGGACCAATTCCCACCATGTTCATATTTGAAAGTTTAAGCTGATTCTTTCCTTTGGGAAGCATGATTCCAAACATTTTGGAAATGAAATCCTTGCCTTTCGGATTCTTGTTTTTATCCCTTAATGCACTTAATGCCCAAAACGAAAAGAACATCTTTACTTTAGTGTCCATTGCTGCAGCAGCAATTCCCATAATCATTGCCGCCATAACTTTATCCATATCACCCGAAACAACTGCCATGGAAAGTTGATCTTTTCGGGCATTTTCAATTTTTGAAACTTTCTTTTTTAGCTTGCCAACTTGCTCCTGAAGTTCGTTAATTTGTTGTAATAGTTCTTCTTGCATAATTTTATCTAAGAAATTTGTTAGTGTCAATAATTAAGGTGTGCAAAGAAATACATTATTACATCCCGATTTTAAGAAATAGTATGATATAGATATATTTTTCTTGTGATATATATCACATTTATATTACTTTTGTCGTTCAAAATAATATGCTTTAGTCAATGAAAAACAATTGTACTCTTTGTGATTATAAATCTGCCGCTGCTCAGAAATTATCAGCAGAAGAGTTGAAAAACCTTGCCCCAAATTGTATAACCGTTAAGTTTAAGAAGGGAGATATCATCATCAGGCAGGGTACATATTCAACAAATGTGGCATACCTGAAAAAAGGGCTTGTCAAAATACACATAGACGGACCTTATCATGTTCAGGTTGTCCGAATTGTTAAGCCAAAGAATTACCTTGGGCTTCCAACAACATTCGGTGATAAGATAAACCAGTATTCGGTTACTGCCATTGAAGAATCGGAAGTATGTTTCATTGATATATCAACATTCAGGTCGATGTTGCAACTCAATCCGGATTTCACAAATCAGATAATGCTCGAACTCTGTAAAAGCGAACTTGAGTCCTATCAGAAATGCGTTAACAGAACTCAAAAACAAATTCGGGGCAAACTGGCAGATGTTCTTCTGGATTTTGCAGACAATATATTTCATTCGGATGTTTTCACAGTGAATATAACTCAGGAAGATATAGGAAATCTTGTTGATGCATCACGCGAGAGCGTTTCACGTGTAATGGCAGAATTTGTTAAAGACGGACTGATTTCAATGTCTGGGAAACAAATAACAATTGTAGATCGCAAAATGCTGGCATCTGCAAGTAAAAATGGATAGTTTCTACCCCTGGGGTGGAATGGTAAGTTGCATACATTCAAATAGATAACATTATTGGTTTAATTTATATATGGCTGAAATTGAGTTAGATACTAAACAACCCCTGAGGTTGAAATACGGAGAAGCAGAACTTAATTATTTGAGGAATGCCTGCCCAAAACTTGGAGCTGTGATTGACAAAATGGGTTTTCTTGAGAGAAAAATCGTTCCTGATCTTTTTGTAGCATTGGTGTCAAGTGTGGTAGCACAGCAGATATCGGGAAAGGCCGCCGAAACCGTATGGAGAAGATTTGAATCGCTTGTCGGTGAGGTATCACCCGAAAATATACTCAGGACCGACCCGCTTGAAATGCAAAAATGCGGCATGTCGCACAAAAAGGTGGGGTATATACTTGGAATTGCAACGGCAGCAGCAGACGGAACCGTTGATTTTAAAGCTCTCTCAAAAATGCAAGACCGCGAAGTCATCGAAAAGCTCTCTTCGCTCAAAGGAGTTGGGGTATGGACAGCAGAGATGCTTCTTATTTTTTCACTTGAGCGCCAAGATGTATTAAGCTGGGGTGATTTTGCCATAAAAAAGGGCCTGATGAAACTTCATGGTCTTGAATCAATTTCCAAAGCAGAATTTGAGGCTTTTCGCAAACTGTATTCTCCTTACAATTCTATCGCATCCCTGTATCTCTGGGAGGTGTAAAGTGCGATTTTTCCCCAGGGGAAAATTGGCATAGCGCTTGCTATCAAGACATTATGGTTTTCGATGATTTTGTATATAGTGCAAATATTCAGTATGTTACCAATTTTCCCCTGGGGAAAAAAGGTTGCCCAGGGGAAAGAGTTTGCGGGTGCCGGAACGGCCTCTATGAACTAAAATTGTTTATAGATGAGCCAGAAGGACATAAAGCAAACGGCAACGGCTATAGAGTAATTAATGAATCTGGCACCCCATTTTATGGCAACTTTTGATGCGACTAATGCACCAGCAACATTTCCTACTGCATAAATTAGTGCAACAGTCCAGTTTACCTGTCCGTGCAGAATGAAAACTGCAAGGGCAAGCGGCGTGTACATTAAGACTGCGAATTGTTTTATGCCATTTGAGCGGAGAATGTCCAGTCCAAGCATATAGAAGGACCCGAAAATTATCAGAATACCAACTCCGGCGTGCGTAAACCCGCCATAAATTCCTACGAAAACAAATACGATAAATTCTAGAACCCCAAACTTTGCGTTCCATCCCCTGTCAACTGCACGCTTAAGCCTGGTTCCTCCATTCTGATTGTAAATAAGCAGGAAGGCCATTATGGGAAGCATAATGCCCATAACTATTTCCATAACCGAAGGGTTGAGAATGGCCGCAAATTCCGCCCCAAATATTGAGCCTATCGCAACAGGAATTCCTACTTTAAAACCAAGTTTATAGTCAAGATAACCTTGCTCTTTAAAGATATGCGAGGAAACTGCAAACTGTGCAAGAACGCCAACTCTGGCAGTGCCATTGGCTACATTTATTGGCATACCCATTGCCATGAAGAGTGCATAGGAGAGAGCCGTTGCCATGCCGGCAAGAGTGTTTACAAACCCGACTATAAAACCGACGCCAATCAGAACGGAAATCATTCCCCAGGATATTGGATCGGAATTCAACAGGAAATCGGATATTGCGCTAAACATCTCTCAGATATTAAATTTTCCGGCTTTAATTAATGGCGGCAAATGTAGCAAGTAATTATTCATTAAAACAACTTCTTTGATGCCATTTTGTCCTGTTTGTCCCTTTGGCAAAAATTTTGTTAGTACTTTTGCAGACTTAAAGCGAATAATAATAAATTGACATATAGCAATGAAAGATCACAAGAAAGAAAAGCACGACAACATAACGGAAGAGATTAAAAGCGAAGGGGAAGTTGCCGGTGCAGATACAGAACAGACCAATGCCACAGCGAGTGAAAAGGATCACGAAGGAGAGAAGGGACACGATAAGCACAAGCATAAAGAAGAAAATGCCGAGAAAATATTCAATGAAAAACTGGCAGCTGTAAATGATAAGTACATCCGTCTTGTGGCAGAGTTTGACAATTATCGCCGCAGGACAGCAAAAGAGCGCCTGGACCTTGTTTTAACGGCTTCTGAAGAGACAATTAAAGGAATTTTGCCGGTTCTCGACGATTTTGAAAGAGCTCTTGAAATGTTTCGCAATGCAGAAGGTGACAACTCTGTTGCAATTGAGGGAACAGAGCTCATTTATAATAAACTATTCTCATATCTCTCATCTAAAGGGCTTAAAGTTATTGAGGCAAAAGGAATGGAACTCGATACAGATTTTCACGAAGCGATTGCACAGCTTCCTGCTCCGGATAAGAAGCTGAAAAACAAAATTATTGAAGTTGTTCAGCAGGGATACACATTAAACTCAAAGGTTATACGTTTTGCAAAAGTAGTTGTAGGCATTTAATATCTAAACAATGACTAAAAGAGATTATTACGAAGTACTTGGGGTTGCCAAAGGTGCGCCTGCCGATGAAATAAAGAAGGCATACCGGAAGCTGGCTCTGAAGTACCATCCAGATAAAAATCCGGGGAATAAAGAATCCGAAGAGAAATTCAAAGAGGCAGCCGAAGCATATGATGTACTCAGCAATCCCGACAAAAAGGCAAAATACGATCAGTTCGGCCATTCAGGTGTGAACGGGGCAGCAGGAGGCGGATTCAGTGGCGGCGGATTCTCAATGGACGATATTTTCAGCCAGTTTGGCGACATATTTGGCGGACACTTTGGTGGTTTCGGTGGATTTGGCGGTGGCGGCGGAAGCAGGGGAGGCAGACGAGTGAACAGAGGTTCCGACATCCGCATAAGAGTTAAACTGGACCTTAAAGAGATTGCTCACGGAGCCGAAAAAAAGATAAAAATAAACAAGCAGGTACCTTGTAAAGATTGTAACGGAAGAGGAGCAAGGTCAGAGGCGGATATAAGAACCTGCGAAACATGCCGTGGAACAGGACAGGTTACCAGAGTTACTCAAACAATCCTTGGTGCAATGCAAACAGCATCAACCTGCAACACTTGCGGAGGTGAAGGTAAAATAGTAACCAAGCCTTGTAGCAGATGCGGAGGAGACGGACTGGTTAAGGAGATGGAGGAGATTTCTTTCAAAATACCTCCCGGAGTTGCTCAGGGGATGCAACTCACTGTTCAGGGAAAGGGTAACGCTGCCCGCAGAGGAGGCGTAAACGGCGATTTGCTCGTGGTCATTGAGGAGGAGGAGCACCAGGAACTTCAAAGGGACGGAAACGATTTGATATACACATTGTTCATATCAATGCCCGATGCAATTCTGGGAGGGGATGCAGAAATCCCTCATATTGACGGAAAGCTGAGGATAAAGATAGAACCTGGCACACAATCCGGAAAAATAGTCCGGCTTCGCGCCAAGGGGCTACCGGATGTAAATGGTTACGGACATGGCGATCTTCTGGTTTACATTCAGATATGGACCCCAAAGAAACTGGACAAACTTGAGAGGGAACAATTTGAAAAGCTGAGAAATTCAGAGAACTTCAAACCAAACCCATCTAAGGAAGACAGGAACTTCTTCGACAGAATGAAGAAGATATTTTCATAATTGATTACACTTTGAAATAGACGCTCATGGCGATAAAATATTCAAGAAAAGTGGCGATTCTCACAATCGCCATTTTTTCAATTCTAAGTGGCAGAACGCTTTCTGCACAACAAAACCAGACCTACAGGCTGCCGCTTAATCTTCCACCTTCCCTTTCCGGAAATTACGGGGAATTAAGGGCAACTCACTTCCACGGAGGGCTTGACTTTCGCATAGGCGGAGTTGCAGGGGCACCTGTATATGCCGTTAAAGACGGTTTTGTGTCCAGAATATCGGTATCTCCTTCGGGATATGGCCAGGCGATATATATAAAGCACCCGGACGGGAAAACGACGGTCTACGGTCACCTTATGGCATTTTCTCCCAAAATCGAAAAACTGGTGAGAGAGAAACAGTATGATCAGGAAAGTTTTGCAGTAACAATTACTCCGGACTCTACACAAATTCCGGTTAAAAGAGGTGAACTCATTGCAAGAGCCGGAAATACCGGAAGTTCGGGCGGGCCGCACCTTCACTTTGAAATAAGAGAAACAAATTCAGAGATACCGCTCGATCCTGCGAAAGCGGGGAACTTCAATATTGCAGATGCTATAGCACCAGCAATAGACAGGATATCAGTATACGGCATTGCCAGCCCCACAACACTGCCCGCCCGCACCTTCATAAAAAGTTTTTCAACCCCGGAACCCGCACCGCTTCCTGTTCCAGATACTTTCTATGTTGCAGTATCAGGAGTAGACAGGATGAACGGATCCGGAGCCCGATTTGCAGTTGCTAAATTCAGCTACTTTATGGACAATGAGGAGATATTCAGATTCACTGCCGAGGCAATTCCTTTCGATAAAGGGAGATATATCAACTCAATTCTGGAATATCAGCAAAAGTCATTATTCAATCGCCCGATGGTAAAAAGCTGGGTAGAACCCGGAACCGGACTTAAATCCCTCATCAGTTCTAAAAACGAAGGGCTCTTTATATTAAAAGACAATGATGTACACATTGTGCGAATTGAACTATCCGACCATTCGGGGAACAAATCCACAAAAAGTTTCAAGGTTAAAAGAGACATTTCCCTCAAGCCTTTGGTACCCGATTCAACCTCAATTAAAAAAGGCCGGCTGATGCCATGGTATCTGCCTAATACATATGAATCCGGTAACTTGCGTATTGATATTCCGGTTGGAGGATTGTGCAGCAATATACTCTTTACTTCAGACAGCATAAAAAGCAATGGGAGCATAATTTGGAGAATTCACAACAACTCGGTTCCGCTAAACGCCGGGGCAAAAATTGCCATTAAGGCCAATGTTCCGGATATTCTCAGAAGCAAAGCCTTAATTGCGTTTGTGAGCGATAACGGGAACATTTCCTCCAGGGGAGGAGAGTGGAAAGGCGACAGAATTGAAACAACTCTCGGTGAGTTCGGGAGATATACAATTGCTTACGATACTATGGCTCCTAAAGTTGTCCTGAATTTGAAAGAAAAGGAGAATCTTTCGGCAAGGAAAAACATCAGAATTACTATATTTGACGACCTTTCCGGAATTGCTTCGTACAGAGCGGAGATTGACGGAAAATGGATACTGGCATCATACGATCCAAAAAGCAGAGGACTCACAATAGACCTTGATCCGTTAAAAATTGTGAAAGGAAAGAGCCACCAGCTTAGCATTACTGTATCCGACGGGAGAGGAAACAAGACAAACATAACCAGAAGCTTTATATGGTAAAAATTATCGGACTTATGTCGGGAACATCGCTTGACGGACTCGATATCTGCTACACTCAATTTGATTTGGAAAATGGCAAATGGATTTATAAAATAATCAAAGCCGATTCTGTGGAGTATCCTGCAGATTTAAAGGAGAAGCTTGCAACAGCCCAGAATATGTCTGCTCTTGATTATGCTCTTCTGAATTCTGATTACGGACTGTATCTTGGACAAAAGGTGAAGGAATTTATTGACAAATATGATGCAAAGCCAGATTATATTGCCTCTCACGGACATACAATATTTCATCAGCCATCAAAACGCCTCACAACTCAAATAGGTTCGGGAGCAGGAATAGCTGCAGAAAGCGGAGTTGACACAATTTGCGATTTTCGCACGGTGGACGTTGCTCTTGGGGGACAGGGCGCACCTCTTGTACCTGTAGGAGACAGAAATCTATTTGCAGAATATGCATATTGCCTTAATCTTGGCGGATTTTCCAACATTTCTTCGGAAGGAGAAGCAGGAAAGAGAATGGCCTACGATATATCTCCCGTGAACTATGTTTTAAACCATTATACACGCCAGATAGGGCTGGAATATGACAGAGACGGGGAAATGGCAAGAGCTGGTGAAATTAATTTAGCCCTGCTTGAGAAGCTCAATAACCTTGAATTTTACAATCAAAAAGGCCCAAAATCTCTTGGCCGTGAATGGGTGGAAGATATTGTTATTCCTTTGATAGATTCGTTAGGTCTTTCAATTAACGATAAACTTGCAACATTCTGCGAACACAACGCAATACAAATATCTCGTCACATAAAAGGGGGAAAGGTCCTGCTTACCGGAGGCGGAGCATTCAATAAATACCTTGTTGAACGGATGAGGATAAATGCACCGCAGTGCGATTACTTTGTTCCGGATGCACAAACAGTCAATTTCAAAGAAGCACTCATTTTTGCATTTCTGGGTGCGCTTTTTGTACATGATATTCCCAGTTGCCTGAGCTCTGTTACAGGTGCCAGATATGATAATATTGGAGGGGCTTTGTATAAATCGGGATTAAAGAAATAATTATTTTTGGTAACTAAAAAAAAATCCCTATTTTTGCAGTCCCAAATTTAATATGCAACCGCTTATACGAACCTGGGTGTCTGTAATGTTGCGCAAATACTAAAGGAATAATGGATTTAATTAAAATTGCAGAACAGGCATTTGCCGGTGAGGTAAAGGTTCTTCCAAGCTTTAAAGCTGGTGATACCATTACAGTTACCTATAAAATTAAGGAGGAGACAAAAGAGCGTCTTCAGAATTACCGCGGAGTTGTTATTCAAAGAAGAGGTTCCGGTTCTACTGAGACATTTACAGTTCGCAAGATCTCCAATGGAGTGGGCGTAGAGAGGATTTTCCCTATTACATCTCCATTCATCGACTCAATTGAGGTTAATAAACGCGGTAAAGTACGCCGTGCAAGAATTTTCTATCTGAGGGAACTTACAGGTAAGAAAGCTCGTATAAAAGAGAGAAAATACAGTGCTATCGCAAAGGATATAGTAGGTAAATAAACCCTAAAATTTTGGCCCCGTAGCTCAACTGAATAGAGTTTCTGACTACGGATCAGGCGGTTACAGGTTTGAATCCTGTCGGGGTCACTACCAATTAAAGAGAAGGCAATCGAGAAATCGGATGCCTTCTCTTTTTTTTATGGTATGAATTATGTAATCTTTTATAAGAATTATATAACACTATTTTTTTATCAGCATGTAGCTTTGCTCATAATATTTAATAAAAAATTATCGTGAAAAAAATAATTCTATTAGTAGTCATTTTAACCGGAGGATTTCTGAGTCAAACAGCAAGTGCCCAGGTTACATTCAGAGTAAATATAAGCAGTCAGCCAATATGGGGACCATCGGGTTATGACCATGTTGAATATTATTATCTGCCGGAAATTGAGGCATATTATTATGTCCCAACACGCCAGTATATTTATCTGTATAACGGACGTTGGATTACAAGATCATATTTGCCACAGCGTTACAGGGACTTTGACCTGTATAACACCAGAAAAATTGTTGTAAATGACAGAAAACCGTACATGCGTCATAACGAATACAAGTCAAAATACTCCAATTACAGAGATCATCAGAACCAACAGTCAATCAGAGATAGCCGTGATTCAAAATATTACCAGAATAGAAGACATCCTGAGTACTATAACTGGAAAATGAATCAGAGAAATCAGAAACACAACAAACAAAGAGAACATCAGAAAAGTAGGGGAAATAAATAATAATATTAGTTGAAGATTCGGCCTGCAGAGGCATTTTTATAGGTTAAGTTTAGGTTAGTTCAAAGAAAAGGCAGCCGGGAAACCGGTTGCCTTTTTGATTTAATCCCGTTGTTAAATTATACGAGAAATAATTACTACATAATTCTTTCCGTATTTTTTTGCGCATTTTGGGCATGTTGTATACCACATATACATCTTTTCCATATTCATTCCCTTCGATTTAAGAATCTGAATATAGTCCTTGCACCATTTGTCTGTATCCTTGAAGTCTCCTTCATAGACTTTGCTGTAAAAAGTACCGCTTAGAGATTTGTTTTCTGCACCCGGAACTTCTTTGTCTACAGCAACATAAATATCCATATTCCACATAGAAGTGTGGTCCGACAGGCATAGCCAGTCGGTCATGACGGCACCTGCGGCAGATACCTTTTTGTCTACCCTTCTAATTGCCGATGCAAAACCGAAAGGCATATAAAAGATTGTAAATACACTGTCTTTTACGAATGGTTTGTTTGTCCATTCGAAAGTCTTGTCATCCCAGGGCACAGGGTCGAAGGGAGGACAGCACTCAGGAGTTTGTTGAATTGATGACATAATGGATTTAAAATAAAACTAAAAATAAGAAAAAAATGGTTAATAAATTTAAATTATTACGAGAGTGTAAAAATAGACATTTTGCAAAGTAGGGTTTTTACCATTTGGTGACAGTGTGATAAATTTCCATTTTATCTTTATAATGAAAAGAATATACAGATACATTACTTAAAACAAATTATCATGAAAAAATTATTGTTAGTTGGTTTTGTCTTATTTTGCTTTATCGGTGTAAATGCACAAACTAAAAAAGGTAATCCCTATCACACCTCCGGGACAAAGGAATATCAGGCTGTAACTGCTAAACTTCTTGGAGAATGGGACATTTCTTCGTTCACAAAGGGAAAAACAGAACGAATAGGAACTGATTTTGACAAAGCATCTGTTGATTTCAGGGAATTTAATGAAAGAGGTGATGGCGGAGTAGCGATATTTCGTTTTACAATCCCTAAAGCTATTGTGGATGAAAGAGTCGCATCATACAATAAAAACGGTGATGCAGTAATTGTAGACAGTTATGTGATTGAAGCGTCAGTTGAATACAGAATTGACAAGACGGGGGATATCATATATTTTGAAAATCAGATGAACAAACCTGTAATTACAGGAAGCGGTGATAAGTTTGAAAATTTTAAGGCCAAAGAAACTGATTTTATTACAGCTCAATCCGAACTTAAAAATCAGGGAGGAGCCACTAATTTGATGACAGCAAAAATTCTGAAATCAATCTCTTCAACTGAATTTATACCAAGAATTCCTACTCAGGTAAACTATAAAAACATCACCGATAATAGTGCCGATTTGATAACTATTTCAAAAACAAACTTTAAACTCATCAGGTAAATAGTTATCGCTCCCTGTTTAATTTTGCTTCAAGTAATTCTCGCTTTATTTTTCTGCCGTGCCCCGGCAAAAAGAGAACACACCCCGTATCAAGAAGTTTTTTCCAGCTCTTTCTCATTAAAGGAACATCGTTGGCAAAGGGAGGAAAGATTGAACCGGGGAATACTCCAAACATCGCATCCCCAACAATTGCAATTTCGCGATCCACTATAACGCTTATTGAACCCTGAGAGTGGCCGGGAGTGTGGATGATTTCGACATTTAGCCCAATGTCGTTAAGTGTCAGATAATCATCTACCGGAACATCAACGGGAAATGGTGTGAAAGGAGCCACTTTTCGCTCAAGCCGTTTGCCAAGATATGCAACTGGCCGGGTAACAAACAATGTCGCTTTTGGAAGCGGGCCATATCCTTTTTGTGCAAATTCACTCTCATATTTGCTCATAATAATCTTACATCCTTCCTGATTTTTAATCTTCGAAGTGTTGTCGCAATGGTCATAATGGGCATGGGTGATAATAAGAATGTCTATTTTTGCACAATAAAGCTGGGTGAAGCTTCTAAGCAGATTGTTGTATGAAGATTTACTCCCGGTATCAACAAGTATATTATGGGTCCCGGTTGCAATGAGGTATGCATTACCCCGAAATGGCAGCAACTTAGTTACTTTATAACCGCTCTTTGTAGTCCACGTTTTCATTTGATGCTTTTCTTGAATTCTATAATCTTCAATACATCATCAATCTGACTCATTTCTTTAATAGCAATCACTAAAGGAATTAGTTTGCCAATGTTTTTACTTTTCAGGAACGACTCCTTTATTGTGGGGGCAATTTTTAGTCCTTCTATTCCGGATTTACTTTTTTCTGTGAAGAAGAAGCTCACTTTGAAGCAATCACTCCATACAGATAACCACATTACAGTTTTTTTTCTGAATGTATTTTTGCAAAGCCATGCCTTTCCGTCCTTATAGTAATTCCATTCCATTTGGAGGCTGTGCGGCTCATAGGTTATTTTAGAAACTAACTCCGCATAGACATCATATATGTCGCCTAAATTCAGCTTTAAAACACCGTCATCGGGAAACGGATTCTCTTCTCGAAGTAATTGCGTTTCCATATTATTCAGCCTTAAATTCTAAAAGAGCTTTAGATTTTTCGATAATAATAGAGTTGAATTTTTCTTTTTCTTCCATTATTGGACTATGGGCAGAATTTTCAAAAGTAATGAACTCTTTCTCAGGAGCCTTTAGCAGGTCAAAAAAGTCTTTGGCAACGATATAAGGCGTCTGATAATCAAATTTGCCCTGAAAAATATATACAGGAATCTGCATACTGTCAATTTCATTCGTAAGGTTTTTATTCATTACTTCCGGCCAAAGATGCTCGAGTGAAAACATACTGGCAGGCATGTAATTAAGCTTCTCGCTTAAAGTGTACTCTTTTGCATCCAGAATCATTTTAATAACAGGCCACATACTAGTCATCTTATGAGTAACTCCGCCACCAAATCTGGATACATAATTCCTTTCATACATAATGAAATTTATCCATTTGTCGCTGGTTGCAAGCGAATCGGGGAAAGTCATTGATGAAAGTTTCTTTATTGCTTTCTCGTCATTCCGGATTTTTGCCTGTTCCTTAACCCATTCAAATGATACTCTCTCTCCCCTGTATTGGTCGCATACCTGACCTATTCCAAAATATGCATAAAATAGTTCAGGATATTGATAGGAGGTAAGAATCCCAAGAAGTGAACCCCACGAATGTCCCATCAAAAATATTTTTTTCTGATTGAACCGCTTTGCCAGAATCAAGCTCAGTTCTTTGGTATCTGAAATGAATTGCGACAGGTTCATGCTTTCGCCCAGAACTTGCTTTGAGAACGATTTGCCTGCACCGCGCTGTTCCCAGTAAACCATAACAAAGTCGTTCTCCAAATCGGGATTGGTTGCTTTCATAAATGAATATTCCGGACTCCCGGGACCCCCATGAAGAAACAACATTACAGGTTTAGTAGAATCGGCACCGCGAACAATAAGATATTGTTCAACTCCGCCAAGCATAATTTTTTCAATTGAAGAGATGCTCCCGGAAAGAACTTTACCATTTGAGTCAAGGATAGGATCAGCTTTGCCCGGACTCTTGATCCACAGAACTGTAGTAATAACTAAAGTAATTAATACTAACACTAATACTATGTAGAGTAGTATTTTTGAACCCTTTTTTAAATATTTATTCATTTCTTTAAAGATTTGATTATTCACAGGTTTTCTGTTTTCAAATATACCAAACTCCTGCAATATTATAATTAAAAAAAACATCTTATATTTGAACTCCTAAAACTACGATGGAATTATGAATATTTTTATGTTGAATGATTCGATTAACTTTTTAGTTAGTAAAACAGCACAAAAATTTAAATTAGAACTTAACAGAAAACTTAAAAAATCGGGACTTGACATCAGCAGCGATCAATGGACAGTTTTAATGTATTTATCGGACAATAACGGACCTACACAAACGGATCTGGCACAGAAACTTTATAAGGACAGAGCCAATCTTACACGTATTCTCGACTTAATGGAAAAGAGCCAGCTGGTAGAGAGGCAGAGAAGCTCAACCGACAGGAGGGAATACAATGTTTTTATTACAGAAAAAGGAACATCATTAATTCCGCAGCTAAAGATAATCGGAGATTCTGTAATGGATAAAGCGCTTAAAGGTGCCAATGCGGAAGAGATCAAGGGAATAAAACATTTTTTAAATAAATTATTCATTAATTTGGATAATTAATTTTTTTTATTTTATCTTTGATATGACAAATAATGTTGTATCAAATTGTGCTGCTACAAACAATAGGATTAGCTTAATTGTCTTTTACTGGGGAGTAGTTAACCCCGATAAAACATTTTCATTTAGTTTGGTTGGTAAAGAGTGCCCATTTTGATTGAGCACTCTTTATATCAAGCTTTTTAAAATTGTTATAACAAAAATTGTCATGTCATTTTAATAAATTGAAACGGATACATTCTGAAAAATTCCTAAACAGTACAAAACAAATATTTAAACTATTCACTAATTTAATTTAATGTAAATGAAAAAATTCAGATTACTTCTTGCGGCACTTTTGTTGTTTGCGGGAAACGTGCTGGAAGCACAGACATCGACTGTAACTGGTACAGTTATAGATGCTGCAGACGGAACACCAATGATAGGTGTTACAGCTGTGATTAAAGGAACACGGACAGGTGTCTCTACAGACATTAATGGAAAGTACGAGATTAAAAATGTACCACCTGCCTCTACATTAGTGTTCCAATTTATCGGATATGTAACTCAGGAGGTTTTAGTCGGAAGCCGGACCGTTATTGATATTAGACTTGAAAGAGACGCTATAGCTCTTGAAGAAGTGGTAATAACCGGTTATGGAGTAACAACCAAAAAAGCGTTTACAGGAGCTGCTACAGGCGTAAACAAAGAGAACATATCAAACAAATTTGAACCCAATCCAATCAAGAACCTTCAGGGAGTTGTTCCCGGTTTGCAAATGAATACAGGTTCGGGACAACCCGGAGCGCCATCTACAGTATTTATCAGGGGAAGAAACTCTCTGAACTCAGGAACTCAGCCTCTGTATGTTATTGATGGAGTACCTATGGAGAGTGATTCACATGGTATCCGTTCAAGTGAACGTCAGGAAGTCTCGGCACTTTCTGCAATTAGTTCCGAAGATATAGAAAGTATTACCGTTTTAAAGGATGCGACTGCTACATCTATTTATGGAGCAAGAGCAGCAAATGGTGTTATTGTGATAACTACTAAAAGAGGTAAAAAAGGCTTCTCGGTGAATTTTAGTGCAAAAGCAGGTGTTGAAGCAATGCCAAACTATCCAAAAGGGTATAAATCTCTAAACAGGGACCAATATCTGGAGATATCAAAAGAGGCACTGATGAATGCACATACTTATGCAGCAGGTTTAGGTAAAACATCATATTTTGATTACTATAACAATGCATATCAGCTTGGACTTCCATATACCGATGCCGGCGCTTTAGAATTCCTCGGATGGTACAGCGGACTTGATGTAAGCGAAACCAATACAAACAACACAGACTGGATGAAAGAAGTAACAAGAAAAGGCGTTATCCAGAACTATTCGATTGAAATATTAGGCGGAGGAACCGAAGAAAGTTCTGCAAAATATTTTGTTTCGCTGGACTTTTTGGATAATAAGGCAATTGTAAGAGGCAAAGACCTAAGCCGTTATTCATTCAGGTTTAACTTTGATCAACAGCCTACAAAGGTTGTTAAATTCGGTTTTAATTCAAATCTGTCATACTCTGTCATAAATATGGGCGCCGGTGGCGGTTACTATTCAGATCCAATTACACAGGCAGTAATGCAGTCGCCTCTTTCGGCAGTTAAAAATGCAGATGGCAACTGGAATTTTGCAACAATAAACGGATATAACCCGGTTGCTCAGAGAAGTAAATTAGGAGATAAAAGCACAGCAAAGCAATATCGCGCACTCTTGTCTCCATATCTTCAGATAAACTTTACAAAAGACCTTTATCTTTTGTCAAGAGTAGGTGTAGATGCCTTTATTCTGGATGAGTTTGGTTATTGGTCTTTTCTGCAGCCTCAGGGCAGCTCTATGAAAGGTATGGGCGAAAATGCATATACTGCGAATATCCTTTTGACCACTACCAATACCTTAAACTACATTAAGCAATTTGGCCAGAACAATGTTAATATACTTCTTGGTCAGGAGGGACAAAGAACAAATTATAAATCCACTTATCTGTCTGGTTCCAACTATCCTGTTGACTATCTGAACGAAGTAACAAATACATCTACTCCGGGAAGTGCCTCAACAGACCAGAGAAGTCTTATTTTGAACTCATTCTTCTCAAGGGCAGAATATAGTTATGCAAACAAATATTATTTGTCGGGAAGTTTCAGGTATGATGCATCATCTCGTTTCGGAAGCAATAACAGATGGGCACCATTTTGGTCTTTTGGAGCGAAATACAGACTCACAAACGAAAACTTTATGAGCGGAACAGCAAATTGGCTTTCCGATGCAACAGTAAGAGCAAGTTATGGTACATCCGGAAATCAGCAGGTAGGTTCAGGCTGGTTTGCATCAAGGGACTTATACAATTTTGGATATAACTACAACAGCCTGCCTGGCAGCGGACGACTCCAGCTTGGAAATCCTGATCTCAGATGGGAGCAAACCAAAAAATTCAATGTGGGTATTGATTTGAGCCTGTTTAAAAGAATCAATATAACCGCAGACTACTATAATCACAAAACAACTGATATGGTATTTGCCGTTCCAATTTCGAGAACAACAGGTATGTCATTATTCTATCAGAATATTGGTGCTTTGTCCAACAAAGGTTTTGAGATTTCACTATCAGGAGATATCATTCAAAAAGAAGATTTGACATGGACAGTAACACTTAATGGATCGAAAAATATTAATACAGTCGAAAAGTTAAGCACAGACCTGCCTATTACAGGTACCACTACAATCATTGAGCCAGGCAAAGACATATACACATTCAAGATGAAAGAGTGGGCGGGAGTTGATCCTCAAACCGGTACAGGGTTATGGTACAAAAATGAAACTGGGGATGAAACAACTTCAAACTACAACCTGGCATCTAAACGATATGTTGGAAAGGCTTCTCCCGATTTTCAGGGAGGTATGACAAGTACGTTCAAATGGAAAGGATTTGACTTTGGCTTCCAGATGAACTACTCTTTAGGCGGAAAAATCTACGGTAATAACCTCAGATACGACGAACATCTTGGAATGTCATTAGGCGAGAATATCAGAAGCTATGTATATGATAACAGATGGAAAAAACCTGGTGACATTGCGAAGGTACCAATGGTAGCTTTTATGTCAGGACGTTCAGAGAATTCACATTCCACACGATTTTTAATGGATGCTTCATATTTGAAAATCCGTTCCATAAATTTAGGTTACTCACTTCCTAAAGATTGGGTTAAAGGACTGGGAATGCAGAGCTTCAGGATATCTCTAAATGCCGATAACGTTTATACTTTCAGCAACAAAGATTACAGAGGTTTTGACCCATCCGGCATAGATGCAACCGGAGTTCAATGGTGGAACTATCCTATACCAAGAAACATAATGTTAGGAATAAGTGTTGGATTTTAATTTATTAAATAATAGAAGAGTTTTATGAAAAAAATATCACTATATACTTTATTGTTGGCCCTCTCATTTTGGGCTACAGGCTGTAGTCTGGAAACAGATCCAAACTCGGCCATACCTACCGAAGATGCCTTTAACAAAACACAAGATGTTCAGAACGGCATGCATGGGGCCTACGCCTCGTTAGGAGATTACAGATTTCTGGGGAACTATGTTCTGTCTCTTGCCGATATGGCTTCAGATATTTCTATTGCAGACAACTCGTCCGGACATTTTGTAGCAATAAACCTATGGAATATAAATGTAGATACTCCGGAGCTTTCCGACATGTGGACAAAAGGATATGAAGTAATTGACAGATGTACCCGTGGTATTAACGGAGCTAAGGCACTATTGGCAAACCCAACAGAGAACGCATTAACAGCTCAGGATATTGTCAACCTTAATTCGTATGTTTCTCAGATGTATGCGATGAGGTCTCTGACTTCATTTATGTTAGTCAACATTTACGGACTTCCATACAAAGCCGGTACCCCAAATAGTCAGCTTGGTATTGTTCTCGTAGACCTAGAACCAATTCCGGCTTATACAAATGTACTCAGATCTACAGTGGCACAAACATATACCCAAATACTGAAAGATATTGCAAGTGCGAAGACGCATCTTAATTCATTGACTACATCTCAAAAGAGAGCAGTTAATCAGTATTACCTTAACGAAGCTGCTGTATATGCTCTCGAAGCAAGGGTTAAACTCTTTATGCAGGATTATCCGGGTGCAAAAACTGCTGCTCAGGCTGCAATTGACAAAAGAGCTTCCGGGAATGTTTCCAATGCAGATTATGTACAAATGTGGAGTTCAACAGCAATTACAAATGAAGATATATTTACGATTGTAAAATCGGAAGCAGACAACCTCTCTTCAAATTCAATCAATACTCTCTACAACTCTTATGGCGGATTCTTATCTCAGTTTACACTAAGTAAATTTGGAGCTAACGATATAAGAAAAGGCATAATTGATGGAGACCATCCTGCAAAATTTGATGGTAATGGAGCCTCAGAGGCAGTGGGGAATATTCCTATTTTCAGAAAATCTGAGATGTATCTGATTATTGCAGAAGCATCCGCCCAGCAAACTCAGATTGCCGATGCCCAGAATGCTCTTTTCTACACAGCAAAGCGCAATCTGGATATAACATCAGCAACTGCTTTACCCGACACAAAAACTGCATTATTATCGTTTATAGCCGATGAAAGAATAAGAGAATTTTTTCAGGAGGGTCACAGAATGTATGACCTGAGAAGAACGGGTGCCGCTGCTACAATTGCCGGCACAGCAAATTATGTTTTGGCCACTTTCGTATATCCTATTCCTGCAAATGAGATCAACTCAGGATTTGGTGTAGAACAGAATCCTAATTGGTCAAGTACACTTCCATAGTTAAGCATAAAAAAGTTTATCTCTTTTTTGATAGTTGCAATTGAAAAATTGCAACTATTTTTTTATTTATTCGTCTAACATATGAAGTTAGGATTAAAATCCATAGGGTATTTTAAGTTTCAGCAATCTTATATATAAATACAGTTTGTATGCATTTTTCAGAACCATATGTAAATGATTTTGTAATAATCAAAGAGATGGAGCCCGTGAACAATGAAGACATAAGGCTAAGGAATAATCAGGAAAATGAGAGTTTTTTTGAAGCAGATGGTCTGTATCGGCCATTTGAAAAATTATCTGCTATTGAATTACTTATTACTTTGGAAAGGAGTGATAAAAATTCAATTGACAGATATCTTAACGAAATGAGCTACTCAAAAAAAGAAGCCTTATATTACGCCTTAAGTAAAATGGATAAAAACCTTGATGAGTAAAGCGATTACTTTTGCTTAGGCAAAAACCACGCAAGCATCAGGCACAATATCCCCCAACCCGCAGTAGCAGGCTGCATCCATGATACGTATCCTATTATAACTATCTGAACAGTAAGCCACGTAAATACAACGGCCATCGCTGCAAATACAGTCTTACGCGCAAGATGATGGCCCATGAAACAGAGGATTGAGGCCGTGAGAAAAGATCCTCCAACAATAACAAACAGAATTAAACTTGGAATAAAAAAGGATTTGAATGGGCTCCCATCAAGCCATTCAAGAGGAACTCCTTCCGCTCCGCTCATTCCGTAATAACCTCCCCCAAAGGCATTCAATGCGCCAAATGCAAGCAGGATACCCAATGTGTATCGCAATGTGCTTGCCGGTTTTTTAGGTTTATTCATTGTTTAAGTTTGGTTATATGTTTTTTTGCATCCAGATAATATCAAATGGCTTTCCCCGTTTTGTAATGATTCTTTCAAACCGTCCACATTGCTTAAATCCGTTGTTATGGTGGAAGGAAAGACTCTGAGGATTTTCGGACGAAATACTTGCCAGTATCGTTTTAATTCCCATGCTTGCCGCATCCGATTCTAGCCTTTTAAGGGCAGCTTTTCCAACACCCATTCCGGTATAATCCTTATTTATAAAATAGGTTATCTCGGCACTTTCTTTAAAAGTAGAGTGGGGGTTGTATGGACGGAGAAAGCAAAAGCCAATGATCTTATCAGCATCATAAATTGTATAGGCAGGATATCCTTTTGTCAGCTCAAGAAATTTGCCAAAGAATTCAACCGGCATCACTTTGTCCGGATATGCAGCTAAACTGTTTTCAATATAATAGTTATAGATTTCCATGTTTTCTCTGGCATGCTCAATAGACATCTGTATGAATTCAATCTTCATAATTTTACACTATTTCAGTTTATCTTAAACATTATTTATAGGGTTTGAAGTCTCTTTTAAGCATACTGAATAAATCCAGGTCCGTGAATTTATCGTTTATGAGTAATTCTCCGTCGTGCTCAATACCTTCATGACAGAATCCAAGCCTCTGCGGGATTTTCTTACTTGAAAAATTCCCCGTTGCACACTTAATCTGAATCCTGTTCATTCCCAAGTCGTCAAACAAAAATTGCATAAGCCTGAGGACAGATTGGGTTATTATTCCTCTTTTTTGAAATTTTTCTGAAAGCCAGTAACCTATTTCTGTTCTTTTATTTGCCTTGTCCGTGTCCTTTGTCCCAATCAAACCTGCGAATTCCCCCTCAAAATGAATCACAAAAGTGAATTCCTTTGTCTTTTCAGGAGTATCCATCATTGCTTTAATAAACCGTCTGGTATCTGTAACTTCCTTTGTATTGTCAATAAATGGCAGCCATTTCCTAAGATATTCCCGCTGTGAGTCAATAGTTCTGAATATGTCATTAGCATCGGAAAGATCAATCTCTTTAAGAGAGATGGCAGCGTTAACAGTGAGGGTCATAGAGTATGAATTTTAAGCTGATGTAAAACTACAAAACAATTTTAAACAAATCAGAAAAGATCATTGCTTGTTAATCAATCTGTCAAGGCCGGTATATGGTTTTAGTTCACATAAATCAAAACCGCTTAACCCTTTTTGTGCTATTGGCATTTCTTTGAGAATATTTTCTGCTTCTTCACGGCTACCACACTCCAATACAAGAACAGCATTGTGAGATTCTGTGAAATATATCTCTCTGATTTTATCTTTTTTTATCAGATTATATACACATTTAGCCTCCTCTTGTAATATTGCCTGCTCATTTTGCCATTTTACTCCGGCTGTTTCCTTTTCGACTGCAAGAAATTTCATTATTAACGGATTAATTAAATTTTTGAACTTTATAATAACTCTTTCAAAAATAACAATAAACTGACAAAGAGTTGCAAATCAGAACTCTTTTTTAACTTTGTGAGCTGGCTAACCAATTTAAAAACATTTTTAATTTAAAGTTTTTATAAAATGAAGATCTTACTGATTCTCTTTTTATTGATTGCTGGCAATATTGCATTGTCGGCTCAGGATACCACTAATGAGGGACGGAAATTTACTATGTTAAGCGGAGCATATTTTGGACAGAAGTTACCCGGAATTGTTCCGGAGCTTTTCGCCCCCGGAATTATTTCAGACGGCTTGATAAACAGAGATGTAGCTATATCTCCAGACGGAAATGAAATGTATTTTTGTATTTCAACCCAGAATTTTAGCTTTTCGTCCATTATTGTTACAAAACAGATAAATGGAAAATGGACTAAACCGGAAGTTGCCTCTTTTGCTGCTGATCCAAGATATAAATATACCGAACCTGCATTTGCCATTGATGGTAAGAGATTCTTTTTTGCTTCAAATATGCCAAAGGACGGAACAACTGATGCAGCAGGCGATTTTGATATTTGGGCAATTGACATAATAAAAGGAGAATGGGGGAAGCCATATAACATCGGAGAGCCTGTAAACACTCCCGGAGGGGAATTTTTCCCTTCTGTAACCAAAGGCGGAACACTCTATTTTACAAGAAATGATGCAGGAGTACAGACCTCTTTTATATATCGTTCCCGCTTTATTAACGGGAAATACTCTGCCCCCGAAAAATTGCCTGAACAAATTAATTGCGGAGGAGACAGATATAATGCATATGTGGCAAAGGATGAGAGTTTTGTAGTTGTTCCTGCACAGGGAGTCGAAAAAGGAAAATTTGGAGCATTATATTACATAGTATTCAGGAATGCAGATGGAAGCTGGCAAAGTCCGATAAACATGGGACCGCAAATTAATACTCCGGTTGGCCGTGGTTGGTCGTTCTATATATCTCCGGATAATAAATATCTTTTTTTCATGGCTACAAGAACCAGTGAAGATAAAACTTTACCGCCCTCATTAAGTTTAGAGTTTTTTCAAAGTATTTCTCTCATGCCTCAGAACGGAAATCCCGATATTTACTGGGCAGATTCAAAAATATTAGAAGGCCTTAAGCCCTAACGAATTTTTTGGAAATGATGCTTTGAGTCTCCCCATTCATCATAGGCTATCGTGTTGTTCGTGATTGCAACCCTCCATTCTATACAAGACTGGCAATCTTCCGGGTTTTCGTCGGTACAGGGTTTATTGTCATAAAGTCTGTAGGAATCACGGTATTTTCCGGGAGTTATATTTGGCATAAGTACATTAGCACCTATTTTTATTGCTCTCTCTCTTCCCATTTTTTCAATAGACTGAAGGGCTGTCGCTGCGGCTATGTTTATGTCCTTCATTATTATTCTTAGAACTGCAATCATCTTTAAAGTTAGTTCAAATCTTTCCTTAAGCGGTAGGAGAGCATCTTTGTATTGGTAAAGCGGAGTATCCTTGTGCTCAATATAAGGACCCATTCCCACCATGTCAATATCCATCTGTTTAATCCATAGCAAATCATTTGCAAGATCTTCATAAGTCTGAAAGGGGAGTCCTATCATAACTCCTGTGCCGGTCTGGTACCCGATGGATTTTAGATTATTCAGAGCCTCGATTCTTTCTTCAAAGGAGTGAAGTTTGTCGTTGGGATGAATTTTATAATACAACTCTTTATTTGTCGTTTCAATTCGAAGCAGATATCTGGATGCTCCGTGATCAAACCACTGCCGGTATGTTTCATAAGTTTGTTCTCCGCAGGAGAGAGTAACACGTAGTTTACCATCTGACATTTCCGCGATTTTGTCGAGAAGATTTGTAACTCTTTTTGTAAATGCACGGCTTTTAATCTCTCCGGATTGCAGAACAATAGAACCATATCTGTTTTCAAAAGCAAACTTTGCAGCATGGATTATTTCAACGTCGGATATGTTGTAACGACTCACATTTATATTCGATTTTCTTATGCCGCAATATTTACAATCCTTACGGCATAAGTTCGAAAATTCGATTAACCCTCTGAGATATACTATGTTATCTACGAACGTTTTCTTAACTTCTGCAGATTTTGCATACAATTCTTTCAATTCGCTGCCTTCACATTTTAATAATCCCACAATATCCTGTGCTGTAAGTTCGCTTTTATTGAGAAGTATGTTCTGGATAGTCATCTGTTACCTATTTTACATTTTCATCTTTGAGTGATCGACAATTGCCGGTTTTGCTTTACCGGATGAGTTCATCATACTCGGTTTGCCTTCGAGTTGAGAAGCGGCATCAACACTGAATGCTCCCTGTGTAACAATCTCTTCTCCCTCTTCCAGTCCGCTTAAAACTACAAAACTGCTTCCAAGAGCAGGTCCCAGTTCAATTTCGCGGAGCTTAAAGATTATATCATCGGTATATGGCTGTTTGACATATACAATCGACCGTTTACCTGTCCAAAGAACCGCAGAACGGGGTATGATAAGTTTATCTTTGTATTCTGTGAGATTTGCGTTAATAATTCCGGTTGTAAACATTTCCGGTTTTAATTTTCCTGACTCATTACTTATTTCTACCCTCACTTTTGTGACACGGTTTACCGGATCAATTACCGGATCAATGAATGAAATATTCCCGGCAAAGGTTTTCCCGGGAATTGCCTGAACGGTAAAGTTCAATCTGTCTCCTTTTTTTATGAATGGCAAATCGCTTTCATACGCATCAAACATAACCCAGAGCCTGGACAGGTTTGAAATTTCGAACATAGGCGTCCCCTGAGAAACATAATCGCCATTACTCACTAGCCTTCGCGTAATAATACCAGAAGTGCCGGCATAAACCTCAAAATTGGTTTTAATTTTCCCTGAATTCTCGATTTCATTTATCTGCGTCTCGCTTAGTTTCCATAATCGCAGTTTCTCTTTGGCCGCATCGAAAATTTCTGGCTGGCTCTCTTTGGTTTTTGCTGCTTCAAACAATTCTTGTTGGGCGGTTATGAGTTCGGGAGAATAAATGAGCGCAAGTGCCTGACCTTTTCTCACACTCTCTCCTGTAAAGTTTACCAACAGTTTTTCAATCCTTCCGGATATGTGAGATACCTGACTTTGCAACTGTCTTTCATCTGCCTGAATTTTTCCATATAAACGGACTTCTTTTACAGGCTTATGGTACGATACTACAGAAGTCATCACATTTGCAAGCTCTGCAGCCTCCTTGGTAAGATGTACTTCATTGGAATCAACGGCTATATCGCTTTGATTAACCGGAATCAAATCCATAGCGCAAATAGGACATTTCCCCGGCTCGTGCATTCTTATATTCGGGTGCATAGAACATGTCCAGATTGTCTCTTTTCCAACCTGTTCTGAGTGATCATGCTCTTGCTCAATGCTCTTAGGAGACTGGAAAAGAATCCAGCCGATTAATAATCCGCTTGCTAAAAATGAAGCATTTAGGATATGCTTTTTTGAAAATATATTTTTTGTATTCATTTTGTTTTGAATTTACTGTTTATACCCTTTGGCAGTTATTCTGTTTACTAGTGCAACAGATGTGTTATAATCCGTTAATGCCTCAACCGACTTGTATTCATAATCCAACAATTGCTGGCGTATTCTTAAAATGTCCGTTAACGAAGAGCCTGCCGAGGAAAAATTTCTGATCATTAAATCTAAAGTTTTTTTCGCCAGTTCACTTTGCCCCGAATATAAATCTATCCGGCGCCAAGCATCCTTAAAGAGCTGGATAGCTTCTAAATACTCTGTTTGAAGTGAATTTGAAACAGCCACGTAATTTTGCTTTGCAGCCGAACTTAACATTTCAGCTTCTCTTTGCATTGCATTATACTTTTTTCTGAAAATTGGAAGTGTCAACGATACCATAGGCATAATCATATTCTTGCCATTCATTGGTGATGTAGACATTTCACTCTTATTGATAATCGTATAATTTACTCCCAGGCCAATCATCGGGTAACCCATAGATTTTGTCATCTGCCTTCTTGCCTGGTACGACTGTTCTTCATACTTAAGCATTGTCAGCATAGGATTATTTTCTACCACACTTAAATAATTGCTGTCAATTTCTTTTGCGGCGGAGACCATGGCCAGAGTGTCGGGAGTATAAACTACTGTATTAACAGGTCTGTTAAGATAACTGTTAAAACGGGCAGTAATTGTATTTCGGCTGTTTTTTAACAATTCAATGCTGTTCTCTAGTTCTCTTATCTCTATTTGAATACGGTACAAATCGGAAAGTCCGGAAGTCCCGGACGAAGATTCCATCGAACTGCCTCCCATTTGAGATGAGGAACTCTTTCCGGAAATACCTGAAAAATTTCCGGAAGTGTTACCCATAGATTGCATCCCTCCTGATCCTGATGCAGAGGATTGAGAGTTCTCTCCCTGCATTGAGTTCACCGGTTGAGACCTAAAACCTGTTGCAGATGATGGCGATTTAAACTTAATAAGTGATAGACGCTCAATTGTTTGCAATAGTTCAATGTTCTTTCTTGATATCTTAATATTTTGCTGAATGCTGTATAATTCGTACCATGTTTTAAGAACATCAAAACTTACCTGAAGCTTTGCATCCAGAAAGAATTCATACTTTGCTTTTGCCATCAGACTCATTTCGTTCCGGCCATTTTTTAGAACTCCAAACCATGGGAACATTTGCATCAGTTTTAAATCTGCTACCTGCATACCATCTATCAATTCCATTGGCTTCAAAAATATTCCGGCATTCAGTTCCGGATCGGGCAGAGAACCAACTTGAAAAACTTTCTGCAGAGCAGCTTCGTACTCATAATATTTTTGTAGCACAACAGGATTGTTTTTTGTAGCAATTTCAAGATATTGGCTAAGAGAATCCTGCTTTGAAAATCCTTTTGCAGTATAGCCAAAGGATATCCAAAAAAACATAAAGAGAATTATTTTATTTACTAGTATTTTCTTCATTATCCATAATATTAACTTGTTGTAATTCATTTTTTGTGGCGTTTTTTACTGCATTCTCTCTCCAAATTGCCTGAAAAAGAGGAACTACAAATATTGTCATTATTTGAATTATCATTCCTCCAAAAGTAGGAATAGCCATAGGAACCATAATGTCGGAACCTTTTCCTGTGGATGAAAGAACGGGCAGTAGTGCTATTACGGCAACAGCAGTTGTCATCATCGCAGGACGGACTCTTTTAAGACCAGCAGACACTACGGCTTCGCGAACTTCTTCTACTGTTTTTGGTTTTTTCTCTTCAAAAGTCTGATGAATATATGATCCCATAAGCACTCCATCGTCTGTGGCAATTCCAAAAAGAGCGATGAATCCTACCCATACAGCGACACTGATATTTATTGGATGTATTTGAAACATATCTCTCAAATTTACACCGGCAACCGAGAAATTCATAAACCAGTCCTGCCCGTAAAGCCATAACATAATGAAGCCTCCGGCAAATGCCACAAATACCCCGGAAAAGTGAATTAAAGAAGCAGTAATTGTTTTAAACTGAAAGAAAAGAAGTAGGAAAATCAATAAGAGCGATATTGGAATTATGATAGCCAGCCTGTTTGTTGCACGGACCTGCTGTTCATAATTACCTGCAAAACTGTAGGAAACTCCTTTATCTAATGCCAAAGTTCCGGAGTTGATTTTATCCTTTAATATTTTTGCGGCCTCTTCAACAACATCAACTTCTGCTTTCCCTTCAATTTTATCGAATATTACATATCCTACCAAAAATGTATTTTCACTCCTTATCATTTGAGCACCCCTGGTATATTCAATATCGGCAATTGCTCCAAGTGGAATCTGAACACCATCCATAGCAGGAATGAGAATTCGCTCAATATCTTCGGGATTGTCCCTGAGTTCGCGGGCATATCTTACTCGAATTGGAAATCTCTCTCTTCCTTCGACAGAATTGCTTAGTGACATTCCTCCCATTGCAACCTGCAAAATTTCCTGAACATCGCTCACACTCATTCCGTATCTGGCCATAGCATCCCTGTTAAGTTTAATTTCCAAGTAAGGTGCTCCTACAGCCCGGTCATAAAATACAGATGCAGCTTTAACAGAGGGGACATCCTTTAAAGCCTGCTCAAACTTCATCCCCGATTTTTCAATTGTCTCCAGATCCGGACCGTAGATCTTTAGTCCCATTGGTGCTCTCATACCCGTCGAGAGCATTACAAGCCTTGTTTCAATAGGCTGAAGTTTAGGTGCCGATGTAAGTCCAGGAATATTTGTAACCTTTACTATTTCATCCCATATATCGTTTGGATGCTTAATATGAGATCGCCACTGTCTTAAATATTCACCATTCTTGTCGGCAACAAGTGAATCTGAAGATATGCTTTTCAAATCGTCGTTCTCCGGATTGAATTTTGAACCATTCCGCAACAAATAGTTCCCGTCATGATCTACTTTGAATCGCATCCTATGGCCATTTTCGTCAAGTATATATTCTGAGCGGTAATTAACCGTATTTTCAAACATTTGAACAGGAGCAGGATCCAGAGCAGAGTTTACGCGCCCCCATTTGCCCACTGCAACTTCTACTTCCGGTATTGCGGCAAGTCTTTTATCCAGAATTTCAATATACTCCAAGTTCTTTTCAATACTTGAATGAGGCATACTTGTAGGCATTAACAAGAACGAGCCTTCGTTTAATGTCGGCATAAATTCTTTGCCAAAACTTCTCCATGCCAATACACCAAGAACAAGTGTTACAGCAGGGAGCAGAAGAAATTTGACTTTGTTTTGAAGAGCCCACCTGAGTATCGGTTCGTAATACTTAACCATTGACATTAGCGCAAGAAGAACTACTCCTGTTATTCCTGCAACAAAAATAAAGTTTATAAAAGTGCCGTTATGAGCTCCAAGCGGCAACCACTCAATTGAAAGAAAGTAGAGAGCCGTAAGTACAGTAATGGCAATATTTATTTTGTTCGGAAACTCTTTTCTTGTATCATTCCATTTATAAGCAAAAAGGTTATTTACTCCTACGGCAATCAATGCCAATGCCGGCCAGATTTGCCATGCAACGATTATTACCGCTCCTGCTAAAATCAATGCCCAATTAAGGATTCGTTTTATTTTATTTGAATTGAACCTAAAATTAAAAAATATATGAACTAATGTTGGCAATACGACAATTCCCAGAATAAATGCCGAGAGCAGTGCAAAGGTTTTGGTGAAAGCCAGCGGATGAAACATTTTGCCTTCAGCTGCTTCCATCGCGAATACAGGAAGAAAACTTACAATAGTTGTTGCAATGGACGTCACTACTGCTGCTCTCACTTCGGTAGTAGCGAGATATATAACAGATAGCAGCTTCTTACCCCGTATACCTTTGTTTTCCGGCATCTCAAGATGCCGCAGTATGTTTTCCACATCTACAATTCCAACATCTACCATTACCCCAATAGCGATAGCAATACCGGACAGAGCTACAATATTGGCATCCACACCAAAAAAGTGCATGAATATGAATGTCATTAGAACACCAAGAGGCAAGAGTCCGGCAACAATAATTGATGCCCTCAGATTTATTACAAGGATTATTATAACAATTATGCTTATGAGAATCTCATGAGACAATGCCGATTCCAGAGTTCCGATAGTCTCTTTGATAAGACCGGTTCTGTCGTAAAATGGGACGATAGTCACTTTGGAAACGGAACCGTCTTCGAGAGTTTTTTGTGGCAAACCGGCATCTAACTCTTTTATCTTCGACTTTACATTACTTATTACCTCCATTGGATTTGAGCCATACCTCGCCACCACAACTGCGCCAACCGCTTCTGATCCTGCTTTGTCCAGCCCACCTCGTCTGGTAGCAGGGCCAAACGATGTACTTGCAACATCTTTAATCCTTACCGGGATATTATTTCGGACTGCTACTACCGATCCTTCCAGGTCCTCGATATTCTTTATATAGCCCAATCCGCGAATTATATATTCGACATTGTTGAGTTCTATTGTCTCGGCACCTACATCAAGGTTGCTTTTACTCACAGCATTCATTACATCCATTACCGAAACGTTGAATGCCTTTAATGCTTCCGGGTTTACATCTACTTGATATTCTTTAATAAATCCCCCTATGGATGCAACTTCCGAAACCCCTTCGGCTGTTGAAAGTCCATACTTAACATAAAAGTCCTGAATAGTTCTTAACTCCTGAGGATTCCATCCTCCACTTGGTTTACCTGTTTTTGTATCCCTCCCTTCAAGAGTATACCAGAAAATTTGTCCCAAAGCTGTCGCATCCGGCCCGAGGGTTGGAGTAACACCTTCCGGCAATATACCGGATGGTAATGAATTTAGTTTTTCAAGTATTCGCGATCGACTCCAGTAGAATTCTGTATCGTCGTCAAAAATGATATAGATAAAAGACATTCCAAGCATTGATGTACTTCGGATGGTTTTAACACCGGGTATACCTAGTAATGCTGTTGTTAAAGGGTATGTTACCTGATCCTGAATGTCTTTAGGAGAACGCCCCATCCATTCTGCTGCAACTATCTGCTGATTGTCTCCGATGTCCGGTATAGCATCTACAGGAATCGGATTGCGGGGTAATATTCCTGTATTCCAGTTGAATGGCGCATATACTACCCCGAATAAAATAAATGAAATTAGGACAATGTATGTGATCAGCCGGTTATCAAGAAAATATTTTACAAGCCTGTTAATCATAATGATTTGTAATTTGTTAATTGTAAATAAGATGAATAATATGCACACACACGTAATACGTGTGTGCAAAATTAATTTTGAGAAAGAACCTTACTTCTTATCTCTCATATTTACAACAGGCAGGTAAGCTATCGTATGCTTTCTTTGCAGCTTTGAATTTATCATTGTCATAGCCTGCAGCAGCGATGCTTTTTTGAACATCCTCAACCTTAACTTTTGCCGGGTTATAACTTATTGATAAAATTTTGGTAGATATATTCCAGCTGGCTTTGGCCACTCCACTGGTTTTTGCGGCTTTTTCAATGGCAGCCTGACATAACTCGCACACTCCGGATACTTTAAAACTTACTGTTTTTAAGTCAGAAGCAGCACTATTATGCATATGTGATTGGGCAAAAGAATTGATTGCGAAAATTGACAATAATCCTAAAAGAAAATATTTTATTGTTTTCATTGTAATTTGAGTATTAAATATTTAAATAAATTGAACTAACGAGCCATAGAAGGACCATTCAAAAAATTTTAAAAAATTTAATTCAAATTCTGAATACACAAATATCTGCCCGGCTTCTTGAACCGGTCAAAACTTTTCCGGGAGGGGAAATGGATTTGTATTTATAAGTTAAATCATTTGCTAAACCGGAAGGTTGTTGAAAAATTACAAATTGGGCCAGAGCAGTGTTTCGGATCAATTTGTAATCGTGTTCAGAAGGACTGTAATTTTGATCGACACCAAGTGATGTTAGCTCATTGCTGCAGCACTCTTCGGACAAACTATTTACATTGTGAATTTTGCAGGTAGGAACTTCTTCCATGCCACAAGTTGCACTCTCTCCTTTAACAGAAACTTTGATTTCTGCAATATCACCTCCGCAATAGTGTTTTGCAACGGACAAGTGCATCCCCGTAATGAGGATGAGAGAAGATGTTATTATTGCAAAAAACCTTTTCATTATATCTAAAACAACCAGGTGACAAAAATGTTGTCAAATGTAATCAAATATTCTAAAGTAGATTAAAGTGTACCTCTGAAAATAATCTCAAAAAGAGGTTTTATCCTTTTTTGGTTTTTTTCGGTTTTGGGAAAGGCAGCTCTTTGTAGCTTGCCTGCAAGAGTTTTGCAAGAAAATCCCTGTCTTCAAGTTTTTCTTCAATTAGAAAAAATGGTTTTGCACCCGGATATGGTGGCGCTTCAACTGCAGGGTTCGAAGTGAATTGTTCGATAAAAATCCTTCCGGCTTCAGTAGGTTTAATAAACAGCTTATTATCACAAATAAGAGCCACAACTTTTTCCTCCAGGTAAACAACATATTCGCCCATCATCATTCTCGATGAGACAGGGCCTGCTCCGGAGAGTTGTTCCATAACAAAAAGTGCAAAATCCGGAGTTGTTGCCATAATTCATTGATTTAAAATTTATCTGTAATTTAAATTTATTGCCACGGACCATCCCAAAACAAGAGAACTGATGTCCGGTCTTTCATTTCCAAAGAAAGAATTGTCGGATTTAGCAAAAAGCCGAACCAGTACGCCATCTATTATATCTCTTTCGGCAAACAGTGTCCCGCCCAGGAACAGTCCACCCTGTGAATATAATGGAAATGAAACGTTGCTGCTCTCTTTTATATAGGCATACCCCAGGTCAAATCCGGCACCAAATCGCAATATATTACCTGCCTTTGCCGAAATTCTCGGGCCGGCTGAAACAGTATACCAATTGAGAACAGGAGTGGTAACCCCCATAATGGAGCCTGATAACGAAGATGAATAATATACAGGATTCACTAGCGATGTTGAAGCATTGTTTGCCGAAGCATTTATACCTGCTCCCCACATGTTATTAAAATACCATGCCCCATCTATTGATGCGGTTGTTCCCCAACCCGACTCCATATCAATTCCGGATATTTTCATCTTGTTGAAAATCTTGTTGTAACCCATGTTTATACCAAAGTAGGAGTAGGGGGAATCTGTATTTCCGAAAGTTCTCTCCCTCTCACCGAGAAGTGAACCTCTCTCTTTAAAAATCAAATCTGCCACAAAGTATCCGAACTCTGTGGACAGAATCCCGATACCCGCACCCATTATTACGTCTTGCGCATAGTGCGCATTATTCATTACCCGCAAAACTGCGGTGGTTGTTGCAAGACCATATGCAGCCACAGAATACCATGGCGAACGGGTGAGCCCGTATTCGTGATGTACCATATTGGCACTCATAAAAGCAAGCGCAGTGTGCCCGCTTGGATATCCATTGTCGCTGGAGCCATCGGGGCGGGGCTCCTTTATTGTATATTTCATCCCGTTTACAATAGCACCCATTGCTGCCGCAGAAATTGCATTTGTAACAATAGTTTTTCCCCACGAGCTTCTTCCTTCGACCCCCACAACCTTAAGCCCGTAAAGCATTGCCATAGGTGCGAATCGAATATATTCGTCTGCGCTGGTAGAAAAAACAGGATTAATGCCCGTTCTAATGGATTGAAATTTTCTTCCCTGCTCTCCATATAAAGCAGCACCCGTAACAATGAACGGAGCAGAAAAAGCCAGAGATTTTAATACGGATTCTTTCTTAATTGAATTTTTCGAAGACGCTATTTTTTGAGCCGAAACAGGAGAGGCTAATAACAAAAGTATGGATATTGTAAGGATAATTTTTCTCATAATAATGGACTTAAAAGGCGTGCATATGCCTCTTTTATTTGGTTGCCAACGCTTCTTCTGGCCCATTTAGAACCGGCAAGTGAAGTGCAACGTTCGACATCTGTTAAAAACTGATCTTCAATTTTCTTTGTGATATCGCTGTTGTATATAATACTTGTTATTTCGAAGTTGTGTTCCAAAGAGCGGTTGTCAAAGTTGGCAGACCCGATTATGCAGTATTCACCGTCTATGCTGATAACTTTTGAGTGATTAAATCCTTTGCTGAAAAGGTAAACCTTAACTCCGGCATCCAATAGCTCTGTAGCATATGATATAGAACACCAGTATGTTATCGAAGAGTCACTCTTTTCCGGCAGCATAAGATACACATCAACTCCCCCAAGCGCAGCAATTTTAAGCGCATTCAAAAGCGATTCGTTTGGCGTAAAGTATGGAGTAATTATATAAATGTGCTTTGTTGCCTTCGTTATTGCAGCAAAATAGCATTGCATAATGCTTGCCCAGTCGCTGTCCGGGCCGGACGCTATAATCTGAGAGTAATAGTGGTAGTCGTTTCCCTCAATTTTTATGCTTGATGTGCTTATTGGCGGGAAGTACTTCTTTTTCCTCCTGAATTGCTGTTTGATTATAAAATATCTGTCCAGAAGGAAGCTGGATTGAAGCGAAGCAACCGATTCACCAATCATTTTTATGTGCGTATCCCGCCACTCCTCAAACTGTCCGCCATTATAGTATCTGTCGGCAATATTCACCCCTCCCAGGAATCCGATAATCCCGTCCACCACAAGTATCTTCCTGTGATTCCTGTAGTTTATCTTAGACGTTGGCGACATGAAGCGCACAGGAGAGAATGTGAGAACTTCCACCCCTGCAGCTGTAAGTTGATTTATATAGGTTTTTGGAAGGTTCCAGCATCCTACATCGTCAAAAATCACCCTCACTTCCACACCTTCTTTGGCCTTTTGTATGAGCGCATCTTTGAATCTGTTTCCGGAAATATCATCGGCAATAATGTAGGATTGAAAATGGATATGCTGCCTTGCTCCCAGGATACTTTTATACATTGCATCCAGAGCTTCCTTTCCAGAAAAATAGATTTCAATGTTTGAATTAAGACCCAGAACGCTTTTATTTCCTTTTAGATTAAGATTTATTAGTTTTCTGAATTTTTCAAGTTCGGCAGGCAGCGTTTCGGGTTTGGATTTAAACATTTTCATTTGCCTGTAGCTCATGAGCCTGCGGAACCTTTCGTCTCTTATCCCTTTGCGGTTATAAATTTTTGTCTTTCTAAAATTCTGACCAAAAAAGAGATACAGGAAAAGTCCTATATACGGAAGAAGAAGTAATACAATAATCCATGTAAGAGATTTAACCGGATCGAGCTTACGGTATGCAATAACGGATGAAGCATATACCGCAAGAATGTAATATAAGAAAAACAATATGACGGATAATAACTCCCGATAATCCATAAAAACCTCCGCTCAGATTAGTTTTTAACGCTCTGTTTTTTGGCTGTGTAGAGTACAGCAACTCCGCCGGTAAGCGGCTGAAAATTTACCATCCCGAACCCAACGGACTTCATTTCGCCGCACAGCTCTTCGTATTGCGGAAACTCCGATACAGATTCAGGAAGATATGTGTATGCACTCATGTCTTTTGAGATAACCTTGCCTACGACAGGAAGAATGTTGTGGAAGTAAAATGTATAAAGAGACCTCCAAAGCCTGTTTTTGGGAGAAGCAAATTCTAGAATTGCAAGTTGCCCTTCCGGATTAAGAACACGAAATATCTCTTTTAACGATTGCTCCCTTTTCTCAAAGTTACGGATTCCAAATCCTATAGTAACTGCATCGAAAGTATTGTCTCCAAATGGAATTTCGTCTGCCGAAGCGAGAATGAAAACCGGTAGGGGAGTATTTGTTTTAGCCACTGTTGAGCTTTTCTCCACAGCCTTGTCCAGCATTTTCTGAGCGATATCAATTCCTGTAACTTCGACCCCTTCCCTGTAAAGGGCAAGAGCAATGTCGCCGGTACCTGAAGCAACGTCAAGGGCCTTTTGGGGTGCAGACAGAGCTAAGTGTCTTATGAGCCTTTTTCTCCATCTTTTGTCAATCCCAAGAGAGAGCAAATGGTTTAGCAAGTCATAACTCCCGGCTATACTGTTGAACATTGCCGAAATTATACCCCTGTCTTTAATAAGTGTTTCAGGCATATTATCCTAAATACTCAGTAATGAATCCGAAAGAGGTATCGTCCATTCTCAACTGGCCTTTTGTAACATGTCCCAAAAGAGTGAGCGGAATTGCATTGTTGTACATAAAGTCCACAAATTTACCCTCTTTGTCGGCGGATACACTAATAAGAATAGCCGAATTTTTGTCTTTGAAAAGGAAGTCCTTGTCGCTTATCTCGGCATCGCCTGTTATATCAAACCCAACTTTCTTAACGGAACACGCCTCAATGAGCCCGCAAAAAAGACCTATTTTATCTAAATTATGTGCACTTGTAACCATTCCCTGAGAAATGGCATCATATAAAATTTCCAAAACAGAGCTGTTGTCGGAAATATGAGTTCTGTATTCTCCCAAAAGATAAATAGTGTCACTCTTCTTTTCGAAGTTCATCTTTATTTCGTGGCCATCTTTTGCAAACTGATGGTCCATCGGGTTTTTGATATATTTAGAGATTCTTGAGTGAAGTTCGGTGCTTTCCGATAATATGCTGCTAATTTCAACAAGATCTTCTATGTTCGCAATCTGTTTCTTGAAATTGTCGTTCATTTCATCAAATTTTTAATATTTACGCTAAGTTACAATATTTTTTACAAACTATTTTAAAATGTCAAAAAGGGTATTATCTTTGTCGTCCCATTAGCCCAGATGGTGAAATTGGTAGACACGCTACTTTGAGGGGGTAGTGCCGGCAACGGTGTGCAAGTTCGAGTCTTGTTCTGGGCACCAAGGAAAATTGAAAAGTCGTTGCTTGCAACGGCTTATTCTTTTTAATGAAATCATGAAAATAGTATTTTTAGATTCTGCAACCCTCGGCGAGGGTATTTCTTACGGAAAAATTGAAGAGATGGGAACCCTCATCTGCTATCCGTACACAAAAGATGAAGATGTTTCAGAAAGAATAAAAGATGCCGATGTAGTAATTTCCAATAAAGTTCAGGTACGCAGGCAACACATAGATGATGCCCGCAAACTGAAACTTATTTGCGTTGCAGGAACCGGCACAAATAACATTGACTGCGCATACGCCGAATCAAAAGGCATTCCTGTAAAAAATGCTGTAGGATATTCTACGGAAAGTGTTGTGCAAATTACATTTGCATCGTTGCTTTCTCTTATAAACAGCATAAGTTATTACGACAGATGCGTAAAGAGCGGAGACTATTCAAAAAGTCCTCATTTTACAGATACAGGACGTTCTTTCTTTGAGCTGAGCGGTAAAAATTACGGAATAATAGGTATGGGAGCCATTGGCAAAAGAGTTGCCGCAATAGCTACCGCTTTTGGAGCAAAAGTTTCCTACTATTCAACTCAGGGAACAGCTCATTGCAAGGATTATCCTGCAGTTACACTGGAAGAACTTCTCACAAAAAGCGATATCATTTCTATTCATGCCCCATTAAACGAGAAGACTAAAAATCTAATTGCAATGGAGGAGCTAAAGATAATGAAGCCAAACGCATACATTCTAAACATGGGCAGGGGAGGAATAGTTAACGAGAAAGATCTGGCACAGGCAATAAACTTTGGACTGATTGCAGGGGCTGCTGTTGATGTATATGAAATTGAACCTTTACAACCAGGCCATCCATATCTTCAAATCGTAGACAACGAAAGAATCATTCTCACGCCTCATATAGCATGGTCCAGCAGAGAAGCAAGAAGAGTACTGGTAGAGAGAATTGCAGAGAATATTAAGGCCGGAATAAAAGCCGGTTAGCAGGAAAATTATTTGAGAGGGGAGTTTGGCTCCTTTTTCATATAATTGTACTCAAGCCGGTCTACAAGCCTTGGGAAAAATTTATTTAAAAGCACAGTCAGTTTTCCGATAAAAGTGAGAATTACCTGTGCTTTTCTCTTTTTAATGCCTTTTATCAGGTGCTTTGCACACTCCTGAGCAGTCATCATCTTATTCTCATCTCTCGGAGTTTCGCCCTGATGCGAGCCGTCGGCAACAAGAGCGCTCTCGCGGATGTTTGACGCCGTGAATCCGGGAGCAAAAATCATAACATGAAGATTATCCTTCAGGTGTTCAACACGAAGCGTATCAAGGAAACCATATATGGCAAACTTGGAAGCAGAGTAGCCCGTCCTTGCCGGAAGACCTTTAAACCCGGCAATAGATATTACACCTACCACCGAACCCTCAGTTTTTAAAATATGGGGCAAAGCATATTTTGTGCAATATACCGTGCCCCAAAAGTTTACGTCCATAAGCCTGCGGATTACATTAAGGTCTAAATCTTTGAACATAGCCCTCATTGAAATTCCAGCGTTGTTGACAAGTATGTCTATCCTGCCAAATCTCGCAACAGCATGTTCAATAAGGTTCCTGCAATCTTCCTCCAGAGAGACGTCTGCCTTAACCGGGAGTACATCTGTTATGTGGGAAAGTTCAGCCTCAATCTCTTTAAGACGGTCGGAATTTCTTGCCGCCAAAACAAGTTTTGCACCTTCTGCCGCAAACTCTCTTGCAGCTGCAAGTCCAATCCCGGAACTGGCTCCGGTAATAATTACGACCTTGTCCTTTAACATCCTTTGCCTATGATTATTTAATTATTCGATAGACTTATCCTGCATCTTATCGCCTTTGTACATGCCTTTCTTAAGATTCTCGGCAATTTGTCCGAAAGCTTTGAGAGTGTAATCCACATCTTCGAGAGAGTGCATTGCTGTAGGGATAATACGGAACATAATCACATCCTTTGGTACTACAGGATAGATAACAACAGAGCAGAATATCTTGTGGTTTTCACGAAGGTCAACAAGAATGTTGGTAGCTTCGGCAACATTTCCCTGAAGGAATACCGGGGTTACACAAGCTTCCGCTTTTCCGATGTCAAATCCCATCTTTCTCAAACCTACCTGCAGAGCCCGGGTTATTAACCAGAGTTTTTCCCTGAGTTCGGGTCTTGTTCTTATAAGTTCAAGGCGTTTCAGGTTGCCTTCTACAAGAGGCATTGGAAGCGATTTCGCATAAATCTGAGAACGAAGGTTGTAGCGAAGATAGTTTATAATGTCATGATCGCCTGCAATGAATCCTCCGATAGAGGCCATTGCTTTAGCAAAGGCACCAAAGTAAAGGTCGATATCCTTCATAACGCCATAGTGCTCGGAAGTTCCTCTTCCGTTGTCGCCCATTACGCCAAACCCGTGTGCATCATCGATAAGAATCCTGAATTTGTATTTCTTTTTAAGCTCAACGATCTTGTCAAGAATTCCAAGGTCACCGGTCATTCCGTATACACCTTCGGTGATGAGCAAAATTCCTCCGCCGGTCTCTTCTGTGAGTTTGGTTGCGCGGGCAAGAGCCTTTTCACATTTCTCAATATCATTGTGAGGGTATACAATCCTCTGACCCATGTGCAGCCGTACACCGTCCATTATACAGGCGTGAGCTTCGGAGTCGTATACAATTATGTCGTGTCTGTTTACAAGGGCATCTATTGTCGATACCATTCCCTGGTACCCGAAGTTGAACAGGTATGCATCTTCCTTGAGTTCAAATTCTGCAAGTTCTCTTTCAAGTTGTTCGTGAAGTGCTGTTTGTCCGGACATCATTCTTGCACCCATCGGGTATCCAAGTCCCCACTTTGCAGCAGCATCAGCGTCTGCTTTCCTCACTTCAGGGTGATTTGCTAGTCCGAGATAATTATTGAATGTCCATGCGAGTACTTCTTTTCCGTTAAAAATCATACGAGGCTGAATAGGGCCCTCAAGTTTTGGGAATGTGAAATATCCGTGAGCTTGTTTACGATATTGTCCAAGCGGGCCGCCTGCGTCGTTTTTGATTCTTTCAAAAATATCCATTTTGTAAAATTGTTTAGGTGTATCTTAACCTCCTTCCAATCCGGAGAAGAGATGATTTTCTTAATCCGTTAAGGGAGCATAGTTTAGAAACTGATACTCCGGTTCTCATAGCAATGCGCCCCAGAGTGTCACCCTTACGAATGGTCCAGAACCTGATTTTTGCAATCTCTTTCTTGTATGAGAAATTTTGGGCGTTTAGCTGAAATATGTTGTTTTTTACCTTATACGCAACGAAGTCTATAAGGTCATTGGGGTTAATCGGATTTCCAAGATAACGTGTCTCGAAGTGCAGGTGATTGCCTGTTGACCTTCCTGTACTGCCACCGAGTCCCAGATAGGTACCCGATTTTAGGGTGTCTCCCGGGTTGACAAGGATTTTGCTCAGGTGGGCATACAGTGTTTCAAGACCGTTGAAGTGCCTCACAAGCACATAATAGCCGTAGTCACGGGCTCTTTTTGTAATTCTCACAACACCGTCAAAAGCGCAGGCAACTGTGTCTCCCTTGTCTACTTTGAGGTCAATTCCATAATGATGCCTCCACTTGCGGAAACCAAAGTCGGAAGTTACCTGTCTCGACCTAAGAGGAGCAAAGCCGCTCAGGTCTATACGAACGGTATCCTTCATGTCCTTGAGGTCCACCTGATACGGGTTCACTTTTGTATCACTCCAGATATCGTATTCTTCAGGTGTGTCCGAAAAGTCGATTTCTCTTGTAAAGTCCATTATTTTTGGAATGTACTTGAGGAAAAACGGTTTGAAAATTTCACTATCGTACTTTACAGCAGCTTTGGGGAAATTAAGCTTGTATGTCAATACATTAACAGCAGTCTCGGAACTCTCCTTCCTTTTAGGAGAAGCACCCGAAATTGTACCGTAAAATAGAAACAGCGCAGCGACTGCAAGGAGTACTTTCGTTGATTTTCTATGCATCAATATTTGCGTATTTGGCGTGAGTTTCAATAAATTCCCTGCGAGGAGGCACCTCGTCGCCCATGAGCATCGAGAAGATTCTGTCGGCCTCGGCAGCGTTGTCTATGGTAACTTGTCTAAGGAGTCTTGTGCCCGGATCCATTGTAGTATCCCAGAGCTGAATTGCATTCATCTCTCCGAGACCTTTGTATCTCTGAACATGGAGGCCGCTCTCTTTTCCTTTTCCTATCTGTTCAATTGCCTCTTTGCGATCCTCTTCGGACCAGCAGTACTGTTCCTGTTTTCCTTTTTTAACGAGGTAGAGAGGAGGGGTGGCAATATATACATATCCGTTTTTGATGAGGTCCTGCATATATCTGAAGAAGAATGTAAGTATCAGTGTGTCAATGTGGCTACCATCAACGTCTGCGTCGGTCATTATTATAACCTTGTGATATCTGAGTTTGGATATGTTTAGTCCTTTACTGTCGTCTTCGGTTCCTATTGTTACACCAAGGGCAGTATAGATGTTCCGGATTTCTTCGTTTTCAAAGACCTTGTGCTCCATGGCTTTCTCAACATTGAGGATTTTACCCCTTAATGGCAAAATTGCCTGAAAGGCTCTGTCGCGGCCTGTTTTAGCAGTACCGCCCGCAGAATCCCCCTCAACTATGAACAGTTCGCATTTTGAAGCATCTCTTTCGCTGCAGTCTGCAAGTTTGCCGGGAAGTCCGGCGCCGGACATAACAGTCTTCCTTTGCACCATTTCACGGGCTTTGCGGGTTGCGTGGCGTGCAGTTGCTGCAAGAATTACCTTGTCAACAATATTCTTGGCATCCTTAGGATTTTCTTCCAGATAGTTTTCAAGCGCAGTAGTAGTTGCCTGGGAAACAGCTGCCATAACTTCCGAGTTTCCGAGCTTGGTCTTTGTCTGACCCTCAAACTGAGGTTCGGCAACCTTTACCGAAATTATTGCAGTAAGTCCTTCGCGGAAGTCGGCTGCATCAATTTCAAATTTAAGTTTTGAAAGCAGACCGTTTTTGTCGGCATAGTTTTTAAGGGTAGTGGTGAGTCCCCTGCGGAAACCGGAAAGATGTGTTCCTCCCTCTATTGTGTTGATGTTGTTTACGTATGAGTGGATGTTCTCGGAGAATCCCGTGTTGTATTGCATTGCAATTTCGATAGGAATTCCGGCCTTGTCTCCCTCCAGGTAGATTGGTTTTTCTGTGAGTTTCTCACGAGTTCCGTCGAGATACTGAACGAATTCAAGTAGCCCAAGCTGAGAAACAAATGTCTCCTGACGGGCTCTTATATCAGACCCGGTTTCGGTTTGAGTTTCTGTATCAATATCGTCATTTTTACCCTCTTCGCGCAAATCGGTGAGAGTAAGTTCTACCCCTTTATTCAAAAAAGCGAGCTCCCTTAAACGGGTAGCCAGTATATCATAATTGTATGTTGTTCCAAGATGGAAGATTTCAACATCGGGTTTAAAAGTAATTACGGTACCTCTTCTGTCCGATTCTCCTATTGTTTTAACAGGATACATCGGGATACCCTTTTCAAATTCCTGAATGAAGTGTTTTCCCTCACGGAAAACCTCTGCGGTAAGGTGCGAAGAAAGTGCGTTTACGCACGATACACCAACTCCGTGAAGACCCCCTGAAACCTTGTATGAATCTTTGCTGAATTTACCTCCGGCATGCAAAACAGTGAGTACAACCTCAAGAGCCGAGCGGCCCTCTTTCTCGTGCATATCGGTAGGGATACCCCGCCCGTCATCGGTAACTGAAACAGAATTATCCGGATTTATTACAACTTCTATATGTGAACAGTAACCGGCAAGAGCCTCGTCTATTGAATTGTCCACAACCTCGTAAACAAGGTGGTGGAGACCTCTGCTGCCAACATCGCCAATATACATCGACGGACGTTTCCGTACTGCCTCTAAACCTTCTAATACTTGAATACTGTCAGCAGAATATAAGCTGCTGTCAAAAGCGGATTCGTTTTCCTTCATCTTAAAGCGTTCTCATTTAAAGAAGGCAAAGTTAATGAAAAAGCAGAAAAAAACCTAATAATTTGCAATAAATTATTAGGTTTTTTTTATGAATTAATGAATTGAAATTTAGAGAGTTATAATCACTCCCCCGCCTGCGTTTATGCCAATCCCCTTGTAATTTGTGAAATAGGACTCCTGCGCATTAAGCAAATTGTTAATTTTCAGGTAAAAAGAGAATCTTTTATTATATACATACGTGGCATTCAGGTCAATAAGAGCAAATGGCTTAATGAAATATTCGTTTGTTCCGTTGGGCGGTGAAGGAGTGAATCCCTTAGGCAGGGCAGGGGTTTTTGACCTGACTGCAAGGTCCGCTTCAAATATCAGACGTTCTCTCCAGCTATATCTTGCAAATGCCTTAAGCTCAAATGGCGCATAGTGATACGAAGGGATAGAATCGGTGCGTGTGTAATAGTTGTACTCTGCACTGAGGCCACCTTCAAAATCTTTGGATTTCCACGACATTTCTGCTCCTGCATTAATCTTTTCCTGACCGGCATAACTTGCAAGAAACGCATTCCTTATTCCGTATAAGAAATTCTCGTCATAGGCGCTGAAAAATATCTGATCGCGGAATTTTGTATAACCGCCCCATACATGATATGAAAAACGGTCAAGCACTTGTCCTTTGAATCCGAGTTTTGCAGCAATTGGAATCTTTATGTTCTTCACAGGCGAAGAAGGGGCCGCCCATGGATTTGTTGAAAGCAAATCGCGGTATGTAAGGAACTTATTATCACCGTCCAGGCCGGCATAGAACCACAGATTGTCTTTAATGAGTTCAATTGATGCGGTACCTTTGAAAAAGATGTTAAAACCTTCGTTATTTGGCTCCCACCATTTGTTTATCTTCACACCGGCCTCGAAAATCCAGCGGTTTTGAGTGAAAAGATATCTTGGGTTTACAGTAAGGTTCCTGCGATCCATAGTAGTGGAAAAACGGGAGGTTGCTGTTTCAAAATTTACACCTACAAGAAACTTATGATATTCTCCGAATCCGGGGCCAAAATCGGCCTTAAGATTAAGGTATTTTTCCGTCATTCCTGTTGTATAAGGCATAATGTTTATAAGTGGGTCGGGAGTATAATTTTTTGTATAATTTGCTTTGTCCGAAAGCTGTTTGTATTCTATTTCCAGCCGGTAATTAAAAGCCTTTGGAGAAGGATTTACAGACATTACAAAGAATCCTCCGCCAACAGTGTTTGAAGTATGCGAAAGAGAATCCAGCATATATTTGTTGGTATATTCTCCGGCCTTTTTCAAAGGGAACAAAGGGGTTATCGGCAATAATGGATAAATTCCGTCGAACTCAAGCTGATATGCAGGGAATCCGTAGTAGCTCCTCAGTTTGTTGTCAAAAGCAAAATTTATTCCTGCTTTTCCCTTCTTCCAGCTGTATTCGAATTCTGTTCCTATGCTGTTGTTGTAATATGGGGCTGCTATTTTCGGGCTTACTCCTCCCACTGGTAAATACATTCCATTTTCCAGAGGAGCTTTGCCCAGATAAGAGTCGTGCTTTCCAAAAAGAATGAGAGACAGCCCCTTTGGAAGGTTTGGCTGATAGAATATGTCGAGGTGCGGATTAACCGGAATCTGCAGCCCTAAATCGGCATAGAAAACAGGATATTTCGATTTGTCTTTCCTCTCTATTTGAGCAGAAGGAAGGGGCGAAAACTCATAAAGATCCTTAACCGGTTTGTTGAATAAAGAGTAGTTAAAATTGAGGTTGAAATTCGCAATTGTATCTGCAAAGTTCGTGTTGAGCCTGCTCTTTTGAATTTCGGTGAGCCTTCCGTCAAATTCGCGCCGGACCTCAAGCGTAGGGTCAATTTTCTGTTGAGCAACTGCTTTATATGACATTCCCGGAAGGAAAATTATTACGGATATTATTGCAACCCTTAACATTAATTTTATTTGTGAATTAATCATAATATGGTTTGCTGATTTATTTTTTTGGGATATTCTTTTCTATTTTGGCAAGACGCATCCGGATCTGATCCGCAATGTCGTCTGTTCCTTTTGCCGTGTATGACTCAAGTATGCTGTTGTATGTCGCCTCTGCCTGAGACCAGTTCTCCTTTTCGGCATAAGTGTCGCCAAGAAGGATAAAGCATTTTGCAAGCCAATAGGATTGAGGCGTGCGCGAATCGGAAAATGCAAAAGTCTCCTTCTCTACGCTATTGAAGTCGCCGTTGTCAAATGAGTTCGATATTAAAAGGTATGCGCTTTCTGCTCCCTCCGGTGTCATTTTGTTTTTTGACAGCTCTTTGAAAATTGGAAGTGCTTCCGCTCTCTCTCCGAGTGTGTACAGCGATTTTGCAATAATATAGTTAACCCGTATTTTGGAGTTCTCGGCAAGAGAGCGTGTGTCAATTCTCTTTCCTTCTGCAACTGCGTTTTCCCACTGACGGTCCATGAAAAAGGAGTTGAGCCTTCCCATCTGGGCCTCGGTGCGGTTGTTCTCAAGCCTGGCAATGAGCATAAGCGAAGAATAACCCTCAAGCGCCTGTTTGTAATTTTCGAGTTTGTACGAAAGGTTGGCGTAATTTAAAGTTGCCAGTTCCAGAAACGAGCCTTCGCCGTTCTCCATTACTTTTTTAAATGAGTCAATGGCAAGTTCCGGTTTACCTATTTTATTATAAGATTCTCCAAGGTAGAAGTATGCCTGCGACCTCTTTGAACTGTTTGGGTGTTTGGATATGAAAGAGGTGAGTGAAGCAACCGCAGCCGAATAGTTGCCGGAAAGATACTGCTTCTCTGCAGAGTTGAATATCATTAGTTCGCGGTCATCTGTGTTGCGTGTTTTAGAGAGGCCGGACTGGTCCAGATAGTCAAGAAAACCTTCTGCTTCGCCTCTCTCCTGATAGATGTTCTCTAGACCTGCAATTGCGTTTTGAGCCTCCTGAGACTGAGGGCTCACAGCAAGTATTTGTTTGTAGTATTGAATTGCCTCGTCGTTCTGGTTTTGGTTTAGTGCAATGAGGCCAAGTTCCAGCAGAGCCTTCGGATAATAGCTGCTTTCCTGATAACGGCTGCCAAGCTCCTTGAAATACCCTTTTGCCTGAACATCCTCTCCTGTTTGCACAAGAGTCCGGCCAAGTTCATAAAGCACCTCCGGGTAGAGTTTGCTGTTTTCTCCGTTTTGAAGGACAGTTTTTAGTATTTCAACTTTCTTTGCATCGTTTCCAAGAAGACCCTGAGCAACTGCCATCTGATAATTTGCGTATACATAGGCATTTATGTCGCTGCGCGATATCTGGCTGAACAATTCTGTAGCGGCAGCATATTTGCGTTGCATGAAAAGCGCATCACCCAGCCTCAGCTTTGCTTCTGTTCCGTATTGAAGGGTTCTGCCGGATGAAATATATCTTGAAAACCATTGTTCGGCAGATGTAAAGTTTGCCATTTTAAAGTATCCGTATCCAAGGTTGTAAAGTGCAACAGGATATTCTGCACTGCTTTTGAACCGGCTGTTGTTTGTCACGAGTTCAAGGTTTGTTTCCACAGATTCGGAAAACTGGTTGTCGCGGAAGAGTGCTTCTGCAAGCCAGAATTTTGCAAGATTCTGCAGGGGCAGGTTATAGCTTCCGTTTGAGATGGAAAGCTGAAGGGTTGGAATTGCATCGCGGAAAGCTCCCAGATTAATTTGCTGCATTCCCCTTAAGAAAGATACTTTTTGCAGGTTTATCAGGTCCGAAGGTTGCGGAAAACGGATGAGCTTCAGGGCATCGGTTGCTCCCTTGTAGTCCTTTGATATAATATAGGATGTTGCTATGTAATTCTGTATTTCGTTATACTTTGAATCAATAGGCGAAAATTCGCTCAGATACTGGCGGAAAACAGAAATGTCGGAGTTGATGTCAAACGAAAGCTTGGCATAATTGAACATTGCATCTTCCCTTATTGCAGGGTCGAAATTGTACCTTGCCGCACTCCTGAATGAAACCAGTGCTGCCTGTTTGTTCTTTGTCTGGATATAGCTGTTCCCCAGATGATAAAGGGCGTTCTGCGAAAGAGTGTCACCAATTTCGTTAAGCTTTGTAAACGAATCTATCGCCTGCTGATAATTCTTCATTGAATAGGCAATGATTCCGGAGTAGTATATGTCTTTTCTGCTGAGTTCTTTGCTTGCAAAAGAAAATTGCCCGAAATAGAAATTTGCCTTTTCTACATTTCCGGTTGCAAAATATGCTTCGGATAGAATTCTGGCCATTTTATTCTTAAACTCCCCACTGAGCGACTTGTAAAGAATTTCTCCCTTTGCAGTAACACTCTCGTAATCCTTTAACATGAAATGAGACTCAAGAGAGTAGTAGCCTGCAAGAGTGCTGAACCTGGGGTCCTTTTCTATTTTCCCAAAGAGCTCAATGGCTTTCTTAAAGTCCTTTTGCATATACCGGATATATGCGATGTAGTATTGGCTCGGGTTGGAAAAAGAGCTGTATTTCGCTCCAAGGACCAACTGGAAGAGTTTTTCGGCTTCAACGAGTTTTCCTGTTCTCATGTTGCAGTAGGCAAGCTGAAAGTTGTACTCGTTTATCTGCTCTTTTGCCAGGTTTTTACTGTTTATTTTTTGAAGGATATCATAAGATGTGATGTACTCCTGCTGCTTAAAATAATATCCCGCCTGCTTTAAACGGATAGTCTCCTTTTCGCTTGAATAGGGATACTTGTCAAAATAATCTTTTACAAGACCTTCTATATTTGGTTTCTGTAGTTCAATTGAACAAAGCAGCGAAAGAGCCTCAGCATCGGCATATTCAGACGCAGACAGTGTCCTTGTAACAGCAAGTGCATCGCTTATCTCTTTTATGGCTGCAGAATACATCTCTCTGTCATATAGTTGCGTGGCAGCTTTCATCCTGTCACGAAAATCCCTCTCTCTGTTTTCCGCAGAAGCAGGCGCAACAAGGGTAAAAATGAATATTGATATAGCGAGGCTCCTCAAGGTCTTTAACATTGTTGTCATACGATAAAATATTAATAACAGGATGTTTTAAAGCTCAAATTTAGTAAATTTGCATCAATTAACAGCCAAAATTATGCCACCGGACTACAGCGAACCCATAATAGATTTATCGGGAATAGATATTATAAAGGAAGAGAGTCTAATTGTTTCCGAACTTAACCTTAAACTTATGAGAGGAGATATTCTTTATCTCATAGGAAGGGTGGGGAGCGGGAAGACCTCAATAGTCAAGTCAATCATTGCAGAAATTCCTGTAAACAAAGGAAAGGCAATGGTTGCGGGATTCAATCTGATAAACATTCGTGAAAGGGAAATACCGCTTTTGCGAAGAAAAATAGGCGTTGTCTTTCAGGATTTTCAGCTTTTAAACGACCGCACGGTTTACAACAACCTTAAATTCGTTCTGGAGTCCACCGGATGGAAAAACGAAAAGGACATTGAAGAGATAATAAAATCAAAACTGGAAAGTGTGGGGATGGAGCTAAAGGCCCACAAAATGCCTCATCAGCTTTCCGGAGGAGAGCAGCAGAGAGTGGCAATTGCCAGAGCTCTTCTCAATAATCCGGAAATAATCCTGGCCGACGAACCTACCGGAAATCTTGATGTGGATACTGCAAACGAAATAATGAATGTTCTCATGAAGATTCACAGGGAGCAGAATCCGGGAATAATAATTGTTACCCACAATCGCTCCATTGTTAAGCGTTACCCTGGCAGGGTGATGCTTTGCGAAAATCTTTCCTGCACCGAAATTGATGCCGTGCAGGAGATTGATATCTCCCAGATGCTTGAGGAAGATGTCCTCGAATAAAATTTCCCCGCAAAGATGAAGAGGTCCGACAGATACAAAGGTATTCTTGACTGGTTCGCTGAAAATGTACCCGTTGCCCAAAGCGAACTCAAATTCAGGAACCCGTATGAACTAATTGTTGCCGTTATTTTATCTGCACAGTGTACAGACAAAAGGATTAACATGGTCACTCCTCCATTGCTGAAAAGATTTCCCGACCCCGTTTCGATGTCTGAGTCGTCCGAAGAGGAGATTTTTAAATATATCCGGTCGGTTACATTTCCAAATAATAAGAGCCGCCATCTTCTGGGAATGTCAAAAATGCTTGTGGAAAAATTCAATTCTGTTGTTCCCGAAGATCCGGAAGAACTTCAAAAACTTCCGGGAGTGGGAAGAAAAACTGCAAATGTTATAGCTTCGGTCATATACAATAAACCTGTGATTGCAGTGGATACACATGTATTTCGCGTGGCGCGCCGGATTGGACTCTCATCGGCAAAAGATGTTTTAGGAGTGGAAAAAGACCTCACTTCTGCCATCCCATCGGATCAGAGAGCGATAGCACACCATTGGCTCATACTCCACGGAAGATATATATGCGTGGCCAGAAAACCAAAATGCGGCGATTGTGGAATCGCCGCATTTTGTGAATATTTTGAAAAGTTAAATTCAGGAAACCATATTCTTGACAGTACTAACCTCAATAAATGAGGCCCCTGCCTGAACTCCAAAACTTCCTGCCAGTACTCCTATCATATCCTCTTTGCATACTCTCTTGTCGTTTAGAAGCGTTTGTGCAGCCTCCTTTACAAAATCGTCCTTTGACGGTGCGGGAGACATAAAGTAGCTGTATACTCCGAATGACAGCGCAAGTTCTCTCATCACATAAGGCTTGTAGCACTTTGCATAAATTGGAACATTTGGCCGGAATGCAGAAACATACCTGCCTGTGCGGCCTGTCATCGTATCAATTACAATTGCCTTGATTGGCAGGTGACATGTTGCATAAACCAGTGTTCTTGCAAGCACTTCTGCTGTGGGCCAGGTTACATCCTTAATTTTCAGCTCCACATAAGGCCTTATATTCTGCTCTATCTCCAAAGCAATATCCGACATTGTACGTACAGCTTCCAGCGGATACTTCCCGTTTGCTGTCTCGCCGCTTAGCATTATGGCGTCGGTGCTCTGGAAAATCGCATTAGCCACATCGCTCACCTCTGCCCTTGTAGGACGGGGATTGTCAATCATTGTATGCAGCATTTGGGTGGCAATGATAACAGGTTTCTTTCGGGCGTGGCATTTTTTTATAATGCTGCGCTGAATAACCGGAATTTTTTCCGCCTCAATTTCAACTCCAAGGTCGCCTCTGGCTACCATTATGCCGTAGCAGTTTTCAAGAATTTCATCAATATTGTCGACCCCTTCGCGGTTTTCAATTTTGGAAATGATTTTAAGGTGGCTGTTGTACTCTTTTAAAATGTTGTTTACCTCCATGAGGTCCGATTTGTTCCGCACAAATGAGTGGGCAACAAAATCAAGGTCATTCTCGATTGCCCAGATAATAAACTCTCTGTCCTTAGCGGTAACAGAAGCAAGTTTGATGGAAACATCGGGCACGTTAAGGCTTTTCTTGCCTTTTATCACACCATCATTGTCAACAATACAGCAGAGCTTTCTGCCTTTTTTCTCGGTAACAGTTAGTTTTATTTCGCCATCGTCAATAAGTATATTGGCGCCTACCGGAACATCCTTGGTGAACTCCTCGTAATTTGTGTAAAGCAGAAAATTTCCGGAAATTCCCTTAACATTATCGGCAAAGTAGACCATGTCGCCCTTTTTTACAGGAAATCCTTCGGGAGGGTTCATCTCTGTAAGTCTTATCTCAGGTCCTTTTGTATCAATGAGAATTGCAATTTTATCGGAAACTTTCCTGACATTTTTAACAATTTCAAGCGAAGATTCAAGAGTGGTGTGTGCAGAGTTGATTCTCACAACATTCATCCCCTCTTTGTACAGCGATTCAATAAATTCAGGACTGCAGTTTCTATCGGATACCGTGCATACAATTTTAGTTTTCTTTTCGACCATTTTTCTCTTAAATTTGCTGCAAAAGTAATTCAAATTATTTGAAAAGAGTAGGCCGAAACAATTTCGTAGCAGATTTTTGCTCATATCTTCGTTTGGAAAGGTCACTATCTTCCAATACTATATCGGCATACAGCTCCGATATAGAAAAATTTATAGATTTTTTGGAAAGAGAAGACGGAGGGGCAAATTCGGGTCTGGAATACGTTACTCCCGAAATTATTTCAAAATACCTTTCCCATAACCTTGAGCTGGGTCTTTCAAAGCGATCCCAGGCGAGAGAAATAAGCTCACTGAAAGCCTTTTACAAATACCTTGAAATGGAGTCTCTGGTGAGTAAAAATCCCACAGAACTCACAGACGCACCAAAAATCAAACCATATCTTCCTGTTGTGCTTTCGGTAACTGAGGTTGAGGATATCATCAATTCAGTGGATTTATCTGTTGAAGAGGGACACAGAAACAAAGCTATTTTTGAAGTTCTGTACTCTTGCGGGTTGCGCGTTACTGAACTGGTGACCCTCAAAATTTCAAATCTTTTCACTGCAGAATCTTTCATCCGCGTAATGGGGAAAGGGAGCAAACAGCGGCTGGTACCAATCGGCGAGCCGGCAATTGATGCACTTAACATCTATTTCGAGAAAAGGAAGCAGATAAAGGTTAAGAAGGGCTGTGAAGATATCGTATTTTTAAACCGCAGGGGAGGGAAGCTGAGCCGGGAAATGATTTTTATTCTTGTGCGAAAATATGCTGCTGCAGCAGGAATAACCAAAGAGATATCACCACACACATTCCGTCACTCTTTTGCCACGCATCTTGTGGAAAACGGAGCCGACCTGAGGGTTGTTCAGGAAATGCTGGGGCACGAAAGTATACTCACGACTGAAATATATACTCACGTGAACAGTGAAAAATGGCGGGAAGGCATATTAAAGGCCCATCCAAGAGGGTAGAGGGTTACAATTATTCCCACTCGATAGTTGCAGGTGGTTTTGAAGAGATGTCGTAAACAACTCTGTTTACACCTTTAACTTTATTTATGATATCGTTGGATACTTTTGCAAGGAATTCATAAGGAAGATGCACCCAGTCTGCAGTCATGCCGTCTGTAGATGTCACCGCCCTTAATGCAATTGTGTATTCGTATGTTCTTTCGTCGCCCATAACCCCCACGCTTTTAATTGGCAGAAGTATTGTCGCAGCCTGCCATACTTCGTTGTACAGCCCGCTCTCTTTCAATGAACGGATGAAAATTGCATCAGCATCTTTTAGTATTGACAGCTTTTCGCGGCTCACCTCTCCAAGTACCCGTATTCCAAGACCCGGTCCTGGAAAAGGATGGCGTGAAATGAGTTCGTCTTTTATCCCAAGGGCTCTTCCAACACGTCTTACCTCGTCTTTAAAGAGGGAGCGTAAAGGCTCAACAATCTTCAGCTTCATGTAATCCGGAAGTCCGCCAACATTATGATGGGACTTAATTGTTGCCGAAGGGCCGTTTACCGATACAGATTCTATCACATCGGGGTAAATTGTACCCTGGGCGAGCCAGCTTACATTTTCTATTTTGTGGGATTCTGTATCAAAAACATCAATGAATGTTTTCCCTATTGCCTTTCTTTTTAGTTCCGGGTCGGAAATTCCACTCATCGCATCAAGAAATCTGTCTCCTGCTTCAACTCCAATGACATTTAAACCCATATCCTTGTATGAGTGAAGTACAGTCTCAAATTCATCTTTTCTTAACAGACCGTTGTCCACAAAAATGCAATAAAGGTTTTTCCCGATGGCTCTGTGCAGAAGCACGCCTGCAACAGTTGAGTCAACTCCGCCGGAAAGGCCAAGTATAACCTTGTCGTTTCCTATTTTTTCCTTAAGTTCTTTTACGGTTGTTCCTATAAATGAATCGGCTGTCCAGTCTCCTGTACATCCGCATATTTCCATTGTAAAATTCTTAAGAATCTCGCTTCCCATTTGTGTGTGATATACCTCCGGGTGGAACTGAACCGCATAGGTCTCTTCACCTGCAATACGGAATGCTGCGTTTGATATATCTTCTGTTGATGCTGTTACGGAACCTCCCGCAGGCAGGTTCGTAATGGTATCTCCGTGAGACATCCACACCTGGGTATTGGAAGGTATTCCCCGGAAAAGAGGGCAAGTATTATCCTCAATTTTCAACATTGCTCTCCCGTATTCTCTCGAAACAGACGCGTTTACCGAGCCATTGTAGTGTTTTGCAAGATATTGCGCACCATAGCATATTGCTAGAAGCGGGTACTTGCCTTTTATATCCGAGAGATCAATTTTCGGAGCATTTTCGTCTCTGACGGAAAAAGGGCTGCCGGAAAGAATTATACCTTTTACACTCTTGTCGGGTGCAGGAATTTTATTGAATGGAACAATCTCGCAATAAACATTTAACTCTCTGATACGACGGCCAATAAGTTGGGTAAACTGTGAACCGAAATCGACTATGAGGATCTTTTCTGCCATTAATAGGGAATTAATTATGAATTAATCGGCAAAAATAATATTTTTTATCTACTTTTGCGGCCTAATATATGCAAAAAATACGAAACATTGCCATTATCGCTCACGTCGATCACGGCAAAACCACTTTGGTGGACAGAATGATTCTTCAGGCTAAGCTATCCCGAGATGCCGAGAAGATGGGTGAACTTATTATGGATAGCAACGATTTGGAAAGAGAGCGGGGGATTACAATTCTTGCGAAAAATGTATCTGTTCCATACAAAGACTACAAAATCAATATTATCGATACACCTGGCCACGCCGATTTTGGAGGTGAGGTAGAACGGGTATTGAACATGGCCGACGGAGTTCTGCTTTTAGTAGACGCATTCGAAGGCACTATGCCGCAAACAAGGTTTGTATTGCAAAAAGCAATCGACCTGGGCAAAAAGCCTATTGTGGTAATAAACAAGGTAGACAAACCAAACTGCAGGCCGGATGAGGTAAACGAACAGGTTTTTGACCTGATGTTCAGCCTTAATGCAACCGAAGAGCAGCTTGATTTTAAAACAGTATACGGTAGTGCAAAGCAGGGATGGATGTCCAGAGACTGGCGCAAACCAACTACCGACATAAACGACCTTCTTGATACAATTATTGAAGCTATACCGGACCCGGAAGCTCTTGAAGGTACACCTCAGATGCTCATCTCTTCACTTGAATATTCTCCTTATGTGGGAAGAATTGCAGTGGGAAGGCTCAGAAGAGGCGTCCTTAAACCAGGAATGTTCCTCACTCTTTGCAAAAGAGACGGTGTTACATTCGAAAAGGTGAGAGCCAAAGAGGTTATGCTTTTTAGCGGGGTAGAGAAAGTTAAGGTAGATGAAGTAAGAAGCGGAGATATTTGTGCAGTTGTGGGAATTGAAGGATTTGAAATCGGAGACACTCTTGCAGATGCAGAAAATCCGGAAGCACTTCCGCCAATTGCAATTGATGAGCCAACTATGAGTATGTTGTTTACAATAAACGACTCACCATTTTTTGGCAGAGAGGGAAAACTTGTAACTTCCAGGCACCTCAAAGAGAGGCTTGAAAAAGAACTTGAAAAAAATCTTGCACTTAAAGTCAAAGACGGTCTCACAGCAGACTCTTTTATAGTTTACGGAAGGGGTGTACTTCACCTCTCAATCCTTATTGAAACTATGCGCCGCGAGGGTTTTGAAATTCAGGTGGGGCAACCTAAAGTGCTGGATAAAACCATTAACGGCCAGAGATGTGAACCAGTTGAGCATCTCACTATTGACCTGCCGGAAGAGATGGTTGGAAGAGCCATAGAGATGGTTACCAGAAGAAAAGGTTCGCTTTTGCACATGGAGCACAGGGGAGAGAGAATTCACCTTGATTTTGACATACCGTCAAGAGGTTTGATAGGCCTTAGAACCAACATGATAACTGCAACTCAGGGAGAGGCGGTTGTTTCACACAGGTTTAAAGCATACGAGCCGTTTAAGGGTGAGATAGAAAAGAGAACCAACGGTTCGCTCATCGCGATTGAAACCGGACTTGCAATTGCCTATTCAATGGATAAGCTGCAGGACAGGGGACGCTTCTTTATACACAACAACGAAGAAATCTATGCCGGTCAGGTTGTGGGTGAAAACTCAAGAGCAGATGACCTTTGTATAAATATCTGTAAAACAAAGAAAATGTCCAATGTGAGGGCATCCGGAACAGACGATAAAGCTGTTCTTATTCCTCCGGTTATTTTCTCTCTGGAAGAGGCACTTGAGTATATCCAGGAAGACGAACTGGTTGAGGTAACTCCAAAATCTATCAGACTCAGAAAGATATACCTCGATGAGAATGAGAGAAAAAGGAGAAAGGGATAGGTTTGGGTTTGAATTTTCAAAAATTAGATTAACTTTGCAGGCTCATTTTGTATATGGGTAAAATAGCACATAACGAATATACTGTTCCAATTAAGGGGCTCTCAATAGGAAAACACAACTACAGTTTTTCGGTTGATTCTGCTTTCTTTAAGGACTTTGGGGAATCTCCAATAAGCGAGGCATCTCTTGAAATTGAGGCCGAACTTATTAAAGAGGCTGCCCTCATTAAAGTTACGTGCGACATTTCCGGAACAGTGGTTGTAGAGTGCGACAGATGTCTTGAAGATTTGACGTTGCCTGTTAAAACTACCGCAGGGCTCATAGTTAAGTTCGTAAGAACCGAAGAGGAAGAAGAGGACGATGAGGTGATGATTATGGAACCTACGGATACGGACCTGGATTTGAGGCAGTTTTTTTACGACTACGTTTGTCTGAGTCTACCGCTCCAGAGAGTTCATCCGAAAGGAGGCTGCAACGAGCAGATGATTGAGAAGCTTAAGTCTTTAAAGGCAGAGGATAAGAAAGTTAAAAAAGAGGCAAATTCTCCATTTGAGAAATTGAAAAATTTATTGAATTAATACTGTAAAATTTATAATAATGGCACATCCGAAACACCGAATTTCAAAACAACGCAAAGGAAAACGCAGAACTCACTATAAAGCAGAATTGCCAACTCTGGGAACTTGCTCAAATTGCGGATCTGCAGTACTTTACCATAGAGTATGTCCTGAATGTGGCTTCTACAGAGGCCGTCTTGTAATCGACAAAGCTAGCGCCTAGTGTTGATGAAGATCGGACTTGATGTCATGGGAGGTGATTATGCTCCTCAAAATACTGTTTTGGGAGCAATAGAAACCTTTTACGAACTTCAGGCCGATACAAAAATTATCCTTTTAGGTGATCAGAATAAGATTACCGAGATCTGCCGTGAAAATGGCTTCGATCCCGGTAATTTTACAATTATACACTGTTCCGAATCCATTAACATGGACGAGCACCCGGTGAAAGCCTACAAGAAAAAAACAGATTCAGGCATTGTTGTTGGCTTTAATATGCTCAAGGAGGGGAAGATAGATGCATTCGCGAGTGCCGGCAATACAGGCGCAATGCTTGCAGGTTCCGTATACACTTTAGGACCTGTTGCAGGAATAATGAGGCCATGTATCTCTGCAGAGGTACCAATGCTCAACGGGAAAAAAATGCTGATTCTCGATGTGGGTTTTAACTCAGACAGCAAGCCCGATGTTTTATACCAGTTTGGAATTTTAGGCTCGGTATATGCGCGTACGATGATGGGAGTGGAAAACCCGAGAGTTGCGCTCTTAAACATCGGAGTAGAGGAGGAGAAGGGTAACATGGTTACAAGAGAAGCATATAAGCTCATGTCGGATTCTTCCGATTTCAATTTTGTGGGCAATATGGAGGCAAACGATTTTTTTACGGGAGATATTGCAGACGTTCTGGTAACAGACGGTTTTGCTGGAAATATAGCTTTAAAACAGGCAGAAAGCATGTATGACCTCATGCATAAGCTGGGAATAAAGAACGGGCACATTGAGAGATTTAATTATGAGAACTACGGCGGAACTCCGGTTCTTGGCATTTCTGCTCCGGTGATTATTGGTCACGGAGCATCAAGCCCCACCGCTATATCAAACATGATACTTCAGGCGGAGAGAGCTTTACGGTACAAACTCACAGAAAAATTTAAGGAAGCACTTACAAATGGATAATAAAAGAGCCATAATTACAGGGATTGAAGCTTTCCTTCCCGAATACATACTCACCAATGAAGAGATTTCTACCATGGTAGATACTACCGATGAGTGGATTATGACCCGTATTGGCGTAAAGGAGAGAAGAATTCTTAAGGAAGACGGTCTTGGCACATCTTATATGGGAGCAGAAGCCGTTAAGAGACTTCTTGAAAAGACTAAAACAAACGCAGACGATGTAGATATGTTGCTTTGCGCAACTGTTACCCCCGATATGCTTTTCCCGGCTACCGCAAACATCATTTGCGACAAAGTGGGAATTAAGAATGCATGGGGATACGATATAAACGCAGGCTGTTCCGGTTTTCTGTTTTCATTTGCCACCGCTACATCATTCATCCGTTCAAGACAGGCAAAAAAGATTGTTCTTGTTACCGGAGAGAGAATGTCCTCAATTACCGACTATCAGGACAGAACCACATGCCCTCTTTTTGGAGATGCTGCCGTTGCAATGCTCATAGAGCCATGTGCCGATGAAACACTGGGACTTCAGGACCAAATACTGCACGTAGACGGCATTGGACGTCATTACCTTTATCAAAGAGCAGGAGGGTCATTGTATCCGCCAACAGAAGAGACAATAATCAAACGCGAACATTACATTCACCAGGATGGACAGACTGTGTTCAAATATGCAGTGAGCCGCATGGCAGATGTATCAGTTGAGATTATGGAAAAACACGCTCTCAAGGCCGATGATATCGCCTACCTCATTCCTCACCAGGCAAACATGAGAATTATTGAGGCCACTGGCAAAAGAATGGGATTAAGTTCAGAAAAAATCCTAATTAACATCGAAAAATTTGGAAATACTGCCGGAACTTCCATACCTTTGGTGCTTTGGGAATTTGAAAAGAAATTCAAGAAAGGAGATACCCTCATTTTCTCGGCTTTTGGAGCCGGATTTACCTGGGGATCTATATATTACAAGTGGGCATACAATAGTTAACCCATAACAGGGCCTCATAGTTCAAGGGATAGAACGGAAGTTTCCTAAACTTCAGATTCGCGTTCGAGTCGCGGTGGGGCTACAAAAGAGGCTGTCTACAAAGTAGGCAGTCTCTCTTTTTATATACTGTCGCTACTTCTGCAATGGAAAAGCTCACTATCAGCAACGCAGTTTTTTTTAACGCTTTTTTCTTTGTGTTTTTCGGGGCTTGCGGAACGCCTCCCTTTGGTCGTTGAACGGTCCTCAGCCTTTTTCCGAAAAACCCTTCAGAAAAGAAGCTAAAAAACAGATGTTGCTTCTAGGAGCTTTTTCATTGCAGAAAACTATTGCGACAGGTCCTATGAAAATAGAGGCTTTGCCGCTGTATATCAAGAAGAAAGTCTTGAACTTGCAGCCCGGAACGTTTTTTTACCAAAGCCGAACACTCACCTTTAGATATTTACCGTCCTCCGTCGCTTCAAAGGGACAAGTAGGTGCTCCTGCGTCGCAGGTCTACGCCTTCGGCGGTTCGGTCTCAAAGCCTTTTCACCTAAAATGCTAAGTTGCAAATTGTGAGGCAGTTATTAAAAAGGATAGCATCTAAGATGTTATCGTTTTTAATAAATGCTTGATATGCAAGATGTAAGACTGAGGAGCCTGCGGCCCGGGAACACATCTGCCATCCCAAATAGCAAGTATGCTATAATCAACTGTTTGGAAAATCTTTTTTGATGAATTTAGTTGAAAATGGATTTTAAAGTACTTGATAATTAGAACGTTGCTATTTGGGATGGCAGATGCAAGAGTAGGGGAGGTGGCTGGTGCAAAGGCTGTTTGATAGTAAAAGCATATACTATTCTTATTAAAAAGTTATATCTTTGGCGTGAAACTAAAACTTTAACCATGAAAAAGACATTACTTGCCTTATCAGTTCTTTTGTTTATAGCTCCTTCGATTCTTGTTGCTCAGGAAAACAAGCTCAATATCAAATTTGGTGGATTTGTAGAATTTAAAGGTTACTACGACAGCTATCGCTCAAGAGCATCCAGATATGATTTGACAAATTATTACCCGTTATCGCCTAAGATGAATAACGCAGGAGAAGATATAAATAATACAGGCTCCCTTAATTTTTCCATATCTACAAGCAGGCTCTATGTTAATGTTGCAGGGATAAAGCTCCTTAATGCCGATGTAAATTCATACTTTGAAGCAGACTTCTGCGGCTCAACTGAAGCATACATTGGAATGTTCAACCTCAGGCATGCATATATAAATATGAAGTGGAAAAAGAGCTCGCTTCTCATAGGGCAGACGGACCACCTGACTTATGTGGGCGATGTTAACGGACAAACAGTTGCATTTGGTGCAGGTTTTCCTTTTAATTCGCTTAACAGGAATATCCAGATTCGTTACACTGCAAATCTTGCCAAAAACGTAAACTTAATAGTTGCTGCTCACATGTTTGGAGGCACAACATCACTTGGGCCGGCAAAAGCACAGGCACAGGCGGGAATTCCCGATTTACAGGCTCAGATTCGTTTCGGAGACCCGGCAAAGGTATTCGGAGGCATAACAGCCGGTTACAAAGTTTTAAAGCCAAGAACCACAGATGCCCTTAATAATCTTATATCTACATCCATCGGTTCTTTCGATATTAATGCATTTTTCAGGGCAGCATTAGGCAAGGGCTATACACTTAGAATGTGGGGAATTTACGGCGAAAACCTTTCTCATCTGGGAATGATTGGCGGATACGGGAAAATCAACGATGTTTACTTAGGAAGTTCAAATCCATTACTGGATTATAAATATGAGAATGTGAGGTCAATGTCTTCATGGATTGATTTTGAAACCCCATCGTTTAAAGATTTTAAATTCGGAATTTTCTACGGATATCAGAAAAGTTTCGGAACCAAAGATGTTGTAGATATTACAATGGCTAATGGCGATTATTCTTTTGGATTCTACAAAGACCCAAAACTTATGTGGTTTTCAAGATTATCTCCAAGAGTTGTTTACAGTGCCTCCAAAAAACTTATCTTTGCTTTGGAATACAGCCTTTCCCAGGCTAAATGGGCAAAAACCATTGACACAAACCTTAAGGGAACCGATTTCTTTCCTGTAAACCACAATAACAGGATTGAGTTTATGGCCAAATACGTATTTTAACCGGAATGAAGATAAACAGGACCGATTTGCTTTGGAACTATGCTGCCAGCTTTATGAGGGTGGCATCTGCATTGGTTGTCCTGCCCCTTATTCTTAAAATGCTGCCAAGCGAGGAGATGGGACTCTGGACTGTAATGATAAGTCTCAATTCAATGATTTATCTTCTCGATTTTGGATTTTTTCCCACCTTCTCAAGGTCAATTACGTACGTATACTCGGGAGCCACAACTCTTCAGGCAGAAGGCTACAAACCGCTCGAAAAGGATTTGCCTGTTTATTTTCCTTTGCTTAAGGGTCTGATTAAATCCATGCGCAACTTTTATGCAGGAGTTGCAATTGCTTTGGTTGTTTTGCTTTTCACAGCCGGAATCTGGTATATAGAAAGTATTTTGCAAGGTTTTACCGGCGACCCGTTTAAGGCCAGGCTCGCATGGTACTGCTACGGAGTGCTGCTTTCTTATCAGTTTTATACCTACTTCTATGATGCAATGCTTGTGGGAAGAGGCTTTATCAAGCGTTCGAAACAGATTATCGTTTTTTCCCAGAGCGTACACATTATTGTAGCTTCGATTCTTCTTCTTTCGGGAATGGGAATAATTTCGATGGTCATAGGCCAGACACTTGCTACAATAACAAACCGGTTCCTTTCATACAGGGCCTTCTTTGACAAGAATACAAAAGAAGAGCTTCAAAAGGCCGAATCCGAAGACTGGCGCGAAATCCTACGGAAAATATGGAAAACTGCATATAAATCGGGACTTTCCGGTCTTAGCTGGATTTTTACAAACAGGATGCTTGCAATGCTTGGTGCTCTATTTATCCCGCTTTCCGTAATGGGGGACTACGGCCTGAGCAAACAAATTGCAGATGTTATCTATACACTTTCGGTTGTCTGGTTTTTAACTTTTTATCCCAAACTCACTCAGGAGAGAATACAGGAAAGAATAGGAGAAGTAAAAAGAATGTATATCAAAGCACTCTATATTGCTGTTGCCGTATTCGCAGTATGTACATCCGGCGTTCTTCTTTTTGGAGGCTGGGGGCTTGAACTTATAAACAGCAAAACCCATTTCATAGAGTGGCCTTTGTTGCTGGTATTGTTTGGAGCCACCCTGTTTGATGCGTTTACCTATATCTCCACCTCGGTATTGCTTTCCAGAAACGAAGTGCCCCATTACAAAGCTCTGGTTGCTACAGCAATAATAACTGTTGTAATTCTGCTTGCCGCCCTTAAATTCACTTCATACGGAGTTGCTGTGCTGGTCCTTGTTCCTTTTGCATGCCAGCTTGTCTACAACCATTGGAGATGGACCGGGATGGTGTGGTTTGAGCTTGGAATACTTAAGAGAAGAGGAGAGAGACATACCGCCGCTTAAGCAGTGTCTCTCCCTCAAATTCTTTACTCCGCAAGCCTCTTGTCCTTTACTTCGCGAGCCTTCGGCCGGGTCTCAAATCCTTTACTCCGCAAGCCTTCCGCCGGCCTCAAACCCTTCAGCAAATGCCCCCCAATTTAAAACTACTGCAATAGCAATCAAAACGACAACTGCAACAACTGCCCAAAAGACAATTCTTCTTCCCTTTTTTTTCATTTCTATTTTGTTTTCCAATGTGTTATGTAATTTCAAAAATAGGGGATATTTCAATATCCGGGCAATATTTATATCTTTGGAAGGAAGAATTATCGAATTCTAAAAATTTTCGGATAATAACATTGTTTTATGAGTAAAGCTAAATTTGTTGGAGTATTTGGAAGGAGAAACTCCGGTAAGAGTTCTCTCATTAATACCCTCTCGGGAGAGCAGGTTGCTATCGTTTCGGAGACTCCCGGAACAACAACCGATCCTGTAAAAAAGAGGATGGAGATTTTTGGAGTAGGTCCATGTGTGTTTATTGATACAGCGGGCATAGATGATGAAGGTGACCTGGGCGAGCAGCGAATTGCAAAGACCAGGCAGGTTATACTTCAGATAGATCTTGCAATTCTTCTTTACACAAATAATGAGATAGGGAGGTTCGAACTGGAGCTGCTGGAACGATTTAAGGAAAATAACATCCCTGTAATTATCGTTCATAACCAGTCGGATATTATATCGATGGACAAAGAGCTTGCGCTGGAAATTTCTGCAAAGCACGGGTTTGATGTTCTTGAATTCTCCAGCGGAATGCTGGACGAACAGGAGCAAAAAGTTGCCGTTGAACAGCTCACATCGCTCATAGTAAAAGGGCTGTCACAATCTCCTTTCGCCGAGAAAGGACTCTTCGAGGGGCTGGTGGAAAAAGATGATTTGGTTGTTTTGGTTGTTCCAATAGACAGCGAAGCACCGGAGGGAAGAATAATTCTTCCGCAGGTAAATGCAATCCGGGATATACTGGACAGGGAAGGGGTATCTGTTGTACTTCAGCCCGCTGCCCTTGAAAATTATTTTAAAGGCAACAATAAAAAAGTCAAGCTCATTGTTACAGACAGCCAGGCTTTTGAACTGGTTTCCAAATCTGTTCCAGCAAACATTCCCCTTACCGGATTCAGCGTATTGCTTGCCAGAAGCAAGGCCGATTTTGAGAACTACCTTAAGGGCACACCAAAAATTGATGACCTTAAGGACGGAGACAGAATCCTTGTCCTGGAATCCTGCTCGCATCACAGTTCCTGCGACGATATTGGCCGCGTTAAGATACCAAGACTCATTATGAACAGAACAGGAAAGAAAATTGATTTTGATGTCGTGGCCGGCCTTGACAATATTCCTTCACCCATAAAAGATTATGCACTTGTCGTGCAATGCGGAGGGTGCATGATAACCCAGAGGCAGCTTATGATGAGGCTGAGCCCTGCTGTTAAGAATTCAATACCCGTTACAAACTACGGAATGACAATTGCATGGTGCGTTGGAATATACGAAAGGGCAATTGCTCCATTTTTAAAAAAGGCTGAATGAAATTAAGAGATATAAGTACTAAAGAAGAGATTCTTGCAATCCTTGAGGAACAGAATCCCGGTAATATTGAGAAGATTACACAAGAGGCATACAATGTAAAAGTAGAAAACATTGGCAGCAAGATTTTTCTAAGAGGTCTTATTGAACTCTCAAACAGATGCTGCAAGAATTGCCTCTATTGCGGTATAAGACACGATAATAAAAATGTTTTCAGATATGACCTCACAGATGACCAGGTTATAGAATCGGCTTTGTTTGCAAGGGATGCCGGATATGGCTCTCTCGTTTTACAGGCAGGAGAGAGAACATCAAGACCTTATACTGCAAGAGTTACCCGTCTGGTAAAAAAAATCAAGGAGATTACAAACGGGGAGATGGGAATTACTCTTTCACTGGGAGAACAGAGCAGGGATGTATTTGAGGAGTGGTTTGCCGCAGGAGCGCACAGGTACTTGTTGAGGATTGAGAGTTCGAATCCATACCTGTACTCGAAAATTCACCCTAAAAACGCCCTTCATTCGTGGGATAGAAGAGTACAGGCTATTCTTGATTTGAAAGACATAGGTTACCAGACAGGAACCGGGGTTATGATTGGTTTGCCATACCAAACCTTATCGGACCTTGCCGACGACCTGTTGTTCATTAAAAATATTGGTGTCCACATGGTTGGAATGGGCCCTTACCTTAAACATTCCGATACGCCGCTGGGACATCTGGGCGTAACAAGCACCTCTCTGGACCTTACCCTAAAAATGGTTGCCACATTAAGGCTCCTTATGCCTAAGATTAACATTGCCGCAACCACTGCAATGCAGGTCATTGACCCCTATGGCAGAGAGAAAGCGATTCTGGCGGGGGCAAATATTATAATGCCCAACATGACTATTACGGAAGTGAGGGAAAATTATCAGATTTACGAAAACAAACCCGGCATCAAAGACGATGCAGCTCTGTCAAAATCTAAACTTGAGGAGAACCTCAAAAAGATGGGGATTGAGATTGGCTGGAGAGAGTGGGGAGACTCCAGAGCCTTTGTAAAGAAGGCTTAAGTTAAGATTAATCCTCTTCTACCTTAGCAAGATGTTTATTGTCTGTCGCCCATTCGCGGACAATTTCTGCTTCTCTTGTTTTAACTGCAGAACCAAGCCTGAAAATAGTAAATGAAAGAGGGGGCATAGTTCCCTCTTCCATTACCTTTAATATTTTACTCAACTTCGATGTATCTATTGCTCCGCCCGATGCGATTGAGTCGTAAAGCGACTTTAATTCTATCGTATTAATTGCGGTTTTCATGTCTCGCTTAATTTTGCCGCCCAAAAGAGGCCAGTTTGCATAAAACGGCATTTTAGGTTGTGAATTGTGGCAAAGGATGCACCCGGAGTTTTCCATAATTGCCGTTACCTGCATATACTTGGGAAGGCTATCGGAAGGTTCCTGGTTAATTGACCTGTAGGTGAGAATGAATGCAAGAGCTAAAATAGCAGCTCCAAGGATAATCTTGGTCGAGGTCTTCATTTTACAATCTCTTAGAGTACGCCTTTCGCAATATAAGATCTACATTTTGTCTGAGCGCATTGGCAGATATGGTTGCTCCCGAGTAGCTGTCGGCACTTGCCTTAACGTTCATTGCATCTTTGATTGTTAGTCCGTACCAGTTTTTAAAAAAGTTTTGTCTTTCAAGTTTGGTTAAATATCCGGCAGTTTCGCTGTTGCTGAGTATTGAAACCTTTTGAACTACACAGTTTTTGTCAAAAACAACAATCACAGGAGTTTCTCCGTTATAACCAATAATTCCGGAACAGTATGGTTTACTTGAAATGCAATATCCTAAAACAGCCTTCTTGTCATCTACAATCTTAAACCACACTTCATTGGCCTGAACTAATTCGGCCGCTGTAGGGAATATGCTTTTAACAACCTGGAAACCTGATACTTCTTTGAAAATTGGTTTTGCTTTTGGTGCTTGTGAAAAAGCTGCGCTTAACGTTACTAAGTTAATAAATATTAATGCAATAATACGGTTCATAATAAAAATTTTATCTAAGTACCAAATGAGCCGGACAAATTAAATTTGCCGGCCCAGTATGGTCCAATATTTATAAGTAATTCTATTTGTATTCTTTAATTGCTGCCTGAGCTGCGGCGAGCCTTGCAATCGGAACGCGGAAAGGTGAGCATGAAACATAGTTCATTCCTGCCTTATGACAGAATTCAACCGATTCAGGGTCGCCACCGTGTTCTCCGCAAATACCAACTTTAAGTTTAGCATTTGTGTTGCGGCCGCCTTTGATACCTATCTCAATAAGTTTACCAACAGATGCCTGGTCCAGAGTCTGGAAAGGGTCGGCAGGTAAAATCTTTTTAGCAAGATAGTCTCCCATGAAACCTCCGATATCGTCGCGAGAGAAACCGAATGTCATCTGGGTAAGGTCGTTTGTTCCAAAAGAGAAGAACTGAGCAGTATTTGCCATCTCTTCTGCCATGAGGGCAGCTCTTGGAATTTCAATCATAGTTCCGTAAAGGAATGTGATTTTAACTCCGAACCTGTTCTCAACATCTGCGTGAATTTTGTCGCAAATTGCTTTCTGGTCGTCAAGCTCTTTTACTGTAACAGTTACAGGAACCATGATTTCCGGCTGCGGATCGTAGCCCTCTTTCATAAGTTCGGCAGTAGCTTCAAAAATTGCTTTGAACTGAGTTTCCGAAATCTCAGGATATGTGATTCCAAGACGAACTCCGCGATGTCCCATCATAGGGTTAACTTCGTGAAGTGATTCGCCGCGTTTTTTGATGTCCTCTACAGATATCTTAAGTTCTCTGGCAAGTTCATTTTGTTTCTCAGGAGTCTGAGGAACGAACTCATGCAAAGGCGGGTCAAGAAGACGGAAAGTAACAGGTCTTCCGTTCATAACAAGCATTGTGCCTTTAACGGCAGCCTTTACGTAAGGTTCAAGTTCCAGAAGTGCAAGTTTGCGCTCTTCTTCGGTATTTGAAAGAATCATCTTTCTCAGTTTAGAAAGAGGAGCCTCTGAATTCAGACCGTAAAACATGTGCTCAATACGGAAAAGACCAATTCCTTCTGCACCAAAGTTCAATGCATTTTGAGCATCTTCAGGTGTGTCGGCATTTGTTCTTACTCCAAGAACCCTGTATTTGTCTACGATTTTCATGTATTCTACAAAACGAGGATTTTCAGTAGCACTCATTGTTGTAATAGGAGAGTCGTATACAAATCCTTTTGATCCGTTAAGACTGAATACATCGCCTTCGTTATAGTTTTTACCGTTGATGGTAAGAATCTTTTTGGCAAGATTGATGTGAACCGCATCGCAACCAACAATACAGCATTTTCCCCATCCGCGTGCAACAAGTGCAGCGTGTGAAGTCATACCTCCGCGGGCTGTAAGCAGACCATCGGCAGCTCTCATACCTTCTACATCTTCCGGATTAGTCTCTTCGCGTACAAGAATTACTTTCTTGCCTGCAGCGTTCCACTCAACAGCAGCTTCTGCAGTAAATACGATTTGACCAACAGATCCGCCGGGACCTGCAGGAAGACCTCTTGCAACAAGAGAAGCTTTTTGTTCCGATTTAGGGTCAAGGATTGGGTGGAGAAGTTCGTCCAGCTGAACCGGAGCAACTCTCATAACTGCAGTTTTTTCATCGATAAGGTTTTCATGGAGCATGTCCATGGCCATATTGAGGGCTGCAAGTCCTGTTCTCTTACCTGTGCGGCACTGAAGCATCCAGAGTTTACCATCCTGAATGGTGAACTCGATGTCCTGCATATCGCGGAAGTGTTTTTCAAGACCCTTCTGAATATTGTCAAGCTCTTTGTAAACAACAGGCATGCCTGTTTCCAGAGAAACAAGATGTTTGTTTTGGTCGTTTTTTGTTGATTCGTTCAAAGGGTTTGGTGTGCGGATACCTGCCACAACATCTTCGCCCTGAGCATTCACAAGCCATTCGCCATAGAATTTGTTTTCGCCGGTTGCAGGGTTTCTTGAGAAAGCAACACCTGTTGCAGAGTTGTCACCCATGTTTCCGAATACCATAGCCTGAACGGTTACCGCTGTTCCCCACTCGTCAGGAATATTTTCAATTCTTCTGTAAGAGATTGCTCTTTTGCCATTCCATGATTTGAAAACGGCACTAATGCCTCCCCAAAGCTGCTCATATGCATTGTCAGGGAAAGGTTTGCCTAAAACTTCAACTACGCGGCCCTTGAAGGCATCGCAAAGATTTTTAAGGTCTTCTTCCGATAGGTCGGTATCGCTTTTGTATCCTTTTTTAACTTTAACTTCATGCAGCATTTTGTCAAGCTGTACGCGGATTCCTTTTCCTTCTTCCGGTTCAACTCCTTCCGATTTCTCCATAACAACATCTGAATACATCATTATGAGACGGCGATATGCATCGTATACGAATCTTGGATTTCCTGTTTTCTTTATAAGACCGGGAATTGTGTCTGCACACAAGCCGATGTTAAGAACAGTTTCCATCATGCCGGGCATCGAACTTCTCGCGCCTGAACGACATGAAATGAGAAGAGGAGCTTCTTTGTCTCCGAACTTCATATTCATTACTGCTTCAGCTTTAAGAAGAGCCTCGTCTACTTCTTTCTTTAGTTCGGCAGGGAACTGAAGATTGTTTTTATAAAATTCAACACAAGTATCTGTTGTAATGGTGAAACCTGCAGGTACCGGCATACCAAGCTTACACATCTCGGCAAGGTTTGCCCCTTTGCCGCCTAACAAATTCTTCATTGAGCCGTCTCCTTCGGCAACTTTACCTCCGAAGAAATACACTCTCTTTACATTTGACATATTTATAATTTATTACGGGTTATTTTCCTGATTTGGGGTGCAAATATAATAAAATATTTTATAATAGTTTGCCCGCCAGCTCTGATAGTTCGCTCCGTTCTCCTTTAATTAGATTGATATGCGCAAACAGTTCCTGTCCGTAGAGTTTATCTCCAAGGTGGGTGAGTCCGTTTGAGTGGATATCGAGGTAAGGCGAGTCTATCTGATAAATATCTCCGGTGAAAACAAGTTTGCTTCCTTCCCCGGCGCGGGTGATAATTGTTTTAACTTCGTGTGGTGTAAGATTTTGAGCCTCGTCAATAATGAAAAACACATTCGAAAGGCTGCGGCCGCGGATATATGCGAGAGGAGAAATGAGCAACTTTTCGCTGCGAAGCATCTCTTCAATTTTTATTGCCTCGCGGCTGGTAGATTTGAACGACTTCTTAATTACGGTAAGGTTGTCAAACAGAGGGAGCATATAAGGGCCAAGTTTGTCCTTTACATCTCCCGGAAGGAAACCCATATCCTGATTTTGCAGCGGAATAACAGGGCGGGAGAGAAGTATCTGGTCGTACTGTTCTTCCTGTTCAACTGCGGCAGCAAGAGCAAGAAGCGTTTTACCAGTACCGGCTGTTCCGGTAAGTGAAACAAGCTTAATGTCCGGGTTGAGAAGAGCGTCAAGAGCAAAAGCCTGCTCGTCATTTCTTGAGTCGATGCCGTATGCTTTCTTTTTTTTAACTCCAACAAGAGATTCTGTATAACTGTTAAAGCGCGCAAGAACATTGTTGCCTCCCTCTCTCTCTATTTTGAAAAGCTGGTTTGGCTGCGGGTCCCGAACTTTAAGGTCTTTTGCAGATACTCCCTGCTCGTCATAAAAGAGTTTGTCAATTTTATCCTGGGATACATCTTTCAAAACCTGAACTTCCTTGTGGATATTTTCTACACGCTCTTCGGCAATTTTGTCGGTGAGGTAGTCCTGAGCCATTATCTTCAAGGCTTTTGCCTTCATTCTCAGGTTTATGTCTTTGGAAACCAGGGCAACTACCCTGCCCGGGTTATTATCTTTTATCCACTGTGTTGTGGCAAGAATTCTGTGGTCCTGTGTGTCTTCGAAAAAAGATTCCAGCATTTGCTGGCTAAAAGGGTGGCCAAGCTCTATTTTTATGAGGCCATTGTTTTTGCCGATTTTTACACCCTGCTCGAAGAGCTGGTTGTCGGTAATCTTATCCATCTCGCGAACAAATTCCCTTGCATTAAAATTTGTGGCATCATTGCCCTTTTTGAATTTATCCAGCTCTTCAATAACGGCAATCGGGATAACAATGTCATTTTCCTGAAAGTTGTGAATTGAACGAAAGTCGTGCAGGATAACATTTGTATCCAAAACAAAGATCTTTGGCTTTTTTTTCTCTTTCATAATTTTAACTGTTTTTATCTATCCACTCCCTTGCATTAAGGAATATCTCAAACCATGGAGTAACCTGGTCTTCTCGCCTGTCGGCGGGATAGTGTGCCCAGTTGTGAGGGTATGTACACCTCTCGGGGTGTGGCATCATGGCAAGATGCCTTCCGTCTGTGCTGCAAATTCCGGCAACTGCTTCCGGAGATCCGTTAGGATTTGCAGGATATGAATTGTAATTGAACTTGAGTGCTGTTTTAAATCCCGATGTATCGGCCGGGAAGATGAACTTGCCTTCTCCGTGCGCAACCCATATTCCGAGTTTTGAACCGGTGAGGGTGCTAAGCATAATAGAAGGGGAGTCTGTTATTTCGACTCCAACAAAAGCACTTTCGTATTTGTGGCTGTCGTTGTGACCCATTTTTGGAGAGGCCTCTCTGTTTTCCGGAGTTATGAGCCCAAGTTCTGCCATAAGCTGGCAACCGTTGCAAACTCCAAGACTCAATGTGTCCTTTCTTGCATAAAAATTATCAATCGCATTCTTAGCCTTTTCGTTGTAGAGGAACGCACCGGCCCATCCTTTTGCCGAGCCTAAAGTATCGGCATTTGAGAACCCGCCTACAAAAGCAATGACCCTTACCTCTTCAAGAGTCTCTCTTCCGGATATGAGGTCGGTCATGTGTACGTCTTTTACGGTGAACCCTGCAAGATGAAGCGCCCATGCCATCTCCCTGTCGCCGTTAGAACCTTTTTCACGGATTATTGCAGCTACCGGAGCAGCTTTGCCCTTATCCTGAAGTATGTTGTATGCCGATAATTTGCCTTCGAATGTATGAGGGAAGTCAAATACCAGAGGCTGCGCCTTGTAATTGCTGAAACGCTCTATTGCATGCTTGTCTCCCGACTGACGGGAATCGAAGAGGAATGAAGTGCGGAACCACACATCCCTGTGCTCGTTGATGTCAAGTTTAAGCTTGTGTTTGTGGAGGGTTATATTTGCCTTTCCGGTATCGTTCCAGTTTCCTATTTCATATACGTGGATTGTTGCATTGTCTGCAATATCCATAACCTTTTCAAGATTTTTTGCGGCAACCTGGATAACAACCCCGGCAGCTTCTGAGAAGAGCAGCCTTACAGGGTCTTTCTCGTCAATCTCGCGAAGGAAAATATCTATACCGCCGTCTTTGTTTGCAAAGTTCATTTCCAGCAGTGTAGTAATGAGTCCGCCTGCTGAGATGTCATGGCCTGCAAGAAGCAACCCACCCTCTACCATTTTCTGAACCGCTCCAAAGCAATTTGAGAAATAGGCAGCATCTACCACATCGGGAGTTTCATTTCCCAGTTGGCCCGTAATCTGGGCAAACGAAGAACCGCCCAGCTCATAGGTCATTTCGTCTATATATGTAAACGGAATGTATATTATTGATGCTTTCTTATCCTTTGCCAGCACCGGTTTTACAACTTTGCGGATGTCGCTGCATTCGCCTGCACCCGATACGATGAGTGTTCCGGGAGCAAGAACCCTTTCCCCGCCGGGATATTTCTGGGTCATAGAAAGCGAGTCCTTGCCTGTAGGGATGTTTATCCCAAGCTCAATAGCAAAGTCGCTTGCAGCTTTTACTGCGCTGTAGAGTCTTGTGTCTTCGCCCGGGTTGCGGCAAGGCCACATCCAGTTTGCCGAGAGCGATACTCCTTTGAGCCCTCCTTCAAGAGGTCCCCATACAATATTTGTGAGGGCTTCTGCAATCGCCATCCTGCTTCCAGCTTCGGCATCAATGAGTGCCACTGCCGGTGCATGTCCGATGGAGGTTGAAATCCCTTTATAATCATTATATCCTATTGCTGTAACTCCAAGGTCGTTCAGCGGCAGCTGAATCTCTCCTGCTGTCTGTTGAGTGGCAATGAGACCGCTTACAGACCTGTCCACTTTGTTTGTGAGCCAGTCCTTGCAGGCTACGGCTTCTATCTGAAGCAATTGCTCAAGATAATATTCAATATCGTCTATATCGTATTCCAGCTGGTCGTATTTTTCCGCCACAGAGGTGTCTTCCATAACTGTAACAGGAGTCGAGCCAAAGAAATCCTTAATGTCCAAATCAATCGCCTTCTCGCCGTTCTTGTTGTTTACAAGAGTGAAGTTGTGCTTTCCGGTTGCCTCTCCAACTACATACATCGGAGCTCTCTCCCTTTCGGCAATTCTCCTCAGGTTTTCAACATCGGCAGCCTTCATCACAAGCCCCATTCTCTCCTGCGATTCGTTCCCGATTATCTCTTTTGACGAGAGAGTAGGGTCCCCGATAGGCAGTTTGTCTATTTCAATTGTTCCGCCGGTTTCCTCAACCAGTTCGGAAAGCGAGTTAAGGTGCCCGCCTGCGCCATGGTCGTGCACAGATACGATTGTGTTGTTCTCTCCTTCGGCAAGTGAACGGATTGCATTGTAAACTCTTTTTTGCATTTCGGGGTTTGAACGCTGAACGGCATTCATCTCAATTGCATTGTCAAATTCACCGGTTGCAACAGACGATACAGCGCCTCCGCCCATTCCTATCCTGTAGTTGTCCCCGCCCATGACAACAACCTTGTCGCCTGTTTGCGGAGAGCCCTTAATTGCATTTGATTTTTTTGCATACCCGATTCCTCCGGCCTGCATGATAACCTTGTCGTATCCCCAGTTCTTCCACCCTTCGTAGTATTCAAAAGTGAACAGACTTCCGCAAATGAGAGCCTGACCGAATTTGTTTCCAAAATCGCTTGCCCCGTTTGAAGCCTTTGTGAGTATCTCCTGAGGTGTCTGGTACAGCCACTCTCTTGCGGGAGAATTTTCCCAGTCGCGCCCTTCAACATCGAACCTTGGATATGATGTCATGTAAACAGCAGTTCCTGCAACAGGGAAAGAGCCTGTACCGCCGGCCATCCTGTCCCGTATCTCTCCGCCCGAACCTGTAGCTGCGCCGTTAAATGGCTCTACGGTGGTAGGGAAGTTATGGGTTTCGGCCTTAAGGGAAATTACTGTCTCCTGGTCGCTTGTTACATATACATCGGGTTTGTCGCCTGTTTTGGGGTAGAACATTTTTACCTTTGGCCCTTCTACAAAAGCACAGTTGTCTTTGTATGCCGATACTATTCTGTTCGGGTTTTCCTGTGAGGTCTTTTTTATGAGTTTGAACAGTGTGGATTCCATCTCCACTCCGTCTATAATAAACTTGCCGTTGAATATTTTATGTCTGCAGTGCTCCGAGTTCACCTGTGAAAAACCAAAGACTTCGCTGTCTGTGAGTTTTCTGTCAAGTTTTTTGCTCAGGTTTTCCAGATATTCCAGCTCTTCGGGGCTAAGTGCAAGTCCCTCGGATTCGTTGTATTTTGCTAAATCTTCTATGTACAACAGGGGCTCCGGTGCGTGTTTGATTTCAAATGTCTCCTGATTGAGGCCTTTGTAAACCCGTTGAAGCATTTTGTCGTGCACAGCATCTTCCGAAGAGACTTCGAAAAATTCTTCAATTCTTTCAATGCCACCAATGTTCATGTTTTGAACAATCTCCACTGCAGTTGTGCTCCAGGGGGTAATCATCTCTTTTCTGGGGCCTATGAAAATGCCGTCAATATTGTTGGATTGTACCAGCTTTGCTCCGCTGAACAACCATTCGAGCGCAGCGTTTCCTGCATCTGATATTTCGCAAATTGTTTTAACTGCAATAACTGCCTTGCTTTCCGAACGAAAGAATAGAATCATAAGTGTGATTGTAGATTAATTGAGGGCCTAAAATTAGCTCTTTTTGCTCAAACATTAAAAATTATTTCCCTTTGTAATAATTATGTAGTTTAATTTAAACAAATTTGCAAAAATTTTGAATTCATGTTCGATACAGTAAAATATAACGAGGAGCTTGAGTATATTTTCAATCAGTTTCCTTCATACCAGCAAGTTGGCAAAGTGGCCTACAAACCAGGTATTGAAACCATGACCGATTTTGACAAACAACTCGGTTATCCTCACAAAAAGTATGCTACAATTCACATTGCCGGCACAAACGGCAAGGGTTCTGTTTCTCACATGCTTGCATCGGTTCTTGCTCAAACGGGAGCTAAGGTAGGACTTTATACATCTCCCCACCTAACTGACTTCCGCGAGCGGATAAAAATTAACGGCGAAATGATTTCCAAAGAGTTTGTCCTCGACTTTATTCTTAAATGGAAACCCTACATGCTGGAGAAAAAGCCCTCTTTCTTTGAGATTACCACAGCAATGGCATTCGACTATTTTGCAAAGGAGAAAGTGGATATAGCCGTTATCGAAACCGGGCTGGGAGGTAGGCTGGACTCTACAAATGTTATCTCGCCCATGCTTAGCATTATTACAAATATTGCACTTGACCACTGCGAGCACCTTGGCTATACTCTTGGCGAAATTGCACGCGAAAAAGCAGGAATCATTAAAGCCGGGACACCTGTTGTTGTTGGCGAAGCGCTTAATTCTACCAGAGCCGTCTTTGAAAGAGTGGCCGATGACAAGGGCTCTTTGATTGTTTATGCACAGACCTCTCTCTTTAAAGACATACTGGCATCGGACTATGAACTCGACCTCAAGGGGGAGTATCAGACTCACAACATCAGGACCGTTCTCACTGCTCTATCTCTGCTGGCGCAAAACCCGCAATTCCTCAAAATAGTAGGTGATGGATGGAGCGACGAAAACATCCGCACCGGGCTTAAGTTTGCTGCCCGCAATACTGCGTTGCGCGGAAGGTGGGAATATCTCTCTCAAAACCCGCCTGTGATATGCGATACCGGGCACAATGCAAACGGGCTTAAGATTGTATTTTCGCAGCTGAGGCGCCAGAAATATACCAGGCTCTTTATCATTATAGGGTTTGTGGTTGAGAAGGATCTCGGTAAAATTGTTGGCCTTCTTCCTCATGGCGCATATTATCTCTTTACTCAGGCAAAAATTGGCAGGGCGCTGGATTCAAAGGTTCTGGCAGACAGATTTATGGCTGCTGGACTTAATGGTAAAGTTGTACCTACAGTATCGGGTGCTATTGAGGAGTTTAAGAAAATTTACAAGGAGGGCGACCTGCTCTTTATTGGGGGCTCAACCTTTGTTGTGGCGGAGGCTATAGAATTTTTCGAAAAAAACGACAATTTTTTTGCAAATTAAGAAAATGACAATATCTTTGCACTCCCAATCGAACAGAAAGGGGAATCAGGGGAGCATAGCTCAGTTGGTTTAGAGCATCTGCCTTACAAGCAGAGGGTCGGGGGTTCGACTCCCTCTACTCCCACAGAAAGGATTTCAGAAATGAAATCCTTTTCTTTTTTATGTCTATCTGTGTGTACTTCCCTGCATTATAAGCAGTTTCTGCCGTTTTATTCATTGTGATATTCTATAGCCTCCTCTCTCGCTCCGGAGTTTTCCAGTTTGCATTGCAAACCTGAGACTCCTTCGACGAGAGAGGAGGCTATTTGAAATAGGAGTATCACATAATATCGGCAGAAACTCTTTTGATGCAAGGAGCAAATTCAGGAGTGCAATAAAATAGAAGCTAGATTTCTATTTATGATTCTACCTTTCTGTGGTATTTCAATGATTTACCAACCGCTGCGGTTATAATTCTTCGCCTTTTCTCGGGCCTTCGAAACTGCTTATGATGCAGGGAGACAAATCCAGGAGTGCAATAAAAAGAAATATATTATCAATATATGCCCGAATATTCTTTCTGAGGGGGTCTCTGTCACTATAATACGAAAAAATTGATGCTAAAATATTTGCTTTAAGAAAATATTTCGCATAAATTTATACCATCTTATTTTGCAACCAATTACAGAAACTTGTTGATTTGTGAAGAAGAATATTTTTGTAACAGATATATTGTTCAATAAGCGTGTTTATATCTTCCGAATTTTTGTTTTGGATTTGTCGTACCCCCTAACAATATGCATAAATACTGGTCAGAACTAAAAATAGGTGAAAAAATTGGTGTAAATGGAACTTGGGAAGAGATGGTAGGATTAAAACAACTTAATGCAGTGCGAATTGATATACTTTAGTACATGCAGTTGCCAACAAATCCATATTTTAATTTTACTTAGAATGGTGCGCGATATATAGTGGTCTTCAAGTGCCACCTTGATTATAATTAATTGTGAAATATCAATTGAAGTTTAAATACAATTTTGGGTGATGATTCTTAATCAAAAATTGATATTTGGTAATTTTAAGAAACACTATATGGAGATAGCGAACCAAATACTAAAGCGAGACAAGCTCAACAATGTTTTATACAGCTTTATGTTATTCTATTAGAAATGATTGATTATCAAGTAGCGATTGATTCACTTTTACTACATTTGTAGAGTAACTGTGAATAAAATAGCTTTACGTTAGTGGTAAGTATAAAAAACAAATATGAACGAACAATATACTCTTGAAGAATTAGTAAAATTAGCCGACACAATAGGAAATCTAAACGATATTAGTAATCTTATAGTTCAACTTTATGATTTAAATAATGATCGTGGTTTGGAGTTAATATTAAATTTGGCAATGTCTGATTTTGGAGGTATTACATATAAAGCTGAATTCCAAAACATTTCTATAATAGGATCTCTTTATTGGGGAATAAAAGGGGTAAGAAAGCTTGGTCAAAAGGCAATAGCAAATGGAGGTTACCGTGCAATGAATAATGTTACTTTGCTGTTGAGCTATATTTCAAGTAAAAGCCTCAATAATTTTCCATATTCTAATTATAATTTAGAAAATGTCAAAAGGCTTGAACTAACTTCTGATAAATATAAAACTGAGGAATGGATAATTGCAGCTAAAGAAACACTAGTTGAGGTTGTAAAATCGGTAGAGAAAGAAGATGCTTTTCCAATTGGAATAGTACAAAATTTAAGTTTCCCAATTAATAAATTAGCACAAGAACACATATTTGCAGCATTAATAGCACGATGGTTTAATATTAATTTACATGGTCTTACAAATTACATTGAATTAGTTAATTCGATTGGGAAGCCTGAGATTGATTATCAAAATTTTCTTAAATCAAATCCATATATTTTAGAACCATTCCATGCACAAATTTGGTCTAAACCTAGATTTGGAGAGGATTTAGTCCCAGATTTCTTAATACAATCAATGGACAATTCTTATACAGTAGTTGAGATTGAACAGCCAGATTTTAAAATTATTACAAGTGCAGGAGAGCTTTCGGCAAAAACAACACACGCTAAAAGGCAGGCGATGGATTTCAGAGATTGGGCTATAAATAATAATTTATATGCGACTCAAAGATTTAAAGAAATTTATAGACCTTTTTGCTTGATAGTAATTGGTAGAGAATCAGATCTCAATAAAATGCAAATTAAAAGACTAAAACAAGAAAATGAATCAACACAAGGTGTATTAAAGATAGTTGGATTTGATTGGCTTTTTAATCGTGCTAAATCTACATTTGATAATCTTATAAAATTTGGATTTGATAGAGATACATTTAAAGAAACAATAGACGAAAAAAATGCCAAGAGCTAACAAAAAAGATATGTCAATTGGGGGTTTCGTGGTATACTGACAGTAAGACATCCACTAACACCAAACTGCATATAGTTTCGAATATAAGAGTTTGTACAATGACCCTGTCAGGCACATTTACAGGTATGCATTGACATTATTTTGACATTATTAAGATGACAATATTAAAAATATATATATCCCGACACACCTATAGCACAAGAATAAACTTATAAGAATGTTAAAAATTAGAGAGGACATATTTCAGTATTATTTCTATTTTATTCAGGAGAGAATGAGTATTTTTTGGAATAAATATAATCAAATGCCAGCTCCTTGGTCGGCTGACAAAATATTGAATGATTATAAGTTTACAAACGTATATAGAGCTTCTGACAGAGTTAGTCAGTACTTGATTAAAGAAATCATATATAATAAAGATGAAATATTTAACGAAGAAGACATATTATTTAGAATTCTATTTTTTAAAGTATTTAATAAAATTGAAACGTGGGAATTTTTAGAAAATAAACTTGGCAAAATTAAAATATCAAATTTCAACTTAGATAAAATTAATCAGCTTTTGGCGGAAAGAAGAGCATTTATACCAATTTTTAGCAATGCGTACATGATGACAGGTACTCATTCTAAGTATAATCACTTGGATTTTAAGCATGAAAAATGGCTGCAAATGTTAAAAGATGAAATGATTGGGGATAAGATAATTAGAAATATATTAAAAGCAAAATCATTAAATGATGCATATGAATTATTAAGGAAATGTTCGTTTCTAGGGGATTTTTTAGCTTATCAATATGCGATAGACTTTAATTATTCTCCCGTAATTAATTTTAGTGAAGACTCCTTTGTGAAAGCAGGTATTGGTGCAATTAGAGGAATTAAAAAGTGTTTTGAACCTTTAGAAAATAATACATATGAAGATGCCATTAAATACACGCAAGACAATTTTGAAAAATATCAAAATCAATTTGGTTATACAGAATTTAAGAATCTTTTTGGCAGACCGCTAACATTGATTGATATACAAAACTGCTTTTGTGAAACAGACAAGTATCTGAGAGCCAAGCGACCGGATTTGCAGATCGATAATGTCAGAATTAAACAAAAATATAAAGCGACAGATAATCCTTTAAATTTATTTTTTCCACCTAAGTGGGGAATTAATTCATTAATAAAAGAATCATGTTTACAGCAGAATACGAAGGAATTAACTCTTTTTTAGTCGGTGCTTCTGCTCTTCTGCTTAAAGAGGGTGTCAAGCGCATTATTCGGGGATATAATTGTTGGGAACTACCATCTCCATTTATGTTTAAAATATCAAACCCAACTGCAAGGTTAGTAACGATTGCTGAAAGAAAATGGAATCCTATTCTACCATATGCAGAATCTCTTTGGCTTGCGGCCGGACGCAACGATTTAGAAATAGTCGGGCATTACTTAAAAAATATGAAGAATTTTTCTGATGATGGTTTTTTTATTCGAGGAGGATATGGTCCGAGATTAAGAAACTATAACGGAATATCTAATGATTATAAAATACAAAACCGAAACAATATTGATATATCAGAATATAAAAATTCTGAAGTAGACCAATTCAAATACATAGACCTAAATTTTCGAAATGATATTAATACAAGACAAGCTATTATAAATATTGGAGATCCTCCAAAAGACTGCTTTGATGAAAATGGATGTTTGAAAGAGACAAAAGACTTCCCATGTACTAGATTATTGCACTTTCAGAAACAACCGATTGATAACAAACTCAATTTAACTGTTTATATGCGTTCAAATGATTTCATGTGGGGCGCAAGTGCTGTAAACATATTTAATTTCACATTTATTCAGGAGTATTTTGCTCAAATATTGCACTTAGAAATTGGTGAATATTACCATATTGCAAACAACTTCCATTATTATGAAAAACACAGAGCTCAAATCCAAGATATCTCAAAAGTTTTAGATGTTAAAGACGTTGGTTTTCAATATTCTAAATCATTTAAATGCCTTGATGAATTTGATGTAAAACTGAATATGCTTCAAAAGGAAGAAGAAAGATTAAGAACTAATAGTGGTAATCGATTAATTGACTTTGGAGATGATTTTTTTAACGATTGGTTCCGGACTTTTTATTGTTATAATACTAAAAAACGAACAGAATTCTTAAACCCAACGCTTAATACACTTTTTGAAAAATATCAAACAAATGGATGAAAATAGCATTAAAAAAATTACAGATGAGGTCTCATCTATTCTTTTAAAGAAGAATCAGGATTATGCGAGTGCCAGTTTTGACTTAGGTTTAAATGGCAACATGGTTCATCTTTGGGATAAAATAAAACGATATCGTAGTCTAGTTGAGAAAGCTAAATCGAAACCTAATTTTGAAGGTTTGGATGACACTCTTAAAGATATTATAGGATATGCAATTATTGGATTACATATCTTTAATGACGAGAATATAAAAAACAAAATCGATGGATAAGACGCATAATGTTTTCATTAGTCATCATGGAAAAGACGATGATCATGTTCAGCATTTAAAAAAAAGATTAAAAGAAAGTGGCTATAATATAAGAAATAGCTCCATTGATAGCACAAAACATCATCCCACACGTCCTTGCGATGCTGTTGTTGCTCGTTATTTAAGAAAAGGCATTAGTTGGGCGGGTACTTTTATTTGTTTAATTGGAGAGCGTACTCACACTCGCCCATGGGTAAATTATGAGATTAGGCAAGCACATCTTCAAGGGAAACCAATTATAGGAATTTATAAGTATGGTTGCGCTAATTCTGTGAAACTCCCAGAAACATTTAAAATGTATGGTGGCTCAATCATTGGATGGAATTCATTAGATAAACTTGGAAAAATAATGTCGGGTGAAATAACATCGATAGAAACTCCCTCTAGTGATAACCGCGAACCTATTTATAATATAATAAGAATAGAATGCTAGATAATAAAGATATGAGCTATTTTTCATACAAAATTGACCATGATTATGGTCTTGCACCTAATCCTTTTCATGGCTATTGTACTTTGGCTGTTTGTAAATCAAATATCCGCAATAATAGAAATCTTAAGATTGGTGATTGGATAATTGGAATCGGTAGCAAGAGTCTAGGAAATTTACATCAGTTAATTTTTGCAATGTGCTTAGAGGAAAAAGTTACCTTTAATGACTACTGGGCTGATTATCGCTTTCAACTAAAAAAACCTATCATAAATGGTAGCTTAGTGCAAATGTATGGCGATAATTTTTATCATCAAGATCCTAATACGAATAAATGGATTCAAGAAAACTCTGCGCACTCACTTGAAGGAGGAATTGAAAACCAATCACATCTCGAACGAGATACTGGTGGTAATTTTGTTCTTATTTCTAAAGAGTTCTATTATTTTGGTAGTAATTCACCAAATGTGCCAGATGAATATATTGAAGTTTGTTCAGAAGGAAGAGATATGAAAAGTATCTCAATCCCTGAAAACATTGCATCGGCATTTATAAATTGGCTGAAGGGCAGTTACTCAATTGGAATTCATGGCGATCCAACTAGTTGGTATGAACATTTAAAATAAGTTGTTATGGATATTTTTAAGTTATACTTTGATGATAAATGGAATTTAATATTTTCTCTTCATTGGTCAATTTATCTATTATTTTTTGGTTTAATATCTATTTGGATCTTTAGATTGCTGAAAAATAGGCTTCTATTCCATAAAAATATTGAATTTGATAGCGCGGAAATAGGCATTCAAGGTCAAAAAATAACAATAAAACCTAACTTTACTAATATTGAAATTGCATATAAAATTTGGGTTGAACTTAATACAAGAAAAATTGGTATTCCAATTGATTTTGAAAACGATCTTATTATTGAAATATATAAATCTTGGTACCAATTCTTTGGAATAACACGCGACTTAATAAAAGGATTACCAGCTACAAAAATTCGTTCCGACAAGCATTCAAAGGAACTTATCGAACTTTCTACCAAAATACTAAACGAAGGATTAAGACCACATTTGACATTATGGCAAGCAAATTTTCAAAGATGGTATCTATTGGCCATTAATCTAGATGAAAACAAGGATAAATCTCCTCAGCAGATTCAAAAAGAGTTTAATAAATATGAACAATTGAAGAATGACATTTGTCGAGTAAATAATAATTTGATTAGATACAAAAATAGTGTGCATAAATTAGCTTTTGGAGAATAACCAGTCTCAAAGTCAATATCAAGAGCGAAACGGCAATAATAACGACATGTTAATTGTGGTATGCATTATGCTAAAGTAGAGATTCTCCTCATGCATTTTGTTATATGCAGACAGGATAACGTCCGCAAATTTTCAAGTGTATATAGTTTCATATTATTAATTTTTAAGATATTACTATATGACATTATCAATTATTCTTCCCTCCATCATCACCTCCCACCCAAGTGCAGACATCCCTTTAGACGGTGTTAAATCTCATCTTATCCAGGCGGGTGAGCAGCAATTTATCTTTATGGAGTTTGAGAAAGACGTTGAGGTTCCGGAACATTCCCACGAAGCGCAATGGGCAGTGGTGCTGGATGGTGAAATTGAAATGACTATCGGTGGTGTTAAAAATGTGTTTAGAAAGGGCGATACATACTTTGTGGAAAAAGGGGTCAAACATTCAGCGAAAATCAAAAAAGGATATACCGACCTCACTCTTTTTAATCAGCCGGACAGATATAAAGTAAAGAAGTAAAACGATGCTGCATATAGTAAATACAGACTTTAACGGAATCAGCCATCTGAGAGAATCGTATTTAAATTCGCTTCCGGAGTCTCAGGAATGTTTTATAGAATTATTGGTTGAATCGGGGAGTTATTACAACATATTTATCGGAGAAACGGTTGTGGGCTATGCGATAAGTTCAATTGACGATATATTGGGTAAAACCGGGGAGAATGTTCTTGTGGAGTTTTATTTAAAAGACGAGCTTTTATCGCGTTGTGATGAGGTTTTTGCGCTGGTTATAAAGAAGCTGTCTATTGTAAAGGTTTACTGTAAATCGTTTGATTCTTTGATGCTCAATTGCTGTCTGATGCAGCAGATGCAGTATGAGGTATTTGGCCGGATGTTTCGCAAAATACTGGCAAGCGAAAAGTTTCATACAGATTCTCGATACGATGTGCGCCTTGCCCAAATGTCGGATTATAATTTTCTGCTTCAGCAAAAAGGCGGGTTGTACGAAACGCCAAAGGAGCTTGAAGATTTAATCGGGAAGGAAACGGTTACGATGTTTATCGGCCATGGTCAGCTTGTGGGCTGCGGATATTCAATTCCGGTATTTCCAAATGGCGATTATTACGATATCGGGATGTGGACAAACCCTGAGTTTCGAAATACCGGGGTTGCTACTTACATAATTTCTTATCTGAAGGAAGAGTGCATCAACAATAATAAGATACCTGTTTGTGGTTGTGCCGTTGATAATATTGCTTCGATGAAAACGCTCGAAAAAAACGGCTTTGCGAGTAAATATAAATTGATTAAGTTTACTAAGAAATGAAAGTGCAGTTATAGGACTGTTCCTTGTTCGCCTATTCAACAAAACAATCCAATTATATTTTGTTTATCAAAATATATTTATTGATAATCAATAAATATTCATTATGTTTGCGACATCAATTTAAATATTAATAGCGATGTCAAAAACAAATAATTTCGTATTTAGGGGCTTACATATTGTGGCGTGGGTTATTTTTGTAGGCCTGTGTATCGAAGCTGGAGGATTGATAGTCAATTTCTTTTTCAGCCTTTATAAACCCGAATTTGTCCAAAATCTTTATCAAAAATTGGACTTAACTGAAATGTATAAAGACAGTAAAGTATTTTTTTATGGGATTTATAGCTTTATTCTATCCATCTCAATATTAAAGGCTTATTTGTTTTATATTGTTATCATGCTAATGCACAAAATGGATTTGACAAACCCGTTCAACTCTTTTGTTTCAAGACAAATTTATCAAATGAGTTATTTCACCTTGTCAATTGGGCTTATAAGCTACATAGGCAGGCAGGTAACAGAAAATTTGGTGCATCCCGATTTTGCCCCCAACAACTTAAACCAGTTTTGGACAGACAGTCAGGCATTCATTTTAATGGGGGCAGTAATTTATATTATTGCGACTATTTTCAAAAAAGGAGTAGATATTCAAACCGAAAACGATTTAACTGTTTAAGCGATGCCAATCATTGTAAACTTAGATGTGATGATGGCGAAGCGAAAAATGTCGCTTAATGAGCTATCCGATAAAGTTGAACTAACGCTTTCTAATCTTTCCATTTTAAAAACAGGAAAGGCAAAAGCTATACGCTTCAGCACTCTTGAAACAATATGCGAAGCCCTGGATTGCCAGCCGGGAGACATTTTAGAATTCGTAAAAGAAAAAGAATAGGTTAAAAATGCTATCGCCTTACTTTGAGGTAACACGCACTTAATAAGGTGGTTAAGAAAAAAATTCTTGCATATTTTGCATGAAGTCAATTTTAAATAACAGTATATCTATTAGTTACCTCAAAGTGCGCCGTTAAATCACTGCTTTAATCGACAAAATTATCTAGTCTGGGGTAAAATGGATTTTATAATGGAAAAAATTCGCCACCATATTAATGCTTCGTAGAAAATTGATTAAGTTTACTAAGAAATAAATATACAATGAAAGTATTATTACAATCGGTAATTACTTGTCCAAACTGCGGACACAAGAAAGAAGAAACAATGCCAACTGATTCTTGCCAGTTTTTTTACGAGTGCGAATCTTGCAAAACTGTTCTAAAGCCATTACATGGAGACTGTTGCGTATATTGCAGTTATGGAACTGTTCCTTGTCCGCCGATTCAACAAAATAAGAAATGTTGCTAATTGAAATTGTTACCGATTGTAGCGGGTTGGTCTCAAAGCTGTTTTGCCTAAATTGCTGAGTCGCAAAATGTAAAGTAGTTATTAAAACTTATGCATCTTTGCATTAAGTTATCTGATATGGATTTTAAAGATAAAGAACTTATTATATTCGACTTTGATGGCACGCTAATCAATAGTAATAAAGATTTAGCCCTGGCAATAAATAAAATGTTATTGCACTATAATTTATTACCATTGACGCTGGAGCAAGTTACCCCATTTATTGGGAACGGAGCTAAGATACTGGTGAAGAGATCTATGGAGCTATCTATGCAAGACAAAAAGGTATCTGAAGAGATGTTGGAACAAGCTTCTGAAATTTATCTTTCTGCATACCAGGAAGCTCCTTGCGTGGAGACCTATGTGTATCCCGGTGTGGTGGAAACATTAAGCTATCTGAATGAAAAAGGCTATAAAATGGTGATATGCACGAATAAACTTTTCCGCTTTATTGAACCCATTTTGGAGGAACTATCCATTAAACAATTCTTCAAATATTGGATTGGCGAGGATTCAATCTCTGAGAAAAAGCCAAATGCGGCTCCTCTCTTATACTTAGCCAGGGAGATGAATACAAAGATAGAAAAATGCATAATGGTGGGGGACTCAAAAAATGACATTCTTACTGCCCGGAATGCCGGTATGGAAAGTATTGGTGTGAGTTACGGATATAATTACAACGAAAACATTGCAGATTATAAGCCGACAATAGTAGTGGACAGTTTCTCAACCCTGAAAGATCTATTTTAATATGAGCAAAATTTACAATGTTGGCATTATTGGAGGAGGAGTTTCAGGCGTTGTTACAGCCTTACAATTAGCTAATTATGGAATAGAAAACATTTTGTTCGAGCAAAGTGGAAGCTTGGTTAATGGCCCTCCGTTCTGCCATTTACATGCGGGAGGAAATTTGTATCCCGATATATCAGATGAGCAATGCAGGCTACTCATGCGCCAATCGATAGAAATGGCACGCATGTTCCCGCAATCTATAGACCAAAGACCAACATTTATCGGCATTCCAAAATCTGAAAAATTTGAAGTAGATAAAATTGAGAATCGTCTAAATATGTTGGTGGAGCATTACAAACAATTAATAGATGAAGACCCCGCCAATGCAATTCTTGGTGCTCCAAAGGATTATTATAAACTTTACTCTAAAGAAGATTTAGTTGCTTTAGCAGAAAACCCAACTGTAAAACGACCAAACACACATGATGAATGGATTTCTAATGCAATTAAATTAATTGATTACAATAAGTTAAAAACGCCTATATTCTTAGTCAGGGAATACGGATGGAACCTTTTTAGATTAGGCGCTCAGGCTCAGATAGCTTTAAATAGAACTGAATACTGTAGTCTAAAAATGAATAGCGAGGTTACTAATATTAAAGATGTTCGAAATCTGAATTTAGGTTATAACTGGCAAATATGCACTAAGGATTCTGTTTATAAAGTCAATTATCTGGTGAATTCTTGTGGCTTTAATACTGGCAGAATTGATGAGTATTTACAGTTAAAAGCGGATCGCCTGATTGAATTTAAAGCTGCTTATGTTTCAAAATGGCAAGCTATTGGGGGTTTAATTCCAGAACTTATTTTTCATGGAGAACGTGGCACATCGCATGGAATGGCGCAACTTACACCCTATTGTGAAGATTATTATCAAATTCATGGAATGACAAAGGACATTACCTTATTCGAAAATGGAGTGGTACAATCAAAAGGTAATGTGGCTCAACCAGGATTTAATGAAGGTATTAAACAAAAATTAGATAGAGCTTGGGAAGAGGATGAGGTCAAAACCAGAACTGAAAATGCAATTGAATTTGTTGCTAAATTTGTTCCTTCGTTTAAAACTGCAACAGTTGGAGGTCCACCAATGTATGGAGCACAGCAAATTCCCGGAGATGATTTGAACTTAAGAGTTGGTGACGTTAGCTTTCCTTATAAATCTTATGCCCGAAGTGAAATTGTTAAAGCATCTTCTGCACTTACGGCAGCCAATCAAATCATACTTAAAATTCAGGAAGAAGAAATTATTCCTTCAACTCTCATAAAATCTAACCGGAATTCGTTATTAGATGGTATTTCTAAAAATGAGATTGATAAATTGGCTTCAGAATTAGCTTTTCAACGGGGATACCCGGAAGCAATGGCTCAATTGCTAATTGAAGTACAATAAATAAAACCCGCAGCCCTATATGACTACGACCATTATAATTACAATCTGTTTACTGTTGCTCTTTGCATATCTTTTTGATATCAGCGCTTCAAAGACAAAAATCCCGTCTGTAATTCTATTGCTCATATTGGGTTGGTGCGTAAAGCAGGGCGCCGTTTTCTTTGGCATATCTATTCCAAATCTAACACCGGTTCTTCCTGTTTTAGGAACTGTAGGGCTGATACTGATTGTCCTTGAAGGTTCGTTAGAACTGGAACTGAATAAGTCCAAACTCACCGTTGTCTCAAAATCTTCATTACTGTCTATTTTCCAGATGCTTTTGATTGGCATGGGACTGGCATGGGCGTTCCAGTATTTTGGTGGGACAACTTTTAAAATTGGATTAATTAACGCGATACCATTCGCAATTATCAGCAGTGCCATTGCAATCCCAAGTGCAAGAAACCTCATGGCAGGCAACAGGGAGTTTATTACCTACGAAAGCAGTTTGTCGGATATTTTTGGGGTGATATTTTTCAATTTCATTACTCTTAACGACAATTTAAATGCCGGGTCATTTGGCATCTTTTTACTGCAGTTGATTCTCATGATTATTGTATCCTTTGTTTCAACTTTAGCTCTGGCCTATCTGTTAAGCAAAATCAAACACCATATTAAGTACACCCCAATTCTGTTACTTGTCATTTTAATATATTCTGTTTCCAAAATATATCATCTACCATCCCTCATTTTTATTCTGTTGTTTGGGTTGTTTATTGGGAATATTGATGAGTTAAAGCGATTTAATATTATAGCCAAACTTAAGCCGGAGATTTTAAATTTAGAAGTTCAGAAATTTAAAGAAATAACAAGCGAGATGACCTTTTTGATAAGGGCTCTGTTTTTCCTGCTTTTCGGATTTTTAATTGAGACATCGGAATTATTAAATACAGATACTTTTGTATGGGCTGTAATTATAACCTTGGGGATATTTGCTGTGCGGGCAGTGCTTTTGAAAATCTTCAGACTGCCTGAAAAACCGCTTCTTTATATTGCTCCCAGAGGGCTGATAACTATTCTATTGTTTTTGAGTATACCAATAACTCAAACACTGGATATCGCCAACAATTCCTTAATTCTTCAGGTTATTATTTTATCGGCACTGGTCATGATGTTTGGATTAGTAAAACATAAAAAAATATGAAAGCAACAACGCTGTTATTGGCCCTGTTAATTTGCTCCTCATCTTTATCTGGTCAGTCAAACACCGGCAAATATGATGCTCTTATTAGAAAAGCTGACTCTTTGTATCGGGTAAAAGATTTTAAAAAATCGGCCTTTGCGTTTTCTGATGCTTTTAAAGTGCCTGATTCCAAAATAACGATTAACCACCGGTATAACGCCGCATGTTCTTGGGCTTTGGCAAACTACCCCGACAGTGCTTTCTGCAATTTAAATTATATCGCGACATTAATGAATTATACAAATTTGGGTAGCGTAACGTCGGACCCGGATTTAAAATCGCTTCATCCCGATAAAAGATGGAACCCCTTGCTTGAAGTTGTCCTGACAAACAGAAAAAAAGCCCTTCCTAACCTGGACCTGATATCTGTGAATGGATTCAAGATTGAAACCATTACAAATGGGATGGAAAATATCCAAAAAGGGAAACCGGTTATTGTTTTTGAAAACGGACGGGGAACCGATTTCGAATACTGGCTGTCAATTATCAGGGAAGTATCAAAGGAAAATGTGACTTTCGCATACAACAGGCCAAGAATTGGAAGTTCCGAAGATGACAACATCGTACCTACCGTGGACCATATTGCAAAAGTCCTTCATCAGTCTCTTATTGAAAAAGGGCTCAAACCGCCCTACATACTTGTAGGCCATTCATGGGGAGCAGCATATATCAGGTGCTTTGCATCGATGTACCCAAATGAAATTGCAGGGCTCATTTTTGTCGATCCCCACGACTTTGTCAAAAATAAGACCGGGGGAAGTTCACCTTACAAGGAAATAGGTTTAACCCAAAAACAGATTGATTCTCTTTTTGCCCAATATGACAAGTCGGCCGATGAATTTATGGCGCAGGGGCCAAAGTTTGTCGTTGAAGAGATGAAAGCTCAGCGTGCATTTAGCAAGGCCGGTGGTTTAGAGTTGTGCAACCGGGACCCGGTACCCGATGTACCTGTTCATTTTATAATGGCCGGAGGTTATCCTGCAGGTCAGGTGACTCAGAAATTATATGACGAGGAAAAGTTGTTCCGGATAAACAAAGTCATAAAGATTAAGGCCTGGCTTGAGTTGATTAATCCGCTCAGGTATGGCAAGATTTTTTATTGTTCTAAATCCGGGCACAATGTTCAAAATGACGACCCCGAAATTATCATTTCAAGTATAAAACTGGCTTTGCACGATTACGGCAAAATTCAGAAATAAAGTAAGCTTAATATTTATTCGTCAGTCCTTAATACAGCGAACGGCAAACCCATTGCAGGGATTAATTTCCGATATACTTGCTTTTGCAACCCCATTGGATGTTAAAACATAAAAAGATTTAAAAAGGCTGTATTTTGTTGATGTCCACCACCAGCCTACTACGCCCATGTCGGTATAATATGTGCCGATTCCTATAAACCTTATTCCGCAGGGCATTGCTGTAAATCCACTTTCGTTTGTTGCTCCTTCGTTGAGAAGGGTCCAGTGTGCGGTGCCGGTCTCTTTAAGTTTTCCGCCCGCTATATCGTTTCCGCCTAAATAATCAATCAATATTTGCCACTCTTCTTTGGAAGCTACGTGCCACCCCACCGGGGCAAGGCGCCTGTCCGGCCTCTGCTGGTCCACGGCATACCAGTTGTATAGTGCGCCGTAGGTGTCTTTATAGGAAATATCGTTGTTATACCAGCAATATGCTCCGTCATTCACCTGCTGACGCCATTTGTTCCCGTCTGTTATGTTTGGAATTGGATCGCCATTGGTGTATTTTGTGACTTTCAGATTTTCCGCCATCCAGGTTTGAGTACCTATTGTTACGGTTTTGTACACATTACCATCGATATCGGTAACGGTTTCAGTTTTATCCTGTGCAAATGTTAAAGAACAGGGGGCAATCATTAGAACTAAAAAAAGAAACAAATTTTTCATATTTTATGCTTTTTTAGTGATTCAAACCCAATACCAGACTCAATCTTGCTTGTTTTATAACTCTCTATTAAACAAGATTGTATAAAGTTATATTATTAATGTTTACGATGAACAAAAATTTTCATATCGATGAAATGGAATTAATATTAGATTTGTGATAAATCAACTCTAAACTCATTATACAATGTCAATACTTAACGAAAATTATATTTTATACAATGGTGTCAGTATTCCAAAAATAGGTTTTGGAACATGGCAGATTCCAAACGAAGTGGCTGTTGAAGCTGTTGCAGACGCTTTAAAAGTCGGATATCGCCATATAGACACCGCTCTTGCCTATATCAACGAAGACGGCGTTGGAAAGGCAATAAGGGAATCGGGTCTCAAAAGGGAAGAGGTCTTTATAACAAGTAAGTTGCCGGCGCAAATCAAAGGCTATGACAAGGCAATGGAATCTTTTGATTTGACTGTTAAAAATCTTGGCATTGAGGTGCTTGACCTGTATCTTATTCATGCGCCATGGCCATGGACAGACAAAGGGGGAGACTATACTGCGCAAAACATACAATCCTGGAAGGCATTCGAAAAACTCTATAAAGACGGAAGGGTAAGGGCAATAGGGGTGTCAAATTTCAACCCTAAAGATATTCAGGCAATTCTGGACAATTGCGAAATAGTTCCTATGGCAAACCAGATTGCTTTTCACGTTGGCCGCACTCAAAAGGAATATGTAGACTTCTGCAATAAACACAATATACTGGTTGAAGGTTATTCTCCGCTTGCAACCGGTCGTGCCCTGAGCGACAAATTTCTGAACAAGATGGCAAACTTCTATGGTGTCTCTGTCGCCCAGCTGCTCATCCGCTTTGCTTTGCAGAGAGGCATTTTGCCTTTGCCAAAAACCACTACATATCTGCGGATGGTAGAAAACACACAGGTGGACCACTTCTCGATATCCGAAAGCGATATGGAAAAGCTCGATTCAATTAAATCGGAATACAGGTAACTTTAGAATCCCAGATGCTTGCCTTCTGCCATTCTTGAGAAGATGAACAGATGCTGGTCAAGGGCAAATTCCCAGTATTTCCAGCTATGGTTGCCCGGGCTGATTATGAGAATGTTTGGTATTTTAAATGAGTCGCATTTTGCTGCAAAGTCGAATGCGCTCTTTGCAAGTCCGTCCTGGGCACCGCATGTGATAAGCATCATTTTGCCGTACTCTTTGCCTGCTTTTTCCAGCTGGGCATTGTATCCCTCAAGCCTGTTTATTGCGGAACCTCCTTTGTAAAGGGGCGATTCAGGATCATAAGGGCCTAATACTTTTGGTATATCTGAGGTTTTAAGGCGGGTGTCGTCGAGCCTCAATACGCCGGACATACTTCCAGCGGCACGGAACCTTGCGATGTCGTCAAGAAATATATTGATTGCCCCATGACCTCCCATACTGAGGCCGGTTATGAATGTTTTTTCCGGAACGAGTTTGTACTCTTTTACCATCATTGGATAGAGCTCTTTGTCGAAGAATGTTCTCCACTGCATTTTTGCAGGGTCCACGTTGTTGAAATACCAGCTGTTGTAAAATCCGTCGGGAGTGATGATAATAAATCCGTACTTGTCACTCATTGCCTGAATGTCTGTTTTTTTGCTCCAGTTGCTGTAGTCTCCGCTCCATCCATGAAGAAGGAAGAGGGCAGGAGTGGCAGTTGCTGCATCGGCGCTCCATCCTTTAGGGGTGAACACAAATACAGAATCGTTTGTTTTGAGGTAATCGGACTTAATGACTATCAGTTTTTTGGCAAAAAGCCCTGTACTTGCAAATAAGATTGCAAATGTTATGAAAATCTTAACGGTCAGGCAGATAACTTTATTCATATGGGGTAATTTTAATTATTGGATATCAGTGTTCAAAATTAGATTAATTTTGTCAAAGTAGAAACAGTTCATCAGATATAACTATGAGTTTTGCAGATTGGATTAAAAAATACAGGTTCTTTGTAATTACAGCGTCGGCCGCAATAATAGTAACGCTGCTCCTGCCTGCCGAGGGCAAGTTCAAATATGAATATCAGAGAGGCAGGCCATGGCTCTATGAAACCCTCATTACTCCGGTGGATGTTCCTATTCTTAAGACCGATGCCGAGCTTAGGGCCGAGAGGAATACTGTTGCTGCTCAGGTTTTGCCATACTATAAGCTTGACGAATCGGTAAAACGCGATGTGCTGGACGCATTGTCAAAGATATCTGTTACCGGCGCCGACTCTGCCGCAATTGCAAAATTCAGGACCGTCCTCTCTTCTGTATATGACAGGGGAGTTGTCAGCAAGACCGAAGATTCTTCTATGCTTAAGGCCATTGTGATTCAAAAAGCCGGAGTTAAACCGGCCGAGAAGCCGCTTGGCGAGGTATATACAAAGGAGAGTGCAGAGAGATTCCTTAGTGCGTCTGTTTCACCCGAACTGTTAAAGAAAATTAATCTCGCCGACCTCATTCGCCCCAACCTCATTTTTGACAGCAATACCACAGAAATTGCCCATAAGGAAGCGATGAACTATATCTCCCCTACAAAGGGAGTTTTGTATACCGGGCAACTGATTGTTGCAAAAGGAGAGACAATAACTGCCGAGATAGAACAACTTTTGAACTCATATAAGGCAGAATATGAACTCAGCATGGGATTTTCCGGAAGCTATTATCTCCTCAAACTTGGCCATCTGCTTGTTGTAGCGGGCATTCTGCTTCTTTTCTCCATAACCCTTTATTTCCTCAAGAGAAATTTGCTGAGTGATTCCAAAAATCTCTCATTTCTCCTATTGCAGTTGGTTTTGATAGTGCTTGTAACTGTAATTGTAAGGGATATTAATCCGGCATATTTGTATATAGTGCCATACTCAGTGTTCGCGCTTTATCTCACCTCATTTTTCACTTCAAAGATTGTTTTGCCCGTATATCTCACCTTCTTGCTTCCTGTCTTTTTTATCGCACAAAACGGATATGAACTGTTCTTCCTCAATGCAATAGCAGGTGGCATGATTGTGTTCACTTTCTCATACTGGAACAGAGGCTGGCTGCAGTTTATTAACTCGCTTGTAGCCTTTGCCAGTCTTTCTGTTGCTTATGTTGCTTTCCGGCTGGTTGAGGATGGTTCGTTCCTCTCGGTGAATCCATCATTTTTCATTTATTTCGCATGGAACTCTATTATAATAATTGCCGCTTTTCCTCTGCTTTTCATATTCGAAAAGATTTTTGGACTGGTTTCTAATCCAAGGCTGCGTGACCTGTCGGATACAACATCTCCTCTTTTGCAGGAGCTTTCGGAAAAGGCACCCGGGACATTTCAGCACTCATTGCAGGTGGCAAATCTTGCAGAGGCTGCTTCAAAAGAGATTGGCGCATACGCATTGCTCACAAGGGTTGGTGCGCTTTATCATGACATCGGCAAGATGAGTAATCCGCTGTTTTTCATAGAAAATCAGCCTTTGGGCGGGACAAATGTCCATAAGGATTTTGCTCCTGAAGAGAGTGCAAAGATAATTATCCAGCATGTAGAAGACGGAGTGACAATTGCAAAAAAGGTGAGGCTGCCGCAAATCCTCATCGACTTTATATCAACGCACCACGGCCACTCGCAAACAATGTTTTTCTACAACCAGTTTATCAATAAAGGCGGCGACCCGGCCAGAAAGAAAGAGTTCACCTATAACGGAATGCTTCCGACATTCAAGGAACAGGTAATCGTAATGATGGCCGATGCCGTAGAAGCAGCCTCGAGAACGCTCAGTGACTACACAGAGCAGTCTGTTTCCGAACTGGTGGAAAGGGTAGTGGATACACGAATTTCCGACGAACAGCTTGCCGATGCCGAAATCTCCCTTAAAGACATCAACCGCGTCAAAAAAGTGTTCAAACAAAAAATCTTGCAGGTATATCATTCCCGCATCTCCTACCCGGCGAAGACACTTTGACGCAGTTTGAGGTAAACGCCTGATTTTAAATAGTTCTAAAATAGGATTTTTTAAATTAATAAAAAACTCCGTTTGCAAACATCTGTCAATGTGACACATACCTCAAACTGCGTCAAAGTGACACCTCTGCCGGCCGCATTGCTTTAAACCGCGGCACATCCGCACCATATTTGTTCAATGGAAAGAGGCTGCCTGAAAAATCAGGCAGCCTCTCTGTTTCTGTGGAGATGGGCGGACTCGAACCGCCGTCCAAACAAACCATCCAAAAGCTTTCTACACGCTTATTCTGTTATTGGTTGTCGGTAAAGAGCTGCCAACAGACAGGCCACTCAAAACTTATTCTCTGTTTTTACTTTGAACACTTTAGAGAAGTAGATGTCCGCAGCACAACTTGAATGATACCCCATATACCGGTACTGAGTTGGCTTAAAGCCCGGCGGGATACTCGTCACGGCCGGACCTAGCCGGCGGCGATAAAGCGATTAAGTTAGACTTAATTACGCAGCGAGTGCATAGTTGTTATTGCCAGTTATGGCTTGTGTTCCGGGATTTACGAGCCGGCTTCACGACGCTCGACGTGCTTACTCTCCGATTCAATTTGCTGTCAAAACCAAAACATCCCCGAAAAGTTAATGCAAAGGTATACAAAAAAAGAGCCAATCTGAAAAATACTCTATTTCCGGAAAATGAAAGGAGAAAGAAATCGCCAGAGTCCTTCGAAGAATGATATCATTCCTATAATAATTATTACGACTCCGGAAACCCTGTTTATCATGAGAAGCTGCCTCAGGCGAAACTTCTTTCTGAAAAGATTTATAGATGTGCTTAATATGAACCACCATGTTGCAGCACCCACAAAAACGCCGCCCAGAGTTGCTGTAATTATCCTGTTTGCACTCTCCTGATTAATTTCAAGACCCACAAATGCAAACATGCCAAGAATAAGGAATACAGCACCCGGGTTTGATATGGTCATGAAGATTGCCGAGAAAAGATCCTCAACATGCTTGTTGCCGCCCTGCCTCTTCTGGCGGATTTGTTTTACCGGATTTGTGAGGTAAATTTTGAGCCCGAGGAGGGCTACAATCATTCCTCCAAACAGGAGAACTCCTCTCTCGTACTCAGTAATGAAACTCTGTACGTATGCAAGGCCCAGTACGGCTATGGCTGCGAAAAAAGTATCGGTGATTGATGCTCCAAGGCCTGAGATAAAGCCGGAGTTTCTTCCTTTACTAAGGGTTTTCTGAACACACATTACGCCCATTGGCCCAAGGGGGATTGAAGCCCCCATTCCCACTATGAATCCCTTAATAAAGTCAATAAGCATATATGTTTAAAACCTGATCTTAATGTCTGTTCCAAAGTTTAACGGACGGTTGAGCTGTGCTATTCCTGTTCCCAGTGTCTCGAAATAGAAGGTGTTATACCTGCTGTTTGTTGCATTTCTCAACCATATTCCAACTTCAAAAATAGAAAAATTTATTGAGCCTCCAATATCTAATGTTGAGTAGAAGTCCTGAATTACATCATTTTTATCTGTCCAGTAAATTTTTCCGGCTCCGTTATACTGGGCCGAGATGCTGAATTTGTCAATAAATTTGCCTGAAAGTGCTTTTGAATACAGAAGGAAAAGGCTTACGGTGTTTTGCGGAACGAAAGGAACGAATTTGCCTGAATAATCGTTTTGGTTATCGGTATACTCGGTAAATTTGGAATAGGTGTACCCGTAATTGAAGTTTGCCTCTAAATTGCTGATGATTTTATATTTGACAGACAATTCGGCACCCGTGCTGTATGATTTTCCGGCGTTCCTGGCAACTCGCCCAAATCCGGAGGTTCCGGCAAACTGCACAACCTGCTGGTCTTTGCTGCTTATATAAAAAAGTGCGCCACTCAGGGAGAGTTTGTTTTGAATTACCTCTCCGCTATAGCCGATTTCGTTGTTCCAGTTATATTCCGGGCGGTACGAAATTGTTTTTTCAATATCACTTGCGGGCGCAGATCCTCCGCTTCCCGGCATGCCACCCATCAGTTTACTCTGAACCAGGTCGGAAAACATTTGAATGTTGTATCCTCCTGCCTTGTATCCTCTTGCCGATGTAAAGAACAGCCTGTGGTTCTCGTTGAAATTATACTGCAATGCAATTTTTGGAAGAAACTGGCCAAAATCCTGATTTTCCTTTCCTTCAACAACAGCCGGAATTGTGGTATTCACCGGTACCGGCACATTTGGCATGTTGAATCTTAAGGACAAAGACATTGTGCTCATATAATCCAGATATTGCTTTTCATATTCGTAACGAAGCCCAAGGGTTAAAGAGAGTCCCTCTGTAAATACCCTTTTAAGCACAACCTGATGGAATGCCGCAAAGCCAAAAGAGTGCATGTCGTATTCCCCGGCTACAGGTAAAACAGGGTTGGTTACGGTCATTCTAAACGGCATGGCGCCACTTGTATAGAGGCGGTCAAAAGTACTCTGAAAGAACCTCTGTACGCCGTCTGTGCCAAACAAAACAGGGGCATTGGTAAAGTTCTTCTGGTAAAATCCGGAAACTCCCGATACAAACTGATAGTTTTTGTTGTTTTCCGATTTAAAGATTGCCTCCTGACTCAAATTGTGCATGTTTTGCGACTGGCTCATTGTATAAATTGAGGCAGGGGAAAAATCCTGATCCAGCTTCATTGTGTCGTTCAGGTACTGATATGACGAAATGAGGCTCAGCTTCCATTTTGGGGCGGTATGTGTAATCACGAGGCTGTTTGTGCTCAAAAGTCTCTTGTATGAACTGCTGTCGTTGTAATTCGGGTTAGATGTCACGCCCGTTGTCTTGTTATATGTGCCGTAGGGATATGCATTCTGATTGCTCTTTTCCATGTGGGCATTTGCCTCTGCTTTCCAGCTGGGAGTAATGTAATATGCCAGTTTAATTCTTCCTCCGGCAGAGTAACCTTTGTCTGCCTTAAGGGAGGTGAAACTGTTTGTGAAAAAACCATCCTGATGAGAGTAAAAGCCTCCGAGGGAAAATGCTGCCTTTTCGCTCAGTTTGTGATTTGTTGTAAAAGTACCCCGGTACTGGCCGTACGACCCGGCCGAAAGGGTTATTGTACTTCCGGGAGTGGAAAATGGCGATTTTGTGCGCACATGTACAATTCCGCCAAGGGCGTTTCTTCCGTAAAGAGTCCCCTGTGGGCCCCTTAAAACTTCTATCCTCTCTATGTCTAAAAATTCAAAATCAAATGCGCTTTTGTCTATGTAGGGAACATTGTCCACATATAATCCAACGGACGGTGCAGGAGAGAACCGCGAGCCGATGCCTCGGATATACACTGCCGATGTAATCTTTGAACCATAGTCCGGTATGTATAGATTTGAAATAACTCCCGAGAGTCCTTTTATTGAATTTCTGCCGCTGCTCTCAGCCTCTGTTTTATTCAAAATGGTAGCAGATGCGGGGAGCTGATTCAGAAAATATGTCTCCTTTGGAGTAGACACAAATGTTAGCTCCTCAATGCGATAATTGTTAATTATTGTATCTTTGACTACCTCTTGTGCCTTAAGGTACGGTGCGTAGAAAGCGAAGACAATTGATAAAATCATAGAAGGAAGTAGTTTTCTCATGTGTGATAATTGTTACAATTTGGGCGGCAAAAGTATGAATTTAAGACTGAATAAAAAAACTAAAATTATTGTCTTTCTTGTATCCGCAGGCTCAATCCTGCTATCTCTTCCCTTTTTGTTCCCTGGTTTTGGGATACTTATGCTCGTTGCTCTTGTTCCAATATTATTTTTGGAAAGATTTATTTCCGAAAACAAAACCAAAGGCGGCTGGTTCTATGTATATCTGACATTTATTTTGTGGAACTCCTTTACGACTTACTGGATTGCGTATGCAAATTTCAAAGGAGCGGTAGGGGCGATATTGCTTTATTCGCTGGGCGTTACTCTGGTAGTTCGTGCCTACAGCTGGTTTCGCAAACGGACAAATAATGCAATAGGGTACTCATTTCTTATTCTTGGCTGGATTGCTTTTGAACACCTTCTTGCCGAGGGAGAAATTGCCTGGCCGTGGCTGGCTTTGGGAAACGGGTTTGCAACATCGTTCAAGGTTGTCCAATGGTATGAATATACAGGAGTCTTCGGCGGGACGCTATGGGCTCTGGTCGTAAGTATTTTTGTCTTTGACCTGGTGAGCAAAATAATAAACAGTTCGATATCAGAAAAGACCATTAAAATAAGATACTCTCTCCTTGCGCTGGTTATTATACTGCCTGCTTTTATTTCGCATCTGATATATTCCGGTTATAAAGAGAAGCCGGAGCCAAAGAACTTCCTTATTGTTCAGCCCAACATTGACCCGTATCACGATAAATTTGGGGGAATGACTCAAAAAGAGCAGGATGAGAGGTTATTGTCGCTTGTGAACAAGGGTGTAACGGATTCGACTCTTTTTGTTGTTGCTCCCGAAACATTCTCTTCGGGAATAATTGAAAACGAACCATATTCAAGCGATTCTTTCAACAGGTTTGCGGAGATTGTCCGCAGGAATAAAAATGTAAACCTGATTTTTGGAGCGTCGACATATTTCATGTATCCGAAAGAAAAATTCAGCGGGGAGCACAGGCCAAATTATACGGCGAGGAGAATCAACGGCGGGTGGTATGAATCTTACAATACTGCAATTTATATGGACAGTTCGGAAAGAATAATGTTTTACCATAAATCCAAACTTGTTCCTCTTGTTGAGTACCTGCCTTATCCTAAATATCTGGGCGGGTTCAAGATGTTCGTTATAGAACTTGGGGGGAATTTTGGAAGTTACGGAACCCAGAAGGAGAGGAGCGTATACAAATCGCACGACAGTACAACTGTGATAGGGACGGCAATCTGCTACGAATCGGTATACGGAAATTATTACAGGGAGTACGTTTTGAATGGCGCAACCGTAATGGCTGTAATAACAAATGACGGTTGGTGGCTTGATTCTCCCGGGTATACCCAGCATCTTTATTTCGACCAGCTAAGGGCTGTTGAGACGCGACGGTCCATCGCCCGTTGCGGGAACACGGGGGTAAGCGCTTTTATTAACCAGCGTGGGGATATTGTGGCAAGAACAGAGTGGTGGAAGCCCGGATTACTCAGCGGGCAACTGAACCTCAACAGCAAAATAACAACCTTCGTAAAATACGGAGACTATATAGGCAGAATCTCTTTTGCCTCTATGTTTCTTTTTCTGGGTCTGGCTATTTTAACTCTTTTGAAAATTTCCGTGAAGGGGAAGGAATAAGTTCCCCCAACCCGAGTGATTCCCATTTCCTGTCTACAGCTTCAATTGTTTCAATTGAAGAAAGTGCTTTGCCGGGCCAGTCTCTTGTGAAACCGTTTACACCCTTGTGCTTGATTTTGCTGTCCATTACAAGCAGTCCGTCTTTGAATGAAGAATCCCTGATTGGGTCGCAGTTGCTGCCCCAGAGCCATAGTGAAGCATAGGTGTCGTCAAGAGGTTCCGCATCGTCAAGAATAACATTAATCAGCCCCTTAAGGTCTCCTGGCGAGTGAGTGAAATGTATTGCCTTCTCTGCATGTGCAGGAGCGGCGGCAGTTCCCTCTTCTTCCGGAAGTTTGATAGTGGCATCAATCAGAATCTTTCCGCCATATCCGCACTGAGGTGCGCAATGGTCCAGAACATCCAGAGGTCCGCGGCTGAAATGGGTGTCTCTTTTTGGAATATAGTTTTTAGAAATTACAGACATCAGGGCTTTTCTGTCCCGGATATCAATATTTTCATCTGTGACAATGATTATTTTGTTGAACATCATCTGCCCGGCACCCCAAAGGGAGTGTGCAACTTTTATCCCCTGTCCGGGATAGCTTTTATCAATTTTGACAATTGCAATGTTATGTCCTACGCCCTCTTCCGGCAGGTAAAGGTCCGTTAGTTCCGGTACCATCGTAAGCTTTATTGGCTCGAGAAATATTTTCTCTGTTGCAAGAGCGATGTATTTATCTTCCTGCGGCGGTATTCCTACAAGTGTAGCGGGATATATCGCGTCTTTTCTGTGTGAGATGCAGGTTATATGGAATTTAGGATAAAGGTCGGCAAGGGAGTAAAATCCGGTATGATCCCCAAACGGGCCCTCCGTAACCGGGAGTTCATTCTTGTTTACAAAACCCTCTATAACAAAGTCACAGTCTGCAGGTACCTGAAGCGGCTGGGTGAGGCAGTCCACAAGTGATACCGCCTTTTTTCTCAAAAATCCTGCTAGCAGATATTCGTCAATTCCGTCGGGAAGCGGTGCTGTTGCAGCGTATGTATAAACAGGGTCACCGCCAAGCGCAACAACTACAGGAAAACGGTTGTCTTCGCTTTTTGCAAAGTGCCTTGCTCCGGTTTTATGCCTGTGCCAGTGCATGCCTGTTGAATCTCCTGTAAACACCTGCATCCTGTACATTCCAAGGTTTCTTGCCCCTGTTTCGGGGTCCTTTGTGTGCACAAGAGGAAGAGTCACGAACCGGCCGCCGTCTTCCGGCCAGCATTTTAGCACAGGGAGCCTGTTTATGTCCGGCTGAAATAATATAACCTCCTGGCATGGAGCTGTTCCCTTGTGCTTCTTTGGCATCCATCCGGCTGCCTCGTTAAGCTGGGGAAGCAATTTAAGTTTGTCAATAAACGAGGAACGTTCCTGCATTACCTCTCCCATGAGGTTGTGAAAAATATCGGATACTTCATCAAATGATTCCAGCCCGAGAGCATATTTTATCCTGCTTTCCGACCCCATCATATTTGTGAGTACAGGGTAGGGGGTTCCGGTATTTTCAAATAAAAGTGCCTTTCCTCCGCCCGGTTGTTTGCTCACCCGGTCTGTAATCTCTGCAATCTCGAGAACAGGGTCGGTGAATTCTGAGATTCTTTCCAGTTCTCCCTTCGACTCAAGAAAATTTACAAACTCTTTTAAACTGCTGTACATAATATGTCTTATCTGGTAGCCTCTTCCAAGAGGTACAATATTGATTTATAAGTTATTCCTCCGTGGTTGGACAGTCCTATTTCACAAGTTCGTGAAGTGGCATATCCTTCGGTACATTCTGCGCTTTGTGTGCGGAGGTTTCTTAGCCCGTGTGCATTGAGCGCAGGAAGCAAAAATCCCCTGTCTCCTGCAAATCCGCAGCAATTGCTGTCTATTACAACAACCTCTTTTGCACATTGTTTAGCAATGTTGAACAGATGTGTGTCTACTTCCATCTTTTTCGCGCTGCATACAGCAAATACCGCTACTTTACGGTTAACCTGCCTTACCTTAAGATTGTCCAGCAGATACTCTACTGCAAACTCAGCCGGTTCGTAAAGCTTGAGCCTTTCGCTCATGTTGCTTTTCATTGTGTAAAGACAAGGGCTCATATCGCACAGGATTGGATATTTTCCGTATTCTGATGCTTTAACCAGCGCCAGTTCAAGTTTGTCCGAAGCCAGTTTGCCTGCATCTACAAACCCTTTGGAAGAGAATGCCATTCCGCAGCACAGGTCGTTCATCCCTTCCGGATAGATTACCTCTATTCCGGCCCTGTTAAGCAGCGTTTTTGTGAGCTGGGTAAGTTCGGCCTCCTGGGAGTAATCTTTCGAAATACCCATGCTTCTGGTGATGCACGATGGGAAATAGACAACTTTCCCTGTGTATTTGGCAGGTTCAGATGAACTGCTTTTCGCATTCGGGTTAATTTTACCTGCGCCCTTTGGAAAATGCTCGTTCCACAAAGGAATGATTCCGCCGGTTACTTTGTGCATTCCTCCTGCAACGGCTCCAAAAAACTTTTTGCCGGCGAGCAGGCGGAGATAATATACGAAAGACAGGCCAAGTCGCATTCCTGCAGTTACTGTTCCCATATTGGCGGCGACAGATACGGCTATCTTCTCTGCCCTTGGAGAGTGACCTTCGTGGCGGAGCTCCTTTACAAGTTTACCTGTATCTATTTTTACCGGGCATTTAAGGTAGCACAGGCCGTCGGTGGCACAAGTGTCCAATGAATAATATTCATATAGTTTTGCCATTTCCGCAGCTCTGTGAGGCTCTTCCCCGGTGCTTCTCAAACGCTCCATTTCCCGGTACACGGCAATCCTCTGGCGGGGAGAAAGTGTAAGACCTTCGGCCACACATGCACCTTCGCAAAATCCGCACTCCATGCATTTATTGACAGTATCTCTTGTTGCAGGAAGAGGTTTCAGATTCTTAAGGTGAATCTTTTTATCGTTATTTAAAATCACTCCGGGATTAAGAATTGCTTTTGGATCGAAAATATCCTTTATCTCTTTCATAAGAGAATATGCCTTCGAACCCCATTCCATCTCCACATAAGGAGCCATGTTCCTTCCTGTTCCGTGTTCTGCCTTAAGCGAACCGTCAAAACCGCCCACAACCATTGTTGCCACATCGTCCATAAACAGGCTGTAACGCTCAACTTCGGCAGGGTCGCCAAAATGAGGGTTAAACATAAAGTGCAGGTTGCCCTCCAGTGCGTGACCAAAAATTACGGCATCGGAATATCCGTGTTTTTTGAAAAGTGACTGAAGCTGCATTGTACCTTCTGCAAGTCTTGGCACAGGGAAGCATATATCTTCAATAATAGGGGTTGTTCCCGGTTTACGCATTCCTGCTACTGTAGGCAATGTCTCTTTCCTTATTTTCCAGAGTATCGCCTGCTCCTTTTTGTCGGATGTAAAAGAGAACGGAAGTTCGGTTTTAATGGATTCTATGCTTGAGGTAATTATGTCCGAATTTGATTTAAGTTCGGTTTCGTCTTTTGCACGGGTTTCCACCAATAGGGCAGTGGCATTTTCCTGAAGTTCTTTAAGGTATTCGGGAACTCCCTTTGCCGAATCAACAGATTTTATTGCTGCTCTGTCCATCATCTCCACAGCGGACACCGGCTGGCTTTTTAATACCTGAACAGCTTTACATGCCGATTCAATATCTGGATAAATAATGAGTGCAAGGGCCTTGAAAGGATGTTCCACAACGGTGTTGTAGGTTATGTCCGAAATAAATGCAAGTGTTCCTTCGGAACCAATCATCATGTGTTTAATGATGTCAATTCCGTCGGTATAGTCTACAAGTGCATTGAGGCTGTATCCTGTGGTGTTTTTAATTTTATATTTCCTGTGAATCTTTTCGCTTAGCTCTTTGTCCTCTTTTACTTTAACCGCGAGTTGTTCAAGTTTTCCCAGCAGCTCTCCCTTTTTGTTGCGGAAAGATGCAGTATCGTCTTTGTCTGCTGTGTCAAGTACAGTTCCGTCTGAGAAAATGAGCCTCATATCGGCAACGGTCTTGTAGGAGTTTTCCGATGTGCCGCAGCACATTCCGCTGGCGTTGTTTGCTGCAATTCCGCCAATCATGGCGCTATCCAGCGATGCCGGGTCGGGACCTATTTTTCTTCCGTATTTTATAAGATAGTTGTTTGCCTGCTGGCCTCTTATGCCGGTTTGCAGGCGTATCCGGGAGCCATTGTCAAGCACTTTGTGCTGTTGCCATCCGTGAGTGGCTATTACAAGTACCGAATCGCTTATTGCCTGCCCGGACAATGATGTTCCGGCTGCCCGGAATGTGACAGGAATTGACATCTTATCGGCATTCTCGAGCACCAGTATCAGCTCTTTTTCGGATTGGACTTTTACAACCAGTTTTGGAATAAGTCTGTAAAATGATGCGTCTGTGCCAAAAGCAAGTGTGCTGAGTGAGTCGTGCAACAGTCTTTCTTTGGGCATCTCTTTGGAGAGCTCTTTATAAAGCTCTAGGTACTTTCCTGTAATCATTTGACAAGTTTGTCTAGGGTTATTGTATTTATTTTCTTTGCCAGAATTCTTCTGTTATTGTCCAGAAGATATATCATTGGCACTTGTTCTGTTTCAAATTTATCGAACAGCTCGTAATAGCTCTCGTCTCTGGGGCTCAGGCCCGGCCATGGATTCTTGTTTTTCCTGTTGTATTCAAAGAACTCTTTGGAATTTCCTCCCGAGTTAATGGAAATAACTGTTACGCCTCTTTTTTTAAGAGAGTTGTATATTTTTTTAAACTCCATGGAAAATGGTTTGCATATTGAGCAATCCGGGTCAATAAAGTAAAGAACGGTATATTTTGAATTAACAGAGCTCAGTTTAACCGGGCGGCCCTTTTTGTTTAACAAAACCATGTCATTTGCAACTGAACCTATTTTGTTGTTTTGAATTCTTTCTACCATTTTAGGCACCCATTCGAGCGGATAGGTTTTATCCCACCAGAACCCGGGGTATGGAGTTATATACCTCTTAGCAATATAGACAGCGGCGTCTTTCAGCGAATCGTTATCGGCATAAAGCATTTTATCGAACAAGTTCGTAAAAACCGAACGATACAGTTCTTTATCCTTTTGAGCAGATATTCTTTGGAAAAGAGGGTCTATCTCTTTGCGGATTTTTGCAGTATCAGTTAAATCAATCCCGTTAAGATAGCTATCCAGAAAATCGTTAATTCTGTTTTCTGCCTGCCTGCTGCGATTTATTTCTGCTTTTAAAAGCTGTGACAAAGCTTCGTTATTGAGATTTCTTCCGATTATCTTTTTGTCGTTGTTGAGAAGAAATATCTGAGGAGTCTTTATTACATTGTATAATCGTGGAAAATCACTTTCAAGGGATGGGTCCCACGCGAAAATCCAGTTTTTCCCCACGCCTTTTGAGGTAAATTCTTCTTCAATATATTTTTTTAGATTTTCTCTTTGTGACTGAGTGTAAACGGCAAATACAGAAACGCCTTCTGAGGCAAGGGAATCGGATAGCCCGATGAGTCCGGGGAGGCTGGCTTTGCATACAGCACACTGGTCGTCAAAGAAGTACAGAATTGTATAACGGGAATTCACCTCTCTTAACGAAACCGGCATATTATCAGGGGATAATATATTGAGTTCGGGGGCGTCCATTCCAATAAGGGAATTTCTGTTAAACTCCACATACATTCGCAGGGTCATCTCATCGGGGCTGGCAGGCATTTTTACCTTTCCGTTTAAAAAATAATTCTGCGCAATATGAACCGCAACTCCGTCCATTCCCATCAAATCGGAGCTGTAAAAGCGATTGAACAGGTAAGAGGCAATATGCGAGGAGACAAGGGAATCTTTTGTGAGTGATATTAAATAGTCGCAGGCATTTATGAGGGAATCGGGGTGCAACGGAGTAATTGACAGATATTGATTTATGTAGTTGTTCAGGCGCACAACTGCCGAATCGTTAGTTGCGAAATTTGTCTTTTGCTGAGCATAAACTCCGGTCGCAAATAGCAACAAAATAATAGCTGTCAGTACTTTTTTCAACATCAGTTAACCCCTCTTTTTAAGGAGTGCGGATATATCCAGCCCGGGTGTGAGGAATATTCCGGCATCTCCGCCGTTTACCAGCACATCCCGTACCACTGTTGATGAGATAAAAGAATATTCCGGGCTTGAAGGGATAAAAACTGTCTGGATATTTGGCGACATTTTTGTATTTGCTTGTGCAATAACTCTTTCAAAATCGAAATCTGTTGTCGATCTCACTCCTCTTATTATGAATTCTGCTCCTGTCTTGTTGCAAAAATCTATAGTCATTCCTGAATAGGACTCAATCTCTACATTTTTCAGGTGCGCCACAGACTGCCGGATAATCTCTATCCTCTCTTCAACCGAGAAATATCCTCCCTTCTGGAGATTGTACCCTACAGCAATAACTACTGAGTCGAACAATCTGAGCGAGGATTTAAGAACATCAAGATGTCCTATTGTAAAAGGATCGAATGATCCCGGAAAAACAGCTCTCTTCATTTTAATAAAAATTAAAAATATCAGAATCAGATGTCAAAAACACAGCTGAACACATATGTAGAAGGTCCGGTGAGTGTTATTCCGGTATAATTGTCCTCTCCGGTATATGTAAATTCTACCTGAAGTTCTCCTCCCTTTGTTTCAATAATATTTGTAACTGTCTGGGGTACATTGACAGCTACATTGTTGTACGAGAATTTGTTTCTTGTGAGAAGTTTGTGATGTGCAATGGATGAAGCAACTACTCCGGTTCCGCATGAGAAAGTTTCATCCTCTACTCCGCGTTCATATGTCCTCACGGATAGAATCTGGGGTTTGTCCTCTTCAAATTTAGGAAGGTTAAACCGTCCCCAGCCACCCTGAACAAAATCTACATTGGTTCCGTCGGGAAAAGACGGATGGCTGCGCCAGAGTTTACCCTGCCCAAGTACATCGTAGTCATTCACATTTTCGACAAATATCACAAGGTGATGCGATCCTGTATTCAGAAAGTAACTTTTTGGGGAATAGTCGTTAACCTCGTTTACATCAATCATTTCCAGTTTAATGACGCAAGTGGAAGGCGAATAGCTTATCACGTTTGCGTTATGAACTCCGTCGATTGCCTCAAACTGATATTTTTTAATTCCTTTATGTGCCGCAAAAGTAACAAGGGCGCGCCCTCCGTTTCCACACATAGTTCCTTCCCGGCCGTCGGAATTGTAGTACTTCATTGCGAAATTATATTTCTTGCTGGAGTTAAGCAGCATAAGCCCATCTGCACCTATTCCGAATCTTCTGTGACACAATTTTTTTATCTGATCTTCCGAGAGCGTAATGGATCCATCTCTGTTGTCAAGAATTATGAAGTCGTTTCCTGTGCTCTGGTACTTGTATGCAGTTATTCTCATATCTATATATAATTATTTAAAAAGATTGTTTTCTGTATTTTGATATACTTTTTCAAGTTCTAGTAAATAGCTTTTTTTGTCTATTCCAATATTGAATCCTGTAAGTTTATTGTTTGCTCCCAGTACTCTGTGACATGGAACCACTATCAGCAATGGATTCATTTTGCAGGCAAGGCCCACTGCTCTGTTTGCATCTTTCGAATCGACCAGGCCGGCCACCTCTCCGTATGTTTTTACCTCACCGTAAGGAATTTTGCGCAACTCCTCCCACACTCTGTTCTGAAAGTCGGTTCCGGTTAGTCTCACCGGAAGATCAAATGTACTCCTCTTCTCGGCAAAATATTCATCCAGCTGGCGCGCAGTCTCTGCAAGAATAGGATGGACCTCGTTTTTGCCCGGATGCTTTCCTGACTGTTCTTTGGTATTGATATCGTCTTCTACATATTGAATTTCCAGCAATGCCGAATTGTCGCATGTGATTTTAAGAAGTCCGAGTTTTGTTTCATGATAAATAAAATGTTTTGGAGAAACATTAAGTTTTTCAACCTCCTTTACCATTGCTTTGGCAACCTTTTCAGATGCACCCTCTTCTCCCAGTATCTTTCTGAGTTTCCGGTAGTTTACAAGCATTTTGTTTCTGGTCCTGCCCGAGAGGATTTTTTTAACCTCTGCCGCAATGTTTTTCGAAGTGCAGTCGCCCTGCAAAAGCTCTTTAACAACCGGAGCGTCGAGTATAAGGTTTACAAGGCTGGCATATTTAACCTTTATTACCATTCGTGCAAGAAACGCAGTTACAGGATTCATTCCGTAGCATACAACCTGCGGCGTGCCAATAAATGCCGTTTCAAGACTTGCCGTGCCGGAAGAGACTACAGCAGCGCGTGCCTGCTTAAGAATTGCATAGGTTTCTCCTTCGAGAAGGATTATTTTGCTGTTTGAAATGAAAGGTTCGTAATAGCTTCTTTCGATAGAAGGAGCGCCGGCCAGAATAAACTGATGGTCCGGAAACTCATTTTCAAGGTAAGGCAATTTTGGAAGAAGGTAGCTGATTTCATTTTTTCTGCTTCCTGCAAGGAGAGCAATAATTGGCTTGTCTTCAAGATTGTTTCTTTTGAGGAAATCTTCCCTCGATTCGGAAAGCGAAGGGTGGGAGGCAATGCTGTCCAAAAGCGGATTGCCGTTATATATGGCGTTAATTCCGTGCTTTTTAAAGAAATCCACTTCAAAAGGGAAAATAATGAACAGCCGGTCTACACTATCCCGTATTTTTTTTACTCTTCCTTCGTTCCATGCCCACACTTTTGGAGCAATGTAGTAGAAGACCTTTATTCCGCTCTTTTTTGCAAATTTGGCGATACGCAAATTGAAACCGGCGTAGTCAATCAGTATTAGCACATCCGGATTGTATGAAAGCAGGTCGGATTTGCATAATTTAATATTGTCGGAAATTTTATTGATTTTGCTGAGTACTTCAACAACTCCCATTACGGCAGTTTCATTGTAGTGGCGCACGAGGTCACCGCCGGCAGATACCATTAAATCTCCGCCCCAGATGCGAAATTCAGCAGCTGAGTCAACCTCTTTTAAACTTTTCATCAGGTTAGAACCGTGCAGGTCTCCCGATGCCTCTCCGGCAATAATGTAATATCGCATAAGGCAAATATTTACAGATTATGAAATCAGGTTAAACTCCAAAGCGATTCGAGTCTTTCAATCTCGTTATAATCGGTCGTGTCTATTTTATGCGGAACAATACTAATATAGTTTTGGTCTACAAGGTTATGGTCTGCTTCGTTGTTGCTCTTTTCAAGGTTAAAGAACTCTCCTGTCATCCAGTAGTAGTTAAATCCATAAGGGTCAGTCCTGGCCTCGAACTCCTTTATCCACTGACCTCTTCCCTGATGGCAGAATTTTATGCCTTTTACTTTGTCAATTGTTGTTGCCGGGAAATTTATATTAAGGTATGTCTCGGGTTTGACAGGGTTTTTCAGGAACTCTTCTATTATAATCTTCCCGAAATGGCTCACTACGGAGAGATCTGCATTCGGGTTGTGCGAATTAAGTGAAAAACCGATTGAAGGTATACCATAAACTGTCCCTTCTGCTGCAGCACCTAAAGTACCGGAGTACAGAGATGCAATTGAGGCATTGGAACCGTGATTTATACCGGAAACCAGAAGGTCGGGCAAGCCATCGTTGAAAAGCTGGTTTACTGCCATTTTGACACAATCTGCGGGAGTTCCCGAGCAGGCAAATATCTTAACTCCTTTCTCTCTTTTCAGCTCAGTGAGCCTGAGAGGTTTTCCAATTGTTAATGCGGCAGACATCCCGGATTGTGCTTCAAACGGAGCCACAACAGTAACATCTCCAAACGGTTTCATCATTTCTGTAAGGGCTGATATTCCCTTTGATTTAACGCCGTCGTCGTTTGTAATCAGTATTTTTAGACCCTTTCCCGCGCTCACCATCTTTTCGTATCTCTTTAAGTTGCTATATAATCCGCGAAGTTAATAATTTTGGTAGGATTTTTGCTCAATAAAAATGGAATTTTAATGCTTGTTACTATACTAAAATTTGTAACTTTGCAGCGAGATTTTCTGAACTCTAAGTAAGATAAAACCTTAAAATATATTGTAAAATGAGTAAAATTAAAGTAGGAATAAACGGTTTCGGCCGTATCGGACGACTTGTATTCCGTGCTGCACAGGCGAGAAATGACATTCAGGTAGTTGCCATCAATGACCTTATTGATATCGACTACATGGCTTATATGCTTAAATATGACTCTGTTCACGGCCGTTTTAACGGAGAAGTTGAAGTAAAGGACGGTAAACTGGTTGTTAACGGATTTCCTATCCGCGTTACTGCCGAGAAGAATCCTGCAGATCTTAAGTGGGGCGAAGTTGGAGCTGACTATGTTGTTGAATCAACAGGTCTTTTCCTTACAAAAGAGAAATGCCAGGCACACCTTGATGCTGGTGCAAAAAGAGTTATAATGTCTGCTCCTTCTAAAGACGACACTCCTATGTTTGTATATGGTGTAAACCATAAAAAATATGCAGGAGAATCAATGGTTTCAAACGCTTCTTGTACTACAAACTGTCTTGCTCCTATCGTTAAAGTTCTTAATGACAATTTTGGTATTGTAGAAGGTCTTATGACAACTGTTCATGCTACTACTGCAACTCAGAAGACTGTTGACGGACCATCTGCAAAAGACTGGAGAGGCGGACGCGCTGCTGCTGCAAACATTATCCCTTCTTCTACAGGTGCAGCAAAAGCTGTTGGTAAAGTTATTCCTGAAATGAACGGCAAACTTACCGGTATGTCTTTCCGCGTTCCAACCGTAGACGTTTCTGTTGTTGACCTTACATGCCGTCTTGACAAACCTGCTACTTATGTAGAAATCAAGGCTGCTATGAAGAAAGCATCTGAAGGCGAACTCAAGGGTATCCTCGGATACACCGAAGACGCAGTTGTTTCAACCGATTTCACTTCCGATCCGCGTACATCAATTTTTGATGCCGAGGCAGGTATTTCACTTAACCCTAATTTTGTGAAGGTTGTTGCATGGTACGACAATGAGTGGGGCTATTCAAATAAAGTACTAGACATGCTTGCCTACATGAGCACCGTTAAGTAGTATCCTTATTCCAATTAAAATATGAGACCGGCCAGGTAGGCCGGTCTCTTTTTTTGTATAAAATTCCTTTACACGTTGTAAAATAATTTCTTTTACACCGGCCCCGGTTTGCCATCAAATTGGCTCCATATTCATAGCCCGGAGATAAATTTTGAAAATTTATTGTTTTGGATATCTGCATTTTATAAAAATGCATGAGCGATTTTTATGCTTTTCTCCAAATTATTTAAAAAATCATGGCACACATTGTGACTTATAGTAAGGCAAGAACGAACAATTCAAAAAAAACAGAATAAATAATAAAGAAAAAATATAAAAAAAGTCATGAAAACAACAATCAAAATTTTCTCTCTCGCAATCGCCATCATCGGTTTCTCTGCAACCTCATTCGCTCAGGTTTCTGCAACAGCTACTGCAACCAGTACAATTGTAACTCCAATCGCTATTTCAAAAACCGTTGATATGAATTTTGGTAATGTTGCCGTTAGCTCTTCAGCCGGAACAGTTGTTCTTGCAACTGCAGGCACACGTACTGCTACAGGCGGTGTTACTCTTCCTGCTACTTCAGGAACAATCGCAGCAGCAGAATTTACAGTAACAGGACAGGCCGGTTATACTTACTCTATCACATTGCCA
>JAJFVD010000010.1 GCA_021371955.1 Bacteroidales bacterium
TCAATTAGCATCTTTCTGGATAAATTATGCTTAAATAATTTACCTTGGATAAATAAAATCATTGGAAGTTCCGTAATATTTTTTAGTATAATATTAGCACTGAGCATATGGGTTAAAATCTAAAAAAATCACTATTGCCCGTATAAACATCCAATAATTATTTCAAGAAATTTCAATTATTCGGCTCTTGCAGATGACAGTTAAATCCTATAATTTAGAAAATGAGTACATAATTTTATTTTCCCACATTAATAACAAATTCTCACAGCAATTTCAGTGATATATTTGCTCTCACTTTTTACGACATATTTCACTATTCAGAAACAATACTCTTTAAGACCAAAATTGCTTTTCCCTCTCCTTTAATTACTTGAGTAGTTTCAAAATATCTTGGGTTTTTGGTTAATGACAGTGCTGAGAGCATACTGTAAGTATCATATGATGGAATGCTTGGGTTATAATTTGGATTTTCCTCATAAACGACTGTTTTTCTGTCAAAAAATTGTCCTTTATCTTGATCAATTCTTTTGTCAGAAAATAGTAGCCTGGCGATTATTTCAATTTTAGGTTCGTCCTTTCTACTAAAATATAGTTCAATATCCTTTTCTTCAATAATCAATGAATTTATTATGTTGTTTTTAATCTCTGGTTTTGAAATATTTATTGGGACACCAATAGTTTTTCCGTAAATAAAACCAAAAGCAGAGCAAATTTCTCTTGATAAAGGAAAAGCATCACCCTTGAATTCAATAGTGATTCTGACATCTCTGTCACTAAACATTTTCGGAAGGATAGTAAACCTATCAATGACATTTTTTGATAGCTCATAGTCGTGATCTGAAGATTCAATATTTGGATTTTCAACTAATAATTCATCAAATCTTGATTTTAACTTTGTTACTAAATTTTCAGGGGTAGTAAATGTATCAACTGTGTGCTTTTCTTTAAGATAACTCTTGAAATTTAGAAGTTTGTCTCTTTTATCTCCAAAATCTATATCTTCAATTGCTACTTTAATATCATCATTAATAATGTATATAAGTATTTCTTTATTTTCAGTTATAGCTCTTTCATATTCTAATTGAGTAAATGATTTTCCAGAAACCACATCAATACTTCCAAACCTGTGTGCAATTATCCCTACATAAATATCAGATTGATTTACTTCATTTAAACACGTTTCTAATGGTGTTTCTTTTCTTGCACCAAAGGCTTCCATGCCTTTTACATTTACTTTATATTTTTCGAGAAGCTCCCAAATTGCCTTTCTATAGTCAATTAAATCTAAATAAGTAGAAGAGATAAAAACGTTTTTCTTCATATTTATAATTTTGTAATTTTTTATTTTTCGAAAATAAAGTCTTTGTATGATACTAGACTATTCAAGTCTATAAATTATTTGACACTCTGCTTGAGTCCACTTCTTTTTTCTCGAACAATTTCTGAATCCTATTCTTTTCTTTAGGAGGAGGATTTACAATTGTCTCATAGTGATTATTGGATGAATTCCTTACTAGACAAAGCAATGCAGCATATGTCATTTCTGCTAATTCTTTGTTCTTAATATCGATAAAATCGCTTGTCCTAGTAATTGAACTATAAAAATATATCCGCCACCCTTTGGTTACAGTTATTCTAGTGATGTTTTCATAGTAATTGGCTTTTGCAGTTGTAGTTGTTCTTACATTACCGGTTAATGCGTTCATTTTCTTTCCTGCTCTTTCCTGAGAAATATAGTCTTTTGTAACATCAATCGAAGTTGGCGTTTTTGGTTGAGACCTAGCTGCTTTCGTTAAAATGTATAAAGCGGAATCAACATCGTTAATTGTTAATACATTGAACTCTTCTGGTACTTGACAAAAAGATATATTGAAAACAAATAAAAAAACAAAGAACAATAAATTTTTCATATTTGAGGATTTATGGTATTATTAATTATGTTATTCATTATCGTAATTTATATGCTTTACCAGCTAGGCTTACTCCTCTTCCATATCCAGATATTGGCTTATTTTTTTCTTTATGCCAACCTCGATTAATTAGAATAATTGAAGCGCCAATTTTTGCAGCTTTGACTTTCATTTCTTTTATCGCGTTTTCCCCACCTTTAACAGAGGCTATTCCGCCCCAATTAGATGAGCCCTCAATTGTTCCACAATAAGTTAACCCAATTATTTCATTTTCTTCAAAAGTAATAATAACTTTTTCCCAATCATCCTCATTTTCAATATTTGGAAGTTCCTTTTTTTCATTGCAAATCTGAACGCGTCCGTTACTATATATTATTTTTTGAATATTATTTTTATACTCCACATTTGTAAGAGTTTCATTCAGGTAATTAAATTCGATAATCTCAGGCAAATTCTTACTAATATTTACCTTTAAAGTATCACCTTTTAACATAATGATTAAATCCTGACCATATATGGCACTATAATAAAGGCAAAAGAATCCGATAATTAGAAGTTTTTTCATAAAATCAAAATTTAAAACATTTGTAATAATAAACTAGTTATCATATTTCGCATACTTAATCCAGATAAGGGTTTCCGAGGAATGTCTGGATAATGTATAGTGCTGATTATCAAAGTTAAAAAACATTCTGCAAATACAACGCATTAAAAGTGCGTTTTTTACACTATTATCAATAATCAAAGTATTCGCTAATTATCAGACACAAAGTAGAATAATGAATTTGACAGTACGTGTCAAAAAATATTAATTGAAAGGCTGAATTCAAATAGTAAATGCAACTTTTTGATTTCCCGATTGGAAAATATTTCCATATATATTAAAGCAATAAACTCCGTTTCCGGAGTTTAACTGATTAGAGAAGTTGTGTGCAAATCAATCTATTCAATATTAAAAGATTCTAGTGTTTATCGTTTTCAAATAATTACCAATTGTTAGAATTGCTTTCTCCATTAAGATATATTAAAAATGTTTTTACTAGGGCATTAAAAAAATTCTCTACATCTTCTTTTGCTTTTGGCCTTTCAATTGTTTTTCTGTTGTAGATATACCATTTAATCCCTCCTTCCTCAAAATAAAGGGGCATATTATTTTCGACATGTTTCATTTCAAGTTCAATTATTTCATACTTAATCTTACCATCTTTAAAATTTAAAACAATTGAAAAAGACGCGGAAAAATATTGCTTTATTCCCATATTTCTTATGTATAACAAATTTGGAACATAGGTATCATATCTAAGATATTCTCCATCTAACTTTCCTTTTATTACCGCATCTGGATTATGGTAGGTTTTAATAATATATTCTAGAGATTTATCATAAAGTTCTTTTGCAGATTTTCCTTCAAAATTTAATACCAAATAAGTGTTTTCTTTATTTGATGCATCTTTTAATCCATTGGGTGTAACTTCGAATTGTTGAGCAAAAGATGTAAAATAAAATCCTAAGCAAATTAGTAGTAATAATGATTTCATTTGTTTATTTATGTTTCGTATTTAAAAATATCCTAAAATTTCTAAAAAAATTTAAAGGAATTATTCTTTTCCCACTATTAATTTCTCCTCTGTTGTGTTCTAAGATAACATAGTCGTCTCCTATATCAACAATTTTGTAGTCTACATCTACTGTTTTGACATTCAAATTAAAAAAATAGTGAAAATTATCTTCACCTAAACGACCTTCTTTTCCAATTAATTTTTTTTAAAATTCAGAATATTTCATTTTGTTAATTTTGAATAATAATCAGCGAAAAAGTATGCATGCAGTTCAGTAAGTCCATTTACCCAGTAATCATTAAAACCCCACTTGCTGCCCGGAAGACCTTTCATTTTTATAGCATAATAAACCTCCCTTGAAATAATATCAAAGAAAGTAATATATCCACTCACAAACCTGCCTAGGTCTTTCTCAGTATTCATCATTTCAATTATTATAACCATTCCCATTCCTTCAGTTTGTGGGAGTTTGTAGTTCTTTACAATTGCCTTTACACTATCAATATCAATCTCTTTATATCTTGGTACAATGAAAGTTTTAGAGTCCATAGTTTGATATAAATCCTGTATAGAAGTGACATCGACAACAACACTATCTTTTTTTGTTACTCTTTTGGTTCTCTCTCCGGAGTACAATTTTTCCAGTTCTGCAAGAATTGCAGGAATGTGTGCCCCAATGATAAGTTCGCCTTCTTGAAATTTGCTAAAATCTCTCATTTTGGCATTGGAAAAATCCCAACCATACCATACTAATAACGGAGCTTGTTTGAAAGCCTCTATGTTGAGCATATATTCAATCCCCTTTTTGACTTTTTGTGCTGAAAGAGGAGTAATGACAATAAGACAAAGAATTATAATAAATAGCTTTTTCATAGTAAGAAAATTAATAAATTTCAATAAAGTTATTCACAATTATTTGAATATTAAATAAAAAGAGTCAGATCTGCTGCTGCAAATCACGAATTTATTTTCCGACTGTAACCGGAGTATATATTGTTTTATATCAATTATTATATAGTTTATTCATGAATATTTGAACTTCTTTTAATGGTTTTGCTTTTGATTGTCATTGGTTGAATTCGTTTTCAGAAATGTCATGAGAATTAAAGGTATTCATATTGTTTGTGGCAGTTACGTCAAGTTTGAGTTGGAAACTTGGAATATAATATCCGTCTGAAGAATGTTGAAGATTAAAGTCCATAATTTCTTCACCTTTTTCATATATTGGATTGCGAAGGAATTTACCAATGCATTGTCCATTTTCTACTTTAGAGAACCAATCTTTACCGTAAGCAATTTTTAAATAAAAGGTCCCCGCTGGAATGTTTTTTATTTTGTAAGTTGAGCCACTATTGATGAATACATAACGAACACATTTGTCAGTTTTCAAATTCATAACTTTTATTGCAACGTCTGTTCCTCCCCCAACATGAACTTCAAGAAAATTGTCTATGCTACTTTTCTTGGGTTTAAAATTGTAACAAGCAGGTAGTTGTCCGTTATTAACCTCGGTCTCCATCCAACCTTCGGCTATTAGTTTGTCTTTTTCCTCTTGAAGTTTCTCTTCTGGAGTCAATTCAGTAGTAGTCGTTGAAGAAGTAGACTTGTTATCAACGAAGGTGCTGTTCAATTCCCCGTCTGGCGGTCGGTTAGTTGATTGAGAAGAGTATGAGGAGCTGTTATTGGCCAAGTTAGGAATGATTACAATTAATAGAATAATTATTACTAATGCAATAATTGCAACACCTTTGTATTCTGTCCAATAACTCCAATACTTTTGCTTTTTATTGAAAGAAAAAATTCTCTGAATAGTTTCGTTGTCTGAACCAGCAAGTCTTGCAAGTTTAAATGAAAGTTTTTCTACATACTTATATGGAAGAGCTTTGCAACAAATTAAAACCTCATTAATAATTTGTTTATTGGTCTTAGTGTCACTCTTCGAAATGAGCAAGTTTATATTGTTATCAGTAAGCAAATTGTTCAAAGAGTTGTATAATGCCGACTTATTTATCTGGCTCTTGTCAATGCCAATTATTTTATTTTTAATACTCTGGACAATTGAGAGAATTACTTGAGGTGTAATCTTTTGTTCTTGTTTAGGTTCGGTTCGTTTTTGTTGCTGGCTATGATTGTTCCAAGTTTGCTGACTCTTTCTGCATTCCCAGTCATAGTTTTCTCTTTGCTCTGGATCAGAAAGAATTTTAAATGCCTCAGTAGCTTTAATAAAAAATGCCTCAGAGTTTTTGTCCCCAGAGTTTCGGTCAGGATGATACTTTAAGGCAATCTGTCTGTATGCTTTTTTTATTTCTTCAGTTGTTGCAGTTGGTAAAATTCCCAAAAGCTTATAGTGGTCCATCATATGCGTTTAAAATCGTTTGTAAAGTTTGGGGCAAAATAAAGCTAACCTATGCTAAACCATATGCCTCATGGTAGTTGAGCAGTATCCTTGTTATATAGCGTTTTTATTTATTCACCGGCAAGTTTTTTTGTTTTTATTACTTGATTATTTTGAATATAAAACCATACATTTTCGGTAATAACTCCGCCTAATGCATTTGTCCCTTTATATTTACATCTTACTATCCAAAATTTATCAAATGCACTAACTTTTGACCATTCAAGAAACTTTATGCTAGAAGCATCATTTGCATTTTCTTTAATGAAATCTTTTACAACTTTAACGGAGCCATCCCATTCGCTTTGTTCTGGCTTATCACCAATCGCATTTGTTGTCATCTCTCTGTTGTTAAAATCATACTTTGAGTTTTTGCAATAGTCTTGTAATTTATAAAGACTTTTTTCTCCATTTTTAAAAAATTTAGACAAACATTCTGGACTTATATTGCTGTATTCTTCTATTACGTTATTTGTTGTATAAATCAGTTTTAGAGTACCATCTATTTTGTTATAAATAATTTTCATTGGCATATCGGCATATTTTGGTGAACTATCCCAAATCCAAACAATTTCAATGATATCAAATTCATTGTTTATAAGTTGATTTTGTAATTCTGTCAATTCCGTTTTTTTACCAATTGAATAGCCGTCTTGGTGCATTCTTAATTTACCAACATTAATACTTGTCGTTTGAAGTGGTGGTAATTCTTCATTTAAAACAATTTTTGTTGAATCTGAATTACCTACAGATTTGCTGCTATTATTTCCAGGACCACCACAACTTATCAATAATGTTGCAGAAATAACGACTACTATTAAAATAGTTTTGGGGTTTCTCTTATTGATTTTCATACTCCTCATTGTATACTTAATTTATTTTAAATTTTGTCGCTTCTTTAGTCTAGATAAGGGTTTCCGAAGAATGTCTGTATAATGTATAGTGCTGATTATCAAAGTTAAAAAACATTCTGCAAATACAACGCATTAAAAGTGTGTTTTTTACACTATTATCAATAATCAAAGTATTCGCTAATTATCAGACACAAAGTAGAATAATGATTTTGACAGGATATGTCAAAAAATATTAATTGAAAGCTGAATTCAAATAGTAAATGCAACTTTTTGATTTTCGCCGGTTATTTAATAAGTTTCTGTGTAACACAATACCCCGTTTCCGGGGCTTAAATGATTTGCTTTAATGTATCACCAAATCTATATTATAAAAGTGATTAAGGGCTTCTAATTGCCTAGCTTACGAAAATACCCATCAAAAAAGTATCCCATTATTCTCTTTATTCCATTGCTCCAATAAAGATTGAATCCACTTTTGCTTCCTGCAACTCCTTTCATTTTTGTAGCATAATATACCTCTCGGCTAGCTATATCAAAAAAAGTCACATAACCTGTAACATACCTTTCTGGTTTATGAAACATCTCTACAATAACCACAAGACCCAAACCCTCTTTCTGTGGTAATTTATAATTTGCGACTATTGATTTCACATCATCAATGGTCATTTCATAGGGTCTGCTGATAATAAATTCTTTTGGCTCTAGTATTGTTTTGTACAAATCCTGTATTGACACCATATCAAAGATTACTTTTTCTTTCTTTGAATTGCGTTTCATAAATTCTTCGTTATATTTATATTCAAGCTCTGCCAGTATCCCTGGCATATTGGCTTTTAGAATCACTTCTCCCTCTTCAAATTTTTTGAAGTCAAGCATGCGACTATGCGAAACATCATTACCATACCAAACAACACCAGGAGAATTAAGAACAGCCTCAATGTTGTATTTATATTCTATACCTCTGTTTTCTTTCTGAGCATAAACAGGAAGAATAAGGCATGTCAAAAAAGAGATAAACAAAATCTTTTTCGTAGTTCTATGTTTAATTTTCAGATAAAGTTATATAAATAACTGATAATTAAATAAAAAACAATACGCACACATTCTTACAATACAAAAAATCCGTTTCCAGAGTCAATCACTGAGAATATTCTTATCGAAAACATTATTTAAAAAAATATTCTAAAGAAGTTGTTTTTATAATAATATATGTGTACATTTGTGGCAAAATTAGGGGATATATACCATAATTACACTGCTCATTGAGCACCAATATATTAAGTCCGGCTCTAGACTGGACGAATTAAAACTTAAACTTGCGTCCAGAATTCGCTTGGACAAATCAAAATTTACATGCCACTATCGATTTTTTTCGGTTTTGTGGAGTTAAAAAATCAAACAACATCATTCTTAATGCTTAGGTGATTATTCGCTTAGAAGCTAATACTTTGCGCTGAATTTGTGTGCAAAATTATGTAATGCGTTAACTGTTAATGTTGTAAATAAAATAATTTAATAATCTTATAAAAAAGAAAAAAGTGAAAAAAATAGAATTTCATAATAACATTATTTCAACAGAAGAATTTATTAATGGAATATTTTGCAAAAAGGATTTACTTCCTTCAGTTCCGAGAGAAAACAGCAATATTCTTAATCTATTAGATGAAGAAACGATTGCAAAAATGGCAATTACAAATTATCGCATTGTAATAAACTTATCCACAAATGATTTTCAGACCTATTTAATATATAAAGATTTACCAAAAGGTATTGATAATTTATTGACTTGGGAGTATGAAATTACAGTAAAATACAAAATTGATAAGGGTTCACGTTTCACTCCTAGAGAAAACGAAATTGGTACAGATGAAGTCATCAAATGTGACACAATAATTACAAAGGCAATCGTCATCTTCGAAGATGAAGTTTTAAAACAGCGAAGCCCACAATACATATCAGATTTTTTGAGTACGGATTATAAAAAAATACTCGAACTTGATTATGGGCCAGCCATCTCTTTTCAAAAGGCAATAGCTGCATTTGATCTATGGGAACATTCAAGTGAATTTCTAAAATATTTAGATGACGATGCATTAGAAGAGATTACAATAGGTCATAGGTTCTTCATTTTTGCAAATGTTTCATTTAAGTCAAAGTTTATAGATGACACTATCACAATGAGTCATTCAATGAGAGGACTAGGAGATTTGCTATGTTTCGAGAGATACTTATTCAAAAAATGTTGCGATTGGGCAACGAATTCATTTTTCGATTTTGATCAGCCGGTAGAATTCAAATACGATACAATTGAAATTGCTTTTGAGATGTAATATGGAAACGATTGCAAGACATAATCTAACGGGAGAAATTCATTTCTAATGAACTCATATGGATTTTAGAATTCCAAGAGATAATATCTTCTTCTGGAATTATTACCAACCGATTCTTGAAAGTCTATAGCAAATCTAAGGTGATCCCAGTAGATAATTTTCTCAATATGAATTTTCTGATCCGAATTATTGAATCAATAAACACTAAAAAAGTAAAGTATTTAATAAACTGAAAAAATAAATAATAAATATAAATGTTAAACAAAAATGATAAATAATGATGAAAACAATATTAAACTAAGAATTGGGATTTCTACCATAGGGTTCAAAGAGAAACCTAAAACAGAAAGTGAGGACAAGAATGATCCGCTTCTTGCAAAGAACATAAAATTTTCAATTCAATCAATTACTCTTGATGATTTTGCAGAAAAGATAATAAATGGATATTCCTTCTGTCAGAATTTTGAAACAGGAAAAGAAATTTTTGGTAATTGGGGTAAAACTTATGAAAATTTTCGCTCGGCTCAATTTTTATGGCTCGATTTTGATCATTCTTTTGAAAATATATACTCAGCTTATAATAAGCTTACATATAAACCAACAATCGCATATACAACCATGTCGAATTCAGATGTAGATTCCAAATTTCGTTTTGTGTATATTCTTGATTTTACAATTATTGAAGGATTAGAATACAAACGATACTTAAATTTAATAATAAATTCAGTTGTTCAAGATCTTGGTAAAAAGTATTATGATGATAAAATTTTAGATAGATCATGTTTCAATCCAATACAACAAATGTTTGGTTCCAAACCAAACTGTATTTTGATCAAAAATTTTAATAATATTTTTCAAAAGGGTGATTTTGATGAAATTTCTAAAAGTATTGTTATCAACCAATATGTTAATATGCGTACCAAAATTTCTAATGTTAGTAAGGAGGAGGGGAGAAGAACAATTACAGAGAATAGAAATAGTAGTACATCTACATCAGGAACGCCTATGGTTTATACAGTAAGTTATTCAAACCTTGATAAAGCAATATTGAATTCTAACTCAGTCTATACAAATGTATCTTATCAAAATATATATGCAATTAAATATTTATATGATACTGAAAATCATAAATACATTAAAGTTCCGAAAGGTAAGAGGAGTAACGTTTTATATTATCAGGCAATAACTCTTAGGAACATTGATCCTAATATCTCCTTTGAAAAGCTGAGTGGAAATCTTGTGTATTTATTCAGTCATTACTATGAGCAGGGAGATTTCCCTAAAGAAAAAGTTATTGAAACAGCAAAATGTGTCATGAATATTGACTTATCCAATTATTCAGATTTTGGTAAACGAAAATATGTAATAAATCCTGAGTGTATTATGTTGCCAAAGGCTGAAAAGATGAAAGAACTTGGTATCGCAAAGCGAAAAACTAGAGACGAAATGATACTTCCTAATATTGATATGTCAATTTCTATAAAGGAAAATGCGGATTATCTGGGCTATTCTACCTCTACTATTTATAAGTGTTTAAATGATAATGGGGCCTTAAAGAGAAATGATAATAAATACAAAAATTTTGAAAAGATATATGAAGAGAATCCTGAATCTAGGAGTATTAGGAAGCTAGCCAAACTATCAAATCTAAGCAAGTCTACCGTTCAGAAATATCTAAAATATTTGCCAATAAATGAAGTGAAAAAAGATATTGAGAAGACTTTAGATGTTGCATACGAGTCCAGTTTAGCAATTCCAATAGAATGTCAAAATATTAACCGAGATAAGCCTGGATAAATTATGAATTGATGAAAATGGTTAATGATGGAAATCGATACCGATTCTCTTTTTAAGAGTATGATTGCAATTTGAAGTCTTGTCAGAATTTTTATCCTGTTTGAAAAGTATTTAAGAAATAATAATCATCAAGAAAAAAACTTATATTTGTAAATCAGCGTTTTAAGAATGGGGAGTATATTATATTAATTGCCTGTTTAACGAAAATTTCACATGAAAACATTATTTCACCGGTCTATTTTTGTGTTGCTATTAATAGGAACACAATTATTTTTTGGATGTGAAAAGAATCCAAAAGTGGTTCCTCCAGTTGTACTTCAACCAACAGTAGAACTTACAATAACGCCAACAGGTACTCTTAAATATGGAGATAATTGTACAATATCTTGGACATCAACTAATGCTAATGGAGGTGTATTTCTTAACAACCAAAGTGTTGGAACTTCTGGTGGCATAACAAAAAAAATATTTCGTGATACAACATTTATTCTTCGTGGAGTAAATGGCAGTTTAACCGCAACTAATCAAAAAGATGTAAAAGTTGGCGACTGGACAACGTCAGATGAGGGATTATTAACTCACAACTACTGGTTGCTTAAAAGAATAGAATACTATGAAGATAGCAATTTTACAGACAGTTTAATACTAGTACAAACACCAGAACGACTAACTGATAAGTATTATTTTTATCTTAATGGTAAATATGAAGTATTTCATGCTACCGGTGTCTTGTTTGGAGGAGGAACATGGTCCCTTTCTGGTAAAACTTTAATTATAATCTCAAGTTCTTATGAAATTCTTGTGTTGTCACAAAAAAGTTTTTCAATAAGGACTTTTTTAGAAATTTTACCAAACGGTAAGTCTAAGTTCCAAGTAAGTACTTACTGGCGATCATAATTATAAGGAGTTCCAAACCGGACGACTTTAATTAGAAATGTTTTTGAGCTATTTTGTATAGCAAAGTGGCTTTTCTTTTGGGCGGAATTTTAACAAACATTGATATTTAATTTGATTATAATTGGATTAAATCAAAGTGCAATTTTTGGCTGGCTAATAGTTGTAGCCTTTGACAAGCCTAACCTTTTAATTTTGGTTGCAGTATTGAAGTGAATACCGGCTAACTGAGCAGCTTCTTTGAGCTTTAGCCCTTGCTTAATATATCCCAATGCTTTCTTGTTTTGAGGCTTGTCCAAGAAAGTGAGGACATCTTCAATAGATCCCTCTTTTCTGCCTTTATAAATGCCCTTCATCTTGGCAATACATATTCCTTCAATTTGTCGTTCCTTGATCTGAGACCGTTCCATCTCTCCAACTGTTGCCAAAATTGAGATCATAAGTTTTGCAATAGGATTTTCTTTCCCATTATCGTCAATAGTGCGTAATCCTTGACTTAGAAAAATAATTGGTACATTCTTCACATTAAAAAAATGAATAGTATCAAGAATGTCTCTAAGATCTCTTCCCAAACGATCAATCGTCCAAACCGATAATGTTGACATTATACCCTTATCAAGATACTTCAACACTTCCTTGCCTCCGGTGCGGTCAAAGAAAGGGATGGCTCCTGAGCATTTGTCTTCGACTACATAACCGAAATCCTTTTCGTTGATTCTTTGCCTGTCCGTCTTTTGGTCAATTGTTGAAACTCGTGTATAAAGTATATTCATAATCACAAAATAAGAGTGGTAGTATTTACACCCTAAATATATGAATATTTTGTGACATATACAAGCATTCGGCCAATAAAATCATAAAATTGAGGTCACAATTTGAGGTATACCCTAATTTTGTGACCATATAGAATGTGATTAGGATTGATCTTTAATATGGCAGCTTCAGAAAGCGATAAGCTGATTGGTGAGCAATTACGACAATAAAATTCCAATTATTAAAATCTAACTCATTGAAATGGTTATTTTATGAAGTTGTTTCCATAAAACATTAATTTACAAGCGTTTCTTATAAAAATTATTTGCTAGGTTAAAAAGAATTCTCTAACTTTATATCACTTTGTCTTGAAGGTGGTTACATGATTTGAGAATTTGATACTGGTGTTGGGTTTAAGGGTATTTATGTATATTTCAGACAAGTAAGAAAAGTTATAGGTATCGATACAATTGTATCAAGATTTAGCTTATTTGAGAGATAAAATTTAGTTCTTATTCACAATATATCCTATTAAAAAAGGATTGTCCCTATTCTATATACACTATGAAAACCAAACTTTCTTTTTTTGCAGTTGGCGCGATATGTCTTCTGTTTGTCCTTGCCATTAGTTGTAAGAAAGATCCACCAAAAGTTATTCCAATCCTTAGCACAACTGCTGTCACCAACATAACATCTACAACGGCTACTAGTGGAGGAACTATTACAAGTGACGGAAATTCGCCCGTTACATCAAGAGGAGTCTGTTGGAGCACAAATCAGAATCCAACAATATCCGATAGTAAAACAAGTGACGGAACTGGGATAGGAACATTCGTAAGTTCAATTACAGGACTCTCTCCTGGAGTTACATACTATGTGAGATCCTATGCCACCAATGCTATTGGGACTGCATATGGTGCTCAGTTAACAATAGTAACGACCACCATCTTGCCTGTTCTAACAACAACAGACCTTCTTGGAATTTCATCCACTACAGCAACAAGTGGGGGAAATATTACTAGCGATGGCGGAGCAATTGTAATCGCCAGAGGTGTATGCTGGAGCAGAAATACAATGCCTACTGTCAGAGTAGACAGTACCACTAACAATGGTACTGGCCTGGGAATCTTTACGAGCTCAATTACTGGTTTGTCAGCCGGCAAGACTTATTATATCAGATCCTATGCAACCAACAGCGTTGGAACTGCTTATGGCAACCAGATAACATTTAATACTTCTGCTATTATTCCGACAGTATTAACATCTGCTATTAAAGATATAACTCCAGTAACAGCAAAAAGTGGTGGTGATGTCACTAATGACGGAGGGTCAACTATAACAGCTAGAGGCGTATGTTGGAATATAGAGCAAACACCTACTATTGCAAACAGCAAATCATCTGATGGTACAGGGATCGGGAATTATTCCAGCACAGTTATTGGTTTAACACCAGGCACAACATACTTTGTCAGGGCATATGCAACCAATAACGTTGGCACAGCTTACGGGAGTCAGGAAACTTTTACTTCAATAGCTGTTTTGCCTATTGTTTCTACAACCAAAATATCAGCTATCACATCAACAACAGCAACAAGTGGTGGAAATATTACTACGGACGGCGGATCATCAGTAAAAGCAAGAGGAGTTTGTTGGAGTGCAAGTCAAAACCCAACAATTACAGATACTAAAACATCAGATGGTACTGGCACAGGTAGTTATATAAGTTCAATAAGCGGATTAGTGCAAGGCACAACATATTATCTTAAAGCATACGCAACTAATTCAATTGGAACTGCTTATGGTAATCAAGTTGTTGTAAACACGAATCCCGATCAAATCATCTCATTAAGTCTAATAAATCCAATAAGTGAACTAATTATTAGTAAAGAATTTACTCCACAATTAATGGGTAAAACATCGTTAGGCAAAGATGTTTCAATATCAGATTTTACAGTCACCGGCGATGATAAAATCACTATTGTAGGAAAGAAGATCATTGGAGCCAAAAGTGGAATGACAATAATTAAGTTCAAAACGGGAACCATTGAACTGAATTTTGAATTAAATATCACAGCCGTTGAAGAGGTGTTAAATATTGACAGTTATTTAGCAACACCTGCTCAGAATTGTCAAATTGTAGTTCCGGTTGTAGTAATTAATTATTATCCAACGCTAAATGGTATTGATATTGATACCCGAAGAGCTCCAAATTATGGAAGTTTGGATCCAATTACGATTGAAAATCTAAAGAAGAGGACAATTGATATATTGAGGTTAACAAAATTTGCAGCAGAAGAAGGTTCTAAATTTAGAGGATATAATAACTCTAATGCTCTTCCGTATGTCGGAATAAAAATAATAAAATATTATAATTTGTATGAAATAAAGCGAGGAATGCGTTTATCTCCAACCTCCCTTGTTTATCAGCCAGATTTTTTTGATGCGTTTTCGAAAATAAATTTGCAGAATGCTGTTGATAATTTAGGAGCAAAAGAGGTGTGGTTTTCTTTAAGGCCTTTGAGCTCAGAATATCCAGTAGTAACTCAAGAAAATTTAAATCCTGAAAACTTTATAAATATTGGAGAATCAAATATGTCCAGCCCTACAACGGGTGATGTATCGAATAGTGATAGACGTAATGATGATCTTCCAATCTACTCCAAAACTTATGTCGTTTATGGTTATAACTTACATAGATCATACCCAGAAAATATTGAAAACCGAGGGCATCAAATTGAAAGTCAAATGAGTTATTTTCCTGACCCTGGAATATTTACTTCAAATGAGAGGATGTTTTTAAATAAATTCGTTGGAATATCTTTTCTTCCACCTCTCAACGGAAAGCCTTTGGGCAGGTGTGGAAATACTCATTTCCCGCCAAATTCATCTGTGGATTATGACTGGGACAATTCCACAATTGTTAAATCGGATATTGAAGATTGGAAGCCTGACGGTGGAACTCTGAAGGATATTAATAGTTCTCGTTGGAAAAATATTAAATATAATTATCCACCCACATCTACTTTCACCGTTTATGAAAATGATGCCGGATTTAAATGGAAGATTTTTTGGTTTCAATCTATTCCTGGATATAACAATAACATCCCTTACGAAAATTATAAAATATCTAATTGGTGGGATTTATTTTATAATTGGGATGATGCAAATAAAAATAAATTAAAATTGTGGAAATAGATTTGTTTTCCAACAATTCCAAACTGGTAACTCTTAGTGCAGTTTCAGAATTTACTATCTACCAAATATTAATTATCCATTTGCTTTGAGCCGGTGAAATCCAACAATATTTTTTATGTCATTATCTCCTTAAAAACAATGATTATATAATATTGAATAATTGAAAAGCAAGGGATATTTAGACTATTATTGCTTTCAGCAAATCGTTATTCATTTCTAACTTCTCACCCATTAACCATTTTGTTTCATTTGATACAATTACTGGCATTCGTTTCTTTGAGTTGTGAATTTCCGACAAAAGTTTGTTGGCTTCTGTCGTCAAAATCGTGAATGTTTTCAATTGCTCTCCAGTTGATTTATCTGACCATGCATTCCATAGCCCAGCAAATGCAAAAGGGGATTCATCTTTTAATGCTAGTAAATATTTTTGCTTATTTTTCCCTTTTTCATCCAACCATTGCCACTCAAAGAAACCGTCGGCAAAAATCAGACATCGATTATTTATTGAATACTTAAATGATGGTTTTTCGTTTAATGTTTCAATCTTGGCATTCAAGGTACTATTTTGAATGGTTCTATCTTTAGCCCAGAAAGGAATTAATCCCCAATTCATTAACTGCAACTTATTAGGCTGAGTATTTGCCACAACAATTACATCAGGATGTGCAAAACCATTATAATTCACAATCCAGTCTTTGTATGGATCATCATGATTTATTAAGTCTGCTGAAACATCTTCAATGCTTTCATATTTTTTATCAAGCATTTCGAGCACTTTTTTTGAAGCTTGAAAGTAGAAACACATTTCATTCTGTTTTAATGGTTATAATTTCATCTAACTTTGTTGTATAGCGTGGAGATAGGTGTTCTTGCTTCATCTTCCACTTCCTCCCAGGATCTTCTGCAGCAAGCATAACTTTCCGATTGCCAATTTCCTTATTGATTTTATCAATTGTAGTCATTAATGACTTGTGTTTTGGGTTCGAGTTTTCGAAGATGTTTAATTGGCACGAATTTTCAGGCGTAATATCCATTACAATAACACCTGCCTTTTTGTATTTATATCCATCAACAAACACCTTTTGGAGTCCATCAATTGCAAATTTTGCAATCTCTATGGATGAATTAGTCGGGTAGGGAAGCTTAATTACCGCATTACGATTACATTGTGGCAAATCTTCTCTAAAATAATTTGTGTGTATGAAAACCATAACGGTATTGCAACATGTTTTCTGATCTCTCAATTTCTCAGCACATGAAGAAGCAAATGTTACTATCCTTTCTTTCAATTGATCAAGTGTTGTATACATCTCGTCAAAAGAGCGTGTTGTTGCTATGCTCTTTTTATTTTGAACACTCTCTATTTCAAGGATACGTTCACCTTCAAGTTCTTTTTTAAGACGTAAACCAACAATTGACATATTCCTTTTTATCCAATTGTCTGACATCTGCACAAAATCCCAGGCATTCCTTACGCCATTGTCTTTTAGCCTCTTTGAGTGTTGTCTACCTACTCCCCACACTTCTTCAATTGAAAGCCATTTTAATGCCTTTTTACGTTTTTCATCAGAATCAATAACATAAACAGAGTTTGTTCTTTCTGGAAATTTCTTTGCAATACGATTGGCAATTTTGGAAAGAGCTTTAGTTTCTGCAAAACCAATTGAAACGGGTATACCTGTAAATTTTAAGATCTTTTTTCTTATGGATTTCCCTGTTTCTTCCAGATCGAATAATTCAAAACCATCAAAACAAAGAAAGGCTTCGTCAATGCTGTATATCTCAACTTGAGGTGCATAAGTAGAAAGTATCGACATCACCCTTGAACTCATATCCCCGTATAAAGCAAAATTTGAGGAAAAAGTATAAACACCGTTTTCGTCAAATAATTTTTGATATTGAAAAGCAGGTGCGCCCATTGGGATATTAAGTTTTTTAGCCTCATTACTTCTTGCAATGACACAACCATCGTTATTACTTAAAACAACGACTGGCTTTCCGTTGAGATCTGGACGAAACACTCGCTCACAACTGGCATAGAAGTTATTGCAATCAACTAATGCAAACATTTCAAAAAGATTTTATGACGTGAGCAACTATTCCAAAGATGATTAATTCGTTATCCTCCGTAACCTTTATAGGTTTATAACTATCATTTGCAGACATCAGCCAGCAACAATCCTTATCCATTTTAATTCTTTTCACAATAAAACCACCGTCGATGTAGCATACAGCAATTTTTCCATCTGTGGGTTCAATACTTCTATCAATAATCATTAAATCACCATCATCTATCCCGATGTCTTGCATTGATTGACCTTTCACTCTTCCTAAAATGGTTGCACTGGGATGTTGGATTAGAACTTTATTTAAATCAATACCTTCATCAAGAAAGTCACCGGCTGGAGATGGAAATCCAGCATTTATTCCTGAGGATGCCAATGGGATAGATAATACAGTTTCAGTACAAACAGAATAAAAATCAAGATAATCTGAGGAATGTATTTTTAATGGTGACATTTGTATCATTTTTACAAATATAATCACAAAATTATCTCGATTGATAGAGCCTTTTACTATTAACAATTACTTCTAGCTTTAAAAAGACACACCAAAGGTTCACCTGTTACTTCACATGATATCTGCCGGAGCACGAACACTTGATACACAATGAGTAATAATTTTATAAAATATTTGTTAGAGTATAAAATAATTAATATAACTTTATATCGATTTGGTTTGGAGATAGTTGTGCAATATTATGAAAGTTAGGCAGAGCCTGATTTTAACAACATTTTGAGAGATTCCGTTCCTTGAGAAGAAGATAGGGAAAGATACTTTGGTATCATGTTTTTTTCAAAAAAAGAATTTGTTTCAGGTTCAGGACATATTTAATAGCAACTTTCTTATTCTTATCAAATAATGAAAATCAATTTCTCTCTTTTATCTATTGTCATCATTTTTCTGATGATGGCTATCTTGGGTTGCAAAGAAGAACCTCATAAAGTTATTCCTATAGTAACTACTGCATCTATATCAGAAATAACTCCAGAAAGTGCAAGTGGTGGAGGAAATGTTACAAATGATGGAGGTGTATCAGTAACAGTCCGCGGAGTGTGCTGGAGTACCAGCCAAACGCCAACGATTGCAAACAGCAAAACAACAGATGGCACAGGAACAGGCAGCTTTATCAGCAGTCTTAAAGATCTTGCCCAAAATACAACTTATTATGTTTGTGCATACGCAACAAATAGTATTGGAACAGGGTATGGTAGTGTTCTAACATTCACATCAGCTGCTAGATCTGTTGATTCAGATTATAAGCCTTTAGGATTAGAATTTGAACCATTGGATGTGATGCTAAATATCCCCACAGATGAATTCTACACTCCGGAATCAGGAACTAATACAAAGAGTTCGGAATTGAATGCTGTACTAGACGTCCCTTCTCCAGCAACTCAAGCTGGTAATAGTTGTACGGCTTGGGCTGTTGGCTATGGTATGATGGGCTATTTCTTTAAATCTGTTGAAGGACACGATGACTATAGTGGAGGTGATAGAAATTTTTCACCATATTATATCTGGAATCAAATTCGAGAAGATTTAAGTAACGATAGGGGGATTTGGATAAGTAGAGCCCTCAAACTTGTGTTCGATCAAGGATGTTGTAAATTATCTGACATGCCTCTTACTGCATCATATTTAACAACAGTACCATCCTCGATAGCAAGGGAAAATGCTGCTAAATATAAAATTACAGACTATCAGAGATGTTTATTCGATTTAGGAAAGCTTAAAGGTTATCTAGCTTTTGAAAATGTTCCGTTAGTAATTGGAGTGGATGTTGATAAGGCCTTTCAAAAGGATGGAGAAAGTCAATTTGAGAAGCGAGATGGCAGATTGGTTTGGAACGAGTATAAAGATGGGTCGCGTGAGGGCCACGCATTATTAATATGTGGATTTGATGATAAGATTAATGCATTTAAAGTATTAAATAGTTGGGGTACCAAATGGGGACAAGGTGGATATTTTTGGTTAGACTACGACTTTGCTAAAAAAGCGATTCATAACGTAGACCCCTTTAATATAAATCCATTTACATATTCAATTTTTGTTGCACATGTGAAAAGGCCAGTTATTTCAACTAGACCTGTTTCTGAAATATCAAACAATTCTGCTAAGTGTGGCGGTATTATTATCAAAGATTGGGGGAAAACAGTAATTGAAAATGGAATATGTTGGAGCACGAATAGTGAACCGACAATTGATAATAATAAATCATCTGAGGCTACCGGCTCAGTTTCTTATTATAGTTCAATATCGGGATTATCTCCTGGTACAACATATTTTGTAAAAGCCTATGCTATTAATGATCAGGGAATCGCATACGGTACACAGGTAAGTTTTACTACAACTTATACCCAAACTCCAACTCTTACGACGACTCCCGTTACAACCTATAATTCCACATCCGCCACTGTGGGAGGTAATGTAACCGCTGACGGAGGGTCAATAGTTACCGAACGGGGAATATATTGGAGTACTAATCTTCTTGTATTAGGTAATAAACTTCAAATCGGAAGTAATACTGGAGTATTTTCTGCAAGTCTTACAGGGTTGACGCCTAATACTACATATTATATAAAAGCTTATGCCACTAATAGTGCAGGAACTTCATATGGTTCTCAGGTAAATTTTACAACTGGGATATTACCGATACCTATTGCAGCATTTACGGCCACTCCAACCACTATTACTCCAGGTCAGAGTGTCCAATTTACAGATCAGTCCTCAAATACGCCAACAAGCTGGTTTTGGAACTTTGGAGACGGAAGCACGGCCACTACCAAAAACCCTTCACATATATATACTTCTGCCGGCACATACACAGTAATACTAACTGCAACCAACAGTTATGGATATAATTCAGTAACCAAAACAAATTACATTACTGTTAGCTCTAATAGTGGCATTTTATTTAATCCTAATCTCACTTATGGGTCAGTAACAGACATTGATGGGAACGTGTATAAAACTATATTAATTGGTACACAGACATGGATGGCTGAAAACCTGAAAACAACTAAGTATAATAATGGAGAAATAATAGCTACAACCGCATCAGATCCTTACAATACTTCCCCATATAAATTTCAATGGCCTTGCTATGGAGACGAAAAAAATGTATCAATTTATGGAAGGCTTTACACCTGGTATGCCGCTAGTGACAAGGCCGGATTATGCCCAATAGGGTGGCATGTACCTACTATTGAAGAATGGAATACATTAGCGATTTTTATAGGAGGAAACCGCGATTGGAATTCCTATAATGTAATACACAACGCAGGTGGCATAATGAAAGAAACAGGCCTAACACATTGGAATAGTCCGAATACAAGAGCAACAAATTCTTATGGGTTTACAGCTCTTCCAAGTGGAAGATATTTCTATCCTAATTATGGAGATAAAGGGATAGAGGCTTCTTTCTGGTCCTCTTCTACTTCTCATTGGTCTGGAGGAGGTAATTGTTTTATCATATATTACAATGAGTCTTACCTTTTGGGTGGAAGCTCTTTAGATCACGGAATTGTTAAGTCAATAGGGCTTTCTGTGCGTTGTGTTAAGGACTAAGCAATTTGTAACACGCTAAATTGTTCAATAATGAGCAAACAACCCTCAGTGACAAAAAGTGGAGACCAGAAACCACCTAAAAAAAAGGAGCGCACCCGAAAAGCCTTATGAGTAAAAATGTTTTTATAAAATTAATAGTTATGAAAAAAATTAATGTTATTGTTTGTTATCTATTAACAATTACAGTCCTAATAATACCAAACTTATTATTAGGTAATGAGAAAAAAGTCCCTAAAAATAGTTTATATCGATATGTTTTGGATACAGTAGAATCTGGAAGTACAAAAATATTAAAAATGCAAAATCGCTCACTAAGTAAAATTGATTCAGCTAGCTATGCAGTTGGAATTTCTGTTGGAAGCATGATAAAGGCAGCCGACTTTGGCGAACTTAATCTTAACGAAGTTAACAAAGCAATTGCTGACATTCTACATGGTAACTCTCTTACAATAAACATTACGGAAGCTCAAAAAGTAATTAATGCTTATGTTGCACATAGACAAATAGAAGTTTCTATTATAAACGAAAGGAAAGGCGTTGCGTTCCTAAAAGAAAATGGAACAAAAGAAGGAATTGTTACAACTGCAAGCGGTCTTCAGTACAAAATAATCAGAGGGGGTACAGGTTTGAAACCTGAATACATGGATACAATTAAGGTGAATTATGTTGGTACTCTTATCGATGGTACTAAATTTGACTCTTCTTACGACAGCGGACAGCCAGTTACTTTTCCTCTAAATGCTATTCTCAAAGGTTGGACAGAAGGATTACAGTTTATTGGCGAAGGTGGTAAAATCAGACTTTTCGTTCCTTCAGAATTAGGTTATGGTGAGCAACAAACCGGTCCAACAATTGGTCCTAATTCAACACTTATTTTTGATATAGAGTTAATAAAAGTATTCAGGTACAAGAATACAAATTATTAGATAATAACACCACCTTCAATGTTTAAATAATCAAGAGCTTAGCTATAATATGTAATTGATAACGGGATTAACTTCGTTGACCTGTTGAAGATGAAATGGAATAACAAGAAAGGTGATTACATCATATCCAAACGAACCAAGACGGAAGCTATAAGGAAAAACAATATTGCAGATATTTTAATGCCTGTTGATGAAAGATTACTAACCCTGATTAACAAAGTAGAGGACCCGAACATCCCCTACTCGCCAACAACAGAAGTAAAAATAATTATATAATCCACTTCTCTAAACCAAGCCGGTAATCAATACGGTGTATGAGAGATTAGACTATTTGTTGATAACAAATTTGTAATACGATAAAATGTTCAATTATGGGCTAACAACCCTCAGTGACAAAAAGTGGAGACCAGAAACCACACAAAAAAACGGGGCGGTACCGAAAAGCCTGACGAGTAGGAGTATTAAATTTTGAAAATTATGAAAATAATAAGATTATCTTTTTATCTTCTCTTTGTCGCAATTCTGATATCAGTTGTTGGGTGTGTTGATCAAAAATTAACACGATCTGATGCAGAATCGTTAATTAAGCAAAAAATTGGGCTTCCAAAAGATGTATACCAAGAATTTAATAATAGCGAAATAAAAAAGTCAGGATATTATTTTAAAAGTGCTACGGAAGGTAAAAGCCCCGTTTATACTGGTGAATCACGGGATTTTCCCAAATCTGAATTATTCTCCTATCTTGAAGGTAATGGATTAGTAACAATTACAACTGAAAATTCTGATAATCAAAGTGATTTGGTTTATTATTATGATATTAGATTTGACTTCAAGGAATATTATGTAGCTAATTTTACTGAAAAAGCTCGACAATTTGTCAACGGTAACTCGGTTAAGGTTGCTACCTTAGAGTTTGGAGAAATTACTGGGATAGTTGAAAGAAAAGAATTTAATATAGCTGAAGTTAATTATACAACTAAAAGAACAAACATTACTCCTTTTGGAAATGCTTATCATGTAAACGAAGAAGTATATAATAATACTGAAACTTTTACAAAATACGACGATGGTTGGCGGATAAGCAACTAAAAACCTGCTCATAATTGCTCATAATAAAGTGTAGTGACAAATAATGGTTTCCGTGGTTTTCGAGCATTCTGTCCCGCTCAAACTTTTGTGCAACTTGGCATAACGGAATCCTGCAATCACTTACTGCTGCTGTACTCAACCGTTGGCGGCAACTTTAAGCAATTGGAAACTTCTGAACTTATAATAAATAATAATGGTAACAATTAAAGACATTTATCAAAGGTTTGATGGCTCAGTTGAAAATTCGCCCCCTTCCCCGTATGAATTGAATTCAACTCCTCTTCAACTTCTTGAATGGAAAAAACAGAATTCAAGGATAGTTGAAGATTATGAATCATTCCCTGTTGGAAGAAAGCTTTTAACTACTCCGGCATTTATATTGAGTATTGATATCAATTATATTTATGCAAAAGCGGACTATTCGGCCTTTTTAAATGGTAAAAAATTTGATCTATTTCCCCGTTTACAAGGTGTTCATGACCTAAGAATCGGATACACATTGTATTTTGATGAAAAACTTTATGAAACAGTAAAACGAATTCATAATGGAAGTTGGGTTGAATTCGAAGGTGAAATTATAAGTTTTAGATATGATACTTGTGGAGATTCGGATGGGGATCCATATCGAGCATATACTTTTGATTTAAAATTGTCTGAAATAAAAGTTATAAGCAAACCATCTTTGTCCCCTTTTTCCTTAGGTGTTAATTATAAACCAAATCAAACTAAATGTTTTATTGCAACAGCTGCTTTTGGAAATCAGGATATAATGGAAGTCATTTTACTAAGGGAATTTAGAGATAATGTATTGAGACATTTTTTTATTGGAAGAATTTTTATATCAGTATATAATATTTTGTCTCCACCAATTGCGATGGTAATCAGAAAAAGTAATTGGCTACGAAAAATCACTCGTATGTTATTAAGAAAGGCTGTTCTACCTTTGACAAAAATAAGAACAAACAATGTAGAGAAATAAAAATGCTGCATAACAAAAACTATATGTCAATTACCGTCAAAAGTTTGCTTTTCCCACCTATTTTCAGAAGGGTACTCAAAAAAATTGGTTCGGAAGGTATTATTAAAGCATCATAGGGATATTGGGAGTAAGTTCCTTTCTCCATTTCCCAAATTTTTTCAGAACAATTCACACGTCACACGGTTCATACACGTTAAATTGACCCAAAATTGATTAACAAAAAGCCCTGTAATGCCACTCCCATAGTGTTTTAAGGCGATTTGTTAAGATTGAGAGTACTACGATTATATTAATCATCTGAAATGAACTTCTGCATTGGATTTTCAGTGATTGGAGAAAATAATACTGGACGTGTCAAACTAACTTTATAAAAGTGCTCTTTCCTGTTGATTTTGCTTAAAAACTAGAACCCTTTTGGACTAGACACCATAACTTAGAAACTGATCTTAAATATTCGACAAGGCCTAAAACCAATCCAATATTTGAAATTTATTATTGGAGGGTCTTCTTGAGGAATCTAAAAAATTTTTTTAGAAAATTTTTGCGCCAATCCGAACAGTTATATAGAGCTATAATTTTTCCGGGGGGAAGGTAGGGGACTAGGGGGGAGTACTGGTATGGGAGGTAAGTAGGGATCTTTATTTAGGATTTAGATAAAAATAACGATTATCTTTTACACACGAATTTAAACTTACTCCCTTGAAAGCAAATATCTTTGAATTGCTTTCTTTTCATAACGTACACTCTTATTTGAAGGTGAACATCGGTTAAAATAACCTTCTTTTTCCCATCGATAAATAGTATTACGTTTTACATGAAAAATATTTTCCATATCTTTCACAGTAATATAATCTCCATAATTACTCAAAGAATCATCAATTGAAATTTGACTTTTTTTAAGCCCTATTTCATCCGTTTTATTGATGGGTGATTCCTCATTAATATGGATTGATACTCCGTTTATGTTCTCCAGTGTTGTATTTAGTAAGTCCTTGATGTAATTCAATTCACTTAAATGTGCCTGTTGAATTGGGCGCATTTCATCATCGAGAATTTCTTTGTTTATAAAATTTAAGTTGACTTCGTTTTGATATTTCAAACATAAATTTTCGAAGATCTTGATTTGGTCTATCGCTAAATTTATTTTTTTGAGATTCAACATTGTATAGGTTGTGATTTGGGCTGGCGATGAATTCAGAATCAATAATGAAAATGCTCTCTCAAAATCTCTTCCTAACTCTTTTACATGTTCAATATATGGAGCAATCGAACCATCATTGTTAATAATATTAAAGATTTTATTGAAATCGATATTCGCCAAATCGAGTGCGTTTTGCAGGGATTTTTGTAAGTATTCCATTTTTTATTTTTTGTTTGACATTATTTCAGCTACTGCAAGTGCATTCTCTGTATCACCAAATCGGATGTATTTTCTAAATGTTTTCATGTCTTTGTGGCCTGAAATTCTCATAATACGTTCGGATTCTACCTTATAGTGAAAATACAAATTAGTAATTGCTGACCGTCTACATGTGTGGCTTGCAATCAACTTCCATTTAGGAACTGTAATTTCTTTTAGTTCTCCTCCTTTATGAGTAATGTATGTAATTTCTTGAGTAATACCAGCTTCTTTAGCAATCGTCTTTATCGTTTTATTAAGCTTATTTGATGATACAGAAGGTAGATTATAATTATATCTGATTACTAATTCTAAAAAACTTGTTACGACAGGAATTTTTACAGAAGTTGCCGTTTTTTTCGTTGTAATCGAGAGAACCGTTACATTTTCCCCTTTACTATTTTTTTCTACTGAGAAGTCTTGAGGTTTAATCCGGTTAAAATCTGATTGTCTAAGTCCGCTGTAACAACCAACTAAAAAAATGTCTCTACATTCCAATTCTTCACCTTCAATCTCAAGTTTAGCTAATTGGGCTATCTCATCTAAATTCAACACAACAGCAAAACTATCCATGTCAGGAGCAGCAAAATAGTCCTTTTGAAATTCGGTGTTTCTGCTGACTCCCTTGTTATATGCTATTTTTAGTATGTGTTTTAAACATTTTATATATTTGCCTACCGACTTTGGAGTGTATTCCTCTTTTTCCAAATCTAATTCAATCCATTCGGCTTCATTGTATAAGAAATTTATAAACAGATCATACCAATCTTGATTTATATCATCGAAATTTGTTTTCAACCCATTTATACAATCGAACATTATTAGATTGTTTTTGAGAGTACGATATGGCTTTATAGATCCTTCTGCATACTTTGTTTTCTTTTCTGTGAGGATGATACCTTTTGTTATGTCATTGATAAATGATGTTAAAAAGTCAGATACAAGTAACTTCGTGTTCTTGGCAAAACCAAATATCTCATCGTATGATTTTCTCAAGTACGCTTTATTAATCTGAATCCCATTAATGCGAGCCTTTGAGAGAATGTCGGGATGCTCAGACTTTATTCTGTTTATTATAGAAGCTAATTCATCGACTGTAGCTTTGTACTGAATGTATTTTGGAGGGATTTTTGAAATTGGGACAGGGCATTGCTTTTTTGCATCCCACAGGCAAGGAGGAATTCTAAGGACTTTGTCTAGTACCTTACTTTTTAACGGATAGTTAAATGTTTCGCTTTTGCCGCAATTTACACGAAATAAAACCTCGCTATCTTTATTTGTAGTCGTCCTTTTCAGATTGAACTTTACATCTAACTTTGACATGATACAAATATATTAAAAGAATGGATATGGTACTATAAATGGTACTATATTTAGAATACAATTTATATAAATTAGCAAAAATGACTTGTTGCACTTTGTATCATTACGCCTATAAATGACTGTAAAACAGATACTATATTCACAAAATTGTATTTTATTGTATTAATTGTGCGATTCCTGGTGGCACCACCTTCAAAGGTTTAAATTCCGCAGTTGCTTCGTTGCACTGCGGATTTTTTATTGCTCACGTACCAAATGTACGCTGCGCATAAAAAACCTTGTGCGCCTTGCACCTGCGGCTTTAAACCTTTGAATAATCCTGCACGGCTTCGCGATGCCTATAGAGAATCAATCTTAAATCTTAACGACCAAAATTAGGGTGTTCCATCCATGTAAATCTAAAATACAAATATGGATTTGCATGGAAGAAATAGGATGTTGTATTTTTTAAAATAAATTTTCTGACCTCAAATTTCGATAAGCATTTTTGTTTTATTTCCAAAATGCACTATATTTGCTGCGTAATAGAAACAAAATAAGAGATGAGTTTTCTGGAGTTTAAGGATAAGATGTTCGATTTGGCGTGCTTCAATATCTATCAGATATACGCATGGCAACCAGGCTTTGACCGCAATAACCTAACCCGGTGGACGAAGAAAGGGTATCTCATCCGGTTAAGGCAGGGCTATTTCGCTTTTTCCGAATATAAGCATAAGCCGGATTACGCTCTTTATTTTGCCAACAGGATTTATCGCCCTTCTTATATCAGCCTTCATACTGCATTGGCTTTTTATGGGATGATACCGGAGGCGGTGGTGCAAATCACTAGTATAACGTCACTCAAAACCGCCTCTTTTACCAATTATTTTGGAGAATACTCCTATAATAATATAAAGGAGAACCTTATGTTTGGGTATGATTTAAAGCCAATTGCAGACAATCGTACAATTCAGTTTGCAGCACCAGAAAAGGCATTACTTGATTTGCTTTATCTATATCCGTTTTATGATAGCAAACAGGAACTGGAAGAGTTACGTTTGGATGAAGATTACCTGCAGGAAGATCTGAATAAAGAATTGCTAATGGATTCTTGTGACAAGTTCCAAAGCAAAGCACTCGACAATAGGGTCAAATTGCTTTTTAAGACCTATAATTTATGATACAGATTGAACAAATAAAGAATTATTTTCCGGCTCAAATCCGGGAGAATTCCATTTTTGATAAGCACATACTTAAAGAGTATTTGCAGTTGATGATTTTGGACTATCTTTCTTCCACCCCATATATCCGAAAGATGACTTTTATCGGTGGCACGAATCTGCGTTTGGTAAAAGGAATAGATCGATTTTCCGAAGATTTGGATTTTGACTGCAAAGACCTATCAAAAGATGAATTCCTTGAAATGACAAACGGGGTCATTCTGTTCCTGGAGCGTTCGGGATTAAGGGTAGAAGCAAGGGACAAAGACAATCCAAAATTGATGGCTTTCAGGCGTAATATTCATTTCCCTGAACTTTTGTTTGATTTAGGATTGAGCGGACACAAGGAAGAACGTTTTTTAATAAAAATTGAAAGTCAGGACCAGAGAGTAATCTACGAACCGGTAATAACGAATATTAAGGGTTGTGGATTCTTTTTCCCGTTTCCTGTTCCTTCGGATGGCGTATTGTGCAGCATGAAAATCGCGGCCATGTTGGCCCGTTCAAAAGGACGTGATTTTTACGACCTGATGTTTTTACTTGCACAAGCCAGTCCGGATTATGATTTTTTGTCAAAACGTTGTGGAGTAAATAATTTGCAAGAATTCAAGGAAGTAACTTATGAACTGATAAAAACTGTTGATCTAAAGAAGAAACAAAAAGATTTTGAGCATCTTCTTTTTAACAAGGTAAATAGCGAAAAGATTTTGCAGTTTGAGGATTTCATCAACTCGTTAACAGAATGATAAAAGGATAATTTTGATTAAAGTGTGCGGAAAAATCAGAAAATTTTGACTTTTCCGCACACTTTTGTATTTGATAACAGAAACAAAATTAAGCACTCCTGATAATTTCCTTTGCGATTTTAAGTGTGTTTGTGTTGTTGGAGGCGTAAATGAAATGCAGGACGTTGGTTCCATCGGGGTTTTTGAGGCAGATGGGCTCTTCGATTACATTGGCCCAGATAGTTTTGAGCTGGTTGACATATAGCCCCGCAATTTTCTCAATTTGTCTGTTGATTTTTTTGACGGTGTCCTTTTCGTCAAGCTGTATTGCATCTTCTTCTTCGGCAGAAAAGTATGACTTTATCTCTTTTTCGGTAATCCCAAAAAATGGTTGCAGCTTATGAAAATTCCGGAGTTCTCCGTTTTTGTCGAGCAGTATGTTTACAATTACAACTGTTGGTACGAGTATCCAGATATCGGTGCGGGTATTCTTCAATGCTGATATTGACTCCCATTTTATCTGCATGTCAAATGGGTCGAGTATGAGAAGGGCAAAATAACGGCTCTCTTTCTTTAACGTTCTGGACAGTTCCAGAACGTGCTCATTACAGTTGCCTTCGCAAAACTGAAGCTCATTTTCAAGTTTTTCCTGATATGCAGCCAGCCTCTCCTCAAGTTTTGAGAGCGATTCGGAGTCTTTGTCGGCGAAATAGTAAAAGTCAAAAAAAGCGTTTTTTGGCAGATTCAGTACCCTTTCCGCAGTCCCTTTGTAAACTTTTTCCTCGGCTTCCGTTATCATCAGCTGCTCGTACAACTCCGACTGTATATTCGATTTTCGTTCTCCGCTTCCGGCAAAACCATCAAAATAGATTGTCTTCAATGTGGGATTCCTGCGAATTATGGACAGATAATCCGAGACATATCTGGCGAATGAATCAATTTTCTTCTCAGCCCAGTCTCCTCCCCATCTGTTTTTTGTCTCTTTGTGTTTTTTCATTGCAGGAGTAAAAATGAATAAATTCAAATTTACACTAAACCTTTAAAAATAAAGCACAAAGTTCATGTTTTATAAACTTTGTGCCTTATTTTAATATTATGTTGTCAATTTAATGACATGAACTGAACCGCAAATTATGGAGTTGTAGTCCCTCCGGTAGTTGCACCTCCGGTCATTTTGTCGTCTGTAGCGGATTTACGGGCCTTCTTAACGTTTACATTGAATTTGCCAAAACGCCAGAAGAGGCTAAAGTTGGCAGATCTTTGAATCATAGTGCTTTCACCGTGCATCTTATATGTATTGTCGCTCGAGTCGTATGAATAGGTTTTAGCTTTTGAGAAAGGTTCCCGTACATATGCCGAGAAAGTGAGTTTGTCTTTAAAGAACCTCTGGCTTATGCCAATGGATGTTGTATAGTTGACAGGATACCTGGACTGAAGTGATATGTTGCCGCCGTATACAAACCCATTGATATTAACAGTTGCTTTTTTCCATAAACCGATAGATCCGCCGAATCCTCCCTGATAGCTGAAACCACTGTTTTCAAGATTCATTGCAGCAGATGAGATTGTCGTGTATGCTACGGATCCGTTAATATACACATTGAGTTTTTCGCCGGCACGATATGAATAGTTTACATTCAGTCTCAAATTGCTGTTTTTCCCAATGTTTTCATAAGTGGAAATTCTTACTCCCGCCGCATCTACTCTCATGATGTTCTCAATATTGTTTTTTGTGAAATCCCCGCTAAGGTTCAATCCAAGGTTCCATTTCTGTGATGACTTTCTGTAGCCTAAGCTTATTGAATTGCGTCTCACTGTCTGAAGATCCGGATTTCCATAGGATATATTCATAGGGTCGGAATCGTTCACGTACGGATTCAGGTACCATATTCCCGGCCGGTTTAACCTTTGTGTAAATGAAAGGGAAAGCACGTTTGCCTTTTTTAACATGTAGGTGAAATTAATATAAGGAACTACATCAAACTGTTTGTTTGTAAATGGAATATCTCCTTCTGCACTTTTTGACAAGCCGTCGTTAATTGTGTACTCCATTCTAAACCCTGCTTTTGCAGTAAAAGATTTCTTTTTATAGAGATATCCGCCGTACATGCTGATAATATGCTGGTCGTAGTCCAGGTCATTCACTTTGGACAAATCCTCAATCCAGGTACCGGTTGCTTCGTCATACCGGGTAACATTGGTCTCCGATGTATTCTGGCGTAGAATGTATTTTACGCCTGTTTCTATAAAGTGCTTCTTTGATAAAGGGTCGTAATAGTCTATCTGAGCTGTATGTTCAGTTCCCATAGCGTCATTAACAGAGTGCTGATAATATGCAATATAATTTAATTCGGGATCAATGGTGTTTGTTATATCGGTACTCATGGGGCTCATATCAAGACTATAAGCGATAGTCAGGTTCTGATCCGGCTTCTTAAATGTACGCTGATAGGAGAGACTTCCGGAACCGGAACCATATCCATAGGTTGACTCGGATGTATTTGTATACTTTCGGCTGAGAACATGATTGGCATTATATGTCTCATTACGTGTGAGGCTTGTGCTCTTGGAGTCTCCAAGATATCCCCAACCCGATAGCGTAAGCAAATTTAATGAGTCTAATTCGTAACTGGCTTCAATTCCAACATTGGTAAAAATATTGTCGGAATCAAATCCTCCCTGAGATTTTGAATAGCGATAATCGGTACTAAGGTAATTCTCGGATTCGGAGAGTGATGTGCTTTTGCGTGACACACTTTTGCCTGTATAGACATTTGTGCTCAGAGCAAATTTGCCAACCTGTGCAGAGATGTATCCTCCGCCGTTGAATCCGCCCAAAGTAGTTGCTCCGCCGTTTAAACTTCCATTATATCCCTCTGTGGTTTTCTTGTTTGTAATTATGTTGATTATACCACCAACACCTTCGGCATCATATTTTGCGGGAGGGTTGGTTATTACCTCTATAGATTTTATTGAACTTGCAGGCATTGCTTTAATGGCATCCTTGAAGTTTTTAACCAGCATTCCGGACGACTTGCCATTTACAAGCACTTTAAAGTTTGTTTCACCGTTAAGACGGACCACATCTTCACCATCCACACTCAACATGGGAACTTTGCGAAGAATATCCACAATGGCACTTGATGCCGTTTGAGGGTCGGATTCCAGGTTATAGGTCAGTTTGTCAGGCTCGTTTTTAATTAGAGGTTTAATACCCACAACTGTCACCTCTTTAATTTGCATACCCTCCAGTAATGAAATTTTCCCTACCTCTACCTTCTTTTTGATATTATCAAGAATGATTTCGCTCTTTGAATTTGTATAACCTATCATCGAAGCTGACAAAATGTATTTTCCGCTCTTTGGCGCTTCTATGATAAACTTTCCGTCAGCCCCACCGGCAACGGCTTTAAGTAGTTTTAAAGAATCTGTAAAAAGTGCCACGGTAGGGTACTCGATACTTCCTCCCGATATTGAATCGACAACCATTCCTGTAATCGTAATCTTTGGATTATCAGCTTTTTGAGCAATGAGATTTGCTGCGAAAAGAATAAACAGGCATGTTAGAAAAAATAATTTCTTCATTTTTAACCTTTTAATTTTTTTTAAATAATGCTGGTTGTGTAGGTAGGTGAGAGCCAGTGCTTCCAGGGTTTTATATTGGATTAAAATGCCCCGCAATTTCCGTGCCCTTTTTTTTATTTAAAAAACAAAAATGCTTTATAATGAAATTCTTGCGACGATGTGAAGATTAATTTCTATCCATTCGCTTGTTTTTACCATTCCCATCATCTCTACGGGAGGGATGAGTCCAAAGTCGCGTATACTTATGCGCATTTTTCCGTCGGCATACTGCATGCCGTTTTCTAATCTGGAGGAGAAGGGAATTTGATATTGTTTTGTTACTCCGGTTATTGTAACGTTTAGAAAGGCTTTCCCGTTTATAGAGTTTGAGCCTGGAACCGGGGAGATTATCTCCAGATTATTTAACTGAATGTCCAGGACCGGGTATGTTTTCGACTTGATTAACTTTAGAAATCCATTTAGTGCTATTCTGTTGTTTGAGGTGAAATTATTTACCTCCAGCGCAAGTCTGTTTTGACATAGACTAATTTTGTTTTGATTTTGCTGATAAGTGAAACTGAACGATTTCCCCGGAAATTTATCTCCCGGCAGAACAAGTTTGAATTTAGAAATATTTGTAGATCCAAATATTGTAAGTGAACTGCTGTTGTCCAGTTCAAGCCGGGCTTGCGTTTGAGCGCCTGAAATCGTAAAAACGGATAAAACAAAAAATATAACAGCAAAGAGTCTCTTCATCTTTTTAATTCTGTAAAAAAACCGGTAAGAGCGATACTCTTACCGGTTTGCAATAAATATACCAATAATTAGAATCCAACAACTGCTTCAATAACAAGCCCGTTGAACTTACCGCCATTGCGAAGATCTGTTGATACAAAACCATTATAGTTCTGGCTCACATACTCTGCTTTTGCCATGATGTTTTTTGTCACGAACCAGCCACCACTCACGGCAACTCTGTTAATGTTTACATCTGCACCGCCCATTGTGCTTGATACCTTATTATAACGGCCACCAAGCCAGAAGTTGTCCGATTTTCCAAATCTGTAAACCAGGTCGGTTGCAAACTGGTTTGCAGAGCGCTCAATCTGCTCGCTTTTAGAACGACCTTTCGCGGTTTCAATAGTTGTAAACCACTCAAGACCTCCAACTTTCAGGAATACATTACCCATTAAAGCACCAATTTTGTCGGTGAAGCCGGGGTTAAAACGACCGGAAAAAGCAGCTGAAGTTGTAAGGGCATTGTCCATCACCCCAAAGTAGTGTGAACCAGAACGGTCGCCACCATAAAGAGTATTTGCAATTGAACCGGCAGTGTAGTAACCCGAACCGGTAATGCGGAGACGTACTAATTCGTTTAGTTGTTTGTCATAACCAATCTTGCCAATGAAAGCAGGATGGCTTTTTCCATCGCTTCCCCCTGCATAAACCACACCTTTGGCAATATCACCTTTGATTTTACCATTGGTCATCGCTACAACGGCGAGGAAACCTTTGCTTTGTACGTCAATTTCCGCACCAATTTCTGTTGCAAACTCATCCATGATATAGTTTTCCACGAATGGGTTGTAAATTGAGTTACCATTGTCCGACCTGCGGAAGTGCGCATCGCCGTAGTTAACTTCCATGTGACCTACTTTAATAGTAGTGTATTCCATTACCTTATCAAGAAGAGCGCTCTTCAGGAAAGGGAGTTTGTCAAACTGAATATAGCCGCCTTTAACCCAGGTCTCATTGTGGTGACGTGAAGAAAGGTAAAGCGTCATGTTTAGTGTTACTCCGTCGGCCAGAAATGCATCAAGATAAAGGTTTGCATTTGCTGTGTTAAAGCCGGAAGTGATAGAAACGAGGCCTGGGGTGGCCGTAGATGTCGTGCTGTGACTCAGTGTCTGGAAAGACTGAGTAAAGCTTCCTCCGAATTTGAGTTTTAGTTTGTCAAATTTAGCAAGGTTCTCTTTTTTGGTTTCAAACCCGTTAATTCCCGTCTTGTCATAGGGCCGAACCTGAGAAAATGCCGTACTACTCATAAAGAGTACAGCAAGAAGTGTAATAATTGTTTTGTTCATGTTTGGTTATAATTTTTGTTAGTTAGTAGCTACTAAATTTTGAGCCGGCACATTTATATCTAATTTAATTGTAACGGCATCGCCAGATCTGATTGTTCCCAACAGAGCAGTAGGGGGTTTAATTTTAAAATCTGTCATTTTCAATGGAACACTTACGGAAAGCTGATATCCGCCTGTCGCTGTTTTTTTGCCAGTAGATTTAAAAGTTATTTTTTTAGTAACACCGGCAATAATCAAATTACCTGTCAATGTAACCTGTACATCGGAACCGGTTACAACCGGAGTTGTGGGCTCTGTCATTTGAAAAACTATTGAAGGATATTTATCAGAATTAAATGCTTCGTAAGTTTTTTTATCCATTAGCCTTTCTCCGCTTTTAATAGACATAACAGGAATCTTTACAGTTAATGATTGGATTTCGCTTGCTTTACTCATCGCAAACTCACTTGTGATTTGATCTGTCTTGGATTCCCAGTCATGAAGAGTTGATGTACCTAATATTCTTGCCGTAGTGGTGAATGTATTTGTTTTTGTGCTTTGGGCATTTACATTCCCTGCAGTAGTGAACATGATGCCTGCAAGAAGCAGCATGAAATACTTTGTTGTAAATTTCATCTTTGTATTATTTATCGTTTCTTTCAATTATTTGGGCGATGGTCTTTCTGGACAACATCTCTTTATATTCATTTTTAAATTCAATCCAATAGTCTCTTGATACACAGTTTCTGGACCTGTCGCAAAAACCCATGTCGTTAATACAATCTACAATTACAATGGGTTCAAATGCTGTATATACATCATATACTGTTATCTCTTCTGGTTTTCGTGTAAGTTTAAAACCGCTTCCCTTTCCTTTTGCGTGGGTAATTATTCCTTTAACTTTCAATGAAGAAATAATACTGTCAAGGTACTTAAGAGAAATTTCCTGGTTAATTGCAATGTCTTTTTGCAATACTCCGCCCGGGTCATTTGAACAAGCTATCTCAATTACCGCTCTTAAACCATAGCGTATTTTTGTATTAATTTTCATAATTCTGAAGTTTTTCGCGACAAAAATAGTAAAAAATACAAATCCTATAACATTTGTAGTCTTATATTGTTAATATTTTGCAGTAAGAACTAAATAAAAAAACCATTCAATGATATTTAAAGTTCAGAAATTCAGTAGATTTAAAGGATTTCTAAAACAATTTTCAATCAATCATAATGCTTCAATTTTTTTTATAAATTTGCATTTATTCGATTGAATAGCCTTTCATTAATAAACAAACAAATGAAAATAAAGATTAAACTGTTAGGAATATTGTGTTTTTTATTGTCCTTCAACTTGAACTCAGGGGCACAGCAAATTACATCACCAAACGGGAACCTGATACTCAAAATAAATTCCGAAAACGGGTCCGTTTTATATGAATTGAGTTATAAGGGTAAAAATGTTATATTACCCAGCAAGTTGGGAGTAGAAGCTGATGGCTTCTCAATGAGCGGCGATTTCTCCATAAAAGGGTTTAAAAATATAAGTGTGGACGAAATGTGGAAACCTGTCTGGGGGCAGTATTCAGTAATCAGGAACAACTATAACGAAGTTGCTGTTGAATTGGTCCAAAGCGGATCAAATACAAGGGAAATGATTGTCCGTTTTCGTTTGTTCAACGATGGGCTTGGCTTTCGGTACGAATTTCCTGAGCAGAAAAACCTGAATTATTTTACGCTTTTGAATGAAATCACCGAGTTCCGGCTCTCCGGAGACCATGTTGCATTCTGTATCCCCGGCGACTACGACACGAATGAATTTTCGTATACAACGGCAAAAATTTCCGAAATAAGCAAAGGAATGGACATTGCAGCCCGAAGCAAAGGATACGAATCAAAAGCAGAAGGGTATACAGTGCAAACTCCGCTTATGCTCAAGTCTGCCGATGGAATCTATATAAATATTCATGAGGCAGCTTTGGTGAATTATGCCGGAATGCTTCTGAATGTAGACGATAAAAACTTTATACTAAGTGCACACCTTACGCCCGACAAGCTTGGAAAAAAAGGATATCTTCAGGCTCCCTGCAACTCACCTTGGCGGACAGTAATTGTCAGCGATGATGCGCGCGACATACTGGCATCACAGACAATCCTGAACCTTAATGAACCATGTGCCTATGAAGAGACATCATGGATTAAGCCGGTTAAATATATAGGGGTATGGTGGGAGATGTTCACCGGAGGCGGAGCAACCTGGGCCTATTCCGATTTTTATAAGGCGAAACCCGGAGTTACAGATTATAGCAAGCTCAAACCTAATGGAAAACATGCCGCAACTACGCAAAATGTAAAAAAATATATTGACTTTGCCTCCAGGCACGGTTTTGATGCAGTTTTAGTTGAAGGATGGAATGAGGGCTGGGAAGACTGGGCTTCATATCTTAAGGACCACCACTTCAGCTTCACTATCCCGTACCCCGATTTTAATGTAAAAGAGTTGCAGAATTATGCAGCATCAAAGGGGGTAAAGGTTATGATGCATCATGAAACTTCCGCCAATGCATCCGATTATGAAAGACAAATGGACGAGGCATTTAGATTTATGAACAACAATGGTTATACCTCCGTAAAGACAGGTTATGTGGGCTATATTATTCCACGCAGCGAATATCACTCGTCGCAATGGATGAACAACCACTATATATATGTTGCCAAAAGAGCTGCAGATTTTAAAATAATGGTTAACAGTCATGAAGCGGTACGCCCAACTGGCCTGTGCCGCACTTATCCAAACTGGCTGGCGCAGGAATCGGCAAGAGGTACCGAATTTGAATCAATGGGAGGAAATGCCTGCGACCATACAACAATACTGCCTTTTACACGTCTTATGGGTGGTCCTATGGATTATACCCCCGGTATATTTCAGACAGACTTATCGTATTATAAAGGCAACAAGCCCGATCAGAAGGTTCATACCACCCTTGTAAAACAGCTTGCATTATATGTAACAATGCCGGGCCCTCTCCAGATGGCTGCGGATCTTCCTCAAAACTACGAACGGTTTTTAGATGCGTTTCAGTTCATAAAAGATGTGGCAGTTGACTGGGATAACAGCTGGTATCTGGAAGCAGAACCCGGCGACTATATAACTGTCGCAAGAAAAGCAAAAGGAAAGGAAGAGTGGTTTGTGGGAGGTATTACCGATGAAAACCCAAGAACAGCAAATATAGATTGTTCGTTTTTGCCAAAGGGTAAAAGTTTTACTGCAACAATTTATGAAGACGGAAAAGATGCCCATTGGGATAAAAATCCTCAGAGTTATAACATCAGAAAAACTGCCGTTAATAGCAGTTCTCTTCTTAAAATCAATCTCGCAGCCAGCGGGGGAGTTGCTGTAAGTATCAGATAGACCGATAAACTTTATGGGCTTCCGGTTGTTTTGATTGTATTAAAAACACCAACCCATGAAAAAAATTAATTTAATATTCACAGCCATTGTATCCATGTTTTTTGGACAGAAAATGGTTGCGCAGGATAACCCGGTTACACCTCCGGTAGATTTTTATTCGCTCTCGTTTAAAACAATTACAGGAGAAGCGTTCAATTTTAACCAGCTCAAAGGCAAGAAAGTGCTCATAGTAAATACTGCTTCAAAATGCGGCTTTACACCACAGTTTAAGGATCTTGAAGCTCTTTCGCAGCAATATGGGAATTCTCTGGTTGTAATAGGTTTCCCTTCAAACGACTTTATGAATCAGGACCCGGGAACAAATGAGGAAATTAAGTCTTTTTGCGAAGTAAACTATGGCGTGACCTTCCAGATGATGGATAAGTCTTCTGTTAAGGGGAAAAACAAAAACATTGTTTTTGCATGGTTAACCGATAAGTCCAAAAACGGATGGAACGAAAAAGAACCTGCATGGAATTTCTCTAAATATCTGATTGACGAAAAAGGCAGACTTATTGGCCATTTCTCTTCTAAAGTGAAACCAATGGACGAAGAGATTATCTCAAAACTCAAATAACCAGTAACCGGAAATTATTTCTGACTCTTAAAAGATTGGGACATGAATTTCTCTCCCACTTTATCCCTGTAGCTTTTAGATACGGGGATATCTTTTTCCCCGTCGGCATCAAGTTCAAGGAAAAGCCCGTCTCTCTCCCTTCTCATTACCTTAACCCTTCCAAAATTTACAAGGAATGACCGGTGACATCTTTCCACGGGAGTATCTGCAAATTGAGACTCAAGGTTTTTCAGAGTATTTCTCAAAAGGTATCTCTTTACCTTGCCGTTTGCTGCATAATGAATCACAACATAGTTATCGTCCGACTCCAGATAAAGAAGTTCCCTGCTTTGTACAGAGAGCCGGAGAATCCCTTTTTCGTCCGTAAAAGAATAATTATTAGGGAGATTTTCTTCTTCCGGTTCGCTCTGTTCTATGTTTTCAAGTTTTTTCTTACTCTCTTCCCATCCGAAATAAAACCAAAGAGTGATGTATGGCAACAGAAGCACCAGTGCGGTATTTACTGTTGATGATTTAAATGTGGCAACAATATCTTTTCCGTCATTAACAGAAAGTGAGAGGGTATATATGGTATAAAACAAAGACATGCAAACAATCTCAAGCAATACCCACATAAAATATTTCACATATGAAATAGGCCATTTTTTGCTGAAATAGTACATTATCACCCTGCTGATGACAACAACCAGAACGCCAGTAAGAATTATTGGCGCAGAGTAAAGGAAAAATTTAAAATCGGAAACAACGTACCAGTTTTTTGAGCCGAATGGTTTATAGATATTAATAAACGCAAGAGCGAATGCTGCTGTGAAAAACACCAGACGGAAAATATTCCTTTTTGAGTTTATATATGAGGGTATCGTCATTTAAATGCAAATGTAATTAAAATTTATTGACCCCATATATGCGAATTTCACCCCTCTAATGGATATTCCACCCATTTGGGGCATCGATTAAACCATTTTTTCATCAGAGATTGGTTTCTGCTCTTTATTTGCAAAAAAAAGGGATAAACGATGAAACTAAGAACAGTTCGTTTTGAAGAGAACCTTGGAAAAGACGAGATTCTGAATATCAGAAAAGTCGTGGCACCGGTAAAGTTCCTTGAGACTAAAGAAGACGAAATTTCGGAAAATACAGCTTTCGATTACTATATCGCTGAGCCCGAAAACCCGGATTATTCTCCTTCAGGAAAATCGCGGTCGGCAATTCTTCTTTTTCACGGGCTCAATGAACGTAACTGGGACAAATATATTTCCTGGGCAGAGTACCTTGCAGATAAAAGCGGAAGAGTAGTAATAATGTTTCCTCTATCTATGCACATGAACCGCTCTCCGAAAGAGTGGGCAAATCCCAGGGCAATGCAAAGACTCATTTCAATGGAGTTTAGCGACAAGAAAGATTACAGCAACCTCTCTTTTCTAAATTATGCTTTAAGCAGCAGAATAAAATCGGACCCTTTCCGTTTCTACCTCTCCGGGAGAGAAAGCATTCTCAACGTGACTCAGTTAATGGATGAAATAAGAGGTGACCGTCATCCGGTAGTTCATAAAGATGCTAAAATTGATATTTTCGCATATTCTATTGGCGGCCTTCTTGCACAAGTTCTTCTCAAGGCAAATCCAAACGACTATTTTAGCAAAAGCAAGCTGTTCATGTTTTGCGCGGGCTCGCTGTTTAATGAAATGAACGGAGACTCAAAAATGATTATGGACAGAGACTCTTTTGCCTCATTAAAAAAATACTATATAGGTGATTTTATAAGGTTGGGTGCAGAAAAGAGGAGATTATGGGATTATATTGAAACAGCATTTACCACCCATATAGGAGAGAAGTTCTTCCGCGGGGAGCGGGAGAACTTCTATAAAAACAACTCACACAGGGTAAGTATTATTTCCTTAAAGAGAGATATTGTGATACCTACATCCGGAATCCGTCTGGCTCTTGGCAGCAGCTCGGATATCTGCCTTGAAGAGATGGATTTTCCATTCGATTACTGCCACGAAAATCCGTTTCCGGTTTCAGATAAAATAAATCCTTCCGATCGTAAGTATTATTTTGATAAAATATTCAGCAGAGCCGTCGAATTTCTAAGTTAGGCTATTTTAAAAGCGACTTAGGGTCAAGATTATCGTGCTCAATATCCTTAAAGTAATTTACGGTAGATACCATTAATTCATCGGTAGCAGCATCGTCGCAAACGATTATGCCTTTCGGATGCATCTGAAGAACACTTATTGTCCACAGGTGATTTATGCACCCCTCCACACCCATCTTAAGCGCTCTTGATTTGTGATGTCCGTTTACAAGTATCATAACTTCGCGGGCATCCATAATTGTTCCTACTCCCACTGTAAGAGCGGTTCTTGGAACCTGATTGATATCGTTGTTGAAGAATCTTGAATTTGCAATAATCGTATCTGTTGTAAGTGCTTTTATTCTTGTCCTTGAAGTAAGAGAGGAACCCGGTTCGTTGAAAGCAATATGTCCGTCCGGACCGATACCGCCCATGAAAAGCCTTATTCCGCCAATCGAAGTGATTTTATTCTCGTATTCTTCACACTCTTTCTTTAAATCGAGGGCGTTTCCATTTGGGATGTTTACGTTTTCCGGTTTAATATCAATGTGTCTGAAAAAGTTTTCCCACATAAAAGTATAGTAAGACTGTGGATGATCTTTAGGTATGCCTATATATTCATCCATGTTGAAAGTCACAACATTCTGGAATGATACCTGACCGGCTTTGTAGAGTCTTATTAACTCTTTATATGTACCGTAGGGAGTAGAACCAGTAGGAAGTCCAAGTACAAATGGTTTTTTTGGAGTTGGATCAAACTCGCGAATTCTTTTAACAATAAAAGCTGCTGCCCATTGAGAAATCTGTTCGTACGAGTTTTGAATAATAAGTCTCATATATGTTTTCTTTAAAATTGTTTAAGTTTGGTTGTAAAGCAGCTCTTTAGCATTTGCAACAGCCGCTTCTGTAAGTTTTGCCCCGCTCAGCATTCGTGCAACTTCTATAAGTCTCTCTTCTGCTGAAATTCTTCTAATCTCTGTGCGAGTAGTGTTTTTGTCGTCTATTTCTTTGTAAACCAGCAAATGACACTCTCCCTTGGAGGCAATCTGAGGCAAATGAGTTATTGCAAATATCTGCATATTTTTTGCCATTTCACCAATAAGATTGCCCATTTTATCGGCAATCTTTCCGGACACACCTGTGTCAATCTCGTCAAAAATCATTGTTGGCATTCCTAATCCACTAGCCATCACAGATTTGAGGCACAACATGATTCTGGATAATTCGCCGCCTGAAGCTACTTTAGAAATGTCCCTCAACTCACCATTTTTGTTAGCAGAAAAGAAAAATTTAACAGAACAGTTCCCATTGATATTAAATCCGGAAATTTTTTCCACCCGGGTCTCGAACATAGCATGAGGCATTTCAAGTTCTCTTATTTTTGCGAGAAGAGTAGAATCAAATTTCTTTGCAATTCCGACTCTGTTCCTGTAGAGCTCTTCGGCCATGCTATCTCTTTTTTCGGTCACTTCTTCAATTTGATTTGTGAGCGCCGCAAGCTCCTCTTTGCGGTCCTCTGTAAGTTTCAGCTTTTCTGCAAGAGAGTTGCGTATCGAAATTAATTCTTCGGTGTTTTCCGCATTGTGCTTCTTTAGCAGGGTGTAAATCTGTGAAATTCTATCGTCTAGTTGTTGCGCTCTTTCCGGAGACAGCGTAACCTTTTCTGCCGATGCCTGTATCTCTTCTTCAATGTCTTTTAACTCAATACGGCAACTTTCGATTCTTTCGGAAATAGAATTGACAGCGGGATAGTTTCCGGAAATACGGGAAGCAATGGATGTCATCTCTCTCAGGTTGTGCACTACCGATATATCGGAAGGGTTTAACAGAGATGCCATATTGTAGAGAGATACTTTAATCTCTTCTGCATTGCTGAGCAACCGGAATTCGCCCTCAATTTCCTCAAGTTCGCCTGAAGATAATTTTGCCTCCTCCAGCTGATTGTACTGGAAATTGTTATAATCCTGCTCTGCTTCTTCTTTTGCGATTTGCTCCTTTAGTTCTTGAAGTTTTTTGCTGAGGCGGTTAACCTCTTCGAATTCTACTCTGTAATTTTCAAGCAGCACTCTGTTTTTTGCAAAAGAATCGAGCACAGTCAGCTGAAAATTGCTATCGGCAAGCAACAGATGCTGATGTTGGGCATGAATATCCACGAGCCTTTCCGACAATTCTTTGAGAAATTGAAGCGTTACAGGCTGGTCATTTACAAAGTTTCTGGATTTTCCGGCGGGAGTAACCACTCTGCGAAGAGTTATCTCTTCACCAAATTCAATCATCTCCTCTTCGAAAAGTTTCTGAACATACTTGTCCTGAGATATTCCAAAGACAGCTTCAACAACACAATTCTTATCTGAATTTTTTAAAACTCCCGGGTCGGCACGGTTACCGAGCAACAGAGACAATGCACCTAAAAGGATTGACTTACCTGCACCGGTTTCACCGGTGATAATAATAAGACCATCCGGGAATTCGATTTCGAGATTCTCGATGAGCGCGTAGTTAGAAATTGTCAGGCTTTTGAGCATAGCAGCAAGTTTTCTATATAGTCCGCAATGTCCCGGGCCACCTGCTCCTTGCTTTTTAGCGGGTAGTGAGTAATCTCTCCGCCTCTTGCGATAATGGAGATTTTATTGGTGTTTACTCCAAATCCGGCACCGCTGTCTTTAAGCGAATTGAGCACAATTGCATCCAGACCTTTCGTTTTAAGTTTCTTTTCTGCGTTGGATAATTCATTGTTGGTTTCAAGAGCAAATCCTACAATCACGGAGCCACTCCTCTTAATTTTGCCAATTTCTGCGGCAATATCTTTTGTGGGCTCAAGTTCCAGATTGTAGTTCTCTTTTTCTCTCTTGATTTTTAAATCCGACGAGTGAACCGGCGTAAAATCGGCAACAGCAGCGCAAAGGATTGTTATATCCTTACCCTCCTTATAACATTCGAGGGTAGTGCTGTACATCTCATTTGCCGTTGTCACATTTCTGACTGTTATACGAGGGCTTTTTGCAAAAAGATTTACAGGACCGCTTACAAGGGTAACCATTGCTCCCCTGCATGCAAATTCCTCGGCAATTGCATACCCCATTTTTCCAGTAGAATGGTTTGAAATATACCTTACCGGATCTATGGCTTCCCTGGTAGGGCCGGCATTTATCAGGACATTTATATCTTTCAGACTCTCTTTGCGGGAAAAGAACTCATTCATATATCCGGCAATCTCTTCCGGTTCTGCCATCCTTCCTTTCCCTTCAAGTCCGCTTGCAAGTTCTCCTGCATTGGGGTCAATAATCTTAACACCTCTAAGGGCAAGGGTTTCAATGTTATTTTGAGTGGCAGTGTGAAGGTACATATCAACGTCCATTGCAGGTGCAACAATTACGGGACACCTGGCAGAGAGATATGTTGTAAGAAGAAGATTGTCAGCAACTCCCGTTGCCATTTTGGCAATGGTATTTGCCGATGCAGGAGCAATTAAATATGCATCTGCCCACATTCCAAGACTTATATGACTGTTCCAGTCTCCGTTTTCGGGATTGTAAAACTCAACAAGAATAGGATTTTTTGAAAGTGTGGCCATTGTAAGGGGAGTTATGAACTGCTTTGCCATTTCAGTCATTATCACTCTCACTTCGGCCCCTTGTTTAACTAAAGCACGGACTAACAGGGCAGCCTTATAGGCGGCAATACTGCCGGTTATACCCAATAGTATGTGCTTCCCCTTTAGCATTACTCCTCTATCTTCCTGTAGTGGATTCTTCCTTCTTCAAATTCGTTGATAGCAATTAGATTTGCCTTTGGAAGTCTTTCGTAGTAACGGGAAATTTCAATTTGCTCTCTGTTTTCGAAAGTCTCTTCAAGGGTATCGGCATAGTTTGAGAACTCTTCCAGTTTCTGGCTGAGTTCAAACTTCATTTCGGCCGAAATTTGATTTGCCCTTTTTGCAATAATCATAGTAGACTCATAAATATTGCCAGTTGGAGCGGCAAGCTTTGAAAGATCTCTGGTTATTGTGTTGTTTGGTACATTTTTCCTGATTTCCATATCTATTTATTATTTATTACGGTTTGTGAGTGCTCAAACATACCTGCAATGGATTTTTTATATTTTGATTCCGGAAATTCGCTGACGAAGTTGTAGTATTCGTCAACAAAAGCAAGGTAACGTTCTTTTTGTTTTGCTTTTACACTTTGGCTTGCATATTTGTAGTTGGAAACAACGAGCTGATACATTATCTCTTCTCTGTATCTGTTGTCCGGATTCTCTTTTAATGCATTTTTGAGTGCAAATGTTGCTGCTTTGTAATCTTCTATTGTAACATATATTTTTGCAGCTTCGTAACTTTTTTTGTCGAGTCTTTCCTGCAAATCTACCAGCATATCTTTACATTTTACAAGATATTTTGAGTTCGGATATTCGTAAAGAAATTCACTTATAGAAGACATAGCCTTGTATGAGGGGAGCTGGTCAAGTTCATACCGGTATGTAGATTCATACAAACAGTCCAGTCTAAGGAATCTTGCCTCTTCTGTGAAAGGGCTGCGTGGAAAAACCTTTGTAAACTGATCAAAATTTGTTTCGGCAATCATTAAGTCGCCATACTTGTAGTTGCATAGGCCCAGGTAGAACTGAACAGTGTCGTCCCTGGTTGTACCTTTTGTTGCTAAAAGAATTTGATCAAACAGGTCCGCAGCTTTTTTATATTTTTTCTCTTCAAAATATTTAAAAGCACCTTTGTATTTAAGATCTACATCGGCACTTCTTACAAGCATTTCATATTTAGAAACGCACGAAGTCATAAAAACTCCAATCAGGACTACAACTAAAAGTTTTACAATTCTCATCTTTAAATCTATTTGTTATCTGAGAGAAAACGCTCTGCATCAAGTGCTGCCATACAGCCCGAACCTGCTGCTGTTATCGCCTGGCGATAGTTAGGGTCCTGAACATCTCCTGCTGCAAAAACTCCGGGAACATTTGTTTTGCTGCTTTTGCCTTCAGTAATAATATACCCTTCCTCATTAGTCTTTATCCATTCCGAAAAAAGCTCAGAATTGGGGTGGTGACCAATTGCCAGAAAAAAGCCGTGAATGTCGATCTTTTTCTCCGTTCCGTTCTTGTGAGCAAGAATCGCACCATTTACTCCGCCAAGAGGCGTTCCGACAATTTCTTTTGTATTATAATTCCACAAAATCTCAATATTGGAAGCGTTTTTAACCCTGTCCTGCATTGCCTTGGATGCCCTGAGGACATCTCTGCGCACTATCAGATACACCTTATTGCACAAACCTGCAAGGTATGAAGCCTCTTCACATGCAGTGTCTCCTCCTCCTACAACGGCAACATCTTTCCCTTTGTAGAAAAATCCGTCACATGTGGCGCAGGCAGATACGCCCTGACCCCTGAATTTCTCTTCGGATTCCATGCCAAGATATTTTGCTGTGGCACCGGTTGATATAATAATTGTTTCCGCAATAACTTCCTTCTCTTCGTCGATAATAACTTTAAAAGGTCTCTCGGAGAGGTCTACTTTGCTCACAATTCCAAAACGGACATCCGTTCCAAAACGGATAGCCTGTTTTTTTAAATCTTCCATCATTTCCTGCCCGCTTGTTCCGCTTGGGTAACCCGGGAAATTGTCAATTTCGGTGGTTGTTGTCAGCTGACCTCCGGGTTGTATCCCTTCATAAAGAACAGGACTGATATTCGCTCTTGAGGCATATATAGCGGCAGTGTAGCCGGCCGGCCCGCTGCCAATAATCAGACATTTTATTTTTTCTGAACCCATTTTGCTGTTTAATATGATTTTCAACCCACAAAGATAGATAATTTTTTTCGTATTGCCATCTCGAGCCGTAACTCCCAGACAAGTAAAAATGAGAATGCCCATCTTGAGAAAAGCAGCCATACTGCAATTGCGCCAACCGAAGCAAGAAGTATCACATCTTCAAGGTTGCTGTGCGATATTCCTATGTGATGGTTTAGCAAGTCCACGTCCTGTTTGTTTATCTTACCCGACTCGGTTTCATCGATCATTACTGCTGCTCCGTATGCAAGACCTAAAGTGTTTGCAACTATCCACAGAAAAGAGGTTTTTGCAGGAAGTCCAAAAACGGCAAGCACTGGTCTCATAAATTTGGAAAGCCAGCGAATTACTCCAAACTCCGACAAAAGCCTTTGTAAAATAGAGAGCGCAAAAATAAGTACAGTCATGAGTATAACCAGCTTTAATGTTTTGACAAACCAAAGCTGAAGCATTGCCCAGAGAGAGGGGTCTGCGGCCGCAATATTAATGTGAACGGTGTTCGCCGCTCCGGGCATAATGAGATTTAAAACATATCCAAGCACAAAGGCAGACAGAGTGCGGGTTATGACCATTCTTACCGCGGAGGAGCCTGTCTTTTTCTGGACTGCCGTTTCTGTAATCATATTGTGGGAACAAAGAACCATAACGGAAAGGATGGTTATTGTCCGGACATCCAGATTGAGAGTGGACATTACGGCAATGGCAGAATAGTTATTTACGAAATAACCGGTAACATATGCAAGCGCTGCTTCTCCCGGGAGTCCAAGCAAATTGAAAACCGGGCTCAGAAAATTGGATATCCATGGAAGAATTTTAAAGTACTCCAGAAACTGAACACCAAGCGTTACCAATACTGTTATACGAACAAGCCAAAGACAGGTTTTAAGTGTCTTTGGCAAGATCTCCTTTACGGAACTTATAGTTCTATCAATTGCAGATTTATCCATATTATAAATAATCCGCAAATATAGATTAATTTTTTAGTCCTAATAGTTATTTTTCTTAGGCTCGAAGTAGGCTTTTGGGTGATTGCATGCAGGACAGTTTTCAAGAGCTTTTTTGCCTTTGTGGATGAATCCGCAGTTGCGGCACTGCCATTCGATTTCTTCCTCCCTCTCAAATACTTTTTCTGCTTCAACCCTTGCAAGAAGAGTTCTGTATCTTGCTTCGTGTTCGGCCTCAACCTTTGCAATCATCTTGAAAGCAACTGCAACTTTAGGAAATCCCTCTGCCATTGCTGTTTCTGCAAAAGAAGGATATAGCAGTGTCCACTCTTCATTTTCTCCGTCAGCGGCAGCGGCTAGGTTTTCTTTTGTTGTTGCAATTATACCTGCAGGATATGATGCTGTAATCTCAACCATTCCGCCTTCTAAAAATTTAAAAAATGCCTTGGCATGTTCTTTCTCCTGTTCGGCTGTTTCTGCAAAAACAGCGGCAATTTGTTCAAAGCCCTCTTTTTTTGCAACGCTTGAGAAATATGTGTATCTGTTTCTTGCCTGTGATTCACCGGCAAATGCCTTTAACAGGTTTTGTTCTGTTTTTGTCCCTTTAATGCTCTTTTCCATAATTGATTCTTAATACGTTATTAATAATATATTATAAACAATATTTAATTTCTGACTCAACAAATATACTCAAAAAAACCTCTTATGCAACCATGAATTATTATATTTGTAAAAGGAAGAAGTTAATAAACACTGGCTTTAAAATGCAAAACAACAGACTGGAACAACTCAGGGAATATATGCGCGAGATGGCACTTTCGGCATTTATAATACCCTCAAACGACACCCACTTCGGAGAATATATTCAGGACCATTTTATGTGCAGAGGCTGGATTTCAGGATTTGACGGCTCCGCAGGTACTGTTGCGGTAACGCTTAAGGAAGCTGCGCTTTGGACAGACTCGAGATACTTTATTCAGGCAGAAAACCAGATAGCAGGTACAGGGATTGTGCTTAAAAAGCTCAAGATGCCCGGGACAGAAAGTGTTGAATCGTGGCTGGCAGCAAGGCTGGAAAATAATCAAAGCGTTGGAATAGATTCTTCTCTTTTTTCTGTCATGGAATACAACTTGCTCAGGCAGGCCCTGCCCTCGTTAAATATCAAACTGTGCAACGATCCGTTTGAAACTGTATGGAAGGAGAGGCCTAAGCTCCGTTTCAATAAAATCTCTTATCTGGGAGAAGACATAACCGGAGAGAGTGTTTCTTCAAAGCACAAAAGAGTTGTTCAGGCGCTGGGAGTTCAGGAGGATTTCATATATCTGGTTTCACTTTGTGACGACATTGCATGGCTATGCAATATCAGAGGGAACGACATGCTTTATAACCCGGTTCCCCTGTCTTATGTCGCTTTGACAAGAGACAATATCCATCTTTTTATTTGCAAAGGCGTTCTGGCCGATGAGGATATTAAAATCCTTGAAAAAGAGGGTGTGATTTTGCATGATTATAATTCATTTAACAGTTTTATATCTGACTTTCCTTCAGAAATTGTAAGAATTGCTTCTCAGGATAAATTGTCTGTGAGGAACTATAACAGTGCTGTCAAAAGCGGAACACGTTTTATTCCGGATTTAACTAGGGGAGGAGTGATAGCCGGTCTCAAGGCATTAAAGAATGATGTCGAGGCGGATGGGTTCAGGAGAGCAATGATAAATGACGGAGTAGCATGGGTAAAACTTCTTGTTTTTATAGAAAAGGAGCTCGAAAAAGGAAATAATCATCTTTCAGAAAAGATAGTTGCAGATAAATTTGCCAAATTCCGGGCAGAATGTCAGGATTATATGGGAGAAAGTTTTGCTCCAATAGTTGCATTTGGCAAGAATGCAGCCCTTCCTCATTATTCCATTTCTGAAGAACCGGTCTATATAGAAAAGTCAGGATTTCTGCTTATGGATACAGGTGGCCAGTACAAATATGGAACAACCGACTCAACCCGCACTATTCCATTGGGACCGCTCACTCCGGAACAAAAAACAGATTACTCCCAGGTTCTTAAGGGAATGATTGCCCTGAGTATGGCTAAATTTCCAAAAGGGACAAGAGGGTCTCAGCTTGATATCCTTGCAAGAGGTCCGGTATGTTCTGTCGCTAAGCTTTATCTTCACGGTACCGGCCACGGTATAGGCCATCGTCTCTGTGTTCACGAAGGACCGCAGAGCATACGAATGGAGGAAAATCCGGTTACAATTGAACCGGGAATGGTTATTTCAAATGAGCCTGCGATTTACGAAGAAGGAAGCTATGGAATCCGCATTGAGAACACAATTCTTTGCAAAGAGTGGGTAGAAAATAAGTATGGTAAATTTTACCAGTTCGAAACACTATCCTTTATTCCTATAGACACTACCGCTGTTGATTTAAACTCGCTTGGCGGGGAGTATAAAGAGTGGCTCAATATGTACAATTCTTCGGTATACGAAAAATTGTCCCCATATCTGAGTGCAGACGGGAAAAAGTGGTTAGCGGACAAAACTGCCAGACTCAATTGAGTAGTCGGGTCTGTAAATAATAAGGCGGGATCTTCTGTTAATGAAGCCGTTCCCTCTGCCTTCCCTTACAAATTTATAACTGGACTGAAGAAGATTGCCTGAATTGAATTCATTAAGATAATCTACGAAATCCGGCCCGTAATTATAAAGCGCACCCAGGAAATACAAGCCCAAATCATAAGCCTGAAATGCATACGGAGAGGGTTCAGTACCAAAAAGCGCCCTGTATTTGGACAAAAACACCTTTACATCTTCGCTTGAATAATTGACATTATACTGAAGAGAGATATGCAAATTCATGGAATGGTAGTAATTGATGTCTACATTCTCAAAATTTCTCCATCTCGGAGTTCCGTAAAGGGTAATTTTATATCCGCTTCTTGTATTTATCAGATTTAGGTTTCTTAACATATCGGATACAAAAGCTTCGGAATTGGAAATCACAATTACCGAATTCTCTTTTGTGGCATCAAGCTTGGAAAGAAGTGCAGAATAAACTGACCTTCCCTTTAACAGGTTATATGAAAGAGAAGTGAAAGGGATGCCTTTTTGCGTGAGAATCTCTTTGGAAAGGTTCACCAGACTTATATCCGGCGACGACTCCTCATAAAAAATTGCAACGTGCGAGCCGGCCGGAACAGAATTGAGCAGTTCTTCCTGCTGATCCTTAACCGGAACAGAAACCTGAAAGAAATTGGAGTTATTCGCTACGAATTTTTCACTATCCGGGTCCATGGGAGATACAAGCGGAATGCGTTTGTCTTTTGTATAATCAATCAAACCCTCAATTTCACTTGAAAAAACGGGACCTATAACCAGTTCCGATCCGTCGAGCCTTCCGGATTGTGCAATCATGGAAGAGTTAGTATAGTCTTTGGTGTCAAAAACCCGGAGATCCATACTCATTCCTTTAACACGCATATCATTTACCGCAAGGAGAAAGCCCTGATAAAAATCCAGATAATTATTGTTGCCCGGATTTGTTTCGAAATTTTTGCTGTCAAAAGGAAGTACGAGAGAAACGGTATGATTCCCGCTAGATTTATGTTCTTTGAAAATACTTTGCCGTAAAGGAACATAGCCGTAGGCAGCAGATATCTCTTTTGCTCCGTTTGCCGGTTCCGAAGCAGGTATCTGAAGTATTTGTCTGGTATTAAGTTCGCTGCCGGTTAATGAGTTAGCCGCAACAATCGATTCAACGGATACATTGTATAGTTTGGCAATGGACTCCAGTGTTTCGTACCAGCGAACGGTGTGTTTGAGCATTTCTGTTTTAACAGCTTCCTCTTTCGCAGGATTCTCCTTTGGAGTTTCAGGTAAAACCGTCTCTTTAGAAGCAGAGGAGTTTCTTATATATACAAGATCGCCCTCCTTAATGCCCGAACGCAAAGCAGGATTGTCTTCCAGAATAACATTTACAACTACATTATATGCTTTTGCAATTGAAAAAAGAGTTTGCTTTTTCTCCACGTGGTGAACAAAAAATGAAAGCCCGTCTCTGTTTACAAGTTCTGTAGATATTTTAACAGGAGGGGGAGTGTACTGTCCGTACACTGCCGGAGATAAAAGTGTTAAAGCAACAAGCAGTATAATGGTTAATTGTTTCATAATCTGGCTAGCATATTTGCTATGTTGGTTTCTATTCTTTCGTAAATATCATCGGTATATTCCGCTCTGATAAACGGTTTGCCTGTTATATGCTCGAACAGCTCAATATATCTGTCGGAAATGGAACCTACAATCTCGTCTGTCATTTCAGGTACGCTCTGACCCTTTTGTCCCGAAAAATTATTTTCCATCAGCCACTCGCGAACAAACTCTTTTGAGAGTTGTCTTTGAGGAAGACCTTTTTCAAACAGGTCCGCGTAACTATCCTTATAGAAGTAACGGGAAGAATCCGGTGTATGTATTTCGTCTATAAGATAAATCACATCTCCCTTTTTGCCGAATTCGTATTTTGTGTCTACAAGAATCAGGCCTCTTTCTTCTGCTATTTCACTTCCTCTCTTAAACAGGTCAAGCGCATATTGTTCAAGTTTAATGTATTCACTCTCTTTTACAAGTCCGCTTGAAATAATCTCTTCCCTTGAGATATCCATATCGTGCTCGCCTATTTCGGCCTTGGTGGTAGGAGTAATGATAGGTTTTTCAAAAGCCTGATGCTCTTTCATCCCATCGGGAATTTTAACTCCGCAGATTTCTCTTACGCCAGATTTGTATGCTCTCCATGAGCTTCCTGTCAGATATCCTCTGATAATCATCTCAACGGGGTATCCGGTACATTTGTGCCCTACTGTAACCATTGGGTCAGGTGAGGCAATTTTCCAGTTTGGAACGATATCTGAGGTTCTGTCAAGAAAGTTCGAGGCAATTTGATTAAGCACCTGTCCCTTATAAGGAATCCCTTTTGGGAGAACAACATCAAATGCAGAGATGCGGTCAGTGGCAATCATTACAAGGTAGTTGTCACCTATGCTGTATACATCTCTCACTTTGCCGACATATTTGCCGGTCTGGTTTTTAAAGTTGAATTCGGTTCTTGTTATAGCCTTCATGTCAAATATGTATCTTTAAAGCGTTTTATAAAACTCTGTCAGTTTGTTGCAAAATTTACTCCATGAGAGTTCGTTTTTCTCAATGGAGATGTTTTTCTCAAAATAGCTTACTCTGTCGTTTTCGAAATAATCAGCAATAGCATCTCTTATTAATGACGCATCTGGTTGCTTTACAACAATTCCAGTTCCGGGTCCTTCGATTGCTTCCCTTAATCCTCCAACATCTGTCGTAATCATTGGCAATCCAAAATGAAGGGAAATTGCGCTGATTCCGCTTTGTGTGGCAGAACGGTATGGAAGGACGCAAATATCGGAAGAGGAAAAAAACGCAGGAACATCGCTGTCTGCAATATATCCGTTAAAAAGCTTTATCCTGTCCCTATTCGCGGAATTGTCTATCAATTGCCTGTATTTGTCGAAACTTCCGTAAGGTTCTCCGGCTACAATAAGCTGAAAGCTGTCGTCAAGGCCGGAAAAGGCCTCGATTAGAATATCCAGCCCTTTGTATTCCCTTATCAGTCCAAAGAAAAGAATATTTTTTTTGCCCTTTTCAATGCCAATTTTTTCAATTGCCAGCTCCCTGTCCATCTTTTCGCCAAAATGGTTGTAAAGAGGATGGGGTGTACTTATGAATTTTGCATTGGGTTTATACGAAAGCAAATCTCTTCCGACGGCATCGGATAAAACAATAAAGGCGTCATTGGCGCCCAGAAAATATTTTGTAAATGGTTTGTCAAAGAAATGTTGTTCGTGCGGGATAACGTTATCGAGAACAGAAATAACCTTCGTTTTTTTAAGCTGATGACGTCCCACATATCCCAGAGATGGAGCAAAATAGGACATCCAGTAGCGCATTATGAGCAAATCCGGCTCCCACTCACGGATTGCCCTTGCCGTCCGGATGTATGAAAATGGGTTTGCAGTGTCCAAAATTGAAGTGCTTTGAACCTTAATGGCGGTATCCTCCTTCTCTACATACTGCGTTTTGCCGGGGAAGAGAAGGTCCGGATACTGTCTTTTGAAGTTAAAAGCTTTTACTTCATGGTTTTTGCCAAGTTCCTCAAATATGTTGGCATTGAACTGTGCAATCCCACCTCTGTATGGGTAAAAGCTGGATAAGATTGCTATTTTCACTCGGTTCCTTATTTGGTTCCCTTCGATTTGGTTTTGATATACTCGTCGTTAAGACCTGCAACTACGTCCGATGTAATGTTAAGGGTAGAGTCGGCCTGCAATACGGTGTTCATTGTAGCAGACGAGTTAATGATAACTGAGAAGTTTTTCTCTTTGTTGTATACTTTGAGATAAGTGTGGAGAGATTCCATTACTTTGTTTACAAGTACCCTTTCTTCTTCTGCCATCTCCATTTGTTTTTGCTGGCTTAAGTTCTGAAGTTCCTGCTGACGCATGGCGAGCTGTTGTTGCTGGGTTTCTGCCTGGGCACGTGTAACAAGCCCTTTTTGAATCTTAGCTTCCCAATCTTTATAGTCACGCTCGAATGCTCTTCCTTTCTTGCTGAGGTCATCCTGAATAACCTGTGCTTTACTTTCAAGTTCCGATTTGAGGTCGTTGAACATATCATATTGATTCATTAAAGAGTCAATCTGGATATAAACGATACTTCCGGCCGGAGCAACTGTCCCCTGACTTTGGGAACTGCTTGAAGAACCCGGTTTTGATGTAAAATAGAGAACGTAAAGTACAACTACCGCTACGGCTAATACTGAATTCAGAATTAATGAGGCATTTTTCATTTGTAATAATATTTAAAACACAAATATATTAATATTTCTTTAATTGTCTAAGATAAGATTGTATAGTATTTTCCAGACCAAGATATATGGCGTCACATATAAGAGCATGGCCAATTGAGACCTCTGCCGTGTAAGGAATTGTGTCGCAGAAATACCTGAGATTTTCAAGACTGAGGTCGTGTCCGGCATTTATTCCCAGACCCATTTCAACAGCAGTTTCAGCAGCTTTTACATACGGCGAAATTGCAGCTTCCCTTCCACCGGAGTAACCGCTGGCATAGGCTTCTGTATAGAGCTCAATTCTGTCGCATCCTGTTTCTGCAGCATATTTTATCATTTCCGGGTTGGGGTCGATAAAAATTGAAGTTCTTATTCCGTTTGACCGGAAAATTGAGCACATATCCTTAAGAAACAGCCCGTTTTTCTTCGTGTCCCAGCCGCTGTTGGATGTAAGAACATCGTGTGAATCCGGCACAAGGGTAACTTGTGCGGGAAGAATTTCAAGAACAAGGGCAACAAAGCTTTCAATTGGATTTCCTTCAATATTGAACTCAGTTTTAAGAATTCCCTTGAGTTGCCTTGCATCATTATAACGGATGTGTCTTTCATCCGGTCTCGGGTGTACGGTTATTCCCTCGGCGCCAAACCTCTCACAATCCTGTGCAGCTTTGATTACATCCGGTAAATTTCCACCCCTTGCGTTTCGAAGGGTGGCAAATTTGTTTATATTTACGCTCAATTTTGTCATAATGGATGCAAATTTATTTATTTTTGACGACTTTTAGACAATTATCATGAAGATAGCAATTTTTGCAAGGAGTATAGATACAAAGTGGCACATCAGGTTGAGCTTAGTTGTGGCAGCATTGTTGGAGAGAGGGGCAGAACTTACCTTTTTTGCGCCGTTTTATAAAAAGGCAAAGCAGGAGTATCTGCTTAATTTGCCTGTTGCAGAAACATTTTCTTCACATGAAGATCTTCCAAAGGATATAGATATCTTTTTATGCCTCGGAGGAGACGGCACTTTTCTTGAATCACTGACACTCATAAGGGAAAGGAACCTTCCGGTTGCCGGAGTCAATTTTGGCCGGCTTGGTTTTTTAACCAGTGCAGACTCTGCACCCAGCAACAGATGGATTGACATGCTTTTTAAAGGTGATTATAAAATTGAAAAGAGAACAGTTCTTAAAGTCTCTTCGGCAGACAAATTCAGTTGTATGTATCCTTTTGCATTAAATGAAGTTTCGGTTCAGCGGCAGGACCCTTCGATGCTCTCCGTGACACTTAAAATAAACGGCATGGAGCTGCCAACCTACTGGTCGGACGGAATAGTTATTGCAACGCCAACGGGATCTACAGCATATTCAATGAGCATTGGCGGGCCCATAATGTTTCCTACTGCGAAAGCACTTATAATTGCCCCTATTGCTCCGCATAATCTCAACATCAGACCTCTTGTCGTTCCGGACGATACCGTAATTGAATTAGTGGTAACCGCAAGAAAAACAGGAGCAATACTTTGTCTGGACAACAGGACTATAAATATCTCTTCCGGCGATAAATTTACCATATCAAAAGCAGGTTTTGACCTGAACTACATTTCGCTTCCGGCTTCAGGCTTTATTGGAGCGTTAAAAGAGAAACTTCTCTGGGGAGAGGATAGAAGAAACAGCTAATTTCCAAAAATGAACAATATTCCAAGACATGTGACCATCATTATGGATGGCAACGGCAGGTGGGCTAAGAAACAAGGGCTAAAAAGAATCTTCGGTCACAAGGCCGGAGTTGAAGCAGTGCGCAAGGCAACTGAATATGCAGCAGAAAAGGGGATAGATTATCTGAGTCTTTTCGCATTTTCCGAAGAGAACTGGAACAGACCTCAGGATGAGGTTATGGGTCTTATGGAACTTATGGTGGAGGCAATTGTTGGCGAGACAAAAACCCTTATGAAAAATAATGTCCGGTTCCGGGTAATTGGCGACACTTCAAAACTACCGGACAGAGTTAAAGAAAAAATATCTGCAACAGAAGAACAAACAGCTCCGAATAAAGGTCTTTGCATGATTGTCTTTCTGAGCTACAGCGGAAAGTGGGACATTATTCAGGCTATGGAGAGGTACATGAAAGATGATACTTTGAAAAACGCTCCTGTAAATCAGGAAAAGTTTGAGAGTTATTTGTCAACAGCCGGCATACCCGATCCGGACCTTTTAATAAGAACAAGCGGAGAGCAGAGGATAAGCAATTATCTGTTATGGCAGGTCGCTTATACAGAATTTTATTTCACCGACGTACTTTGGCCCGATTTTAGCAAAACTGACTTCCAGAAGGCTCTCGATGTTTTTGCATCAAGAGAGAGGAGATACGGAAAAACGGAAGAACAAGTTAATAATCTAAAATAAAAGAACTTTGAATTCAAATAAAAATCTATATTTGCAACTTTACAGACACCGTGTGCAGATGAAGTCATTTCCAATATTTCTAATTTTAGCAATAGCTTTAGTATCGCCTTTCAGAGTACTTGCTCAGGATAATACACAAGATAAAAAAATCGTTGTAGATTATAATTTGCCAAAGACATATGTTATTGGAGGGATAGATGTTACAGGAATTAAATATCTGGGTAAAGACCAGATTCTTTCGCTTACAGGACTTAGTGTAGGCGACACAATAACAATCCCGGGAGAAGATTTATCGGCAATCCTTAAAAGGATATTTCTTCAGCGCTATTTTTCCGATGTCGGAATTTATATAGATTCTTTACAGAAGGACACAGCTTTCCTTCGCTTGAATCTGGTAGAGCGTCCCAGAGTTTCAAGATGGGATTTTGAAGGCATAAAGTCCGGCGAAAAGACGGACCTCAATGAAAAACTCAAGCTTCGCAGAGGAAGTGAGTTATCTGAGTATGCAATAAATTCTTCATCCGAAATTATACGTAAATTCTATGTCGAAAAAGGATTTCTGCAAACAACTGTTGATGTTGTTCAGGTGCAGGACACTCTTATAAAAAATGCTGTTAAGGTTACCTTTAAGGTGGACCGGAAAAGCAAAGTCAAAGTTCAGAAGATACGCTTCATCGGAAACGAGAACGTAAAATCATCCAAGCTTGCATCGGCAATGAAAAAGACAAAGGATATGAGAATCCTTAACTTTTTCAGTACAAAGAAATTTAATGAAAAAGAGTATCCAAACGACAAAAAACTGCTTTTGCAGGCGTATGGCGAGAGAGGATACCGAGATGCCAAGATTGTCAAAGATTCCATCTATTATATTAAAGACGGAAGAATGGGCATCGACTTTAAGATTGATGAAGGCAAAAGATATTATTTCCGCAATATAACCTGGACAGGAAACTCCCTTTATTCGGCCGACCAGCTGAATATGATTCTCAAAATCAAGAAGGGCGACATTTATGATGTCGTTTCTATGGAGAAAAGGCTTTTTGAAGCAGAAGAGGGCAATGTTTCAAAACTTTACCGTGACAATGGTTATCTGTTTTTCAATGTTTCTCCTGTTGAGGTAAAAATTGAAGGAGACTCGGTTGATGTTGAAATGAGAATGATTGAGGGGAAACCGGCAACTTTCAGCAGAATAATAATAAACGGGAACAATATTACAAATGAGAAAATTGTCAGGCGTCAGGTCATGACAAAACCGGGATACCTTTTCAGCCAGACCGATCTTGAAAGATCTCTCCGCGAACTTGCTTCGATGGGGCACTTCGATCCGGAAAAGATTATGTCCCCAACCGGATATAACATAATGCCAAACTATAATGCAAGCACTGTAGATGTATCTTACAATGTCGAAGAAAAACCTAACAGTCAGTTTGAGCTTGCAGGCGGATGGGGCGGAAACACATTTGTAGGTACTCTCGGCTTAAGTTTTAACAACTTCTCAATTGGAAGAGTATTTAAGAAAAGCGCATGGCGGCCTGTTCCGCTTGGCGATGGCCAGCAATTCTCATTGCGCTTCCAGACAAACGGTACATATTATACTGCATTTTCGGCAAGTTTCAGCGAGCCATGGCTCACCGGTAAGAAACCTACATCGCTTAACGTATCGGCATACTATACCCGCCAGACCAATTCAAACTATTTTTATCAGAATAGCGGACAGAGCATGGAGGTGTTTGGTTTTGGAGTAGGTATCGGTACCCGTCTAAAATGGCCGGACAACTGGTTCGTATTCTCGACTGAACTCAGCTGGCAAACATATAAGCTTACAGACTGGCAGTACTACTTCCTGTTCACAGACGGACTCTCAAATAACGTGAGTCTTAAGCTGAAGCTGGCAAGAAACTCAACCGACCAGGCAATTTATCCGAGAAAAGGTTCCGATTTCCTTCTTGGACTTCAAATCACCCCGCCATATTCACTATTCCGTCCTAAAGACACAAACTACAAGAGTATGGCCGACAGCCAGAAATACAGATGGATTGAATATCATAAATGGACTTTCAAAGGCGCGCTTTACACTCCTATAACAGGTGACCTTGTTCTGATGACCAGAGCACAGTTCGGATATCTCGGATACTTCAGCAGAAGCCTTGGATACTCTCCGTTTGAAGGGTTCATCGTGGGTGGTGACGGTATGTCCGGGTACAATACATACGGTTCGGAAATTATCGGTCTCAGGGGATATGCCAACAACTCGCTTACTCCTCGCAAGAACAATGGCTATGTAGGCAATGTATACGATAAGTTTACCGTTGAACTCCGGTACCCGATTGTTCTTCAGCCGCAGTCTACAATTTACGCCCTCGTATTTTTAGAGGGAGGTAATTCATGGTCCGATATCAAAGACTTCAATCCGTTCCAGATTAAACGGTCAGTAGGTGTTGGCGTCCGCGTTCTTCTCCCGATTGTTGGTATGCTTGGTATCGACTGGGGATACGGATTTGACCCTGTACTTGACAAAGCCAAGGGCGGAAGCAATTTCCACTTTGTAATAGGACAACAATTCTAATCTTTAATAAGTTAAGATATGAAAAGGATTTTATTTGCAATTGCAATTTTTTGTGCAGCCACATTTAATTTGGGAGCACAATCATACGGATATGTTAATACCCAAAAAATTCTTGAAAAAGTTCCGGAGTATGTAAAAGCTCAAAGTCAGCTTGAGACAGAGGCTTCCGGATATTCGAAAGAAATCGAAAACAGCATGAAAGATGTTGAATCTCTGTTCAACAGGTATCAGGCAGAAAAGCCAAGACTTAACGAACAGCAGAGACTTGCCAGAGAGAACGAAATCATCTCAATGGAGAAAGAGGTTAAGGAGAGGCAGAAGGGATACTTTGGAGAAGAGGGTATAATGGCAAAAATGACAATGGAATTAGTTAATCCCATAAGAGACAGGGTTCAGAAAGCAATTGAACAGGTTGCTGCAGAAACTGGCTCGGCATTTGTAATAGATATATCAACTGCGCAGGGGATAATTTATACTAATCCTCGTTACGATTTGACTGCTAAGGTCTTGAAAAAGCTTAACATACAATAGAATAAACTAAATAATAATAATATTTTTTATGAAACATTTTTCAAAATTTCTACTGATTCTTTTTGTTCTTACTTCTGCTTCTGCATCGGCACAGACCTTTAAGTTTGGGCACCTGAATACACAAGAGTTAGTTGCTCTTATGTCCGAAAGAGACAGTGCAGTTGTTAAACTGGAGAAATATGCAGCTGACCTCAATGAAACAATGGAGGCTATGCAAGTGGAATTCAATACTAAGGTAAATACGTATCAGCAAAAACAGGCAACCTGGACAGCAGCAGTTCTTGAAGCAAAACAAAAAGAACTTCAGGAAATTGAGGCAAGACTTCAGCAATTTCAACAAAGTGCTGCTACCGAATATCAGCAAGAACAAACTAAACTTCTTCAGCCGGTATATCTGAAAGCCAATGCAGCTGTTCAGAAAATTGGTAAAGAGAAAGGTTTTACCTACATTTTTGATACTTCATCGGGGTCAATTCCGTTTATTAACTTAGAAGTTAGCGTAGACGTTATGCCTTTGGCAAAAGCAGAACTTAAAATTCCGGCAGATAAAAAACTTCCGGTACAACAACCTGCACCTGCTAAATAAAGTATCCAAACAAAAATAAATTTTGTAACTTTACAATCGCTTCGATTCTACGGAGCGATTGTTTTATTTATATGGGTCTGAAAGAAGGTAAAAAAGCGACTATAGGAATTTTTGACTCCGGAGTAGGAGGACTCTCAGTCTGGAGAGAGCTTGTTAAGATTCTGCCATATAATAATTTCATATATTTCTCTGATAGTGCATATTGTCCCTATGGCCCAAGGTCTCAGGAAGAAGTTATCGAGAGAGCCTGCAAAATCACCGATTTTTTAATTTCACAGGGAGCGGATATTATTGTAGTGGCTTGTAATACTGCAACTGCTGCAGCAATTGAAGCACTGAGAGAAAAGTATGCATTATCTTTCGTTGGGATGGAACCTGCCGTTAAACCGGCTGCCCTGCACTCAAAAACGGGCGTAATAGGTGTTCTTGCAACAAAAGGAACTTTTAAGGGAAAGCTTTATTCCCGCACTTTACAAAAATTTGCATCAGACTTACGGGTAGTTGAACAGGTAGGCTATGGGCTTGTAGAACTGGTAGAGGCAGGAAAAACATCCGAAGAAGAGACTTCAAAGATTCTTGGACAATATATTCTTCCAATGATTGCTTTGGGTGCCGACCATATTGTTCTTGGATGTACCCATTATCCGTTTCTCAGAGACGAAATTCAAAAAATTGCCGGGGACAATGTAATTATTGTCGACCCTGCTCCTGCAGTAGCTCGTCATACTTTTGATCTGCTTTCCGAAATGAACCTTATCGGGAAAGAACAAACTGATTCATTGCATCAGACTGTATTCTATTCAACAGGGAACATAGAAAACCTTGTGAGAATGGCAAGGAGAATTCAACAATCCCTGCCCGACGAGTGTTTCAAAGAAAAACTTATCTAAACTTCAAAAATACCTATGAAAACAGAACTTCTATTTTTCTTAGTGCCGCTCGCCTCACTGGCAGCACTCGGATTTGCCTACTATTTCTTTAGGCAGATGATGAAAGAGAGCGAGGGCACAGACATGATGAAAGAGATTGCTGCACACGTGAGAAAGGGTGCCATGGCATACCTGAAACAGCAGTATAAAGTTGTGACAATAGTATTTATTGTACTCAGCTTGTTTTTTGCTGTTCTTGCTTATGGCTTTGGAATCCAGAATCCATGGGTTCCGTTTGCATTTCTCACCGGAGGTTTTTTCTCGGGCTTAGCAGGATTTATTGGAATGAAGTCTGCAACTTATGCTTCGGCAAGAACAGCCAATGCATCAAGGAGGTCTTTAAACAGCGGACTTAAACTGGCTTTCCGCGCAGGTGCCGTAATGGGTCTCGTTGTTGTAGGACTTGGCCTTCTTGATATTTCGATTTGGTATTTGCTTTTGGACCATTTTATTGAAGCAACAGGGGCTCAGAAACTTGTAGTGATTACAACCACAATGCTTACTTTTGGAATGGGAGCGTCTACTCAGGCCCTCTTTGCAAGAGTGGGCGGTGGAATATATACTAAGGCAGCAGATGTTGGAGCTGACCTGGTCGGGAAAGTGGAAGCCGGAATTCCTGAGGATGACCCACGCAACCCTGCAACCATAGCAGACAATGTTGGAGACAATGTAGGGGACGTAGCCGGGATGGGAGCGGACCTGTATGAATCTTACTGCGGTTCCATTCTTGCGACTGCCGCATTGGGAGCATCTGCATTTTATATAGACCCGGAGCTTCAGCTAAAAGCAGTATTTGCGCCTATGCTGATTGCTGCAGTAGGGATTGTTTTATCGGTAATCGGAATATTCCTTGTGAGAACAAAAGAGGGTGCCGGAATGAAGGAACTTCTCCGCTCACTTGGAGTAGGAGTGAACTTCAGCTCGTTGCTAATCGCAATTTCCACATTTGGGATACTCTATTTGCTGCAAATTGACAACTGGATTGGAATATCATTCTCAGTTGTAACCGGACTCACTGCCGGAATAATTATTGGACAGTCAACAGAATACTATACTTCTCACTCATATAAACCAACTAGAAGAATTTCTGAAAGCTCTCAAACTGGACCTGCTACCGTAATTATATCCGGTATAGGACTTGGTATGATTTCCACTGCAATTCCTGTTGTAACAATAGCTTTAGCAATAATGATATCATTCCTGTGTGCAATAAACTTTGATGTAAACGGGATGCTGACTGCTCATAACCTGAGTCTGGGTCTTTACGGAATCGGTATTGCCGCTGTAGGGATGCTCTCGACATTAGGAATCACGCTTGCAACCGATGCCTACGGACCAATAGCCGATAACGCCGGCGGTAACGCAGAGATGAGCAAGCTTGAACCGGAGGTACGCAAACGTACAGATGTTCTCGATGCTCTCGGAAACACTACTGCAGCAACAGGAAAAGGATTTGCAATCGGTTCTGCTGCACTAACTGCACTTGCCCTGTTAGCCTCATATATAGAGGAGGTAAAGATTGGACTGGCTCATGTCGGGCAGACAACAATTGAACTTGCTGGAAGAACAGTAGATGTTGCAACTGCAACAATACCCGATTTTATTGAATATTATCAGATTAACTTAATGAATCCAAAGGTTCTTGCCGGAGTATTCATTGGCTCAATGATGTCGTTCTTGTTTTGTGGTCTCACGATGAATGCAGTTGGCCGTGCCGCTCAAAAAATGGTTGAAGAGGTTCGCCGCCAGTTTAGGGAGATTAAAGGAATTATGGAAGGCACAGGAACTCCTGATTATGCTAAATGTGTGGAAATTTCCACAAAAGGAGCGCAGCGCGAAATGATGCTTCCGTCTTTACTTGCAATAATAATTCCTGTTATTACCGGAATCATCCTTGGAGTTTCAGGTGTAATGGGTTTGTTGGTAGGCGGATTAGGCTCCGGTTTTGTATTGGCTGTTTTCATGGCAAATGCAGGTGGTGCATGGGATAATGCAAAGAAATACATAGAAGAGGGCAATCTTGGTGGAAAAGGATCCGAAAATCACAAAGCAACAATTGTTGGCGATACAGTAGGAGACCCATTCAAAGATACATCCGGACCATCACTTAACATACTCATTAAACTTATGAGCATGGTATCCATTGTAATGGCCGGAGTAACAGTCGCATTCAGTATTTTTTAGGCATTTAGTCTAATTGCAGAGACGGCTGCGGCTCGTATCTATATGCTTGACAAACAGTCGATTATTAAAAAAGAAGAGATATTATATCTCTTCTTTTTTAATAAGTGCCTGTAAATGTGGTGTGTGCAGCCATCCAGCAGACAAGTTTTTTCCGCTGAAGGCGTAGACCTGCGACGCAGGAGCACCTAACAGTTCTACCCCTGGGGTAGTCAAACAAAAGAGGCTGACCTTTTGGGTCAACCTCCATATTTGTAGAATCTTAATCTATTATTATAGCTATCGAAAGGCCGGATTATTTAACTCCAAGCTGCTCTTTCAGGAAAGGAATCATCTCCTCTTCTGTAACTTTACGTTTGATAATCTTACCGGTGCTGTCAAGGAATATGTTTTGAGGAATATACTTAACATGGTATATTTTTGCAGCAGCACTGTTCCAGTACTGAAGGTCAGAAACCTGATCCCATACAAGTTTGTCATCTGCGATGGCTTTGTTCCAGAGCTCTGCGTCTTTGTCAAGAGAAACTCCAAGGATACCAAAACCTGCTTTGTTGAATTGCTTGTAAATTTCAACCAATTTTGGGTTGAACCTGCGGCAAGGACCACACCAGCCGGCCCAAAAATCAATCATAGTGATTTTATTTTTAGGATATATGGTTGAAAGGGCAATAGGATTTCCCTTAGGATCGTTCATTGTAAAATCCGGAGCAATCATTCCAACTTCAAGAGTCTTTAAAGTAGCGACGCTCTCTTCAATAAGACCAATGTAACGGTTTCCTGTAAATTCGGGAAGAGCTTTGAAAGTAGCAACTTTTGCCTCCATTTCGGGAATGGTATAGTCTTCAACTTTAGATGCAAGTTGTATGAGTGTATAGAATGAAGTAGGGTTTGCTGCAAAAAATACTGAATCTACAGCGTCTGACTCTTTCTGAGACTTATCATATATTGCCATGATTTCTGTTTTCCTTTCCGGAGTTGTCTCTTTTGCGTAGTACTCCTTCATGAGAGAATCAAGATTGAATTTTGTGGCAATTTCTTCGTGCTGTTTATTGAGGGCAACAACCAAATCGTTTGTAACACCGCCGGTGATAACAGCTTTCGCCATATCTTCTTTTGCTGCTTCAATCTTAATTTTGGAGTTGTCAAGGAAAAACTGAATTCTTCCGTCTACGCCATCAATTGTAATAGCATAATTTTCAGGAGTAACTACTTTGCCTTCGAATTTGAATTTGCCGTCAACAAGGTCTGCTGTGTCCTTAATTTGTTCTGTTCTTGAGAAATTTGAGAGGTAAACCTTACCCGCTGCAACGTTTTCGCCGGTTACTGTACCTTCGATGATGTAACCGTCGGTTTTAGCTGTACAGGCAAAAAGTCCCAGAATCGCAGCAAAAAATAGAATTTTTTTCATTTTTAATGGATTAAAGAGATTGATTAATATTGATTTATTGATTCTTATTAAATTTGTTCATCGCCGGAAGTGAGCGGTTCTACGCTTTCATAGTCACTCTTATACCACTCTTTGTACTTCATATATCCTCCTGCATTTTTGCGGGCAGCCTCACCAATCTGTTCCGAACCGGCTTTCACCATTTTGGCAGGAACTCCCGCATATACTCCCGGCTCCAGTACTGCATTACTTAAAACTACAGCACCAGCCGCGATTATAGTATTGTCCGGAATTACGGCATTGTCCATTAAAATAGCCCCCATGCCCACTAAAACACTGCTACCCACCGATGCTCCATGAATAATTGCATTGTGGCCAACTGACACATCATCCCCAATTTCTACAACAGACCTTTTATAAAGAGTGTGCAGCACAGCTCCGTCTTGTATATTTACTCTGTTTCCTATTCTGATTGGATTAACGTCTCCTCTAAGAACTGCTCCGTACCAGATGCTGCAGTCGTCACCAATAACTACATCACCAATAATAGCCGCGTTTTCCGCTATAAAACAGTTCTTTCCAATCTTCGGAGTTATTCCGTTTAGTTTTCTGATTATTCCCATCTCCTTCATTGCTTCACAAATATAATATAATTAACAAAGATAGATATTTATAGTTCTTTAATAAAAAGGGTAATTATAATCTTTGCTCAATTATAGAAATTGGCGATTCTTATTCGAATCTATAAGAATTTGGATGTAATATGATTATTGTTTAGTATGAAAAAACAATTTTTTAATAATAATTTAAAATTTATGTCAAAAAGGTTTTTAGAATAAGAATAATGTCTAAATTTGTTGGATAATTATGTACGTAATAATAAAGCTATAGCTTTAAAAAATAAACATTTTATGCAACACAAGGTAATTGATACTAAAGAAGTAGTAATCAGATTTACAGGTGACTCCGGAGATGGTATGCAGCTGACAGGAACACTGTTCGCCGATGCTTCTGCAATTTTCGGAAATGAAATCTCAACATTTCCGGACTATCCGGCTGAGATTCGTGCCCCTCAAGGTACAGTTGCCGGAGTTTCCGGATTCCAGGTAAACATAGGCAGCGGCGAAATCCGCACTCCGGGTGATTATTGTGATGTTCTGGTAGCCATGAATCCGGCTGCACTCAGAGCCAATGCCAAATGGTCAAAACCAACCGCTACTATTATTATAGATTCCGACACATTTGACGAAAAAGGAATTGTAAAAGCCGGGTTTAAAACAAATGACCCCGTTGCAGAGCTTAAGATTCAGGACAGAATTATCATTTTTGCTCCAATTACAACTCTCACAAAAGAGAGTCTTAAAGACAGCGGGCTGGATGCAAAAGCTGTTATCCGTTCAAAAAACATGTTCACTTTAGGCATTTGCTACTACATGTTTAACCGCCCGATGGAATCTACTTTCAAATATCTTGAGAAGAAATTCCGCAAAAAACCTGAACTTATTGAGGCAAATAAGAAGGTTATAAAGGATGGCTTCAACTACGCAGGCAATATTCATGCAATTCCTAATACATATAGCATTGCTCCTTCAAAACAGGAAAAGGGAATTTACAGAAACATAAACGGGAACCAGGCTACAGCATGGGGACTGCTTGCCGCTTCTGAAAAATCGGGCAGGCCGCTGTTTTGCGGGTCATATCCTATTACTCCAGCAACAAGTATCCTCGAAGAGCTTGCAATTCACAAAGAGCTGAATGCAAAGACACTCCAGTGTGAAGATGAGATAGCAGGTATCTGTACATCAATCGGTGCAGCATACGCAGGGAATTTTGCAGTTACAACAACATCCGGCCCTGGGCTTTCACTTAAATCGGAAGCACTTGGGCTTGCAATGATTACCGAACTTCCACTTGTTATTGTGGACGTTCAGAGGAGCGGCCCGTCTACAGGTGTACCTACAAAAACCGAACAGACAGACCTCAACCAGGCTCTTTACGGAAGGAACGGAGAGTGTCCAATTGCCGTAATTGCAGCTCACTCGCCATCTCATTGTTTTGACGCCGCATTTTATGCAGGCAAATATGCAATGGAACACATGATGCCGGTTATTCTTTTAACAGAAGGATTTATAGGAAACGGTTCGGAACCTTGGAAAATTCCAAGCATGAAGGACTATCCGGAAATTAACCCACCAATAATTGACAAACCTCAGGAAGTTCCATACTGGCCTTATAAAAGGGACGATTTACGCTTTGCCAGAAGATGGGCATTGCCGGGAACAGTAGGTCTGGAACACAGAGTTGGGGGACTGGAAAAAAACAACGACGGAGGAGTCTCTTCCGATCCTCTTGTACACGAAAGAATGGTTAAAGAGCGTGCAGAGAAGGTTGCAAGACTTGCAAACTTCATCCCGGAACAAAAAGTTATCGGAGATGAGAAAGCAGATGTACTTATAGTAGGATGGGGAGGAACTTTCGGGCATTTGTACACAGCTGTAAAAGAGCTGCATGCACAGGGCAAGAGTGTAAGCCTTGCACATTTCGATTACATTATGCCTCTTCCAAAAAACACAGCTAAAATATTTGCCAACTATAAAAAAATTATTGTTTGCGAACTAAACAGCGGACAATTTGCAAATTACCTCAAAGGTGAATTCCAGCAGTTCCAATTCCTCCAATACAACAAAGTACAGGGACAACCCTTCATTGTTAAGGAGATAGTTGACGCAGTAAACGCAATTTTATAGTATTAAACCCGAAAAAACTAAAGAGATGAAATATACACCACAAGATTTTAAAAGTAATCAAGAGGTAAAATGGTGTCCCGGTTGCGGGGACTATGCTATTCTGGCATCTGTGCAAAGAGCACTGCCCGAAGTTTGCGAAGCTCTTAACTACACAAAAGAAAGATTTGTATTTGTTTCTGGAATCGGATGTTCTTCGCGTTTCCCATACTATATGGAATCTTACGGATTTCACGGAATCCACGGCAGAGCATCAGTAATAGCAACAGGAGTGAAGGTGGCAAATCCTACGCTGTCTGTTTGGCAGATAACCGGAGACGGCGATGCACTGGCAATTGGCGGTAACCACTTTATCCACGCTGTAAGGAGAAACATAGACATCAATATCATACTTTTCAACAACCAGATTTACGGGCTTACAAAAGGCCAGTACTCTCCAACATCGGTACTTGGAAAAGTTACAAAAACCTCACCTTACGGAACAGTTGAGCATCCATTCAACCCGGGAGCCCTTGTTCTTGGTTCAAGAGGAACTTTTTTCGCAAGGAGCCTTGATGTTGAGCTGGAGTTAACACAAAAGATAATGGTTGCGTCTGCAAAGCATGACGGAACAGCTGTTACCGAAGTTTTGGTTAATTGTGTGATATTTAACGATAAAACACATTTTGTTCTTTCCGATCGCGAAAACCGTGCAGACAGAACAATCATTCTCAAACACGGCGAGCCTATGATTTTCGGTAAAAACAGAGATAAAGGGCTTATGCTTGAGGGGATAAAGATTAAAGTCGTTAAAATTGGCGAAAACGGCATAACAGAAAAAGACCTTCTTGTTCACGATGCAACAGAGGAAAATCCTGGTCTTCACTCTATGCTCATTGATATGAAATATCCGGAATATCCTGTGGCACTTGGAGTTATACGGGCTGTGAAAGACAGGACATACGACGACAACGTGAGAGACCAGCTCATTGAGGTTAAAGAGAAAGCCACAATACATAACATGGACGAACTGCTTAAAAGTGGCTCTACATGGGAGGTCAAATAAATAAAGAAAGTTCCTTAAATTACAAACAACATTATAAATAAAAATTTCTATTATGAAAGTAGCAGAAGTTATGGCGAAACTTGAAAAGAAGTATGGCCATGAAAAAGAGTACTTGCAAGCAGTTCACGAAGTTCTGGAATCAGTAGAAGAAATCTACAACATGCATCCGGAATTTGAAAAAGCTAAAATCATTGAAAGACTCGTTGAGCCGGATCGTATTTTCACTTTCCGCGTAACCTGGCAAGATGATAAAGGTGAAGTTCAAACCAACCTTGGTTACCGTGTTCAGTTCAATAACGCGATAGGCCCATACAAAGGCGGATTCCGTTTTCACCCATCTGTAACCCCTTCAATCCTTAAGTTCTTAGGTTTTGAACAAACATTCAAAAATGCGCTTACAACTCTTCCTATGGGTGGAGCAAAAGGCGGTTCGGATTTTGATCCAAAAGGAAAATCTGATGCAGAAATCATGCGTTTTTGCCAGGCTTTCATAACTGAATTATGGCGTAACATTGGCCCTGATACAGATGTACCTGCAGGTGATATTGGAGTTGGCGGAAAAGAAATCGGCTTTATGTTTGGCTGGTATAAGAAACTTGCCCGCGAAAACACCGGCGTTCTCACCGGAAAAGGCGCAACCTGGGGAGGTTCACTTATTCGTCCGGAAGCTACAGGTTTCGGTGGAGTATACTTTGTAAACCATATGCTTAAAACAAGAAATATTGAGCTTAAAGGCAAAACTGTTTCTGTTTCAGGTTTTGGTAACGTTGCATGGGGTGCTGCTTTGAAAGCAACCGAACTCGGAGCAAAAGTTATCGCTCTTTCCGGCCCTGATGGCGTTATTATTGACGAAGCAGGTATGAATGCAGAAAAGATTGAGTATATGCTCGAACTTCGTGCTTCAAACAACGACGTTGTTGCACCTTATGCAAAAAAATTCCCAGGTTCTAAATTCATCGCAGGTAAAAAATCATGGATCGTTAAGGTAGACATCGCTCTTCCTTGCGCTTTCCAGAATGAACTAAACGGCGACGATGCAAAAGAACTTATCAAAAACGGAGTAACATGCGTTGGCGAAATTTCAAACATGGGTTGTACACCGGAAGCTATCCACGAATTTGTAAAAGCTAAAATTTTGTATGCTCCTGGTAAAGCTGTTAATGCAGGTGGTGTTGCTGTTTCTGGTCTGGAAATGACTCAAAATGCAATGCACATCAGCTGGACAGCCGAAGAGGTAGATGCAAAACTTAAACAAATCATGCTTAGCATCCACAGTGCTTGCGTTAAATACGGAACACAAAAAGACGGTTACATCAATTATGTAAACGGTGCTAACATTGCAGGTTTCATGAAAGTTGCCCAGGCAACCCTTGAGCAAGGTCTTGTTTAGTTTTTAAAGGATTAATTTCCTTATTAAATATTTTAAGCCGGCAGTTGGATTCCAACTGCCGGCTTTTCTTTATAAAATATAATTACGGTTCTCGATTTGAGTATCTCAAAAAAACTTCACAAAATCGCAGAAAAAGGGAAGTTATTTCTTGAATCGGAGCTTAATCTGGACGTTTTATCCAAATTTTAAGGGATATCATGCAGGTATATTTCTCAAATAATTAACCATTTTAAGCAGAAATCAATCTACGACTATATTTACTGACCCGGAATGCAATATGCATGTGAACTTCTGACCAAAGAGAGCAAAAAGGCAATCCTTAAAATTATGCATAGCTCTGGTTATGAGTATAAAACATCTTTCTACACATCATTGTAAATAATATACTGGATTAACTCCTTACCAATACAAAATATAAAGCGACATAAAATAGTCCAGATTCACGAGCCGGAACATAAAATAATTTTTCTTGTAAATGTTAGCTTTTAGACGATTCGGTATTTTATATTACGTTTTATTTTAATATATTTGTCTTTACTAAAATGTGTTTTTTGAATACTAAGACAAAAATCATACACTAATTAAACTAATTACTAACCAAAATTTAACTAAATGAAAAAAATCAGATTACTTCTCGCAACTCTTCTATTGTTGGCGGGAAATGTGCTGATGGCACAGACTCTTCGTGTAACAGGTATTGTTACCGATGCTACTGACGGAGCCCCTGTCATTGGTGCAGCCGTTAAGGTTCTGGGTACAACCACAGGTGTTGTTACCGATTTCAACGGTACATACACCATCAGTGTGGCTTCCGGAGCAACACTTGAGTTCTCATACATAGGTATGGTAACCCAGACTGTTAAAATCGGAAATCAGACAGTTGTTAACGTAGTTCTTCAACAAGATGCGCTGCAGTTGGAAGATGTAATGGTTGTGGCATATGCTACAGTTAAGAAATCATCTTACACCGGTTCTGCCGCAGTTGTTAAGAAAGAGCAGATTGAGAGAATCCAGTCTACAAACGTTACTAAATCACTTGCAGGTGCTGTACCGGGTGTACAGGTTGTAGGTGGTTCAGGACAGCCAGGTTCTTCTGCTTCAATCCGTATCCGCGGTATCGGTTCAATCAATGCATCGAGCAACCCTCTTTATGTTGTTGACGGAGCTGCATTTGACGGTGACATAAACTCTATCCCTACAGATGACATCGAGTCTATCAGCGTTCTTAAGGATGCTGCCGCTGCTGCTCTTTACGGATCACGCGGTGCAAACGGCGTTATCATGGTAACTACCAAAAGAGGTAAAGTAGGTAAAGCTACTGTTACTGCAAAAGTAAACATTGGTACAACATCAAGGGCCATTAAAGAGTACGAAAGAGTTTCCGTTAAGGATTATTACGAACTTATGTGGGAAGGATGGAAAAACGCACGCGTTATTGCCGGCGGTATGACCCCTGCAGCTGCTGCAACTCTTGCAAGCGGTGGAACATCCAATGGTATCGTAGGAAAGCTTGGATATTACAACTCGTATAATGTTGCAAACGACCAGTTAGTAGGTACAGATGGTAAATTAAATCCTGCTGCTACATTAATGTATCAGGACGACTGGAATGAAGCACTTGCTCAGGCAGGTCTTAGACAAGATTATAATGTGTCAGTTAGCGGTGGTGTAGAAGGAACAACTTTCTATTCATCATTCGGATACATAAACGAAAAGGGTTATGTTAAATGGTCAGGTTTCGACCGTTTCACCGGCCGTGTAGGTATGACTTCTAAAGTCAACAAATGGTTCAAAATGGAGGCAAGCATTTCCGGAAATACTTCAAATTCATCAGGATTTCTTGCAGAAGGTACATATACAACTAACCCATTTTACTATGGAAGAATGATGGGTCCTATCTATCCTATTTACCAAAGAGCAGCAGATGGCTCAATTCTTCTTATGTCTGACGGTTCGCCGGCTTATGATATAGGCACCTCAGGTAAGGTTTACTCATGGACAAACCACAAAAGGCCATATGCTCCAAACTCAAACCTTATGCTCACTCTTCCTCTGGATGAGAGATCAAACACAAGGAACAACCTTTCAGCAAGGTTTTCAGCAGATTTCACAATCATGAAAGACCTTACATTTAAGGTGTCCGGAAGTACAGACCTTTCAAACAGATATTTCACTACATATCAGAATAACAAATATGGAGATGCTGAGGGTGTTATTGGACGTTCAACAAAAGAGTACTATAAGAACCGTTCTTATACTTTCTTCCAGACTCTGACTTACAACAAGGCATTCGGAGACCATAACATCAATGTTTTGTTGGGACACGAAAATTATCAGTTTGACAGCAATGACCTTTGGGCAACCAGAACTAAGTTCAAAATCGATTCAAACGAACTGGTAGCAGGAGCAATCGCTGAAGGATCTTCATCTGTAGCTGACATTCTTACACAAGAAGGCTATTTCGCAAACCTGAACTACGCATTTGCAAACAAGTATTTTGCTTCGGCCTCTTACCGTATGGACGGTTCTTCAAGATTTGCTTCTGATGTTCGCTGGGGTGGTTTCTGGTCACTTGGTGCTTCATGGAGAGTGAAACAGGAAGCTTTCCTTGCTTCTGTAAACTGGGTAGACGATCTTAAACTAAAAGCATCATACGGACAACAAGGTAATAGTGATATTGGAAACTACTACGGATATCAGAAATTGTACTCAATTGACGACAGGAATAATGGTTTAGAAAATGGTGCAATTTTTTCTCAGCTTGCAAATCCGGATTTAAAATGGGAAAAGAATGCAAACTTTAACGTGGGCGTTGAATTCTCGTTCTTTGAAAGAATCCGCGGTCAGGTTGAATACTTCTCAAGACAATCAAGCAACCTTTTATTCCAGGTTCCACTTCCACAATCTTCAGGTATCAGCTCAAAATGGGGTAACATCGGAACAATGAAGAACGGTGGTATAGAATTCCAGATTGCAGGTGATATCGTTAAAACTAAAGATTTCAAATGGACTTTGGATATAAACGGAACTTCTTATAAAAACGAAATTACCAAGATGCCTTTAGGCCCTGACGGTAAATTCCAGGAGATTATCTCTGGAACTAAGAAACTTGCAGTAGGTCACTCTATTTATGACTTCTGGCTCAGAGGTTATGCAGGCGTTGACCCTGTAGACGGAGCTGCTCTTTACTACAAAGACGTTCTTGATACTGAAGGTAATGTTACCGACAAGATTACAACCAAGGACCAAAATGCTGCCTCATACTATTACAATGGTTCGGCTATTCCTAAAATCTATGGCGGTTTCAACAATACATTCAGCTATAAGGGAATCGACCTTTCAATATTCTTCAACTACCAGATTGGTGGCAAGATGTATGACAGTAACTACGCTGCTTTGATGCATCCGGGTGCTTTTGGTTCACACATGTCAGTTGATATGTTAAACAGATGGACTCCAACAAACACTACTACAAATGTTCCAAGACTACAGAATGCATATACTGCTGCTACAGCTGCTTCGGACCGCTGGCTCACAGATGCTAGTTTCCTTTCACTGAGAAACGTAACTTTGGGCTATACACTACCTACAAACCTGCTTAAGAAACTTACCCTCAAATCGATAAGAGTCTATGCTACAGGTGACAACCTCGCACTGTTTAGTGCAAGAAAAGGTATGGACCCTCAACAAACTTTCGGAGGAACTGCAGACAATACTTATGTTCCTTCAAGGATTGTTTCACTTGGACTTAACATTACATTTTAATTGAAAGAGACATGAAAAAAAGTTTATTAATAATATTATTGGCATCTCTTGGGCTTGCTGCCTGCAGCAAAGACTATCTTGAGACAGCTCCAACAGCGAGCGTAGCCGAGGCGGACCTTTTCTCTACCCTTACAGGCGCGCAGACTCTAATTGACGGTTTGCACAGAGCTACTTACTATTTCTATGGTGCACATGATAAATTCGGACAAAAGGCAATTGACTATGCTCTTGACACAATGGGTGAAGATTTTTACCCTACAGAGAGAGGTTACGGTTGGTTCGTTTCATGGTATCAGTACCTGGAACACAGGAACATTAACTCAGGTAACCTTGAATATGTATGGGCATACTACTATGACCTTATTCAGAATGCCAACCTGCTTCTTGCAAACATTGACAATATCACTGTATTTGACGCACAAAAACCACTGAGAGATAACCTGAAAGCTCAGGCTCTTGTATACAGGGCATATTCACACTATATGCTTGTACAACTTTATGCAGACAGATACAACTTTGAAACAGGCACAAACACTCAACTCGGAGTTCCTATTAAACTTACTCCTGATAGCGAAGCACTTGCAAGAAGTACTGTTGCTCAGGTTTATACACAGGTTAAAGCCGACCTTACATCTGCAATTACTCTTTTGACCGGTAACTCTACAAAAAGGTTAAATGCTTCTCATATTGACATTACAGTTGCAAATGCAATTGCTGCAAGAGTTGCCCTTACAACAGGCGACTGGGCAGGTGCTGTCACTTATGCAAGAGCTGCAAGAACTGGTTACTCTCTTGAGGCTGACTATAACTATGGATTCAACAAAGTTTCTACTGAGTGGATCTGGGGCGCTGTTATGATTGACGAACAACAAACAAGCTACGCTTCATTCTTCTCGCATATTGACCCTTACTTTGGCGGATATGCAACTTTAGGAAACCATAGGCTTATCAGTACAGCTGTATATGACTTCATGTCAAACACAGACGTTAGAAAAGCAGACTTCGCTACAACTTCTGGCAAACCAAGAGTTGGCTGGAAATTCTCTTGCTGGTCTACAGATTCATGGACAAATGACTATCTGTACATTAAAGCAGGTGAGATGTATCTTATCGAGGCTGAAGCTGAGGCACGTCGCGGAAATGACGGTCCTGCTCAAACTGTATTGTTCAATTTGATTTCTAAGAGAGACCCTGCTTATGTTAAGAGTACTCTTACAGGCACAGCTCTTATTGACCATATCCTTATGCACCGCCGTGCTGACCTTTGGGGTGAAGGACAAAGATTCCTTGACATCAAACGTTTGAACAAAGGTATGGACAGAAGAGGTCTTGGTCATAACGAAACTCTTTGGAATGCAGCTTCTAACTTCCCTGCAGGTGACAAGAACTTCGTGTTCCTCATCCCTAAACAGGAAATTGATGCTAACCCTAACATGGTACAAAATCCATTGTAGTAACTGCAATAATTAAATATTTAAATGCCCCGGAACTCCGGGGCATTTTTTTTGCTTATATATAAATAAGAATTTGTACATTCGTTGTTTATTAGAACCTATATGACTAAGACACTAAACATTACTTCAATTTTTCTCTTTGTATTATTACTTACAGGATGTGTGAAAGACCCACCTCCGGTACTCACGCCATCTGCGATGCAGGTGGATGTCCCGAATATGCAGGCGACAGGAACTCTAACTATTACCAGTAATGCAAAGTGGACAGCACAGGCAACAGGGAGCTGGTTTACAATATCTCCTTCAAGCGGTGTTGGAGATGGGGTAATTACCATAACTGCGCAAAACAATGTGACAAACTATAGCAGAACCGGTTCTATTATTCTTACAACAGGTGTCAGTGGTAACACAAACTACCTTAGAAAGATTGTTACTGTAAATCAAAGCTTTTCACAGCTATCGGTAGATTATGATAACGTATCTTTTGAAAAAGATGCCGGGAGTAAAATTGTGAAGGTTACTGCAAATACACCATGGACTCTGCAGATTCCATCCTCGGCATCCTGGCTTTCTGTTAACACTGCGAGCGGAAGCACAAGCGGAGACCTCACATTTACAGTTCAGGCAAATACTGCAGGGGACCGTACAGCGAAAGTGACATTTACATACGGAGACACCACAAAGGTCATTAACATGCTTCAAAAGCGCGCAGTTAATGCCAGTCCAACTGCTGTGCAGGCTCTCACCCCGGTAAATCTGTCCGTAAATAATTCAAGGCTCATTGCATGTACATGGACACCATCTACAGATACAGATAATGACCGGATAACATATACTTTTGAGGTTTCGGACAATGCAGGATTCCTTTCCGGCGATGGAAAGCTTCTTAAAACTATAGCAACAGATTCAATTCCTAAGGCGATTATACCTGAACTTTTAAAGGAGAATACAAAATTTTACTGGAGAGTGACTGCTGCCGATGCTTATTCGGGCAAATCTGTTTCTCAGATATTTACCTTTACAACAGGGACAAACGGCGGTTATACAGATGGCGAATACAGAGTGGCATTCAATAATGTTTCCGGAGCAAATCCAAATGAAATTATCTTCCTTGGCGACGGATATACTGTTGAAGATTATGTAGACGGCGGCAAGTTTGACCAGGACATGACAACCGGCATAAACGCTTTCTTTAATGTTGAACCATATAAGAGCTACAAAAGCTATTTTAAGGTATACAAAGTGGCCGCATACTCTCAGGATAGCGGAGTAACACAATTAGATAAGTCGATTGCAAAAAAGACAGCTTTCAATACTGTATTTAAGGGCGGTTCAAGCATGGATGCAGATGAATTCATTGTATTCAAATATGCCGCAAAAGTTCCCGGGATGGAATGGACGAACAGTTATGCAACAGAAGCTAATCAAATTAGCGGTAAGCTTCAGAACACTCTTGTTGTATTGGTCGTAAATCAGGACAGATATGCAGGAACAAACTGGTCATGGAGCGACGGAAAGGCAATTTCTATTTGCCCCGTAAGCACCTCAACAAAAGCCGGGATAAATTTCAAAAATGTAATAAATCATGAGGCCGGCGGACACGGATTCGGAAGGCTTGCCGATGAGTATATCAGTTCAGAAAATTCAGGAAAAACAATTCCCGAAGATTCTAAAACAAATTTTAAAGCCTGGGTAACCTATGGTTTTTATCCTAATGTGGATGTTACCAACGACCAGCTGCTTTTGAGATGGAAGCACTTTCTTGGAAAGACAGGATACGATGCAGTAGGAGCATTTGAAGGCGCCTTGTATTACAGTCTGGGAGCATGGAAACCGGAGAGTTCCAGTTGTATGGTCTATAATGAGCCATACTATAATGCGCCAAGCCGCGAGAACATTGTAAAGAGAATCCTGCGCACAGCTGCCGGTACCCGTGTCATCGAATATGTAAACACTGTGTATACCCCAATACCAAACGACCCGTACTCCTTTGATGCCTTTGTTGCAAAAGACATTCAGAAGAGTCCTTCCGGTGCCGCCATGCTTCTCACCAAGAGCGTAAACCCACTCACCTTCGTTCCACTTGCCCCTCCGGTAATGATTCGGGTATACTAAAGTTTACAAACACTTATATTTTGAATATGAGGGCAGCAAATTAAGAACGGGAGTCTGCAAACGCGGATACAGAATATTAATAAGAGAGCCGGAGTTATCCGGCTTTTTTTTTGATTACTTTCAAATGATTATTAATCTATTTTATTCCAAAGACAGAATACGAACGTGGAGTGTATTGCAAGAAGAATTTGGGAACCCGCTTAGCAAGTGTAGCGCAAAGAAAAACACTTAGCGGTAATTTGTATCCATTTATTGCGATAATTTATAAATTACCGCATGTGTTTTTTAGCGGAACGAGCTTATAGCGGGTAAATTCGGTGCATAACCTCCACATTCGTATTCTTTTTGGGAAATACTTATTATATATTATTAAAATAAAAAAGCCGGGGGAATCCCGGCTCTCTTAATTATATAGAATATAAGCGTTTGCTACTCCTTTTTGCTCTTGATCATTTTCAAATGGTCATCCATTGAACTTACAACCATTCTTTCGAACTCTCTGGTACCGGTACCTGCAGGAATAAGGTGTCCGCAAATAACGTTTTCCTTGAGTCCTTCCAGAGTGTCTTTCTTTCCGAATATTGCAGCCTCGCTCAGTACTTTTGTTGTCTCCTGGAATGAAGCAGCAGACATAAAGCTGTTTGTGCGAAGTGCAGCACGGGTGATACCCTGAAGAATCTGGTTGGATGTTGCAGGAACTGCATCACGTGCAACTACGGTTTTAAGGTCTCTGCGTTTCAGCATTGAATTCTCTTCTCTGAGTCTTCTAACCGATACAATCATACCGGCTTTAAGCTCAGGAGAATCTCCTGCTTCCAGAACTACCATTTTGTCGTAGATGTCGTCGTTCTCCTGCATGAATTCCCATTTATCCACAAGTTGTTCCGGAAGGAAGCGGGTGTCGCCCGGATCTACGATCTCGAGCTTGCGCATCATTTGACGGACAATTATTTCAAAATGCTTGTCATTGATTTTCACACCTTGCATACGGTAAACCTCCTGAACTTCGTTCACGATATATTCCTGAACTCTTGTTGGCCCCTGTATTGCAAGAATATCTGTAGGAGAAATTGCACCTTCCGAAAGTGGCATACCTGCTCTCACATAGTCGTTTTCCTGTACAAGAATCTGTTTTGTGAGCGGAACAGAGTAGGTTTTCTTCTCACCTGTTTTAGATGAAACGATAATTTCCCTGTTACCTCTTTTAATCTTACCCATCAGAACTTCACCATCTATTTCGGTTACAATAGCCGGGTTAGACGGGTTACGGGCTTCGAACAGTTCGGTTACACGAGGAAGACCACCGGTGATGTCACCTGATTTACCAATGGCGCGTGGAATCTTAACCAGAATATCTCCGGCTTTGACCTTCTGTCCATTTTCAACCATTATGTGCGCACCAACTGGCAGGTTATATTGTCTAAGGTCAATCTTGTCTTCTACAATACGGATTGTAGGGTTTTTCGATTTATCCCTTGATTCAATAATTACTTTCTCTTTGTGAAGTGAGTATTCGTCTGCAGCCTCTTCTCTGTATGTAACACCTTCGATTAAGCTGTCGAATATGGCCTTACCGGCTGTTTCAGCGATTGTAATTGCATTATATGCATCCCATTCGCAAATCATATCGCCTTTCTTAACGAGGTCGCCATCCTTGAAGTAGAGAGTAGCACCGTAAGGAATGTTTGTATTGTAAAGGGTAATACCTGTGTTTAAATCCACAATACGCATTTCTGCAGTACGGCCCAGAACAATTTCCTGTTTAATACCTTCTTCATTGGTCTTTATGAGTGTGCGGAGCTCGTCAAATTCAAGACGACCTTCATATCTCGCAATGATTTCACTTTCGGAAGCAATGCTTGAAGCAGTACCGCCGACGTGGAATGTACGAAGTGTAAGCTGTGTACCAGGCTCTCCAATTGATTGAGCTGCAATAACACCAACAACTTCTCCCCGTTCAACCATTCTGCCGGTTGAAAGGTTTCTGCCGTAACATTTTGCACATGCACCTTTGCGCGATTCACAAGTGAGAACCGAACGAATTTCTACATGTTCAATAGGAAGGCTCTGGATAAGTTCTGCAATCTCTTCGGTAATCTGTTCGCCTGCATCAATAATTTTGCTGCCGGTGAGCGGATTGTAGATGTCGTGTACAGAAGTTCTGCCCAGAATTCTCTCATACAAAGATTCAACGATTTCGTCTTTGTTCTTTATTGCTGTTGCAACGAGACCTCTGAGTGTACCGCAATCGTCTTCGTTTATAATAACATCGTGAGAAACGTCAACAAGACGGCGTGTGAGGTAACCGGCGTCAGCTGTCTTAAGAGCTGTATCGGCAAGACCTTTACGCGCACCGTGTGTAGATATGAAGTACTCAAGTACGGAAAGTCCCTCTTTAAAGTTCGCAAGAATTGGATTCTCGATAATCTCTGCCGAAGTAGCTCCGGATTTTTGAGGTTTTGCCATCAAACCACGCATACCGCAAAGCTGACGAATCTGCTCTTTTGATCCACGGGCGCCTGAGTGAAGCATCATATATACAGGATTGAATCCCTGTTTGTCTTCTGCAATTCTCTTCTCAACAATATTTGTGAGTTTGGAGTTTGTAGTTGTCCAAATGTCAATTATCTGATTGTACCTTTCATTGTTTGTGATGAGACCATTATTGAATGAGTACATGATTGTCTCAACTTGCTTGTATCCATCGTCAATTAAGGTAGTCTTTTCTGCTGGAACGATAATATCTTCAAGGTTGAACGAAAGCCCGCCTTTGAAAGCTGCGCTGTATCCAATCTCTTTTATATCATCGAGGAATTGTGCTGTTCTGGCAACACCGGCCTCTTTTAACACTCTGCTGATAATGTCACGGAGAGACTTTTTGGTAAGGACCTCATTTATATATCCAACTTCGGCCGGAACGACCTGGTTAAACATTACGCGGCCCACAGTAGTCTTTCTTAGTGCATAACCTTTGCTAAGGTCAGTGAAATCAACAGGAAGACGAACTTCAATTTCGGCGTGAAGATCTACAGTTCCTTCATTGTGGCCTATAATAACCTCTTCCGGTCCGTAGAATCTCATTTTTTCTCCTCTGGCACCCGGTTTTTGCTTGGTGATATAGTAAAGACCAAGAACCATGTCCTGAGAAGGAACGGTAATAGGAGCACCGTTTGCCGGATTCAGAATGTTATGTGAGCCAAGCATCAGGAGCTGTGCCTCAAGAATGGCAGCATTTCCCAGTGGGAGGTGAACCGCCATCTGGTCACCGTCAAAGTCGGCGTTGAACGCTGTACATGAAAGCGGGTGCAGCTGAATTGCCTTACCCTCGATAAGTTTCGGCTGGAAAGCCTGAATACCCAAACGGTGGAGGGTAGGGGCACGGTTTAGCAATACCGGGTGTCCTTTCATTACATTTTCAAGGATATCCCAGATAACCGGGTCCTTTCTGTCAACTATTTTCTTTGCAGATTTTACGGTTTTAACAATACCCCTCTCTATCAGTTTCCTGATAACGAATGGTTTAAATAATTCGGCGGCCATATCCTTTGGAATACCGCACTCATGCATCTTTAACTCCGGTCCAACGACAATAACCGAACGGGCAGAGTAGTCAACCCTCTTACCCAACAAGTTCTGGCGGAAACGACCTTGTTTACCTTTAAGACTGTCCGACAAAGATTTCAATGTACGGTTAGCCTCGGTTTTAACGGCGTTTGATTTGCGTGAGTTGTCGAATAGTGAGTCAACTGCTTCCTGAAGCATCCTCTTTTCGTTGCGGAGGATAACTTCCGGAGCCTTAATTTCGATTAGTCTCTTTAAACGGTTGTTTCTTATGATAACCCTGCGGTACAGGTCGTTTAAGTCCGAAGTGGCAAAACGGCCGCCGTCCAGTGGAACGAGAGGACGAAGTTCTGGAGGAATAACCGGAACCACTTTGAGAACCATCCATTCAGGATTGTTAACCTCTTTAGATTCACGGAATGCTTCCACAACACTTAACCTCTTTAACGCCTCGGCTTTTCTTTGCTGAGAAGTCTCGTTTTCGGTCTTGTGACGCAGTTCATAAGAAAGGTCATCCAGGTTGATACGCGAAAGCATCTTTAAGATTGCCTCTGCACCCATGCCTGCAATGAATTTATTTGGGTCGCTGTCGTCAAGAAGCTGGTTGTCTTTTGGAAGGGTTTCCATAATGGCCAGATAATCGTCTTCTGTAAGGAAGTCGTTTACCTTAACTCCATCCTGGGCTTTTACACCTGCCTGAATGACAATATAGCGTTCATAATATACTATACCCTCAAGTTTCTTTGACGGAATACCAAGAAGGTATCCTATTTTATTTGGTGATGAACGAAAGTACCATATATGTGCTACCGGAACTGTGAGAGTAATGTGTCCCATTCTTTCCCTTCGCACTTTCTTTTCTGTAACCTCAACACCGCAACGGTCGCAAATAATACCCCTGTAACGGATTCTCTTGTATTTACCGCAATGGCACTCATAGTCCTTGTAAGGACCAAAGATACGCTCGCAGAAAAGTCCGTCACGTTCGGGTTTGTATGTGCGATAGTTAACAGTCTCTGGCTTCAGAACTTCACCAGAAGATCTCTCTAGAATCTCTTCGGGAGAAGCGAGGCCTATTGAAATTTGAGTGAAGTTACTCTTAACCTTAATCTCTTTTTTGAAAGACATATTATTTTCTTTTCAAATTATCAAATACTATAATACGAATCAATCCAGGTTTACGCTGAGTCCGAGACCACGTAATTCATGGAGAAGAACATTGAGGGACTCGGGAATGCCTGGTGCAGGCATTGCTTCGCCCTTGACAATGGCTTCGTAGGCCCTTGATCTTCCTGTAACATCGTCGGACTTAATTGTGAGGATTTCCTGAAGAATATTTGCTGCACCGAATGCTTCGAGTGCCCATACCTCCATTTCTCCAAACCTTTGTCCTCCGAACTGGGCCTTACCTCCAAGAGGCTGCTGGGTGATTAGAGAGTACGGTCCGATTGAACGGGCGTGCATCTTGTCATCTACCATGTGACCGAGTTTGAGCATATAAATTATACCCACAGTTGCAGGCTGATCGAAGAGGTCGCCAGTACCGCCGTCTCTGAGGTAGGTTTTTCCATATCTTGGAACGCCTGCCTTATCGGTTTCTGCGGTGATCTCGTCGAGAGTAGCTCCGTCGAAAATTGGAGTGCTGAAAGTTTTGCCTTCATTTTTACCGGCCCAGCCAAGAACAGTTTCGTAAATTTGTCCGAGGTTCATACGGGAAGGTACACCCAGTGGGTTCAAAACGATATCAACAATAGTTCCGTCTTCGAGGAATGGCATATCTTCGTCGCGAACAACCTTGGCAACAATACCTTTGTTTCCGTGACGACCGGCCATTTTGTCCCCCACGCGGATTTTTCTCTTCTTGGCAACATAAACCTTTGCAAGTTGCATGATTCCTGTTGGAAGTTCGTCTCCGATTGTGAGGTTGTATTTGATTCTCTTAAGCTCGGCATCAAATTCCTTATGTGCAATAAGGTAGTTGTTTATGAGCTGTTTGATCTGGTTATTTGTGTTCTTGTCTGAAGTCCATTTTGCAGGATTGATATTCTCAAAAGATAAAGCGTCAAGGGTTTCATAAGCGAAAGCCTGGTCTTTAGTAATGAGTTCAACACCGTACAGGTCGCTCACTCCGTTTGAAGTCTTGTTTTTGAGAAGCTCAAGGAGTTTCTCAACAAAATTCTGACGAAGCGAAGCTGCTTTGCGGCTGAAGTTCTCTTCTGCCTGCTGCAACTGGTTCTTAGATGTGGTTTTTCCTCTCTTGTTGTTCTCTTTGGCAACTCTTGAGAAGAGTCTCTTCTCAATAATGGTACCTCTGAGAGAAGGAGATGCTTTCAATGATGCATCTTTTACGTCTCCGGCTTTGTCACCAAAAATTGCCCTGAGGAGTTTCTCTTCCGGAGAAGGGTCGCTCTCGCCTTTAGGAGTAATCTTACCAATAAGAATATCTCCCGGCTCAACATTGGCACCAATGCGGATAATACCGTTTTCGTCGAGGTCTTTTGTTGCTTCTTCGCTCACATTTGGAATGTCGGAAGTAAGTTCCTCCATACCTCTTTTTGTATCGCGAACTTCCATTATGTATTCATCCACATGGATAGAGGTAAATACATCTTCTCTGAGAAGTCTTTCCGAAAGTACAATCGCATCCTCAAAGTTGTATCCCTTCCAAGGCATGAATGCAACCTTTAAGTTGCGGCCTAACGCAAGTTCACCGTTTTGAGTACCGTATCCCTCTGTCATAATCTGGCCCGGAACAACTTTATCTCCTTTCCTTACAATAGGTTTAAGGGTGATTGAGGTGTTCTGGTTTGTCTTACGGTAGAGCGGTATTCTGTATACTGTAATTTCCGGTTCGAAGCTTATGAATCTTTCGATGTCTGTCATCTCGTATTTAAGATGAATTTCACGGGCGTCAACATAAACTACTTCACCTTTTGCTCTTGCAACAATCTGAGTTCTTGAATCGCGTACAACAGGTCCTTCAAGACCGGTTCCCACAATTGGAGCCTCGGGGCGAATAAGCGGAACTGCCTGACGCATCATGTTTGATCCCATGAGTGCGCGGTTTGCATCGTCGTGCTCAAGGAAAGGGATGAGTGACGCAGCAATTGACGCAATCTGATTAGGAGAAACGTCTACAAGGTCAATCTCTTTCTTTCCTACAACAGGATAGTCTGCTTCGTAACGACATTTAATTCTGTCGTCTGTGATAAGACCATCTTCGGCGATATGTACATTTGCCTGAGCCACCATCTTCTGTTCTTCATCTTCGGCACTCATGTACACGCATCCTTTGGCGGTCATGTCTACAAAGCCTTCCACAACTTTGCGGTATGGGGTTTCAATAAATCCGAGATCATTTATCTTGGCGTAAACGCAAAGAGATGAAATCAAACCGATATTTGGTCCCTCAGGAGTTTCGATAGGGCAGAGACGGCCATAGTGTGTATAGTGAACGTCACGTACTTCGAAACCTGCTCTGTCTCGTGAAAGACCGCCTGGGCCCAGTGCAGAAAGACGACGTTTGTGTGTCATTTCGGCAAGTGGGTTTGTCTGGTCCATAAACTGAGAGAGCTGGCTTGATCCGAAGAATGAACTGATGACAGATGAGAGAGTTTTTGCATTTATGAGGTCTATCGGATAGAAGACTTCATTATCTCTCACATTCATCCTTTCGCGAATGGTTCTTGCCATACGGGAAAGACCAACGCTGAACTGGTTTGCAAGTTGCTCGCCTACGGTACGGATACGACGGTTGCTAAGGTGGTCGATATCGTCAACAGTAGCTTTTGAATTTATTAGTTGTATAAGGTATCGGATAATCTCAATAATATCCTGTTTTGTGAGAACTCTTGTCTCATCGGGTATATTAAGATTGAGCTTACGGTTTAATCTGTAACGGCCAACTTCGCCAAGGTCATATCTCTTGTCGGAGAAGAATAGCTTGTCGATTACGTCTCTTGCAGTTGCCTCATCGGCAGGTTCTGAGTTACGCAGCTGGCGGTATGTATAGTAAACAGCCTCTTTGCCGGTGTTACACTGGTCTTTCTGGAGGGTGTTGGCGATAATTGCAAAATCGTTGAGGTTTACATCTTCCTTATGAATGAGAATGGTGCTCACTCCCGATTCAAGGATTGCGTCCACATGATCTTCTTCGATAACAGTTTCGCGGTCGAGAATAATTTTTACCCTCTCGATGTATACTACCTCTCCGGTATCCTCATCCACGAAGTCTTCGTTCCATGATGTAAGTACCCTTGCGGCCAGCTTACTTCCAATGCATTTTTTAAGGTTTGCCTTGTTAACCTTTATCTCATTGGCCAGACCAAATATGTCCAGAATCTCCTTATCGCTTTCGTAGCCGATGGCCCTGAGTAGTGTTGTAACCGGCAGTTTTTTCTTTCTATCGATGTATGCATACATGACATTGTTAATGTCAGTTGCAAACTCGATCCATGAACCCTTGAAAGGGATAATTCTTGCCGAATATAGTTTTGTACCGTTTGCGTGAATACTTTGTCCGAAGAAAACGCCCGGTGAACGGTGGAGCTGCGAAACGATTACTCGCTCCGAACCGTTGATAACGAATGTACCCCTTGGGGTCATATATGGGATAGTTCCAAGATATACATCCTGGATCATTGTTTCAAAATCTTCGTGTGTTGGATCGGTACAATAAAGTTTCAGTTTTGCCTTTAAAGGCACACTGTATGTGAGACCTCTGTCAAGACACTCCTCAAGTGAATAGCGCGGAGGGTCAATGAAATAGTCAATGAATTCAAGAACAAAGCTGTTACGGGTGTCCGTAATAGGAAAAACCTCTTGAAAAACTTTATAAAGACCTTCATTTTTTCGATTTTCCGGAGTTGTATCCAACTGAAAAAAATCTTTAAAAGATTTTAGCTGAACCTCTAAAAAGTCGGGATAATCCAGAAGGGATTTTGAAGTCGCGAATGTAATCCGCTGATTATTATTTTTTTGCGACATTGTTTTCGGATTGGTTGAAAATAAATTAAAATAACGACAAAAGGTTTAGAGCCTTAAAGACTCTAAACCTGATATGAATACCCGATTAACGGGATGTGGAGTTATTTAATCTCAACTTCTCCGCCAGCCTCTTCTAATTGAGCTTTGAGTTGTTCTGCTTCGGCTTTAGAAACTTTTTCCTTAATTGCTTTAGGAGCAGCGTCTACTAAATCCTTAGCTTCTTTCAGACCAAGACCGGTAATCTCTTTTACAATCTTAACGATTTGTAATTTAGCCATACCCGGAGCCTTAAGAATAACGTCGAATTGGGTTTGCTCTACTTCAACAGCAGCAGCAGCAGCAGCAGGTGCGGCAACTGCAACAGCAGCAGCTGCAGGTTCAATACCATACTCGTCTTTTAGAATTTTTGCCAATTCTTGTACATCTTTTACAGACAGGTTTACTAGTTCTTCTGCAAATTTTTTGATATCTGCCATGGTTTTAATTATTTAAATGATTTTTTATGTTTATTACTCTTTTTCTGAAAGTGTCTTTACAATACCGGCTATTTTTCCACCGCCATTTGCCTGTAGGGCAGAAATAACGTTTTGGGCCGGAGATTGAAGAAGACCTATAATGTCTCCAATGAGTTCTTCACGAGACTTAATTGATACTAGTGCATCCAGTTGGTTTACACCAATATATGCACATTCCTGTACAAAAGCACCTTTAAGGATAGGTTTGCCATATTTCGAGCCAAATTCCTTAATAAGTTTTGCAGGTGTGCTCGCCGATTCGGTGAACATTACTGCAGAAGGTCCTTCTAATATAGGGTAGAGCAACTCTGTTTCGGCATTAGCTTTTTTGTCAAGAGCTTTGCGAAGTAGAGTGTTCTTTACAACAACCAACTTTATCTGTTTCTCGAAGCAAGCACGGCGCAGTCTAGCGGTATTTTCGGCGTTTAGGCCGGAAATGTCTGCTAAATAGAAATTAGGTGTTTCATCTAATTGCGCTGCCAGGCTTTCAATAATTTTTGTTTTTTCCTCTTTTCTCATAAAACATTTGTATTATTCAGCAGCACTAAACGACTTGCTATCGATATTTATACCTGGACTCATTGTCGAAGACAAGAAGATGCTTTTTACATAAGTACCTTTAAGCGCCTGTGGTTTAAGTTTCATAACTGTATTGAAAAACTCGTGAGCATTTTCTGCAAGTTGTTCCGGAGCAAACGATACTTTACCGATTGCAGCATGAACAATACCTTGTTTATCTACTTTAAAGTCAATCTTACCGGCTTTAACTTCCTTAACGGCATTCCCTACTTCCATGGTAACAGTACCTGTTTTAGGGTTTGGCATAAGGCCACGGGGACCGAGGATCCTTCCAATTGCACCAATCTTGGCCATAACAGAAGGAGTACATACAATAACATCCACATCTGTCCAACCACCCTTTATCTTCTCGATAAAGTCATCCAATCCGACGAAGTCAGCTCCAGCTTCTTTTGCTTCAGCCTCCTTGTCAGGAGTACAAAGCACAAGTACACGAACTGCTTTACCTGTTCCGTGCGGAAGAGTTACCACGCCGCGAACCATCTGATTCGCTTTACGGGGGTCAACACCAAGGCGGACTGCAATATCAACAGACGAGTCAAACTTTGTAAAGGTAACTTCCTTTACAAGATTGCATGCATCCATGAGCTTATATTGCTTATGATCGTCAACCTTTGCGTATACTAATTTTTGATTTTTTGTCAGCTTACTCATTTTCGCAGGATTTTTAAATTACATCTTCAGGAAATGTGCCTGTAACATTGATACCCATACTGCGTGCTGTACCTGCTACCATACTCATGGCAGACTTCATGGTAAATGCATTCATATCGGGCATTTTGTCATTAGCTATCTCGCGGATTTGTTCCCAAGTTACTGAGCCTACTTTCTTACGGTTTGGTTCTGCCGAGCCCGACTGTAATTTGGCAGCTTCTTTCAACTGCACGGCAACAGGGGGTTGTTTTACAATAAATGTAAATGATTTGTCACTGAAAACAGTGATAATCACTGGGAGAATTTTACCGGCCTTTTCTTGGGTACGAGCATTAAACTGCTTGCAGAAATCCATAATGTTTACACCCTTCGAACCTAAAGCAGGTCCTACAGGAGGAGAGGGATTAGCTGCACCGCCTTTGATCTGCAATTTAATGAGTGCGGCAACTTCTTTAGCCATAATTATTATTTTTTTAGTCTTTTACTACTTGAACAAAGTTCAACTCCAGAAGAGTCTTCCTTCCAAAAATTTTGACCATCACTTTAACCTTCTTCTTGTCTTCGTCAATCTCTTCAACAGATCCGTCGAACCCGTTGAATGGACCGTCGACTACTTTGACGGCTTCACCGATAATGAAAGGAGTGATGTTTTCCTCTTCCATTTCTGCAAGTTCGTCTACCTTTCCCAATATTCGATTTACCTCAGCCTGACGAAGAGGAACAGGGATATTATCCTTGCTGGTCTTATCTGTGAGGAAGCCGGATACATGGGGTATGTCCCGGATTATGTGTTGAATCTCAGGGGTCAGTATAGCCTCAATAAGGATATATCCGGGGAAGAAAATACGATCCATCGAGACTTTTTTACCATTTTTAACCTGATAAATTTTCTCGGTGGGAATCAAAACCTGAGAGATTTTTTCTTGAAGATTTAGTCTCTTGATTTCGCTTTCGATGTACTCCTTCGCCTTTTTTTCCTTACCGCCGGCAGCTCTGACGACATACCAATTTTTGGAAATTTCACTCATAAGTTTAGTACAACAAATTGTATATGAATGTCATTATGTTTCTGAACCCAAAGTCCATGACAAAAACGACAATAGCAAAAATAAGCGAAGCAACCATAACAACAATTGCCGAACTTTGAAGTTGAGACCATGTTGGCCAACTCACTTTTTTTACTAACTCGGTGTACGATTCCTGAAGGTACAACTTTACTCTGTTCATTTTTTTATAATTATCGGTCTTTGCAACCGGAAGCTTTGTGCATTGACCGTATTTAAATAATACCTGCGCGTAACCACTGATATTGCAGGGGCAGAGCGATTCGAACGCCCATCAACGGTTTTGGAGACCGCTATTCTACCCTTGAACTATGCCCCTGTATATTAAGTTAGCCGCCTTTTGAGCGACTAACTTATAAGGTAATTAGTCGAGAATCTCAGTTACCTGACCAGCTCCAACTGTACGGCCACCTTCGCGGATTGCAAAGCGAAGACCTTGGTTGATAGCTACTGGGTAGATAAGTTCAACTTGAATTGTAACGTTATCACCAGGCATAACCATCTTAGTTCCTTCCGGAAGGAAGATTTCTCCTGTAATGTCAAGTGTACGGATGAAGAACTGAGGACGATATTTATCGTGGAATGGAGTGTGACGTCCGCCTTCCTCTTTCTTCAATACATAAATTTCTGCTTTAAACTTCTTGTGAGGAGTTATAGTACCTGGTTTAGCAATAACCTGGCCACGTTTGATGTCTTTTTTGTCGATACCGCGAAGAAGCAGACCTACGTTGTCGCCGGCTTCACCTCTGTCAAGGATCTTACGGAACATTTCAACACCTGTAACAACCGATTTCTTTGGCTCTTCGCCAAGACCGATAACCTGAATTTCTTCACCGGTTTTGATAACACCTGTTTCGATACGACCTGTAGCAACTGTACCACGTCCTGTGATTGAGAACACGTCTTCAACCGGCATAAGGAATGGTTTTTCGTTTTCACGAGGAGGAATTGGAACGAATGTGTCAACAGCATTCATAAGCTCCATAACTTTATCTTCCCACTGAGGGTCACCGTTCAAAGCACCAAGTGCAGAACCGCGGATAACAGGAGCGTTATCGCCATCATATTTATAGAAACTTAGAAGTTCACGAACTTCCATCTCAACAAGGTCAATCATTTCCGGATCGTCAACGATATCAACTTTGTTTAAGAATACTACAATTCTCGGAACGTTTACCTGGCGAGCAAGAAGAATGTGCTCACGTGTTTGAGGCATAGGACCGTCTGTTGCAGCAACAACGAGAATAGCACCGTCCATCTGGGCAGCACCTGTAACCATGTTTTTAACGTAGTCAGCGTGACCCGGGCAGTCAACGTGAGCATAGTGACGTGCTTCAGTTGAATACTCAATGTGTGCGGTGTTAATAGTGATACCACGCTCTTTTTCTTCAGGAGCGTTGTCGATTGAGTCGAATGAACGTATTTCAGACAGACCTTTTCTGGCAAGCACCATTGTGATTGCAGCAGTCAGTGTGGTTTTACCGTGGTCAACGTGACCGATGGTTCCAATGTTTACGTGTGGCTTGTCCCTTTTGTAAGTTTCTTTTGCCATGATAATTAAATTTAATATTAATGAATTTTTTACACACTTGTAGAGCCGGTGATGGGAATTGAACCCATGACCTCTTCCTTACCAAGGAAGCGCTCTACCTCTGAGCTACACTGGCTTACTATGAGCGGAAGACGAGGTTCGAACCCGCGACCCTCAGCTTGGAAGGCTGATGCTCTACCGACTGAGCTACTTCCGCAAATAACAAAAAGTGGGGAGAGCAGGATTCGAACCTACGAAGGCGTAAGCCAGCAGATTTACAGTCTGCCCCAGTTGGCCACTTTGGTATCTCCCCATTTTTACAATTCTTCAAAAAACTTAGAGCCGATGGAGGGATTCGAACCCCCGACCAGCTGATTACAAATCAGCTGCTCTGGCCAACTGAGCTACATCGGCATTAAATGCTCTTCCCCCTTTTCAATTAGGGGACTGCAAAGATATAGGTTTTTGATTAAACTCCAAAAAAAATTAGAAAATAATTGTGACCCATAACAAAATCAATATTACAAGAACAACAGCAGGCCTGCCCTGTATGCGAAAAATCCTGCTATCCAGGCTACTGCAATTGTACTTACAATAGATAAAATAGCCCATTTCCAGCTCCCTGATTCCTTTCTTATTGTATATGCCGTGGCAACACAAGGCATATAAAGAAGTGCAAATATCATGAAGGACATAGCATTTGCCTTATTGAACACCTCTTCCGCCCTTATTCTGGCCATGAGTGATGTGTTTGGCTCTGCGTTGGGATGTCTGCTGTTGTCTACTTGATAAACAACACCCAATGTGCTTATAATAAACTCTTTTGCAGTAATTCCGGTTACCAGGCTAACGGTCATTTTCCAGTCAAATCCAAGCGGTTTCATTACCGGTTCTATTGTTTTTCCAAAACTGGCAAGGTACGATTCCCTTATCTCTCCGGGATTTTCTTTTCCCTTTAGCGGAAAATAGTCAAGTGCCCACACTATTATCACGGCAAGAAGAACAACTGTTCCTATCTTCTGGAGATATTGCTTTGAAGCATCCCACATGTTTTTAAGAGAATGCATCAAAGACGGGTTCTTATATGCTGGTAGTGGAATATCGTAATCTTTAATTCCAAAGTTGAAAAAGATTTTTTTGAAAAGAATGGCCATGAGTACACCGGTCAATATCCCTCCAAAATAGAGGAGGCTCAATACCATAACCTGATTCTCGGGGAAAAATATTCCGGAAAAAAGCAGGAAGGTGGGTATTCTTGCGCTGCATGGTATATAAGGTATCATGAGCATCGTAATGATACGGTCCGATTTCCTTTCAATTGTTCTCGTTGCCATTATTGCAGGCACATTGCAACCGAATCCCATGAGCAGGGGGATAAAAGAACTGCCGTGCAGCCCTATCCGGTGCATATACTTATCCATGATTGTTGCCGCCCTGGGAAGATACTCGGTTTCCTGCAAAAGGGACAGGAAGAAAAACAGTATTAATATATTTGGAAGGAAGGCAAGCACGCTCCCGACACCCATAATAACTCCCTGGCTCAGAAAATCGTTGAGCCATCCCTGGGACATGTTGCTATGTATGAGTACTGCCGCCTGATCCATGAGCCACTCGATACCTGCCTGTGGATATGCCCCCAGGCGGAAAGTGGCAAAGAACATGAACCATATAATAAATATGAATATAAGAAGACCCCATACAGGGTGTGTGAGAACAGAGTCCAGCTTTAAGCTTCTCTCGTCGCGCTGTGGCAGGTGTTTATGATATTTCACACCTTTGATGAGAGAGTACTTTGGCGGTTTTACAGCATGGTGGTTCTCCTCATGTGTTTTATGATCAAAGTGTACAACTCTTTTCTTATGCTCTTCCTTGTGCGACATCCATTATCGTTTTAAGAATTCCGTCAAAATCAAAACCGCACTCTGCCTGCAATTCTGGAACAGAGCCCTGTTCAACAAATTTGTCCGGGATACCCAAATTAATCACTTTCACGGAAAGTGAGCCGGATGCAACATATTCACATACAGCCGAAAACAAACCTCCGATTGCAGAAGCATCCTCAACTGTAATAATTGTTTTACATTTTGCGGCAGCATTGTCAATTGCCGCTACATCCAAAGGCTTTAAAAAACGCATGTTGTAATGCATTACAGAAACTCCCGACTCCTTTGCCTTTTCCACAGCCTCAGCTGCATTATTTCCTGCTGTACCAATGCTCAGGATAGCTATCCCTTCCCCGTCATTTAGCAACTGCGCCTTTCCCTGTTCAATTTTTTCAAACCCAACGCCTCTCCATTTCAATCCAACTCCGTTTCCTCTTGGATACCTTATGGATATCGCCCCATATTCGGGAAGTTGTGCTGAATACATCATATTTCTAAGTTCCAGCTCGTTGATTGGTGCTGCAATTGCCAGATTGGGCACGCATCTCATATAAGAAAAGTCATATGCTCCATGGTGAGTGGCACCGTCTTCTCCAACAAGCCCGCCTCTGTCCAGACAAAAGACAACTTTAAGATTTTGAGTGGCAACGTCATGTATTATACCGTCATAGGCTCTCTGCATGAAACTCGAGTATATGTTGCAGAAGGGCAGAAGCCCTCTTGCTGCAAGGCCTGCGGCAAATGTAACGGCATGCATTTCTGCAATACCCACGTCAAAGGCCCTGTCCGGCATCTCCTGCATAAGTATGTTCATTGAGCATCCGCTTGGCATTGCCGGAGTGATGCCCATAATTTTAGGATTTAATTTTGCAAGTTCAAGAAGTGTCTCGCCAAATACATCCTGATATTTCGAAATTAAAGGTGTTCCGTTCGTTTTTCTTACTCCTGTGACTTTATCGAAAGTGCCTGGGGAGTGCCATATAACCTGGTCGTCTTCCGCAGGTTTATATCCTTTTCCCTTCTTTGTTACTATATGAAGGATCTTTGGACCTTTAATCTTTTTTAGCTGAAGAATTGTCTCGGTAAGCTGATTTAAATTATGACCGTCTATAACACCGAAATACCGGAATCCAAGCGATTCAAAAATAGACCCGTTTTTAAAAAAGGCCATTTTAGTGCTGAAAAGAAATTTGTGAAAGAGCTTACGAACAGACTCCGAGCCAATAATGTTCCAGATTCTTTTCTTTGTTTTATTGTAAAAGTGGGAGGTTACAAATTTGAGCATATAGTTGTGCAAAGCTCCCACGCTTGCATCAATTGAAATCTGATTGTCGTTTAAAATGACAAGTATGTCGGTTTTAAGCACACCTGCATTGTTTAGCCCTTCGTATGCAAGTCCTCCGGTGAGAGCACCGTCTCCAATGATGGCGACAACCTGCTCGTCACTACCGGCACTTTTCGCAGCAACCGCCATGCCAAGTGCAGCCGAGATGGATGTTGACGAGTGTCCAACGCCAAAAGAGTCATATGGCGACTCACTCATTTTGGGGAAGCCGCTTATGCCTTTGTATTTTCGGTTATTTACAAAGGAATCACGGCGGCCCGTAAGAATTTTATGTGCGTAGGCCTGATGGCCCACATCCCATATTATTTTATCTGTTGGTGTATTATATAGGTAGTGAAGAGCAACTGTAAGTTCTACAGTTCCAAGACTGGCTCCAATATGACCCGGATTTTCGGCACACGCAGATATAATAAACTCTCTGAGCTCTTTACAGACCTCTGGTAATTTATCTTTTGGCAGCCGTTTAAGATCATCAGGTGAGTTAATTTTATCCAAATACCTCATTCCTTTTCAATTTCTTTATTATAACAATAAACCGTCCGGTTTGTTGAATAAGATCATTTAAAAACGAGGCAATATACAACATATTTCCAAGTTGGCAGAATTTAATAAATATTTTGCAGATTGAATTAAATGGCCTAACTTAGTAGGCTTTTTCTAAAAAAATTAATCCATTTTAACAACTTAAACTGTGGAAAATAAATCGCTATTATTGAAGGACAGACCTGCCATTCGATGGACCGTACTTGTCCTCCTGGCTTCGATGATGTTCTTTGCGTACATGTTTGTTGATGTCTTATCTCCCCTGCAAAGTTTGCTTGAGGGAAGCAGAGGCTGGACTCCTGAAAATTATGGCACCTTTGCCAGTTCGGAGTATTTTTTGAATGTATTTGTACTGTTCCTCATTTTTGCAGGTGTTATTCTTGACAAAATAGGGGTTCGCTCAACAGCTCTGCTGTCGGGAGTAATTATGGTCATAGGTGCATCAATTAAATATTTTGCCGTGAGCCCTGCTTTTGCAGGAACCGGAATTGAAGCATGGTTAAACACGTGGTGGACATCTTTCCCTGCATCGGCAAAACTTGCTTCCCTTGGATTCATGATTTTTGGTTGTGGTGTTGAAATGGCCGGAATCACAGTTTCCAAAGGAATTGTAAAATGGTTTAAAGGCAAAGAGATGGCCCTTGCAATGGGTATTGAAATGGCAATTGCCCGTCTGGGTGTTTTTGCTGTATTCAGAATATCACCAAGGATAGCAGATGCATACGGAGATCTTAGCAAGCCGGTGTTATTTGTTTTAATTCTTTTGTTTATAGGACTTATTTGCTTCTCTGTATATTTCTTCTTTGATAAAAAATTGGAAAAACAGCTTGGAGAGAGAGGAGACGAACCTGAGGAGCCTTTCAAACTCAGCGATATTGGAATCCTGTTTACAAGCAAGACATTTCTTATTGTTTCAGGATTATGCGTTTTATATTATTCTGCAATTTTCCCTTTCCAGAAATTTGCGGCAAACATGCTTGAGTGCCGTTTGAGCATAAGCAATACAGAGGCGAGCGATATATTTTCGTTCTTCCCTATTGGAGCAATGGTTCTTACTCCTCTTCTCGGCTTTTACCTTGACAAAAAAGGAAAAGGAGCAACAATGCTTATTATTGGTGCAGTATTAATGATATCGTGTCACTTGATTTTTGCACTTGTTCCTGCTGCATATTTTACAAAATTCATTGCATACTCTGCAATCGTTATTCTTGGCGTGAGCTTCTCACTGGTACCGGCAGCTTTATGGCCATCGGTTCCAAAACTGGTTGAGAACAGATATCTGGGTTCTGCATATTCAGTTGTTTTCTGGATTCAGAATATTGGTTTGATGGTTTTTCCTATGCTCATTGGCTGGGCTCTTGCCGTATCAAACAAAGGTGTCACAAATCCTATGGAATACAATTATACAATCCCTATGCTCATTTTTGCTTCTCTTGGTGTTTTGGCCTTCTTCCTCGGAATCTGGCTCAAGAAAGAGGACAAAAAGAAAGGTTACGGTTTGGAATTACCAAACATTAAGGACTAAGTAGTTTAATTAAGAAAAAATAATTTATATGAACTCTGCAATTAAATTACTGAGAGACTCGAAAAGTGCGCGCTGGCTTGTGCTGCTTATGTTGTCTATCCCAATGTTTGCGTCATACTTCTTTGACGACATTTTTACAACAATTTCCCACATCTTTAAAAACCCGCAAATCCTCGACCTGGGATGGAACATGAGTGACTATGGTTTTTACGGAGGAGCCTATTCGCTTTTATGTGTTTGGGGAGGACTGGTTATATGCGGAATGCTTCTTGACAAATGGGGTGTCCGTTTCACTGGTTCATTATTCCTGGGACTTATGGTGGGAGGTTCATTTATAGTTATATATGCGATTTCCGAAAGTTTTGCGAAAAGCGGAGTTTACGAATTTATGCTTAGGTTTTTTGATAAACCATCGCTTGCTCTGGCATATGCAGGAGCATCACTCTTTGGACTCGGCAGCGAAATTGCAGGGGTTGCGGTAACGCGGTCAATTGCAAAATGGTTTAAAGGAAAAGAGATGGCTCTGGCAATGGGCCTTCAGCTTGCGCTTGCCAGGCTTGGTACAGCTACAGCTCTTATTGTTGTGCCAAGGCTTGTTAATATAGATCAGGCATACATTCCTTTTTCCGAAACAAGCAAACCTACAATAGTTGCGATGGTTCTTATGATGATTGCTGTTCTTTTGTGGACCATGTTTGTGCTTACGGATAAAACATACGACAGGCAAACTGCCGAAGAGGCAAAAAGGAACTCTGTCAAGGCAGTAAAAGATGATAAATTCAAGTTTTCGGATATTTTCAAAATACTTGGAAACAAACACTTTATTCTCATTTCGCTGCTTTGTGTTTTCTTTTATGCCTGTATCATTTCGTTCAGGAGATTTGCAACAACCATTATCATTCCAAGGTTCGACTTAGACGGAGACTTAGCTTCTCTTATGGTTTCACTTCTCCCTTTCTCGACAATGATATTTACTCCAATATTTGGATTACTTATCGACCGAAAGGGTAAAGCCAGTCGTTTCATGATTCTGGGTTCTTTCCTGCTGCTTATTTCTCACCTGATTATTGCATTTGCACCAGGGACACAATTTTTTGGTTACACCGGCATAGCTATTCTAGGGATAGCTTATGCTCTGGTTCCTGCAGCAATGTGGCCATCGGTTCCTAAGATAATTCCGGACAAAAATCTGGGAACTGCATACTCTTTGATTTACTGGATTCAAAACATGGGTATGCTCGTTGTTCCCATTGTAGTTGGAATTATCATAACAAATACAACCCTGGCCTTTACCGACCCTTTTACTGCCAGTCTCAAAAGTGCCATAAATGCAGAGTATTTCTTCATAGGTCTGTCTATGATTGCTATTTTAGTATCATTCGTTCTGGGAAGGTCTTCGGACAAAAATCCGCAACTTATGCTTGACGTGCCTAATAAAGCGAAGAAAACCGCTTAGTTGCAAGCTCAGGATTAAACAATAAAAGAGGCTGTCTGATATTTCAGACAGCCTCTTTTTATTTGGAAATTAAACCGGAATTATACGGTTCTCATTATAGTCTGTTCTCTGTCCGGTCCCAGTGAAATAATATTGATTGGGACGCCTACCTCTTTCTCAATAAAGCGGACATAAGTCATAAATTCAAATGGAAGATCGCTCTCGGTTGTGATTTTTGTAAGGTCGCGTTTCCATCCTTTAAATTCTTTGTAAACAGGCTCAACCGTTGCAAAGGTGTCAAAAGGAACCTGGTGTGTCTCAACTCCGTTCATTTTATATGCAACAGCAACCTTAATTGTATCGAATGTATCAAGGACATCGGCTTTCATCATTATAAGCTGCTCAACTCCATTAATCATAACAGCATATTTAAGTGCAACAAGGTCCAGCCAGCCTGTTCTTCTCGGACGGCCGGTAGTGGCGCCGAATTCAAAACCAAGCTTGCGAAGTTCTTCGCCAACGCTGTCGTTAAGTTCTGTAGGAAATGGGCCGCTGCCTACTCTTGTGCAGTATGCCTTGAATATGCCGGAAACAGTTCCTATGCGTGAAGGTGCAATTCCAAGACCTGTACATGCACCGGCACAAATTGTTGTTGATGATGTAACAAAAGGATATGAACCAAAGTCTACGTCCAGCATTGAACCCTGAGCACCCTCTGCAAGAACTCTTTTATTGTCGTCCAGCTGATGGTTTATAAAATACTCGCCGTCTACAAGGTTGAATCCTTTGAGAAACTCAATTGCACTGAGCCATTCGGCCTCTTTTTCTTCGGCGTTGTATTCAAAGTCAAATTGCTTTAGGAAAGTAATATGTTTGCTTTTTAAGTTGTGAAAACGCTCTAAAAAGTTTTCTGCAAGAATATCACCAACCCGAAGACCGTTCCTGCCGGTCTTGTCCATATATGTAGGACCTATTCCCTTTAGGGTCGATCCTATCTTTGACGCACCTTTGGATGCTTCAGAAGCTGCATCAATAATCCTGTGTGTAGGAAGAATAAGATGTGCTTTCTTTGAAATTGCAATCCTCTCTCTTACCGGTACGCCGGTTTTCTCAATTTCCAGACACTCTTCACGGAAAATGATTGGGTCAATAACAACTCCGTTTCCGATTATGTTAACTGCGTTTTTGCGGAAAACACCCGAAGGAATTGTGTGCAAAACAAATTTTTTGTCATCGAAGAGCAAAGAATGACCTGCATTTGGCCCTCCCTGGAACCTTGCTACAACAGGATAGTTCTTTGCCAGAACATCAACAATTTTACCTTTCCCCTCGTCGCCCCATTGCAGGCCTAAAACAACATCAACTTTCATATATGATTAAAATTAAAATGGTAGGTCACCGTCATCGTCAATACCCTGTGCGGATGCCCCCGCAGGCGGGACTATATCCTGAATATTGTTTCGGTCGGGTGATGCTCCTTGTGAATCCTGTTTTTTGCCAAGTATCTGGATATTATCGGCAATTATCTCTACAGTATATCTTATCTGGCCTGTTTTATCCTCCCAGCTGCCAGTACGGATTTTGCCTTCAACAAATAGTTGGCTTCCTTTTTTTACATACTTTTCAATTCTCTCTGCCAAAGATCTCCAGCATACAACATTATGCCACTCAGTCTGCTCCTGAAATTCCCCATTTTTGTCCTTGAATTTCTCGGTAGTTGCAAGGGAAAAGCGGGCAACCATTGATCCGTTTTCGAGGTGACGCACCTCGGGATCCTTACCCACATTGCCTATGAGCAACACTTTATTTAATGACATAATTGTACTTTTATATTTATGACAAAGATAAAAAACTTTAGCAATTTTCCGTCAATAATTCCATGGCACTTCTGTTGGGTTCTTCGCCTGTAAACATTCGAAAGGACGGCAGAGCCTGATTAAGGAGCCATAGTGTTCCGGGTATGTAAAAAGCACCTTCTTTATGGCACTTCGACTTAAGTTCAGTTTTTGAGTATTTTGCTTCAAAAACAATTTTTGATTTAAGGTTTATGCAGTCGTAGATATCCGTTAAAACGGGCAGAGTGTCTATTAAGATTTTTGTATCGCCGGCGATTTTGGAAAATTGCTCAATTCCGGCAAATCCTAATGAATTTTTGACAGCGAAATTTTCTGCCTTTATTTTGTCCCGGTTCAAAACGACAACATCAAAACCAAGATCCCTTGCAGCAATGGCTGCTGCTCTTCCTGCTCCTCCGCATCCAATTATGGCAACTCTTCCTCCGCCGGAAGCAAATTGCCTTATGCTCTCTTTAACCCCGTAGTAGTCGGTATTATATGCATTATAATCATTGCCGCTGAGCATCAAAAGGTTTGATGCCTCAATTTCTTTCGCAAGGCTGTCTGTGTTTTTTACATATTTTAAAACGGATTCCTTGAATGGAGTTGTAACATTTACTCCGGCAATATTTTCATTCTTGATAATTGAGAGTGCCTCTTCAATGTTATTGGCCGGGAAAAGTTCATAGCTGTGTACAGAGGCCGGGTACCCTGCGCGAAAAAGCGCAGGACTCATGCTGTGGGCAATTGGATAACCTATGAGTCCGAATTTCATTTTATTTAAAATCTCTCTGTCTGAGTGCTTCAAAACAGATAATAGCAGTGGAAACCGATACGTTTAAAGAGTCAAGTGAACCACCCATTGGGATAATTATTCTCTCATCCGCACGTTCTCTCCAGAAAGGGGATAGCCCTTCTGATTCTGTTCCCATAACTATTGCAAGAGGAACCGTCATATCTGTATGGTCATATCTCTTCGAGGCCTGAAGTTCTGTAGTGAAAATATGCACATTGTTGGCTTTAAGCCATTCAAATGCTTCTGCGGAGGTACATGCTATTACCCTGTTTGTAAATATTCCTCCAATGCTTGCCCGTATAATATTTGAATTATAAAGATCTGTTAACGGGTCGCAAATAATTACAGCATCGGCTCTGGCGGCATCTGCTGTACGCAAAACAGCTCCCAGGTTGCCCGGTTTTTCAACCGATTCAAGAACTATTACCAGTGGGTGTTTGGATAGCCGGATTCCGCTCAGCTTTCTCTCTTTTTGAACAGCAATTGCCATGAGTCCCTCAGTTGTTCCTCTGTATGCAACTTTGGAATAAATGGATTGGGAGAGACTGAAATATTTTTCTGATTTATATGCCTGGGCTTTTTGTTCCGGAAATAATTCCGGTACAAAAAAAAGTGAATCTATTTCAAACCCGCCGGCAATAGCCGCTTCAACCTCTCTCATGCCTTCGACAACAAAAAGCCCCTGCTCGCGCCTGAGGGAAGATTTTTCCCTGAGGGCAACAAGGTTCCTGATTCTCGGGTTCTGAGCCGATGAAAGGTGGTCTATATACATTATCCGTTTTGGTTTTCCGGACGCATTTGCGGGAAGAAAAGAACATCCTGGATAGATGTCGAATCTGTCATGAACATGGTGAGCCTGTCTATTCCAATTCCCATTCCCGATGTAGGAGGCATTCCGTATTCAAGGGCGCGAATAAAGTCCATGTCAATAAACATTGCTTCGTCGTCTCCTTTATCCTTAAGTTGTACCTGATCCTTGAAACGCTCAAGCTGATCGATAGGGTCGTTTAATTCACTGTATGCATTGGCAAGTTCCTTGCCGTTTACGAACAATTCAAATCGTTCTGTGAGAGCCGGATTTGAACGGTGTCTTTTTGTGAGAGGCGAGGTCTCGACAGGATAATCTGTAATAAAGGTTGGCTGGATGAGATGCTTTTCGCAGTACTCTCCGAATAATGCATCAATCAGTTTGCCAACTCCCATAGTTTTATTTATCGGGACATTGAGCTTTTCACAAACGGCCCTGAGTTCATTTTCTCCCATGCCTGCAACATCCACTCCTGCATATTCCTTGATAGCATCAAGCATAGGAAGCCTTCTGTAAGGAGCCTTGAACTCAATTTCCTTGTTCCAGAGGGTAAGTTTGGTTTTATCGTTTATTGCAAGAGCTACTTTTTCAATCATCTGCTCCACAAACTCCATCATCCAGAAGTAGTCTTTGTATGCAACATAAATTTCCAGTACGGTAAATTCCGGGTTGTGTGTCCTGTCCATTCCCTCGTTGCGGAAATCCTTTGCAAATTCATAAACACCGGTGTATCCGCCAACGATTAGCCTTTTCAGATATAGTTCGTTTGCTATTCTTAAGTACAGAGGAATGTCAAGTGCATTGTGATGTGTTATGAACGGACGTGCAGTTGCTCCTCCGGGTATTGGCTGGAGAATAGGGGTTTCAACCTCCATATAGCCGTGATCGTTGAAGAAGTTGCGCATCGTATTTATGATTTTTGAACGCTTCAAAAATGTTTCCCGAACTTCCGGGTTAACGATGAGGTCAACGTAACGCATGCGGTATCTCATTTCCGGGTCCGAAAACGCATCGTACTTCTGATCGTCTTTTTCTTTTACTACAGGTAGAACTCGGAGCGATTTGCTTAGCACTTTAAGCTCCTTTGCATGAATTGATAATTCGCCGGTTTGTGTGATAAAGGCAAATCCTTTAATTCCGACAATATCTCCGATATCTAAAAGTTTCTTGAATACTGTATTGTAAAGAGTCTTATCCTCTCCGGGACATATTTCGTCTCGTTTCAGGTAGACCTGAATCCTGCCTTTTTCGTCAAGAAGTTCAATAAATGCAGCCGCACCCATTATTCTCCTTGTCATTATCCTTCCGGCAATGGAAATATTGTTGAGATTAGGTGCTTCGGGATTATATTGTTCTTTTATCTGGCTTGTGGTAATATTAATTTCGTATGCCTCGGCTGGGTAGGGATCTATGCCCAGTTCCTGTATAGCCTTTAGCGACTCTCTTCTTATTATCTCCTGCTCGTTTAGCTCTGTAAATTCCATTGAATTATAGATTGAATTAAGTAGCAAAAGTAGCTTTTTTTATCAATTTTTGAAATTAAATCTGTATCTTTGTAAAGATATGGCAATCGATAAAAAATGGATAGTAAAGCAGCCGGGAAACCCGGCAATCGTTAGACAACTGGCATCGGATCTGGCGATAGATATGGCTCTCTCTAATCTGTTAGTTCAAAGAAACATCAAGACTTTTGCAGAAGCGAAGTCTTTTTTTCGCCCCAAGCTTGAAGAATTGCACGACCCGTTCCTGATTAAAGACATGGATAAGGCAGTCGCAAGGCTGGATATCGCACTCACAAATTCAGAAAAAATACTTGTTTACGGCGATTATGATGTAGACGGAACGACAGCGGTCGCTCTTGTTTTTTCATTCCTTCGTAATTTGCACACCAATATCGGTTACTATATCCCGGACAGATATGACGAAGGTTATGGCGTATCATACAAAGGCATAGACTGGGCCCGTGAAAACGGATACACTCTCATTATTGCACTTGATTGTGGTATTAAAGCTGTCGAAAAGGTTTCGTATGCCAAATCTCTTGGAATTGAATTCATAATTTGTGACCACCACCTTCCCGATGAAAGACTTCCGGATGCTATTGCTGTCCTTGACCCAAAAAGACCGGACTGCAATTACCCGTTTGACGACCTTTCCGGTTGCGGTGTTGGATTCAAACTGATGCAGGCATTTGCATCGACAAGACATATTCCGTTTATTCAGCTTATTCCGCTGCTGGACCTGCTTGTTGTAAGTATTGCATCGGATTTGGTTTTGATGACGGGCGAAAACAGAATTCTTGCACACTATGGACTTCAGCAGCTCAATGAATCCCCGAGAAAGGGGCTGCTCTCAATAATCAAGCTTTCGGGGCTTGAAAAGCATGTCATTACAATTGACGATATCGTTTTCAAAATAGGGCCTAGAATAAACGCTGCAGGCCGGATGGAGTCCGGAAAGACAGCCGTTGACCTGCTTATCAGCCGCAACGATGACGAGGCAAAAAGTATAGGTGATACAATCAACACACACAATAACGACAGAAAGAGCATTGACCGTGAAATAACAATTGAAGCAATTGAAATGACGGCTACTGCATCGGATTTTGCAACAAGAAATTCGACTGTCTTATATAACCCTATATGGCATAAAGGGGTACTAGGGATAGTTGCTTCAAGACTTGTGGAGACATATTACCGTCCTACAATTGTCCTTACTAAATCTAACGGATTCATTACCGGTTCTGCGAGGAGCATTCCGGGATTCGACCTTTATGAGGCAATTGAAAGCTGCGCCGACCTACTTGAGAATTTTGGGGGTCACATGTATGCTGCCGGTCTCACGCTTAAAGAATCGAACTTCGAGATATTCTGTTCAAGATTTGAAGATTTTGTAAAGAAAAAAATTACTGCCGAGATTCTCACTCCAATAATCAATATAGATACGTTCCTGGAATTCAAGCAAATTACCCCTAAGTTTTTTAGGATACTTAAGCAATTTCAGCCTTTCGGGCCGGGAAACATGTCTCCGGTATTCATTACTCAAAACGTGTATGACAACGGGAATGGCAGGAGAGTAGGAACAGATGCCGGTCACCTCAAGCTGGAGCTTATTCAGGAGGATGAACCTCACAGGCACATATCAGCTATTGCTTTTAACCGTGCAGAGCACTTTGAACACCTCAGGTCGGGAAATCCGGTGGATATCTGCTACTCAATTGCAGAGAACTATTATAGGGGGATCGCAAATATTCAATTAAGAGTAAGAGACATTAAACTGCGGGAAGAGATTATATAATTCCCAGTATTTCCGACAGTATGTCGTGAACTGTCTTCTTATCCATCTCTAAGACATAATCAGCAGAACTTTCATATCCGCTTTCTCTCACAGAGAATAGTCTCCGTATTTCTACTATGAGCTCTTCTTCGGATTTGTCTTTAATGAGAGGCCGGGTTTTTTTTGCGTGTGTGAGTCTGGAAATGATATTTTCGACAGATGCTTTCAGATATATGCAATAGGCATTTTCTTCCAACAGCCTGCGGTTCTTCCCGGAAATGAGAGCTCCGCCCCCGAGAGACAGGACTAATACCTTTTCACTGTTTTTTGTAACGATATCATTAAGGATTTTCTCTTCGGCCTCCCTGAAAAAGGGCTCACCCCTGAGTGCAAAAATCTGTTCTACGGATAATCCTTCGGAAGCCTCTACTGCTTTGTCAAGGTCTATATGCCTGCAAAAAAGATGCTTGGATAGCTGCTCGGCAATAGTGCTTTTGCCAACTCCCATAAAACCAGTTAAGCAAATAATCATAGCAAAATACTAAAACAATGTAGGTGATGTGTCCTTATCGGAATCCGGGGTAATGTTTTCTGAATTGTCTCCGTTTTCGGGCTCAGATGCCAGATCGCCGTTTTCAACTACAAGTTCGAATTCAATTCCGTTTCCGTTAAATTCGGTCTCTTTTTCAAGAGGTTCGATGAACTTTATTGTTCCGATTTCAAATGTTGTGACTCTTTTTCCTTTTGCTCTGTAGCTTTTGCCTGCAATGAATTCACTAACATCAATTATTTCAGAAGCTCTTTTTGAGTGTTTGCCGTCGAATTTTATTTCCAGCTGAGGATATTTGTCTGTGGACAATTCGTGCAGATAGCTGCCGGGGCTGTCGGATATAAACGAGGTTACAATATTGTCGTTTGGTTCAAACGCAAATCGCTTGATGTAAAAACAGTTCTGTTCCCCGTCAAAATATACGGCAGTGAAAATTTTATGAGTATCAAGCTTTTCAACTATCTGAATATCTCCCTGATATCTGTTGCTCAGGTCAAAATTGGTTGTATAGTATTCACCGTTTTTACAAACAACAAGTATATGGTCGTGTGGCAGATATTCACCCAGATAAAGCCCCCTCGAATCGCTGTTTAGACGGTTTATGTCCTTGTCGAACCATATTGCCTGCCCTCCGAATTGAGAAATTCCCTTTGATTTAAGCTGAATCTTGTGGATAGGGTTTTTGCTCAGGATATTGCCCATTGACCCTCTTCCCTTAATGTTAAGTGAAGCGAAGTCATATTCAAAAATAAGTTTTTTAAGTTTTGGCCTCGGCTTAAGGAATATTTTAAGAATTTCGGCTTCTCCGTTAGGATTGTCTGTAAACCAAAGAACTGAACTTCCCTCTTTTCCCTGAGTGAGGTCATACTCTTTGTCCCTTGTAACACCTGTAACGGCAAATCTTTTAACATATACTTCTCCGTTTTTGCCGTGACGGTAAACAGTATTGTATATTGTTCTCTCGTCGTTCTTCTTGAAAATGCCAACATGGATGATTCCTCTCCCCACAAATGCCTTTTCGGCAATTTTTGTAACTATATACTTGCCGGAGTTAAGGAAAACAATTATATCGTCTATGTCGGAACATTCGCATATAAATTCGGCATTGTCGTCGCGTTTGAGATCCATACCCACAAACCCCTCTGCCCTGTTTGCATAGAGTTTGGCATTTGTGGCAATTACTTTTGTTGCCTCAATGGTTTCAAAGTTGGATAGTTCTGTTTTTCGCGGGAACTTATGACCATATTTTTTCTTTAGCTGCTGGAAATATTTGATTGCATAATTGTTAAGGTTTTCAAGGTTAGCCTTAACCTCTTCCATTTCTGCTTCAATTTTCTGAATGCTGTCTTCAAGCGCCTTCACATCAAAGACCGATATCTTTCTGACAGGTTTTTCAACCAGCCTGAGAACATCTTCGCGGCATATCTGCTTTTTGAGCAAGCTCTGATATTTGAGAAGTTCTGTCTCAATGTTTCGGAGTTGTTCTTCCCAGCTTGCCGCTTTCTCTTCCAGAAGGCGATAAATTTTCTGTTCAAAGAAAATTTTCTCCAGAGAGTTGTAGTGCCATGACTCTTCAAGCTCTTCCAGCCGTATTTCCAATTCTCTTTTAAGAAGAGACTTTGTGTGCTCGGTATTGTGAATCAGGATTTCATCCACACCAATAAAGCATGGATGTTTTTCACGGATTACGCATGAATTGGGAGAAACAGATGTTTCGCAATCGGTGAAAGCATACAGGGCATCTATTGTTTTATCTGGAGATACTTCGTTGTGAAGATGGACAACAATTTCGGCACCGCTTGAGGTATTGTCGTCTACCTTGCGGACCTTTATTTTTCCTTTGTCGTTTGCTTTGAGAATAGACTCAATGAGTTTGGATGTTGTAAGCCCGAAAGGAATTTCTGTTATAACAAGAGTCTTTTTGTCGAGTTTGCTGATTTTTGCCCTCACCTTAACCACAGAACCCCTCAATCCCTGATTGTATTTACTGCAATCTGCCAGACCTCCGGTAGGGAAGTCGGGAAATATTGTAAACTCGCGGTTATTTAAGTACGATATTGAGGCGTCGATGAGTTCGTTAATATTGTGGGGAAGAATTTTTGAAGCAAGTCCCACCGCAATACCTTCCACACCCTGTGCAAGAAGAAGCGGAAATTTAACGGGGAGGCTCACAGGCTCCTGATTCCTTCCGTCGTATGAGTTCATCCACTCTGTAGTCTTAGGATTGAAAACTACTTCATTGGCAAATTTGCTGAGTCTTGCCTCTATATAACGGGGAGCAGCAGCGCTGTCGCCGGTGAGTGTATTACCCCAGTTTCCCTGACAGTCGACTAGCAAATCTTTCTGACCCAGCTGAACAAGTGCATCTCCGATAGAAGCATCCCCGTGCGGGTGGAACTGCATTGTGGAACCAATTATGTTAGCAACCTTATTGTACCGGCCGTCGTCCATCCTTTTCATAGCATGGAGAATCCGTCTCTGAACGGGTTTAAGACCGTCATTGATGTGAGGAACCGCCCTCTCCAGAATTACATACGAAGCATAGTCGAGGAACCACTCTTTGTACATACCCGTGAGCTTGTACTTTTTGTCGCCCTCATTAATAAGTTTGTCGTATTTACTGCTTTCGGAAGATTCGGTGTTTTCGATTGGGTCGTCTGTCGCTTCTAATTCAAAGTCAAGATCGGGGGTACTCATTCTTTATTTTTGTCTTTTATCTAATCTTGTATGTAACCGAACTGACGGAGTTTTCTCTTATCCTCTCTCCAGTCCGGATTAACCTTTACAAATATCTGCAAAAAAACCTTTTTTTCAAAAAATGATTCCATATCTTTTCGCGCTTCTGTCCCTACTTTTTTTAGAGCAGAACCGCCTTTCCCGATAATTATCCCTTTTTGGGAATCTCTCATGACATATATTACAGCATCCACCTTGTACAAGCCGCCCTCTTCCTGGAACATTTCAATTACAACTTCAGTAGAATAGGGGACCTCCTTGTCGTAGTTGAGCAGGATTTTTTCCCGTATTATTTCTGAAGCAAAAAACCGAAGATTTCTGTCTGTGAGTACATCTTTGTCGTACCATGCCGGGCTTTCAGGAATAAGTTCCAGAATTCTGTTGAATAGTGTGTCTGTATTAAATTTTTCTATTGCCGAGATAGGAAATATCTCCGCCTTAGGCAATAATTCTTTCCATCTTGCATACAACTCCTCTATGTCCTTCTGGTTGCTGATGTCAATTTTATTTATCACAAGAATTACAGGAGAACTGACCTTGTTTAGTCTCTCGATGTACTCCTCGTTTTTTGTGCTTTGTTCCACAACATCGGTTACATAAAGGATTATGTCGGCATCACCTATAGCTGTATCTACAAAATTCATCATACTCTCCTGAAGCCTGTAGCTTGGCTTGAGTATGCCAGGGGTATCGGAGTAGACTATCTGATAATCTTCTCCGTTTACTATTCCCATTATCCTGTGGCGGGTAGTCTGAGCCTTGGCTGTGACTATTGATATCCTTTCCCCCACAAGGGCATTCATAAGCGTAGATTTGCCAACATTCGGATTACCGATAATGTTGACAAATCCCGATTTATGAATTTTATTTGCCTCAGGCAGCTTATTCATAGGCTCCCATTTTTAGCATTGAAATTTCCAGTTCGGTGAGGAAACGCCACTGTCCTCTTCTTAGATTTTTCTTTGTCAGACCGGCAAAGAACACCCTGTCAAGTCTTTTTACTTTATATCCCAGATGTTCGAATATTCTTCTTACAACACGGTTTCTTCCTGAGTGAATTTCAAGTCCCACTTCGCTCTTCTCTCCATCTACATACGCAAGGGAATCGGCGTGCACAGGACCGTCATCCAGTGTAATTCCCTCAAGAATTGCATTGAAATCGCTTCCGCTCAGGTTTTTATCAAGAACAATATGATAAATCTTTTTGTGCATGTTTGAAGGGTGAGTAAGATTGTCTGCCATCTCTCCGTCATTTGTCAGAAGCAGTACCCCTGTTGTCTGTTTGTCCAGACGGCCTACAGGATATACGCGTTGCGAACACTTGCCGGCAATGAGATCCATAACGGTCTTGTCTGCATTAGGGTCTGATACTGTTGTTACAAAATCCTTTGGCTTGTTCATCAGGATATATACTTTCTCTTCTCCTTTGAGACGTTCTCCGTTGAAGCGTACATCTGAATCCTGTTTTATTTTGGTGCCGAGTTCTGTAATAACTTCTCCATTAACACTTACCAATCCGGCAACGATATACTCATCGGCTTCGCGACGCGAGCATACTCCGGAATTGGAAATAAATTTATTGAGTCGCACCATTCCGTCGTCGGATTTGGCTTTTGGTTTGGTGCTTCTTGATTTAACTATTCTTTTTGGTCCGTCTGATCCAAATGAATCTCTGCGAGGACGGCTGAATGATCTCTCACTTCCGCCTTCTCTCGGAGTGCGGCTGAATGATCTCTCGCTTCCACCTTCTCTTGGAGTACGGCTGAATGATCTCTCATTTCCGCCTTCTCTGCGAGGACGGCTGAACGATCTCTCTTCTCCACCTTCTCTTGGGGTACGGCTGAATTTCCTGTCGTTTCCACCTTCTCTTGGAGTACGGCTGAATGATCTCTCATTTCCGCCTTCTCTGCGAGGACGGCTGAATGACCTCTCTTCTCCACCCTCTCTGCGAGGACGGCTGAATGACCTCTCTTCTCCGCCTTCTCTTGGAGTACGGCTGAATGATCTCTCATTTCCGCCTTCTCTGCGAGGACGGCTGAATGACCTCTCTTCTCCACCCTCTCTGCGAGGACGGCTGAATGACCTCTCTTCTCCGCCTTCTCTTGGGGCACGGCTGAATGATCTCTCATTTCCGCCTTCTCTGCGAGGACGGCTGAACGATCTCTCTTCTCCACCCTCTCTGCGAGGACGGCTGAATGATCTTTCTTCTCCACCTTCTCTTGGGGTACGGCTGAATTTTCTCTCATTTCCGCCTTCTCTTGGAGTGCGGCTGTATGATCCCTCATTTACACCTTCTCTGCGAGGGCCTCTGAATGTTCTCTCTCCTTCGATGTTCTCTCCTCCAAATGGTTTGATCTCTCTGCGAGGTCTTCTGAATTGTTTTTCATCTTTATGCTCTCCTGCAAAAGGTTTGGAATCCTTTCTCGGACGACCTACCGGTCTTGCTTCTCTGCGTTCGCCGTCAAATGGTTTTGAATCTCTGCGCCCGCTTCTCTCTGCCCCTGCAGACCTCCCGGCTCCTGCTCTTGATGGGGTCCTTCGTCCGGATGCTCCCGCACCGGTACGACTTTGTGATTGATTATTTCTCATCTATAAATGAATTCGGCTGCAAATTTATGCTAATAAGATATAATTTCCTACTTTTACAGACTTATTTAGCAATAATATACCTTTATGCCGTCTCTCACATCTCAAATAGCCCATAAACTGGGAGTTACACCTCTTCTGAAAGAGAACCTTAAGGTGGCCTTGAAATCGATTAAAAGTACACGATTACGCTCGTCGCTTACAATTCTGATTATTGCAATCGGGATTACATCACTTGTGGGGATTCTCACTGCAACTGATTCTCTTAAGGCAATGCTAAGCGATAACTTTGGAAAAATGGGAGCAAACTCTTTTTCCATAAGGTCAAATTTTAGTGATGTAGAAAGCGGAGAAAGGAGAGCAAGAGTTTTAAACAGGAGAAACATCAGGTATTCTCAGGCAAAAAGTTTTGCGGAAACTTATTCCGTTCCTTCTGTTATTTCAATTTCTGCCACAGCAATAGGAAATGCAACAATTAAATACGGTTCCAACAAGACCAACCCGAATATAAGAGTGACTGCAACAGACGAAAACAATCTTGCTTTCACCGGAACATCAATTGCTAAAGGAAGAAATTTCAGCTCACAGGATTTGGAATCGGCCTCGTTTACATGTGTGATTGGGTCAGGTGTTCAAACATCTCTTTTTAAAGGAGAGGAACCAATAGGAAAAATTATCAGTGTTGGAGCTGTCCGATATGAAGTTATCGGAACTATTGCCAGCCAGGGAAGTACATTCGGCGGCGGGCCGGACAATCAGGTATGGATTCCAATTTCAAATGCAAGAGGGTCCTTTTTGAGTGACAACACTTTCTATGTGATAAATATTGTTCCAAAGCCGGGAGTGGACCAGGTAAAGGCAATTGACGCAGCTGAGCAGTTGTTCCGTTCTATAAGGAGATTAAGTCCTATTGATGCTTCGGATTTTAGAGTTACAAAATCGGATGCCATGCTGGAAGACATCATGAAAATTATGGGATACGTAACAATAGCTGCGTTTATTATCGGAATAATCACTCTGCTGGGTGCAGCAGTAGGGCTCATGAATATAATGCTGGTTTCCGTTAAGGAGCGTACAAGGGAAATTGGTACCCGAAAAGCCTTGGGTGCAAATTCAAAAACAATAAAACAGCAATTTTTATTTGAATCGATAGTGATAGGACAGTTGGGAGGAGTTTTTGGAATAATACTCGGAATAATTGTTGGGAACCTTACTGCACTTTTGATGAAGAGTCCTTTTGTTTTGCCTTGGTTCTGGATGTTCTGCGGAGTATTGGTCTGTTTGATTGTAAGTATTCTGTCCGGTTATATTCCAGCAGTTCGCGCGTCTAAGCTCGACCCGATTGAAGCGTTGAGATACGAGTAATTTACCTCAGTTTAAAGATATAGGTTATTATTCCCTCCTGTACTGCTGGGGCATTTGCGCTCAGGTTAAATTTTGCTTTTAGAGCTGCCCTCTTTGAAGCTTCCCATAATGTTTTGTCCTGAACTGTGGTTCCTGCGGCTCCGGGTGTTGCTGCAATAACGGTCCCATACTGGTCCACAGAAATTTTTACCACAACCTTTCCGGACTCATTAACTGCATATTCGGGTTCAGGAAGATTTCCCATAAGACTTCTGCCGGCAAGACGGGCAGAGGGTTCTCCCTCAATGCTTCCTGTACGGGTATTACCTTCGGCATGACCGGCCGACAAACCTTTACTTATTTCTTTTGCGACCTGAGCCTCTGTTTCCGTAGAATTTTTTGCACTTGGAAAGAGTGCTCTTTTGTCGATAGGTTTTGGCCTCGGGGACTCATATTGTTCAACATCTCCTTTGTCGCCCATTGTTGCCTCGTTTCCCTTGTTTGCTCCTTTACCTTTTATTGCAGATTCCGACCTTTGAACAAGTTTTATCTCTTTTTCCGGATTTGGATTCTCAACTCTTGGCTCATGACCGGAGCGCACCTCTATTGGTTGCGGGGGTTCCATTTCAAAATTCACCTCTATCCCTGTTTCTGCAGGAGGAGGGTAAACAGCCTTGAATCCTGTGGAAAAAAACAGAGCCAGAGCCAAAAGGTGCACACCGGCAGCAAGACCCGCACCTATAACCTGTGCGCGCTTCTCTTCTTTAGTGGGTCCTTTTGGTACACTTGACATTGGAATGTATATTAAGTTATTTTACTCTGGAGAAGTGGCCAGTATTATTCTATACTGATTTCTCTTGGCAATATTCATCATGTTTACAACCTGCTCCATTGGCACGGTTTTATCTACATGAAGTGATACAGTAGGATCTTCCTGATTCATGAGTTCTTGTTGGATAAGACCCTCGATTTCTCCGAGGGGAACAGGAGTGTTTTTCCCGTTAATGTGATATGAGAATGTGTTTGACGGAAGATAGTGCTTGATTGATATACTTACTGTAGGTTTTGCCGAAACCTGATTCGTGCTTTTGGGAAGAAGCAGTTTTAATGCATTCGGATTTACCAGAGTAGAAGTCACCAAAAAGAAGATGAGCAGAAGGAAAACGATATCTGTCATCGAAGCCATATTAAATGATGAATCTACCTTTGAGTGACGTTTAATTGCCATTTTTTATCCTTTTAGATTATCAAGGTTATTTTCCCGCAGGTTCGTGGAGAAGATCCATGAATTCTATGGTGTTGCTCTCCATTTTATAAACGATGTTGTCAATTCTTGCTACAAGGTAATTGTATCCGAAGTATGCCATGATTCCAACAACAAGACCGGCAACGGTTGTAACCATTGCAGTATATATACCTCCGGAAAGCAGAGTGATGTCAATGTTGCTTCCTGCCTGAGACATATTGTAGAATGCCTGAATCATTCCAATAACTGTTCCAAGAAATCCAATCATTGGCGCTCCACCGGCGATGGTTGCGAGCCAAGGAAGTCCTTTTTCGAGTCTTGCAACCTCAACATTTCCCATATTTTCTACTGCTGTCTGGATATCTGTGAGCGGGCGGCCGATTCTTTCAATTCCTTTTTCAATGAGCCTGGCAATTGGTGTTTCCTGAGAGTGACACAGGCTTATTGCTGCTTTTATTTTACCTTCATGAATATAGTCGTGAATGTTTCTCATGAAGTTCTCATCTATTTGAGTGGCTTTTCTTATTGCCCACCATCTCTCTCCAAAAATGTAAATTGACAATATTGAAAGAATGAACAGAGGAATCATAAGAAATCCGCCTTTAAAGACCATGTCAATCAATGAAAAGGAAAGTTGCTCCTTAATCGGGGCAACTATCTGAGTTGTAGCCTCTACAGCCTCCTGACCCATTGCAGCTAATATGTTAAAAATCATAACAGTTGTTAAATATTAATTTCAAATTGATAATGTTGCGAAATTACAATAATTGAGCCACTTTTCAATACATTTTGGCAATAAATTACAACCGGCTTAGTATTGACTTCATTACTTCCTTGTCAACGGGAGATGTATGAGAATTGAACTCTGCCGCCTCCGGACTGACATTTAATCCTTTTAGCGGAATCCTTAAATGTTTTTTGCCGGAACCATTGTTCCCGCAATCAGGAATAAACGGGATTTCAATTGCTTTAAACATTTCTGTTTGTGTTGCCATTGTTTCGTATAATTTTTCCCCTGGACGCGGGCCCATAACCTCAATTTTTACTCCTTTGCCTGTACCATAAAGATCCACGAGTGCTTTTGTTAGAGTTTCAAGTGTTGCAGACGGAGCTTCCTGAATTATAAGATCTCCGTTATTCCCTTCGAAAATTGCGCAGAAAGTAAGATCGACGGCATCATCCGGAGTCATCATAAAGCGAGTCATTTCCGGATTGGTTACAGTGAGATTTTTTCCCTCTTTTATTTGCCTAACAAATATTGGAACAACAGTTCCTGCAGAACCCATCAGGTTACCGAAACGTACTATGCAAATTGAAGAATCCGGAATTGCTGTGTCTCCTGATTTTTCTGCAGCAGAGAAAGCAACTTTTTCCATCATAGCTTTGGAAATGCCCATTGCTCCAACCGGGTAACAGGCTTTATCTGTGCTGATTATGATTATTTTGCTAACATTGTTGTTAAGTGCACATTCAATTACATTTCCTGTGCCGAATATATTGATGCGTGAGGCTTCGAGCGGGTTTGCCTCGCAGTATGGAACCTCTTTTGCCGCTGCAGCGTGAATCAGAAAATCAACCCCATTCAGGGCTTTTTCTAAACAGTTTTTGTCTGTAATATCTCCCGGAAAAAAACTCAGAATTGGTGAATATGCCGGTTTTGTTTGAAAAAAGTGAGCCATTTTTGACTGCTTTTCTTCATTTCTTGAGTAGATGCGAATCTCCTTTAAATCTTGTTCAAGAAGCCTTTTCACTGCTGCATACCCAAAAGATCCGGTTCCTCCGGTTATGAGAATGATTTTATTTTTAAGAGCTAAATTTTTCATTTATTGAAATATGGACAACTATTATTGCCCAATAAAGTTAACACATATTTTTAAAATTTGTGGAATAGAAACTTTTACTACATTTGTGACAACAAAAGACACATGAAAAGCACCAATTATAATATTAACTCATTGTATTATTATTACCGCAGGCTACCCCGGGTAGGCTATGGTATTGGATTGTGCTAAAATCACATATTTAAGACTTATAAGGCTTGCCGTAATTGGTGAGCCTTTTTTTATTTTATTAACCCTATAAATTTTTATTATGAACCATTCAGAAACAATCAGCGGAGTAAAATTTTTCTCCAGAAAGGAGATTCCGCTGGAGATGCACAAGGTGAAAGTTGTACAGCAGTTGCAACTTGTTCCTGTGGAACGCAGACTTCAGGCAATTCAGGAGGGGGGATACAACTCTTTCCTGCTTAACACAAGAGACATTTTTTTGGATATGCTCACAGACAGCGGAACAAACGCCATGAGTGACGAGCAGGTGTCAAAAATGTTTGTGGCAGATGATGCCTATGCGGGGTCTCAAAGTTACGACAAACTTGAAAAAAGCATTAGAGAAGTACTCGGAAAAAAACTGATTTTGCCGGTACATCAGGGAAGAGCTGCTGAAAACATCATAAGCATCGCATTTGTAAAAGAAGGTTCAATATTGCCTATGAATTATCACTTTACAACTACATTGGCACATATTCAGAAAAATGGAGGGAATGTTGTAGAGCTTTATAAGGAAGAGGCGATGAAAATTAAAAGCAACCATCCGTTTAAAGGGAATATGGATTGCTTGCGACTATTAGAACTAATAAAAAAAGAGGGCCGGGATAAGATTCCCTTTATACGGATGGAAGCATCTACAAACCTTATTGGCGGCCAGCCTTTTTCTATGAAAAACCTGAAAGAGGTGAGAGCAATTGCCAATGAATTTGATATTCCGCTTGTATTGGATGCCAGTTTGATAGGGGAGAATGCATACTTTATTTTCAAGAGAGAGAAGGAATATGAAAACTCTTCTATTGCAGAGATATTAACCGAAATGTGTGACCAGGCAGATATTGTTTACTTTTCTGCGCGCAAACTTAGCTCATCAAGGGGAGGTGCTATCTGTACAAACAAAAAAGAGTTGTATGATAAAATGAGGGACCTGGTTCCGCTTTACGAAGGGTTCCTTACATACGGAGGTATTTCTATAAGAGAAATTGAAGCGATGGCCGTGGGTTTAAAAGAGACTGTCCGGGAAGATGTTGTGGGCCAGTCTCCGGCATTCATTCAATATATGGTTAACGAGCTGGATAAATTATCTGTACCTGTTATCACACCCGGCGGTGCTCTGGGCTGTCACGTAGATGCAAAACAATTTTTTCCTCATATTCCGCAAAACGAATACCCTGCAGGAGCGCTTGTTGCTGCATTCTTTCTTGTATCGGGAATAAGGGGTATGGAAAGAGGAACAATCAGCAGCACAAGAGACATCAATGGGAATGAGATTCTGGCAGACATGGAGCTTATGAGGCTTGCCTTGCCCCGAAGACTTTTTACATTGTCGCAGGTTGAATATGCCATTGATCGTCTGCACTGGCTGTTCCTGAACAGGGACATAGTGGGAGGGCTCAGGTTCACAGAAGAGCCGCCGGTACTCAGGTTTTTCACAGGAAGACTCGAGCCGGTAGGAGACTGGCCGCAAAGACTGATTGAAAAATTCAAAAAGGATATGGAATAATTTCCGGACTATTTTGTAATGACAAACTCTCGGGTATCAATAAGTTTGTTCTCCTGAGTGTCGCGGTTCCATATATAGTACTCGATTTTCCACTTTCCAATATTGTTGCCGCCCGGATTTATGAACAGTGTGCTGAACCCCGGTGTGTAAAAACCATAGGGGCCAAACTCCTGGCGGCTTCCATTTGGATAGAAAATGACATATTTGCACAACCATACAGGAACACCGTAACTGTTAAGGTAAGTATTTGTATGCGGCCCCTCGATCCATGTTCCAAATACCTTTTCGCGTCCGGCCAGATAACCCTGCTCGTAAAGCTCTGTCTGAGACCAGGTGTCGCCTTTTCTAATGATTTTAAGTACCTTGTCATATTCGGACTGGTCGAATATTCCTACGCCTATTTCTTTTGCTCTCCAGCCGGTATCGGATGCTTTTGCCTCTTTGCCGTATGTGGTTTTAAATTCAATACTTCCCACCTCACGGGTCTCCTGTGTGTCACGGTTCCAGATATACCAGTCAATTCGCCATTTGCCACTTGTATAACCTCCGGTTTTAATTCCAACGTATGTATGCCCGGGTGCATAGAAGCCATGAGGACCTGCTTCGAATGTTTTTCCGTCCGGGTATGTGATTCTATATTTATAAAGCCATACGGGCACGCCGTAACTGTTCGTGTATTCACTTGACGGAGGTCCCTGAATCCATGCTGCGAATAATTGATTGCCTTTTAATTTTCCTGCCTGGGCACCGTTTTCGTATAGCTCTTTTGCATCCCATACATCCCCACGGCTGACAATTTGCAGTTTTTTGTCGTAATTTTCATCTTCTACAATTAGTCCTACACCAATGTCGCTAAGTTTCCATTTCTGACCATTTGCGGTAAAAACTATCGTTAAAGAAAGCAATAGAAATATTAATTTTTTCATAGCATATGTATTAAAGATAAACAATTCATTCTTCTTCGGCGGGTTCCGGCAGGGGCAGTACAAGATTCTTCATGCTTTCCCTTATTCTCTTCGCGTCTCCTGCAAGACGTACTTCCGGCTTAATTTGCATCTCTTCGGTTTCTGTAATCAGACCCTTAACACGGAGACGCTGAGCAATGAGCCTGTAGTAGCCTCCCATTTCCGGTTTAAGCTGCAGTTCGTCTGTAAACGAATGAAGAGCACGTTTTGGAGAAGGAATGATACTTGCAAGAAAAATTGATTCATTTACAGAAAGATCCCTGGGATCTTTGTCAAAATAGAATCGTGCAGCTTCATTAATACCGTATATGCCCGGACCCCATTCAATTATGTTGAGATATACCTCAAACATCCTCTCTTTACTGCTCAGACGATTGTTTTCTATCAGCCATACTATGAGAATCTCTTCAAATTTCCTTGCAAGGGTTTTATGCCGGCTTAAAAAAACATTTTTAACTAACTGCATACTAATTGTACTTCCGCCTCTGACAAATTTTCTCTTTTTAATATCGGCGGCAAGAGCTTCCTGAATACTTTCGATAAGGAAGCCGTTATGATAGAAAAAACCGCCGTCTTCCGATTGTAAAACTGCAATTTGTAAATATTGGGAAATTCTTCCAAGCGGACGGAAATTAGAGTTCTCCGGACCAACAATAAAACTCCGGACGGGAACGCCCTTTTCGTATGCTGTATACTCAAAACTCCCATTCATCTTTCTTAAATCGGTATTGCCATAATTGAGAATTTTAAATTTTTTAGGTTTAAGCAAAGACTCAATTTTCAAACTGTCTACCTGAGAAAGATCTAAATCCAGATAAAAATGATCGTTAAGAACTCCTTCGGTTTTTATTCCGTCCAAATTGTAAAACAGCCCTTTGGGCAGTGAAGAAAATAGTTCATCCGAGGGGAAATCGGGCTTGTTGACTGATGCTGTAATGTGCCATTTTTCCATTTTCTCTGCCCTGAGAAATGGCGAAAATGAAAAGTCATTAATATGTGCAACCGATGAAGAGTCAAGTTCGATATAGTTCTTACCTATGTTGAGCTTATATTCAAAGCGGCCATTGGCTAAAAGAACATTTTCCGGAGAAAGCCTTTCATGAAATACGGAAACTCCCTTTGCCAGAGCTTTTCCTGTTATATGTATCTCATCGTTTTCCCTTTTTGAACCTGCCAGTTCAAATGCTAGGGTGTCGAACTGAACCTTTGCCCCCCACCTGTAATCCAAAAACGGAACAGAAAACTTTGCACTGTCGCGGGAATATATTCTGGTAGAGATTTTTCTGTCGGAATCGTCCAGTACTCCGTCTACATTAAGAATTTCGGATATTCCATTTTCTGTGGCTGTTATTTCGGTTTCAAACCTGTCTTTATCTACTTTAAGTGAAGGCAAATGGATATTAAGGCTGTAGTCTCTGTTAAGATAGGAAATATCCAACTTATCAATATTCGCCTTAGCAGGCAAAAATCCCAGCACCAGAGAGAGAAGGTAATCTGTGGTTTTTGCATAATTTAAACGGCTTCCTGGAGATTTTGCTGTCAGGGAATCTGCATTGGCCTTTTTGGTTTCTTTATATAAAAAATCAAAATTTGAGGTTGAATCACTTTTAACAAATCGGATGCTCATATTTTTAACATCGAGCCGTCTTATGTCGGGAGTAAGGAAAAGCAGCTTAAAGGGATTCATTTTTAGCTTAACGTAATCGGCAGAAAAGAGAGTATCTCCCCCTTTTGGATAAATTGTAAATCCTTCAATTTTTACACCCGCGATACCATACATCTTTAGTTTTTCATAGCTCACAATTAAGGAGTAACGGGCTTCAAGCTGTTTTGTTTTGCCTGATATATAGAGTCTTAGCAAAGGCCCTCTTATTAATGCCAAAATTATTATTAGGGCAACTGTACCTGTCAGAAAGATTCTTTTTCTTTTGTTCATAGAGCAAATGTGGCTATCAGTTGCGAAGGTAAAACAAATTATAATATCTTTGAATTGGAAACAATAATGATACTATGAATATCAAATTGCCTGTTTTTTTAATAATTCTCTTATTAATTTCAACTGTTTCTTTTTCACAGCACAGCAAACCTGATACTCTTAACGCAAAATTTATTCCTCAGGGAATAGTTTTAAATGGTGTAATGAATGAAGCAGAATGGAGTTCGGCGCAAGTAATTTCTAACTTCAGACAAAGAGAACTAAAAGAGGGAGCAGAGCCAACCGAAAGAACAGAGGTTTCGGTATTGTATACTCAAAGTGCATTATATATAGGCATTAAGTGTTTCGATTCCAGCCCCGATAAAATAATTGCCAGATTTCTTCAAAGAGATTTTGACTGGGGGCAGGAAGACAACTTTGAGGTTATTATGTCGCCATTCAACGATAAAAGAAACGGTTATCTGTTTATTATAAATCCCAATGGAGCGAGAGCAGATGCGCAAATTACAAACGAGGGGGAGTATTTTAATGTGGATTGGAACGGAGTCTGGGATGCAGCAGCAGTAATAAACGAAGACGGCTGGAGTGCAGAAATTTATATTCCATTTTCAACTCTTCAGTATCCTGATAAAAAGGAGCAGGAGTGGGGGATAAATTTTGAAAGAAATATCCGAAGAAAAAATGAACAGGTTTTATGGCAAGGCTGGAGCAGGAACTACGAAGTTGAAACAATATCGCAGGCGGGAGTACTTTCCGGACTGAAGGACATTAAAGGTAAACTGCGTTGGGAAATAAAGCCGTATGCCCTTGGAGGTGTCAATTTATCTAATCAGCAAAACCCCGGGTACAATGGAAAAGTGGGAGTGGATATAAACAAGAACCTGCTGAGCACGCTAAAATTAAATTTAACTGTGAACACAGATTTTGCTCAGGTAGAATCGGACAGAATTCAGGTAAACCTTTCCCGTTTTTCGATTTATTATCCGGAAAAGAGAGATTTCTTTCTTGAAGGTGCCGGCAACTATGATTTCTCCATGGCAAACGGGAATACCATATTTTACTCAAGAAAAATAGGTATAAATAATTTTGAACTTTTGCCAGTTCTTGGCGGCGCCAGAGTATATGGGAAGGTGAGCAACACAAATATCGGCTTCCTTTCTCTGCAAACGGGTTCAAGGGATTCAACCCCTTCTACAAACTACTCGGTAATCCGGGTAAGGCAGGATATCGGAGCACGATCCAGCATCGGGTTTATCACTACTTCAACAGCAAACGGAGAGTCGAGCAATCAGGTTTTTGGCGTGGACGGGAAATATGTCACATCCAAGTTTCTTAAGAATAAAAATCTCAGAATAGGTGCGGTCTTTGCTGCGAGTCTTACAAAAGGTGCAGATAACAGCAAGAATCTTTCTTACCTTTTATATGCAGAGTATCCTAATGACTTGCTGAGTGCTGTGGTAGCAACTGCATCTGTCCAGAAGAATTTCAATCCCGAACTTGGTTTCCTGAGGAGAGATAATTTCAGGGAATATATTGCTGCTGTTGAGTTCCGCCCCCGCTGGTTTACAAAGTACGGAATAAAACAACTTGAATTCACACCATTTGAAATGGACCTGTATCTTAATGACGAAACAGGAAAGGTTGAAAGTTACGACCTTCAGTTCAGTCCTCTTGCAATTAACTTCAAAAGCGGAGAGTGGATCGAGTTTAATATTAATCGAAGTTTTGACAGCCCTCCGGAGGCATTTGACCTGAATGACGATATTACTATCCCTCTGGGAGACTACAGAATGATGAATTATGTAATTCAGGGAGGGACTTTTGATGCGAGGAAAATCTATATCAGGGGATACTATAATTGGGGAGATTTTTATACCGGCAAAGGCATATCGCTTGGAACGGATTGGGGCTGGAACATTAACCGGCACCTTAACCTGGAGGCAGAATATTCATATAATGACCTTGATCTGCCTCAGGGTAACCTTATTACAAACGAATTATCAGGACGTATAAGGTATTCTTTTAATACGAAACTTAACATTTCACTATTCGCACAATGGAACAGCGAGGAAGATATACTCGGATTTAATTTCCGTTTACACTGGATCCCAAAAATAGGGAGCGATTTTTATTTTGTGATTAACCAAAACTATGGTGAGAGACTTCCTTACAGAAGAGTTCAGCAAACGAATGCTGCTGCGAAGCTTGTGTGGAGGTTTGCCTTTTAACGGCAAACTTTAACCTGAGTAGCAGTATATCCCTTGGGACCTCTTTCTACTTCATAATTAACTACATTGCCTTCTTTGATCTCCTCCAGTAAATTATTTATATGTACAAAGATACTCTCCTGAGATTCGGAGTCTTTAATAAAGCCGTATCCTTTTGAGTCGTTAAAGAAGGTGACAATACCCTTTCTTACAGGATCCGCATTAAGAGTTGAGTCCTGCTTTGGGGTGCTTACTTCAATATTTTCAGATATAATAACATTTTTCTTTTTGTCCGGATCGGGAGGAGTGGATGAGATGACACCGAATTCATCTACATAGGCAATCATGTCTTCGAAACTGTTTTTCTTGTCATTCTCCCTGCGGCCTATTTTTTTCTGCTCTTTCTCTTTCCTCTTTTTGTCTTTTTTGTTTTTTACATCTTTCTTTTTCAATGTCTCCTGCGATCTTGCCATAAATATTTTTTAAATTGTTAATAGGTGTGTTAATGTAATAAAAAAGCCTTACGTATTATGTAAGGCTCAAAAATTATATGCTTATTTATAAAATAAACTATGCTCGTCTTACATTTACTGCATTTAATCCTTTTCTACCCTCTTCAAGGTCAAAAGTAACCTCATCATTCTCTTTGATTTTGTCTTTTAAACCATTTGAATGTACAAAATACTCTTTCTGTGAATTTGAGTCTTTAATGAAGCCAAATCCTTTTGTTTCATTAAAAAATTTTACTGTTCCGTTGTTCATTATTTGAAATTAATTTGAGTCGGCAATGTAAGATTATTTTTTGATTAATCACTATTTTATTAAATTATTTCACTTGATTTGTTAAAATATGTTGTGTGAATATATTGTTTTGCCTTTACCCCGCCTACTTCTCCAAGGAAATCCCTGTATATGGAAATAATTTCAGGATTTTCGTGAGAGTACCTTGTTGCTGACTGAATATCGGCAGAATTTAATGAAGTAATCCTTTTATCAATTGTTGTACTTCCGGCCTTTTGTCCGGCTCCGCCCACGCATCCGCCCTTGCAGGCCATTACTTCGATAAAATCATACTGGCAGGTGCCGTTCTTAACCTGGTCAAGAAGCGTTTTAGCATTGGCCATCTGGTAACAAACGGCAACTTTAAGAGCGATGTTGCCAATATTTACCGTTGCACTTTTAAGGCCGGTTAGGCCCTGAACCTCTTTAAGCTCCATCAGGTTTGCAGGAGGATTTGACCCGGTGATATTGTAATATGCAGTTCGGATTGCTGCCCGCGTCACTCCACCAGTATTACCGAAAATAATACCGCCACCCGACGCCGCTCCCATGAGTGTATCGAAACTGCCTTTTTGTGAAGAGAGGTTAATATTGCGTTGTTTTAACATTATGGCAAGCTCATTGGTTGTGATTACCAGGTCTGTACTGCGCATCCCGTCTGTTGTGAGTTCCGAACGTCCAATTTCATATTTTTTTGCTGTACATGGTGTAATTGCCACATGAATTATATTTTTTGGGTCGATTCCCTTTTTTTGTGCGAAGTAGCTTTTTACCATTGCGCCCTGCATACCTATAGGGCTTCGTACGGTTGAAATATGTTTGAGCAGGGAGGGATAATATATCTCCACATATTTTATCCATGCCGGACAGCAGCTTGTAAACTGAGGCATGTTTGCGTTCTCTGTGATTCTTTTTTGAAGTTCACCGGCCTCTTCCATAATTGTTAAATCGGCACTGAAGTTCGTATCGAGAACATAATCAAAACCTACTGCGCGGCAAGAACCGACAAGGTTCTCAAGTAAAAAAGACCCTGTTGTCATTCCGAAATAGTCTCCTATTCCTACGCGAACAGAGGGTGATGTTGAGGCAATGACTACTTTTGTGGGATCATCTATTGCCTTTAGGACATCCTGCCAGTTGTATTTTTCTGTTAATGCGTTTTTTTCACATGTAATGACACATGTTCCACAATGTATACAAACATGTTTAGTTGAAGTTGCTTTATAAGTTCCGAAGACCTTTTGTTTCTCGGCGCATGCTTCTATGCATTCTCCGCATTGTTTGCACTTATCGGGCCACCTTGAAATTGCCGGGTTGCCTGTTTGTATGGGAACATATTTAAGATTGCCTGCAGTTGTTGCTCCTGTAACGCCGTCTGTGTCGTTGTCCAGAAAATCTTTCGAGCATGCTGCAAAAAGGCTTCCTCCCAATAGGATAGTAGTGTTATATACGAGTAGTCGTTCAATGAATTTCCGCCTGCTAATCTTGTCCATATATTGTTAATATAAGATATTCCTAATAGCACTAATCAAAACGAGTGCCAGAAAATTTTCAGTACTTATTTGTTTATTGACCTTTTGCGGATAATTATAGTTATTTTTATACAATAAAAAATATTAGCAGCATGGAAAATCTTGGATACGAAAAAATTGAGCCCAAAACAATAGACGGGAACCTTATAAAACTCATTTCTGACGATTGGATGCTTGTTACAGCCGGAAACGAAGAGAAATTTAACACGATGACCGCTAACTGGGGAGGAGTGGGATATCTCTGGAACAGGCCTGTGGCATTTGTTTTTATAAGGCCGGAAAGATATACGTTTGAGTTTGTGGAAAAATACGAGAATTTCACGCTCACTTTTTTTGATGAAAAATATAGGAAAGCATTAAATATTTGTGGAACGAAATCCGGGAGAGACTGTAATAAAGTAGCTGAGGCCTCTTTGACTCCTTGCTTTACCAATTCCGGGAATCCCGCATTTACTGAGGCAGGACTTGTAATTGAATGTAAAAAACTTTATGCAGGGATGCTGTCGGAAGAGTTTTTTTTAGACAGGGATATCTTTGATACCGTTTACGGGAAAAAGGGGAATGTTCATAAACTGTATATCGCTGAGATGACAGGAGTGTGGAAAAAAACGAATCTATAAAAGATCTTCCGATTCAAATACAATTTTGCCACCTGTACTCTTGACAATATCTATCATTGCAGACGCTACTTTCTGAGGGCGGATTCCTCTGTATTTTCTTAGGGGCCCAACGAGCATCCAACTGAATAGTTTCATGAAAATTATGGCAACGCGCTCTCCTAAACGAAATTCAGGGCGTTCTCCCATAAGAAGCGACGGCCGTACAAATTTCAGGTTTCCTCTGTAAATTACGCGGATACTCCGTTCCATCTCTCCCTTTGTATGCAGATAAAAATTGGAGGATTTTACGTCGGCTCCGATAGAGGACACGATAACCAGTGAAGGAACAGCCAGTTTATGTGCCAGCTTGGCAATTTGCTGAGGAATCAACAAATCTGCCCGTCGGAAATTTTCTTTTGACCCTGCTGCCTTAATAGTAGTTCCAATGCAACAGTAGTACTCATCTGCAGTAAGGCTCAGAGCTGTCTCTGAAAGTTTTGAAAAATCCTGTATTATGAAAAACTCAAGACACGGATGCGAGAGAGGAAAAGCGTTTCTCACAACTGCTATTACTTTTGTGTACTCCGGGCGATTTAAAAGCTCTTTTACTACTTCGCTTCCAACAAGACCTGTTGCACCAAAAACTACAGCAGTTTTGCCATCTTTTGTTTTCATGTTAGTTTTCATGACTACAAGATAGCCTTTTTCCTTTTAGCTGATGCATATTTGTAAATTTCAAACCATACAATGCTGGAAAGTCCGGCTAAGGCACAAATGATAAGTTCCATAAAACCAACTTTTTCAAATTGAAAAAGATTAATAAGAAAAGGAACATTTAAAATCAGAATTAAAAAGAACAGAGCTCCTCCTACAACCCATTTTACAGCTTTATTTGGCGTAACCAGGATTTTGAAAATACTGTTTGTCCACGAGCGGTTGGATAAAATAACAGCAATATTTGCAACAATTAATGTAACAAAAGAGAGTGTTCTTACTGCTTTTTCGGAATATCCGGATTCTAATCCAATGAAATATACGAGCATACTGATAATTAATATCCCCACACCCTGAGTGCAGCTAAGCAAAATCTTTTTAGCCCCGAAGAAAGGCTCTTTAATATCCTTTGGTGGCCTGGACATTACATTCTTTTCCTCTTTCTCCATTTCAAAAACTATTGAACAGGCAGGGTCGATTATCAGTTCAAGAAAGACAATATGCACCGGCCAAAGTATGAGAGGCATATCTGCGAAAAGGACAGGTATGAGAGAGAGTCCTGCTATTGGAACGTGGATTGCAAAAATATAACCTAACGCCTTTTGAAGGTTGTCAAAAATTCTCCGGCCCATTTTTACAGCACCAACAATTGATGAAAAATTATCGTCCATAAGTACAAGAGAAGAGGCTTCCCTTGCCACATCTGTGCCTTTGTCTCCCATCGCAATACCAATGTTTGATGCTTTGAGCGCAGGAGCGTCATTTACACCATCTCCGGTCATTGCTACAATTTCGCCATTCCTCTTAAGAGCATTTACGATTTTAAGTTTCTGTTCCGGAATCACCCGTGCGAAAATATTGACATCTTTAATTCTCACAGAAAGTTCTTCTTCCGACATGGTTGTAAGTTCCGGTCCGGAAATGCATAATTCGGGATTTTTGAGCCCTATTGCTTTTCCAATATTGATTGCAGTAATAGGATAGTCCCCGGTAATCATTATAACCCGGATTCCTGCCTGATAGCACTCGCTCACAGCCATAGGAACACTCTCTCTTATAGGGTCGGAAAGTCCTATTAAACCAACAAATTCGAAGTCAAAGTCGTGCTGTGCAAGAGGAAGATTTTCCTGTTCCTGAGTGAGCTTTGCTTTTGCCACGCCCAATACTCTCAAACCGGAATTTGCCATCTCTTCAACTCCGCGCTTATAACCGTTTAGGCTCTCTTTATCCAGATGGCAGAGGTCAAAAATAGCTTCGGGAGCTCCTTTTGCAGCAATCACCTTTTCACCGGTGCCGGTATTTGTAAACACCCTTGACATTGCCATAAGCTCTCTGGAAAGAGGATATTCCTTTTCCATGAGCCAGTCTTCATGAACATGTTCGGTATTTTGCAAGTGGCTGTTTAAGGTATTTGTTATTGCCATTTCCATAGGGTCAAAAGGATTTGCCTGACTGGACAGAACGCCATACTCGATTATTTCGTGAAAAGGCTCCGGAAAATGATGGTCCTCTACGATTTCAAAAATATCTTTTCCGTTGAAAAGCTTAGTTACAGTCATCTTATTCTGAGTGAGGGTGCCTGTCTTGTCTGTGCAAAGAACAGTTGCAGAACCAAGGGTTTCAATAGCAGCCGGTTTTCGGGTAAGTACATTTTTTTTGGAGATTCTCCATGCACCCAGAGCCAGAAATATTGTTAAAACAACAGGGAACTCTTCGGGAAGCATGGCCATGGCAAGGGTAATGCCGGCAAGAAATCCGTTTATTAAGTCGCCACGGGTTAAATAATATACTCCAATAACAATAAAACAAAGCGTTACACCTATTATTGTAAGACGCTTGACAAGCGTGCCCATCTCTCTTTTAAGCTGTGTGGGCTCTTCAACTATTGATTCCAGCGCTTTACCAATCTTTCCGATTTCCGTGTTCATCCCGGTTGCCGTTACCCTGACAACTCCGTTCCCCTGAACAATCATTGACCCGGAATATACATAAGGTATATCATCTCCTCCCGGAATAAATGACTGCTCTCCTTCTTTAATTATTCTTTTCCTTACAGAAACTGATTCTCCTGTAAGGAGAGATTCGTCTGCCATCAGATTCACACAGTCAAGAACAACAGCATCAGCAGGAACGCGGTCTCCCTCCTGAAGAATAACAATGTCATCTGTTACTACATCTCTGCCGGCAATCCGGATTGTTTTCCCTTCCCGTATTACTAATGCCCTTGGGCTTGCCAGGTCCTTGAGTGCGTCAAGAGCCTTTTCCGTCTTTTTTTCCTGATAAAATTCAATGCCCATTACAAAGAAAACAAACCCGAGCAGCATGAGTCCTTCCTGAATATCGCCCAATAACATGTATAGTGTTCCGCAGGCAACCAGCAGGATAAACATTGGTTCCTTAACGACTCCAAAAGCAATATTAAAAACATTTTTAGGCTTTGAAGACGGCAATTCGTTGTAACCTTCTTTTGCTATCTTTTGAGCGACTTCCATATCCGAAAGACCATGTAAATTTCCGGCACTGAATGATGAGTTCATAGAAAATTGATGTTTATTTAATTAGTATAGGCTAACTATATTTTCAAAAAAATTTATTTGTCCTTAAGTACTTTAATCAGTAATTTGACCAAAAGCTCAATCTCATCGTTATTTAGCTTGTTTCCAAACTCTTCTGCGATTCTTTTGTGGGCGTAATCGTGCATCTGGTTAATCAGTTTGCCTTTTTCTGCAAGGTGTATATGAGCACTTCTCCTGTCTTCGTCTGAGCGGACCTTGAAAATAAATTCCTTCTCAATCAGCTTGTCAATAGCTACTTTAACGGTAGGTTTTGAGAGTTCCATATACGCAGCAAGTTCTGTAATGTTTGGATTACTCAGCAAGCTGATGGTTTCAAGGTAATGCATTTGGGTGTGAGTGAGATTGGAGAAGTTAAATTGCTCTATGGCAGCTTCTTCCATTTGCCCAATCATGTGAGACAGTTTCAATATTTGCTTTACCAGAATTTCCATGGCGCAAATATAGTTAGTAGAGGCTAATTAAAAAATTTTTTCTGCTTTTTCTCTGATTTATTACAATCTTAATAGTTCGGCGTAATCCAGAAGTGCTTTATTCACGAGCTGGTTCATGTTATTGTTCCACTCTTCAAAGGAGATATCAATTGAATTTCCGCCTTTCTTTAAATTGAGTATATAGGAATTTGACCAGCCCCAATCGTTCCACAATTCCTCGCCTCTTTGGGGGAATACAAGCGTGCCGATTACTTCCCCATTTAACCGGAGGGTACGGATTGCACATTTATTGTCGGTATTCCATGGACCGCTACCGTTGGCATAGCGCAGCCTGAATATATATTTGCCGTCTGCATCTGCTACAGCTTTCAGATGAAGGTTTTTATTGACGGATGTAGAAATTTCCGAATACGGTTTTCCTTTCTCTTTCAGGTCAATTGTAATTATGTTCTTGTCCGGAACAGACAGTACCGGCTCTCCGGTGAATGATTCCCAACCAAGAGAATCAACAGCGCTCACTTTGTATTCAGATGCAACATCAGGATTTATATCTGCACTAAGTTCCTGTGTCTTTACCGGAAGTTCGCCGTTTTTGTATAATAGATAATAACTGGCACCATCTATTTTATTCCATGAAATCTTATTGTTCGCAATTGTAATTTCAGGTGCGGCGAGGGAAAAATGATTTTTTACAACTTCAAAGCCGGAATCTCCAAACGCCTTATTATCCATTTTAATCTTTATGTCATGCTTACCACTTATGGTGGCAGGGAGAAGGTTGCCCGAAAGCGGGTTCCCGTCCAGCGTAATTGAATAAATTCTTCTTCCGTATCCTTTTACGGTTATGTTTAAAATGGAGTTGCGGTATTTGAAATTCCGAAGAGTTCTGCTGCCGGAAAACACTTTGGGTATTACGGGATTAAACCGGATGCCGTCCACATCGAAATTCATCCCTATGAAAATCCTGTGTACCATTGCAATATTACCTGCCATACTCCATAACATCCTGTCGGAATTGATTTCAGTCCCGTTATAGTCTCCTGTTTCGGCAACAAAATTTTCGTAATTTGTAAGAAAAAACGCTCCTGCTCTGAAGATTGATGCCAGCCCTTGAACAAGTGCTCTTTCATTCCCGGTTTTTGCAGCAGCAAGATTCCAGTATGACTGGACAAAAGGCCATACTGCATTATTGTGATATGGAGGAATACCAGGGATCTGGGGATATATGCATGTTGTTCCAAACGGAGTGACCGGAGAGTTTTCGAAAATGGAAACAGACTTGTTTATGTCTGCAACATCAAAAAGAACCGAAAGAGATTCCCCAAGTGCTTCAAATCTCGGAGATATATTCAGATACTGCCTTCCGTAAAGATATTGTCCGTAAAACCCGCGCCCGGCTATCCATAAGTTTTTATTTATTGCATTCTTAATCGCTGCCGACCGATCAAGATATACTTCTCCCTCTTCTTCGAGAATGCGGGAAATGAGTTCCAGAATTTTATTTGCCTGATAATGCAATATATTTGTTCCAAGATTTTCGGAAGTAAATATATCGGCATTTGACATCCATTTCGGATATGTCTGCTCTCTCCAGTCGAGGAAAGAGGATTCTCCCATGTACAATCCTGTATTTGGGTCGTAAAGAGTTTTATAATCGTCTTCCAGTGTGTTCTTTATAATCGGATAAATTTGCCGGAGCCACGACTCGTCTCCTGTTACCTTGTATATTTCCCATGCCGCAATTATCCACACGATTCTGTCGGAAGAGACCGGCCATGCTCCTCCGGAGCCTGTATCCTGAACAATACGGTCGCGGCTGACCTTTTTCATCAGACTTATTTTAGCCACATCCGGCTGGTGATATGCAAATGCCAGAAAAATGCTGTACGATATGTCTCTTGTCCATACTCCGCCCCACTTTGCCCCTGTGCGGAAAGTACTGTCGGCCTCAATATTCATTTTAGCTTCTTCCAGAGACATATTAAACAGGGCGTCTACTATCGGCTGACCCGATGTATATGATGGGCCCGATGAGATATCGCGGCTTACAGCCCGGAGTTTTTTACTTCTTGCGCTATCTTTAGACAGGGGACTAAGATAGTCAGAGGTTATTGAATCGGCAGATATAACAAGTGCCTCATTTTCCCCCTGAACCACTTTATTTGAATATAGAGTGTATTCTGAGTTGCTGTACAAAACTTTACCACTCCTGTTTTCGGAATTGCAGGATAATAATATAAGGAATAACGGTAAAACCTTAAATATTCTATTCATCGGACTTCTTTTTTAAATTCTCATAATACTCATCAACAACCATTTTAGCGCGGGCTTTGCTGGATTCAAGAATCATTACTTTGGTGCCGGAAGCATAAATAGGGTCGTACATATTTGAATTAAATGCCGCGTTTTGGATAAAAGATTCTATTTCTGCATTTTCGAGCAAGCTTTTTACCATTTCCGCTTCCCACGGAGTTCCGGAAAAGATCTCAATAATTTTACTGTCATTTTCCATAAAGTTTCTTGTTTGGTTTGGGTCCCATTTCATAAATAAGAGAACCTCCGTTTGCTATATCGGAGTGTTTTAGAATTGGACGGAATAATGTGGCTCCGTTTAGCAAAACCTTTTGTACATAAACATTTTTATCACTTTGATTTTTGGCTTCAATAATAAATTTGCGGCCGTTTTCCAGATTTATTACAGCTCTTTTTACAGACGGGCTGCCAATTTCGTATTCATCCGAACCGGGAGCAACCGGATAGAAGCCAAGCGAACTAAAGATATACCATGCACTCATTTGCCCGCAGTCGTCGTTTCCGCTCAGGCCGTCTGTTGCCGGTCTGTACATTTTTTTCAATATCTGCCTTACATATTCCTGAGTTTTCCATGGTTTGCCGGCATGGCTGAAAAGGTACGCAACATGATGGGATGGCTCGTTTCCATGTATATAGTTGCCCATTATGCCTTCTCTTGTAATATCTTCTGTCTGGGCGAAGTATTTATCGGGCAGGTCCATTTTAAAAAGGGAATCCAGATGCAGGGAGAAGCGCTCTTTTCCTCCCATAAGATTTATAAGCGAATCCGGATGATGGGGAACATACAAACTGTAGTTCCATGAATTTCCCTCAATGAAACCCTGGCCATGTGTGTCGAGCGGGTCAAACCCAGTTTTGAAAGAGCCGTTGCTTAGGCGTGGGCGCATAAAGCCTGTTGATCTGTCGAACAGGTTCTTGTAGTTTTGGGCACGTACAGAGAACTCTTTGTATATATTGTCCCGTCCAAGTTTTTTTGCCATTTGTGCAATTGCCCAGTCGTCGTATGCATATTCAAGAGTTTTTGAAACTGAGTTGCCGTTTTTGTCCTCCGGGATGAATCCTACGGACATATACCAGGAGAGGCCGTCGTAATAGTTGTTTCGTGCTGTATTTATGCAGGCCTCAAGAGCATACTCCCTGTCAATGCCTCCAACGCCTTTGGCTACTGCGTCTGCAATTACCGACACGGAATGATAGCCAATCATGCACCAGTTTTCGTTTGCATAGTGCGACCATACAGGAAGCATTTTATGCACGCTTTGCGAATAGTGGGCAAGCATGGAGTTTATCATGTCGCTGTTGCGTTTTGTTTGAACGAGGTTAAATAGCGGATGAAGTGCACGGTATGTATCCCAAAGCGAAAAAGTTGTGTAGTTGTCAAAGTTTTCTGCCCTGTGGATATTCAAATCGAGCCCTTTATACTGCCGGTCGGTATCCATATAAAGTGTGGGACTGAGAAATGCATGATACATTGCAGTATAAAAATTTACCTTCTCACCTTCAGTTATGGTTTCTGCTTCAATTTTGCCCAGTTCCCTGTTCCAGATGTCCTGCCCCTCTTTTTTAACCTTTTCAAAGTCCCAGCCAGGAATCTCTGCTGCCATATTTTTAAGGGCCCCGTTTGTGCTCACAGGGGAGATGGCTACTTTAAGCATTATTTGTTCACCCTGTGCTGTATCAAAATCAAAGTAGGCTCTCATCTGTGTTCCTGCCATCTCCGGGAAGTTTTTGCTTTGATCGAATTTCCGCCAGAAACCTTTGTAAATCCTGGCTTTTTCGAAGTCTTTATACCCATAACTTTTGAATGGTTTTGAAAAAGTGATGGCGAAATAAACCGTGCGGGTTCTTGCCCATCCGCTTGTCTGCCGGAATCCTGTTATTGTCGAGTCATTCTCAACCCTCAAAACTGTCCATACATTTTTGCCGTCATAATTGTAAATTCCGGAAACAAGGTCAAGAATTATATGGGCGTTATCCGATTTTGGAAATGTGTATCTGTGCATCCCCACTCTTGATGAAGTGGTGAGTTCTGCCATAATCCCGTTATCGTCGAGCTTTACCTTATAGTAATTTGGCTCCGCTGTTTCGTTATTGTGAGAAAAAGCCGACCGAAACCCCCCTTTGGGATTGTCTGCAGTTCCGGGGTTAAGCTGAAGCTCTCCGGTGGTTGGCATAACAAGTATATCCCCAAGGTCGGAATGTCCGGTTCCGCTAAAGTGTGTGTGGCTGAAACCTACAATGGTTTTGTCGGTATACTGATATCCTGCGCAATATTTATATACATCTGCATTGTATTTGCCATTTGCATCGTAACTGAGGGTGTCTGTATCCGGACTAAGCTGAACGGAACCGAAAGGCACTGTTGCCCCGGGGTAGGTGTGACCCATCTTTTCGGTGCCAATGAGTGGATTCACATATTTTATCAGGCCTGGTTTTTCCTCATTTTGAGCAAAGGAAATATTAATGGCAAAAACAGAAAGCAGTATGAGTATAATTCTTTGATATTTCATCTTGTGGCGATTATATATCAAAGGTAGTAATTATACTTTTTTACATAAGGGTTATTCCTGTTTCTGAAAACTTTTTTATTGTCTCTTCGGGCCAGATTCCGACCTGAACTTCTCCAATATGCGATTTTTTGAGCATGAACATACATAAACGTGATTGACCGATACCTCCTCCTATGCACTCCGGTAACTCTCCTGCAAGCAGCATATTGTGAAACTGGAGCAATGATGCGGATGTGTAATTTCTAATTTTGAGCTGCCTTGCAAGAGCCTCCGGGTCTACTCTTATTCCCATTGAAGAAAGCTCAAAAGCACTATTCAATGTAGAGTTCCATACGATTATGTCTCCGTTGAGTCCGAAATAGCCATCGGAGTTAGGTGAACTCCAGTCGTCATAATCCGGGGCTCTGCCGTCGTGAGGTTCTCCATTTGAAAGGTTTTTGCCTATTCCCATAATGAATACGGCACCATATTCTTTTGCTGCGTTGTGTTCTCTCTGCTTTGGATTGAGACCGGGAAACATTGATAAAAGTTCCTGAGAGTGAATGAATGTAATTTTATCCGGCAGTGAAGGGATAATTCCGGGGTAGCTGAGGTGAACGACCTGTTCAGTTTTTTTAAGTGCAGCATAGATTTTAGTAACCGTCTGCTTAAGTTTCAAAAGCGACCGCTCTTCCGGCTTGATCCGTTGTTCCCAGTCCCACTGGTCTACATATATTGAATGAATTGCAGTGAACTCCTCATCGGGTCTTAAAGCCCGCATATCTGTAAGTATACCGTTCCCGGGCTCTATACCCATTTGTTTAAGCCGGATTCTTTTCCATTTTGCAAGAGAATGTACAACAACAGCTCTTCTGTCCTGCATCGCTTTTAAAGGAAATGCTACCGGCCTTTCACATCCGTTGAGGTCGTCGTTTATTCCTGTCCCATCAAGTATGGCTATCGGTGAAGATATTCTGGCAAGTGACAGTTGCCTCGATAATTCTGTGGAAAATGTCTCCTTTACGAGAGCAATGGAAATCTCTGTTTCTAAAAAATCCTGTTTCATAATTTGAAAATTTTGGGCACAAAAAAAGCCCCCCGGAATGCGGGAGGCTTCATTTATTTTGGGTTAATTGATTTACATATTTAAAAACAATAGCCTCCCCATCCGAATAGAATTATTCGAATTATTATTATTGAAAAGATTATTGTTTAATTGGAACATTGTTTGTTGTTTTTGACAGGACAAATATATGAATAAGAATTATTATTTATAATTTATTTTAGTTTTCCGGCAATGAATCCTGTTGTCCAGGCACATTGTAAATTGTATCCCCCTGTAATTGCGTCGATGTCCATAACTTCACCGGCAAAATAGAGGTTTTTGCATGCTTTGCTCTGCATTGTGCTCATGTCTATGCTTTTAAGGCTTATTCCCCCGCAGGTAACAAACTCTTCGCTGAATGTGGACTTGCCTTTTACTGAATATTCATCGTTTGTGAGCACATTCATAAGTTTGTTCACCCCCTTCTTTCCCAGCTCTCCCCACTTTTTGTCTGCAGGAATTTCAATCTTATCCAGAAGATATAACCATAATCTTACTGGTAAAGAGAAGGGTCTGATATTTGACAGGATTTTGTTTGAGTGCGCCTCTGTGATAATTCTCAATTCATCTGCAACCAGGTCGCTGTTTAACTCGTTTACCCAATTGACCTGAATTGTGAAATTATATTCACATTCGCTGAGGATTCTCGCTCCGTGGGATGACAGTTTTAAAATGGCCGGCCCGCTCATTCCCCAGTGTGTGATAAGAAGCGGCCCTTTGGCTTTGATTTTTGTTCCCTGTATACTGACAATTGTATTTTCTACAACCACCCCCATCAATCGGGTAATTGGTTCGGCCGGCATGTTGAATGAGAATAATGAAGGAACAGGATCTTCTATCTTATGACCGGACTCCTCAAGCCATTCGAGACCTTTTCTTTTAGGAGAGCCGCCTGTTGTAACAATTATTTTGTCAAAAACTTCGGGTTGCAATTTTTCATCGAGAAATTGAAGTTCGAGCATTTTGCCAACAGATCTTAATGATTTAACACCCACTCCTGTTTTAATTTCCACTCCCAGTTTTTTTGCTTCTCTTAAAAAACAGTTGATTATGCTCTGTGAATCCTGGGATAGAGGAAACACACAATTATCCTCCTGAATAACCAATGGAACACCTCTTGATTCGAACCACTCAATGGCATGAGATGTATTGAAAATCTGAAATGCCTTGTTTAACTGCCGGCCTCCTCTCGGATATGCTTTACACAGTTCCTCAATGGAGGTGCAACCATTTGTTACATTGCACCGCCCGCCACCCGATATTTTAACCTTGGAGAGAAGTTTTTGAGATTTTTCAAAAATTATGACTCTGGAATCGGGATAGTTCTCTTTTGCGGCTATTGCCGAAAAAAATCCTGCTGCGCCACCTCCGATTATTCCTATCTTCATAATAACCCGATACGGCAGTTAATTTTTCTGTTTTTCGCCCAGCCTGTATACCTGCGCTCTCACATTTTGCGCCCACTCCAGATGGGTCATTGATTTGTCAAAAGTCTTATATGGAATAGGTTTGCCTATTGTTACACGGATGGTTTTATTCCTCTTGCGAAACATCTCTCTTGGCAAAAGCATCAATTCTATGTTTGCTTCTATTCCAAAAATCGTTCTTACAGTATGTATCAGATAAAAAAGATTTGAATTGGTTCCGTGAAAATGCAACGGCACAATATCTCTTTTACTGGAAATGGCTTTTGAGATAAAACTTTTTTGCCATGGGAGATCCTGCACTTTGCCGTTATGCCGTCTTGACACGATACCGGCAGGAAAGTGAGTTATTGGAATATCCTGTTTGTATGTCTCTTCCAGTTTCTGAATATACTCTTTGGAAGAGCCGTCAAATACATTTACAGCGGCAACAAAAGGACGAAGCTGAGGGATAAACATAAAGGCATCATTTGCAATAGCTTTAAGCGAGCCATATTTCTGCGAAACAATGTAAGTCATCACAAGGCCGTCGGCAATCCCGAAGGGATGATTTGCCGCAAAAAAACATTTTTTATCTTCGGGCAGGTTTTCAATTCCCTCAATATCAAGTTTTATATTAAACTCTTTTATAACCTTTTCAAGAAAATCTGCACCAATGTCATTTGAATATTTATTCAAAATATAGTTTATTTCATCCTGATGGATTATGCGGGTCATGATTTTAATTACGAAAGCCGGTAATTTTTTCAATAATCCCGAGTTGCGCTCTCCTATTGTCTTTTCAATATCAATGTATTTTATATTTTGATATGTTTCTTCCATCAATTCTATATTGTATTCATTTATTATTTGAGGATATTTCCAGGCTTCTCATTGAAATACTCCCATTCTGGACCGATTCGTGGATGGTTTTGATTTCGTCTTCTGCAGTCTTCATTCCCAGTGTATAAAGAAGTGGTAGATAATGTTCGTCCGTAGGCATTCCAAGAGAATAGTCTTTCAAATATTTTGTATAGTTGACCAATTTCTCAATGTCGTACGCAGCAATACAATTTTTAAGCCAATTATCCATTTCCACGGCCCATTCATAAGGTTTTGCATTCTGGTCGAAGTCAACCACCTGTAAATTATGTACAATGTTGCCGCTCCCAATGAAAAGAATATTCTCTTTCCTGTATTTTATAAGTTCTTTTGCCAATGCAAAATGTTCTCCCGGAGTTTTCCTTACATCAAGGCTTATTTCAAGCACCGGTATATCCTCATTTGGGTACATGTGTTTTAAAATTGCCCATGCAGCATGGTCTATTCCTCTTTTCTCATCAACGTTGATTCCAATATTGTCTGACTGAATCTGGCGTGCAAGATGGGGGAGGCCTGCCGGAGTATATTTGATTCTGTACAACTTATCCGGAAACCCGTAAAAATCGAAAATTTGAGCAGGGTGTTTCGCACCGGTTATATAAGTACCTTCTGTGAGCCAGTGTGCCGAGAAAACAATAATTGCAGAAGGGCTGTCAATAGTTTTCGGGTATGAATTCAGCGATTGAGTAAATGTGTTATTTAAAATCGCATTCATTGGTGAACCATGCCCAATAAATAGTACCGGACTGTTTTTTTCGTTCATGGTAACTCTCCCTCCCTTGAGAAATTTATTTTTATAAATTTTTAAAATTATAAGTAATTCCTGTTAAATTCTCTGAAACATCCCATAATTTTTTGGCAAGAGCAGCATTAAACAATTTATCTCCTTCTGAACTGATAGCAGGATTTCCCTTGTGGTTGCTTCTTCCGTCCGGTCCGATGTATTCTCCGCCTTTTAACTCCGTGTTTGTTGCGGCAAAAAGAGTAGGAAGTGCACCCATTTGTGCCGGCTGGCCGGCAAGGCCAAAGAGAAACTTCATAATTTTGCCGGACTCTTTTCCCGAACCGCGGGACATGAGGTTTGTTGCCGAAACCCCGGGATGGCAAACGATACAGATTGTATTTGCACCGCTGTCCTTCAATCGCTTATTCAGTTCAATGCCAAACAACAGGTTGGAAAACTTGCTTTGACGATAGAACTTCCATGGATTGTATCCTTTGGACCCGTCCAGATTGTCAAAGTATATGTTTGCACCTCTGCTGGCAATACTGCTCACCACTACAATTCTTGAATTTTTTGTCGAAAGCAGTAAAGGAAGAAGTCTGCCGGTCAGTGCGAAATGTCCCAGATGATTTGTCCCAAACTGCAGTTCAAAGCCGTCCTTTGTATGCTTGTAAGGAGGAATCATCACTCCGGCATTGTTTATGAGCAAATCCAGGCAGGTATATTGTTTATGGAACTTTTCGGCAAAATCCCTAATACTCTTTAAATCTCCAAGATCTAGATTCATAATGCAAATATTTGCAGATGGAAATTCCGACTTTATTTTGTCGGACGCTTTTTGCCCCTTTTCCATATTTCTTACTGCGAGAATTACTTCGGCACCTTTTGATGCCATTACTCTGGCGGCCTCATAACCTATCCCGCTTGCTCCTCCGGTGATGAGAACCCTTTTATACTCCAGATTTTCAATCTGACCTGTGGTCCAATTAGATTTTTCCATCTTTCAAATATAAACCAGTTAATCAAAACATTCAATTATTTTGTAAATTATGTGTAAATTTACTAACTTTAATAAGCGATATTTTAAATTAGAAAAAATAATATTTTATGGCAGAACCTGTTGATAGGAAATATCCTCATCCCGATCTTGCACTGTTAAAAGAAATGGCCGAAGGCGATGAGGCTTTTTTCAAGGAAATAATTACACTTTTTTTAGAAAACGGGCCTGCAATGGTAACCTCTATAAAAGAGAGTTCCGCAGCCGGAGATTGTGATGCACTTAGATTTGCTGCTCATAAGATTCTTTCGGATCTCTCTATTGTTGGTATAAAATCGGCAATAAAAGATGTAGAAATAATTGAAAAACAGGCAGCACTCAGGAATATTGCAGCTGTAAACGTAGAAAGAGCGATTGAGATAATTAATTGTGGAATTGAAGATTTGAAAAAACTGGTATAAAGCAATGAAAATACTTGTTTGTGAGGACGATATAATTATGATAAAGGCTATTGAACATAAGCTTAAAAGCGAGGGTTATACAATAGATGTTGCCACGGATGGAATACAGGCGTCGGAAAAAATAAGCAATAATGAGTATGATCTTATAATGACAGATTTGCTTATGCCCTTTTTCGGAGGACTGGAGCTGGTAAATAAAGTCCGTAATGAGATGAAACTTAAAGTTCCGATTATTGTACTCACAAGAGTAGGAAATGAAGACACAATTATCGAAGCATTTAAATTAGGCGCAGACGACTACGTAACAAAGCCGTTTAGCCCTAATGAGTTGTCTATTCGTGTGAAGAGGTTGCTAATCCGAAGGTAAATTAAACAACATGAGAGCACATTTATTTAAACTTTTCGGTTTTATTTTTTTTGTGCTGTCCGGCTTGTTTGTCATTCCGGTCTCGGCGCAGATAAAAAGTGCCGGTGATACCACATCACTGGAGACTTTGCTTAATAAGGCAAGGCAACTTGCATATAACAACGGAAGGGCAGAAGCAAGGAAAATATGTTTTCAGATTCTTAAACGGGACAGTACTTATTGGGATGCAGCAGTGCTGCTGGGAAGAACCTATTCCTGGGATTCAAAATATGATTCTTCAAGAATAGCATTAAATAAGGTAATTGTTAAAAAGCCCGGTTATTATGATGCAATGGAGGCACTTATCGATAACGAACTTTCAGATGATAAATATTTAAGTGCAATTAAATATGCCGATGAAGGTCTGTTGTATCTCCCGGATAACGAAATGCTTCTGTTCAAGAAGGCCCGTGCGTTAAATAAATCCGGCAAGACGAAAGAGTCAACGGCTCTTTTATCCCGGATTCTGCAGCTTAATTCATCAAATAAAGAGGCTGCCAAACTTCTTTTAGACATTAAAAGAGCCGGAAGAGTTAATAAGTTCACAATGAGTTACTCGACAGATATTTTTAATGGCTCTACACCCTGGAATTTTGCTTCTGCTTCAATTGGGCGAAAAACCGCTCATTTTGGATCTGTAATACTCAGATATAATTTTGCAAATCGATTTGGAAACAATGGACATCAGGCAGAGATAGATGCCTACCCGGCTATTTGCAAAGGAATATATGTCTATTTTAATGCAGGAGTTTCCAATAAAAAGAATTTTCCTTTTTCTCGTCTTAGCATAGAACCATATTTTAAATTGCCTAAAAGTTTTGAAGCTTCAATAGGGATAAGATATATGAATTTTGACGCAAACAGGATATTTGCCCTTGATTCAAACAAGGTTATAATTTATACCGGAACTATTGGGAAATACTTTGGCAGTTACTGGATTTCTGTAAGACCCTATTTTACAAAAGGGACCGATGCCTGGTCTAAATCTGCGAGTTTAACCGTAAGAAGGTATTTTGGCGACGAAGACAGTTATATATCTTTAAACCTTGGAACAGGAATGTCTCCGGATGAACAGCAATATGCCTTTAATCCTGATTTAAAGTTCTTGAAATCAAACAAAATAAGCTTAGACTATCAACAAAAAATTGCATATCGGTTTATTATTAATTGTGGAGCCGGATACGCTCAGGAGGAGGTTAGAACAGGAGTTAAACGCAGTCGCTATTCTCTTGGTGTGTCAGTAAGTGTATTATTCTGATTTTTACAAGAACTAATTTTAAATGAGGATTTTTGCTTTTTTTACAAGCTTTGTTTTCCTTGTCTTTTTGCAAACTAACAGCATTAGTGGACAGGAGACAAATGATTCCACATACCATATAGTAAAGAAAAGCGAAAATGCATACCGGATATCGTCAAGTCGTAAAATTCCGATTGACTCATTAAAGCTATGGAACAATCTTGACCAGAACTACACAATAACTGAAGGGCAGATATTGTTTGTTTCACGACCGGAAACGGAAGTGTTTCTTAATGAATCCGGACTCAACTTTTTGGAAGCGGACTCGATAAAAACTAATTTTTATTCACCAACCGGCTCAGAACCGGAGGAGAGTACTCTAAATTTGAAATCAAGAGAAAAAATTTATGGTTTTTATACTAAATCAACATTCATTTTTAAAATATTTCTGTTTGTAAATCTATTTTTTTTGATTTCCTCTATTGCCTTAATGTTACTAATACTTTATACCAGGATTAATAAGAGAATCATAAAAAACAAGGTAGATAAATGCCTGGACCGATATAGAGATTTTATAACAGGATGGGCATATAACGAGAATTCTGAAATAGAAAAGGAGACAATATTCTCTGAAATACGCAACAAAATCAAACGGGAAGTATTCACTACAGAATTGTTGTCACTTCATTCAAACTTATCAGGCGAAAGCGCAGATAAATTAGTTGATTTATTTCTCAGGGCGGGTTTAAAAAAATACTCAATAAAAAAAATTCATTCCCACAAGTGGAATATCAAGGCAAAAGGATTCAGGGAACTGGTCCAGATGAAAATTTATGATGAAAACAGTCATATAGCCGAATATCTGAACTCCAAAAATGACGAGCTCCGTATTGAAGCTCAGTTGGCCTGGATAGAACTGAATCCCGATAATCCAAATAGTTTTCTTGACAATACAAGAATTACCTTAACCGACTGGTGGCAGCTCAATGCGCTTATTTCACTTAAAAAAATTGGAAACATTCCTGATTTTGGGAAATGGATTGAAAGCACAAATGACAGTGTTGCAATTTTTGCCATTAAAATGATTGGCATTTTTAAACAATTTGAAAGTATTGAACTATTAATCAGGCAACTTAACAGCCCAAACTCCAAGATCAGATATGAGACAATATGCACTCTTGGTAAACTGGCACAGCCGGCACCGATCCCTGAGCTTCAGTTGCTTTTTTATAAAGAGGGAACAGAAAATAAAACGCAGATAATTAAATCTTTAATTATGATTTCTGACTCTGAGAATGCCGCTTTTTTTCGCGAAATCTTACTAAATGAAAATGACGTCTCTCTCCGCATACTTTCTGCAAAAGGATTAGTGTCCCTTGGCGATTCCGGATTAGAAACAATTAACACATTGGATTTAGATGCCGATGATTTATTGAAAAGGATTATCATTCATGCAAAAGACAGTAGAATTTGATGTACGAAATAATTAAAATATTGAATTTTATACTCTTAAATGGAATTTTCATTTTTGCAATTGCCATTTTTGCTTCGTATATCATCATGTCTGTTTTGTCCGGACTTGAGTTGATAAGATATAAAAAAAAGAACAGTTTCGTAGACTACTCGGCAATTATCTCATCTCCTTTGGCCCCGTCCCTTACAATTCTGGCTCCTTCTTATAACGAAGGAAATACTATCATTGAGAATATCAGATCTTTATTGTCTTTACATTATGGCGATTTTGAAGTTGTTATTATTAACGACGGAAGTAAAGATGATACAATGGAAAAGATAATACGGCACTATCATCTGGTTAAGGTTGACTACTTTGTAAATTATACGATTCCAACAAAGCCTGTACGGTCTGTTTATAAGTCTACAAATAAGGCATACAACAGATTAACAGTAATAGATAAGGAAAATGGCGGAAAAGCAGATTCTTTAAACGCCGGAATCAATATCAGCAATAAAAACTATGTTGTATGCATAGATGTGGACTGCATTCTGGAGGAGGATGCCCTGCTAAAGCTGGTAAAACCTTTTCTTGAAAAACATAAAGAGAGGGTAATTGCTACAGGTGGAGTTATTAGGGCTGTAAACTCCTGTGAAGTAAAGGATGGAAAAATTGTCAAGGTCAATTTGCCGTCTAATTTAATTGCACGTTTTCAGGCACTTGAATACAACAGAACTTTTTTGATGGGAAGAGTCGCCTGGAGCAGGATTAACGGGTTACTTCTGATTTCTGGTGCATGTGGTGTTTTTGACAGGGAAATTGTAATTAAAGCCGGAGGATATGACAGTAAGACAGTTGGTGAAGACATGGAACTTATTGTCAGGATGAGGCGCTATATGTATGAAAATGACTTAAAATGCAGGGTTGTATATATTCCGGACCCATTGTGCTGGACAGAGGTTCCGGAAACGCTTAAAATATTGTCTCGTCAAAGAAACCGATGGACACGTGGAACAATTGAAACACTTCTAAAACATAAATCACTTTTTTTTAATCCAAAATATGGAAATCTGGGAATGCTTGGAATTCCTTATTGGTTCTTCTTTGAGTGGATGGCCCCATATGTAGAGGCAATCGGAATTGTATACGTAATTTTGGTAATTGCTATTGGAACGCCTAACTGGCCGTTCTTTATTATTTTAATGGGTTTTACCTACTTTTTTGCGATAGTATTTTCGGCATGGTCAATCTTTTTTGAAGAGTTTTCATTTCCAAGATACAGACGAAACAGGGATATTGTAAAATTGATTTTAATCTCTCTCATTGAGCCGATAGTTTATCATCCGTTTAATGTGTGGTTTGCGCTTAAAGGAAATTATCATTATTTCACCGGGGTGAGATCCTGGGGGAAGATGGAAAGGAAAGGATTTGCTAATAAAACAAAATCAGCTAAATGAAAATTGAGAGCCGGAGAAAATTATTGAAAGAAAATTTGACCCTTGGAATCAAAAGATATCTTATAATTAATTCGATATTTTTTGCTCTTCTGGCAATCATTAGAATATTTGAATATTTATATCTCAACCAAATTACTACACTACCAAAAGGAAGTGTTCTTATTGAATTGTTAGGATTTGGGGTCGATGTATTAATGCTTTTAAATTTGGCTGCATTGTTCCTGCTGCCTTTTTTAATACTTTATCTTTTCTATAAACCACTTGCCAATTTTGTATCGGGTTTACTCATTCTCTTTTTTGTTCTGGCAGAAATTGTTCTCATAAAGTATTTTGCGGCTACCTCTCTTTTACTGGGATCCGATCTTTTTGAGTATAAATTAAGTGAGGTAATGGAGATTGCTTCATCAGGAGGTGGGTTCTCTATTATTACCATACTTTTACTGATATTCATTATTGGCTTAATTACTTCTACTATAATAATATCAAAGCGGATTAAACCAAATCTTGTTTTTTCTCTGATATTTGCCGGTTTAAGCATAGTTTCATTATTTTTTAGCAAGCACGCAATCCCGGATGCCGGGAAATTTTATTCTGAGCAAAACTTCAATCTGGCAACAAACAAGGCTTATCACTTCTTTAGAGAAACTTACACTTATGTATTTCCTCCAGAAAAGAGTGAAGCAAATCTTTTTCCTTATTTTTATACAGAAGGAGCTTTGTCTTCCGGGAAATCATTTGAATATATAAGTGATGAATATCCATTTCTCAGGGTTGACAACACACCGGATTTGCTGGGCAAATATTTGACTCCCGGGACTGAAAATCCAAATATTGTTTTCATAATAGTTGAAAGTCTTGGGCGGGCTTATAGTGGAAAAGGGGCGTATCTTGAAAGTTTTACCCCATTTCTGGATTCGCTGGAAAACCATAGCCTGTATTGGGAGAATGCGCTTAGTACGTCTAGTCGCACTTTTGAGGTTTTGCCGTCAATATTCGGGTCAATGCCATACGGGAAGAGCGGATTTGCAGAACTTGGCATTAAAATGCCGGATGGAATGACACTGATAAACCTTTTAAAGGAAAGGGGATATATATCAAGGTTTTTTTACGGGGGAGATGCAAATTTCGATAACATGAAAATGTTTCTCGACAAACAAAACATTGACTTTGTTATTGACGAGAAGGATTTTGGCAATTCATACAGTAAAATACCATCTACAACAAATTTTACATGGGGATATGGCGATAAAGATATTTTTACGAAAGGTTTTGAAATTCTGGCCAACGCAGATTCTACTCCAAGACTTGATATTTACCTTACCATTGCAATGCACGACCCCTATAATATTCCGGATCAGAATTACTACATCAGAAGGACAGAGGAGAAATTTAATGAATTTAAATTCGACGATTTAAGAAAAGCAGAATATAGGAAATACATTAAAAATTTCTCCACTATTTTATATTTCGATGATGCGCTTCGTTATTTTTTCAAAGAATACAGGAAAAGGAAAGATTTTAATAACACAATATTCATTATCACAGGCGATCACCGGATGTCTTCTCCTCCAATTTCTACTCAGATAGACCGCTTTCATGTTCCTTTGATTATTTATTCGCCAATGCTTAATGAGACGGCAAAGTTTTCTTCTGTCGTATCCCATCTTGATATCACTCCTTCTGTTATAGCATTTCTGAGAAATAATTATACGATGGCTTTTCCTTCTACTGCTCCCTGGTTGGGACAAGGTTTGGATAGTGTGGCATATTTTAGAAATACTATCTCCATGCCATTTATCAGAACTAAAAACGAGACGACAGACTATTTAGATCAGGACTTTTTTATGGTGAAAGACCAGTTATATATGATTTCGGATAACCTGGGACTTAATCGGATAAAAGACGAGCAAAAACTGCAAGAAATTCAGAGAAAGTTTGAAAAATTTAAAACAGACAATATTAATGTAATAACTAACAATAAATTAGTTCCGGATAGTCTGAAGAGTCAATTGTGGAAATAATCGTCCAGTATTTTTGATGTCATTGGAAGAGTGTATCTCCAAAAGAAAGGGGTCCTGTCATTCAAGTCATTTTCATTGAGGACAAACAACTTCAGGTATTGAATTCCTGTTATCTTCTTTGGAGTTTTGTAAATAGGAGAATCTGTGAAATCGCCACAAAAATAATAAAACCGGGAATCTTTTAAATTTTCGAAAGCAGCAGGGAATATTTTTGGGATATTATTATTACGCATAATAGAATCTCCTCGTTCATTCGCAGATATTTCATAGTATGACAACACTCTGTTATTGGTATTAGTGCTTAAGGTTATATCAAACCAATAGGGATAATTGATTTTTTGGGGAACGGAAAATTTTGAAACAGTATAATCAAAGCTTTTAACAACCGGAACTTCAAAGTCTAAATCTGTACCCTTTTCCAGTATCTCAATTGTTTCGTCCGAATGAACGAAAACAATACCGGATTTGGTAAACGGCCATCGATTATCGTGTTGTTTTTTGTATAACCGTACTATCCATTTTGGCAACTCCGGATTCTCAATTGTATCAAGTTGCTCATAATAGCGACCACTCCACCCGCTCCATTTTAAACCTACAAGATTTTCAACTTGGGCTCTTATTGCGCTTGTTGTAGGAGTAGCAAAAAAATTAAATTCTGCCAATATCAGCTTTTTCTTTTCCATCATACTCTTCATAAAAAGCACATCATTGGAATCTAATCCCCCATATACCTTCTCTGAATGCTCTGCGGGGCCAGTACTATCCTTGTACCATTCGTGATGATATATTCCGTAAGTGTCAGTAAAAAATGTCAGATCTGTTTTGGAGGCAAGACTGTCAATCTGATTTTCTGAAAATTTCGATAAATCTTTTATTATAAATTGTTCATCTTTTAATGGGAAAAAACCAAAGTAGTCTACAGGAGCCGAGTAAAAAGAGCCATCGGGCTTCACATATTTGAAATGCGACAGCATCCAGTTAAATGTTTGGTGTTTTATACAATCCTGCGTAAGTACAGTTTTATCGATAATTAGAATATTGGTTTTGTGAACGGGCTTAACAACCCAAAGTAGCCACAGAATAACCGGGAAAAGTAGAAATGTGGATAGAAAAATATTAATTATTACTTTTTTCATTAATGAAAATATAGCTATTTTTTTTCAATTTTTTTGAGTATGTCGTTCATTATATCAAGCTGTACTTTTTGAATCTCTAAAAGTTCCTGTTGCTGATCCATAATAAAATGGTCAATTTTTTCATGCAATGTTCTTATCTCCAACTCCGATTTTAGATTTATCATGTAGTCCTTCTTCGCCCTTGCCCTGTCCTTCTCCTCCTGTCTGTTCTGACTCATCATTATGACAGGAGCCTGTAGTGCTGCAATGCAAGAGAGTATCAGGTTTAAAAGAATAAAAGGGTAGGGGTCATAACCTCTGTTCAGAAACCAGAATACATTAACGGAAATCCAGATAATAATAAATACCAGAAAAGAAATTATAAAAGTCCAGCTGCCTCCGAATGAAGCCACTTTGTCGGCAATTTTCTGGCCAAATGATAGTTTCTGCAAATCGTCGCTGTCAATTTTGTCTGTTAGAGTGCTATTGCCGGTAACAGAACTTAATACAGTTTTTTCAAGTTCAGATAATTCTCCGGTTTCTTTAATCAGATATTCCGAAATAGATTTTTCTCTATATACATCTAATTCACCTCTGGAAAGAAAACTGTCGTGCGAGAATTGCGGATTCTCTTTTTGAATCAAATTCAAAATTGAATGTCTTACCGTTTTCGCTGATATTTTTTCGGATACCGGAAATTCTTTTTTCGATAAATCGCTGATAAAAGTTGCCATAAATAATTTTCTAATCTTTAGTCTCTATCTTATATGTAACAAATGATACGGTGTTGATGAAAACTGTCAAATATGTATTAGTTTTTCTATTATACTCAAAGTCGTATATTCTGATATCATTCTTAATTTTTGGCTGAACAGGTACGGCATACTTTTCATTATCAAATTTTATCGAAACAGTTTCCTTCCGGATATTTTTTAATACAATACGGATTGCACTTTTCCCGGAAGTGTTAATAACACCCTTTCTCGGTTCTTTAACTTCGATATCCGTATTTTTGAAACTTGAATAATACAATGGCAAATCAGCAAAAATTTCCGGGGAATCGTCAGTAAATAGCCAAACTGGGTCCTCGGGATAGTGGTTAAGAAAAAACTTATCCGGAGGTGTAAAAAAGAAAAAATCATTAAAAGAGGGTATAAATTTAGACGGACTTCCATTTGAATAACCGGCGCCCCAGGTTACGTCTACTAACCTCCATTCTCCATTAATCTTAACAGCATTCCATGCATGATCATTTCTTTGGGGGAGCTTCCCAATATCAGTTTTTCTGGTTTTAGATGAACCCGAAATAATCGTACATTCCAGGGATACCAAATCGCAAAGTTGTTGAAATAAAGTCGCGTACCCCTGACAAACTCCTTTCCCTCTTCTTAATGTCCTTATTGCCAGGTCTTCCTTGATTTTTTGCAATTTAAACAACTTCTCTTCCTCGGTGCTGTACGAAAAAGAAATTCTTTCCGGTTTAGTATTTAAAGCATTAATGTCATATTCAATATTTAAAGCAATCCATGTAAAAATTGCTCTTGCCTTTTCTTCGGGAAATGTAAAATCACGATTGATTAGTCTCGCCAATTGATCGGGATTTGAGAATGAATCCGGGTAATTCTGCACTATTCTGTCAACTTTTTCATACCCTTTTGAAAATACAGGAGTACTAACTGTCGATAGAACTAACAGAATAATTAAACCAAGTTTTTTTCCGGTTACGGCTATTTCCATGAACTTAAATTCCAAGCTGGGTTAATTTTTAAATTTAGGAAAATATATTGGGAAAGGTGTAAAATAAGAATTAAACAAGCCCATAGAATATCCGTCAGGCAGTTCTATGATGATATTAATTTCCCCACTTAAGAGTTGTTGTTCCTTTAGAAATAGCCTTACCCTGAATTGACTCCAATTTTGTAAAGAGCCTGTCTATATCTTCACTTACATTATTATTTAACCCGTTCCACAGTTCATAAGATTCGTACCTGCTGATATTTCTCTTTTCTCCGTTTAGAACGGTTGTCTTTACGTGCCCTCCCTTATTATCAGGCTCGTAATCGAATAACTTGGTGCCGTTAAATTGAATATTAATTGCAATTTTATTTCCGGCAGTTTCGTAAACAAGAATGCTGAGAAAATATTCTCCGCAGCTCAAATTATCAAGCCAGATAGGAAGGCTCATACTGGAAGGTCTTGTTACAATTAACCCGCTTTCTTTACTAATCATTAACGGGTCCAGCTCGTAACCCTGAAGATGAAGTGCGATGATGCAATTTTTGTAAACAATATCCCGGGTAGTATTTTCCCACTGGGCACTATTAATAATGGGACTGGCAGTTGCAAAATATTTTTTTAGCTCTTTATAATCCTGCTGTGACCAGGCAGAGTTAAATACTAAGACAATTGCCGAGGTTGTCAATAAAATTGATAATAAAATCTTGTTTTTCATGATTGTTATTTATTAACCTTGTTTTTGTTATTCATTTTCTTCTTCAACATGTAAAATGTGTAATAACCTATGAATAATTGGTGCAAAGAAAACGGCGGTGATACTTAAAAACGCAACACCACTATATAGGGCATAAAATGATGAAAAGAGTTTGGCTTCTGTATTTGCCATCTCTACAACGGGGCCCATACCGGTGAGAATCATGCAGGCCATGTGGAAACTGTCCAGCCAGCTGATGTGAGATAAATAGTGATACCCAAAAGTACCAATTGAAACAGAGATAATTATTAACAGGAGTGCAAATAATGCATAACGGCCAAGCCTGAAAAAGAATTGCGGAAGCGTTGCCACTTTTTGCTTCCGATGTTCGAGCTTCATTTTTTTAATCATCTTGCTCTTTAGTTTGTGTTGTCAATTTCAATGTCATATTTTTCTAAAAGCCCTGCAATTCCGGATAAAGAGAATCGGGCTTTTTTTATTCTGTTTATTTCCGGGTCTATCGAGTAATTATAGGATGTTCTAAAATCGGCTTTTTCAAGAACAGTATTTGCAAATGTAGCCTTTATGAGGTCGCAGTTGTCCATGATTGTGCCGGTTAAATTACTTTCTGTAAAATCGGATTCGTTTAGCTTTGAATTTTTAAAAACAGTCTTTTTTAGTTTTGTCCGGAAGAATGAACAATGACTTAGATTACAGTTTTCAACCATAAAAGATAAACCAAAATCATTGCAGTCTTCAAACCTGAGCCCAAGCATTTTGCAGTCCTTAAATTTCACATCCCTGAAACCCGTTTTTGCCAATATGGCCAGACTCAAATTACATCCAATAAACTCACATTCGGTAAATAACACATTGGAAAGGCTGGAACCGGAAAAATCGCAGTTTACGAAAGTGCATTTTTCATATTCGCCTTTTGTTAATGGATCCTTAGTAAAAACGTTATTGTTAAAAGTTTTTTCTTCTATAAAAATTAACTCAGTATTATTTATCATTGTTTTATGAGATAGCTATTATAGGTTTTGTAAGTATTTATCGGCAAATCTGCACCCAAGTTCCCGCTGCCCTTCGGAATTAAAGTGTTCATTGTCTCCAATCCCTTTCAGGTCGGAGGTCTTTACAACCATCGCATTTCTGTCGGTGAAAACATAAAGTTGGATTTGTTCATTGATTTTCATCCAGCTTTCATTGTTTGTTGAGTAAGAGCCTAGTTCTCCAATGAGGATTGGCAGATTTTCGTTTCCGGAAATTGCCCGGAATTTTTCAAATAGTTGAGATAGTCTGTTTTTGTATAAAGGGATTCTATTTTGAGTCGCATCAGTTTCTCCCTGATGCCACAAAATTCCTTTTATTTGTCCGTATTTTTTCCCAATCTCTGCCTTCTCCCTGAAGTTTGTCAATAACTGGACATTTCTGTATGTAGAGTCTCCTAACCATTGGCTTACGGAACTGCCGCCAACCGCAGCAGGAATAATCATAACTGAAATATCCTGCGGTATCCGGTTAATAAGTTCTTTACCAAATGAAAGTCCGCAATCTAAACCTGTCCGGGATGGTTCATAAAAATGAAGCGGCTCCTTTGCAACAATAATTTCTCCTGTTCTATTTATTGTTAATATTCTTTCCGACTGTACTGTATCCTGCGGCTCAACCAATCCGCGTCCGGCCATGTTTGACTGCCCGGCAAGAATAAAAACCCAGATTTTGTCTTTAGCAGGGATGTTTTTGGCCCTTTGCTCAATTTTTGGAAAGAATTGTGTTCTGGTTATACTATCCTGCTGCTTACCGGAAATAAATATAAACGCAATTAATATCAGAACATAAGATTTCATCGGAATTTAATCTTAAAATATTTGAATATATTTTAATCAAATATAAGAAATTGAAAGCACTTCCGGAATTAATTTCTTAACAGTTCAAAACCCTGATATACCCGACCACAACTGATAAAATCCAAAGGATGCAAAAGCAACCACGGAGATTCCTACAGATACTCGACTGACACGGGGTCCCAAATTTCTTGCAGCAGCAAAAAGTGCAATCATGCCGATAGAATAAATGACAAATGAACCATAGAATGAAATAAGCAGGACTATGGCATTAGTCGGATCCTCGTTCCATCCTTTTATCAGCAACGGCCCCATAACCAAGCTCCAGCCGAGATAAGGATTGGGATTCAGAAGATTTATCAATACTGCTTTGAAAATATTCTGCCTTGGATGAACATCCAAATTTACAGTGAGGTCGTATTTGCGCCATGTTTTGTATGCACCGTATGCGAGATAAATGAGGAACACACCGCCGAAGCATTGTATTATTCGTAAAACATCACCGGGCATATTTGTCAGAACAAGAAGAACAAGTATTATTACCGGCAAATCACTAATAAGGGGTGCAAAAACAAGTGGAAACGTTTTTCTCCAGCCATTGGTTATACTTTGCGAAAAAAGAAATGCCTGAAAGGGACCCGGCTGGACAACACACGCAAAAGCATAAGTTATTCCAAAAATGAGATAATTGACCATTGACTAATTTCTGTTACAAAAGATTTTTCCGACATGTAGTAAATCAATCCACACCAACAACATTGCTTCGCCTTTCCAGCATTTCAACATCGCGCCAGGTGTTATCCATTTTACCTATTCGCTCTTTTATTCCGATTGTCCGGAATCCGTGTTTGTGATGCAATTTCAGACTTCCTGTATTTTCCGGGAAAATGCCGGCTTGCAACGTCCAGATTCCGTTTAATTCAGATTCTTTAATAAGAGAATCCATCAATTTGTCACCTACTCCCATTCCGCGGAAACCGGAATCAACATATATGCTCACCTCTGCCACTCCTGAATAGACACATCTGCTTGAAACATTTGACAATGCTGCCCATCCGACAATTTTATTCTCAATCATGGCAACGATTCTGCAATCTTTGCGATGTGCTTTGTCCCATGATTCCCAATCCGGAGCTTCTGTCTGGAACGTGGCATTCTTAGTGGCAATACCCGATTCATAAATCCGGGCAACTTCTGCCCATGATTTATCGGTCAAAGGGGAGATTGTTATTTTATTCATTGGATTTTATTTGATTGGTTCTATGAATGGAGTAAATTAAGTCATCGACCAATTCTCCATCTATCAATAAGTTTTTCTCAAAAAGGGCCTCTTTTTTGAATCCTGTTTTTTCTACTAAATTAATTGATTTTATATTCCTAGGATCAATTGAAGCAATGATTTTATCCTTATTTAAATCATTAAACAAAAAAGATATTACCTGCTTTAATGCTTCTGTGGCATAGCCCTTTCCCTGAAACGATTTATCAAGGGTAAATCCAATCTCGGCCTCGTTATTGTCAGTATCTGAAAAGTGAATTCCAATATCGCCAATCACAGTATTGCTTTCATTATGCAAAATAACGAACTGAAACCATGTGCCCGGAATATTAATCGCAGGGGATACTTTTCCAATGAACTCTTTTACTTCAGCTTTAGTTTTAGGAATCCAGCCCTGATATTTATTTGTAACAGAATCGGAACGATACTTAAAAACGGCATCAATATCATCTATCCCAATGGGACGCAAATGCAATCTGTTTGTTTTTATTTCGATATATGCTATCATGCAGGACACCTTTTGAATTCGATGAGTTCTTTACCACTGCTTACAATTAATTCCACAGCCCATCTTGTAATAATTAATGAACTTAATATCCCGCTTATTGCGTCAAGAGAATACAAATTGTAGAACATTCCCGCAGTTAAGGCGATAATTGCCGTTACGCTTGTAAGTCCGTCGGCAAGCACATGCAGGTAAGCAGAGCGTATATTATGGTCGCTGTGTTCTTTGTCGTGATGCAAAGCAATTGCGCTTACCACATTTACGATAAGCCCGATAAAGGCGACAAAAATTGCTTCACCGAATTTTATTTCCAATGGATTCAATAATCTTTCAACTGACTGGATCGCCATTGTGATTGCGACAATCTGTAACACTATAGCACTCGTAAAGCCGGAAAGAGCCAGCAACTTTTCTTTTTTGAAAGAAAAAGTTTCTGTTTTTGCATATTTGCGTGCAAGGACATATGCAAGCCAGGACAGGCCAAGGGCAAATGCATGCGATGACATGTGAAATCCGTCTGCAAGCAAGGCCATAGAGTTTGTCCAGTAGCCAAAAAATATTTCCACAACCATTGTGAGGGTTGTAATAATTACTACAATTCTGGTCTTGCTCTCGTGAATATTACTGTGGTCATGATGATGCTCTGATGTGCCATTCCGGTTAGCAATGCTCATGTTATAAGGCTTTTGTAATTTATGTTTCTATATCATATTAATCCAAATAGTCCAGAAACATTTTATTTTTTCAACGATCTTAGATTTGCTTTTCCTTCCGGAACATATTGGAGAATATTTCCTACAATTGCGCAGCTATCCAGTTCATCACAATCGCCGCAGGTTTCAAATCCTTTGGATTTAACGCAATTCCGTATTTCGCACTCTTCGCAATGTCCAAACTTAACACCGGCCTCTCTGCATCCTGTGCAATTAATCATTTCAAGTGAAATTTCAGGAGAGTTGAATTGTATTCTCCATTTCTCCGCGGTTTTTTCACGCAATTCGTTGTCATTATTTATTGTTGCTGTTCTTGCGTCGCAAGAAACACAGTCTATGCCGCAACATGCAATAAGTTTTTCCATAATTATAAAATTTCTATATTTTGTTATTTTCCGGAGGGTACTTCTAATTTTAAAGCAAACTGACAAGCAATGCAATGTTAAGCAATGTTACTATAACTCCTAAGGTATAAAGCAAAATCTTTGAAAAGTTTGAATTCTTGTATTTGCCCATCACTTTGGAAGATGAAGTAAGGTACACTTGCAGGAATATTGTAAAAGGAAGCTGAATGCTAAGGAACATTTGTGAATAAATAAGTCCTTTAAACGGATTCGATATAAAGAATATAATTCCAAGCGCAATTACAAGAGACACGGCAACACCCAGCCTTGAGTGGTTGTCTTTAATATCATAAGGTTCTTTATACATACCGGCGAAAATTGAACCGGCCGCCATACCGGATGTAATTGTGGATGCTATACCTGCAAAAAGAAGTGCAACAGCAAAGATTATCGCGGCATTATTACCCAGAAGAGGAGTTAGTAACTGGTTCGCCTGCTGAAGTTCCGAAACGGGGGTTTTTGATGCAAAAAAGGTTGTAGCGGCCAAAAGTATCATTGCACTATTAATGGCCCAGCCAATGAGCATAGACAACAAAGTATCGAAAAACTCGTATTTCAGTTGTTTCTTTATAATCGTATCATCTTTTAAATTCCACTGCCGGCTTTGAATAATCTCGGAATGTAAAAAAAGGTTGTGAGGCATAACAACAGCTCCCAGAACGCTCATTATAACAATCATAGAGCCTTTTGGGAAGGATGGTGTTACCCATCCTGCAAGTGCCGAGTTCCAATCAACATTTACTAAGGAGAGCTCATACAAAAAGGACAAACCAATAATTGAAACAAATGCTATTATCCATTTCTCTATTTTTCTGTATGAGTTGGTATACAACATTATCAAAACGAAGATGGTAACCAGTATAGCCCCAGCCCTTATTGGTACGTTGAACAACATATATAACGCAATTGCACCTCCAAGAATTTCTGCTAATGACGTAGAAATAGATGCAAGCATTGCCGATGAAAGTAAAAATTTGGAATAAACGGGTTTAAGATATGTAGTTGCTGCCTCTGAAAGACAAAGTCCTGTTGCAATTCCAAGGTGGGCAACATTGTGTTGCAATAGGATGAGCATCAATGTAGAAAGGGTTACCATCCAAAGGAGGGCATACCCATAATTGGCTCCGGCAGCTAGATTTGATGCCCAGTTACCTGGATCTATGAATCCAACAGTAACCAGCAAGCCGGGACCAATGTATTTGAAAATCTCTAAACCACCGTATTTGGCTTTATAGTCTTTACGGTCTAAATTTTTTAACAAATTCATTTACGGATAGTTTATATAATTATTTTCATTTTTTATCGTATTGCATATATTCGACCGGTGCTCCGCAATCTTCAATGAAAGCTACAATTACGCCTTCTGAAGGAGAATTTGGTTCAATAATAACCTTCTGACCTTCCAGAGCTTTTTCTAAGTCATCAACTTCAAAAGCAATATGCGGGATAGTGAGAACTAATTCCGGATATGGTGCGCCATCTTCAAACCTCATCCATTGAATACCATTTGGACTCATCGTATGGTCCGTAACATACATTTTCAAGTGAGGCAGATGAATTTCACCCTCTCTTTTTTCTGTTGTAGGAATCCCTATGTGATTAAATGTTTTCATTCCAGTTTTCCGTTTGCCCATGCAATAATCAAGTTATTTCTTTCAGATTGAAGAGCCTTTTTATACTCTTCTTTTACAACCTTCAGCCACTCCATTCCTGCTAAATTAGAATCGCCAAACCGGCGTATATAATCTTCCCTTGTCGTACTGATAATTCTAGCGTATTTCCCGACCCTCTCAATATTGCTATCGTTAATTACCGATATATCGTCAGGATTTTTCTCTTTTAAAAAGACTGTAACACCGTCTTTAAAATAATAAACCTTTTGCCCTGTGCCGTCCATATCTTCATAGACCATTCCTTTAACCGGGAATTGTCCGCCCGAAGCTGTATTAATATCTTTAATTAATCTATCAGTATTTGTTTTACTAAGTTTGTTTGTCAAAATAACGCAGGTAGATATTATCCACGACGCAATCTTTTTGGAATCGGCATCTGCAAGATACACCTTTGCTAAAATATCGGTACCATGTACCTTATACTGATATAATGATACTTCAATATTTTCCCAGCCCTTAAGCGTATCAGTTTTGCTGATGAGGGTCTGTTCCATATATCGTGAAGGTATGATTTTCTTTTCAACGCGATTTGCAATTATGTCTAAGCTATCTTTCATGTACTTAGATAAAATTGCTTCTGACTGGGAATAAGAGGTCAGAAAAGAGAACGTTGCAAATACGGTTATTATGATTTTTTTCATCTGTTTATATATTTTTAATATCGTAGTGAGTCTTCTGCCATTTTTGTTACAATTTCCTTTTCAAAATTATAAAGTTTTACAAATGTGAGAGAAGAGGCTTTTGTATTCTGCGGAGTAATAACAACAAAGCTCATTATTGTGGAAGCTACAGAATTGTGGTCAATCCATGTTCCGGTGTTGGCGTAGATTGATTTTTGACCATTGTGGTTATTAGACGAAATAATTTTTGGTTCATGTGTGTGGCCAAAAATGACGATTCTTTTATCTGAATCAGGATTCAGAAAATACTGATTCTTTGCCTGATCATCGGATTCGCTTGCCTTGGCAGCGTTTGCAATTGCCTGACTAACCGGGATATTTACCGCTACGTGATTGAGGGTTTGTCTTTGGTTCCAAGTATCCTGAATTCCCTTATAAAGTTTAACGTCTATAAATCCTCCGAGTGTATTCTGATAAGGCAGTATATCATTTACTGAGTAAGTCCCTTTGAATCCATCCATATTGGTCACGATAAATTTTTCGTCAAATTTGTTTGGTATTGTATATTTAATCAAGGTCCTGCTCCATACATTCCAATATATGAAAAGCAAACTCTGGCTCGCATTTCCGGAGGTGTTGGGAGTTACTGCCGGTATTATATCACCGGCCGGCGGGAAGTTGTTCATATAACTGTGTACGCCTATCCTTGTAAAAAAGTACCCCGGAGGCAATATGGTGCCCGGGGCAATATCCTGATTTGAAATAGGGTCGGGGGCGCAAAAGAAATTGTAGCGGTGTCCGTGCTCAATCGCTATTTTGGGATAATCTGCCGGAGAATATGTACCAAGACCCTGCTCCAGATCCCTTGCCTGGTTTATTCCCGGAAGTATCTTCTCTACATTTTGAGCAGTAATTGTGAGGTCATGGTTTCCGGGTACATAAGTGACTAAGATTTTCCCTTCTCTTATTATACTGTTAAAAGCATCAATCACTCCTTTGTTGGCAGTCGCAATGCGTTTTACAAAATCGGCCTGATCTTTTCCCTTATAAATATCTATAGTTGCCGGTATAAACCACTCGTCAAGCATATCTCCTGCGATAACAAGTTCCTTAACATTTCGGGAAGTTTTTACTTGTTTAAGAAACATTTCAAGAGCCCCAAGATTTTTACTGCACTCAGCATAAGTGAGATCGGCACCTAAATGAATGTCACTCAAAACAACAATCATATTCCTTTCTTTTCCGCCATTGGAGAAAGGATTTATTGTTTCAATTGAATCGACCTTTGTACATGCTGAAAGGACGCATAAGAATGATATAACAAAAAACAGACTTAATTTTCTCATGTGACAAAGTTACTATTTATCATGTTATTGATAGTGCCCGCAATGGAAAAATTATTTCTGTTTCGGCTGATATTTTATATTAAGTTTTGCCAGGTAATCTGCCAAAGGTTCCAATCCTAATTCTTTTCTCCATCCGTCAACTTTTGTCTCATCTTCAAGCGGATAGAGTTCCTCAGATTTTGTCATTTCATTGAATCTGGTGTGGGTCCCGTATTTTTGAGGTTTATTGTCATTAAAAAGGCACCGGTCATATATATTGGCATATCTCTGCCATGGCAGTTCGCCTTTTTCACAACTTTGCCATATCATTGGCAGGTATTTTTTCTGACTGCCGTCGTTCGTATGCATGGCAACAAGATAAGCGCACATCGCGGCTTCTTTTCCAACCTCATTTACTTTTGGCCAACCCTTTGCTGCAACAAGCTGCTCCAGCTCTTTCTGACTGTTTTTCTGAATCATGAACTTTAATTTCCATATTGCCGATGCTACAGAGGATCTCATCCCAAGTTTTCTCCCGACAATGCCAATTTCATTAAAATATGCCTGATCAGTTGCTCCAAGCCTCCATAATTCTTTAGCATATTCAATATCCTTGTATGGATTATTGTATTTTACATTCAACATAGATATCAGTCTGTTCTCAAAAGCAGCCCATTTCCTGTCTTCCCGTGCAGGAAGAAAATCAGGGTCCGTCAGGGCAGTAATTGATGTATCAAGTTCAATTGCAATATTCAGATACTTAAAGCAGCTGTCAAATTGCTTAATAACGGAATTGTCAATTGAAAGCGCGCATGCGTAATTATATACAACCCGCTTGTCCTTAGGATTGAGTTTATATAACTTTTTAAATTCAGAAATAGCCTCAGGAACATTGCCCTCGTTCATTAAACTATCGGCTTTGTTTCTATGATTTGGAGCGACAGGCTGGGAGATGGCGTAATTGCAGATAAAAGAAAGACAGACAATTAAAAAGAAAACAGAAGGTTTCATGATAATTGATTTTATTGTATATAAAGAAATGTCATTCTTTCTGTAAGGATACTATTTAATAATCTTAATGTCTCTTAACCATTGAATTATTTCGGCATTCGCGTCCTTCACATAAATACCTTTAATAGGAAGCCCGTCTAAAACAGTCGATTTGGGACATAGAATTTTAATGTCCGAAACACTGCGCCCCATTCGGCTTCCATCATGTGTTATAAACGGGACAATGGTTTTGCCAGAAAAATTATAACTTGATAAAAATGTGGCAACAGGAGGTGCTATTGTAGTCCACCAGTTGGGAGAACCTACAAAAATTACATCGTATGACTCAATATTACTGATTTTTGTTTTTAATTCGGGTTTATAGTTGGCGTCTATTTCTTTTTTTGCCTGCGCTTCAACTGTTTTATAATCTTCGGGATAATTCTTTACCGGTTGAATTTCAAAAATATCAGCACCTGTTGCTTTTTGGATTTGTTCTGCCATATTACGGGTATTACCGGTGTGAGAGAAATATACAACCAACATCTTATTTGATGATGTTTGTGCAGGTAAAAAATTATTTGCAGCTAATAATGCAATTAAGGTTAATAAAATAATTTTTGCTTTCATGTTTTTTTTGGAAAAGTAATTGATATAACAAATATAAAATAAATATTCATACCACAAAGCAGATTATCCGGAGATATTATCCATTTGTAGCTTCCAATTGAAAAGTCAGGCATTAAGCCTGACTTTTTGCTTTTATACACGCGTTATTTACATCAAATATAGGAAATTACCCCTTTGGATGCAATGTCTGTTCGCCCTCCCTAATGCGTTTCAGGTGGCAAAAAAGTAGCTCTCCGGTATTTTCATCACGCAAGTGCATCCCGTTTCCCTCGCAATATTTGAAAAACTTACAATCTGCGCACAATCCCGTTTTTGTCCAGCTTCTTTCCCTGAAAAGAGAGTATTTCTTCTCCCAGACATCCCGTAGGTTATCCTTGTAAATATTGCCCTGGATGAAATTTGCCCTCAGATTCGGGCAGGCAGATATAGAACCGTCGGCCAGAATAGATGCAACATTGATTCCCGCTTTGCAGAAGAAGAGATTGTCTCTTGCCTCTCCTTCGTAGCTTCCAAGAAATCCCTCGCAACCGTAATTAATGCCAATTCTTCCCTCTTTTTTTGTGCTTACGATAAAATCAAACAGTTTCCGGAAACTATCGGGGTCAAGCTGCAGCTCCGGGTGCTCTCCGGCTCTTCCTATCGGGAATATTGTGAAGAGCCTCCACTCCTTAACTTCGCAACTAATCAGGAGCTCCTTTATTTCATTCAATTCTTCGAAACTTTTCTGATTAACGCATGTGACAACATCATACACGAGATTGGGTACCTGCGGAAGAAGTTTTATTGCGCTTAAGGCATTTGAATAGCTTTTTGATGAGCCTCTGAGCCAGTTATGACTGTTTTCTAGTCCGTCAAAGCTGATTGTGACAGCCCTGAGTCCCGACTTCAAAAGAGAATCAAGCCTCTCTTTTTTCAGTAACATTCCGTTTGTCACAATTCCCCAGGGAAATCCTCTTTTATACAGGGCCAGACCGGCCTCTTCAAGATCTTTTCTAAGAAGAGCCTCGCCGCCTGTGAATACAATTGTAGTATTATTGGGGTCGATAATATCAGTTATCTGGTCAATAGCCCTCAGAAAATGTTCAACAGGCATGTCCGGCACCGATGCATCCCTTTTGCAGTCGCTTCCGCAGTGGATGCAGCTAAGATTGCACCTTAGGGTAGCTTCCCAGAATATATAGTTTAGCTTATGAAGTTTGCTCTCATTTTTCCTAAAGCTTCTGAATAGATTCAGAGCAATTTTTTTCTTGAGAGGAATGCTGTCTGCACTCATTTTTTGGGTTTCAGCTTAACATCAACGTCCTTCTCTGTCTCCCCTTCGTACCAGTGCCCGTCACCTTTTACAAATACCGGGTTTTTAAATTCTACCGTGGTGTCGAGGTCTGAATACTGCCTGAGAGCCTCTCCCTTTATGTCCTGAAATTTGACGCTATAGGTCTGGTTCATCGGGAATGCATACTTGTCCGTTACCTTGTACTCACCCGAAGCATTTGTGAAAGTTGTGTCGCCTTTCATTACCACCCTGACATTCTGCACCGGAAGGTTTGTCTCGGAAGATACTACCTTACCGCTTACGATAAATTTTGCCGAAGGCGTTCCGTATTCACATCGCGCCAATTGTTCACACGATGTGCCGAACCCCAGAACGGAAAGTAACGCAACAATAATCGCGTTATAACCTGTAAGAACTCTGATTTTTGCTGATTTCATAGTAGAAGATTTATATAGCTAAGATGCAGGATATATGGTAAATGTTGCAATTTATTTTTTCGTCTTCAGGTTTAACATGAATCTCGGGTTGCCCGTCTTTGTTCTAAATATCTTAATCAGGGACTCATTCATATTAAGTGTTTTAGCAAAGTTAATCTAAAAATTAATATCAGGTGCTAATAACAGCGTGATACCGGATAAATCTGCTTTCCCATTTTTCAGAAATTCATAGGTCATTCTATCTGCCTGACAGTCAATAAACCGGATGCCTTTCAAACTCATGTTCTTAAAGAAAGTGTTAATTAACGTTGAATTCCGGAACGTCACCCTTTTAAATACGCAGTTTTCAAAATAGCAGTCCTCAATCGTACCGTCAAAAACTATATCGATAATCTGCATAGAGTTAAAAGAGGTGCGATTCCAAACTGCATTAGACAAAGGATTGTTCTGGAAGCCCCCGGATTTAAACGCTGCTCCCGTAAAATCGGAACCGGAAAAATCACAGCCCATGATATTGCTTCCGGAAAATTCAGTTTCTTTCATGGAGCACTCCTTAAATAAATTGTTGGCTAAGTTGGAACTCTTAATGTGGCTGCCGCTGATGTCGGAACCAGAGAAGTCACACCTATCTACATTATTGCTTTTTAGAAGAAGTCCCGACAGATCTGAACCGATAAACAGGCATCGCTGCATATTGGATGAGCTGAATTTTTCATTCAGATTTTTCAATCCGGAAAAGTCAGCGCCAACCCAATTTCCACGAGACATATCCCAGCTAAGTTTATTCTTCCGCTTCCCGGATGGCAATTCATTTGATTGCTCAACCAAGGACTCAACAGGTGCAATTTCAATAACCACGGATTGAAAGTTCTCAGAAAAATAGTTAAGGTCAACACCTAGAATTTTTGCAAGCCTATCAAAAGTAATGATGTCCGGAATTGATTCTCCCCGTTCCCATTTTCCAACTGCTTGTGCGCTGATAAATAGACGTTGAGCAAGTTGCGCCTGAGAAATATTTATTTTTTTTCGTGCTTCGGCAATTTTGCTGCCAATCATTTTAATTTCCATAAGTACCGTCTTTTTAAATTATTTTTCGACACGGCAAAGGTATGTGTATTCACTTCCTGAATCACTAACTTTAAGGAAACTGTTAGTTGTAATTACGCTATTTATTGTTGTAATTTAACAACCAATAGTAGGATGTGCCGGAAATTATAATACAATGGTTTTATGCGAACAAAAAATTACTTGTTACATATTTGTATTGTCATTTGAAATCCATAGACGACTATTTACGAGGTCGATAGTTATAATATACTTGCTCATGAAAGGCTGACCGAGGTTGCCATCCATAATCATATCAGTAACCATTACAGGACTGTCTATTGCGATACTGTCAGATAAATTGAACTTCAGCCGCTGCTCTTTAATATCAGGGTTCAGACCAAATGCATGTGCATAATCCTTTGATATTAGTGAGACACCTCCAGCACCGGAATCGAGAAGTAACCAAGTCAAACCTTCTGTGGTCCTAACTCCAATGAAAATACTAAGGCATCTGCCGGAGCATTCACGGGAGACGCGGAGGGGGAACTCTTTCATGTCTTTCGTCCTCTTTGCCAGGCTTTGTGGAGTTTCGATTACGAGAATTCCTGAATTCTGATCAAGAGTTATTGCCTTACCATCGAAAGCATCGAGCGATAATAAACCATCGGGAGCCTTATCACCCGGGAATTGGTCGCCAAAGTTAATCTTGCCCACGTTTACAGGAGTTAATAACACATTACCGGCATAAATACTAATACTATCGCAATGAGGTCCATCACTCCTTGTACCGAACATATTGTAACCTGTTGTTCTTCCCCAGAACCTGCAGCCAATTTCTTTAGAAAAATTATCAGAAAGCAAAGTAATTCCCCCGCCTGTATCCAGAAGAAAATCTCCGGGTTTCCCATTAACTGTTACATGAACTTTCCATAAAGCTTTGCGGAATCGTTCCAGCTTAATGACTTGTGGCTGTTCTGATGAATTCGCTGAAATATAATTTGCTGGAGAAAAGCAGTTGAACATTAAAATTAAAACAGTGAAAAAATTGATTAAGGTCTTTTTCATTACTTTCTCGATATTAATTTTAAATTGTCTCAAATTTACAACGTTTTTTTTCATAATAACATCAGCATTTCTGTAAATTATGTGTGGTATGGCCACGTTGGATAAAGGAAAAATTGAAATTATCTGAGAAAAAAGGGTTATTTTTGTCAATATGTTAAAAACCTCCTCAGCTGCATTTGCAGATACAAAACCGCATTACAGCATACTTGACGGATTGCGTGGAGTAGCGGCATTAACAGTTGTTTGTTTTCACATATTTGAAGCATTTGCAACCAGTCATTTAGACCAGAAAATCAATCACGGATATTTGGCTGTTGATTTCTTCTTTATCCTCTCCGGCTTTGTTATGGGCTATGCCTACGACGACCGGTGGAAAACGATGACAGTAAAAGAGTTTATCAAGAGAAGATTTATCCGCTTGCATCCCATGGTAGTTATCGGGGCTATTATCGGGGCTATAATGTTTTACACTCAGGGCTGCTCTGTTTGGGACGTATCAAAAATATCTGTGGCAATGTTACTCATTGCTACATTAATGAATGCTTTCCTCATTCCGGCTACTCCCGGTACCGAAATAAGGGGAGTTGGTGAAATGTACCCTCTTAATGGTCCAAGCTGGACTCTGTTTTTTGAGTATATCGGCAATCTCCTTTATGTATTCTTTATACGTAAACTTCCTACTAAACCCCTTTTTGCATTAGTTTTACTTGCAGGTATGGGACTGGCAGTGTTTGCCATTTGGGGACCATATGGTGATATATGCGTAGGATACTCTCTTACAGGAGACAATATACTCGGCGGCTCTTTGCGCTTATTGTTTTCCTTCTCTGCCGGGTTGCTGATATCCCGCGTATTTAAACCGATTAAAAAAATAAAAGGGATATTTTGGATAGGCGGCCTTTCAATAGTTATTTTATCGGCTATACCACGTATTGGCGGAAGTGAAAACTTATGGATGAATGGTTTGTACGATACTATCTGTTTTGCAATTGCTTTTCCTCTACTTGTTTATCTTGGAGCTTCGGGAAAGACAACGGACAAAATAACCACCCGGATTTGTAAATTTATGGGAGATATATCTTACCCGTTGTATATGGTGCACTATCCTTTTATTTACCTGTACTATGCCTGGGTTAAAAATGAGAACCTCACATTTGTGCAATCATTACCCGGTGCGTTGGCGCTTGTTATCGGGTCAGTAATATTAGCTTATCTGTGTTTAAAGTTATATGATGAGCCGGTTCGCAAATTTTTATCAAAACATTTTCTGCGTGTTAGAGTAAAAGCAAGCTGATGTATTATAAGCTTTTCCCTATCGATTTTATTTTTTGCATATTATATACCAAAATCTTTGTGAGGGTATATCTCCCAAATCTATTTTTGGTTCATTAATTACTTCGGCATCTATCAGGCCATAATTGCTAAAATCGAATTTAATTGAATCTGAGTCATAAAAGAATAAAGTAACGCCCGGCCAGGTTTCAAATGTGTCTTTGCTTATTTCTTTTCCTTGTCCATATCTAAAATCCGTTTTTGAGATTGATACAAAAACCATGTATCCATTAGTTTTAAGCTGATTATAACAATCCTTAATCAGTTTTACTCGTTCTTTTGCGCTTAATAAATGGATTAATGCATAACAGAAAATCCCGTCATATAATTCATGATCAAAGGGCATTGAACTAACAGAGTCGTGATATACTTTTATACTATCACCAAAATGTTTTTTTGCTAAATCAATTGCAGTTTCAGAAATCTCAATTCCAGTTACCTTAAATCCATTGTCAGTAAAAATTTTGGCATTTCTACCGTATCCAAATCCGGGAATTAGGATTTTATTCAATCCGTGTTTTTTAAACAATTCTGAGGTTTCAATAGCGGAGTCAGCTGGTTCCCATCCCCACATTTCCTGCTTATCTCTAAAACTTGTCTCCCAAAACTCTGTCATATTATTTCCTGTTTAAATCAATGTGCATAATTTATATAGTTCAATAATTTTAATGAAGCATCCATGTAATATTAACGATAAACACCTTTTCATTATCATATTTTACTATTATTTATTTCGCCCATGCGCAATCAAGCCAAAAGCAATTAAATTGTGGGCTTAGTCAACGACCAATGGCTGTGAATGATTTTCCACTCGCTGTTTTCTTCAAGCCTGTACACTTCTGTACAATTCTCTTTCCAGAGCATTTCACCTGAGTATGAGTGCAGATTATAGGTAAGAACAGCCATGGTGCCGGTTGATTGTACAACAGGATTTATCATTTCGAATTTATCCATTTTTACCTTTCCGCGCATGCTTTCATAAAACTCTTTTATCTTGTCCCAGCCATCAATCCGCCTTTCATGGGCCGGGTCGAAATAAGTAAAATCTTTTGAGTAGAGGTCAAGATAGGGAGAGGGATCGCCATTGTGCCATGCATCCAGAGCTTTTGTCTCCAAAGCAATTATTGTTTCTGCAATAGTGAGTTTTTCCATGATATCTTTATAAAATTGATAATTATTCTGTTTCGATACTCTTCACCTGACTTTCATTTGCCACCAAAATGCAGCTGTTAATTCCATTAATTATTTGTTTTCAAATTTTAAGTATTTTTTTTAAAGATAACTCAAATTGTGAAATCTCTTCATCTGTAATCCGCCTATCGAGTTAAAAAAAACAATGAACCAGTAGCAATTACAACCCATAATACAATTCCTAGTGCAAAACTTTTTGGACCTGATTTTTTTATGTCACTTATGGTGATATTTGAGCCAATCAGGAACAAAGCAATTACCATCCCGCGTTTGCCCAACCAGTTAAAATGTTCGTAGCTTGTATTAAAGACAGGGAATATATTGGCAAATACAATTGCAAGTACGAAAAACAAAATAAACCAGGGAAATTTAATTGATTTTTTTTCGCCACTATTATTCATAAATGCAATAACCAACGATAGAGGAATAATCCACAATGCACGGATGAGTTTTACCGTTGTGGCAACCCGCAAGGCGTTTTCCCCATAAATAGCCCCTGCACCAACAACAGAACTGGTATCATGAATGGCTATGGCAGCCCAGTTTCCAAATGTTTCCTGGCTTAGTCCTAATTTATGTCCTATAAAAGGGAACAAAAACAGGGCAACTGCATTTAGCACAAAAACCACGATAAGTGCAAATGAATTTTGATAGCTTTTACTATTAAGAATTGGGGCAATTGCTGCAATGGCACTTCCTCCGCAAATTGCTGTTCCTGAAGCAATAAGTACTGAAATATTTTTCTCGACTTTAAAGAGTTTTCCAAGCAGGATACCGAGTGTCATCACTGTAGTTACAGATACTACTGTTAAAAGAAAACCGTTTTTTGAGGCTAAAATCACGGCACTCAAACTCATTCCAAAACCCATTAAAACAATGGAAGTCTGAAGGATTTTTGACGTGTGCTTATGGATATTTTCATGTCTAATTCCGATAACTGAAAGCATTAGCCCAATGAGTAACGCAATTGCCGGAGACATAAATGGCAAGAAACACGCGCAAATAATAATTGAATAGAGCCAGTTGTAACTTTTAAACCTTTTCTCAATACCAACTGAACCATCAAATACTTTTACATTTTTCATACCCATACTTTTTGCTTACAAAAGTATCGGGTTGTTATAATTAAATCAAATACCAAATGTTTATTAGCAATAACTACATGTTATATGCTAATAAGAAATTTTCAAATAATTCGACCTGTTTGCTTTTGTGTCCTTGTTTGTAAGCTATGCGGAATTTTCGAGGAATGGTTAATCCGGTTACTTTAAGTTTGACAAGTGTTTTCATGTAAAGTTCGTTAAGAACAGCCTTTTCCGAAATAATGGCCAGTCCGTCGAAATCTTGCAAGAAATTTTTAATCGACTCGGTACTTCCCAAGTGAATAAGCGTATTGAGGTTTCCAAAATTGATATTTTGCTGCGATAGCTTTTGTTTTATCACTTCCAGCGTTCCCGAACCTTGTTCGCGCAACACAATTGGTATCTGCATAAGATCGTCTTTGCTAATAGATTCTCGTTTAGCATAAACACTGTTTTTGCCGGTTACAACAATCAACTCATCATCAAGAAAATCTTTGTACCGGATGCCCGATTGCGTCGATTGGTTTTCGACCAAAGCTATATCTACCTGATTATCCAACAGCAATTTTTCCATCTCAAACGAGTTGCCGTTCATCAGGTAAATTTGAATTTTCGGATACCGCTTATGAAACGATGCGATTACCTTCGGAATAACATATTGTGATATGGTAGAACTGGCACCAATTTTAAACTCGCCTGAAATACTGCTGTGCAATTGCCCGATTTCAAAATCGAGATTGCGGTATTGTTGCGCAATATCTTTAAAAGCATTATACACTTTTTCGCCGGCCCTGGTAAGGTATATCTTGTTGCCTTTTCGCTCGAAAAGATTCGTTTTGTAGCGTTCTTCCAACTCTTTAATATGTCGCGTAACAGCCGGCTGGCTTATATTGAGGTCATTTGCTGCCTTTGAAAAACTCAGATTTTCTGCGACTGACATAAAAACGGAATCTCTGTAATCCATAATATGTTATTTTAAATTCTAATTACTTCATACTGCATGTCAGTACGATGGGCTGCTAAATTGAAAATTCTCAAAAATAATGTTGCAAAACGTTTGACAAATTGGTTGTGGTTGAACGTTTGAAACGGCTTTCCTGTCCTTGTTAGTAAAATTACCAAAAAGCGTTAATGATTACAAATGCATTACATCGGCTTCAAATTCCTATTAAGTCTGTCAATAATTTTTTCCAGCCGGGATTGGCGGGCTTTGTCAGATTTGGCATCAAGATAAAATCCGGTATATGTACGCTGTACCGAATGCGACATAGCCTGCAAATTGGTATAAGCTGGTTCATACGGCTGAATGATTTCCTTAAATATCTGTACCTGTTCATCGTCAATAAGAATACGTTTAGCATTATCCCATAAACCGTTTTCCTTGGCATGTTCTATGGCGTCTAAACCTTGCGGGGCCATTAATCCCTTTTCCATAAGAGTTTGTGCCAGTTCTTTGTTTTTAACGGACCATTTGCTTTTAGGTATACGTCGCGCAAAATATTTTTTATAAGTGTTATCGTCCATGGATTGCACTTGCCCGTCTATCCATCCGTGACAAAGAGCCTCCTCCAATGCATCACCGGCAGAGAGTGTGACAATTTCTCCTTTTTTACTAAAGAGGACCCAGATGCCATCGCTTTCTGTCCCATACTTGCCAAGCCATTCCCTAAAGGCATGCCTTTCTGTGAATGTCAATATTTTATCCATGATATTTTATATAAAATTGATAATTATTCTGTTTTGATTCTCTGCACCTTTCAAGTTCAGAACTTGTTTTTATTAATATCCTTTTTATAGTTCTTAATCACTTTTCCAAATTCTTTATCTTTTTTTCGTCTCTCTTCAATTGTTGATTCAAAATGTGCTTTTTCCCGCTCCATTTTCATATAGTTTTCATAGGATTTTTTGTCTATTTCTCCTTGTTCAACGGCTTCAATAACCGAACAACCGATTTCATTTGTATGTGTACAATCTTTGAATTTGCAATTTAGCGAAAGGCGTATGATTCTGTCAAAAGTAGTTTCTAATCCGCCGGAAGTATCAGCAATTCCTACGTCTCTCATTCCCGGATTATCAACAAGAATACCACCGCTTTCAAGAACTATTAATTCTCTGTGACTTGTAATGTGTCTTCCTTTATTTGTACTTAGACTAATAGAATCGGTTCTCATTAAAGTTTTTCCTGAGAGATTGTTCAATAAAGTTGACTTTCCCACCCCTGAAGAACCAAGCATACAGTAGGTTTTCCCTTTTTCAATAGACATTTTAAGCGCGTCGTATCCATCCTGAGTTTCGTTACTGATTGCAAAAACTTCGACGTCTTTTATTCGCTGTTTAATACTGTCAATAATTTCAGAAATCTTTTGTCCATTTATTAAATCAGTTTTCGTCAATACAATTATCGGTTTTACTTTAGACGAATAGCAAATTGTCAGGTATCTTTCAAGTCTGTTGATATTAAAATCTCTGTCAATGGCTTGAATCAGAAATGCATAATCAATATTTGTTGCAATTATTTGTATCTCTCCAAATTGACCAACGGCCTGTCTGGTAATCATAGATAGTCTCGGTAGTGTTTTATGGATTACCGAAAATTCAGTATCATACGTTGTTAATGCAACCCAATCGCCAACTGCCGGGAAATCTATACGGCTTTTTGCCGAAAATCGTAAATTTCCTGATATTTCGGCTTCATATTCACCGCTTTCGGTTTTTACAATATATCTTTCCTTATGTTCCGCAATAACTCTTCCAATTTCAAACCCAGAAAGGTTATTCTCAACTCTTAATTCCCGGAGTTTGTCGGTGTATCCAAAATCTTCTAATTTCATAACTATTGCAATGGTTCTTTTTTACAATGACCGATAACAGTTTCGGGCTTTGCGTTCTGGCGAGTTTCGGAGCACAAAACTCCAATTTTGCACTTCAGCCCGCCTGATGAAAACCCATGTTACAGGCAGTAAGATGTCCACTTATCATTTTGTATCTATTGTTTTCAGGTCATTAATATCCAAAAGAAATTCAGCAATTCTTTGTGTATCAATACTTGAAAAAGTCGGTTTAAAATAGCTTATGTAACCAAGAAGTTCGTTTAAAGTTAAAGTTTTTACATACTGAAACTCTTCTTTTGGTTTTGTGTTAGTCAAAACAATAAGGTTTTTAATTGATATTTTTTTATCGCCCCAATGATGTTTGTCCAATTGTAGATGAAATTTACTCATTTCATTGTTAAGCAATTTATACAATACAAAACTTGTTCTCCTGATTTGCTTTACTGGTGAACGTAAGCTTAAATTCTCCAATGACTTTTCACTCCAATTTTTTGTCTCGATGAGAAATATACCTGATGGTGCTACAAGTAAATGGTCAATTTGAATTGACTTTATGTAGTCATTCTCTTGACTGTTATAGATTGCAGGTGAAAAAGACACAGCAAAGTCATTAATCAAAAAATATTCGTCTGATAGAGTTTCTAATGTTTTAACAACACTTTGTTCGCCCAAAGCACCATAAATGAAACTGTTTAATTCGTCTATTGTTGCTTTTTTCCTTTCAAGTTCAGACAAAGTTTGTAGGGAACTTAGACTTACTGCATCACTAAATTGGGAATTTATGAATTGATAGCGATTATTTTTTACTCGGTGAATGTCCACAAGTTTGTTAATTGATTTTTTTACTTCTGTGCCAAAATTGTTCTCTTTGCGGTTGATTTGACGTTTGTAATTCCATTGCCTTAAATCCGTTGTTAGTCTTTGAAAAAAGTTTGCAGGTGAATCGTTTGTCGAAATATACAATTGCTGTTTCATTTTTTCAATTTCGGCTATCAACCTTTGCTCAGATTGCTGACTTTGTATTTCTATATCTATGTCTAACTGCTGCAAATCCATTTTGAGCATATATTTCTCTTGCTCAATCAAGTTTTCATGAAGAGAAATTAATTGCTGTCGGTAAGCAGGGTACGAACTTTGAAAATCAATTACGTCTTTTAAAGATTTGAATTCATTAATGTTGTTCTTTTCTAAATGTGATTTTAAAGTCGTAAGTGAACCAATCATATTATACGTCCTGCACATGTTGTCTTCCGATTGTTAAAAGTTAAGTGTCATTACTTATTGCCTGTAACGGTTACGGCTTGCAGTTTGTACGTTAGTGTGAATGCAGGCTGATGTTATGTTGCTTATTATATCCAATTATTAATAATACCGACATCGCAATACTAAATAGTATCATAAAGAATCCAAAGAGGTACTCAATTGTTGCTTCACCGTCAGCAATATCATCAAGCAAAGCCAATATCATATAAAAAGAGCCTAAAAGAAAAATCGTCCCGAGAATTCTACTTAAAAGCAGACTCTGGATAAACAAATTCACAATGATTAGTAACGCAATACTGCCGGCTATTATATTAACCAGAGTCATGTTTGATACTATTGCATAAGTAGCGAAAACTCCGGCAAATACAACTGAAGGTAAATAGAGTCTAAAAATTTTCTTTAAGTCTAAAGTTTTCATAAAGCTTATTAATGTGAGATGTTATTTATTATATATTTATATCTAACGATTAATTATTGCACATAACGGTTGGGGATATGTAATAGTTGGGGCTCAGAGTCACTACAATTGTTTCATCTAATTTATTTTAATGTGTAATTTGTGCCTGGTCCATTTCCGTGTTTTTCAATAAAATTCTTTTCAATAAGTGCAGTAAGAATACGTTTTACAGTTGGATTTGGTATTCCTAGTTTTTTAGCGATTTCTCCAGATTTACAGCCAGAATGATCTCCAATGAAGGTTAACAGAGATTTTTCTTTAGGAGATAGTTGTGACTGCATACCACTTTGTTTAAGTTTATCAAGTAATTGGTTTTGGATATTTAGAAGAGCATTAAAAAAGAAACTTATCCATTCTGTAATATCTTCATTTGGTCTTTGTGACTGGCAATTTCTTAATGCTCTATAATACTCGTTTTTTCTGCTTTCAATTTCATGTTCAAAACTTACATACTCAATCCATTTATATCCATTCTTTAGTAATAATAATGTAGCCATTAGTCTGCTAAGTCTTCCATTTCCATCTTGAAATGGATGTATGCTAACAAACTCATAACAGAAGATAGCGCATTTAACAAGTGGGTGGGTTTCTGTATCTGTTTTATACCATTTAACTAAACCTCTCATTGCATCTTCGGTTGGAATCCCAGCTTCTGTTGTTTCAAATATCATTCGTTTAGTTCGATCAGGATAGTTTGCTTCTACAGCATTACTATGTTGTTTATAACCACCTTTATGCCAGTTATCTTTTTGGCTATGTGTTAATAATACTTTGTGTAGGTTTTTTATATTACTTTCAGTGATATTAATGTCTTGGTGTGATTCTGAAATAATGTCAAGTGTGTCAAAATAGCCTACTACTTCTTGAGAATCTCTATCCTCGAGCTTTGTAATATCAATTTCTTTAAGAAGAACTTCAACTTCTTCATTGCTCATTTTTGAACCTTCAATTCGAGTTGACGCACCAACACTTCTTACAGTTGCAATGCTTTTTAATTGTTTTAGACTTTGTCCTTCTGTTTTTTCAATAGATGACCATGATGCATCAAACCTATCGATTTTACTTATTAGACCGATTAAGTTCCAATTAATGTCAATTTTAAATGTATGTACTTTGTTTTCCATTAATCAAAGATACAATAATATTTTTAATGGTGATACGATATGAGCTAAGAATATTTGATTGTGATGCGATAATTACAATCTCTATTTAATACGATACGAGCCGTTTTTATTCGAAAATGAGACGATTTCAATTTGCCCTTTAACGGTTGGCGGCTTTATTTTCGTGTGGCTTCCTTGTCTATGAAGCACGAGCCGCAAGCTATAAAGCCGATGTTAGTACTATAATTAGCGTTCAAATTTCAGTAAATAAATTCCATGTTTAATTTAAGGAGTTCAATATCTTCTTTTGTATCAATAGTATAAGGTGAAGAACGACTAATTTCATATGTCATTTTATGTATTCCAAAGTGAGTTAAAATCTCATACCATGTGATTACACACTTATCATTTCTCATCTCAATTATTGGAGTCGGATCGATTTTGAGCAATTTTGCAAATTCTTCAATTGTGCAAGAAAATTGGTCAGATTTTGAATAATAATTATAAAGACGCATCATTTCATTATCTGAAAATATGACTGATTTTTGACTATAATATGAATGCCATTTTAAGACAAACTGCTCCCCGAATCTATTAAAAAATAGATATTGCAAATATCCTGCTTCATTATCTTCGGGTATTACATATTTACGAGCATAATTGCTTTTGGCAAATTTGCTGATAAGATTGTTTTTTTGAAAATCGATTAACCGCGGAGTAATTTTAGTTTTATCGATATTGCATTGCTTAATAAATTCTCTGATTTTCTTTTTAAGATAGCGTTCCATTTTAAAAGAATCCTTTTTTACGTATAAAATTGGATACCCTCCCATACCTCCGTCCCAAAAAACATAATGGCACTTAAACCCTTTTGGAAAATATAATTTATCAAAATATTGAAGATATTTATTTATGTTAAATGTTGATGTATCAATAAAATCAGGGGATTTCCCGGTTCTTATCAGTTTCACAGAATCCTGATACTTCTGAACTTTTTCTATAAATCCAATACTATTCTGTGCAACTATACCATTCACAAAAAATAAAAATAAAAGAATCATTTTCAATCTTCGAAGAACTAATATTTTTTTATTGTACAATATTTTCATTTTCCTCATTTTTTGTTTGTCACTAACGTTCGACGCTAAGCCCCGTATGGGCATTCTCGTCAATTAGCCAGCGAGTGTTAGTTAGTTTGTTTTTTTTACCGTTTGTCACGTGGAGAGGGCCCACATGGGGTTTAGCGTTTGTTAGCCGCTGGCATTTTTATTTAGAATCTAACAAGTCATTCAAATTAATTATTTTACTGCCATTTTTTTCGTAATAATTCAGCATTTCGTCAATTTTCCTTTTATCATAACTCGTAATACAATCTGATAAGACTGTAACTTTGTAGTTTTCTTTGCACATATTAAATACAGTTGATTTCACACAGGCAATGGCATCTGCTCCGGTAATGTAAAATTCGCTTATTTCATGTTTCTTGATAAAGTCAGCAAAATCTTCGCTGGTCAATGCGTTGCCTTTGGATTTTTCAAAAATGTTTTTGGAAACCAATTTCATGTCCGAAACTAATTCAGACCCACGAGTATTAGGTTTGAAAGTCCTTGTGCCGTCAGATAAATTATAATGCCTAATGTAAACGACATGAATTTCATTTTCCACTGCCCAATCTATTGCCCGATTAACATTGTCAATGATTTCTTTGTAGTTTTTGGTAATGTCATTTTGAATGTCAATTACCACTAAAGACTTTTTCTGCATGGAATTTCCTTCTTTTATTTTTATGTTTTAATTCAATTTTCTATTTCATTGTCCATCACACTGTCGCTTGTTTGCTGCGGATAACGTTGGCAGTATGCAACGTTGGGGAATTCGTGGCTGCGAACCTATCTACCGATAAGGACTTTGCCCGCGAGAGATGCGCTTGGCATACAACTAATACCCCAATGTTTTATGACCGCGTGTTAGCAATAGTTTTTTCTTTTTTCCATTTAATGAGTATCAGAATCCAGATTGGGACAAGAACTCCTAATACTATAATCTTATCAGTTTTATCAAGTCCATCTTTTATAAATCCATTAAATAATAAGATATTAATAACTAAATGAAAACAAGTTGCAGCAAAAATAGATTTTGTTAATTGAACTATTTTTCCAAGGCCCCAACTACCTATCATTAGCCATCCGAAAAATATTACATTTTGAACTAAATCAGGATTTCTTAGAAAAAATAAATGCCATAAATACCATAATCCACTAATAATAAAAATCCGTTTAAACTCGGAAATATCTTTTAATTCTTGTCCCAAATATCCTCTCCAACCAATTTCTTCAAAATAGCAATATATAAAAGTCGATAATCCGGCAATAAATCCATAGTAATGTGAATTATTCCCCTGTTTATTATTTACTCCTAAAATGACCAATATAATAACTGGAATGACACCCATGATAACACTCCATTTTTTTGAGGTTCCAAAAAATGAAAATTCAAGATTTGTTTTCTTTTGCAAAAATTTCATAGCAATCAAAGCTCCCAATAATACTCCAACCGCTTGAAGTGGACTATAAATTATCATTGCCCAAGTTGGTAATGAATCAATTACTCCTTGTAAGTGAAATGAGTCAAATCTAAAAATGTTTGAAATAATAATAGCGATTAAGTAAAAAGTTATTATTCTAAAGAAGTTTCCTTGTTTCATATTGTGTGTCCTTGTTTTAAAATTATTGCTAACGGTTTCGGGCTTTGCGTTGGTGGGCTTTTGAAACCGAAAACCGTCTGCCAGCACCAACGTTTATTAATTGCTCAAATGTTTCTGTTCGCACTGTCCGCCCACTAACGCAAAACCCGTGTTATGTGTAGTTTTATATCAGTTGATGTTTTGCATTTGATAGAAATTCGGTTTCTATTTCTTCTTCTTTTGAAAGTAGAATCGTGTCAATTTTTAATTGTGTAACTGCAGATAGATTCTCTATTAACTCATGTCGATATTGAATAGCCTCTTGAGCACTAATAAATTTTTTGTCATAGATTATTGCAATATCTACATCAGAAGGACTGTCTGAATACAACACGGAGCCAAAAAGGTAATGGACAAAGTGTTCTTTATGTTTAATTTCTAATTTAATCATCATTTTTTCGTTTGTAGTTAATGAAAGCTTTTCCAGTACAATTGACAGCTCCAAAGAACTCTCTGTTGTCGTATAAGCCAACATTCATAGATTTTGCTAATTTTTTGGCTGCAATGGAATACCGATTATAGAATCCAATTAGGACTATACAGTCTATATCGTGCAAATTTGGATTGATTTCAAGAATTTCAGCTTCACCTGCTATATATATGTCGGCAACAAGAATTTTAATATCAGGTCTGTCTGCTGTCCTTTTAAGTAAGTACATGTAGTTGCCCAAATCTGTTATGCTCCTCACTGCGGAGTGTCCGTTCATACCATTTTCAAAAAATGTTTTACTTGATGGAGCGACTGTTTCTCTATTTTTTTCTCTCATTGGAATATGTTTTCTAATCCTATTGGGAAGGTTGGAACTGCGGAATTTACATCCCCCGAAATTTTATTGTATTCAAAACCTTCTCTATGCAGTTTGAATTCTATAAATAGTCCAAATTCATTGTTTTGCAGAAGGTCTTGATTTTGTTCAATTGCAGATTCAATAATTCTGTTATTTGGCAATAATTTTTGAATGGCAAATTTTCCCCACATTAATTCAGTCTCCATTTGTTTATTCCGTGCATTTTCTGAATGAGGACCATACTTGTCAAATATCATTTTGTTTTCTGCGAATATTGGTCTGAGGTATTTTCTTGCCTCTTCTCGTGAGTTAAATTTAGGAACATGAAAGAGATTTTTTATGCTTTCCATATGATTCTTTTTCCATTGTTTTATGGTGTCGTCAGGAAATAGATGTGGGTTCTTATCAACAGTTGAATGGCAAGTAGGGCAAAGAAGAATAATATTATCAAATTCATCTCGTTGATTTATCGGTAATTCGTTGTCGCCTCTCGGTCCATTTTCTGATTGTCCGATTATATGTGCAAGCTCCTCGATATTTGTTATTTCACTACTTTCAAAAAAAGGAAATAAGTCTCTATGGCAATCGGGTTTGCCACAATATCCTCCTGATGAGGCCCATAGTTTTCTTTTGACTTCAGTACTTATACTCATTTCTAAAAATTACACATAACGGTTTGGCGATATAGCCCGTTTTAATGGGCTGTGACGCCTGTTAGCGGGTCGTTGCGTTGTCTCTTTATTTCAGAGTCTTTATTATATTGCTTTCAAGTAGTGATTTCATCTGCGTAATAGCAACTTTATTGAGTTGAATAAGTCGCTCTCTTTGAGGTAATCCCTGACGGATAAGCAGAGCATTTATACTTTCGAGATTACTTAATACCACTAATTGTTCTATAGTTGAATAGTCTCTGATATTTCCGTTTTTGTCGAGATTGTTGTCTCTCCATTCTTTTGCTGTAATTCCGAAAAGAGCAACATTCAGCAAGTCGGCTTCATTGGCATAAACAAAATTTGCTTGTTGTTTGGTAATTTCCAGGGGTATCAGATTTTCTTTGATTGCATCTGTATGTATAAGGTAATTCACTTTTGCCAATGTCCGCTGTAAATTCCAATCTAACTTCAGACGACTGTTTTCATCGTCCTTAAGGCGCTGAAACTCGTTGACGAGATAAATCTGAAATTCAGGACTTAACCACATTGCAAAGTGAAATGCAATGTCTTTGTGTGCATAAGTGCCTCCATAACGCCCTGCTCTTACAATTAATCCGATAGCCATGGTTCGCTCAATCCATTGTCCAACAGACATTATGAACCTATTTATGCCGGCTTCTCGTCCAATTACCCCGAATTCGGTGTAATTAAAAACAGGGTTATTGACTTTCTCCCATACTCCCAAATACTCCAACGTATTTTTATTGGTTATCCACTTCCCGATTAGCCCACTGCCCTCATTGAATCCGGTTGTCATATCAGTCAAACTGATATAGTCGGTTTCATTTTGGCGGATAACAGTTATCGAAGATTCTTTGACTAGTAATACTCTTCCTTTTGCCATGTTTTCCTGTTTATTTATTATGTTTCGGCTTAACACTGCAATGACCGCCAACGGTTTATGTATATGAGCTGTGGCGTGTCTTGGCAGGAATCTTTCCAAATGAGGAAAGACCAAGCTATAGCTTATATACGGTGTTGGCAACTGTATTTTTTAATTTTCCGCTAATTCTTTTTCGTCAGTTTCTTTTGGTGAGAATCGTGCAATCAGCATTGGTGTCAAAATACAGACAATTCCGATTATTGATTTCAATCCGAAGTCGTCAATGAAATTCATCACAATCAAATAAATTCCACATATTAGAAAAATAATATTAGTCAGTTTTTTGTCCCAAATAAAGCCTCCAACTAAATATGCAATTCCTATTAGAGCAAACATTCCAGCGTTCAGAATTTGATTCGTTTCGTCGCTATAATTCAGAAACCAATTTGATATTTTTCCGACTAATATGATTCCAATTAGAATACGAAAAATTGTAAATAATGTTTTTTTCATTCCTTTTGAGTTTTGTT
>JAJFVD010000014.1 GCA_021371955.1 Bacteroidales bacterium
TTACTGTCGCTGATCTAGAAGAAATTGAAGCAAAACTTAACAACAGACCAAGAAAAAGATATAAGTTCTCAACACCTAACGAAATGTTTAATTGTTTAACCGGCAAAAATCAAAAAGTTGCGTTTACTATTTGAATTCAGCTTGGGTTTTAATTCGTTTGTCACAAGTTGACAAAATCATAACCGATTTTTGTATTGTAATTAACAGACAAACAAAAATCGGCATATGGAAACTTATGATATTATAAGAGAATTAATCACAAACCTGGTTTGGATTCAGCAAGAAATTGACGACAACGGCGGCCCGTCAAATTGGGAAAATGCAGAAATGAATCTGAAATATTCCGATTTGAGATTCAAGATTCTGGACTCAGTCGGCCTGGACGACACCCCGGAGAATATGAAGATCTGTTTCGCGGAGTACTTCAACAGCGAAGAGGAGATTGACAAAATCCTCCGCAGGCTTTATTGCGCGGCGGAGAGAACAAGAATTAATGAACTGAATTACGAATATCTGGAGGTGTGAAGTGGCATCTGCCAAAGTTTTTAAGGTCGCAAATTGCGACCTTAAAGATTTGACCGAACTTGAGGTGCCAAATTGGAACCTCAAGTGAACTCACTCTGCAAGAGGTAGGAACAAGCCGCTTCTAAGGTGCCAAATTGGAACCTTAGAGGTTCATCCGAACTTGACATCACATAATCCTTTAAAAGTTTCGCGGATCCATATTAAGGTGATAGTTTTTCATTAAAAAATTGATGAAAGCGTCTAAAAGTATTATAAACTTACACTGATCTAAATCGCAATTTGTTTGGAACTATCTTATCTTTATGCAGTTATTTACAAATAATTAATACCCCATAATGAAATATTGCAAACCATCCTTAACTATTGAAGAGCAGATAAAGCTTATTGAAAGCCGAGGATTGTTCTTTGAAAACAAAGCAAATGCAACCAGGCATCTGTCAAATATAAGCTACTATCGCCTGAGTGCATATATGATTCCTTTCAAGGAGAAAGATAGTGACGGAAAGGTTTTGGATAAATTTAAACCTAAATAGAAATGGAATGACATTGTAACTCTTTACAGGTTCGACCGGAAATTCAGGTTATTAATGTTCGATGCTATTGAGAGAATTGAAATTGGACTACGAACTCAGTTAATATATCAGTTAAGTCAAAAGTACGGTTCTCATTGGCACACAAATGAATCTATCTTCAAACCTATTACATATATCGATAAAAAAACGGGGGCAACTATAAATAGAAATATTTATTTAGAGATAAACAAACACATCCAAGAACAATTGGAGAGTAATAAGTCAACTGAGTTTATAAAACATTATGTAAGTAAATATGACAGTCCCCCAACTCCGCCATCATGGATGAGCGTAGAAATCATGTATTTCAATCAGTTATCCCTAATTTGTAGTGCTTTAAGAAACCAGAAAGATCTTTCAGATTTAGCTAATTTCTATTCTTTACCAAAAGACATATTTACATCTTGGTTACACACAATTAATTACATAAGGAATATTTGTGCACATCACTCCCGTTTATGGAATATCACACTTCAAGTGCAACCTGCTAAATTGAATTTTTCTAAAACAAAAAAATGGATTTCTTCATCAGCCACTGCGCAAAGTTCCAAAATGTATTATACAATTTGTACAGTATTATATTTTCTTCAAACTATTAATCCTAATACTAAGTTCAAACTGCATTTAAGCAATCTTTTTGATGAATTCCCATCTGTCAATAAGGGATTTATGGGGTTCCCAAATAACTGGAAAGATGAAGATATCTGGAAATAAATTTTGATATCAATTTTTGATATTATACATTTGTACCAAGAAAAGACTATTCTAAATAAAAGATAATAAGCCTTCCAGGCGCGTTAGAAATAACAGCATACTTGGGGGGCGTTTTAATTATACACTCTTCATTCCAATTTTTCAATAATAAACTGATTAATTTCCCGCCAGTATTTCCCCCCCTACCTGTTTTTAAGATCACAATTTTTGATCTTAAAGAGTTATGCGAGATTAGTATCTGCCACTATTTGGCATAATCACCATCTATTTTTGCAATTAAACAACAAATAATTGCAGAATATGGATACAAATACCTCTGGAAAAGCCTCAAAAAGTGATTACTGGGAGGCTACTTATGCCGATGGCACTGTAAAGCGTTACAAGTATGAAGAGAAATGGGTCGACGATTTAATTAACCCGGGACTTGTGGGATTAAGAATTCCGGAGGGCGTTGTAAAAATTGAGTATTTAAGACTGGGCATCTGCCATAAATTAGAGTCGATACACTTTCCTTCAAGTTTACTGGAAATTGGGCGGATAATGATTGCAAATGAAAACTGTCTGCAATCAATAACAGTGGACGAAGACAATTCAAAATACAGTGCACGCAAGGATATCCTTTATACTAAAGACAAAAGCAAGCTCGTTCGTTTCCATAACAAAAGGGATATAAGCCATTTCAGCATCCTTCCCGAAGTGCATGATATAGGCCAAAGGGCATTCGAAAATTGCCAATATCTGCATACCCTGGAAATCCCATGTAGCGTCACATCAATTGGAGAGGGAGCCTTTTTAAATTGCCAAAACTTAGAAGAGCTCATTTTGCCAAATTCAATAGAATCTTTCAGCATGAAAACCATCAGCTCATGCCATAGACTTAAAAGAATATATCTGCTTACAAACATTAAAGAGATAACAGATTTAGACATCAAGGGATGCGAAACACTGAATCGGTTTTATGTAGACGCTACCAACAAAAATTTCAGTTCTGCCGATGATGTCATTTTCAATAAAGACAAGACAACTCTTGTACGATATCCGCCAAATAAGGCGGGGAATAGCTATACTATACCGGAAAGTGTTTTAATAATTGGCGATTATGCATTTGGCAATTGTGAAAACCTTACAAACATTAAACTTCCACGCGGACTGAAATATATCTCAGAAGGGGCATTCGAGGGTTCCAGAAAGCTTGAGTCGATAAATATTCCCGACAAAGTGGAGGTTATTCGTTATCAAGTCTTTTCCGGCTGTTATAACCTCCGGGAGATAACCATTCCCCGTAGCGTCAAAAGGATTGAAAGCTTCGTCTTTGACAGTTGCCAGTCTCTAACATCAATCAATGTAGACGAAAACAATCTGTATTACAAATCGGCAGATGGTGTAATTTATAGTAAGAATAATGAGACCCTCGTAAGATACCCGCCCGGGAAAACCGATGTAACATTCGATATTCCTGCCGGAGTTACGACAATAAATGAATCTGCTTTCAAAAATTGCGTGAACCTCACTCGCATAACAGTTCCCAACAGCGTAAAGACCATACAAAGCCTGGCGTTTTCTTATTGTAATAATTTGCAGGAAATTAATATCCCTGCAAATACCACTTCTATTTATCCTTACGCATTCGATTACTGTCCATTACTGAAAAATTTAAAGGGAGATGCAGGAAATGAGAGTTTACCCAACTAAAAAGTCATTTGAGGGGCAATTTGTTAAAATCTTTGATTAGAATTTGAAGAATTAGTCGTTAAAAATTGTGGGAAGCGTCTAATAGTTATAACTTTATAACGCTTATCTATTATTGACATTTTTCATTGGTACACAAAGGGGTTGAAACCTGGTTGAGCTTTTCGTGTAACTTGATAGATAATCGCTCACTATCACTTTTAAGCCATACCACCAAAACTTTGCAGTATGCGTATACAACAAAAAGGATCTGTTGAAAAACTTAAAAAGATTATGCAGAATAAGATGTGAAATTTTGATTTCATATGTGGTATTAATGAATGACTATTACTATGTATTAGATAGTAATTGTAAAGAGATTGAAAGAAAATGGTCAAAACAAACTGGCGAATTTTTGGGGTTTAATAGCAATTTTAGTGTCTTCTTGTACAATGACTGCAATTATGTTTACAACGGACATTTTTAAGAAATAAGGCGAAGATGGAGTAACTAACAGACTAAACATTAAAATATGGAAAATTTATTTACAAAAATATTTGATGATGACTTTAGAGAGATAGGAAAAGAGGAGGACAATCCAGAGGAAATTGGAGAATATAATCACTATCCCCAAATGATGCCTTGGATTGGTAATAAATATGATAATGGTAGTTTTAAAAAGATTTTATTAATAGGAGAAAGCCATTATTTGCCTGATTGTGTTGAAGATGAATTCAAAACAGAAGAAGGATGGTATTATCAACAAGAGGACGACTTAGATCCAGAAAGCATTAGCTGGACAGACACAAGAGAAGTCGTGGGTATTGGTCCAAAAAAATGGACTAAGGGACATACTATATATAGAGAAGTAAATAAGGTTATCGGAGACTTATTAAATCTGGATTATAAATCTGAAAATATGTTTCAATATGTTGCTTATTACAATTATTTTCTGAGGCCGGCATTTCCCAAAGGAGAATCTTTTAAACACATTTGTACTGAGTTAGACAAAAGAGTCGCTTTCAATGCTTTCTGTGAGATAGTAAAAATAATAAAACCTGACTTTATTTATTTTTTTAGCAAATTTGCTTGGGATTCTCTGCATAAATTCAAATTGTGTTTTACGAATGTCGAAATGGACTATTCTCCACACCCTGCAAGTTCTTGGTGGAATAGAAAAAACTATATTATGAAAAACCAAATTGAGTTAATAACTGGAAAAAATAAGTTTAAATATTTTCTTTATGATAATAAAATTTTCTATTTGAAAGAAAACATCTAACCTCAACATTATCTGTGCAGTATTGTCTGCATATTAAAAAATAGTCGCTCGTTTTGGCTCTTTTTGTCGAAAGAAAAATCTTCGTTCATAAACGCCTATAATGCATAGCGCGGTCCATCATAAAAGCCAATACGAGAATAACTCTGTTAAAATCATTTATAACCCTACAATTAATATATATCGATTATGACCACAGAAATTTGCAAAAACATTGAGAATTTATTTACATCAAACATTTATCCCAATTGTCCTAAGAAACAATTATGTGACCGGGGACAAGAAAAGATTTCTATAAAACCTAAAATGCCATATATTGGGAGAAATTACGACAACAATCCTCAAATTCCCAATTTGTTATTTATCTCATTAGATTCTGGCGAAGAATATGAGAATTACCATAATATTGAAGAAATAAGAACTGGTGTTGAAAAAACCCCACCAAGATATAACCCTGGGAAAGATGTGAAAAAACATTGGTATCAAACTTTTGATATAGCTACTTTATTATTAGATAAATATTTTGATAATTCAATAAAGAAAGGCGTTTCTTATGTAGATTCATTTATTTCTCATACAAATTCAGCGAAATGCACACAAAATAAAGAAGGTAGAGAACAAGCCGATAGCCATTTCTTTTACAATTGTCTTGAATTTGTAATAAAAGAAATTCCATTATTTAATGCAGACATTATAATAACACAAGGTATCCTTGCTCAAAATTGCCTTAAGGAATATTTAATTAGAGAAAAAATTGTTCTAGAAACCACTCACAATGGGGCGGAAGTAAAACTTCCAATCTGCATAAGAGAACTAAATAATAAAATAATTCTGCATATTCCAATGTATCATCCAAGCTATTACAGGGGCTATTGGGGACATAAACAGGCATTGAGCGAGAATCTTAAGAGGATTACTGATATTATTGACTTGAATAAATTAGCGATAAAATAAAATATTCATTTGCAAAATATCTATCCTAAAACCCAAAACAATTATGGGTATAACTTATAGAAAATCTGATGACCAAAGGGAATCTGAGAAAATATTAATCGATCAACTCAGGGGATCACATTTAGCCCTTTCAAACAAAAAAAGGACCATAAAATTTTCTGATTATACAGACATTCGATTAGATGCTGATTGTTTATTTATTCATATTGCATCAAAAGGAGATAGTAATCCTGCTAACAAAATTATGCAAGACGATGGGGCTGCTTTTGAAGGTTGGGCTATTTGCTTAAAAGGCTGGTTCCCGGATCAGATTAAAAGAGTTTGTTTATCATGGGAAATTCCTTCAAAGATAAGCGGGCACTATAATCGTTTTTTATATAGAGTTTGGAAATTCTCTCAAATGTTCGAATGGTTTGAATATAATAGAAATCACATAAATGAGTTAAAATCGTTTGCAGGATCATTTACTGGTATGATTAATAATTGTGGAACTGAAACTCCTGCTCGAAAAGAAGCATTGTGTGAAGAACAAGTCGAATATGATTTGTGTAAGCATAATCAGGAAGAGTTTACTCAGAAATTTAGCTTAACCCAACTTAATCACCATCTTCCTGTCGGGATCAAAGATTCTAATGGCCTTTCATTTTTTACTGGAGGGAATAGCGCAATTGATCTTTGGGGTATAGATATTGATGGGCATTTAAGGGTTTTCGAGCTAAAATATATTGATGGTATTAAAACCAAAAAAAACATTAAAATTGGGATAATATCCGAACTTCTTCTTTACGTAAATATTATGAGGGACATTGTCCTTGGTAAAATTGGCGCACCCAATGCAAAATTAATTGAAGAGAAAGACCTATATAGTCGAATAACCGATTTGAAAGGCGTAAAGGGCATTTTCTTAACAAACGAGCTTCATCCTTTAATCGAGCACGGTAAAGCACTGGAAATTATCAATACAAACTTGTTTAACATTCCATTTGAGGCTGTGAATTACAATTGGTCTCCCACAACACTGAAAATTAAGTTTGATTAAAATATCAAAAATTGCTGAAAGTGCCTAAATGTTATAACTTTATAGTGCCGTATTAATAATTAAAACTTTTAATAAAAATGATAAATGCTGATATTTAAGGACACAAAGTATATCAAGTCTCCATTCGATAGTGAATCCGAATTAGAGCAAGTAATTGTCGACAATTACGAATATCTTTTTGGACCAACATCTTTTTATTTACCAAAAGCATTAATAAGGACTTCCGATGGAGTAGGCACAATACCGGACGGTTTCGCAATTGACATCGGAAAGAAACAATGGTACATAGTTGAAGCTGAATTAGTTCAGCATAGTGTATGGAATCATATAGCACCTCAGGTGACAAAGCAGATATTAGCATCCCAACAACATATTACTAAACGAACGCTTATAGATCTTGCGGTAAGACTATATCAAACAGATCATTACACTAGAGAAAAATTTGAGGATTTAAATATTGCAGAAATCAACGTAAGGAAAATAGTCGGCGATATTCTTGAAAAAGATCCAATTATTGGTGTACCTATTGATGGAATTACAAATGACCTTCGAGACTGGGCCAGGACACTAAGGTACAATGTAAAACTTTGGGTAGTAAACAAGTTTGTAGAACTTAACAAACCACTAAATATTATTTTCGAATTTCCTGAAGAGTTCAAACCCGAGCTTGATACTGAAGAAGAAAGCAAACCTAATAAAACTAACTCTGAAATTACTCAGTATGATATTGATCTTTCCGACTTATTGGATGCTGAGTTATTGAAAGTATCTGAAAAATTATCAATGCAATATAAACCTCGGAGAGGAACTCAAAAAAAATATGAAGCGACTGTTTTAGAGGGAGGCTCTTTAGAACTATTAAATCAACAGTTCAGTAGCCCAAGTTATGCTGCCCTCGCAGGGATTCAGGATGCCGGTAGCGATAGGAAAACAGTCAATGGATGGACTTCATGGAGAAATAATAACAATAAAACATTGGCTGAATTAAGGGACCAATTACTTAGCCGGAATTAAGAAGAAGGTTCAAAGCAAAATCGAAACTAGAATTCACATAAACAGGTAAAGAAGTATTTTTTACAAACTATAGATCTATATAATAAACTATGAAAAAAATAATTTTAGCAATTATAATATTGACAGCTACCAACTCATTTGCTCAAGATCAATTAATTGAATTAACCTTTGAAGATTGTCAAAACTCTTCAGTTTTTGAACAAATAAAAAACTACACAAAACTTTCAAAATATACAGCCGCAGATGGGTCTGTTCTTAAACTGGGAGACACACTTGTTATCGGGATACCTTCCGGGAGTGTTACTTCAACCACTGCAGTTGGAGGAGGATATATCGTTGGAGGTGCAAAAGCAAAATCAAGGACGAAAAGTAGCTTTACAACAATAATAATGGGTAAGCCAGCCGGATTTGGAAGCATTATGAATGCGATGGCAGGAGAAGCCCCAGAAAATGCGAATGCGAATATGCAAGGCGAAATAGTGGTAATTTCGGAAATGACTGTCTCTCATAAAGGAAGCCGCAAAAAACCACTTGCATTAACAATATTGTTAGGTGAATCAAATGGAAGGGCTTTTGGCATTTACAAATATTTATCTGTTACAGATTTCGAAAAATCTGTATTAGCCGGAGAGATAAAAAGTTTGAACGCTCCATTAACAAGAGAAGAGGCAATAGCAAAACTAAAAGAATCAAAAGATTTACTTGACTTGGGTTTACTTACTCAACCGGAGTATGAAAAATTGAAACAAGAGCTGACTCCAATTATTATGAAAAAATGATAGATGTACAAATATCTGTCGAAAGACAATGAATCATAATACATAACCTAAACATAAATAGTATGAAATCAAATCCTAAGAAAATTTCAAGAATTTGTTGGAATACAGAAAAATGGGTTAAACCTTCTGGACGAGAAGGTAAGAGTTCAAATAAAAAATCTTATGAATATGAAACCGGATACGGTCATGAAGAATGGCTTTTGGACATTGAAAAAATCATAGATGGATATCATTACGCATTTCTGCAACCAATTAATCGTAATTGGAGAAAATATCTTGGAGAACGATTTGACATTTCTCTTTATTCAATAAATGATAAAACGAGACAAAAATGGTGGGTTGGAGAAATAATAAATGTTGAAATAATTGACTTTGAACTTTCAAGAAAAATTGCTAAAAAATACCGTGAACTTGGATGGGCCAAAGAAATGAACAATCAAGTGTTGAATGCTATTCCTGGAGCAAAAGCTTTAAACCCAGAATTTAATTTCAACATTAGATTTAAAATCGAAGATACTGCTGGAATTTTATCAGAGCCTCAACTAATATCTGATGATGATAAAGCAATTACTGCATATTACTACTCCACATTGTTAAATAAAAAAACTAATCCTTCAATTAAAATTAATTCTGAAATTTTTATTCCTGGTCATAATCCACAAAGCAGTAAATACAACGCACTTTATTCAGGAGGGGAAAAGACAATCGACAAGTTTCATACAAAAGTTCATGACTTAAGTTATAATCAGCTTGTAAAAGAGTTCGGAGAAAATAATGTATCTACTGAACATAAATTATCTTATGGCGCTTCTGTTGATATAGCTGTAAAAGAAAACGATAGGCAATTAAGTTTCTATGAAATTAAAACAAACCAAATTGCTCGAATATGCATTCGTGAAGCTATAGCTCAACTGCTTGAATATAACTATTATGCAGAACCAAGGAACATTAAAAAACTTACGATAATAAGTCAGAATAAGCTTCAGCATAAAGAACAAGAGTATTTAAAAAGAATTCGTGATAAGTATAATATCCCTATATTTTACAGGAGAGCAGACATGTCTAAATCTGTTCTTGATAAAGAGGAATAATTTTAAAATATAACGTTTCCTCCATTTTAATACAAAAGAAATTAGCCCCGTTCATGTCCTTTGTTTCAAAAGCATAAAGACTTGCTAATCTAGATTTTAGCTTTAATAAAAAATCAAGCATTTTTATATCTGCTTGATTTTTTGCGCATTAATCAATACAAACTTGTCCTTTATACTGAAACAGCCATATTTTAGCTTTGACGCAACATCAAATATTCGCCAAGCTATGAAAAAACAAATGGAATTTCATTCGAAAAAAATTAGAAGAACCTCTTCCGTTGTACACAACTATTTTTTTGAAATCATTAAGATTATTTTGAAAATCATTCCAATCATTATTGATTGTCGAGAAATCTTATCATAATCATGAGTTGCCTTACTATTGAGAAAATAGAATTATCTAATTCCCCGCCATTATCTTCCCCTCCAACGTCGCAAACCTGTCCGCCAATTCAAATCCAACACCGTTGTCTATTGCGTTAAAGTGTTCTTTGCCGCATTTGATTTTGGCGAGTTCGGTTGCTTTGATGGAATCCTCGAACATACCGCCTTTGGTTTCAACTACAAAGTATAGGCGCTGTTTGCCGTTTTCTTCCCACACCAATGCCCAATCTGGGTTGTAGGGGCCAAGAGGAGTGTCAATCCTAAACCAGGATGGTAGTTTCGCATAAACCTTTACATTTTGTGACTGCTCAAATGCCGTAGCCATGGGCAGCTCAACCGTTGGAGAGTCGTAGATAACATAGTCGTACGGTGATTTTTTGCTCTCCATCAAATTAGAATTGAGATAACCTTGAAGTTCGACATTTTCAAAAAGCTCCTGACACCAAACGTCGTGTTCTCCCAGTTTTCTGTATTTAATCCCATCTACAAGACAAAGCCGCATTTCTGCCTTTATAATATCTAGAACAGATTCTATAAAAGCCTGCGGATTTTTCTTAAACGCATCCAGCCTTTTGGATTTTACAAGAATATCGACAATACTTATTCTTGTGAGATTTGTCTCATTCTGCAGATAAGTGACAATATCCGGCAATTGGGAAACTGTCTCTTCAATTATTTTTGCTGTCCTCTGCAGTGTTGCTTCGTTGGCTGTCACAGCTCCTGCGGTTGTCTCAAGTTTTATCTTCTTTGTAATAAACTTTCCTTTTCCAACCGATACCTCTTCAAAAATTCTTTGTGCACATTTAGATACCAATGCCTCTGAATCAAAATTAACAGAATAGGTAGTTTTGTATTTTATCCTATTCCACAATTCAGAAAATTCCGGAGAGAGCAAAACCTCTTTTCTGAGAGATATCTTCCGGGCATCGTTTCTGTTTTTGATATTAATATTTCCGGAAACCTTTCGCAAAGTTTTAAGAATCGGCCCCTTGATATAATCAAACTCTGCCGGAATACTCACTCTGTTATCTTTAAGATCGAGCCTCAGTTTATCCTGAACTTTTCCTGCAACCTCTTTTGTTTTATTGTTAACGACCTCTTCTTTTATGTAGCCACATTGTTCAAAAAAGTCATATAAGAATTTTGATTTAACTTCATTTAAATAGACTGGTTTTTCAGTGGTTCCATCCACAACAATATGTGCAAACGAATGCCTCTGAAGCAATCCGAATTTGTATCCGGTGTCCTCCTCAATCTCTTTTTGCAGACCTTTGGCAAAATCTTCATACGATTCATTTGCCATAACAGTTAGAGTGTTTACCTCAAACCCTCTTACTCTTTCTCCGTTTTGATTTACACACAAACGCAATCCCCGACCAACTTTCTGGCGCTTCGTCAAGTCGTCTTTTGAATCAATAAGGGTACATATCTGGAAGACATTTGGGTTGTCCCATCCCTCTTTAAGGGCCGAGTGAGAGAAAATAAAACGCAAAGGCTCCTCAAAACTCAAAAGCCGCTCCTTGTCCTTCATTATAAGGGTAAAGGCATCATCATCCCTGGCGGTTTTACCGGAAGTGTCGACAAAACATTCAAATTTATCCTTCTTGTTTGAGGACTTGCTTCTTTTGTCTATAGAAAAATAACCATCATGAATTTTATCAACAGGAATATTTTTGTCCTTTATCTCTTTGAAAAGTGACTGGTATTTTGTTTGAGCAATCAATTTTTCATATTCATCCTCAAACATTACAGCAAATTTCCCCTTTACCTTGTTCCCGTCTTCGTCATATTGACGGTAATTGGCCACCCTGTCTATAAAGAACAAACTGAGAACCTTTATTCCCATTGGGTTTAAAAGAAGTTCTTTGTCCAAGTGAGATTCAATTGTTATGCGGATTTGTTCCCGTTCCATTAAATCTTCACTAATTGAGCCGAGTGCTTTACCTTCGATTGCTATATGTGTATTACTTGTAAAGTTAACCTCCCAAAGACCCGTTTGTCTGTTGAAAACAATATCTTTAACTATATACCCTTCGTACTGGTCCCGCTTGGTGATATCATATAAATCATCCCCTTGTTTTACCCATTTTTTTGAACGGGCCACTCTACCATGATTCTGAACATCCAGTTCCAGATAGGCTTTTATACCCGACCTGTTGTCAACCTTCTCAAGAAAGATATATGCGCTATTCATATAGCCCTCCACCTCGGCAGTGGCAACCTCAATTTGCTTTACCAGTTTCATTTCGTATGCATCAACCGAGTCCAGTTTATACATCAGGTTGTACTTTTGCTTGTGAGTTGCCGAATATCTCAGACAACACAAAGGGTTAAGAGCAGAAATCGCCTCCTTCGCCTTGTCGGTATTGTCTACACTCTGAGGCTCGTCAATGATTACAATCGGTTGTATTTCCTGAATCAATTCAATAGGTTTGAAACCCAAAGTGTCTTTATACCGGTGAATCACATTCGATTTATTGTTTTCGTCGTCGTTTTCAAAACTTTTCCGGAAAGCATCAATATTGATTACCATTATTTCAATATTGTCGCTGGTTGCAAAACTCCTAACCTGCTCAAGTTTATTACTGTCATAAACAAAATAGTTGTAAACTGTATTACCATATATCCCTTTAAAATGCTCCTCGGTAATTTGGAGAGATTTATTGGTTCCCTCTTTAATAGCAATGCTAGGGACAACAATTATGAATTTCGTGAATCCATATTTTTGGTTCAGTTCAAAGATGGTTCTCAGATAGACATAGGTTTTTCCTGTACCGGTCTCCATCTCGACAGTAAAGTTCATCCCTTCTTTACGGAAGCTCTCCTCGGTCGATTGTGGCAAACCATTTCTCAGTTGAATCTTTTGAACGTTTGATAATAGATTTTCATCGATTATTTTTAGCTTGTTCCCAATACCTATTGAGACTTTAGAGTATCCTTCTTCAAACCCTATTTCACCAACTCCAATTTCTTTGCTTGGAATATTTACCGAAAAATTACTTTGAAATATCTCCTGACCTTCAAAAATTTCACAGATGCTTTTAATCGCTTCTGCTTGATATTCGAGATCTTTTTCAAATTGTAGTTTCATTATTTATTTCTCTATTTATCAAATAATCCTCAAATATTATGTGCCTTATTTTCAAGGCTATACTCATTCGAATCATGCTTCCTATCAAATAACCATCAAATAAGATTTACTATATAGTTACAACATTATCAATTCCATGCTGCTTCAATATCTGCAAAACATTTGTTTTGTCGTTATTGTCGTCAAATCCGTTGTCTTTGAATACTACGCGGCAATTAATTGCTGCTTTTGACGGTTCATCAATAGCTGTTGGTTTAACCTCTTTCCATAGTTGGGCAATAGCCTCTGCCACTTCCGGTTTAACATGGTCTGCCATACAAACAATCAAAGCGCCTGCTCCAATCTCATATACTTTTTTACCTGCTAAGACATGTTCGTTGATAGGCTGCACAAGGTCGATGCCGTATTTCAACAATATCTCATATAGCAGGTCGTGTTCGGTCCTGTCCGATTTTATATTTTGAACGGAATTATACAATGCACCCTCTAAATTAGATGGTGAGCTATCCCAGGTATTGATATTTGAGCTATCGAGTTTAAATACTTTAAAGCCAATATCCAGTTTTTTTTGTTCCTCGGCGAAGAGGGCTCCATCTTTTGCTTGTTTAGCTTTTAACTCTTCAACTATCTTCTTCCCGGCACGACGGATTCGTTCTTTTCCAATTTCAGCAATAGTTTTATAACCGGCCTTTCTTGCCTCTGAGTCTTCAGGAGTTGCCTCAGGAAGTTGAACCAAAATAAATTTGCGATTGCCTCCATCCTCAGCATTTAGTTGAATTACAGCGTGGGCGGTAGTTGCGGAGCCGGAGAAAAAGTCGAGAACGATTACATTGTTATCTGTTATTTGGAGTAACTCTGTCATTAATTGCTTGCTCTTTGGATTTTCAAATGGCAAATCAATTTCTTTTGCTATTTGAGAGACTTCAATATCTGTCCAATTACTTGTTCGCAACGAAGTGTCTGAAGGTGCTATCCAATGCTGAACGCCCCCATTTTTCCCTACACCATTAGGTATTCTACGAATAAAATCGTCAATGCCAGTTTTCTCCCAATATTCTTCTAAGCTAATCTTGTCAGAATAATTGTTATTATATTCTTGGTAATTAGCTACTGCAATATCAGCCTTTTCTTTTGAATTACGCCATTGTCCAGATTCTGGAGTAAAACCTAAAATATCATATCTCATTGTAGGCCTATCTGCATTACTCCAAAAAACATCCCAACGTCCTTTATCTGGAACGAAATTTTTTTTCATTCTAAGAGCATTCATAGTGAACGCCACGCTCTTTGAATATACTAGAATATATTCAAACCCAACATTCATTGTTTGAAGGCCTTTATCAGCAAATTGGGAATTTAAACTCTTAATACGACGACGAGTCAATAGTATATTTCGGAAATTCTCCTCTCCAAAAACCTCATCACAGACCTTTCTTAAATTCGCTAATTCATTATCATCAATTGAAATAAAAATTGCTCCATCATCAGTTAATAAATTCCGCGCCAACTTCAATCTAGGATACATCATATTTAGCCAATTGGAGTGATATCTTCCATCACTTTCAGTGTTAGTACCAAGAGAACTATCTTGACCAGACAATTCTAGATAATTTGTTAGGTTGTCTGAATAGTCATCTTTATAAACAAATTCATTCCCTGTATTGTACGGAGGATCAATATAAATCATTCTGACCTTTTTGTAGTAACTCTTTTGCAACAACTTTAGTACTTCCAGATTGTCTCCTTCGATATATAGATTATCTGTTGTGTCCCAATCCACAGACTCTTCAGGGCAAGGACGTAGAGTTCCCGCACTTCGTTTTTGTGCTTCGCGCCTTGCCTGTACTTTTCCTGCCCAATTCAGTTGAAATCGCTCTTCCGGGGTATCTATATAATTACCCAATAAGTCTTGTAATGCTTCAAAATCAACTTTCCCCTCTTTAATTACTTCAGGAAATAATTGACTTAATTGTGATATATGTTGTGCAATCAAATCGATACTCTGGCTATTGGGATGGTTTAATGTAATCTTCTCCATGTTCTATTTTGCTTTAATCGTGCCATTTATAGCTTCTAATTCTTTTGTTATTGATTTCAGCTCTTTCTCAATATCATCTTCGTGTATTATTGCTTTTGTTAGAAATGAACTAATCTTGAATTTTTCATTTATTTCATACTCCTTATCTATTGTCTTATAAGACCCTTTAATCTCAATTTGAACATTCTTTAATTTTTCTATAGTTTCTTTTACCAAATTGTTTTCCATGGGGATTCCTAAAATTATATGGCTATGTTCAGAATTGTTTGGAAAAATTGGATAATCCTTTAGTGAAGAAGGGACAAGTCTTGAGGGATTATTTCCAACACTCACAAGATATTCACTAATCTCTTTTTTAGGAAAACAATCAAGAAATTCACCGTTAAATGAAAATGTTATATCCGTGGTCACACTTAATCCAATATTTTGTACTTCTAAACAGAAGAGATCCTTAATACTCACAACGGAGAATGATAGTATCCCTCTTCTTTCTGTTTCCCAGCGTAATTTTTGAGCATCAAGTAAATCCTTATTTTGACGAAACATTTTATAAGTTAGCCATGCCATAATAGCTGTTGCGGAAGCTCCTATATATGTTGCCCAAAACAATAACCAATCAGATTCACTTCCTGCGATATTTCCAAGATCAATCGGAGATTTTGAAACTATCAATTTACCAATAATCAAAGGGAGAAGTACTATTATTAGTATTAATAAATACGGATACATTTTTCTCATTTGGATAGTATTATTTTGTTTGTTATCAGTAGCTCGACAATACTGCTTTCGATGTTCTGCAATATCTTTAAATTTCCATTTAATTGTACTTGTACATTAAACTGCAGCTCATTTTTCAACTCCTCAAGGATGCTTTTTTGCTCCTCTCTGTTTTGCAATAAAAGAGCCATTTGCTCCCTATAGTAGAGAATGTTATCTGTGGTTGCTTCGGGATAATTACCCGTTTCGTCTGCAACTGCCAGCATGTAGAAATGATTCTTCAAAATATCAAACAGTTCTTTCAGGTTGTGGCATTGGGGTTTGGTTATATCTAATGAATTGAGAAAACCTTTGGTGATTGAATCGGTGTTTGCAGGATTAATCCAGCGGGTGAATTCCAAATTTTCAACCACCCTTTTGCTTTTATCTGCCAAATTTATCCTTTTATCTGCCCAATTTATCATATACTCCTCTCTATTTTTCAACAATAGAATGAGCGGGTACGGAAAAGCCTGCTGCATTAGCCGCGCAATGGAAAAACAGACATTCTGCCTGTTAAGGACAACCTCCGATATTACAATTTGTTTGTATTGATACTCCTCTGTTTCGTATTCCATTAACCCTATTGTTTGGGGCTGCAGTACAATCCGCATATGGATTGATGATATTTCGTCACGAATCAACTTCTTTTCCGATGGAGTCAGTTTCATCTGATCCAAAAAGAGTTTCTTGGTTATTACAGTATTAACAACTGCCCTTGGGGGAGGGTTAAAGCTTTGTATCATTTCTGACTTTTTATTACTACAAATGATATAACTTCAAAATCGCTTTTGGCGGTAACTCCTTCGGCAGCCAGAGCCACACCGTCGGTTGAGAAAAAGGATGCAGCCCCTATCTCGTGCGACTTTCCTAAAACGCTCTCCATAGCAGATTGAAGTAAACCGCTGTATATTTTCATATCTCTGTAGTTCCTGGTTTCTGTCTTTAATTCTTCTGCCAGTTCCATTACTACCTCCGCGTGACCCTGACATAGTTTTTTCATATAGTCCAGGCAGCGTTTCCCTTGCATATAACCCAGCAATGTTTCGCCGTCCTCTCCTACATATACCATATAATAGGGGGATAAAATACTTTTACCCTTTTCTCCTTTTCTGTTTCGTAAACAGAATATCGTTCCCTCTTTTATTTCTGAATCATTTGCCATTACAACAGAATGTATTCCTTTTGGCATTTGTTCCAGTTGGTCTTTATTGTCTTTCGAATACTCCAGCAAATCCATGCGGAAATCATTCATATTGCTGTCGGTAATGGTCATCCCTCCCTGAATATCCTCAAGGTCAAGGACTGTGTTTTGCAGTTGCTCCAATTGCTTCCGTCGATGCTCCAAATCATTCATCTCATCCTGACCATTCATCTCTATGAGGTTCTCCTCTCCTGTTGCCGATATGTCCAGCAAAACCATCTTGCCCTTAACGCGGCTTTCAAGGTTTATATATTCATTCAACTCCATGTTAGGCCAGAAATTGACCAGTTGTACCCTTTCGTTTATTGATCCGAGACGGTCTATTCTCCCGAAACGCTGAATTATCCGCACCGGATTCCAGTGAATATCGTAGTTAACCAAAAAATCGCAATCCTGAAGATTCTGACCTTCTGAAATACAATCTGTTGCAATTAAAATATCTATATCTTCTTTTATTTTGCTGCCGGTTTTATCTCTCTCTTTTGAAATCGGAGAGAAATTGGTGAGCAAATCATTCATGTCATTTCCGGAATGAGACAGGTTTGTTTTGTTAATTCCTGTTCCGGTAATGAGAGTTGAATAAATTCCGTAATTTTTGTGCGCCCATGAAGAGATGTCGTGATAGAGATAATTTGCAGTGTCGGCAAACGCAGTGAATATTACTACTTTCTTATTTTTTCCGTTAATGGGATTATCTATTTTATTGGCAATTATTCGCTTTAATTCCTCTAACTTTTCGTCTCTTATTGAATCAATATTTCTGGCACTTTCAAGTAGTTTGACAAGTACATCCTTGTCATATTCAAGATCTTGTTTCCAACGCACTAAATCCATATCCTGCAATAGGACCTTGACTTTGTTCCCTACTAAAGCTTCGTTGTCGGTATCTTCCAGATCAATATCTTCAATGGTAACAGCTTTCCCAATATATAAAGTTGAGTTCGCTATTTTCCCCAGATTATCATTTACCTGTTTCAAAAGTCCTTTAATACTTATGGAAAAAGAGTTAATTGAACTCTCCATGCGTTTAAGATAGTTTACCCGCATTAAATGAATCAGACTTTTCTCACGGTCTATCTGTTTAAATACGCTGCCCGATTTTAGTTGATAGTCATATTTTGCCTCATATTCTGCTCTTTTCTCTGCCAGCACATACTCCATTGGCGAGAAGTTGGCTAAATTGAGTTTTCGGATGGAGGTGTTAATCTCTTTTAGTGAAGGGAATAGTTTTTGACTGTCTATATCTGTTTTAATATTTATTGGCCGGAGTCTTTCCGGGAATTTGCCTACATCGTCGCAATTGTAATACTTAACGATATGTTTCCGGGAGCGGGCAATGGTAAGCATATCCAGCAGTTTGAAATATCTGCTGTCCAATTTCTCTAACAAAGTATTAATATCTTTTATGTCCGATTTTGTCCACTCAGTGAATTGGCGTTGAGCAAGAGCCATAACTGTTGTGATATTGTCAATTCCTTCTGTGTCAAAAGCTAAATCGTTGCCCTCTGTTATAAATGAAATTTGATTTTTCAAATCGTTCATTCTGTTGTTCACAGGGGTAGCGGACAACATGAGCAATTTTGTTTTGACACCTTTACGGATAATCTCATTCATGAGGCGGGCATATCTGGTTTTCTCGCCTTTGTGTGGATTGTTGTTGCGGAAATTATGTGACTCGTCAATTACTACTAAATCGTAGTTTGCCCAGTTGATGGTTTTGAGATTTATGGTTCCGGATAAACCTCTATCTCTGGTTAGGTCGGTGTGGTGCAGAACATCATAATTAAAACGGTCTTCCAAAAAGATGTTTCTTCTGTCGTTTTGTGTATAAACTGTCCAGTTTTCTCTTAATTTTTTAGGACATAAGACTAAAACTCTATCATTGCGGAGTTCATAATATTTAATAATGGCAAGGGCTTCAAACGTTTTTCCCAAACCAACGCTGTCTGCAATTATACAACCTCCATATCTCTCAATTTTTTCGATGGCTCCCATGACTCCATCCTTCTGAAACTTGTACAGTTTTTGCCAGATTCTCTTATCCTTAAAGCCGGTTCTTGTTTTTATTAACTTGTCGTTGTCAAAGTCCTTTAACGATTCGTTAAAAATATGATGAAGTGTGTAATAGTATAGGAAATCCGGTGAATAATCCCTGTAACCAAGTTCAAGCGAACTGAGCATATATTGCTTAATATCTTTTGACATTACAGGATTATTCCATACTTGTGAGAACAAATTTTTGAACTGGTCAACTGCCGGCAATTCTGTTTGCAAAATATTGCAATGGATATTGTCAGATGCCACGTATCCTAGTGTAGTTGCCGTAAAATCACTTAGATTCGTATTAACGGCAATATTGTTACCGTCGTTATTATCTAAAACCAGCATTTTCATTCCAAATGAGTTTGGAATAATCAATGTGGAAATTTTGGCTTTTTTCTTAAGCCATGCTGCACACTCTTCTGAAGCGTTTCTTAGTAATAATTGATTTTGGAGCTCTTGCTCGGAATTGTCCCCAAAAAGCAAAACAGAATTCCGGAGAGACACCCCAACCGGAGAGTTTTGTACTGGATCAGTCAGCAATAGAATTTCGACTTCTTTAATGTCCTTTAGCTTATCCTTTAGAAATAAGAAGGCATAAATGCTAAAATACCCGGTGCTGAGAAACATTGATGTTTCAGAAGATGTTCTCTTTTTGATTTCATCACCTAAAAGACGCCCTTGTTTATTGTCAATTATCTCCATGCATCAATTTTTCTTAGGGGAATTAACATTACTAACAAGCAGGTCTTTAACATCTACCTGGAGCAGATTGGCTACTTGATACAGAACTTCCAAAGAGGGTTGTCTTCTATTACAGGCATAGGCATTTACAATACTAAAGCTCTTTCCTAGTTTTTCCGCAAGCCACATTTGCTTAATTCCCTTGTCTTCCAGTACTTCCTTAATTCTGTTCATATAGTTTGCAAATTAACAGAGTAATCTGTTTCACAAATTTATGAAAAATAATGCTATATAGATCAATAATTTTAAGCAATCATAAAAATAAACAATTTGTTATAATACAAAACTATAGCAGAATTTTGCCAATTTATGACAATACTAATATTTTATAATTAATTTTATTACAAATTATAATGAATTAGGGAGATGCTATGAAGAAAATCAAAACTAATGACGGATTTGTTATGGATCTTTGGGAAAAGATATTTAGTTTTTTAAGTAAAGTCTCTGTATTTTATTTAATTACATCAAGACTTAGAAATAAGATTAAAAAACCCTATACTTTTGTTGAGAAATGGGTTGTTGGAAATTTATTGGCCGCGATAACTGGTTCTTTAATTGTCTATTTCACTGGGAATAAGACTGTAATTTTAATATTATTCATTTATAGTATTAGCCGCGTATTTGAAATAATTGTTTATCAATTAAATGTTATACTATTTGACTCATATAGAGCATATAAGAAAGGTATACAATATAAAGTCAAATCTGTATCCAGAATGCTGGTACTTTTAATTCATAACTACATCGAAATTGTTTTTTGGTATGCTGTTATGGCATTAACAATTATATATTTAAACAATCAGTCAGCATCATATAGTTGGGCTCATTATATAAAATCAAGTTTTCTATGTATCTCTACATTTAATGAAGACGCAGTGATATCAAATGGAGCTTTTCTTTCAAAAATTGCCTTTTTTGAAGCCGTGTCTGGTATAATTCTTACAATCGTTTCTATTGCCAGATGTATTAATACATTACCTGCAGTTGAAGAAATAGACAAATCTTAAAATTATATATCTCGATTTTTATGGAATTGGTACCTTGTAAGCAACTTCAAACTATCCCATATATAACGGTTTTGATTTAATAGGTATTATTTTAGTACCCCGATGTTCAGTAAAAACGCATGTTCATTGTCGATGAACAATCAAATATATTGAACGAGTTTAAGAAAAACTACCTAAAGAGAACGTTATCTCTCCACTCCCTATTTTGGTTGTTTTCAGCTCTAAATAAGGTTAATCGCATTTGATTGGATATCACAAAGTGTGATGTCCAATTAAATAATTTCATCTATGAATTATGGGAGTGAACTCTAGCACCTCCTTTCATGTTTAATTGCTAATTTTAGTAAACCCTTTTTGTGTATCTTGGCATTTAACAAGGAATGAGTAATTTATATATGACTAAAAATACGAACAATTCAGTTGTATCTTCAAAACCAAACCGCTGGCTGGTGGCTGTAATGGGTACAATTTTGATGGTTGTGCTTGGGACTGTCTATTCATGGAGCTTTTTCCAGAAACCGATAGTTGAAGCATACGGGTGGTCGAACTCGGGAGTGGCATGGGTTTTCAGTACAAATATTCTGTTTTTGGGACTTTCTGCAGCCTGGAGTGGCATTAATCTGCCCAAATACGGTCCTAAAAAACTGGCTGTTATTGGCGTCTTAATATACGGCGCGGGTTTTATGCTCGGGGGTCTGGCACTTATGGCCGGGAGCCTGCCTTTGCTCATTTTAGGGTTTGGCGTTGTGGGCGGATCCGGTATCGGGATGAGTTATGTTACCCCGGTTGTATCGGCATCAAAATGGTTTCCCGATAAACAGGGTTTCGTTACTGGAATGGTGGTTATGGGGTTTGGTTTTGGAGCGCTGGTGATGTCAAAGATTATCGCCCCCACCGTTCTGAATTTCACAAATGGCAACCTGGTTTCATCTTTTCTGATAATTGGCGCGGTTATACTTGTCCTGGGTTTTTTCGCCGCCATATTTATTGTACAACCATCTGCCGCAGATAAAAAAGAGGTGGAGAACAAAAAGGGGCTTCCGGCAATCACCGCCAGGAGAGCCATCCTTTCATCAAAATTCGCTATGATGTGGTTGGTTTTCTTTGTCAATATCACAACTGGTATAATGTTCATCAGTTTTCAGTCGCCGCTCATGCAGGATTTATGGAGCCGCTTCAGGCCGGGGACAGACCCTGTTTCCCTTGCTGCCATTGGCGGAACACTAATCGCTGTAAGTTCTGTGTTTAATGGCATGGGCCGATTCCTGTGGGGAGGAGTGTCCGACAGAATTGGCCGGATTCAGACGTTCCGGTTGATTATGGGTAGCCAGATACTTGTTTTTATTATTCTGTTGTTTGTTCAGAATCCCTACATTTTTGCCGTCCTCGTGTGTTATGTTTTGCTCTGCTACGGAGGCGGATTCGGAACTATTCCATCTTTTGTAAGGGAGATTTTTTCGGAAAAGCTCATGCCGGTTGTGTACGGAGCCATTCTGACGGCTTGGTCGGCAGGCGGAGTCCTCGGCCCACAGATTGTTGGTTTTATGAAAGACCAGTTTCCCCAGAACGCTGCAACTTATGCCTTCTCCATAGGTCTTGTGCTACTCGCCGCAGGTTTTGTGCTGACGCTGTTTCTTAATAACAAACCAGTATCGAGTGGCACCCAACGGTGAATTCCGGAATCCATTTTGTAACTAAAATGAAAATCATTACTTTTGTTTTAGTCACAGATAGTCAGATTATGTTACCAAGAAAAAAAATTTTATCGGCACTTAGAACTCTCAGAGAACCTTTGAGAGAATATGGTGTATCCAGGATTGGCCTTTTTGGATCTTATGTTCGCAACGAAGCGAGCGAATCAAGTGACATCGACATAATTATCGACTTTGAGGAAAACAAAGAAACATATTTTAATTTTATAAACTCTTGCGAAACTCTTGAGAATGAGTTTAAGAATCAAAAATTGGATATAGTAACTTTTAAAGGCCTTAGCCCATACATTGGAGCTCATATCTTAGAAGAAGTTGAATATGTATAAAAATTACATAGACTTATTGCATCACATCTTGTTGGAGTGTAGATACATTGAATCTGTTATTACTCCTCAGGTTTCTAAAGATATTTTTATGGCAGACGAGACTCTCAAGAGGGCTATTGTCAGAAGTCTGGAAGTAATTGGAGAGGCAACAAAGAAAATCCCTGCAGACATCAAACTTAGATGGAGCGAAATCGCTTGGAAAAATATTGCCGGAATGAGGGATAGACTTATTCATGACTATATGGGGATAAACTATTTCATCGTTTGGGATGTCGCAAGAAATATTATCCCCGGACTTAGGGAGCAGATTGATAACGTAATCTCTAAGGAAGAGTCATAGTTAAAGAAAAAACCTTTTCAACCACCTCATTATGTGGCAGTTACTAAAAGTGAAGAGGGCTGAGCCCTCTTCACTTTTAGCAACCGCCAGTCAAACAACTACTTAGACGGCATTCGTAAGCCGACCCCGCATATTTCTTATCACCCTCACTCCTATCAAAATCAGAAACAATACCGCAAATACCAGCGAAAAGCCTTCGCAAAATCCATAGAAGAAGTCGGAGATGGATGCGGGCGAATAATGCCTTACAAGGTTCGCCGCCCCGTAGACAACTAACGCCAAACTACCGGTTATAATTGTCGCAAATTTTATATTCATTCTCATTTTATTCCTGGTTTTCAAGTCGTGACAAATCGGCAATCAGGGGATATATCTCTTTTCTTATTCTCCATCTTCTTATGCGGTATCCGAGAAGTCCGGACAGGGCCATGAATGAGGAAACGGTTATATGCATAAACAGGGGGCTGACAGATTGCGGTTCCGATGGGATTCCGAGGAATAAAACATTTATACCAACTATCATTGACAGAATAAAAAGGATAAAAGGCAATCCGAAAATGTTGTTCTGTTTTTTCAGCAGCGAAATTGCATCTTTTGCGAACCGTGTTGAGCTCTGCGTATAATCGAGTTTTGAAGAGTAAAACTGATTTTTGAGATAGTAAAACATAAATGATATTATGCCTGCGAAGATTATTGAAATGCCAATATATATTTCAACAGGATCAATGCCTAAAGATTTTATTGATATCATGAATGTTGAAAGAAGGATGGTAATGATAACTATTTTAAGGATGTTTATGAGTTTTTGAAAATGGTCGAAACTTTTTAGTTTTTTCACCATTGACATATTCTCCTTTATTACAGGCGCGTCTTGTGATGTGTCTGCTATTGTATTCTCTTCCCAAACTTTACGAAGATAGTCCAGTTCATTCATTGTCGTATTTTTTAAGTAGTTCATAAAGTTGCTTTTTGATTCTGGTAACCTTCACTCCCACATAGTTTGCTGATATCCCAACAATTTCGGCTACCTGTTCGTATGTCTGACCCTCCAGAATGAGGGAAATAATGAGCCTGTCCTGTTTTTGGAGTTCTGATATTGATTTCCCCAGATGATTTAACCGGCTCTCCATTTGAACTTTGTCGTTTGGATTTGAGAAGGCGGCAAATGTGTTTATCTCGGTTGCCGCCCACCGTATCTTTTTATACTGTTTGGTATTTCTGTTATAAAGCAGGGCAGTATTTACGGCAACCTTGTAAGTCCATGTGCCTATGGATGAATCTCCTTTAAACTTATCCAGACTGTTCCAGACGTTTATCATAATCTCCTGAAAAAGGTCCTCTACCTGTTCCTTCTCATAAATATACCCATAGCAGATGCGGTATATTCTGAGCCGGTATTCGGTGTAAACCTCCTCAAAAAGTTCCTCCTTTGTCTTTATACTCATTTCGCTAAAATTAATATTTTTTTCATCCTGTTTATAAATTTGTTTGTTTACCTATTTGTAACAACTTATGCTATTTTATTACAAGGCTGATATCTAAAAAAAATCTATATTTACAAAAAGACTCGTCAGTCATGAAAAAAGTAATTATCCACTATTTCACAGGTACGGGTAATACTGCCCACTCTGTAAAAATAATTTCTGCAAAGCTTCAGGCAAAAGGTTATGACGTAGATGTCCGTCAGGTAATTAAAGACGTACTGCCTCCGGAAGAATCCTATGACTATCATATTGTTGCATTTCCGGTTCTTAGCTGGTCGGCTCCCGTTATAATGAAACGGTATCTTCACAGGATGCCCGTGTCAAATGGTGCGGGAACTGCTGTTCTTGCTGTTAATGGCACTATATTCCATAAAGGCAACCTCGTAAAGGGCTACACCGGGCAGGCTCTTGAGCAGGTTGAGAATATCTTGAGGAAAAAGAATTATAATGTTTTCCTCTCCGCAAATGCATCATTCCCCGATAACTGGACACAAGCCACAAACCCTCCGGACAAAAAAGACACTGAAGCAATTTTTCCTTTAGGCGAGGCTGAGGTCCTCTGTTTTGCCGAGAATTTCATGGATGAAAAGAGAGAGTTGTACCGGTGCGGCAGGTTCAACCGGATGTGGTCCGGTTCAATTGCTGCTCTTTTTGGTTTCATAGGCCGGAGGGCATTAGGGAAGTTCTATGTTGCAGACGAAAACTGCAATGGTTGTTCCCTCTGCGCTAAGTCATGTCCAGTACACGCCATAAAAATGAGTCACAAAAAACCGCACTGGAACTTCAGCTGCGAAGACTGCAACAGGTGCATAAACATCTGCCCGGAGCGTTCAATTCAGGTATCGGGGCCACTGTTGATTATGCAGCTTGTCATAAATACAGGGCTCATCATCTGGGCAATACTGGCAATACTCAAATATGTTCCTTTGTGGCTCGCCGGCGAAACATCCGGCTGGCTGAACACACTCCTTTCCGGCTCAGCATTCATCCTCACGGCAGAAATCATTTTGATAACTATTGCCACATTTTTTATCCACTGGCTGAGCTTTGTTCCAATTGACGCATTCTTCCGTTTGCTCATGTGGATTCCGGGAGTGCGCCGCTATTTCGGCAGGAGCTACACAAAAAATTATCGCCGTTACATGGCTCCCGGGTTTAATGTAAAACAGGGATGCTAAATTTAATTAACACCCCTGTCATTATCCGGTAAACATCTATAGATAATCAATATTCAAAACTAAGCATGTTTCACATTTCTAAACTGATACTTATCAGTGGATGTTTACCTTCATAATAGTGCATATTCAGGACAAGTAAATCTACAGTTTTCACATCTGAAGCTAAATTTATGAGAATATCGGAGTTGGGATCTAAATCATATTTTTTGCTTCCTATTGAGAAATGATACGGAATTCCTGAGTCATTTCTGAATCTGTAAACACTCTGTTTCTCATTCCCGGAAATTTTTCCCGCCTTCACAGAAGCAAGAAACAACGAAGTAAGCAGTTTCTCATCTCCGGCAACATTATCATCGAAGTAAGCAAGAGTGAGTCTGTTTAACAATGCTTCTTTAACTGCTTCAGGATTTTTCTCTTTGACAAATACAAGCGTCATTGGCCGGAAACTTGACCGCGATGCTCCTGAACCATGAACTCCAAAATCGTCAGTTATTGAACCATGAACATCGGACGCTCCAAATACTGTCAGTTTTTTATCCTTGCTCCACGAAAGAGCTCTTGGATAAAATTCGTCATTATTAAACACTTCGATGCCCTTTACATAACCTTTGTCTATCATTGCTTTTTGGAAATCTGTCAGCAGACAGGTATCCAAAGCCCATGCAGGATGGTTATAAGTAATGAAAGCACCCTGGTCATATGCATTTTTTAATGCCAGCTCCGGATTGGGGTTATCAATTGGGTTGGCATCTTTAATAAAAAGGGCATTGAAGTGTCCTAATACTCCCTGTTTTCTTGTTACCTCCACTCCTCTTATCAGCATTACTCCCATCTCTTCAGCTACCGGCAAAGCAATTTCATAAGCAGCATTAAGGTCTCCGTTTGTGAACTTCCTGTACGGGCGATATTCAATATGGTCTGTAATTGCAAGGACGTCAAGGCCGCTTTTCCAGGCTTCCATAACCCTGTAGGTTGGCCATACAAGTCCATCCGAAAACATCGTGTGGGTGTGAAAATCACACCTGAGCAATGTGTATCCGTCAACTTGCGGTAAGGCCAGTTCAACCCGGTTGACACTTTTTTTCTCAGGAAAGTTCTGTTTGTTTAAATTCTGAGAATAGAGCCCTGTGCTGGAAGCTATCAAAAACCCGACGAATAATGATAAGAAGCGCATTGGATATTTTGTTTAAATGTTAAAGCGGATTTTGCACAATATTGCCATTACCGTTCTCAATTTCTAACTGCGGAATTGGCATTAATTCACTGATTCCGGGCTTGAAATTGGCTTGCGTTTTATATGCTTTGAACTCAGGTGCATTAAATGCTGCAACTGCTTTTCCGGTACGAACAAGATCAAAGAATCTGTCGCCTTCCATCGCAAGTTCCACCCGTCTTTCTTTAAGTATGGACTCAAGAAGAGATGCTCCTGTATCTGTTGTATTTTCAAGCAATCCGGCTCTCGTTCTTACCTTATTAAGATAAATTCTCGCATTGCCGTCGTCACTGGTTCTGTTGCAGGCCTCAGCATATATCAGATATAATTCCGAAAGTCTGAGAATCCTTATATTTAGAGGCAATGTAAAAATACCTGTTCCAACTCTGTCTTTCGGTGGCAGATAGAATTTTTTATTGTAGTATCCAGTCCTGTTATAAACAAGGCTTGCAATGTTTGCCTGAGTTTCGACCCCTTGCATGTCTGCTACTGTGAGTACAGTTGCTTTAAGTCGTTTGTCTCCGGGCTCAAAAGCATTAACCAGTCCCGGCAAAGCCTGATTGCCACCATAACCTGCAAATGGCCTTGGCATCATTGCATAACTGCTGTAGTTGCCGTTTGTAAGGTAATTTGCTGTTTCAGAAGTAGATTGATAAAAATCAATTTCGAAAATTGACTCAGATCCATGTTCTCCTTTTAAGTTGAAGTTATCTTCAAACTCAGTAAACAGCTTATATTCGGTCTCGCCCATGTCTATAACAGATTTTGCAGCAACTTTTGCCTCTGCATACTTCTTGTCGTAAAGATAAACCTTGGCAAGAAGCGTATAGGCTGCGCCTGAAGTTGCTCTGCCTAAATTTGTTGCACCAAGTACAGATTTCTTTGACATAAGCTTTGCAGCTTCTATCAGGTCCTTTTCTATAAAAGCATATACTTCTGCTTTCGGTGACCTTTTTTTGTCTTTATCTCCTATTTTTGGAACCCCGTTAACAATTGGCGCATCTCCCCAGGTCCTTACAACTTCAAAGTGGAAATAGGCTCTTAGGAAATATGCCTCTCCAAGAAGTTGGCTTTTAGATAGTTTTTTAAAAAGACTTTCGTCCATTTCAGAAATTCCTTCTATTGATTGGTTTGCCTTGTTAATTGCTCTATAGCAAACCTGCCATCTGTCTAAAAGTCTGCTCCAGTCTGAATGGTAATTGAAGCTCTCCATTCTTATGGCTGCTGCGATATCTCCATCGCTGCCGCTGGCTGTTGCGTCGTCGGACAGAACATCACCAATTGACCAAATGCTACGGTGGTAACGGGTATCTTTCAAATCTGAATATGCCGCGGTAAGTGACGAAACGGCATCTTTTTCATTCAGAAAAAACGACTCTGCCGAAAGTGATCCTTGCATCTCTCTGTCGAGAAAGTCTGTACAGGAAGACAAAAGTGCAATAGAAATAATGCCTTGAAAAATATATTTTAATGTTTTCATATTCAAGAAATTTAGAAATTAATGCTTAAACCTCCGGTAATTGTTCTGTTCTGAGGATATGTTCCCATATCAACACCGCGACTCAGATAGTTCGATGTGCTCAGCTGTCCGATTTCGGGATAAAGTCCGGAATATTTTGTAATGGTAAGGAGATTTTGCGCACTCACATAAACCTTAATTCCTTCGATTTTAAGTTTTGACGTGAATGATTTAGGGAATGTGTATGTCAACTGAATATTCTTTAACCTTATGAACGATCCGTCCTCAACATATCGATCGGAGATTCTCAGGTTATCATTTATATCGTTTCCATTAACCCTTGGCATTGTGGTATTGGTGTTTTCGGGAGTCCAGTAGTCGAGAACATCAATATGTTTGTTGTATATGCTGTTAGTTCCATAGATGTAAGATCTTGTTGCATTAAAAATTTCATTTCCCTGTACGCCATCAAAAAACGCGCTGAATTCAAGACCTTTATAGCCGAAGCCCAAATTAATACCATATGTAAAGTCAGGAATAGGGCTTCCTATCATTGTTTTATCTGCATCGTTGAGTTTCCCGTCCGGAACACCCGACAAAGTCTTGCCATCGGCATTGTATCCGTTTATATCCTTGTAGATAACGTCACCAAGTCCGGCCGAAGGCTGTCGTGTCTTAACTTCTGTAAGTTGAGCATCGTTTTGTACAAGACCGTCTGTTTTAAATCCCCAGTATACACCAATTGGATAACCAACCTGAGTGAGGGTTGCATACCCCTTCTGGAAGACAGAACCGCCAGGTATTGCCTTGCCCGTTCCCAAACTAAGCACTTTGTTGTTTATGCTTGAAAAATTGGCTCCGATACTGTAATAGAAATCATTTGAAAATGAACCTTTCCATGATATTTGAAACTCAATTCCTTTATTTCTTACGCTACCAACATTTGTAACGGGACCTGTTTCGAAACCCATATGATATGGAATAGGCTCCATGAGCAACATGTCTTTTGTTGTTTTAATGAAGTAATCTGTTACAATATTAAGATTTTTGAACAATACGATATCAAGGCCAAAGTTTTCGGATTCCGAAGTCTCCCATTTAATTTTATCATTGGCCATGCCAACTGCCACTACTCCCTGATAAATTGACTCAGGCATTCCGTAAAGATAACGGTACTGCGCTCCTGAAGTTAAAGTCGATTGGAAAAGATAATTTCCAATATTTTGGTTACCTATCTGACCCCATCCTGCTCTTAATTTAAGAGCATTTACCCAATCGTAATTAAGTTGCCTGAAAAATTTCTCGTTGTTTATTTTCCATGCCAGCGAGAAAGACGGGAATATTGCATATCTGTTCTGTTTTGCAAATTTTGAAGAGCCATCGGCACGTAAACTCAGTGTAGCCAATATTCTGTCATCGAAACCGTAATTTACTCTTCCAAGATATGAAATCATTGCCGATTCCCATGCTGCCCCGCTTACCGATGCTGATGTTGCGTTTTGTGCTGCGTTTAAATATTTTAAACTGGCTAGATCGGCCGGAACACCTTTTTTACTGCCAAAAAGATTCTCTTCTCTTGTCTCTTCCATTGTATAACCAACCAATGCATTAAGAGAGTGTTTTTCAGCAAATGTCTTATTATAATTAAGTGTGTTTTCCCACAACCAGTTGTCTCTTTTGAGATAGCCTCTGCTTATTATGCTTTCGTCGTTTTTTTGAGTTGTGCTCACAAAGTACTGCGGAACAAAGTCATAATAATCTTCTTTTTTCATATCAACCCCAAATGTACTTTTGAATTTAAGGTTTTTGAGGATATCGATATTCAGAAATATATTTCCAACAAGGTTCAGATTCTTGTATTGTGTGTCGGTATATTGAATTGAGGCAACCGGGTTGTTGCTGTCAACATATGGAGAAGACCCATATGTCCCATCTGCGTTGTATACCGGAACCACCGGTTCAAGTCTCACAGCAGTACTGACAATTCCCCATGATTCGCTTCCTTCAAGCACCTGTGCTCTGTTTGCTATTGATAACGATAGGTTTGAACCTAAAGTTACATTCTTCATTATTTTTGCTTCGCTGTTTAGTCTCAAAGTCAAACGATCGAATTTCGTACCTTTTATTGTACCGTCCTGATTGAAATAACCAACGCTTGCAGCATAAAGTATATCACCTTCTCCACCATTGACATCAAGATTATAATTCTGTATCGGTGCAACCTGTGTTACCTCTTTCATCCAGTCGGTAGAGGTGTTCCTGTTAACTTTGCTAAGGTCTATTTTATTAGTTCTTGTTTTGTTAATTTCTGCCTGCAGGTCATACCATTGCGGGCCGTTAAGCAGCTGTTGGTTGTTTATTGAGTTCTGAACACCGGCATATCCGCTGAATGATATTTTAGTTTTGCCGGCATTTCCTTTGCGTGTAGAGATTAGTACAACGCCATTCGCACCTCTCGAACCGTAAATTGCACTTGCAGACGCATCTTTCAAAACCTCCATCGAGGTTATATCGTTAGTATTGAGATAGCTTATACTGCTTACAGGCATTCCATCAACTACATAAAGTGGTTCTGCATCGTTTACAGTACCAATTCCTCTGATTCGTACAGATGCCGATCCTCCCGGCGAACCTGAATTGGAAACAACCTGAACACCAGGGAGCCTGCCCTGGAGAGCCTGATCGGCACTTAAAACAGCTTGTTTAGTGATATCTTCGCTCTTGATTGAGGCAACAGAACCGGTTACATCACCCTTCTTAATTGTACCGTAACCAATAACGACAAGTTCCTTCAGGTTGATTGCATCATCATTCATGGTAATTACCAGATGATTTGCTCCGTTAGGTGTTACCTGTTTTGTTTCATAACTGATTGCAGAAACTTCTAGGACTCCGTTTGCCGGCATTACAATAGTAAAGGCGCCGTCAATATCTGTATACGCACCAATTTTTGTGCCTACAAGCCATATGTTTGCTGCTATTACAGATTCTCCCTTCTTGTCCAGTACCACCCCGCTTACTGTTATGTTATTATCCTTCGAAATAGTTTTTGACTTTTCGTCTACCGTCTCTTTATGTGCAATAATCACTACATTATTTACAATATTATAAGATAGGGATGTTCCTTCGAGAACCGATTTTAATATCTCATCAAGTGTATTATTTGTAAAAGTCTTATTGACTACTGCCACCTCTTGTTTAAGGCTTTCGGAATCATAAAAAAAATTAACACCTAACTGAATTTGCATCTTCTTTACAGATGATACAACTGTCGAGTTTTCGAATTTGATTGAGTATTTTGCCTGAGTTTGTGCCAGAATCTGTGAGCCTCCGGAAGAAAAAACAAACAAAAACATTAAAATTAACCCCCAAAGCCCTTTTGAAAATAGGCGTCTGGTGCGGATTGAACAGTTTTTTTCCATAGTTACATAATTAAATTTAAGATTTGATAGTAATAAGACTCATAACAAATGAAAAATCCCTACTCAGATGCAGGGATTTATTAAATTTTCATAAAAAAGGGGTAAAAAACTAATATTTGTAAAGATGAATCACCCCATCTTTATACTCTGCCCTGAATTTTTTGGCGGCACTTAAAATTTCTGTAACCTCTTTAAGATTTAAGTCATCCGGAATATTGCCGACAAAAGATATTTTTTTAATTTCTTCTTCATGGAAGCGAACAGACACATTATACCATTGGGAGAGCTCCTTGGCTAAGTCCTTCAGGGACATGTTGTCAAAACAAATACAACCATCTTTCCAGAATATGTTTTCGGACCGGTCCGTCTCTTTTGTGGAAATTTCTTTCTTTTCAATATTATAAAGTAGTGTCTGATTAGGTAATAGAATATTTTCATTCTCACCTATCTTAAGGGCAACCTTACCCTCTGTGAGGCAGATTTTAAGTTCATCTGAATCCGAATAGGATTTCAGGTTGAAAATCGTTCCGTAAACTATAACTGAGAGGTCGTTTTTCATGTCAACTATAAAAGGAACCTTTGCCTTTTCAATTTCAAAAAACAAATGACCGGTTGCCCTAATTTTCCTCTGCTTTGTAGAAAATTTTGAAGGGAAAGACAGTGCGGAATTTGATGTTGCCCATATTTTTGATCCGTCTTCAAGTGTTATCGAATATCTCATCCCTTTTGGCACTTTTATCTGGACTCTCTCATTTCCTGATGTATTAATAGACTCTTCACCCGTCCCGCTTTTTAATATTACCCGTCCCTCTTCTACAAGCATCCGGCTGTTTCTATATTCGTTTACATAGGTCTTCTCTCCTATCTTAATTATAAAGTCGCTTTCACTAAGAGTAAGTTCTGCGGATAAATTATCGCCCCTGCCTAAACTGCTGTCCGGAGTAAACATTGGAAGAACTGCCAATAGAAGCAATATGGCAGCTGCAGCCACCGATAGATAAATAAACCTTCTTCTTTTTAAAGTTCTCCTTCTGCTTAGCAGAAGCTCGTTCAGCTCCTTAAAGCCATCTTCAGGATCATACTTATTATCAATGTCCATGCATTTATCCCAAACCCAATCTATTTTCTCTTTGTTCCCTTCCATTATGTCCATTATAGTTTATATAGATACTTTAAGGCTAAATATTCCCTACAAACTCTTTAATTTTTTTCATTGCCTTTGAAATGTGATTGTCGACAGTCTTTACAGAAATTTCCATCTGAACAGCAATTTTTGCATATGAAAGCCCCTGTTTTTTGTTGAGTAGAAAAACTTTTTTGCACTGCTCCGGAAGCGAATTAATTGCTCTGTCCAGTAATTCCAGCTTAGCCAGCTCTTCGTCATCAAAATCGTCTTCCAAAGCTGAATCGTAAAGTTTTTCGTAGTTTATTCTGTCGGAATGTTTTTCGTGAATTGCCTTTCTTCTTTTGTCCAGCAGACATCTGTTATAAACCGCTTTAATCAGATATGCTTTAAGTGAAGTATTGATTTGGAGTTTGTCCTTTTTCTCAATAATTGATAGAAAAACCTCCTGGACCGCACCTTTGGCCAATGAAGAATCCTTTAAAATTTTCTCAGCAAAAACACAAAGTCTGGGATATAACTCGAAATAAGCCTTTTCAATTTCTTTCATAGCAATATAACAGAGCGATTCTTCTTAGTCGAATTTCCCAATTAATGAATTTTAATGCAATAATCACAAAAATAGTAAATATTCCATTGACATTCTTCCTCTTTTAGGAAAGTGTTGAAAATCGTTTCTAAATTCTATTTATCCGTTTTCTCTTCATTTAAAAATTTCTATTATTAACCAAAAAAATCTGTTTTTTCCATTTTTCTATTTCTTAAAGTGCTGTTATATTAATATTTATGACTAAATTAGAACGTAAACCAATTAAATTCTAATTTATGATTACAAAATCTTTGGCACTTGCAGCGGTAGTTGTTATCCTACTTGCGTCTTGTGAAAAAACACCTGCGACAAATTATTCTCAACAAGTCAAATCGGTAAGAATCCGTATTGACCCTAACAATTTTGTTGACACAAAATCAATTGGTCCAAAACTTACTCCGGTTGACAAATTCGCTACACCAACAAAGCTCTGGATTTATATTTCAAAGGCAAATGGCGAACTATCAAGAATAATTCCTGTTGCAACCTCGGAACTTGAGGTGAATGGCGATCAGCCTGGTTTGACAATAGACGCACTTAAAACAGGGTTCGAAATTAAAAACATCTCAACAGAATCCTCAACTATCCAGATAATTGCAAATCCAAAGACAGAGAGTATCCCGGATGCAACTCTCAAATCCATGCTATCAGCAAATCAGGTTAAGGCACTGTCAACAGAAATCCGGTACGAATCGGACCCTCAGCTAGTGACATTGTATGCCGAAGCACCTATCGTAAAGCTAAACTCATCTCTGTATTCTGCCAATATGGAACTGAAACCCATTGTTTCGCGCCTTCAGATAAAACTCGATTACGACCGGACCACTATGGTGGATGTAAATTTTAAGGGAGTGTTCTTAAGAAACATCTACAAGAAGGTGAACTTTTCCGGCACCGGCAGCATTTTGTACTCTCCAGGCTCTTTATCTTCCCCGGCCGGAACCGATTCCCTGCTTTTTTCCGATAGTTATTACTCCGGATCGTTTGTGCACAATTCCGGCGGGTTTTCATCTGCAGACACCACCGGCAAAGTCTTCGGCTTCCAGTTCTTCCCTGCCGCTGCACCGCTAGTAAATCCTGAGGTAATAGTAAAATATTCCGCCCGGGCAAAAACTGCTGAATTCAGGGAACTTTGCTTTGAAAGAGTAATCAGCTTTAAAAACATTGATGGCTCTGTTTTTTCCAACTGGCAACCGGGGAAATTATATAATTTTAAGATAGTTGTGGGTAGGGGTAACGAAGATCCGGTGGCAGACAAGGCTGCATTGGGTGTTTCGATTACAATGGCAAGCTGGGGAGAGGAAAATATCTTGTCGGTTATATAAGCAAGCTTTTTTCCCCTGGGGAAATTTGTTAAGTAGCTCACAGCTTGCAATTTAAACCATTTTCCCAAAAGTAGCTATCTCATTCATTTTCTGCAAATTAACAAATTTCCCCTGGGGAAGGCAGCTCGTGAGGCAATCGCATCATAAAATCCTGTGCTTTTGCATCATCAATCCTACACTCCTGCTTAGGCGGGAGTTTTTTATACTATGTAATATGCATAGTGTAACTCATTTTCTCAAATTCTCTTTTTTACACTCTCATTTGGAATTGATTTAAAATTATCGTTATATTGCGCGCCGTAAAGAAAATTTTAAACAAAACCCTACCTATATGCTACTTCATCAACAATTTGTACGGATGGCAAAGAAGCATGCCAAAAAGCTTGCAATTATTGATAGAACAACGGAAAAACGAGTTAATTATTCAACGGCACTTATTGGTGCCCTTATCCTGAATTCTAAATTCAAAAAGTATGATGAAGGGTTTATCGGCATTATGATTCCTACTTCCGCAGGCTGCGCGCTTGCAACAGTGGGGGCTTTGATGAGTGGCAGAATACCAGTGATGATAAATTATTCTACGGGTGCCGAGGCTAATGCAAAATATGCTCAAACGAAGTGCAAATTCAAAACTATAATTACCTCCAAAGCATTGCTGGAAAAAATCAACTGCCCTGTTATCGACGGCATGGTAATGATTGAAGATATCATGGCAAGTGTGTCCACCGGCGAAAAGCTGAAGGCCGCTCTCATAAGCAAGTTCCCTGTAGGCGTTGTCCTCAACAGCATTCATAAGGGGGACGAAAATGACACCGCTGTAATTCTGTTTACAAGCGGAAGCGAAAAGGACCCGAAAGCTGTTCAGCTTACACACCGCAACATATCTTCAAATATTGAGAATTTTGGCACATACGAAAATATTACAGAATCCGATGTGATTCTGGCGAATCTGGTTTTCTTCCACGTATTCGGGCTCACAGTAAACCTATGGGTATCTTTCTATTACGGAATGACCATGGTCTGCTATGCAAACCCTCTCGATTTTGCGACAGTCAGCAAAATTGCGCGCGAAGAGAAGCCTACGGTTATGGTTGGTACTCCGAGTTTCTTCTGGGGTTATCTGCATAAATCGGAACCGGGGGACTTTAAATCTCTCAGGCTGATGGTATCCGGGGCCGACAAATGTCCCGATGCGCTAAGGGAAGGTTTCATGAAAAAACACGGAGTAACTCTGATGGAGGGCTACGGAGCAACCGAGACATCACCGGTAATATCTGCAAACTCGCAGGAATTTAACAGGCCGGGAAGTACCGGACGTGTTATTCCGGGTGTTCAGGTGAGGCTGGAGAATTTTGAAACCGGAGAAGAGTGCAAAACCGGAGAAGTCGGTAAGGTTTTGGTTAAGGGCGATTCTGTTATGAAAGGATATTACGACGACCCTGAACTCACAGCCGAAGCTCTTGAAGACGGATGGTACAACACCGGCGACATGGGATTCTTCGACGAAGACAACTACCTCTGGCATGCCGGCAGGTTTAAACGGTTTGTAAAGATTGGCGGGGAGATGGTTTCTCTTGTCAAGGTCGAGAACACCCTTGAAAAGCACCTTCCAACCGGGGTATCATGCTGCGTTGTGGACATATCCGACGAAAAGAGAGGATCGGCAATTATAGCAACCGTAACCATTGAAGTGAACAAGGCCGAAATCCTTAAGAAGATGGGCGCCGAACTGCCAAACATCGCACTTCCAAAACAATTTATCGTTATTCGCGAACTGCCAATGATGGGCACCGGTAAAATCGACTTCCGCACCGTCACGAAGATAGTTCAGGATATCCTGAGCGAGTCCGAAAGCCAGAGCTAGTTTCGCTGGGGACGCCTTTTTCCCCGACGCCCTTTCCCCCGACGCCCTTTCTCCGACGCCGTTTTCCCCAGGGGAAATTTGTTATGTCGCTCATAACGTGCAACTTAAACCTCTGAGCCAAAAAGGGCTATTTCATTCATCTACTGCAAATTACCAAATTTCCCCTGGGGAAAAACGGCACCCTGACGGTTGGCTGCGCACACGGTGTCGGCCTTCCTTCTCCGCCTCTGGACTCACCCCTCCACCCTTGGGGTCACCCCTCCACCTCTGGACTCACCACTCCACCCCTGGGGTCATTTGGTACTCCACTGGTTATAAGCCAATTACCAAAATCACTTAAAACACTAAGTACCTGTAAATATGCACGATACCAAATGACCCCTGGGGTGGTGAGGGGGCCGTTTCGTACGTCGAAGCACCAAAAACGAAAAATCATCGTAATTTCGCAGGAAATTTCGGAACAGATGCCAGACTTGGGGAGCAGCTTCGCAGCCATAGACTTTGAAACCGCAAACGGATACCGGTGCAGCGTGTGCAGCGTTGGAATCGTGATTGTCCGTAACGGCCGGATTGTTGACTCCATATACAGGCTCATCCGCCCTGTGCCAAACTTCTACAACTACTGGAACACCCGCGTCCACGGACTCACTGCTCAGGATACCAATGATGCTTATGAGTTTCCAATGGTATGGGCCGAGATTTCACCGCAAATTCAGGGGCTGCCACTGGTAGCGCACAACAGTCCTTTTGACGAAGGGTGTCTCAAGGCAGTTCACAACCACTTTGACATGCCCTACCCGGGATACCAGTTTCACTGTACTCTGCGTGCCTCGCGTCGCCTCTTTCCACACCTCTCAAATCATCAACTCCACACCGTATCCGCCCATTGCGGCTTCGACCTAAAAAACCATCACAACGCCCTTGCCGATGCAGAGGCCGCTGCAGTCATTGCCCTAAAAGCTTTTTCCCGTTCCTGAAACAGGTTGTCTTACTTTCGCCGCAAAAATATTTTCGCCACCAAATGGGGCAAGATAGGTGCTCCTGCGTCGCAGGTCTACGCCTTCGGCGGCAAAACCGCACCATATTTGCTAGTAATTGATTGTTGACCAAAAAATTGTTAAAGATTTTGAGATATGATATCTCAGAATCTTTAGCAATCATCTAACAATCAGCAACATCCCAAGAACAAAAAGGAACAAAAAGATTGTATTTCTTTTTGTTCATAGGAATTATCTGCAAAACAGGTCGTTGACTAAAAACATAGCGGCCGGAACCCTGAGGTTCCGGCCGCTATACAACATTCTCAATCAATAGTTTATCTATATATTACAGTTCAACTGTTGTCGAAATAACCTTCACTTTCTGGGTCATTGGAATGCTCATGTTCTGCTGGCCGCTTACAGTTATTGTTGAATTCATTTCGGTATTGCCCTCAGAATATACAACAATCGATGCAGTCGGGTCGAAATAGAAGAAACCGGTAACCTCGCCTGTACCTTCAAGGAACAGATCCATGTTCATTTGTTTACCTTTTCCTGCAAGTTCCATAGATGATTTATAGCTGATTTTGTAAACATTCTTACCTTCTCTCATCTCTTTGCCAACTAAGGTGTATTCTGTTTCCATGGCTGTTGTCATTAATGACATCGGATTAGAAGGACCATTGTTAACTGTATCAATCTGTTTTTCATTCCATACTTCGCCTACTTTCACCTCTCTTGCAGGGAGTGCCTGTAGTTTCACAAATCCCTGGAAAGAGCCAACTTTCGAAAAGTCTTCGGTTGTGTCAATTAGTTTGCCTGATATGGATTTACCGGTCTGGTCGTATTCTGCGCAAATATTTTCCTTTTTGAAATCGCTTTTTTTGACAACATCTTCTTTGCCCATTGCCACTGTTGTTGCAGCTAAATCAAGAATTGTCACAAGAGCAGTAGCGTTATTTTTCGCATCTACTTTTGAAATTTTGTATTCCGATACAACACCAACATTACTTGTTGCCTTCATTTCCTGACCCATCATAGACTGAACCATCTCGTTAGTGAGGTTCATAGTTGTTTTAAAGGATTTTCCCTCTTTGAAATTATACTTCAGCATAACTGATTCCTGTCCGAACGATGCGTTAGATGTAATTACAAATACGAATAGAAGCGTGAGTGTTAAAAAAACTCTTTTCATTTTTTGATGTGTTAATTATTAATTGATTATTTATTTTTCAGAATCTTGAAATACTTATTATCGTTCGCGATTGACCAGGTTGTCCGGAAAATGAGACGGGAAATTCTGGTAGCCTTTGTGTGGTTAATTGTGTTTGGATTGTCCCTTACCGTATGATAGTCTTTATGCAGACCGCTTGTAATATCCACTCCGGAAATGCCTTTTACAAAGAAGTTGTAATGATCGCTCCGGCCAAACATATCTTCTCCCGAAGGAACATACTTAAGTCCTACGCTCTCGTTCTCTTTCAGAATTAATGCAGTAAGGTCAGGATTTATTGATGCACCTTCGATATTGAGAGTGTCGTTTCCGTTACGTCCAATCATGTCCAGATTTAGCATTGCAACTGTTTTGTCCAAAGGGAAAAGCGGATGGTTTGAATAGTATGCCGACCCGTAAAGACCCATCTCTTCTGCTGTAAACAGAATAAACAACACGCTTCTGCGTGGTTTTTGCTTCATTGAGGTAAATGCTTTTGCTATTGCCATCACACCGGCAGTGCCTGATGCATTGTCATCTGCCCCGTTATATATGTAATCTTCCCCGGCTTTATGTTCTTTGTTATATCCCACATGGTCGTAGTGTCCGCCGATAACAACCAGTTCGTCACCGGTTTTTTCATCGGTCCCTTTTATAAATCCAACTACATTTTTTGAAGAGTATTCCTTATATGTGAGTCTGGTAGATAAATCGCAATTGAATCCAGCGAGCGGGAATGAATTTGGCTTAAGCGTTTTGTCTATAGTTATTTGAATCTTTTTTAAAGAATCTACACTTCCAAACAGCTGTTTTATAATGTTTTCCCCAACCTGTGCAACGGGGATTTCGCTGCCGTCTCTTTTATCAAGTTGTATAGGCAGATTATCCTGTGGAAGAAGTTTAGAAAGGCTCGGCCACGGATATCCCTGAGGTTTAAGCATTATATGGTTAATGGGGTCGGTTACAAGCAATAAGCCAGATGCGCCATGTTTTTTTGCATTTTCCAGCTTCGTTGCCAAAAATGAATATTTTGATTCATTCTTCCCTCCAAAAACAGATGTCGTATCGTTTTCTCCCGGCTCGTGCCTTAGTACAAGTACAATCTTTCCCTTTACGTCCAGCCCGTTGTAATCGTCGTAGTTATATTCCGGAGCTGTAATTCCGTAACCCGCAAAAACAATTTCTGCCTTGACCGAACCGTTTAAAGTCATTTCAAACGGAATAAAATCGGTTTTAAGCTGATATTCTTTGCTGGTATTGTTACCTGAAATTTTGAGGAAACTGTTTTGAGTATCCAGATTTTGCGAATAAAAACCAACTGTCTGAAAATAGCTTCCATTAATTTTGTCCAGTTTAAATTTTTCAAACTGAGCAGCTATATAATCTGCAGCTAAATCGAGTTCATTGCCCGGAGCCCTCCTTCCAAGGAGAGAATCCGATGCGAGGAAATCTATGTATTCCTTTAACAATTCGTTAGTTATCCGTCGCTCCCCTTTCTCAACTCTTTGTGAGAACAGTTTTTCAGGGAACGAGAAACACAGGGTAATAATAATTACAAGTAGCAGTGACCTTTTCATTTCTAAAATGCTTATTGTCTGCAAAATTATATATTTATTTGGGATTTACTCTTTTAAGCATCATAATGTGTAAATAATCCTGCAATGCTATGCTTTGTGGGACGCAGTTTTTCCCCAGGGGAAATTTGTTATATCGTTCATAATGTGCGACTTAAACCCACAAACCAAAAGGGACTATCTCATTCATTTTCTGCAAGTTAACAAATTTCCCCTGGGGAAAAACGGCACCCAAGGTTGGGCGGCAAGGGTGGGCGGAACAGGTGTGGTCGGTGAGAAAGGGGTAAAAAGAACATTTAAAATAATTTTCCTATCTTTATATAATTGGTAAAACCATTATCCATGGATAAACTTTCATTCACAATTGACTCTGTAATCTTTGACAACATAGTCAAAGGAAAACAAAAGGCTTTTGTAGCAAGCATCAAACCTTCTGAAATCCAGGACTACTTCTGCTATACTCTTGAGAAAAAAATCGATGTCAAATATTTTAATTGCATTGAATTTAAAACCACGACAGCAGACGGGGCAGAGAAATCGGCCCGGTTCAAAATCGGATATGCCGAGATGGATTTCCTTATTCCTAATGAGTTGCTGGACAAGGCAAACGAAGACCTCACTACTCTTTACGACAGCGACCACATGCCCCCTGCCGAAATCGTATTTGAGATAAAGGAAAAACTGGATTAATCTGATTTCAACATTGCGCCTTACTCTTTTGACTATACATGAAAACCCTTACCCTCAGCATCAAGCAGATTTACTTCGACCAGATCCTGGCCGGGACCAAAACAATTGAATCGAGAGAAGTGAAACCTTCAAACGCCTCGAAGTATGTATATTTCACAGATCTCGACACCCATATAGAGTATAAAAACTGGAGCGACATCCCGGACAATGTTGGCAATATATGTGTTGAGCCGGTAATGTACGATTCCATCCGCCTACTCACCGGAGCCTATAAAGGTACACGCCCGTCCTGCACAGTAGAGGTAAAGGGTGCCGAAGTAATTTTCCTTATGGACGACAACGAAGAGCAGGTTTATTACGATGCCGACGGAATTGAATTTCCGGCACTGGTTGTGGATTATCAGCTTGGTGCAATTCTGGTCTGAAACAGATTCTCCCATTAGGTTTTTTCTTATATTTGTTCAACCCTAAAACCCCTACAAACTATGGAGAATATTCTTTTGGATCTTTTTGCCGGGGACATTCAAATTGCAAACATCGCACAAACATGGATCGGATTAATGATGATTGTGACGCTTGTTTGCTTTATAGTTTCGGAAATCACCCGAAATTACAGTCAGGTGGACAAACTCTGGAGCCTGATGCCCATTGCATACGCAGGAATAACTCTTGCCGGATTTCCGGCTTCGCCCCGTTTGTGGCTGATGACAATTCTCGTTGCAGTATGGGGCTTCCGCCTGAGTTATAATTTTTCGCGAAAGGGCGGCTACAATAAAATTCCGTGGAGAGGGGAAGAGGATTACCGATGGAAAATAATGCGGGAGCAACCTGCCCTTAACGGACGGTTTCGTTTCGGAATATTTAATCTTCTGTTTATTTCATTTTATCAGCAACTGCTGATAATGTTGTTTTCAACTCCATTGCTTGTGGCTGCTCAGTTCAACGAGAAACCGTTTTCTATTTATGATGCAATCCCGGCCTTGTTTATGGCTATTTTTATAATAACCGAAACCATTGCAGACAACCAGCTCTTCTGTTTTCAACAGCAAAAAAAGAATCAACGTCCAAAAGAGACCCGTTTAGAAGAGTCGCTAAGGAAAGGGTTCATGTCTCAGGGATTGTTCAGTAGTGTGCGTCACCCCAACTTTGCATCCGAGCAGGCAATCTGGCTGAGTTTTTATTTCTTTAGCGTAACAGCATCGGGAGACTGGCTAAACTGGACCGCAATTGGTGTTCTTCTGCTGATATTACTCTTCCAGGGCAGCAGCGTACTCACCGAGAACATAAGCTGCAACAAGTATCCCGAATATGCCGCATATCAGAAAGCAGTACCGCGCTTTATCCCCAACCCGTTCCACCGAAAATAGCACAGGCGGCGGCGTAGAAGGAACTACGCCGCCACCTGCAATAATTATATAATTCTACTTTAAAAAATAAATTTCTAAATCTAAATTTTCATGAAAACCCCAACCCCACTATTCATGATTATCTGCCTGCTCCTGATTTCATCACCGGCAGCATTATCACAACAGAATAAGCAAAAAAGTGCCCCTGAGTGGAAACTCATATGGCAGGACGAATTTAACGGCAAAACTCTTGACAAAACCAAATGGAACGTCCTCACAAGAGAGACAAGCAAGCACGGAGAACTTCAATACTATGTTCCGGACGAAGTGTATTTAGAAAACGGTTGTCTCAGAATCCGCAGCCAGGTAAGGGATTTTGGAGACAAGCACTATACCAGCGGCCGTCTTGATACAAAAGACAAACTTGCTATCACATACGGACGATATGAAATCCGCGGTAAGCTTCCGGTTGGGCAGGGACTTTGGCCCGCATACTGGCTGTATCCTCAAAATCGCGAATGGGAAATGGAGTATGTCATGAGCGAGGCAGTTGCCAACGGAAAAGAGAGCTCTATTCCCGAACTACGCCCCTGGTATACCGAAATTGACATTATGGAATTTCTTGGACACGAGCCAAGTACACTTTACGCAACTTTCCATTTTTATAGCTTCCAGGGTGTTAAAAAATCTTCATCGGCCACATACAGAGGAAAAGTGTCTTATGGCGACGATTTTCACATTTATGCCCTTGAATGGGAAATTGATGCCATCCGCTGGTACATCGATGGTGAACTTATTCACACCGCCAAAGTGGGAATTCCCCATAAGGACCATTTTCTGATTCTTAACACTGCCATTGGCGGCAGCTGGCCCGGCAATCCCGACTCCACAACTGTGTTCCCTCAGTTCCACGACATAGACTATGTAAGGGTATATCAGAGACCTTAAATCACCAATTTGTATAAATGAATCACTTTACGGTATATTAACCAATATGCCGTAATTTCTCATTTTATTATTTCGTATCTTACGCTCGAAAACACTAAACCTTTCGCCTCCAATGACCCAATGTACCACATTCCGTCTGCTTTTATTTACTGTATTTTCTTTTATTTTTGTTACCGGCCGTGCGTCTGAAGCGTTTAATCAACCCGACACTTCTGCTGTTCACGAGCTAACTATTTATGCAATTCCTTCACAATCGGAGCTGGATTGGAAATCTCCATCCTCAATTTTGCAAACGGCACTTGAAAGTTATACTCAGTCCATTTTTAAGAGGTATTCAATTCCAATAGGTCATATTTTCATCGAGTTTTCCACCCCTCTCATAGACTCTGTTGTTCTCACATCAATAACAACAGCTCCCGGCACCGATATGGGAAGAATGGTTCTTATTGATAAAGTAGGGCTGGGAATTCTTGGCGCCACTTTTAAAGGAAGGATGGAAAGCAGCAAGGAACTTCAAAAAAAAATCAATCTTTTCGGAAGAAAAAAACAACTTGCATTTATTAAATACAGAATAAGCGAAGAGGCTGCCCTGCGGGTAAAAAAATATCTTGAGGTTTTTACGAAAAAGAAGGACGGCGGCTTTTCGCCATCGGGCCATTATGGCGGTGCCTTTTGGCCAAGATACGAATATGAAGGAGCAGGATGCAGTGCTTTTGGAATATCTGCAATGGAAATTGCAGGGTTATTCATTGACCACCCTGAGTGGAGGGTCTCTTTTAATATTCCAATGGATCTGGTGGGCGGAAACTTCAATAATCATAAAAAAGTAAAAGCCCGCAGCATAAAGAAAAGGCACTACTGGCACGACGGAAGCGGAGTGGAAAATGTGGATTATATCCCCTTTACCATATATGACCCGAGCCTTATTTTTAACTGGATACTCAAACAGAGAGAGCTCAAGGGAGAATTGGTTCCAATGGAGAAAAACAAAATCCCGGGACTTTATTTTGACGCCCGCAAAGTAAGCATATCTCAATTCGAACCAATATTTATCAAACGGAAAAAGCCATCGGTTTTTATTGACATTTTCCGCAAGGATGCACATTTGTAAACAATAGTAAATCAAATAATATGCGAAGATTTGTATTTTTTAAATATCTGATTTTTGCATTAACCGGAGCACTCTCCGTTATATCGTCCGGCTTTACATACGGGCAGGAGAAACCATCTGTTCATGAGCTCACAATTTATGTAGTTCCTTCTCATTCTCCCCTGAACTGGGAATCTCCTTCATCTATCTACACATCTTCCTTCATTAGTTTTATCAAAGCACGGTTTTCAAAATACCCAAACTCTGTGGGGCACATGTTTATTGAGTTTTCAACGCCTCTCATTGACTCTGTAGTTCTTACAGGTATGCGTTCCACTTCAAGTATGGAAAAAGTAAGGCTGCTCAACAAGGAAAAAATAGGAATGGGAATTATGGGTGCCCCCATGGGTGGAAAAATGGAAAATAGTGCCGATTTACGAAATATGATTGACTATTTATCCGCAAAAAAGATGAAGATTGCTTTTATAAAATACACTTTAAATGAGCAATCGGCCCTTAGGGTAAGGGAATTTCTTGAAACATTTCTTGGCAAAAAAGAGGGCAAATTCAATCCGGGCAAGCATTACGGCGGAGCATTCTGGCCGCGGTACGAAAATGAGGGAGCAGGCTGTTCATCGTTTGGCCTAGCGGTTCTTGAGAGCGCCGGTGTTAATATTGATATTCCAGGGTGGAAAATGACTGTCAATATTCCTGCAAACCTTGTTGGCGGCGAGTATAACAATAACAGGAAAGTGAGGAGGTATAAAATAGAACAGGTCAAAAAATGGCATAGCGGAGAAGGCGTGGAAGGGGTCGATTATTTTGAATATAAAGTATACGACCCGTCGCTCGTTTACGACTGGATCATTGAGAAGCGAAAAAATTATATTGGCAGCAATCCGGAAAATCAAATTAAAGGTAAAGACTTCCAGCCTGTGACCAGCAATAATATTCCGGGGCTCTATATAGATGTCAGCAATATTTCCATTCCGGAGAATGAACCTGTTTTCTTAAAGCGGACAAAGCAATCGGTATTTATTGACGTTTATAAAAAACGTATTTCGCAGCAATAAAATATCTTACGGCCAAAATATTTATTTCATTTTTTGAGATTTTTATATTATATTCGTAAAAATGATAAATAAAAATACCATGGCACCCGACAAGAATTTAATTTTCGAGGATGAATTAAACGAATTCTTCAGCCAATTCGAAGATCCCATCACAGCAAGAAATGCTGTAAAAGAGAGAGCCACCGCCGATCATGTATTCAGGACAAAACTGGAACAGTACATGAAGAAGAACAATTTTACCCAGTGCAAGGATATTTTGCCCGACTGGATGTTCACCGCAGAATATGCCTATCTGGAAGACCGCAATTGTTCAAGCATTATCAATCCTGAGTCCGACAACTTCGAAACCGCATAGCGCTCATTAGTAGCGCTTTTTCTTTTTTAATTCTTTTTATTTCTGTTAAGAAATTGTTAATAACATAATTATTTGTTGTTTTTAATTTTATTATCGTAGCTTTGCCCCCACAATTTTTTATGCCGCTGCCCCTTTTTTACTAACTAACAATATTTTGGGCATCTAAATTTAACGGCATTTACCAATCAAACTACATGCAATTTAAAGAATTAGAAATTATCGAGCCTATTCTTAAGGCTCTGATCAACGAGGGATATTCGATCCCTACACCAATTCAGGAAAAAGCAATACCAATTATTCTAAATAACAGGGATGTATTGGGCTGTGCGCAAACTGGAACAGGCAAAACAGCTGCTTTTACAATTCCTATCCTTCAGCATCTTTACGGCAATGTTAACCAAGGCCGTAACAAGCAAATTAAAGCACTTGTTCTAACACCAACCAGGGAACTGGCAGTACAAATCGGCGATAGCTTTTCGGCCTACGGAAGGTACACCTCACTTTCTCACACTGTTGTTTACGGCGGAGTGAGCCAAAGGGCACAAACTGATGCTCTCAGACGCGGAGTAGACATACTAATCGCAACACCGGGTCGTCTATTGGACCTTATGAACCAAGGCTATATCAACCTAAGAAATATTGACCATTTTGTTCTCGACGAAGCAGACAGAATGCTTGATATGGGATTTATTGACGACATTCACCGTATTGTTGACATAATCCCTCAAGAAAGGCAGACACTCTTTTTCTCGGCTACAATGCCCGATGAAATTGCACATTTTGCCAACAAGATCCTGAATAATCCTGTGAAGATTGAGGTAACTCCTACAGCTTCTACAGTGGATACAATTGAACAATACCTTTATTTTGCCGACAGGGAACAAAAAATTCCTTTGCTCATTGACCTTTTACAGGACGAAAGCAAAGAGAGCGTTTTAGTTTTCTCAAGGACAAAACATGGTGCCGATAAAATCGCAAAATCTCTTCTCCACGCAGGAATTGAGACAGATGCAATCCACGGAAACAAATCACAATTTGCCCGTCAGAACACACTTAACAGCTTCAAGAAACGCAAAACCCGCGTGCTCATTGCAACAGACATCGCAGCAAGGGGAATTGACATCAACAAGCTGACACACGTTATAAACTTTGACCTTCCGGAAACTCCTGAAACTTATGTACACCGTATCGGACGTACAGGCAGAGCAGGTGAATCGGGTATCGCACTCTCTTTCTGTGACAAGAAAGAAATGGCTTTTCTGAAGAACATTCAGAAACTTACCGGCAAGAAGATTGAAGTTGTGAATAAAAATATGTCTGAACTTCCGGCTTATACTCCGGTAAAAGACGATTCAGACAGAGGTTACACTGTTACTCACAATGGCAGAGGCGGAAGCTCCGATCGCAGACGCGAAGGCGGATCGGATCGCAGGAGTGAAGGTCGTGGTGGCGAAGGCCGCAGCGACAGACGCTCAGACGGAAGACGTGACGGTCGCAGCGCATCAGGCGAAAGTCGCGGATACGCAGGACGCAGCAGCGAAGGTCGCAGCAATTCAGGCGAAAGCCGCGGATATGCAGGTCGCAGCAGCGAAGGCCGCAGCAATTCGGGTGAAAGCCGCGGATACGCAGGTCGCAGCAGTGACGGTCGCAGCAATTCCGGTGAAAACCGCGGATATGCAGGTCGTACCTCATCTTTTGAAAAACGCGGATATCCACGCAGAGGTGAAGGCCGCAGCGAAGAAGGACAATTCAATGAAAGAGGCGGAAACATCAAGGTTGAACAAGTTTTGATGAACCAGAAATCTTTCAACTGGAGAGAACTAATCGAGAGCGATTTCAAAGGAGAAAACCTCAAAACAAGCGTTAACGGAAATAGCACAAACGAACGTCCGGCACGCAAGAAATCTGATTCAGGACGCCCGGAAAGATCCTCACGCTCAGCACGCCCGGCACGTAAAACCGGCGGCAGCTTCTGGAACAGACAAAGACGCTCTGCATAAACGAGTAAACGAGTAAACAAACAATAAAGAAACCCGGTCAATTGGCCGGGTTTCTTATTTTTACTACCTTTATAATTATCCCAAAAAGTTATTCACATGAGCAATTTAGATTATGGTGTAATAGGAAATTGTCAGAGTGCTGCTCTTATTTCAAAAAGTGGAAGCATAGATTGGCTATGCTTTCCTAAGTTTGATTCACCCTCTGTTTTTGCAAAAATTCTGGATAACAAGAAGGGTGGGTCATTTGGATTTGAGGTAAAGGAAAATTATCAGATACATCAATCCTATTTTCGTGATACAAACATACTTAGCACAAGATTCTCTTCTCCTGAAGGTGTCTTCGAGGTGTTTGACTTTATGCCCAGATACAAAATCGGCGAGGGAGCATCTGAATATTATTTGCCCGCAGAACTCTACCGATATATAAGATATGTTAGCGGAAGTCCAAAATTTGAAATTGTATACGAGCCTGCTTTTGATTATGCCCGGGAAGTTGTAAAAAGCACGATTGAGGACGGGTTTATACTATCGGAGTCTTCTTCCGAAGAAGGTATTTCTGCGTATCTCTACTCGGACTTATCACTAGATTTCATACTCAATAAAAAGGAGATATCTCTTGAAAAAGATTCTTTTTTGCTTTTTTCATACAATCAAAAATTAATTAACATAGATATTGAAAGAGTATATCTTGAATACTCCAGAACAAAAGTATACTGGCTCAACTGGGTTAACCGCTCCAAGAAATACGACAGATACAACAAAGAACTCACTCGCAGTCTTTTAGTTCTTAAATTAATGTCCTTTCAGCCCTCCGGTGCAGTGCTTGCAGCGGTAACCACCAGCATCCCGGAATCAATCGGGGATGTCCGAAACTGGGACTACCGTTTTTGTTGGCTTAGGGATGCCTCAATGCTCATCGAAACTCTCATATCTATGGGGCATGAAGGGGCAGCCAAACTCTATATTGGATTCATCAAAAGGATTTTGAAGAATAAAAAAGACCGATTCCAGATAATGTATGGTATTAACGGCGAAAGAAAACTTAAAGAGGAAGAGTTGCAGCACCTTGAAGGATTTAAAGGGAGCAGCCCTGTACGTATCGGAAATGCAGCTTATAATCAGAAACAAAACGATTCTCTTGGCTACCTGATGGATGTTATTTATCAGCATTATGTTTATTTTCCGGGTACCCTTGCAGAAATTGAAGATATGTGGGAGTTAGTAAAAACAATCACAAGTATTGCCTATAGCGAATGGAGCAAACCAGATCACGGGATTTGGGAGTTTCGCGACAGGAAGCAGAATTTTGTGTTTTCTAAAGTTATGTGTTGGGTTACTCTGGACCGGGCAGTTAAAATTGCCGAATATCTTAATATGCAATCTTTTGCCAAAAGCTGGCGAGTAGAGGCAAATATAATTCGCGAAGAAGTTCTTGAGAAGGGATGGAAGGAGAGCATTGGCTGTTTTTCTCAGGCATATGAGAATCTTGACTATGATGCGTCTGTTCTGTTACTCGAATCCTATGGTTTTATTGATGCGACAGACGAGAGATATATAAGTACGGTAAAAGCAATAAAAGCAAATTTGACGAAGAATGGCCTTATGTTCAGATACAAAAGCAAAGATGACTTCGGGAAACCTAAATCTGCATTCACTATCTGTTCTTTTTGGCTGATTCGGGCTCTGTTTGTGATTGGTGAGCGCGAGGAAGCGGAGATACTTTTTGGAGAGATTCTTAAATATTCCAACCATCTTGGTCTATATAGCGAAGACTTGGATTTTGAAACAAAGGCACAGCTGGGAAATTTCCCTCAGGCATATTCGCATCTCGCATTGATTAATACAATTAAACTCTTTTCATCCGAGAAGAATCAGTCCAGCTTTATCCGGCCTTAATTATTCATGGGTTTTAACCGATAAGCTTATTAAGAAGCATTATTGCATCTGGTTGATTGCTCAAATTATAATTTGCCGATTCGGAAACATTTCCGATTTTTATTGAAACTGAATTTGGAGGAAGTGCATTAAACATGTCTTCATCTGTTGTGTCATCTCCAATTGCCAGAATGAAATCATAGGTAGATTTACTTAGCAGCCTTTTGACCTCCGACCCTTTTGAACAATCGGCATATTTGACTTCTATTATTTTACTCCCTCTCATAATGTGCAAATTATGACGCATACAAGGAGCCAGCAATGTATTTACCAATTGCTGTGTTCTTATAGATGCCAGCCATGGGTCAACTCTTCTGAAATGCCATACCAGCGCAGTCTGTTTCACCTCAAGCTGTGAACGGGGGGTTTTGTCTGTGACTTTCTGAAAAATTTTCATTATTTCCTCATTCCATTCCACATTATGAACATTCTCATACCATATCCCATCCTCTTTATAAAATGCTCCGTGCTCCGCAGCAAGGCCAATATTCAGCTTCCCAAACCAATCATTTAAAACAGAATGATCCCTTCCGCTGCTTATTACAACTTTGTTCTTCTTGTCTTGCGAAAACCGGCTTAGTAAATTAATCAAGTCTTCGTCTGGAAAAGCATCTTCCGGTCTGGACTTGAAACCTACAAGTGTCCCGTCATAATCAAGCAGCAAAAGTCTGTTCTTTGCTTTTTTGTATTTATCCTTAATACTTTTTATCTTAACTAAATCCAGTAGCTTATCGTTCCCTAGGTTGTTGCTTAAGTTAATTCTGGTAAGCTCTTCAATAAAATCGCCGGCCCACTTTTGAACTGTCTGCTTTGAAATAATTGCCTGCATTCTCTTTAGCCGTTTTAACTGCTCATTTACAGGCATCTCCAAAGCCTCAATAAGTGCTCCCTCTATCTCAATAACACTATTCGGATTTATGATAATTGAGTCCATCAACTCAATTGAAGCGCCAGCCATCTCACTTAATATAAGAACACCGGGATTATCCCTCTTGGCTGCAACATACTCCTTTGCGACCAGATTCATGCCGTCTCTTAGAGGAGTAACCAAAGCAATATCTGCCAGATGATATAATGCAACAAGCTCTTCTAATTCGAAGCTTTTATACATATAATTAACCGGAGTCCAGTCTATCCTGGAAAATTGCCCGTTAATGCCACCAATCATTTCATCTACTTTTGCCTTTAGTTCGGAATAACTTGACACAGTATCTCGGGAAGGGACAAGAATCATGGTAAGGGAAACATTTCCATGATACTTCGGGTTGTTTTTTAAAAATAATTCAAATCCCTTAAGCCTGTTTAAAATTCCTTTACTGTAATCCAGTCTGTCTACGGAAAGGATGAGTTTTATTGTTCCGAAAAGATCTCTGTATCCCTCAACAAGTCGCTGAACTTTAGGGTCTAAAACTGCATTGTTGAATTTATTATAGTTTATGCCCATTGGAAAAGTATCAATGTGGACTCTCCTTTTGTCGAAATTGACAACATCCAAATTAAAATCAAGCTCAAGACCTCTTTCACATGCACTTATAAAGTGACGCATATAGTCGTGAGTGTGAAATCCGATAAGGTCACACCCAAGCAAACCCTTTAAAAGATCTGCCCTTTCGCGGAGAACCCGAAAAAGTTCATATGATGGGAATGGGATATGATGAAAATACCCGATGGCAATATCTTTCTTCTCTTGTCTTATCATGCTGGGAAGGAGCATCAGATGATAGTCCTGCACCCAGACGATGTCGCCTTTTCTTATTATTTTAAGAGCCTCTTTACAAAAGAGTTCGTTTACTTCTTTATAAGCTGTCCAATAACTTTCTTCGTGTTTTATCAAAGTATAGAAGTAATGACAGAGGGGCCATAATTTACTGTTGCAATAGCCGTCATAATACTCTTTAATTTGTTTCTTGCTTAAGAATACCGGGTGATATTTGTACCTTTTGAAAATATTGGTAATTAATTGCCTGTCCTTTTCATATTTAACATCAATTCCCGGCCAGCCTATCCATATTTTTTCAATATTTGAGTCCAGAGATTCCAACCCGGTAGCAACGCCTCCTTCGCTTTTGGTGAAGCTGTAGCTGTCGTTGTTTCTTTGTACTTTTATTGGCAGTCTGTTTGATATAATAATAAGTCTCATAATTCGGAAGGCAGGTGATATCTGCAATATAACAAAAAAAATACTTTTTGGGGTAGTAATCTATGGATTGTTTGTGCAGCACGGGACAAAAGTGGGAGTGTTTTTCCTATATTTGCAAAAACATAAACATCTATGGCAAAATACGGTACAATAATATGGGTGGGCATTCTGGCGGCTGTTGCTGCTTTTCTTATAGTGCCTGATACCAACGAAATGTTTAAACAGGCAACCGGTGCACACCCCTATCTTATGGGATTCGTCAAGTTTGCACTGCTCTCAATTATGGGTGAGTTTCTTGCAAACAGGCTGGTTCACAAAAAATGGGTGAAGGTTAAAGGATTGTTGCCAAAGATGTTTGTATGGGGTGTTCTGGGTATGATGATTGTTCTCATGTTTTCCCTCTATACTCAGGGTGTTCACGGTGCAATTGCAAAGGGTCTTCTATGGGCCGGCAGCTCTGCGAACGATGGAATAAGTGCCAATGGAATACTTAGCATCGGCTCTCAAAATATCAGCATTGCAATTGGAGCGGAGCCCTCGTTCTGGAGCAGACTCCTTACTGCGTTTTATATATCAGCAATAATGAACCTCACCTTCGGAGCAGTATTTATGGCAGCACACCGGGTTACCGATACTTATATCGATTCTGTTTATGACCGTAGCGGATTTGGCGGAAATTCCGCTGAAAACCGCAAGCCAACAATAGCAGGAGTAATCTCAACAATAGACTGGCCGGGCTTTCTCAAATTCGTAGTTGGCAAGACCATACCGCTCTTCTGGATACCAGCGCACACAATTACTTTCATGCTCCCCGACCAATACAAAGTGCTTTTTGCTGCATCCCTTTCAATTGTTTTAGGGCTGATACTTTCGTATGCTAAACTGAGCAATCAAAAAGTAAATTCGTAAACACCTATATAATAAGCAGAACAGGGCATCTGGAGGCGAATTGAAAATCCTAACGCATAAACATAGCATTGCCACCTAATTGTTGAGGACGATTCGGCCGGACGCAGCGAAGCGTAGGAGGACGCACAAGCCCTCAACAATTAGGTGGCAGTGTATAGATGTCAGAGATAAAAACTCAATTCGACGCCGGAGACATTACTTCTTCTTAGCCTCTTCCACAAGATGTTTGAAAATACCAAGAAACGTATCAATGCCATTTGATGTGAAAACTTCCGGATGGAACTGAACTCCAAATACTCTTGTGCTTCCGATTTTCTCAATAGCTTCAACAACACCGTCTTTTGACCTTGCTGTAACACGGAATCCCGGAGCAATGTCCTTTACACCCTGATGGTGAAAAGTATTTACAACCACTGTGTCCAGATTGATTTGCTTATTGAGCAGCGAGCCTTTTTCGATTTGAATTGAATGGGTTCCGTACCAGCCCGGTGCTTTTTGACTGTGTTTAATTGCATAGCCGTTAAGCTGAGAGGGAAGATCCTGATAAAGAGAGCCTCCGAACGCAACATTCATAAGTTGTTCCCCGCGGCAAATCCCAAGAACAGGAAGACCTTTGGCAACAGCCATTCTTATCAGCATTACATCAAAAGCGTCCCGTTTTGGAGCAATTTCTCCCTGTGCGGGAACAGGCTCTTCGCCAAACCATTTAAGCGGGTCCACATCCTCGCCTCCGGTCATTATTATACCATCTACCCTTTCAAGCATTCCTGCTATAAGTTCCGGGTCTTCTGTAATTGGAAGTACTACCGGAACACCGCCTGCGCGGATAACAGAGTTCACATATGTAAGCTGTGTTGAAGTGTTTGTACCGTCACCCATGGTGGAAGAGATGCCAATTACGGGCTTTTTGCCGTTCTGGGCAAACACAGATGCTGCAATCAGAACGAAAACGAAAAGAGTGCAAAGTTTTTTCATGATTTTTGTTTTTTGATCCCTCGGTTTTCGTGTTAAAAGCCGGAGAATCATATAGTTAGTAAATATGTTGTTGTTTGATAAAGCATTGTTAATTAGCGAATTAACACGGAAACCGAGGGATTAAAGCCTATTCCACTTTCCGAAATTCTCGCCATATCCAAAGTTGATATCAATGGATGTAGCAGGGGTTTTCCCGTCTCCGTTGAGTTCAAATGTAATAGGGAACCCGTGTCCGTCGCTGCGGAAAGTGTAATCATTCCCGTTTTTATGGATCAGTTTGTGCTTCCACCCTTGTGGCCCAACGGTAATATACAAATCTTCCCCTTCAAGGGTAACTACTGCCTTTCCAAAAAGTTCCCCTTTGTCATAAACACCTGTCAGCAAAGCTTTATCCGGAGCCGGTTTAACAACAAGTTCCTTTTTCTGTTTGACTGCTTTTAATGCTCCCTCTTTTTCCGACTTCTTCCAGTTCTCAAAGTATTCTTTACTGTAATCCTTTGTAGGATAACCCTTATACAAATCAATCAGCCTCCGCATCAATGCATATCTCGGACTGTCCGGAGCCTCTGAGTTTACAAGGACAACGAGTCCAAGGTTAAGTTCGGGAACGAAAGCGGCTAATGTTGTAAAGCCCCAGGTTGTGCCTGTGTGGAAATACAATCTGTATCGGCTGTTTTGCTCAATGAACCAGCACTGGCCGTATAGTGTCGTGCGGGTTGAGTCCTGCGAAGTTATTGTTTGTCCTCTGTGGAGGTAGTTCATGTTTTTACGGCTGATTACCTCTTTGCCGTTTACCTTACCTTTGTCCAGATGGAACTGAATATATTTTGCCATATCGGTGGCCGATGAAACAACTGAACCTGCCGGGCCAACAACTGTGAGCCAGAAAGGAGCCTGCTCTTCGCCATACATTGCCTTGATGGAAAGCGAATCTGTCCATGTTGTGTCGTTAATTATTGCTCCTTTTTCATAGTTTAGTTCGTGAGGAACCGATACATTTTTTGCAGCAAGGAAGCCGTCGCCGTTAAGTGTGCTGTTAACCATTCCCAGAGGCATAAAAACTCTCTCCCTCACATTGTCTTCCCAGCTTTTGCCGGTAAGCTTTTCAATAATCTTCTGAGCAATTATGAATGTAATATTGTTGTATTCGTATGCTCCGCGGAAACTGTATCCCGGTTTTAGAAGCGGAAACATTTTGTACACATCGTCCCTTGAGTAGCCAAGATTGGGGATGTATGTTCCCTGCTGGCCCTTAATGCCGGTGCGGTGAATCATGATATCCTTAACCTGAATGTTCTCCTCTACCCACTTGTCATAAAGCTTAAAATCAGGAAGAATATTCTTGACGGTGTCGTCCCATTTGATTTTACCTTCGTCAACCAAAGATGCCATTACTGCTGCGGTAAACGATTTGGAAACCGACCCAATCTGGAAAACTGTATTTTCATCTACAGGCAATTTGCCATTGATGTCCTTCACACCAAAACCCTTTGCGAATACAAGTTTCCCATCTTTCATAACAGAAACTGCCATTCCTGGAATCATCCACTCTTTTTGCACCTTGCCCACATAGGATTCAAATTCCTTTATGATTTGTTCATTGGTTAGTGCTGCAACTGCCGGCGGGGCAACGGGAAGCGCAGGTTTCGCTACAGGTTTTGCCGCAACCGGTTTTTTGACAGTTTGGGTAACAGTTTGTTTAACCGGACTTTTAGCGGTCTGCGGATTAGTATTTGTTTGCGCAGATAAATTGGTAGAAATTGACAGTACAAAAGCGAGTGTCAGAGATGAAATTAAAATCAGAGGGGTTTTCATATTTAATTATATCAGGTTTTCTTTCTTAAAATGCAGCAGGCATTGCACGCACGCAACACAAAGATAATTATATTTGTAAAGTAATAATCAATTTCAGAAGGGTATGGCTAAGGTAAAAAAGGGGTGGTTCTGCACATCGTGTGGCAACGAAAGTGCAAAGTGGCTGGGCAGATGTCCCGCCTGTGGAGAGTGGAATACTATGCAAGAGGAGATTATAACAAAAGACGCCTCTTCCGGCGGAGCGAGAGGGTCCGGATTTTTTTCTTCCCGTACGTCAAAACCCGAACCTCTATCGGCAATAAAATTTTCCGAAGAGGAGCGTATTTCCCTTGGAAATGCAGAGCTTGACAGGATTCTTGGCGGCGGACTGGTGGAGGGTTCTGTTATTCTCATTGGCGGAGAACCCGGAATTGGAAAGTCTACTCTATCTCTTCAGATACCTCTTCACTGCCCCAATCTTAAAACTCTTTATGTTTCGGGAGAGGAGAGCGCAAGGCAGATAAAACTCCGCGCACAAAGGCTTGGCGGCGACGATTCCAATTGCCTTATCCTAAGCGAAACACTGCTGGAAAACATTCTTAATCAGGCAAAGGAAACCGACCCCCAGCTTATTATAATTGACTCAATTCAAACAGTATATTCCCAGATTCTCGAAAGTTCCCCGGGTTCTGTAACCCAGGTGCGCGAATGTGCCGCAATGCTCATGAAATATGCAAAGGAGACTAATACTCCCACTATTCTCATCGGCCACATTACAAAAGACGGAAGCATAGCGGGGCCAAAGGTTCTGGAACACATAGTTGACGTTGTTCTTCAGTTTGAAGGGGATACACGGCATTCATACAGAATTCTGCGAAGTATAAAAAACAGGTTTGGGTCAACTGCCGAACTGGCCATCTTTGAGATGATAAATACCGGGCTTCGCGAAGTGAGTAACCCTTCCGAAATGCTCATCCCCATGCACGGAGAGAATCTTTCCGGGATTGCAGTTGCTGCCATGCTGGACGGAACACGGCCGTTCCTTATCGAGACTCAGGCTCTGGTGAGCACAGCCGCATACGGAACTCCTCAGCGTTCGGCCACCGGCTTCGATGTAAGGCGCACAAACATGTTGCTTGCCGTTCTTGAAAAGAGGGCCGGATTCAAACTTTCTGTAAAAGATGTTTTTCTGAATATGGCCGGTGGCCTCAAAGTAACCGACCCTGCCTGCGACCTGGCGGTTGTATGCTCAATTCTCTCTTCCAACTTCGATGCGCCAATTTCGCAGCGATATTGCTTTGCCGCAGAGGTTGGGCTTAGCGGTGAAATTCGTCCCGTGAGTCAGGTTGAGCGGCGGATTGCCGAGGCCGAGAAACTTGGATTCGAAAAAATCTTCATCTCCTCTTTTGGCAAGCCAAACGGCTCTTCCACCAACGCTTCCCTGAGCTCTGCAAAGAATGCATCAGCAGCAAAACTTAAAAACAAAATTGAAGTAGTGGCCGTTCAGGACATCCCCGAACTTGTGAGAAAACTGTTCAAGTAAAATCTTCGCGGAAGTTTTTCACCTCCACGGTCACGTGTGGAGTCAGCTGTTCACCTCTTGGGCCAACCATTCACCCCTGGGGTCATTTGGTACAGCACACAAAATCAACAACTTACTTAAAAAGCACTTTTTCGTAAACGGCTAATATATAGGTATTTGCCAAATGACCCCTGGGGTGCTCGGGGCCGGGGCTGGTGCTGCGGGTGGGTGCTGCGGATGGGAGGAGCACTACAAGAAGAACAATGCTACCCCTCCAACACTGAGCACTGCTCCTGCGAGCTCAACCAGTGTGATTTTCTTTTTATAGAATAAAATATACGGAACGAGTATTATTATGGGGGTTGTTGCCATAATTGTTGATGCTATTGCAGTATTTGTATACTGAACAGCCATCAGCGAAAGAGAAACCCCTACAAACGGGCCGAATATGGCACCCATAAAGGTTGCGCCCATTGCCTTTTTATCTTTGATACCGGCCCACACGGTTCCGGTCCTGCGAGTAATAAGGATTATCACGGCAAAACCAATTGCACCGGATATAATCCGCATTTGTGTTGCTGCAAATGGAATGTATGAGGCGACTTCAGATCCCTTTGCTGCAATTGAATAGTGGTTCATCCCTATTTTGCTCAGTACAATGCCAAAGCCCTGCCCCAGCGCAGCTCCAATTCCAAGTAGAATCCCCTTTAGCGGCAGATTAAGCTGGACATTTGGCATCAGCTTACCTACAATGTTCTTTCCGCCGTTTACAACTCCGTATATGGCGCCTTTCTTCTCAACTTTCTCTTCTTCGTCTTTACTTGTTACAACAGCCATATCGCTCACTCCTGCAACTATTGCATTATCCTCAATCTTTGACCCTCCCCTCTTTAGAACAGAAATAGCGATACCCAGAAGCGTAACCGTCATACCCACAAATCCCATTGGAGAGAGTTTTTCCCCAAGGAGGAGCCATCCGAAGAAAGCAGCAAAAGGAGGAGCAAGCGTCATTAGAAGCTGACCGAATCTTGCAGTGATGATTGTATACGAATAAAACAGACAGAAGTCCCCAAACACAAACCCAACAAGTCCGGACAGAGACATCCATATCCAGGTGCCGGCATCTGCATTTTGAGGGATGTACGACCCTGTGGTGAAATAAAGCATTGTACCAAGAAGGAAAAAGCCGAAAAAGAGCCTTAGCAGGTTCACAACTAAAGAGCCGATTCTTTTACCGGCAAATTCAAAAAACAGAGCCGTGAAAGTCCAGGAGACCGCAACGGAGATTGCTATTAGTTCACCAAAGTTTTGCATTCCTATTATTTAAAGAACGCAAATGTAAGAAATAAAATGGCCACACAGTTACACCAGACCGCACCACACTTTTTCCACCACACTGTTTTCCCCAGGGGAAATATGTTATAATACACACTATCAAGGCATTGTGGCTATTTCTGAAAACGCATAAACTATTGATTAACTACACTTTAACAAATTTCCCCTGGGGTAGACACACAAAGAGCGGCAAAATTTGCCGCTCTCGAAATTTCATTTCCGGAAAAGATTTTAAACAGACTGAACAGCCTTAGGGTCAGAACCGTATTGGTTGTCTCCAGCATCTCCTTCCTTCAGGAAAAGAATCAGCAACCAGATCTGTCCGATTACCGGAATAAGAAAAAGGAGAATGTAGAATCCCGATTTGTTGATGTCGTGCAATCTTCTGAAAGTTACTGCCAGTGTAGGAATTAGTACAAAAAGAGAATACAGCCCGCCAATGAAGCTATATGTCCACATAATCCTGTCCAGTAACATGATTAGGGCAGAAAAAATTAAGTTAAAAAGCAAAAATACCCAGAATTCGGTTCTTCTTGCGCGGCCTTCGAAGCCTGCATAGTTTCTTAAAACTTTCAAATACCACTCCATAGTTTTTAGGTTTAAGGGTTTACTCACCAAATTTAGAATATAAATACCATAATCCCAAGTACCCCATAGGAATATTGGTATAACATTGGAATAGCGGCGTTTATGAAACATTCTAAATACCAACAAGTGCCTTACTCACAATACTATAACAACATTCCTATGGGGTACGGGGGTTTGGTTTAGTCCTCCCGGACCGAAGAGTTGCTCCTCTCACCCTCGTTTTCCACCTCCGTTTTCCACCCCGTTTTGCACCCCGTTTTCCCCAGGGGAAATTTGTTATTATGCTGGTATTAATGGCGTTATGAATATTTTGAAAAACAAACAAATCGCTTATTTACTGCGTTTTAACAAATTTCCCCTGGGGAAAAAGCCTGCCCTGGGTGGGGGTGGGTTCGGGAGGGCCGGCTGCCGGGCTACAAATACTCGTCGTATGCTGCCATGTCGAGCAATCCGTGACCGGAAAGGTTGAACAGAATTACTTCGCTGCGGCCTGCTTCGCGGGCCTTGAGGGCTTCGCGGATTGTAACGGCAATTGCATGACAGGATTCCGGTGCAGGAATTATCCCCTCGGTGCGGGCAAAAAGTAGTCCGGCATTAAAGGTTTCGGTCTGTTCCACAGCAACGCTGTTTATAAAACCATCTGCCTTAAGCTGGCTCACAAGCCTTCCACCACCGTGGTACCTAAGCCCTGCTGCGTGAATCTGATCCGGCGCAAAATCGTGGCCAAGTGTGTACATGGGAATAAGCGGTGTCATCCCGGCGGTATCCCCAAAGTCATATTCAAGAACACCCTTTGTGAGTTTTGGACATGCGGCCGGTTCGGCAGCGATGAATTCCACCAAAGCCTTCTTACTTCCGGCCGGAGAGGTAAACCTGTGCCTTAAGAACGGGAAGGAAATCCCGGAAAAATTTGAGCCGCCTCCAAAACAAGCAATAATTTTGTCGGGATATTCACCTGCAAACTCCATCTGTTTTTCGGCCTCAAGCCCTATTATGGTCTGATGAAGGAGCACATGATCCAGCACGCTGCCGAGGGTATACCTTGTGTTGGGTTTTGTCACTGCCATCTCAACGGCTTCAGAAATTGCAATTCCCAAACTTCCGCGGCAACCCGGATCTTCACTTAACATTTTCCTGCCATACTCCGTAATATTTGATGGAGATGCATGAACTGCAGCACCATAGCTGTTCATTACGATTTTACGGTATGGTTTGGCTTCGTAACTCTGTTTAACCATAAACACGTTAAGATCCATGCCGAATTGTTTGCACGCTATACTCATTGCCGAGCCCCACTGGCCCGCACCGGTCTCGGTTGTTATGTTGGTGATTCCCTGTATATGATTGTAGTACGCCTGAGGAATTGCTGAATTCAGTTTGTGGGAGCCAACCGGACTCACGCTTTCGTTCTTGAAATATATTTTTGCCGGGGTATCCAGCGCCTTCTCCAGAGCAGTTGCCCTTACAAGAGGTGTTGGCCGGTATATCTTGTACAAATCAAGAACCTCCTCAGGGATATCGTGCCATCGCTCAGAAGAGAACTCTTGTTCCACAAGTGCTTTAGCAAAAAGACCTTCCATCTCCTGAGGAGTTACAGGTACTTTTGTTTGTGGGTTAAGAAGTGGCTTTGCCTTGTTAGGCATGTCGGCCGCGATGTTATACCATTGCTTTGGTATTTCGCTCTCCGGGAGCACGATTTTTTTGGTTCTTTTCATTTTAAAAAGATTTTAATTTGAATTTGCACCCCAGGGGTTTCATGGTAAAACCCTGAGATTCTTATATTTAATAATTAACCATGTTTTTCATAACATCTTGTTTTTCTTCATCTTACCATTTGACCCCAGGGGTGCTGGCTCTCTTGTTTTTCACCACTTGAGTCAGATATCCGGTCTCTGAGGCAGGCATAAAAAAAGAGTCCGATGCGTGAGCACCGGACCCTGTATAATATGGTTTAGTAAAATCTACCTATAACCTACCTATCAATACACATACAGCTTAGCTCACAAACCGGATAAAGTCTGTGCCACCACCATGATTGTGTATTAAGAAGTGCGCTATTCATACTGCAAATGTAAATAAAATTTGAATCTCTGATAATTTTTTTTGTGCACCACACAGAACTTTTTCCTCAGGGGAAATTTGTTACTATACAGACATTCAGAACATTATACCTTTTTCAAGTAGACAGCAAGTTATTGATTAACTGCGCTTTAACAAATTTCCCCTGGGGAAAAACTTTGGGGGGCCGTTGCCCGCACCATTCTTTCACGGCCATTTATGTCACTCCTAAGTAGAATGTTGGAATATCCGTGCGAGGACAGCATTTCAACAGTCTCTTTGCCAAGGGATTCATTAATTTCAAGAAAGAGCAGACCTCCAGGGCGGAGTAATTCGACACCCCAGATTGCAAGTGCTTCATAAAAAATGAGCGGATTGTTGTCCGGGACGAAAAGTGCCAAAGAGGGTTCATAATCCAGAACATTTTTATGCATCAGAGCCCTTTCCGATTCTCGTATATACGGAGGGTTGCTTATTAAAACATCGAGAGAAGCGTGTCCGATGAGTGTCTGGCTCAGAGGTCCGGCAAGCAGATCCCCATAAAATTGCCTGGGCACGACTGAGTGTGGGCTGGAAGTTTTAGCCCCAAAAGAGGTTATATTTTTGCCACCTTTTTCGTGAGAAATATTCTTTTCCCGCCAAATCCCTGAGATGTTAATCGTTGAAACTTCAAGCGCATCCTTAGAAATATCGCACATAAACACTTCCGAACCTGGTAGTTCACATGCCAGCGAAATGCCGATGCATCCCGATCCGCATGCAGCATCAAGTATTCGCATTGGCCTGTCATTATTAAGTGCTTGACTTGTCCTGCCTAGATGGGATGATTTGTATTGTTTAGAAAGCTGTGAATTCGTTGTGTTTATCATTTCCGAGATTTCTTCAACTGTCCATCTGACCAGTTCTTCGGTTTCTGGACGGGGTATTAGGACACCCTCTTTTACAAAAAACTTATGCCCGCAAAATTCTTCAAAGCCCAGCACATACTGGAGGGGGCGGGCGGCAGCAAGCTGCCCGGCAGCACTATTCAGAAGCGATAGCTTCTCATCTGGAATTTCGCCAGAAGGCTCCACAATATGTTCATAAGAACTCAGCCCGCAAAAGTGCTGCAATAGCCTCACGGCTATCGCCCGCCCCTCCTCTCTCGGATAAACCTTCTCGAGCACCTCTTCCGTCCTGTCTATGAACTCTTTGTAAACCATTAAAAAACTATTTTTGTCAGATAAAATTTAGAATCGGAAATCACGCAAAGTTAGAATATTTAGCTACATTTGGTTAACCCTAAAAACATCAGACATGAAGATAAATTTCAGGACAGTTTTAGACAACCTTACGGTAATAATTGTCCGCAATCCGGTTGAGATTCTTATCTCGGTAGCGTTCTTCATTCTATCCGCCCTTACATATGAGAATATTATGGATATGAAAATTTACGGCGAAAATCTTTTTCTTGCTCCGTTAATTTTTGCTAACTCATTCATTCTCAACAAACTTTACCCACGAGGGTATAAAAGAGTTATATATTTTATGTCAGCATTATTTATAGCTATTCCATTTATTGTTGATGCCGAACACTGGATTTTCTCCGGAGCCTATCCGGCCACTCTTGCAATAGCTGCTGCAGGCATAGCCGTTTACAAGAACCTGCGTAGCAACGAACATTTTGTAAAAGACATACTTGTTTTTGTCAAAGAGCTAATTTACACAATGATTATAGCAACTGCCGTCTTTCTTGTTTTAATGGCAATTGTATTTTCGGCAATATATCTGTTTGACCTGTTTAAAGAAAGCTCAAAAGACTTTGCTTACTACATTTCCTGCTCCTGCTTTATAATTCTCGCCCCTGTAATATTTCTTTATCTGCATGCCGGATTTGACAATAAGGATGAGTTCCGGGTTTCAAAAATCTTTGAGTTCCTGATAGACTATATTCTCGCTCCGGCTTTGATTATTTACACTGCGATTCTCTATTTGTACATTGCAAAAATTACTGTTACATGGTCTTTGCCTAAAGGCAATCTTGCCTATATGGTCTTCGCTTTCATAATATCCGCAATAGTAATAAAAGCCATTATCCCGTTGCTGGGCAAACGCCTGTTCAGCGGTTTTTTCAACTCTTTCAGCCTGATAGCAATTCCTCCCCTCGTACTATTTTGGATAGGAGCCATTTACCGAATTAAACAATACGGATATACCGAAGAGCGCGTGTATCTTCTTGTATGTGGAGCAATCATGACGCTTACCGTGATTCTTTTCCTCACAAAAAAATACGATAAGTACCTCTTTGTTGGATATATAACAATTGTTCTGCTCGCTCTGTTCTCTTACATTCCCCCCATTTCTGCCAAAAATATTGGTCTAAGATCGCAGACAGCTCAATTCAAATCCATCGCCTCCGATCTTAAAATGATAGGTACCGACGGAAAACTTTCAGCCCCTCCTCAGATACTTACCGATTCGGTATCAAAAGCAAAATTCGACCGCATGTATGATATTAATCGTTACCTCGACAGGCATTCGAATGAGATTAATCCTAAGGACATTACCGGATACGAAAACGCAGGCAATATGCGCACAGAGTTCAGCAAATGGTTTACATATCAACCTTACAACCGCAGTTCAATTCAGGGTAAGAAGGGAGAGTTTTCGATGGAAGGATTCAGTAAATTAAACGTGGATGTAAGTTTTTCAATCGTTAAGGACAGCATGCTGATATTAAATTCCGGCGGAGATGTTATTTGCCGCGCCCCGCGCTCCTTTGTTGACTCCCTGTTCGCCGCAAGACTGCAGGCGGAGAATATGCAAAAAGCTAAAATGCCGACAGACGGTTCTCCATCGGAAAGCGGGATGAAGCAACCGGCTCAGTATTCCGATTCGCTTCTCTATATGGACATCAATAATTACAGAATTGTTTTCAGCGAGATAAAATTCGATAAAGAGAAGAAAGTCTCAACCGCACATATCAAGGCATTGCTGATACGGTGACGCAGTTTGAGGTAAACATCGCATTGATACATAATACACTATCAAGCACTTACTAAAAAGTAGCATCTAAGATGCCATCCTTTTTAGTAATCAATTAACAATCTGAGCATTGCAGGTCATGTTCGATTTGCACAAATTTATTTCGGACGAAACCGGCAGTCCCTTAGATTTTAATCGCCCACATGTTTCCGCCAAAGTCGGTAACGTAAAGAACGCCGCCGTCAATTACGATATTGCACAGGATTGGAGCACCCAGATTGAGCCGCCAGCGGAACGTTCCGTTGCGGACATCCACACAGTAAAGGAATCCGTCATTGGCTCCAAAATAGAGTTCGTTGCCGCTTAGGGCAACACCGCTTTCAACTGTCATCTGAAAGTCCTTGGTATATGGCGCAGTATAGAAGATTGCAGGATTTGTCCTGAAGTTCCAGAGTTCTTTATACCCGGCAGTTCTGTCAAACGCAACAACACCCTTGTCTGCTGTGCCGGTGATATAGTATTTATCTGTTACCAGAGGGCGTGAATTGCTGTTTATCACATAGCTGATTTTGAACTTCAGATACTCTTCGCCTGTTCTCGGGTCGACCTCTGTTATGTATCCCGGAGATGCATAAAAGAAGTGTCCTCCGAATACTACTGGAGAGTTGTCGGATATGCGTGTATCGTCGTCTCTCTTTTCCCAAAGCAGTTTTCCTGTAGTTATGTCGTGTGCAAAACGCCCTGTCCAGTATGCAGCGGTAAGAAGTACTCCCGACTTTTCATCCACTACCGGAGAGGCAACTGTAGAGACTCCGCCTTTCCATGCTTCGTTTACCCAAAGAACCTTGCCGTCCGAAGCCTGCAGGGCAGTAAGGAAGTTTCCCTGACCGGCATAAATTACGCCGTTGCTCACAACTATTCCCTGAGTATAGACCGGATGTACGCTGTTTTGCCTGAGTGCCTTCGACCACTTTAGCTTTCCGCTTGCAGCGTCTATTGCATAGACATTTCCTTCTACATCACAGGCAAATATTACACCTTCCCAGAGAGCCATATTATTCTTTACCGAATTCTTTGTTTTAAAGCTCCACCTTCTGTCTCCTAACGTCCGGCCTATTGCATGAATTGCCGCCACAGAGGCAGAATCGTCATCGGTTGTTGCAGATATAACAAGATTTCCTGCGAGCAGAGGAGATGTCATAAATGTATTTCCTCCCATGTTTGTTGCCCAGCGAATTACCGGTTGAGCGGAGGCGAGGCTTCCGGCTGCCGAAGCACCTGCCGGCTGTTGAGCGGCACCACACACTGAATTATCAAACCCGCCACAATTAACGACAACAGGATTCACCACAACGCTTCCATCCGAGAACTTCACCAGAATTTTCGCATCACCCGCCGCAGCTCTCATGCCAACAATATTGCTTGGCAACCGGACAAACCAGCTCCATGAACTTTTCTGAATAAGCGGATACTCTTTTTCATCAACTAAAACAACTGCTTTCTTCACCTCAGTTGGGGTATCATAAATGTTAGCAATAATCATGAATCCCGATTCAGGGGTTTTCCTGATATATCCGACTGGAGTATATCCATGAACATTAATCTCCCAGAATCCGTTTGCAACAACATGCCTCTCTATTGGAGAATATTTCAGATGCGACTTTAAATCGCCCTTCGGGTTGAACTCAATAACCCTGAAAGATGATGGGCTATGGTCTATGCCGCCTTTATTGGGAGACATAGTGGATATTGTTGCAACTCCTCCCACAGGTGTCTTGTGATAAAGATTTGTATGGTAGTGCGCATACAGATAACCTTTAATGTTGTATTTAAGAAGGTTCAGCTCCTGTTGGGCTGTCTTGAGAAGAAAGTTTTCAGAAAATCCGAGCAGATGGTGGTCCATTATAACTACCGGAGTGCCGGCAGGAATTGATTCGAGGTCGCTACGCAGCCAGTTGTAAATCTCGTCTGTGGTATAGCGGGGTACTTTGTCGCCGAACAAAACAGGGATATTCACAAAGTGTACTCCTCCAACATTGAATGAATACCAGACCGGGCCAAACAACTCTTCATAAAGCTCCTCACCGTATGCACCGGCAATAAGGTCGTGGTTCCCCAGAGTGAAGACAGCTCTCACGCCGAGTTTTTCCGAAGTGAGTTCGCGGGCGTGAAGTCTTAACCCCTTTTCGTAGCATATATCACCGTTAAAAACTACGAATGCAGGTTTGTTGTTCGACACGTACCTCTTGAGCAGGTCCATCCAGTCTTTGTAAATACTGGCCTCCGTATCCCCCATGTGGATAAACCGGTTGGATTGGTTCCCTCTCTTCTTTAGCAAAAAATCGTACTTGCCTTTTTCTTCAATCTTCTGATAAAAACTTCCGGACTGCTCATACCCGTTTGGGGTAGATATAAATACAAATTTTGCCTTTGGGTTTGCCTCAAAAGAGTACTCCCCCTTAACATCTGTTTTTATTACATTATAGCCGTCGGAAACAACAACCCCTGCAACAATCTTCCCCTTATCATCCATCACTTTGCCGGAAACTTTCTGTTGAGCCGAAGCAGAAAAAGAGATTAATAGTATTGCCAGAAGGGCTGTTTTAAGTTTCATTACATTAAACTTGATTCTAAAAGATTAGTTAAAAAGTCCTTTATTGTCATACCTGTTGCTCTCACCTGCTGAGGCACAAGGCTCATTTCGGTCATGCCCGGTACTGTATTTATCTCAAGGAAAAAGATGTCGTTTCCTCTTACAATATAGTCCATACGCACAACACCCTTGCATCCAAGGTAGCGGTACATCTTATGGGTCATGTCAATGATACGCTCGCTGAGTTCGGCGGGTATTTGCGCAGGACAAATCTCCTGGGATGCGCCCAGATATTTGGCCTCATAGTCGAAAAATTCATTTTTTGGAATTATCTCTGTAACAGGAAGTTTAACGACTTTTCCACCGGCCTCGAATGCGCCGTTTGTCATCTCCCTGCCTGCAATATATTCTTCAATAAGAATTGTTTCCCCCTCAAGAAAAGCCGCTTTAATTGCAGCCTCCAGATCCTCCGCCTTCTTCACCTTTGTCACTCCAAAACTGCTTCCTCCGTCGTTTGGTTTCACAAACAGCGGCAGACCCAGTTTTTCAATAATTTCCGACGAAGAGTAGCTCTCTCCCCTATGGAGAAATACCTCTTTCGCCATATTTATTCCCGTGTCGCGCAAATAGCATTTGCATGCATATTTGTTGAATGTAATTGCAGAAACAGACGAAGAGCAGGTTGTGTATTTCACGCCAACCATTTCGAAGTAGGCCTGAAGAAGCCCGTCTTCGCCGGGTGTCCCGTGAATCATTATGAGAGCTATGTCAAAAACCACCTTCTTACCGTTGAGAGAAAAAGAGAAGTCCGATTTGTCTATCTGTACTGTCCCGCCGCCGCCTGTATCAACCCTCCAGTCATGCCCTTTGAGCATTATTTCATAAACTTCGTATTTCTCTCTGTCTATGTGGCCGGCCATGTGCTTGCCACTCTTTACGGAAACCTCTGCCTCCGACGAGTCCCCCCCATAAATAAGGGCTACAATTTTTTTCATCTTCAAATGTTAATATTAATGGAAAAACGGATCATTTACCATTGAGTTGCCCTCCAGCTCATCGTCACTTCCCTTACAGTTGAACTGCGCAGAAAATCCCGAAGGCATTACAAACTGGTCCTTGACAGTAATTCCGCAGGAAGGGTCCTTTAAAACCTTCTGCATGAAAAGACCCCAGATTGGGAGCGCCATATTTGCTCCTCCTCCGTTTGAAAGCCCTTCAAAGTGAACCTGCCTGTCTTCGGCACCAACCCATACCCCCGCTGTGAGCTTTGGTACATATCCTATAAACCAGCCATCGGCCTGATCGTTTGTTGTTCCTGTCTTTCCGGCAATAGGCCCTTCAGGTACATACTTGTATCTCAGCCTTGCTGCAGTTCCTTCGTTCACTACCCCTTCCATGAGATTCACCATAAGAAAAGCTGTCTGTTCGCTTATTGCTTCCCTCTTTCGTCCGGTAAAGCTGCCCAGCACGTTGCCCGCCTTGTCCTCAATCCTGAGAACAAAAGTAGGGTCAACAAAAACTCCTCTGCTCGGATATGTGTTATATGCTCCCACCATTTCAAAAAGAGTAAGGTCGGCAGGGCCAAGGCAAAGCGACACAACCGGGTCGAGATAACTTGTTATTCCCAGCCTGTGCGCCATGTCAACCATTGCAAAAGGCCCGAACTGCTTCATGAGATAGGCCGATATGTTGTTTGAACTCTTCGTGAGCCCCCATTTTAAAGTAACGGTTTTCCCTATCCATTCCGGCTTGTCTGTACTCTCAGGTGTCCAGGTGGTGTCTCCCACTATGAAGGTCTGAGGCACATTCACCACTTTGTCGCAAGGTGTCATCCCCTCCTGCATGGCAAGAGTATAAAGGAAAGGTTTAATGGTAGAGCCAACCTGTCTTTTTGCCTGACGGGCATTGTCGTACTTGAAGTACCGGTAATTAGGCCCGCCTACGTATGCCCTCACAAATCCTGTTTGCGGCTCCATAGCCATGAATGAGGCTCTCAGGAAGGATTTGTAATATTTGATAGAGTCGTTTGGAGTCATAACAGTATCAATATACCCTGCATTTTTCCATGAGAATACAGTCATGCTTGTAGGTTCATTAAAGGTTGCCTCAATTTCGCTTTCCTTCATCCCCTCTGCCTTGAGCATCCTCCAGCGGTCGCTCCAGCGGCGTGCCTGCTTCATGATTCTTGCTATATCATCCTTTGAAACACTATTTGAGAAAGGCTTGTTTGTTTTCCACGCCAGCTCCCTGCTAAAAGTGGGCTGAAGGTCCTTTCCAAGATGTTCTGCAACTGCCTCCTCGGCATAACGCTGCATTTTTGAATTTATAGTTGTATAAATTTTTAACCCGTCTTTGTCCAGATTGTATTGCGAACCATCCGGCTTAAGGTTTTTGTTTAGCCAGCCGTAAAGAGGGTCCTCCTTCCACATTGTCATGTCATAGTTGTACTCCTCTTCGTAACGGTAGTCGCTCCGTACAGGTTCGGTGGCATTCATGATTCTCCTTAGCATGTCCCTGAAATAAGGACCCAGCCCGGAGTTGTTGTCCTGCTGAGCATATGCAAGCTTTATAGGTATATTTACCAGTGAGTCGTATTCCGCTCTGGTGATGAAGTCATACTTTCGCATCTGGTTAAGAACGTGATTCCGCCTCTGAAGTGAAAGTTCCGGGTTGGTTACAGGATTAAATCTTGAAGGCTTATTTATCATTCCCACAAGAAGTGCGCTCTCTTCAATATTGAGGTCGGCCGGTTTCTTCCCGAAGAATGTGTTTGAAGCCGCCCTGATTCCGTATGCATTGCTGCCATAAAAAACGGCATTCATATACATACTTAATATCTCATTTTTTGTATAGTTTCTTTCCAGCTTAACTGCTGTTATCCATTCACGGAATTTGTTAACGCCAAGGACAACTGTTTTTGCTCCTGGTATACGGGACCTTACTGTATCCCTTGGAAAAAGAGTCTTAGCAAGCTGCTGGGAAAGAGTACTGCCACCGCCTCCGGATCTTTTCTGACCAAGAATTATTGATTTTACGCCAACCCTGGCAAGACTACGGAAGTCAATTCCGCTATGGCTGCGGAAACGTGTATCCTCAGTTGCTATCACCGCAGACACAAGGCCCGGCGAAAGCTCTTCGAATGTTACAAACGACCTGTTCTCAATATGGAATGTTGTAAGTATCTCTCCGTCTTCCGATATCACCTCGGTTGCCAGGTTGCTTTTTGGATCTTCAAGCTCTTTGAATGATGGAATATCGGCAAAAATTCCTACAAGGAGAAGAAGAAAAATTAGTAAAATGAAGGGACCAAAAACAATTATTCTAAACCATTTCAGGAACTTCTCTCTGTTTTTTATCTCCATAATCTTGTTCTATATATAAGGTATAGTAAAAGGCAAAATTAGAAATAAAAATTTGGATATTACCTTATTTTATACCTTACTTTGTGCCCGTCAAGGATTATTAGAGAAGTTATGGGAGAGAATTTAGTTATCGTTGAGTCTCCTGCAAAGGCTAAGACAATCGAGAAATTTCTGGGGAGTGGTTTTACGGTAAAATCCAGTTTCGGACACATAAGGGACTTGCCTTCCAACTCACTGAGCGTAGACATAGCCAATGGCTATGAGCCTCAGTACAATGTTTCGGAAGACAAGAAAAAAGTGGTTTCGGAGCTTAAAGCTCTTGCAAAGAAAGCCGACATCGTATGGCTCGCGTCCGATGAGGACCGTGAAGGAGAGGCTATTGCATGGCATTTGCTTGAGGCCCTTAACCTGGATGTCGAAAAAACAAGAAGAATCGTTTTTCATGAGATTACAAAGGATGCAATTTTGCATGCCATTGAAAATCCCCGGTCAATTGATATGAATCTGGTCATGGCTCAGCAGGCGCGCAGGGTTTTGGACAGAATTGTAGGGTTTGAACTTTCACCTCTTCTCTGGAAGAAGGTGAGACCAAAACTATCTGCCGGAAGGGTTCAGTCTGTTGCTGTGCGGATAATTGTGGAAAGAGAGAGAGAAATTCTCGCCTTTACAGCAAAATCTCAATACAAAATTGAAGGAACATTTTCCCCTGCGGATACAAAAACGGCCGCTAAGGTAAAGGCTGAAATTCCAGAAAAGTTCGAAAGCCGCGAAGAGGCTCTTGCCATACTCGAAGCATGCAAAAGTGCAGTTTTCAAGATTATCTCCGTTGAAGAGAAAGAGGCTAAAAGGACACCATCTCCTCCATTCACAACATCAACACTTCAGCAGGAGGCATCCAGAAAACTCGGATTCTCCTTAAGTCAAACGATGCGTACAGCCCAGAATCTATATGAGAGCGGGTTTATAACATATATGCGTACAGACTCCACAAACCTGTCGAAGATGGCGCTTGGCGCAGCTAAACAGGCAATCACGGATCTCTACGGAAAGGAGTACTCGAAGACACGTCAGTATGCCACCAAGAGCAAGGGAGCACAGGAGGCCCACGAAGCAATCCGCCCCACTTTTCTTAGCAATACCGAAATTGAAGCGGGTGCACAGGAACGCAAGCTTTACAACCTCATCTGGAAACGTACTATTGCCTCTCAAATGGCAGATGCCTCAATAAGCAGGACAGAGATTTCCATTGGTGCGGCCAATCTTAAAAACAAATTCGTTGCAACTGCCGACAGAATAAAATTTGACGGATTTCTTAAAGTATATATTGAATCAAAAGACGACGATTCGGACGAGGACGAAAAACTGCTCAACCTTCCCAAGCTGAATGCCGGAGAGCCGATGAACCGTCACATTATAACAGCTTCGGAAAAGTTTACGCAAAAACCTCCAAGATACTCCGATGCCAGCCTGGTAAAAAAACTGGAGGAACTAGGAATCGGCCGTCCTTCTACATACGCTCCCACAATTTCAACCATAGTTCAGCGCGGGTATATTGTTAAAGACAACAGACCCGGCACCGAAAGAAGCAGTAACTGCTTCACACTCGAAAAAGACGAGGTAAAGCACAAAGAGCTCAAAGAGGTCTGGGGTGCAGAGAAAAACAAACTATTCCCGGAAGACATAGGAATTCTTGTGAATGATTTTCTTGTTGAGAATTTTGAATCGGAAATTGACTTTGGTTTCACCGCAAAGATTGAAGAGGAGTTTGACTCCGTAGCTGCCGGTAAATTGAAGTGGAACAAGGTAATTGATGAATTCTACGTTCCTTTCCACAAGAAAGTTGATGTGACCCTTCAAGTATCAAGGCCGGCAAGTGCCGAAAGGCAGCTGGGTACCGACCCGGCAACCGGGAAAAATGTATGCGTGAGGCTGGGCAGGTTTGGTCCGCTTGCGCAAATTGGCGACAGCGACGATCCCGAAAAAAGATTTGTAAGTCTTGGCAAAGGACAGCTTATAGAAACCGTTACGCTTGAAGAGGCTCTTAAGCTCTTTTCGCTGCCAAGGACAGTGGGCGAATACAACGGCAATATTATCATTGCTTCATCCGGAAGATTTGGCCCGTACATAAAATATATGGGTTCATTCATTTCCACAGGCAAGGATTCCGACCCCTATACTATTGACCTCGAAAGCGCCATCTCAATTATTGAGACAAACAAGAAGAGCGAACAGCAAAAGCAAATCAAAAATTTTCCTGAAGAGGGGATTGATATTCTCAACGGAAAATATGGCGCCTATATCAAGAAGGGTAAAAACAACTACAAAATTCCGAAAGGCACCGATCCGGCAACAATGGATCTGGAGAGCGTGAAGAAGATAATTGGCGAGAGCGGCGAAAAGAGCGAAAAGAGCAAGAAAAAGCGATAACCTATAAACCGGCTCCTATGAAAAACAATAACAACAGCAACATCGAGGCAATCCCTGCGGCAGCCCTGAGCGAGGCAACAACTTCAGGAGCACTGGCAGTAATCATTAACACAACCGGCGACGGATCTGTACTTAAGGCACTCAATACTCTTTTTTGTCACTCGACCTATAAGATTTTTTACATCGAACCGGGCATCAATCAGCTCAAAAAGTGTCTGGAACTATGCCACTCCCTCAAAATAAAGTCAATTGTCCTTTCGGGCGAGGAGCTTCCTGCAATCAAAACATTTGCTCCTGAACTCAGCTACTCTGCCTCCCTTATCTCTTCCGGGAGCGAAGTTTCCGAAAACAACATCCTTGATTATATACTTGAGGACAAACTTGCATCTGAATTTTCGCATATCGGTTTTCAGGCATACAAATACGATTCATCAAAACTCACAAAGCTGCGTGAAAGGTTTTTCGAGGACCAGCGTCTTGGAAACATCCGCACCAACATGCAAAATACCGAGCCGCTTCTCAGAGGCAACACCCACATCTTTTTTGACCTCAGAAGCATAAGAGTATCAGACTTCCCCGAAAACAGCACTCAGGCTCCAAACGGACTTTATGCCGAGGAGGCCTGCCAGCTGGCAAGATATATTGGGATGGGACAAAAACTGCAAACAATTTTTATTTACGGTTTCCCTTCTAAATGTAAATACAAAAGCACCTCAATGCAACTTACAGCAGAGATTCTGTGGCACCTCTCGGAGGCCCTTGCGTCCAATATTTCCGAGGATCCCGGCACAAATGGGACCACCGATCTTTTCAATAGAAAAACTGTAAGCATGGGTCAGGAAGGGCAGGATTTAACATTTATTACAAGCAACACAACCGGCCGTTGGTGGATGGAAATTCCGGAGGCCAAATCAAATAAGAATCAATTTATTCCCTGCTCATATTCCGATTATCTTACCGCATATTCAGGAGAAATTCCGTTGCGTTGGCTTTTCTTTTATCAAAAAATAAATCCTATTTAATTATAATTTATTATTATATTTGTCTTTTAGATAACAAATATAACAATTATGCCTAAGTACCAGATTGATCAGATCGATCAGAAAATTCTGTCATTTCTTGTAAAAAATGCAAGAATGCCATTTCTGGAGATAGCCAGAGAATGTGGCGTTTCCGGTGCGGCAATTCACCAAAGGGTAAAAAAGATGGAGAACCTGGGAATCATCACCGGCTCCCGCCTTCTTGTAAAACCTCAGACCCTCGGGCTCAACGTTTGTGCCTTTGTAGGAGTAAGTCTGTCGCAGGCAAATCATTATCCACAAGTAATTGAAGCTCTAAAAAACATTTCGGAGGTTGTTGAATGTCACTTCGTAACAGGCAAACATGCTCTGATGTTAAAGATTTACTGTCAGAATCACGATCACCTTATGGAGATTCTGATAAACACTATTCAAAACATTCCTTCAGTTGAGCAGACCGAGACATTCATTTCACTCGACCAGGCAATTGAAAGACAGGTGTGGGTTAAAGATTTTCCTCAAAAAGGTAGTTCCCTTAAAAAGAAATAAGTATAGCCTGAGCCAGAGTTAAATCTTTTGGCCTGGTTATTTTTATATTCAACATTCTCCCTTCGGTCAGATATATTTTAGTACCTCTGCTTTCCACAACGGAGGCATCGTCTGTAAACGCAGGATTATAAGCCTGGTTATAGGCGTCCAAAAGCAATTCCGAATGAAATATCTGAGGAGTTTGTATACTCACATACTTATCGCGCTCAACGGGCCTGCTTCCATTTTCATCTGAATATCTTAAAGAATCCACTACCTTAACGGCAGGGATAACCGCTCTTTTTTCTTCGGCCTCTGCAAAAAGAGACTCAAGAAAATCTTTGGGAACAAACGGTCTTACTCCGTCGTGTACAGCAACCAGCGCTCCCTCCGGAACATACTTCATTGCGTTCTTCACGGAGTGGAATCGTGTTATGCCTCCGCTTACAAGCGTATGCTTGAAACTAAGCCTCTGTTCCTTATAGAAGTTTTTCCAGTAATCCCTCAAAGAGGCAGGCACAACCAATATTATCTCCACAGGAAACGACAGTGACAGAAAGGCTTCAATGGTATGCAGGAGTATCGGCTTGTCCCCGAGCATCAGAAACTGCTTTGCAATCTCCCCTCCCATTCTGCTTCCCGAGCCTCCGGCTACAATTACGGCATAACATTTTCTTTGCATAATTTGTGATATTTTATGATTGCAAAATTAACTATTAATTGGTTAAATTTTCGTACTTTTGTACCTATTTGAAAGGTATGAATAATAGAACTTTGAAACGCGCGTTAATCTCTGTTTACCACAAAGATGGTATTGAACCTATAGCCCGGAAATTAATTTCTCTGGGTGTTGAACTTTTATCAACCGGAGGAACATATGATTTCCTCAAAGGGCTTGCTCTTCCTGTAACAGCTGTTGAAGATGTAACCGGCTACCCTTCTATTCTGGGAGGTCGCGTTAAAACTCTTCATCCTAAAATTTTTGGCGGAATCCTCAGCCGCAGAGAAAATAAAAAGGATTGCGAACAAATTATTGAGTTCGAAATTCCTTCGATAGATCTGGTGATTGTGGACCTTTACCCCTTCGAGGAGTATGTTGCATCAAACTCACCTCATGAAGAAATTGTCGAAAAGATTGATATTGGAGGTATTTCCCTTATAAGAGCAGCTGCAAAGAATTATAAGGATGTGATTATCGTGGCCTCTAAGGAACAATATCCCGCTTTGCAGGCAATTCTCGAAAAAGGCAGCGGAAGCAGTACAATTGAAGAGAGAAGATTTTTTGCAACTCAGGCTTTCAATGTAAGTTCCCACTACGACACTGCCATTTTCAAATATTTCAACAGAGAAGAGGCTGTGGACGCATTCAAGGAGAGCATCCTTGTTTCAAAGACACTCAGATATGGTGAGAATCCTCACCAGAAAGCACTTTACTTCGGTAACGAAGGCTCTTTGCCCGAACAACTGTGGGGAAAAGAGATTTCATACAACAACCTTCTGGATATTGAAGCAGCCATTGAACTCATTGGCGACTTCGAGGAGACGACTGTTGCAATTCTCAAGCACAATAACGCTTGCGGCTGCGCATCGAACGATAATCTCACCGATGCATGGAAAACTGCCCTTGCTGCCGATCCTGTATCGGCCTATGGCGGAATAATAATTTCAAATAAGAAAATAGACAGCGCTACTGCAGCTGAAATGAATAAACTCTTTTTTGAAGTAGTGATTGCTCCTGGTTATGAGCCGGAAGCTCTTGCAATTCTCAAAGAGAAGAAAAACAGAATTATTCTCGTTAATAACGGTGAAAAGCGGACCGAAACAAAATTCAGAAGTCTGCTTGGCGGTGCATTAATGCAGCAAAGGGACTCTGCCGTTGAGAATGAACTGTCGCTCACCCCTGTAACAAAAACAGCTCCAAGTTCGAAAGAGGTGGAGGATTTGCTGTTTGCAAACAAACTGGTAAAACATTCTAAATCAAACACAATCGTTCTCGCTCGCGACAAGTCGCTTCTTGCAAGCGGAGTGGGACAGACTTCAAGGGTGGATGCATTAAGGCAGGCAATAGCAAAAGCAGAGAGTTTCGGATTTACCTGTGCCGGATCGGTAATGGCTTCGGATGCCTTCTTCCCTTTTGCAGACTGTGTGGAAATTGCACACAAGGCAGGAGTCACCGCAGTTATCCAGCCCGGAGGTTCTGTAAGGGACAGCGAAAGCACAGACTACTGCAACAATAACGGCCTGTCTATGGTAACAACCGGAATCAGGCACTTTAAACATTGATATATATAATATAATAATATGGCTTTCTCATTTTTAACACAGGAACTGGCTATAGACCTGGGTACAGCCAACACTATAATCCTTATGAACGATAAGGTTGTTGTGGACGAGCCCTCAATCGTGGCAATAGATCAAAACACCGGCAAACCAATCGCTTTTGGCCAAAAGGCAAGAATGATGCACGGAAAGACACACGCGAACATTAAAACTGTGCGCCCTCTCCGGGACGGAGTAATTGCCGACTTCAACGCTGCAGAGGCAATGATTCGCGGATTTATCAAGATGATTAACACCCGCAACTCGTTCTTCACTCCGAGTCTCAGACTGGTTGTATGTATCCCTTCGGGAAGTACCGAGGTTGAGATTCGTGCCGTACGTGACTCTTCCGAGCATGCAGGCGGCAGGGATGTATATTTGATTTATGAGCCAATGGCAGCGGCTCTTGGTATCGGGCTGGATGTAGAGGCCCCTACCGGAAACATGGTGGTTGACATTGGAGGCGGTACAACAGAGATTGCGGTAATTTCGCTGGGAGGAATTGTTTTTAACCAGAGCATACGAATTGCAGGCGATGTGTTTACCAATGAGATTCAGCAGTACATGCGTCAGCAGCACAACATCAAAATAGGAGAACTCACTGCCGAGGACATTAAGATTCGCGTTGGTGCTGCCCTTTCCGAACTTGATGAATATCCGGAACCATACGTAGTGAGAGGTCCTAACCTCATGACTGCACACCCTGTTGAGGTGAGCGTTACAAGCCAGGAAATTGCCCACTGCATAGACAAGTCGCTTGCAAAAATTGAAGCTGCGGTTATCACCGTACTTGAGCAGACTCCACCGGAGCTTTATGCAGATATCGTTCAGAGAGGAATCTTCCTCACTGGCGGAGGTGCACTTCTAAGAGGTCTTGACAAGAGGCTGACAGAAAAAATAAATATTAAGTTTCAGGTATCCGACGATCCGCTTCATGCAGTTGCAAGAGGCACAGCAATAGCACTTAAGAATTGCAATAAGTTCCCATTCTTAATACGCTGATTTGATGGCAAAAAGGTCTCCCAATCTTGACAGACTTTACGCTCTGTTGCTTTTTATTGTTTTGGAGATTGTCGCACTGATGATGATCTCAAACGATTCGTTCTTTCAACAGGTAAAGATTGGCGGAGTCTACATGGGAATCAGGGGGTCTTTTAGCAAAGCAGGTTCGGAAATGAAATACTTTGTTAACCTCAAAAAGGTGAACGAAGAACTAAATTTGGAAAACGAGGCGCTGCTGGCAGAAATAGAGCGGTACAAGCGTTATGTGGAAATAACCGATACAACAGATACCACCGGCATATCATTTGTGCCGGCGGCTGTTGACAGTGTGAAGCCGCAGTTTACATATATCTCTGCAAAAATTGTCTCCAACGGGACAAACAAAAAGCACAATTTCATTATAATTGACAAAGGAAGGGACAGTGGGGTTGAAGAAGATATGGGTGTTGTATCGCCCAACGGTGTTGTTGGAGTTGTGAGTTCTGTTTCGAACAGCTATGCATATGTTATTTCCATGCTCAATGTTAACCAGAGCGTGAGTGCAAAAATAGGAAAGTCCGGAGCCTTTGGCCCGCTTATCTGGGACGGAAAGAGGGCCGATTATGCCCTTCTCACCGAAATACCTCAGCATATCCGGTTCGCAGTTGGAGATACTGTTTACACAAGCGGTTTCTCTACTCTCTTTCCGGAAAACATTCCTATAGGAACAATAAGGAAATCAAAGATAATCAAGGGTACACACCACGAAATAAAAGTTAAGCTTTTTGAGGAGTTCCGGACGCTTAAATTTGTGAGAGTAGTTGAAAATCATGATAAAAACGAGATAAAGGGAATAAGCAATCCTGATGAATCCAAAGATAAATAATACCGTACTGTTTTTCAGCTTTCTGCTGGCCCAGATGCTAATTTCGAACTTCGTCGACTTTGGGCCGATGCTCTTTATTGCCATATACCCTCTTTTTATCATCACCCTCCCTACAAGTATCTCACTGGTTTCTGTACTCCTTTGGGGATTTGCAATGGGATTCAGCATAGACATCCTGTATAGCGGAGTAGCCGGAATGAATACTGCTGCTGCCGTTATGCTTGCTTTTCTAAGGGAACCGGTGTTAATGCTTTTTATGAGAAAAGGAGAGGTGGACAGTCAGATACGTCCCGGAATGGCAGAAATGGGTTTCTCCCGTTTCCTTGTATATTCCGCAATTTCTCTTCTCATTTTCCTTGTCACATTTATTTTTATCGAAAGTCTTTCCATAACCTATTTTATAGGCAATCTTCCAAGACTTGCCGTTAGTTTTACAGTAAATATGCTTTTGCTTCTTTTGCTGGAATTTGGCATTTTTTACAAAAACTGGAGATAACGAACCACTAATATGGGAGTAGAGTTAAAGAAAAAGAATATTCTCATAATTGGAATTATTGCAGCGGCGGTTGTGATAGTGCTTCAGCTTTTTAACCTCCAGATTATAGACGAAGAGTATAAAATAACAGCGAGCAACAATGCTTTCCGTTACGATATCCGATATCCTGCCAGAGGTATTATTTACGACCGAAACGGAAAGATTCTGGTCGGGAACGAGACTGCATACGATATAATGATTACTCCATACGAGGTAAAAGATCCGGATACGCTGGACCTTTGCAGGATATTCAATTTGGATATCGCTGATGTGAGGCAGACTCTAAAGGAATATCGTAAAAACAGGAGAAGAATAGGTTTTCAGTCACTCCCTTTTGTTAAACAGGTTTCACCTGCACAATATGCTATATTTCTTGAGAAATCATATAAGTTCCCCGGGTTCAGCGCAGTTTCCAGGACCATCCGCAGCTATCCGTACAATGCCTGCGGAAATCTGCTTGGATATATAACCGAGGTGGATACTTCCTTTATCCGCAAAAACCCGGAGTACAAAAGAGGCGACTATGTTGGCCGGACAGGCATGGAACAATCCTATGAGGGAATCCTCAGGGGAGAAAAGGGTTATAATATTTTCCTGAGGGACGTGCATAACAAGATTAAATCCAGTTTTGCCGAGGGAAAGTACGACAAGGAGGCTATTCCGGGCAAAAATATTACCTCTTCCATTGATGCAGAGCTTCAGCAGTATGTGGAGAGTCTCATGGTTAATAAGGTTGGAAGCGTTGTTGCAATAGAGCCCTCTACCGGAGAAATACTCACCCTCGTTTCCAGCCCCGGAATAGATGTCTCAAAACTAGCATCAATCAATAAGTTTTATGCAGAGATTGTTACCGATCCTCTGAAACCAATGTTCAACAGGGCTGTAATGGCTCCATATCCTCCGGGCTCTGTGTTTAAGCTGGTAAATGGCCTCATAGCACTTCAGGAGGGGGTGATTGACACAACTCTCACCTACCCTTGCTTTGGCGGGTATAAGATAGGCAGAGGTGTTGCCTGTCACTCGCATCCGTCGCCTACAAATCTTACATCGTCCATAATGATGTCCTGCAATGCATATTATGCCAATGCTTTCCGCCGGACAATGGACAATCCCGCATACCCCAGTGTTACCGCTGCATTTTCGAAGTGGAAGGAGTATGTGGAAAGTTTTGGTTTTGGGACAAAGCTTGGAAGCGACCTTCCGTCTGAACAGGCAGGGGTTCTTCCATCTACAAAATTGTATGACAAGATTCACGGCAAGAACCGGTGGAAATCTCTTTCAATAATATCTCTTTCAATTGGTCAGGGCGAGATAGGCACAACACCTCTCCACCTTGCAAACCTAGCGGCAACAATTGCAAACAGAGGATACTACTATACTCCTCACATGGTTAAAAGCGCAGAGGACACGACAATAACGGCAGATTATTCCCAAAAGCACTATACTAAAGTGGACCCCGAGAATTTCAAAAAGATAATTCACGGGATGTATCTGGCAGTAAATGCGCCTCCTGGTTCAGGAGCAACCGGGCGTATTGCAGCGGTTCCCGGTCTTGAAATTTGCGGAAAGACAGGTACTGAACAAAACCCTCACGGGAAGGACCACTCGGTATTTATCTGCTTTGCACCAAAGGATAACCCAAAAATTGCCGTTGTTGCATATATTGAAAATGCCGGTTTCGGAGCCACCTGGGCAGCACCTATTGCCTCTTTGCTTGTAGAGCGTTATCTCACAGGCAAGGTTGAACGTGCCGAGCTTGAGGCATATATTATGTCTGCAAACCTTATCCAGAAAGTACTATAGCATGAATACAGGAAACCTCTTATACAAGAAGCTGGACTGGCCGCTGATAATCACCTATCTGGCACTGGTGATGATTGGCTGGATAAGTGTCTTCTCTTCGGTTTATGACGAGGAACATGCTCAAATATTTGACATTTCGCAAAGGTACGGGATGCAGTTTATATGGATTGTGAGTTCACTTGTTCTGGCCTCGCTCATATTATTTGTAATTAATCCTAAACTCTACGACGTGCTTGCATGGGCAATATACCTTGGCGGAATATTGCTGCTGCTCGCGGTTGTCTTTATTGGTGTTGAGGTAAACGGCTCCAAATCCTGGTTTATGATAGGGCCTGTGAGGTTTCAGCCTGCAGAGCTTTCCAAAATAGGGACAAGTCTTGCGCTGGCATCGCTCATGAGCAGCTACAATTTTAAAATGAAATCGTTTTCGGGGATGCTGCGTATTGCACTTATCATTCTAATCCCCATGCTACTTATTGTCCTCGAAAAGGAGACCGGCTCGGCTCTGGTTTATGTGAGTTTTGTCCTTATGCTGTATCGCGAAGGGTTGAACGGATGGTATCTTACATTCGGATTTTTGGGTATACTTCTTTTTCTTGTTACCCTCTCATTCTCTCCTTTTGTAGCAATCATTCTTCTTTTTGGACTAATGGTAATAGCAAAAACTTTTATATCAAAAAAAATATTCCCGCACCTGATATTTCTTGTAGTATTTATCCCTGTTCTCATCTTTTGTCCCCGACTGGGAGAACTTAAGTTTTTATCCTTTGCGTCGTCTCTCACAGATGTAGAGTGGCTTGCATTATTTATAGGGCCTGTTCTCATATCTCAGATATACATTGCCTTAAAGGAGAGGATTGGATACTTGTGGTATATAATCACTTGTTTTTTAGTATCAACCGTACTGATATTTTCTGTTCAGTTTTTCTTCGAAAGGGTGTTGCAGGACCACCAAAGGGCAAGGATTGAAAATCTGCTCGGCATACAGGAAGATTTGCAGGGAGCAGGATATAATGTTCATCAATCGAAAATTGCTATCGGCTCGGGCGGTTTCTGGGGAAAAGGATTCCTCAATGGCACGCAGACTAAGTTTAATTTTGTACCCGAGCAGAGTACAGACTTTATCTTTTGCACAGTGGGTGAAGAGTGGGGTTTTGTTGGCTCTTTTGTTGTAGTTGCGCTATACCTGTTTATGATGGTGCGCATTATTAATCTTGCGGAAAAACAGAAGGACAACTTCACGAGGCTTTACGGCTACTGCCTTGCATCGGTGATATTCTTCCACTTCTTTATTAACCTCGGAATGACAATTGGGATTATGCCTGTAATAGGAATCCCCCTTCCTTTTGTAAGTTACGGGGGATCCTCATTATGGGCTTTTACGATATTTCTGTTTATTTTTATTCGCTTAGATCTGGAGAGATGGAGGTAGTGTCTTCATCTGTTTCGAATTTGGCATCCGATGTAAGATAAATCATTATCACTCCTTTAGCTAGTTTTTCTCTTTCCTTTACAAGAATTTTTTCAACTGTTCCGTCAAAAGGGGCAAGAATAATGTTTTGCATTTTCATTGCCTCGTATATCATGAGCTCTTCTCCTTTTTGAACATGGTCGCCCTCCTTTACAGTAAAGGAAGTAACAACTCCGGGGATAACCGATTTGATTTCCTGAAGGTCCGGTTTTTTCCAAACTTTCCGGTTCCTGTACTTTGTTGTATAGGTGGTCTTGTATTTGCGGGCATCCGGGGAAATCTGAAGAATCTCAAAATTCTTTTCATTACCCGATATGTCTGTGTGAGAAATGTGTTTACCCTTAAGGCTTTTGGCTTTTTTCTCTTCAAGCCTCTTAGCTTTCTCTTCGTGTTTCATTATTCTCTCTTTGAGTTTTTTCTCTCTCTTCTGTTCACGCTCCTCAACCTTCAGCCGTTTTTCGACTAAAGCCCTTTTTTCTTCCATTTTCATAATAGTTTATTTATATGTTAAAATGGTGGAATTCCGTGCTTTTTCTTAGGCCTTTTAACCTCTTTGTTAAGAGAGACTTCAAGTGAATGAATAAGGAATTTCCTGGTATCTACAGGCTCAATTACAGAGTCAATATAACCTTTAGCTGCTGCAACATATGGATTGGCAAACTTTTGTTTGTACTCCTCAACTTTTTGTTTGCGCATTGCCTCAGGATCTTCGGCCTCCATTATCTCTTTGCGGAAAATAATATTGGCTGCACCTTCCGGCCCCATTACTGCTATTTCGGCAGTTGGCCATGCAAATACAAAATCGGCTCTAAGGTGACGGGAGTTCATGGCAATGTATCCTCCGCCATATGCTTTTCTGAGGATTACGGTTACTTTTGGAACAGTTGCTTCGCTGTATGCATAAAGCAGTTTAGCTCCGTGGCGGATAACTCCTGCATGCTCCTGATCTACGCCCGGAAGGTATCCCGGCATATCCTCAAGTGTTACAATAGGAATTTCAAAGGCATCGCAATAGCGTATGAATCTAGCAGCTTTGTCCGATGAGTCGCAGTCGAGCACACCTGCAAGTACAAGCGGCTGGTTGGCAACAAAACCTACAGTTCTTCCGTTTATGCGGCCGTATCCTATTACAATGTTTGCGGCCCACATCTCCTGAACCTCAAAGAATTCGGAAGAGTCTGTCACTGCACGTATCACATCTCTTACGTCGTATGGCTTTGTTGGGTCAACAGGAACAATTTTGTCAATTTTAAGTTTTTTGTCCGGCTCGGCAACTTTGCCTTTTTCACATCTTGCCTCGTTATGTGCCGGGATGTAATCGAGCAGGGTTTTAATTTGCTGGAAACACTCTGCCTCGCTGTTTGCAAAGAAGTGTGCATTCCCTGTTATTTCGCTGTGAACTCTTGCTCCGCCCAGAGCCTCCATATCTATCTCCTCGCCAAGTACCGATTTTATTACCTCGGGGCCTGTAATGAACATTTTGGAAATCTTGTCAACTACAAATACGTAGTCGGTGAGTGCCGGAGAATAAACTGCTCCGCCAGCACAAGGGCCAAGGATAACCGAAAGTTGCGGAATAACGCCGCTTGCCATAGTGTTTCTGAAGAATATTTCGCCATAACCTGCGAGTGAATTAACACCCTCCTGAATACGCGCTCCGCCTGAGTCGTTAATCCCGATTAAAGGAATCCTCATTCTTAGTGCATAGTCCATTATTTTGGTGATTTTTCTGGCATGCATCATACCCAGCGAACCTCCGGCAACAGTAAAGTCCTGCGCATAGATTGCGACAGGCTTCCCGTTTATAGTTCCGGTTCCAATAACAACTCCGTCTCCTGCAAGATCTTTACCCTCCATTCCAAAACCTCTTGCTTCGTGCTCGATAAAGAGGTCATACTCGTAAAATGATCCCGGGTCCAGAAGTTGATTGATTCTCTCGCGTGCAGGTAGCTTTCCCATTGCTATCTGTTTGGCAATTGCCGAAGCACCGCCTCCCTGTACAGCTTTGGCTGTTCTCTCCTGCAGTTCAGAGATTTTTCTGCTTAATAAACTCATAGAATTTTATTTTAGTACTCACAAAAATATGAAAATATTTTAATTCACAAATTTTGATAATTATTCACTACATTTGTAGGATAATCTGATATTAATAATCTAATCAATAGTACTATATGTCACTTTCATTCGTCGATCGCCACAATGGTCCCCGTGAGCACGAGGTCTCAGAAATGCTCAATGTTTTAGGGGTAAAAAGTTTGGAAGAACTTGTAAAACAAACTGTTCCATCCGATATCCTTTTGGATAAGCCACTCGCTCTGGAAAAAGCTATGAGCGAATACGAATATTTGGCAAAACTAAAGGGAATCGCCTCTAAAAACAGTAATTTCCGGTCACTTATAGGCCAGGGTTTTTACGGCACAGCTACTCTTCCTGTGATTGTTCGCAATATTTTTGAAAACCCAAGCTGGTACACTTCTTATACCCCGTATCAGGCAGAAATTTCGCAGGGTCGTCTTGAGGCTTTGCTCAATTTCCAGACAATGGTGTCCGATCTTACCGGATTCAAAATGGCAAACTCATCTATGCTGGACGATTCCACTGCAGCCGGTGAAGCGGTGAGAATGATGTATGAACTTCGCTCCCGTGATGCTGTTAAAGCAGGCAAAAACAAGGTGTTTGTAGATTCAAGTATTTTCGCACAGGTTTTGGCTGTGATCCAGACCCGTTCGGAGGTTTTGGGCATCGAGGTTGTTGTTGCGGAATTTGAAGGATTCGAATTTGACGAAAAATATTTTGGAGCAGTTTTGCAATACCCTGCAGCAAACGGTGAAATACGCGACTACTCTGCTTTCTGCGAAAAGGCACACTCAAAGGGAATTCTTGTAACTGCGGTTACCGATCTTCTTGCACTGGCACTTCTAAAAGAGCCTGCTGCCTGGGGAGCTGACATTGCAGTCGGAAGCGCCCAGAGGTTCGGACTCCCTATGGGATTCGGCGGGCCTACTGCAGGATTCATGGCAACTCGCGACGAGTACAAGCGCAATATGCCGGGAAGGCTCATCGGCGTTTCTGTGGACAGGCTGGGAAAACCGGCACTCCGCATGGCTCTTCAGACAAGGGAGCAGCACATCAAACGCGAAAAGGCAACTTCAAATATCTGTACTGCAACAGCTCTTATGGCTTCTATGACCGGTATGTATGCAGTATATCACGGACCGGAAGGAATTAAGTCAATTGCAAGAAATGCTTTTGTTTATGCAGGCGCAGTAGCCGGAGAACTAAAGAAAGCAGGCTTTAAGCTTACAACCGACAAATTCTTTGACACAATTGAAATTAATGGCGTTAATGCCGACGATATAAAGAAAAAAGCAGAGGAAAAAGGATTCAATTTCTTCTATCCTTGCAGCAAATCGGTAAGAATAAGTTTTGACGAGGTTTCAAACTGCGAAGAGGCTTCAAAAATTCTTGAGATTTTTGGCCTGAAAAACATTGAATGCCCGGGAGCTCCAAAAGGAGAAATCTTCATGGCACGCCAGACTCCTTATCTCACAGCAGAGGTTTTCAACAAATACCATTCGGAAACCGAAATGATGAGATACATCAAGAAACTTGAGAGAAGAGACATATCACTCACCCACTCCATGATTCCGCTTGGCTCATGTACAATGAAGCTTAATGCTGCCGTTGAAATGATGCCGCTGAGCTGGAGCGAGTTTACAAATGTACACCCATTTGTTCCGCTTAATCAGGTAGAGGGCTATATGCAAATGATTCACGAGGTTGAACACGACCTTTCTGTTATCACCGGCTTTGATGCTTGTTCTCTTCAGCCAAACTCAGGAGCAGCAGGTGAATATGCCGGGCTGATGACTATCCGCGCATACCACATAGACAAAGGAAATCCTCAGCGAAACATTGTTATAATCCCAACATCTGCACACGGAACAAACCCTGCTTCGGCAGCTATGGCCGGAATGGAAATTGTACTTGTTTCCTGCGACGAAAACGGAAACATCAATGTAGACGAATTCCGCCAGAAGGCAGAGCAATATAAAGATCGCCTCTCCTGCACAATGATTACATATCCTTCCACTCACGGGGTATTCGAGATTAAGATTCGCGAAATGGTTAAAATCATTCACGAAAACGGAGGTCTTGTCTATATGGACGGAGCAAATATGAACGCTCAGGTTGGGCTCACAAATCCGGGCTTCATTGGGGCAGACGTTTGTCACCTGAATTTGCACAAGACATTTGCAATTCCTCACGGCGGCGGCGGCCCGGGCATAGGTCCTATTTGTGTTACAAAAGATCTTGCTCCATACCTCCCTTGCCACCCATATCTGTGCAACTGCGAGAAAAAGGGCGTATCTGCAGTTAGTTCTGCTCCATACGGCTATCCATCGGCACTGCCTGTAACTCACGCTTATATTAAACTGCTGGGTGCAGACGGTCTTAAGAAGGCAACTGAAGTAGCGATACTTAGCGCAAACTATATGTCGGCAAAACTGGCAGAAGCCGGATTTGCGACTCTGTATACCGGAAGACCAATAGGTGGTGGATCAAACGGCCGCGTTGCACACGAATGCATTATTGACATCAGGCACTACGCAAAAGAATACGGCATTGATGCCGGTGACATTTCAAAACGTCTGATGGACTTTGGATTCCACGCACCTACATTGTCTTTCCCTGTTCACGATACACTCATGATTGAACCTACCGAGAGCGAGCCTAAGGCAGAACTCGACCGCTTCATTGAGGCAATGATTGCAATCAAGGGCGAATGCGAAGCAGTGAGAGACGGCAAAATGGACAAACTGGACAACCCATTGAAAAATGCACCTCACACAGCAGCGGAAGTTGTTGGCGACAACTGGAGCCACCCATACGGCCGCGAACTGGCCGCCTATCCGCTCGAGTGGATTCGCGACAACAAGTTCTGGCCGCACGTAGCCCGCGTAGACAACGGCTTTGGCGACAGAAATCTGATGTGCAGCTGCGAAGGCTGGAAATCTTAACATAGCTTTGAGTTAAATCACTCACTGGTAATATTACCCAAAACAAAAACCCTCAGAAATGGGGGTTTTGCTTTTTGTGCCATGGGAGCAAAGTCGACGGGGGCGGTGGACAACCGCCCGACCGTCCGCACCGTTCGCACCGTTCGCACCGTTCGGGCGGCGTCGGGGCACGTCGGGGCACTGTTTTCCCCAGGGGAAATTTGTTATATTACAGATAATGTGGGTGTTAACGATATTTTCACATTCGACCATATTGCTGACTATGTGCGTTTTAACAAATTTCCCCTGGGGAAAACTCTTCGCCGGAGGCGAGTTCTTTAGGGGCGGGCGAGTTCCTCAAACATTTTTCTGTATACATCCGCCTTTTCCCTCAATGGTTTTGGGTATGCACGCGATGTTGAAGGCATACGGTAGAGTCGCATCTGCCTGTTTAGGTAGCTGAACTCTGTATATGACCCTATTTTGGGTTCCGTAATATCAATCTTATTTTCCGGAGAAGAGAGGATTTCGAGTATTGTTTCTGTTGCTTTCTGACCGGTTGTTACTATTGCAACGCATTCCGGTATCTGTTTCAATAATTTCTCCAGATTCACCTTTTCGGCAACTTCCAGATATTTGTCCGAAGCATTGTCCTTATGCCTTACGACTGCACTAGCCGTATCACTCAGCGCAATTCCCCTTCCTTCACAGAAAGCTTTAATTTTATCAGCATCAAAACCCTTTGTCTGCTTATCACCAGCTATCCATTCCCTGATAAAATGGTCGCTATCTTTGAAAAAAATCAGCCCGAAAATTCTCCACATATCGTTTTGCATATTGGGGTAGAAAAAATTCATGGACCACCTGTTCTGCTTAGGCGGAAAACTTCCCAGCATTAACACCCTGGCCGAAGGCGGCAGGAAGGGCAGTAAGGGATGGTGCTCTATTTTTGGCGTGTTCATTTGGCTTTAAAATTTTGTAACAAGGTAAGAAAAAAGAGTTTTCGCTTATTTTCCCCAGGGGAAATTTGTTATATTACAGATAACGTGGGTGTTAGCAATATTTAAATATTCGGCCATATTGCTGATTATGTGCATTTTACCAAATTTCCCCTGGGGAAAATATTTTTTTCGTACATTCGCTTCAAATTTATCAATAATGACCTCTTACAAATTCATACTGAATTTATATCACAAACCCGGAAGGGGTCTTTTTTCTTGTCTGATAAGCTGAGTCCAAACCAATCTCGACCCCTGGGGTCATTTGGTACACGGCTGATAATCTGCGTAATAACGTTTTACCCATTTTATTCAACTATTTGTATATCTGCGCAGTACCAAAACACCCCTGGGGTCGCCTCCTGTCGCTCACTCAAAGTCTAATCACAAGAAACATCATCATGAACAATAGAATAAATAAGTTACGAAAACTCTCTGTTGAAGCGGAGCCCACATTGTCTATCGAGCGGGCGCTCATTGAAACGGAATTTTACAAGGAGAATTACGGCAAATATCCCATTCCGGTACTGCGGGCACTCAACTTCATGGAGATTTGCAAAAGGAAAACAATATATATCGGGGAGGATGAATTGATTGTTGGTGAAAGAGGACCGAAACCTAAGGCGGTTCCTACTTTTCCGGAACTCACCTGTCACTCGGCGGAAGACCTGAATGTACTCAATACGAGAGAGCTTCAGAGGTATACAATCTGCAGGGAGGACATAGAAACCTACGAAAAAGAGGTGATTCCATACTGGGAGGGCAAAACGCAGCGGGAGAGAATCTTTGGCCATGTGCCGGATGAGTGGCGCGCTGCATACGAAGCAGGTTTGTTTACCGAGTTTATGGAGCAGCGCGCCCCCGGCCACACAGCTCTTGACGGTAAGATTTACAAGATGGGGATGCTCGACTTCAAGAAGCAGATTGCTGCCGAACTCAGGAAGCTGGATTTTCTGAATGACCCGGAGGCCACCGACAAACAGGAGCAGCTTCGCGCAATGGATATCTCCTGCGACGCGGTTATTCTGTTTGCAGAAAGACATGCACAACTCGCCGAAAAAATGGCAGATGATTTGGAAGCTCAGATGGAGAGTGAATGGAAAGAAAAATCTCCGGCAGGGCATTGGATGAATAGTAACTCTGAGAGTCACAGTAAAAATTGTGAATGTAAAAAACACACAACAGAGGATTGCTGCGAAAACATTAACGAAGATGACCATCAAAAAATTGCACCTTCACTAAAAACCCGTGCTGCTGAACTTCGTAAAATTGCAGAGGTGTGCCGCAGGGTACCGGCGTTTGCGCCTCATACTTTTTGGGAAGCGATTCAGATGTACTGGTTTGTACATTTGGGTACAATTACCGAACTCAACGGATGGGATGCTATGAACCCGGGACACCTTGACCAGCATCTTGCCCCTTTCTACGAAAAAGAAATTGCCGCAGGCAGCCTCACCCGCGAGGAGGCAAAAGAGCTCATCGCCTGTTTCTGGATAAAGGTCAATAACCACCCGGCACCGCCAAAAGTTGGAATCACGGCAAAGGAGAGCGGAACATACAACGACTTTACAAACATCAACATTGGCGGAGTAAAGGCAGACGGCAGCGACGGGGTGAGCGAAGTATCGTACATAATCCTCGAAGTTCTTGAAGAGCTGCATATACTTCAGCCGGGAGCATCAATACACATCAGCAGCAGGACACCGGAAAGATTCCTGAAGGCAGGGTGCAATGTTATCCGCAAAGGGTACGGCTATCCGTCGGTTTTCAACGCAGATGCCTATATTCAGGAACTCACGCGGCAGGGCAAATCCCTCACCGACGCACGCGAAGGCGGATGCAGTGGCTGCATTGAGGTGGGAGCATTTGGCAAGGAGGCATATCTGCTCACCGGATACCTGAATGTCCCAAAAATTCTTGAGATTACCCTTAACAACGGAACCGATCCGGTAAGCGGAAAAGTTGTAGGGATAAAAACCGGTGACCCGCTCGGATTTAAAAACTTCGAGGAGCTGTACGATGCATTCATAAAACAGCTGAATTACATAACTGACCTCAAAGTGAGGGTAAGCAACTATATCGACAGGATGTTCGCAAAATATGCTCCCGCCACATTCTTGTCGGTGGTAATCGAAGACTGCATCAGAAAAGGGAAAGACTACTACAACGGCGGCCCGCGTTACAACACAAATTACATCCAGTGTACAGGGCTTGGAACTGTAACCGATTCCCTCTCGGCAATCAAATGGCACGTTTTCGAAAACGGGACTTTTTCAATGGAGAAGCTGCTGAATGCCGTTGCCCGGAACTTCGAAGGGGAAGAGATATTAAGACAGACAATCATAAACAAAACTCCATTCTTCGGGAATAACGACAATTACGCCGATTCAATAGCTGTGAGGGTTTACAACGACCTTTTCAATGCAATCGAGGGCAAGCCAAACACAAAAGGGGAGTGTTTTCACCTTAATATGCTCTCCACAACCTGCCACGTCTATTTCGGAAAAGTTATGGGAGCAACTCCAAACGGAAGGCCGGCGGGAAGAGCCATTTCCGATGGCACCTCACCATCACAGGGTTCCGATACTCACGGCCCTACCTCGGTAATCCAGTCCCTTGGCCGGCTCGACCAGATAAAATCCGGAGGCACACTTTTAAACCTCCGATTCCTTCCTAATCTTGTAAAAACCGAACAGGACGTAGCTAAACTTGCCTCACTCATCCGCACTTATTTCTCCCTTAGCGGCCACCATATTCAGTTTAACATAGTGGATACAGTCACGCTTCGCGATGCCCAGCAAAAACCCGAAGAGTACCGCGACCTGCTCGTGCGCATGGCCGGGTACAGCGACTATTTCAACGACATGAACACCGACCTTCAGGAGGAGATTATCTCCCGGACAGAAAACGACTCGTTTTAGACCTTAAGATTAAAATTGCTATCTTAACCTGTGAGTTTTAGTCATCAACAATATTATTCGGAAACTTATGAGCTACATATTTGACATAAAACGATACTCGATAAACGACGGGCCGGGGATAAGGCTCACTGTTTTCTTCAAGGGTTGCCCCCTGTCCTGCATATGGTGTCATAACCCGGAGGGGATTGACAAAGGGCAGAATAAACTGTACAATAAGCAGAAGTGCCTCAATTGCCTAACCTGTGTAAATACCTGTCCGCAAACTGCACTTGCAATGATGTCGGACGAGATTTCCACAGATATGTCTCTTTGCACCGGTTGTGGAAAGTGCGCAGAAGCATGCCCTACAAAAGCTCTTGAGATGTCGGGAAAGGAGATGACGACCAATGAAATTATGAAAATAATTGAGAAGGAAATCATCATTTTCGACCAGTCAAGAGGCGGAGTGACATTTTGCGGAGGGGAACCGCTCTACAACAAGGAGGCACTCATCGAACTTCTGGACAGATGCAGGAAACTTTCAATTCATACA
>JAJFVD010000009.1 GCA_021371955.1 Bacteroidales bacterium
TTGCTACCCGTGCTGCCCCTCGACTTGCATGTGTTAAGCCTGCCGCTAGCGTTCATCCTGAGCCAGGATCAAACTCTTCATTGTAAAAATTTTTATAATGTTTGCTCGTCCTGTTACTCTTTATTGTGATCAATTTCCCTAAAAAAGAAATTAACGCTCTACTCTAAATTGTACTACGTATTTTTCGTACTTGTCTTCCAAAATTTCAATGAACTTCCCCTGTCAAAAAAATGGTCCTGAGACCATCTATTCCGTTTGGCGAGTGCAAAGATATGTACTAAATTTAGAAATTCCAAAATTAAATTTTCTTTTTTTTCAACTGTCAATTTTAATGCTGCAGTTTAGAATAGGAATTTCAAAGTACTTCTCTTTTGCGGGGTGCAAATATAGGCAGTATAATCTTTTTAACAAAAATATTTTTGAAATTTATCAACAAAACCATCACAAATATTAAATTTGTATAACCTAAATAAAAACTGTTAATATGTATTGTAGAAATTGTGGAAACGAGGTTTCAGACAAAGCGGTTATATGTGTCGCTTGTGGCGTGCCACCTATGTCCGGGAACAGAATTTGCCCTAACTGCCGTGTTTCAACTCCTGAAAACGCCTCATATTGCGTTAAATGTGGCATCGCACTCAAAGATACATCCAGTGATTCAGAATTTGATTGGCTGACAACACTTCTTTTGTGCGTTTTCTTAGGTTGTTTTGGGATTCATAGGTTCTATACCAAAAGTATTGGTATAGGAATTGTACAACTTCTGACCCTGGGCTGCTGCGGCATCTGGACGCTTATTGACCTCATAATGATTGTTGTAGGCAGCTACAGAGATGGATATGGTAAATTTGTTGCAAATAGAACAAGGTTATAAGAAGTATAACTGGTTATTGATTCTGATTGCCCCCCTGCTGCTTTATCTGATACCTCACGATGCTGTTTTTAACGGGACATCTGTTTGTATCTTTAAAAACGTGTTTGGGTTTGAATGTTATGGCTGTGGGATGACCAGGGCAATTTTTTCCCTTTTATATTTAGATTTCTCTGGTGCATACGACTACAATCATCTGGTGGTTATAGTAGCACCAATATTGATTTACATATGGATCAAAAGTATATCTGTCAGGCTGAACAATAGAAAATAAATTAATATCTTTGAGGCAAATTTGACTAAAATCTGAATATGGATTCTGACAAGATAGTAATCATTCCAACCTACAACGAAAAGGAGAACATTGAAAACATAATACGGGCAATCCGGGCTTTAAAGGAAAATTACCACATCCTTATTGTCGATGATGGGTCCCCCGACGGAACAGCTCAAATAGTAAAGACTCTCCAGCAAAGTGAATTCTCTCACTCTCTTTTTATTTTAGAACGGGTTGGAAAACAGGGCCTTGGAACAGCATATATATCCGGATTCAATTGGACGCTCACTCACAAATACAAATACATATTTGAGATGGATGCCGACTTTTCTCATGATCCGAATGACCTTCCCAAATTATATCACGCCTGTCTTAATGGAGCAGATCTTGCGATAGGATCAAGATATTGTAATGGAATTAGCGTTATAAACTGGCCAATTGGCAGGGTTATTATGTCTTACTATGCATCTGCTTATGTAAGGAACATTCTTGGAATTAATATTTTTGACACAACAGCTGGTTTTAAATGCTACAAAAGAGAGGTTCTGGAAAAAATCGACTTTTCAAAAATCAGGATGAAAGGATATGGTTTCCAAATTGAAATGAAATACAATACTATAAAGCTTGGATTTAAAACTGCCGAAGTTCCAATCATATTTGTCGACAGAAAGCAGGGAACTTCCAAAATGAGTAGTGGAATATTCGGCGAAGCATTCTGGGGCGTTTTAAAAATGAAATTCCGGAGAATCCGTCCAAGACCTAACAATTAATTCAACTCCCTCAGATGTCTATACTTATTAAAAACTGCACGATAATTAACGAAGGATATTCATTTGCAGGAAGCATCACTATTGATGGAGATATTATATCAGGCATTTATGAAAATGGTGACATTCTTCCCGATAAGGAAATAATTATTGATGCGGAAGGTCTATTTCTAATGCCGGGGATCATTGACGATCAGGTTCACTTCCGCGAGCCGGGAAATAATGATAAAGGAACGATTGAAAGTGAAAGTGCAGCTTCTGTTCTTGGCGGAGTAACTTCTTTCATGGATATGCCTAATACAAATCCTCCTGCTGTAACATTGGAAATTTTAGAAAAGAAGTACGAAATTGCCAAAAGAACATCTTACGCAAATTACTCTTTCTATCTGGGCGGAAGCAACGATAATCTTGCTGAAATACTTAAAGCTGACCCTGAAACTATTTGCGGGTTAAAGATTTTCATGGGTTCTTCTACCGGGAACTTGCTTGTAGACAGCCCTGTTTCTCTTGAAAATATTTTTTCTAAATCGCCTTTATTAATTGCATCTCATTGTGAGGACAACTCGATAATCAGTAATAACCTTGCTGTTGCAACTGAAAAATACGGAGACGATATCCCGTTTGAAGAACATAAAAACATTCGTAGCAGGGAAGCATGCATTAAATCGTCACAAAAAGCAATTGACCTTGCTTTAAGAAATAATTCTTCTCTTCATATTCTCCACATAAGCACCAAGGAAGAGATTGAAATGATTAAAGAAGCACAAAAGAAAAATCCTAATATTACGGGAGAGGTTTGCGTTCATTATATGCTTCTTGACAGCAGCTTTTACGGAAAAATGGGAAGTAAAATGAAATGCAACCCGGCAATAAAAGATCCGGAAGACAGGATTGCTATTATTAAAGCGGTAAAGGACGGTATAATCAAAGTTGTGGCGACAGATCATGCTCCTCACACAATTTTCGATAAATCTGCAAATTACAAAAATGCACCTTCCGGATTACCTCTTATACAGCACAGTTTTCAGATAATGTGGGAATTGCATAAAGCAGGATATTTTACGCCGGGTGACATTGCCGACAGAATGTGCCACTCCCCTGCCGACCGTTTCAAAATTCAAAACAGAGGCTACATAAGGGTTGGCTATTATGCCGATATTATGTTGTTCAATCCAGAGAAAACCGATAATAAAACAACAAAGTTCCCTGCATATAAGTGTGGTTGGTCTCCATTTGGAGAGAGTTCATTCAGTTCATCAGTTATTCACACTTTTGTCAATGGCATTCAGGTGGTTAAAGATGGAATGCTAACCGGCGAAAAAGGTGGGAAGAGACTAAAATTCAACCATGAAAAATAAAGGAACTCCTATTCTTGTTTACATCTCAATCATTATAGCCGTAGTATTCTGGGGCTTCTCATTCATATGGACCAATTCGCTTTTACAGCAAGGATTTCCTCCGTATGCTCTGGTTTTTTTCAGAATGGTTTTTGCTGCAATAATTTTAGTTACAGTCTCTGCTATATCCGGAAAACTGGAAAAAGTTTCCAGAAAAGACTGGGGCTGGTTTCTCCTTTTAGTAACCATGGAGCCTTTTATATATTTTATCGGAGAGACATTAGGCCTTCAGATTGTTAATTCTCCCACACTTGGTTCTATAATCATTGCTACTATTCCAATTTTTGCCCTGATTCCCGGAATGATTTTTTATAAAGAAAAAATCACGGCAATAAATATTTTTGGAGTATTAATAACACTTCCGGGTATACTGCTGGTAGTGTTTGAAAGCGGGTCAGTAAAGGTGAGTCACTACTTCGGGATTTTCCTCCTCTTTGTTGCTGTTTTTGCTGCAGTCGGTTATTCTGTTGTAGTAAAGAAACTGGCAACCAGATATAACAGTTATACGATTGTAACTTATCAGCATTTTCTCGGAGCTCTCTATTTTTTACCGCTCTTCCTTTACAACGATTCTTCATCAATCTCTTTTTCTTCCTTTACCCCTGATATTATAAAGCCGCTTCTCTTTCTTGCAGCTTTATGCTCATGTGCAGCTTTTATTCTATTTATTAATTCAATAAAAGTCCTTGGTATTGCAAGAACAAACATCTTCACATCTCTTGTTCCTGTTGTTTCTGCATTTGGCGCTTATGTAATTGGTCAGGAAGATCTTAATATAAGGAAAATAGCCGGAATACTGATTGTAATTCTGGGAGTCATTATTGCACAAAGAGAAAAGAAGCCCAAACTACAATAGCAGGACTTCTTTTATAAATCAGGAATATGTATATCCTTATTCTGTTTTAAGACTAAGCTGAATCCGTCCTCTTTTAAGATCTATATCTATAACTTTAACCTGAACCGGTTGCTGAAGCTTAACAACTTCCGAAGGAGAAGAAATAAATTTATCCGACATCTGAGAGATATGGACAAGTCCGTCCTGTTTTATTCCAATATCCACAAATGCTCCAAAATTCGTTATATTAGTTACGATACCGGGCAAAATCATTCCTGTTTTCAAATCGTCTATACTATGAATGTCCGGAGCAAATTCCATTACCTGTGCAACTTTACGAGGGTCCCTCCCGGGCTTTGACAGTTCTTCCATAATATCAGTAAGAGTTGGAATTCCGACATCCTGAGTTACATATTTCTTAATGTCTATTTTTTCTCTTGCACTCTCATTCTTAATAAGTTCTTCGGGAGAAAGGCTTATGTCTTTTGCAATTGTTTTTACAAGGTCATACCTCTCCGGGTGAACTGCTGTATTGTCAAGAGGGTTACTTGAATCCGGGATTCTCAGAAAACCTGCACATTGTTCAAAAACCTTATCTCCAAGTCTTTTTACCTTTAACAGCTCAAGTCTGGATTTAAAAGGGCCATTTTCTGTCCGGAAGTTTACAATATTCTGGGCAATGGAGGGGCCTATACCGGAAACATAGCTTAGCAAGTGTTTACTTGCTGTGTTAAGATTGACCCCTACTCTGTTTACACAGCTTGTCACAGTATTGTCCAGCATCTCCTTAAGAAGATTTTGGTCTATATCGTGTTGGTATTGTCCAACTCCGATAGATTTAGGGTCAATTTTCACGAGTTCGGCTAAAGGGTCCATAACTCTTCTGCCAATTGAAATTGCACCTCTTACGGTTACATCATAGTCCGGGAATTCTTCTCTTGCAACCGGAGATGCCGAATAAACAGAGGCACCATCTTCGCTGACAGAAAAAATCTGAATTCCTTTGGGCATAGGTATTTTCTTAATAAATGCTTCCGTTTCTCTGCTTGCAGTTCCGTCTCCAATAGCAATAACCTCAATCTTATAAGATTCAACAAGGTTCGATATTTTCTTGATAGCCTGAATTTTTTCGTTTACCGGCGGATGAGGGTAAATTGTATCGTTGTGCAAAAGTTCTCCTTGTGAATCCAGGCAAACTACCTTGCAACCGGTTCTAAACCCGGGATCTAATGCCAGTACCCTTTTTTGGCCTACAGGAGGTGCCAGTAAAAGAGCAGAAAGATTTTCGCCGAATACTTTAACAGATTCAAGATCTGCTTTGTCTTTTGCTGCTTTTATCGTCTCATTTTCAATTGATGAGTGCAGGAGCCTCTTATATGAATCTTCAATTGCCATTTCAATTTGTTCCCTGCAGGCAGCAGACGGAGTCCCTCTTTTCTTAAACACTCCTCTTCTAATATAATTCAAAGAATAATCCGAATCAATTTCAAGTCTGATGCTTAATTCACCTTCTCTCTCGCCTCTTAGCATAGCGAGCAGTCTATGTGCGGGCATCCCTGAAATGTTTCCGCTCAGATCAAAATAGTTTCGGTATTTGCTATCATCAGCCGATGTTAAATCTTTATGCTGCTTTGAAATAATTTTTGCAAATTTTGAATATTGAGTTCTTAGTTCTTCACGGATCTTTGAATCCTCGCTTATCCATTCTGCAATAATCTCTCTTGCGCCTGATAATGCAGCTTCCTTTGACGGCACCTCTTTGTTAATGAATTTTCCCGCATCGGCAAAAGGATCGGCAGAGACTAAATCATAAATTGCACTTGCAAGCGGCTCCAGACCCTTCTCTTTGGCAATTGATGCCTTTGTACGGCGCTTTGGCTTAAAAGGAAGATATAAATCCTCCAGCTTCTGAGGTTCAACGCAATCTTCAATCTCTTTTTTAATTTCTCTGGTAAGTTTTCCCTGTTCTTCGATTGAAGCCAAAACTGCAGTCTTCCTCTTTTCTAAATCCTGAAATCTCAGAAAATAATGCTTTATCTCTGCGACCTGCACTTCGTCAAGAGCCCCTGTTCTCTCCTTTCTGTATCTTGAAATGAATGGTATGGTTGCTCCCTCTTCCAGTAACGCAACGCAATGCTCAACTTGCCATATTTTTACTGATAGCTGATTGCTTATATGCTCAATGTAAAGATTAATCATGTGATACTTTTTGTAATTGTTCTCTGTATGCAGAGAATATTTTTGATTTTGAGACAAAGCCCTTATAATTGTTTTTGGAGTCCAGCACTGGTAAATTCCATGTTGCAGTAACTTCAAATTTTCTCATAACTTCTTCCATTTTATCGCTTTCGTAGACATATGTTTCCGGCTCCCTCATTATCTGAGAAACAATAACAGAATCATATTTTTCAGAATCAAACATTATTTGCCTTATATCGTCCAGAAGAATAATTCCGCACAACTTATGTCCGGAATCAACAACCGGGAAGATATTTCGTTTCGAGGTTCTCAGAACATTAACAAGATCACCAAGAGTCTTATCCGGAGCTATTCGTGTAAAGTCTTTTTCAATCAAATCAGATGTTTTTAAAAGTGTAAGAACGGCCTGGTCGCTGTCGTGAGTCAAAAGGTCTCCCTTCTTAGCTATTCTTTTTGTATAAATGGAATATGACTCAAACGAACGGATAGTTGCAAAAGATATGGCCGCAGTTATAATCAGTGGCATAAAAAGTATATATCCACCGGTCATTTCCGCAATTAGAAATATTGCTGTGAGAGGAGCCTGCATAACTCCTGCCATTAACCCTGCCATACCCACCAATGCAAAATTTGCCTCCGGAACAACATAAATTCCGCTCAGGTTAATAATCCTGGCAAGTACAAAACCAGCTACACCGCCAATAAACAGAGTAGGTCCGAATGTCCCGCCGACACCTCCTCCGGCATTGGTAAAAGACATTGCCCATACTTTAAAAATGATTACTGCAGTAAAAAAGGCCGGTACAAACCATTTATATTCAAACAATGAATCAAAAATACTTGGGCCAATTGAATCTCTTGTATTATTATTCAATAAAGATGAAAGAGAATCGTATCCCTCTCCAAATAGAGGAGGAAAAAGAAAAATGAGAAGTCCAAGCGAAATTGCAGAGATAGCCCACCTTTTAAAGGGCTTTTTAATGGAAGAGATTTTGTCTTCCATACTAAGAGTCATTCTGATAAAATAGAGCGAAATAAAGCCGGTTATTATACCAAGCAATATATAAAAAGGAATATTTGCAAATTTAAAAACCTCTATTGAATTACCGAAAACGACACTTCCTCCCAGTAAAAGGTAAGATACTGTAGTTGCAGTTACCGCAGACACCAGCAAAGGCAATACCGATGTCATTGAGATATTGAAAAGAAGTATCTCCAGTGTGAAAAGAACTCCTGCCAGAGGTGCTTTAAAAATTCCGGCCACAGCTCCTGCAGCTCCGCAACCAAGCAGAATTGTCATATGTTTATACGAAAGCCCCAAAGCTCTTGCTACATTTGAACCTATTGCTGCTCCGGTGTAAACGATTGGAGCCTCAGCTCCTACCGAACCGCCAAAGCCTATTGTGACAGAACTTGCAAAAATTGAAGACCATGTATTGTGTGGCTTAATTTTAGAATCATTTTTTGACAGAGCAAGCAATACCTTCGTAACTCCGTGACCAATGTTGTCTTTGATTACATAACGTACAAAAAGCAACGCAATGAGCATTCCTATTCCAGGGTATATAATATAAAGGAAACTTTCTGCAGGAGTATTGAACCATCCTTTAAGTATCCATGCGACAAAATGTATTGCCCTTTTAAGAATGACTGCTGCTAAACCGCTGCCGGCTCCCACAATAAGAGCTAGCAAAAAAAGCATTCTGTTCTCCGGTAATTTTCTGATAATTCCGGCGAATCTGCATAATAATGATTTGATTTTTTGCACAAGCGAAATTACAAAAAAAGGCTGAACTTATCCAGCCTTTTGTATTTTGATTAAGAATAAAACTGCTATTCGTCTGATTCTTCCTCTTCTTCCGTAAATGTGCTGCTGGAATCATCTTCAGGAAATTCGTCCGGCTCGCCTGAATCTGAATCTGTTGATCCACCGCCGAAGAGTTCGTCGGTTGCCTCATCATAGTCATCGATTTTAACATCCACCTTAACAAGATATATCGCATCTGTTACTTCGAGTGATATTGCATAGAAAAAAGATCCGTCCGGTTTGTCAACCTTGAAGATTTCTCCCATATAATCGGCATATCCTCTTGGATATCTCTCTTTTATTATGGCCAGCAATTCCGGGCTAAGATTGTTGTAACTCACTACTAATCTTCTCTTTGACTGGTTTGGAACTGCCTGAATTGGTGTCTTGGCCTTAGTTGTATTTGTCTTTTTATCCATAAAAAAAGTGAATGTTCGGTATAGTTTTCGGGCTGCAATAATAGTGCAAATATTTAAAATTTTATTCCTTTTTTTACTTTTTATTTAAAAAAAATGATTTTTGCCTCAACTTGTTCTCCGGGAACCTCTCTACAAAAATTTTATTTAAGGTTTTTGGATCAATTCCAGTATAAAATGAGACCGACGAACGAGTCATTGGTGTAGGCGTAAAATCCTGAACTTGTTCTAATTGTATATTTCTCAGATCGGGATTAGATGAAAGTCTGGCCATATCATCCATGGTACAACCGGGATGACTTGAAATAAAGTATGGAATTAACTGATATTTCAATCCTTCTTGTTTTACTATCTGTTCAAATTCCTTTCTTAAAAAAGTAAAAAGCTTAAATGAAGGCTTACCCATAACCTTGAGGACATGCTCTTCGGTGTGTTCAGGTGCTATTTTAAACCTGCCTGATGTATGTTTTACAACTACTTCTCTCAGATATTTTCTTCCGGATTCATCCAGATATCCTTTTTCGTTTAAGAAAAGGTCATACCTGATCCCGCTTCCAACAAATGCCTTCTTTATTCCGGGTATTTTTTCTATTCTGTTGTAGAGATCAATTATTATGTCGTGTGACCTGTTTAAATTTGCGCAAATTCCGGGATATATACAGCTGTCTCTTTTACATTTCTTGCATTGTCCCATGTCCTTTCCCTTCATATCGTACATATTTGCAGAAGGACCGCCAACATCAGAAATATATCCTTTAAAATCGTCCATTTTAGAAATTGCAACTGCCTCCTTCAAAATTGATTCAAAAGATCTGGAAATAACAAATTTCCCCTGATGTGCAGATATTGTACAAAAACTGCATGAGCCAAAACACCCTCGGTGGGTATTTATGGAAAACTTTATCATTTCATATGCCGGGATGTGTTTCCCTTTATATCTGGGATGAGGAACCCTTGTAAATGGCAAATCAAAGAAGGAATCAATTTCTGCTTTTTCGGGAATCTCAAACGGGGGATTTATATAAACGAATTTGTCCTGATACGGTTCAATAATAACTCTCGCTTTATATGAATTCGACTCTTTTTCAATGACGTTGAAATTTTTGACGAATGCCATTTTGTCTTTAAGGCACTTCTCAAATGAGTTTAAAAATAATGCATCAGGTATTTCGGCCTCTGCATTATCGGACACATAAGCAATTTGAGGAATTCGTCTAATCTGATCCTTATTATAGCCATTACGGAAAGCATTTGCAAGTTCAGATACCGGTTTCTCCCCCATTCCGTATATCAAATAATCTGCACAGGAGTCAATAAGTATGGACGGAAATATCTTATCGTTCCAGTAGTCATAGTGAGTAACCCTCCGTAAGGAAGCTTCAATTCCTCCAATAACGACTGGAACGTCGGGATAAATGTTCTTAAGAATATTTGAGTAGACTTTTACAGCGTAATCCGGACGCTGATGTGCTCTTCCTTCCGGTGTATATGCATCGTTACTGCGAAGTCTCTTGTTTGCAGTATAATGGTTAACCATTGAATCCATAACACCGGCATTGACACCAAAAAAAAGCCTTGGTTTTCCAAGCTTTTTAAAATCCCTTAAATCGTCTTGCCAGTTTGGCTGGGGAACAACCGCAACCCGAAGACCGTCCCTTTCGAGAATACGGGCTATCACAGCTGTACCAAATGAAGGATGGTCTATATAGGCATCACCTGAAAAGAGGATAACGTCCAGGTAGTCCCAACCCAACGCTTCCACCTCTTTTTTTGATGTGGGCAAAAATTTATTTCTGTTAATGTCCATTTTACATTCTCTCCGGCAGGGTAATTCCCAAAATACCCATTGCCTTTGATAATACTCTGGCTATTGAATCAATAAGCACAAGCCGCTGGGACCTCGCCATTGAATTCTCCTCTTTTAATATTGAGACTTCGTGATAATACTGATTAAACTCCTTTGCAAGTTCATATGCATAGTTTGCAATTAATGCAGGAGAATGAGCCTCACCCGCTTCTCCTACTTTTTCCGGGAAATTATTTAGCAGTTTAATTATTTCTACCTCTTTCTGAATGAGCGGTGCACCTGAAAAACCGGGAGAAACGTTCAGTTCTGAAGCCTTTCGTAAAATTGATTTTATTCTTGCATGGGTGTACTGAATGAAAGGGCCAGTGTTACCATTGAAATCAATTGATTCCTTAGGATCGAAAAGCATGGTTTTCTTTGGGTCAACTTTAATAATAAAATACTTCAAAGCACCCAGTCCAAGCATTTCAAATACCTTATTCTGCTCTTCTTCGCTTAAATTTTCCAGCTTTCCGAGCTCCAGAGATGTTTCTCTTGCGGTATCAACCATATTTGCAATAAGGTCATCGGCATCGACAACAGTACCCTCTCTGGATTTCATTTTGCCTTCCGGCAATTCAACCATGCCATATGACAAATGAAAAATAGAATCGGACCATCCAAACCCAAGTTTTCTTAAAATATGTTTTAATACCTGAAAGTGATAATTTTGTTCATTACCTACAACATATATAAGTTCATCCAGGCTGTATTCGGAAAACCGCTGATGAGCCGTACCTAAATCCTGTGTCATGTATACAGAGGTTCCATCGGATCTTAAAAGCAATTTTTCATCAAGGCCGTCGGGGGTAAGATCACACCATACCGACCCATTCTCTTTAGTATAAAAAACGCCTTTTTTCAAACCGTCTCCAACAAGAGCCTTTCCCAGCAAATATGTTTGAGACTCGTAATAGGTTTTGTCAAAGTCAACTCCAAGCCTCTTATAAGTTTCGTCAAATCCTTCATAAACCCACGAATTCATCATTTTCCACAGGTTCACAACTGCTTCGTCTCCTTTCTCCCACTTAACAAGCATCTCCTGTGCCTCTTTCATTAACGGAGCGCATTTTTCTGCTTCCTCTTTTTCCATTCCTGAGGCAATAAGACCGTTCACCTCTTCCTTTAGCATGTTGTTAAAAATAACATAATACTTTCCAACAAGGTGGTCTCCTTTTAAACCGGAACTTGCAGGAGTCTCGCCGTTAGCCGTTTTTTGCCATGCCAGCATGGATTTACAAATATGAATTCCCCTGTCGTTTACGAGGTTAACTTTATAAACCTTGTGTCCGTTAGCCTCAAGCAATTTGGCAACGGACCATCCAAGAAGATTGTTCCTTATATGTCCTAAATGGAGAGGTTTATTTGTGTTTGGAGAAGAGTATTCAACCATTACACTTTTACCTGATGATGGGTGCTGTCCCCAGTCGTTGCTAAGAGAAATTTTGTTGAAAATATCGAGCCAATAGTTATTTGAGAGTTTTATATTCAAAAAACCCTTTACTACATTATAGCTTTCAATTTCATTACTGTTTGAAGTAAGAAATTCACCAATTTCACGTGATGTCTCCTCAGGCGATTTTTTTGAAATCTTAAGAAGTGGAAATACAACTATTGTTATATCTCCTGCAAATTCCTTTCTGGTAGCCTGAGTTTGCAGCATACTCTCTTCCGGATTTTGACCATAAAGTACAGAGACAGCTTCTCTCAGTTTTGACGAAATTAGTTTCTCAGGATTCATCTTAAACTATTTTTTAAAATAAATTTTCATCTCCTTTTTAACTTTTGGAGCAAGAATAATTAAAGTGATCATCGTTGGTATTGCCATAAGAGCGTATGCACTGTCAATAATCCCAACAACAACATCAAGCGATATAACAGCACCTACTACTAACATAAAAAGGAAAAAATAGTTGTAATAGTGTGCATATTTTGCGCCGATTAAGAAATTTGTACACTTCACTCCGTAATATGAGTATGAGAACATTGTTGAAAATGCAAAGATAATTGCCATAATAAGCAAAAGATAATGTCCTACACCTGGAATAGATGCTTCGAAAGAATTCATCGCCATCTGGATTCCCTGCAGTTGAGTCACATCATACTGAGCATTAATAAGTATTGCAAGAGCCGTGAGTGTACATACCAGACCTGAGTCAATAGACGGGCCTATCATGGCTACAAGTCCCTCTCTTATAGGTTGTGTGTTTTTTGAGGCTCCGTGCATCATTGAAGCTGTACCTACACCGGCCTCATTTACGAAAGCTGCACGTCTGGCTCCGATAACAATTGCCGACCCGGCAAGTCCCCCAAGACCAGCCTTAAATTCAAATGCCCCCGCAAAAATCGAATAAAATACATCGGGAACTACTGAAAGATTTGTTAAAACTATGTACCCCACAAGGAGAAAATACATGCCAACCATAGTGGGTACCAGTTTTGCCGATACTTTTGAAATTCGTTGAATACCACCTAAAATTACAATTGAGACTAATAAGCATATAAATATTCCAATAATAAGTTTAAGCCCGAAAGTTGTTTCCAGTCCCATTGGTACAGTTATTACAGTAGTGAGAGCTTCTGTAAGTTGATTTGCCTGCATAAGGCAAAGCGTACCGATAAGTCCGAAAACAGAGAAAAAGACAGCCATTGGCCTCCACTTTTTTCCAAGTCCTTCTGTTATCATGTACATAGGCCCTCCCTGTGGCTCACCGGCTGAATCCTTACCCTTAAACATAATTGTAAGACTCCCCTCAAAAAACTTTGTTGCCATACCAACAATGGCACTTACCCACATCCAGAAAATTGTTCCCGGACCACCCATGGTTATAGCTACTGCCACACCGGAGATGTTACCCATACCAACAGTAGAAGCTATTGCGCTTGCAAGTGCCTCAAATGAGCTAATTTGCCCTGGAGCATCATCCTCTTTTTTTCTAAGAGACCTGATGGCTCTGCCATAATATCGAAAAGGGACAAAACCGGAATAGATAAGAAATCCTAAACCACCGCCGATTAAAAGAAGAAACAGGGGCATTCCCCAGACCCAATTGCCGAAGTCAACAATCAGGTTGCCTATCAGCTGCCAGAAGTCAGTCATTTAAATAAATTTTAAGTTCGGACAAAGATAGTATTTAGAATTCAATCAGCATCTCCATCTGACGTCAAAGAGAGTCTCTTTGCAGAAAAGAATACAGTTGTTCCCTGAATGAGTAATGATAGAAGTGTAACAAAGAAGACAATATCAAACATTAATTGCGCGTTTTTAAGTCCGGCAATAAGCGGATATGTCGCAAAAACGATTGGTACTGCCCCTTTAAGCCCAACCCATGAGATATAATGTCTTGCATTGATTGTGAAATTTTTGAAAGGCAATAACGAAAGAAACACCGAAAAAGGTCTTGAAATGAGAGTCATTCCGAATGCAATTATCAAACCAATGGAAACAATAGCAATAAGATCTCCTGGATTTACAAACAAGCCCAAAGTAAGGAACAAAACCAATTGACTCAGCCATGCAAAACTGTCAAAGAAAGCACTTGCGCTCGCATTCTTATTTTGTTTATTATTACCAATTACAAGTCCGGCAATGTAAACTGCAAGAAAACCGTTACCATAGATAAAACCTGTTCCGGATTGAATAAAAAAGACAGAGGCAAGTAACATAATATGATATGCCGAACTGTTTTCTACATTTATTCGCTTCGTGATAAGAATCAGAAGTTTTGCAAGAATATATCCGGAAATAGCACCCACTGCAAACTGAACAATAAATTTAAAAATAAAATGTCCAATTCCTGTTTCACCTGTAAGAATCATTTCAATAAAAAGAATTGTAAGCATATAGGCCATTGGGTCATTACTTCCGCTTTCAAGTTCCAGTAAAGGCTTTAAATTTTGTTTAAGTTTTGTTCCCTTTGATCTGAGAATTGAAAATACCGATGCTGAATCGGTAGAAGACATAATTGATGCAAGAAGAAGAGATTCAGCTATTGATAGTCCGGGAAAGGCAGGAAGCCAGGCTGTAAAATAATATATAATTACAGCAGTGAAAATTGTTGTCAACAAAACGCCAAGTGTAGACAGCGCGATACCCGGAACCAGCACAGGCTTTATTTCAGAAAACTTAGTGTCCATTCCGCCTGAGAACAGGATTACACTTAACGCAGCATTACCAATAAATTGAGCAACGTGAGGATTACTGAACTGGATTCCAAAACCATCGGTTCCAAATACCATCCCTACGGCAAGGAAGAGAAGCAAAACAGGAACGCCGAAGAGATTTGCAGCCCTTCCTGCAAGAATACTTATAAATAGAAGAACCGAACCAATAAACAATATATTTTCCGCTGTCAGTACCATATACAAATATAAAAAAAAGGAGCCTTTCGGGCTCCCTTCCTTTATAAAATATTGATTTTTTTAGTTCAGGCCACGGTTTTTCAACAAAGCACCAATACCGGGTTTGCTTCCCCTGAAGTTAACGTAAAGAGTCATCGCTTCGTCCTGTCCGGCTCTGGCAAGAATCTCTTTTCTGAACTTGGCTGCAACCTCTTTGTTAAATATGTCTTTAGTCTCAACGAATGCCTGATATGCATCGCTGTCGAGTACTTCGGCCCAAATATACGAGTAGTAACCGGCTGTATACCCGCCGCCGAATGTGTGACTAAAATATGTACTTCTGTATCTTGGAGGTATCTGCGAAATAAGACCTCTGTCGCCTAATGATTTTGCTTCAAAAGCAAGAACATCAAGATTAGCGGGGATTTCTTTAAGTACGTGGAAATCCATATCAAGGAAAGATGCTGCAAGATATTCTGTTGTTGCAAAGCCTTGTCCGTATTTGCCTGCATTAACCATTTTGTCAATAAGCTCCTGTGGAATTACTACACCGGTTTTATAGTGTTTTGCATAAACTTTTAGCACCTCAGGTTCAAATGCCCAGTGTTCCATGATTTGTGAAGGAAGTTCAACAAAATCTCTTGTCATTCCTCCCACTCCATTGTAATGAACATCTTTAAGCAAACTAGCAAGCGCATGTCCAAATTCGTGGAAGTAAGTTTCTGCCTCATCAGTACTCAATAAAGCTGGGTCTTCACCAACAGGTCTGGTAAAATTACCTACAATTATAACAAGTGGAGTAACTTTTTTACCATCCTTATATGTTTGTGAACGGAAACCGCTGCACCATGCTCCGCCTCTTTTTTCTCCCGGGCGGGCAAACATATCCATAAACAGGATTCCAAGATGAGATCCGTCTGCATCTTTGCACTCAAAAGCAGTTGCTTCGGGACTAGGGAGCGGAACGTTATTAACCTGAGTGAATGTTATTCCATATAACTTGTTTGCTACATAGAAGATACCTTCTCTCACGTTTTCAAGTTTAAAGTAAGGACGAAGTTCGGAATCGTTAAGATTGAACTTTTTAGCCATTGATTTTTCAAAATAGAATCTCCAGTCAGATGACTCAAGAGGAGCCGTATTGCCTTCTGATACCGCAATCGCACTCATGTCGGTGAGTTCTTTCTTGGCTGCAGCAAGTGCTGGTGTCCAGATTTTATTCAAAAGTTCATAAACAGCCTCAGGCGTTTTTGCCATTCTTTCTTCAAGCTGATATTGGGCATAGTTTTCGAAGCCAAGTAATTTAGCACGTTTAAGTCTTAGATCGACAAGTTTTTTAATGACATCTTTGTTGTCAAACTCGTTATTGTTGTTACATCTGTTAAGATAAGCCTCAAAAATCTGTTTTCTGAGATCCTTATTTGAAGACTGCTGTAAAAAAGGCATTACGCTTGGGTTATCAAGACCAAACACCCATTTTCCGGCAGTTGTTGAATCTTTTTCTCCTCTTTTAAGAGCAGAAGCTTTTAGTGACTCCGAAATTCCCGCAAGATTTTCTTCTTTGTCAATAATAAGTTTGAAAGCATCTGTTTCGGCGAGAAGGTTTTGTCCAAATTGCAGCTGAAGAGCAGAAATCTCTTCGTTTATCTTCTTAAGTTCATTCTTTTTGTCTTCAGAAAGGTCTGCGCCGCTTCTTACGAAACCTTTGTACATTTCTGTAAGCAGACGCATCTGTTCGGCATCAAGTCCAAGTGAGTCCCTTTTTTCATATACTGCTTTTACTCTTTGGAATAGAAGCGGATTAAGGCTTATTTCGTTAAAGTGTTTGCTTGTGAGCGGAGATAATTCTTTTGCAAGCGCAATTACTTCTGGAGTTGAAGCTGTTCCGCTTATATTTGAGAAAACAGGAGAAATCTTATCCAGTAATTCACCGGAATTGTCATAGGCAACAATTGTGTTGTCGAATGTAGGTGCCTCTGTGTTGTTTACGATAGAGTCAATTTCAGCCTTGTGTTGAGCCATGGCTTCAACATAAGCAGGCATGAAATGCTCAATTTTAATTTTTTCAAATGGAGGGATTTCAAAAGGAGTGTCCCATTTTGCGAGAAGAGGGTTCTCAGCAGACTTCTGCTGTGAACACGATGTAATAATTGCACCTGCTGCAATCACGGCAAATAGAAGTTTTTTCATTGAAACAAAATTATTTAGGTTGATTATTAACCAAGGTAAGATTTTAGGAGCTTACTTCTGGCGCTGTGGCGTAATCTTCTGATTGCCTTTTCTTTAATTTGCCTCACCCGCTCTCTTGTCAAGCCAAAATGCTCACCAATTTCTTCAAGTGTCATTTCAACTGAACCTATTCCAAAGAAATATTTTACAATATCTCTCTCCCTTTCGGTGAGAGTAGACAATGCTCTTTCAATCTCTTTATTTAACGACTCGTTTAAAAGCCCTCTGTCTGCGTTAGGCGAATCTGTGTTAGGAAGGACATCCAGAAGATTATTGTCTTCACCGTCAACAAATGGTGCATCAACAGACACGTGCCGTCCTGACACTCTAAGTGTATCTGCAATTTTTTCTCTTGGAATATCCAGAATCACAGCCAGTTCTTCCGGTGAAGGAAGTCTTTCGTTCTCCTGTTCAAATTTTGAAAGTGCTTTATTTATCTTGTTTAGCGAACCTACCTGATTGAGAGGAAGGCGGACAATTCTCGACTGCTCGGCAAGAGCCTGAAGAATTGATTGTCTTATCCACCATACAGCATAGGAGATAAATTTAAAACCTCTTGTTTCATCGAATTTTTCAGCGGCTTTAATCAAGCCAAGATTACCTTCGTTGATAAGGTCAGGAAGGCTTAAGCCCTGATTCTGATACTGTTTTGCAACAGACACCACGAAACGCAGATTAGCCCTGGTGAGTTTTTCCAGTGCCTCCTGATCTCCTTTTCTTATCCGTTGTGCTAATTCAACTTCATCTTCAACTGTTATGAGCTCTTCCCTCCCTATCTCCTGAAGATACTTGTCGAGAGACGCACTCTCCCTGTTAGTAATGGATTTTGTTATCTTAAGCTGTCTCATGAATATATATTATCTTGCAAAGCTACATAAAAATGGCGTAAGCTGCAAAATTTAGAGACCCATTCCTTAATAAACAATTGAACCATTGTTGTAAATGTTTGGGTATAATTTCGCCTCTTAACTTCTTCCTTGCAAAACAATCGAAAGTCTTATTGGTTTACCATCTCTTATAATTTCTGTAGAAATTTTATCTCCCGGCCTGAATTTGCTTATCTGCTCCTGAACTGCCGGTCCCGAATTTACCGGGATTCCGTTAATTAATGTCAGCTGGTCGGAAATTTTCAGTCCTGCCTTGTATGCGGCCCCATCTTTGACTAAATCTGCAATATAAACACCTTTTAAATCCTTAATCCCCTTCTCTTTTGCAAGTTCCCCGTCAATTTCCTGCATTGTAATTCCAAGTACTGCTCTTTGCACCTTGCCAAAATCCATCAAATCTTCAATAACTTTTTTTGCAATTGAGCTCGGTACAGCAAAAGAATATCCGGTATACGAACCTGTTCTTGAGGCAATAGCGGTATTAATACCTATCAGCTCTCCTCTGGTATTAACAAGAGCACCGCCGCTGTTGCCCGGATTTACGGCAGCATCCGTTTGAATAAATGACTCTATTTTGAACTCTTCATTTTCAGATGGTATACTTCTGGCCTTTGCACTCACAATTCCGGCTGTTATTGTAGATCGGAGGTTATATGGGTTTCCTATTGCTATCACCCATTCTCCAAGCCTTAGCGAATCCGAGTTGCCAAAATTAAGAAAAGGGAGTTTTTGGGCATCCACCTTAATAAGCGCAATATCTGTTACAGGGTCTGCTCCAACCAGCTTAGCCCTGAATGATTTGTTATTATCAAGAGTCACGTTTATCTCATCTGCAGATTCAATTACATGGTTATTTGTTATAATGTACCCGTCAGGAGAAATTATAACTCCTGAACCTGAATTAATCTGATTCCTAGGCTCAGCATCAGGAGAACCGTAACCAAAGAAAAAATCAAAAAAAGAGGGTGTCTGTGAAATGCCTTTTTTTAAAACTTTTACATGTACGACTCCTTTCACTGACGTTTCTGCAGCATATGTAAAATCGGGATAAAGCTGATTGGATAAAGAAACTTTTTGCACAGGAGTCTCATTACCGGAAAACACATAAGGACCTGAATTTGAAGTAGTAAATTTAACAACTGTCAACGCAGTAACACCACTGACTAATACAGTTGCAAGAAAAAATAGAACTGTTCTTTTCATATTAATCAATTTTAACGAGCTGAGAAATCAAATTATATGCCATAACTATTTTTTATTATCTTTGTTAAAAATTGAAAAGATATGAAATTTGTAGTTTCAAGTACAGAACTTTTAGCACGTCTCCAATCAGTTTCGAGAGTAATTTCATCTAAAAATTCACTCCCGATTCTGGATAATTTTCTCTTTGTTCTAAAGGACGGATTTCTGAATATTACGGCATCCGATTTAGAGACTACGCTTAAGGCAAAAATGGCAATAGAGAATGTAACCGAGGAGGGAGAAATTACCATTCCAGCAAAACTTCTTACCGATTCACTCCGGGAATTTGCCGATCAGCCCCTGGAGTTCAAAACCAACGAAAGCAACTCAATTATTGAGATTCTTTGGGCAACCGGTAATGCAAAACTTCCATGCACATTGTCTGATGACTATCCTTCTATTCCGGACTTATCGGAAGAAAACACAACAATAACAATTAATTCCCGCACTCTGCTGGAAGGTATAAACAGAACACTTTATGCTACAGCGGAAGAGGAATTAAGACCGGTTATGAATGGAATATATTTTGATATTGATACCGACAGCACCACACTTGTAGCATCAGATGCACATAAGCTTGTCTGCTACACAAGACATGACATAAAGTCAGAAACAAAATCGGCATTTATCCTTCCTAAAAAACCATCGTCTGTTTTAAAAAACATCCTCGGGAAAGGAGATGAAGAGGTTATTGTGAAATTTGACAAACGCAATGCCTACTTTGAATTTGAATCATTTGTGCTGGTTTGCAGGCTTGTTGAAGGAAACTATCCGGCCTACCGCTCAGTTATTCCTAAAAACAACACAAACAAGCTCGTTATAAACAGGACCGATTTCCTAAACAGTGCAAGGAGAGTTGCAGTATGTTCAAACCAGGCCAGCAGTCAGGTGAGACTTAAACTTTCATATAACACTCTGGAACTGTTTGCACAGGACCTGGATTTTTCTATTTCCGCAAATGAAAAACTGATTTGTCAGTTCGAAGGAGATAATATGGAAATCGCCTTTAAATCTACATTCTTAATTGAAATTTTAGGAAATCTTCCATACACTGATATTTCACTGGAACTGTCGGATCCTTCGAGAGCCGCATTAATTCTTGCTGCAGGGCCTGTTGATCCTCAGGAAGAAATTCTTGCACTTCTGATGCCTATGATGGTAAATGCATAAAGCTCCCTTAAATAATGAAATTAAATCTAAAAAATCCTATAATATTCTTTGATATTGAGAGTACTGGGTTAAGTATTACACAAGACAGAATTGTTGAAATTTGTGCTCTTAAAATTAATGTTAATGGTGATCAGGAAATTAAGACAAGAAGGATAAATCCGACAATTCCAATTTCACCCGAGGCTCAGAAAATACACGGAATATCTAATGAAGATGTTAAAGATTGCCCCACATTCAAAGAGGTAGCGAAAAGCCTTGCCATCTGGATGACCGGATGTGATTTTGCAGGTTACAATTCTATTAAATTCGACATCCCGCTTCTCGCAGAAGAGTTTCTCAGAGCCGGAATTGATTTCGATTTCAGAAAGAGAAAAATGGTTGATATTCAAAACATTTTTCACAAGATGGAGCAGAGAACTCTCGTTGCTGCATATAAGTTTTACTGCAGCAAAGATTTGGAAAACGCCCACTCTGCGGAGGCTGACACCGTTGCTACATTTGAAATTCTTGAATCACAACTTGACAGATATAATGACACTCTGGAAAATGACATCGAATTTCTTTCCAAGTTCTCTACAAAATCCAATCTGTTAGATTATGCAGGCAGGATAGTTCTGGACGAAAAAGAGACTCCGCTTTTTAATTTTGGCAAATACAAGGGAAAACCTGTTGTAACTGTTTTTAAAGCCGACCCAAGTTACTATTCGTGGATGATGAATGGCGACTTTACCCTTGATACAAAACAAGTGCTCACAAAATTATATAAAAGTTACAACGAAAACCCACAGAAGTCATTTCTGTTGTAATTCAGTTATTAAAAGTGAATATATTTTACAAGAATATAGGGGAGAATAAGTTTTTTCTTAAACCGGACAGTGCGCTGGTTAAAGGCTCCAGAGACTTTTACTTACCCGGTTATATTGAGGGGGTGATTTTTTCACCCTCTCTTGTTTTTCGTATAAACCGCAGTTCAAAGTGCACGGAAAGTCGCTTTGCCAGACGATATTACAATGAGGTTTCTTATGGTATTAATATTTGCGATTACCGGTTTCGGCAAAATAATTGCTCAGACATTTTCGATTTAGTAAAACTGACTATTTTCGATAACAGCTGTTATGCCGGAGATGAATTTTTTCCCCCGGACCAATATAAGATTAAGGGAAATATCAATTTGGCAATTGACGGCATTGTTGCATTAACCTGCAGAATACCCGAGAATATACTTGAAGAGGTAAATATGGCAATTGAACTGATTTCCGGATATTGCTCCATGAAATCAGGTGATCTTATCTTTATTCAACTAGGAGAGGTTAAGGAACTTCGTAAAGACGTCAGATTGTCTCTTTTTCACAGCGAATCCGAGGCAACTCATTCGGAAGATTTACAGTTCGATTTCAGAATAAAGTGAGCCGCAGATTTTCCTGCCAGATAACCGGTTGAAAAAGCAATCTGCAGATTATAACCACCGGTGTCTCCGTCAATGTCTATTACCTCACCTGCGAAATAGAGATTTTTTATAATCCTGGAGGACATATTTTTTGAAACAATATCGTTCATTGATACTCCCCCTGCAGTTATGACACATCTCTCGAATGAGGTAAAACTTTCAATCTCCAGCTTCCAGTTCTTGAGTGAATCTATTATAGGGTAAATTTCTCCGGGAAGTTGCGATGAAAGTATCTTGCCGGAAAGCAATTTGTTCTGCTTCATAAACGGCTCAATAAGCTGCTTTGGAAGAAGTCTGGGTAAAAGGTCCGTTATCCTTATCTTACCGTTTGCGTCAAACTCTCTGTTTATTCTGTTAATAAGCTGCACTTCACTAAGAGCAGGTTTAAGGTCAATTGTGATAAATACTTTTTCGCCGTTAAGAAGAGCCTTTACAGCTTTCCGGCTAACTCTCAGCCCAAGCGGACCTTCAAGTCCGTTATTTGTAAACTCAATATCTCCAAACTCTTCCTGCACAGCATCTTTTCCAATATAGAGTTTCAACGTTACATTTTTAAGCACTAAAGATTCCAGAGAACTGTCATATCCCTTAGGCATTAACGCTGTAAGAGATGGAAAGCATGGAACAATATTGTGGCCAAGATTTCCGGCAAACTTATATCCGTCCCCGTCTGATCCTGTTGTGGGATATGAAAGCCCTCCGGTAGCTACAATAACTGCTTTTGGGGACACTGATTTCCGGGTGCCATTCTCGTCCCAGACCAACTCTGTAACTGAGCCGTCAATGGATTTAACATCTGTTACTCTGGCATTATAGCGTACTTCAACGCCCAAAACATTAAGCCTGTTTACCAAAGAATCTACAACATCTTTTGCCTGACCCGTTTTTGGATACACTCTGTCGCCTCTCTCAATTATTGTTTCAAGCCCTATTTTTTCAAACAGAGCAATGGTTTTGCTGTTTGTAAGATTATAAAATGCCGGTTTAAAGAAGTTGTTCTTTGGATAAACATGCTTAGAAAATTCGTCCCAGTTTTTTGTGTTTGTTATGTTGCATCTTCCCTTACCTGTTATTCTTACTTTTCTCCCTGCTTTCTCCATTTTTTCAAGAAGAAGCACCGAAACACCCTCTTCTGCTGCACTTAATGCAGCCAGCATCCCTGCTGCGCCCGCTCCTATTACTATCAGCTCTCTGTTTTCCATTTCGCAAAGTAAGCCAATTTTATTAACTTTGAATAAAATATATCTCAATGAAATTTTCGGTAAACATCTCTCTTGCCATACTGATTATCCAATTTTTATGCGGCTGCAAAAACAGCGTAAAGGAGGAAACCGCTATTAAAACAGGCAAGGGTTGTGAGTATGCTACTAATTTTGACATATTCGGTAAAAATGAGTCTAAAATCATTGTTATCCGGGAATCCTGGAATTCAGATACAAACTCCGGTGATACGATAAAACAATCTGAATACAAAAACGTTCCATTCAAAAGGGTTGTATGTATGTCAACAAGTCATATAGCATATCTCTCTGCACTTGGACTGGAAAACTGCATTGTAGGTGTATCAGGTTCAAAATATATTTCCAATCCCGCAATAAAGGATAAAATTAAAAAAGGAGATATCGCCGATGTTGGTTTTGAATCTTCCTTAAATTATGAATTGCTGATTAGCCTGAAACCGGATATTGTTTTTTCTTATGGCATAAGCGGAGAAAATAACCAGTATATCGAAAAAATGCGACAGTTTGGAATAAGAGTCGTTACAATTGGAGACTATCTTGAAGAACACCCGCTTGGTAAACTTGAATATCTCAAACTGTTTGGTGAGTTGTTTGGAGTAAGGGAGAGAGCTGATTCTATTTATAATGATTCAAAAAGCAGTTATCTGAATTATAAGAACCTGGCTGCAAACAGTAAAAGAGTAAAAGTTCTGATAAATGCTCCATGGAAAGACGTCTGGTACATTCCTGGAGACAGAAGCTACATAAGTGTCCTCATTAACGACGCAGGAGGAGACATTCTGCTGTCGAAGAATGGGAAAGCGACACCTCACTCATACAATCTCGAAGAGGTATACTCCATTTCTTCCGAGGCAGATTACTGGTTAAACCCTAACAATTACTCTTCAATTGAAGAGCTGAAATACAGCAATCCACTTTTCAAGAATATTCCTGCTTTGAAAAAAGGTATGATTTTCAACAATATTCTAAGAAACACACCTGAAGGCGGAAGTGATTTTTGGGAAACAGGAGTTGTTGAACCTGATGCTATTCTCAGGGATCTGATAAAAATTTTCCACCCCGAACTTGATACAGAGTGGCAACTAAAATATTATATGAAACTAAAATAAAAAGAGAGGGATAAATTTCCCTCTCTTTCTAAAAATGCCGGTTACCCTGCTATTCATATACAGATGGCATCTCCTTTCCGGTAATTACATCCAGTCCGTTCATTGCCAGGGCAGACATTTCATCTTCTCCGGGGTATATTTTTACAGGAGCAATAAACTTTATCATTTCGGTAATTTTATCCATCAATTTGCTGTTATATGCAACACCTCCCGTAAGGAGAATTGCATCAACATTTCCGGACAGTGCTGCTGCGGCTGCTCCGATGGCTTTTGCAACATTATACCCGAAAGCATCGGATATTAGTGTGTACTTCTCATCGCCTTCGCTCACCTTTTGCTCCACAACATTAAATGAGTTTGTGCCCAGATGTGCAACAACTCCGCCTTCGCCTGTAATCATTTTTTTAACATCATTCAGAGTATATTTACCTGAAAAACAAAGTTCGGCGAGTGCATAAGCCGGTAATGTCCCGGATCTCTCGGGTGAAAATGGACCTTCGCCGTTTAAAGCATTGTTCACATCTACAACTTTACCGTACAAGTGAGCCCCAACAGAGACGCCTCCGCCAAGGTGTGCGACAATAAGCCTGAGAGTATGATAATCCTTACCCTCAGATGATGCATACATTTTAGCAATTGCCTTTTGATTTAGTGCATGGAATATAGATACTTTGGGAAGCAGAGGATGTCCGGAAACTCTCGCTACATCGGATAATTCATCTACTACTACAGGATCTGCAATATATGCCTTGCAACCGGGTATTTCCGAAGCCATATTTGAAGCAATGAGCCCGCCCAGGTTGCTGGCATGTTCTCCGCCAATACCAATTGTAAGATCATGAATCATTGCTTTATTTACTTCATAGACGCCGGATTTGATTGGCTTGAGAACGCCTCCCCTTCCGACTATTACCGATATCTTGGAAAGATCTATATTGTTTTCGTTAAGGGCATTAGTAATTGCATCTTTGCGAAACTCATACTGGTCTGCAATTTTCTTATATGAAGATATCTCCTCCGAAGAGTGCCTCAATGTGTGAGTAAATATCTGTTTATGATCTTCAAAAACTGCAATTTTCGTAGAAGTCGAGCCAGGATTTATTGCTAATATTATATATCCCATAAATTATTTTGCTGTTAATGCTGCAAGAGCAATTGAGTTTAATTTAGTATCTATGCTGTCTGCGCGGCTCGAAAGAACACATGGTACTTTTGCACCGGCAACTATAGCGGCTTGTTTTGCACCTACGCAAAGAAGACTGTTAGATTTATAAAACACATTTGCAGACTCAATATTAGGGAATACAAGACAATCTGCATCACCTGCAACAGGGCTCACAAGCTTTTTAACTGCAACAGCTTCTGCCGAGAGAGCTACGTCCAAAGCAAGGGGACCATCCACGAAACAGCCTGTAATCTGTCCTCTGTCTGCCATTTTTGAAATCATGGCAGCATCAACGCATGCCTGCATACCCGGGAGCATTTGTTCAGTAGCTGCAATAATAGCGACTTTTGGTTTCTCAATTCCAATTGCCTTTGCGGTTTTTACGACATAATTCGTAATGGCAATTTTTTGAGACAAATCCGGAGCCGGAATAACAGCGATATCTCCCATTATCAACAATTTATGATACTGAGGATTAGAAAGTACAGTTACGTGGCTTAAAATTGCTTTTGCAGGAAGCAGGCCTTTCTCTTTATTGAGAATCGCTCTCATATATTTGTCAGTACTGCAGAGACCTTTCATCAGAATATCACCTTCTCCTGCGTTTATAAGGTCTACAGCCATGCTTACAGCGCTTAGTTCTTCGCCGTTATGAACTATTCTGAATATTGACGGATTAATTTTTTCATGTTCGCAAACCTGCAGAATCATCTTTTCGTCCCCCACAAGGGTCGCTTCAACAATACCGGCTTCAACTGCCAGTTTTGCTGCATTGATAGTGTGATCATCCACTGCCCACGCAGCAATTAATCTCTTCTTTGGTTTAGTTCTTAATTTTTCGTAAATCTGTTCAAATGTTGTTATCATATTTCTATTTTTTATATCAGCTATATTATTTTTCTCCAATTACGAGTTTCATTGTATCCTGCGCAATTACCAATTCTTCATTTGTAGTTACAGTACACATTTTTACTTTTGAATTTGGAGTTGTAAGAATAACGTCTTTCCCTCTTATTCCTTTATTTGCCGCCTTATCGAAATCAACTCCGATATATTCCAGATGTGTTCCAACCATTTCTCTTATGTGAGGATCGTTTTCGCCAATACCGCCGGTAAATACTATCATATCACAGCCATTCATGACAGCGGTATATGATCCGATATACTTAAGAACTCTGTAATAAAGCAGATTAAGAGTCAGGATTGCTCTTTCATCTCCTTTTGCAGCAGCATTTTCAATGTCTCTTGCGTCTGAAGATTTGCCAAAAACGCCAAGGAAACCGCTCTTTTTATTGAGTAGCGAATTAATTCCGGCAGCATCCAATCCTTCTCTTTCCATTAAATACGAAATAATTCCGGCATCAATGTCTCCGCTTCTGGTACCCATAATGACACCTTCAAGAGGTGTAAATCCCATTGACGTGTCGATTGATTTACCGTTATTAATTGCAGTTATTGAACTGCCGTTGCCAAGGTGGCAGGTAATCACCTTTGATGTTTCAAAATTCAAACCGGCAAGGTCACACGCTTTTTTCGCAACAAACTTGTGGCTTGTTCCATGAAAACCATATCTGCGGATTTTATATTTGGTGTAATACTCATATGGAAGTGCATACATATATGCATAATCCGGCATTGTCTGATGGAATGAGGTGTCAAAAACCGCAACCTGCGGTACTTTTGGCATTAAAGTATCAATTGCGTTTATACCTAAAAGGTTGGCAGGGTTATGCAGAGGTGCCAGTTCACAAAGCTTTTCAATACCAGAGATTACCTCTTTGTCAACTATTTTACTTGACTTAAAAAGTTCTCCACCGTGTGCCACTCTGTGTCCTACTGCTCCTATTTCTTCAAGGGACTTAAGGACTCCTAATTTTGAATCAGTGAGAATGTCTAATACTTTTTTGATACCAACTGTGTGGTTCGGAATAGGATATTCCGCTTCAAATTTTTCTCTGCCTTCGACTCTGTGTGAAAGAATACCGCTTTCAAGACCGATTCTTTCTACTAAACCTTTAGCTAACAACGTAAATTGGGATTCCGACTTCATATCAAGTACCTGATACTTGAGCGACGAACTCCCACAATTCAATACTAAAACAATCATTTCAAATAAATTTATGAATTTTCAAAAAAAGGTGGTTAAAACTTTACAAATATAATATAAATACCCTCTTTTTTGTAATAGTTAAACAATTAATTGATAATTTTACAAAAATTGTGGTGATGGGGAGAAATTGCAGGGAGGAATATCACTCGCTTCTGAAAATCTTTGGAAGTTCACCACTTTTTTTATACTCTTCGATATTTGTCGCAGGAATAATCTTTGCCGGAATTTTTCCTTCCGGAACAAACTACTCTATTTTATTTTCATCAACGACATTAATTACTCTAATCGTCCTTTACTATTTTTCTTTTATAGAACCGATGGCTGTAAGAGGTACTAAAGACTTCAGCCAATTTCTTAAAATCTCATTAATATTTTCGTTTTTTGCTCTTGGAATTTTAAGTATCTCATTAAACGGATATTACAACAACATCCGCAGAAACAGCAGGATACCGTCGTTAAAACCATATTCAGATACATGTTTGATATTAGAAACTCCAAAACCGACCGGCAAATTTATGAAGTTTCCGGCAAAGTCAGCAAAATTTAATGAATCAATTTTAATATATCTTAAAAAAGACATTTACAGTAGTGACTTTGAAATAGGTGATAGCCTTATAGTTTCAATAAAATCAACTCCTCTTGAATATAAAAAGTCAAAAAATAATTTTGATTATACCAGATATCTGAAAGAAAAAGGAATTTATTCAATGGCTTTTATATCCGGAGGGAAGATTATTGTAAAAAAAACATCTGAGCCAAATATAAGAGACAGAATACTCAGGCTGAGGGAACGGTCCATTTCCGAATTGAATGCTAAAATTAACAACCCGGAAATACACGCAACATTAGTAGCCCTCACAACAGGAGTCAAAAGTTATCTTTCCGACGATATCAGAAATTCATTTTCAAAGTCCGGCACAATGCATCTTCTTGCCGTATCAGGGCTTCACGTGGGGTATATTTATTCTGTTCTGCTTTTAATTACTTCAATATTAGGAAATTTCAGGTTTTCCATTATAATAAGAAGCATATTAATAATTATTCTATTATGGGGGTACGCCCTATTTACCGGAATGGCTCCTTCAATTGAACGGGCAGTATTAATGGCAACAATATACCAGATTGGAACGATTTTCGGCAAAAGAAAAAACAGCCTCAACTCACTATCGTTAAGCGCGTTAATTATTTGCATTATTGATCCGGGAGCAGTATTTGATATCGGGTTTCAGCTATCTTATGCTGCAACTCTCTCAATTATATTGGTATACCCATTTATAAATAAGTTGTATCAGACTAAAAATCCAATTATGAAATATGTCTGGACAACAGTTTCAATTTCTACTTCCTGCCAGATTGGAACGTCTATACTCACAATTTATTATTTCAAATTTATTCCGGTCTATTTTATGATTTCAAATCTTTTGGCAATACCGCTTAGTTCTTTAATAATTTCCACAACAATGATTATGGTTGTTGCAGGAGATAGCGGAATATCTGTTTTGCTGGTTCCTTTGCTCAAATTCCTTGTGAGAATGTTAAACGAGTCTATGGCAATTATATCAACACTGCCCTATCCTGTTATAGAATTTTAAAGAGTTCCGGCAATCATAATAACGGAAATTACGGCAAGCGCCACACCCGCCCATTGCTTTGCCGAAAATTTCTCTTTAAAGAACAAAACACCGATGAGCGCAGTAAGTGATACCACTGCTGCATTGTGTACAGGAAATACAACAGAACCGCCCATCAGACCAACGTTTATGAGAATCATCTTTGATACGAGGAAATTGAATACACCCATAATTGCCCCCCAAAGTATAGTGTTGTATGAAAATTTTTCTTTTGTCTTAATCCAAAATTTATCCAAAACGATAGTAACTATACCAATAATCGAAGCAGTTGCGAAAATACCCATCAAAAACAATTCTATTTCAAATTTTTGTGTTATTAAAATAGTGTTTGTCAATTCCATAGAGGTATCAATCAGACCGGATACCAGAAAAACCGAGAGAGGCAGTAAAAGAGCCGACAACTTCTTCTTCTCCGTCTCTTTCTTATAAAGAATAAGGACAAAAGATGCGAGCGCCAAAGCAATTCCGACAAGTTTAAATGTAATATTATCGTGCTGGCCCAAATACACAATACCTACAGAAACAGGAATCACTACGGCCATTTTATTGAGTGCTGTTGTGAGTCCGATACCTGCCCGTTCTGTAGAAAAAATCATGAGTATAAAACTTACTATAAACAGAACTCCAACCCATAAAGATGCAAGTATAAGATTTGTGCTATAGTAATCTGTAATGGTTGAGATTGGATATTTATATGTTATTAAAGTGAATATCAGAGCAATAACGTAATTGATAGTTATTGCCAGAAATTTATTTAATCCCTTGATATTTATAATTTTGAGAGATATAAACATCCCCAGGGCAAATAAAATGTGTATAATCAGATAGATAATGTTCATGTTGAAATTTTGTTCAAAAAATTAAGCTAAGTTAATCTTAAATTTACATACTTTTGTGACCGTCTTATAAAATTCAATTCAATGGGCGGTCTATTCGGAGTTATTTCAAAGCAAAAATGCATTACCGATCTCTTTTACGGAACTGATTATCATTCACACCTCGGCACCAGAAGAGGCGGAATGGTTACTTGGAATTTAAGCGGTAATTTTTCAAGAGCAATTCACAATCTCGAGAATTCTCACTTCAGGACAAAATTTGAGGAAGATCTTCATAAGTTTGACGGATTGTCCGGAATTGGAGTAATAAGTGATACAGACGCACAGCCAATTATTATTAATTCGCATCTTGGCAAATTTGCCATTTCGACTGTAGGTAAAATCAATAATATACCTCAGTTGGAGCAGGAAATTCTGGCTAACGGAAAAAACTTTACTGAACTTAGCTCCGGCTCTACAAACCCAACTGAACTAACGGCCCTTCTTATTACGGATGGTAAAGATTATACAGAAGGAGTAAAGATTGCACAGGATAAAATAAAAGGATCCTGTACTTTCTTGTTACTAAACAAGGATGGAATTATTGCTTCAAGGGATAAATTTGGGAGAACCCCGCTCGTTATAGGGAAAAAGGACGGTTCCTATGCAGTAGCTTCAGAAACCTGCAGTTTCTCTAACCTAGGATTTGAGGAGGAATACTATATCGGGCCCGGAGAGGTAGTATTAATTACAGCAGAGGGTTATACTCAGCTCGTTCCTCCTGGTAAAAAACTGCAGATATGCTCTTTTCTTTGGGTATATTACGGATATCCTACAAGCATTTATGAAAAAATCAATGTCGATGATGTTCGTTTTTCACTCGGCCATGCTCTTGGTTCAAAAGACAAAACTGACCTCGATGTATCTTCGGCCATTCCTGATTCCGGTACATGTATGGCAATCGGATTTGCAAGCGGGAAAAAGATTCCATATCGCTGCGCAATTGTAAAGTATACTCCAACATGGCCAAGAAGCTTTATGCCATCGGATCAGTCTATAAGGAACCTTGTAGCAAAAATGAAATTAATCCCGAACAAAAGCCTTATAAGAGAGAAAAAAATTGCCTTTTGCGACGATTCAATAGTACGGGGAACTCAACTGAAGGATAATGCAAAAACTCTTTTAAGTTTCGGAGCCAAAGAGGTGCATATCCGCATAAGTTGCCCGCCTCTGGTATATCCCTGCGAATTTATAAACTTTTCTGCTTCAAGATCTCCTCTTGAACTGATTACCAGAAGGTTTATATTGGAAAAAGAGGGGGCTCATAATAAAAACCTCGATAAATATTCCGATTCAAATACCCCTGAATATCGCGAGATGGTTGATTATATTAAGAATGACCTTAAACTTTCGAGTCTTTGCTTTAACAGTGTCGAAGATTTGGTAAATGCAGTCGGTCTTCCTAAGGAGTCAATATGTACCCATTGTTTCGACGGAACAAGTTACGGAGGATAAGGTAAAATAAACCTGTAAAATTTTGGTGTTTAAGATTTTTAATTAACTTTGTTACGAAAAATTAACCAATTACTTAACCTTATTCATTACCGTTCATATGAACATTTTCGTTTCAAGCCTTAGTTTCCGTGCTAAGAAAGAAGATTTAGCCGAACTTTTTGCACCTTATGGCGAAGTTATTTCTGCCAGAATTATTTTTAATCGCGAAACCCGTCGTTCAAAAGGGTATGGTTTTGTTGAAATGCCTAACGAGCAAGAGGGAAATGCAGCCATTGCAGCTCTTAACGGTTCCGATCACATGGGCCGCACAATTAATGTAGCTATTGCTAATGACAGACCTGTTAGAGAGGTAGAAGAGTAAAATCAGATATAACTGCGATAATAATAAGAGGATGCATGATTATTCATGCATCCTCTTATTAGTTTTATTATCTCTGAAATATAGCAGCTTAATTCTGCCGTGTTATTTGACAAGTTTCATTTCGTCAATAAGACGCTGCGCTCCGGCCAGTTTGTCAATCACAAACAACACATAACGGATGTCAAGGGAGATGTTTCTGCACATATCGGGATCATATGCAACATCACTCATTGTTCCTTCCCACACCCTGTCAAAATTAATACCTATGAGCTCCCCTTTCCCGTTAAGTACCGGACTGCCGGAATTTCCCCCGGAAGTATGATTTGTTGCAATAAAACATACAGGAACAGTGCCATTAACGGCCCATCTGCCAAAGTCTTTTCTTGCATACAAATCTCTGAGCTTTTGAGGAATGTTGTAATCATATATCTGAGGATTATCTTTTTGCATAATACCCTCAAGAGTTGATGAATGTTTATAATAAACACCATCCAAAGGAACATAACCTTTTACTTTTCCGTATGTTATGCGCAAAGTAGAATTTGCATCGGGATAGAATGTTTTATCTCTGCGAAACTCCATCTGTCCTCTCATATATGTACGGTATAGTAAATTTAAATTATTATTAAGTCCGTCATATACAGGCTTTACGCTATTCGTAAAATATTCGTTGAACTCCTTATACATAACAACAGCCGGGTCATTATCAAACTTACCAGGGGTAACGCCATCCGAAATGAACCGGAGAGCTTTTTCTTTTGATGCAAAAATAGAATTGTCAAAAATATAGGTTGCAAAAGAATCAACAGTTTTATATTCCGACATCTTATCAGTAAAATATTTAGGCTGATACTTGGCCGGAACATTTTTATAATACTCTCCCACAATTGCTATAAAAGATTTTTTATCTATAGGCATATAATAATCTTTATAGAAATCTTCCATAAGTGCCGATATATTTCCTGCACTTATTTCCGGAGCCATTTTAGAATTCTTTAAAGCAGCAGAATATACTGTTCCTGCAAATTTAATAATCTCATTAGCATTTATTGCCTCTGACTGATAGTCGTTTACAAAAGCAACCGCCTCCAGTTTTTTGTATGTGGCGGAAATTTCGTCTATCAAATTGAAATATTCCGGCTTATCCTTTGCCCAGACTGAAAATGCTTTTTCAAATTCTATTTTATCATTTACAGTATTTAATCTTGCAATTCCTTTTGCCTCTCCCTGCCATTTTTTCCATGAATTAGCAACAGATGCATTTTTAGAAGCATATTTAATTCTGATTTCGGCACTTTTGGACATCTCCTCTTTTTGGATATCCAGCCTCATTGTTCGCAAATTGATTTTATTCGGGTTCGATATGTCTGCAATATATTTTACGGCATCGCTCATCAGGTACTCCTGTGTCCTTCCCGGATAACCATAAACCAGAGTGAAGTCTCCTTCTTTTACTCCGTTGAGAGAAATGGGAAAAAACTTTTTAGGTTTATAAGGGATATTCTCTTTTGAATATGCAGCAGGCTTGTTGTCTTTTCCTGCATATATACGGAAAATTGAAAAATCTCCGGTATGTCTGGGCCACATCCAGTTGTCTGTATCTCCCCCAAACTTACCAATCGATGAAGGAGGCGCACCAACAAGGCGAACGTCGGTATAAGTTTCATAGATAAACAGGAAATACTGATTCCCGTAATACAGTGCCTCTACCCTTGCCTCGTAATTATTGTTTTGCTTTGCAGCAGCTATAACCGATGCAGAATTTGACTTTACAAGTTCGGCTCTTTCGTTTTCTGTCATTTCGGGTTTATATCCGCTCAATATCTTATCAGTAACATCCTCCATTCTTACAAGGAATTTTACGGACAAACCTTTGTTTGGCAACTCTTCGTTTAACGACATTGCCCAGAATCCGTCTTTAAGATAATCGTGTTCAACGGAACTGTGCGACTGAATCTGGCCAAACCCGCAGTGATGATTTGTAATGAGCAGTCCATTGCCCGAAATAAGTTCTCCTGTGCAACCGCCTCCAAACTGGACAATTGCGTCTTTTAAAGAAGCCTGGTTAATGCTGTAAATATCTTCTGCTGTGAGTTTGAATCCGTTTTTTTGCATATCGGCTATCTTGTCTTTGATAAGAGAAGGAAGCCACATACCTTCATCGGCAATGAGAGATGTAGAAATAAGAATAAAAAGAAGGAATAAAGAAAAAAACCTTTTCATTTTAAATAGTTATATATTCGCACAAACTTACAAAAAATTATTACTTTTGAGTTTCAAAGACCTGCGTAATGAATCAACTTGCCAAATATATTATAGGAGCTGTAATAGCAATCGTAGTAATCTTTCTTGCATGGTTCTTCAGCGATTTGGTTATCTACATTCTCATCTCTGCCGTTTTATCTCTTATTGGCAAGCCTTTTATGAATTACCTCACCCGTATCAGGATAAAAGGAATTAAAATTCCCAAAAACATTGCAGCAACTATAACATTAGCGTCGATTCTTGCTCTTTTTATAGGGTTTTTCATGTTTATAACCCCATTGGCCGGACAGCTTATTTCTACAATAGACACCTTGGACCTTGGAAATATCAATGAAAAGATATCAGTTCCACTTGCAAATCTTAACAACTTTATCCTTAAGACGTTTCCAAGCATGGATCCGGGTTTTAAAATAGAAAACGTAGTTGTCGGCGAGGTTCAGAAGCTTGTTAATGCATCCACAATTTCCAATTTTCTGACATCCATTACGTCTTTTATATTTGATTTTGCAATAGGAATCTTTGTTGTTTCATTTATCACATTCTTTTTCATAAAAGAACAGGACATGTTTTCCAACATGGTTCTTGCTCTTTTCCCGGATAAATTCGAGGGAAATGTAAAGAGAGCCCTTGATTCAATCTACAACCTGCTTGCAAGATATTTTATAGGTATTTCGATAGAAACAGTGCTTATTACGATTCTAAACGGGCTTGGGCTGCATTTCATCTGCGGTGTGGATTTTTCGCTTGCAATTGTTCTTGGCCTAGTTACAGGTATTCTTAATGTGATTCCATACATCGGACCGTGGATCGGGGGCATTTTCGGAGTGATTATGTCACTCGCACAACTTGGCCTTCACGATCCAAATTTAGGAATGCTCATATTAACACTGGGATTAATATTCTTTATCACCCACATGATTGACATATTTCTGTTTCAGCCATATATATATTCAAACAGTGTACAGGCCCATCCTCTGGAAATATTCATTGTCATTCTCATGGCAGGCAGTATAGGCGGAGTTATCGGAATGTTGGTTGCAATTCCTGCTTATACCGTTATAAGGGTATTTGCTAGGGAATTCTTTTCACACTTCAAGCTGGTTCAAAAGCTTACAGACAAAATTGACTAAAAAAAAAGAGCCGCATTTCTGTGGCTCTTCTTTATTTAAATCGTTAAGACAGACAAATTACTGCTGTTTTGACGACTCGTATATTGCATTATATTTTTCAAAACCGGCTTTGAATGTATCTCCTTTTTCGCGGAAACGGAAATAGATGTTTTTAAGATATTCGGCAACAACAGCTTTAATTTCCTTGTCTGTTGATACTTCATAACATTTTTCAAAAGGTGCTATCGCAGTTTCAAGGTAAATTTCAAGTTGTTTAACCATTGCTTCATACTTTTTGTCATCTACTTCTTCTGAAGCTTTTGATTGGATTTCAACAGCTTTGTCATAATATGTAGATCCGATTGCAAATGATCCAAACACATAATTAGGATCAGTTTCTACTGATTTCTTGTAACACTCAATGGCTTTCTCCATATTGTTAAGCTTCTTCCATACATTACCTTCGGCATAATAGAGTGATGCATTCTGAGGTTCGTTTGCCTGAGCTTGTTTAATGAGTTCCAAAACCTTATTTGTGTCGTCGTTGGTTTCAAGGTAAAGGTTAATCAAAGAGACAAGAATACTTTGGTTGGTAGGGTATTTCTTAAATCCTGTACCAAGAGTTTCCTTTGCTTTGTCAATTTCCTTATTTGTTTTATAAGCTTCGGCCAGTCTTGAATAAAGTTCACCTTTAGCGTCATAATTGCTGGCAAGTGCCATTTTAAAATAAGTAATAGCTTTATCGGTTTCTCCTACAAGATTCGCAGTAAAACCAACATTGTAAATCATTACAGTATCCGGAGCGTTCACTATTTTGTTCTGGCTGATTATAACAGCGGCTTCAAAATTTTCAGATGCTTTCTTAAAGTCGCCGAGAGTATAAAAGTTTACAGCTTCGTTTACATAACGGGTCTTAAGAGCAAGAAATCTTTCAAGCAAATCTTTGTCTTTTGATCCTTTTGCAAATCCTTCCGCTTTTACAAGAGCATCAGTACCTTCCTTCAAGAGGTCGCCTTTCATATAAGGTTTAGTAACAACCCATGCAGCAAGTTTACCATCTGGATAGTAATAAAGATCTTTATCGTAGTATGTATCTACAGTAAAGGTTTCTCCGTTAAGCGTTCTGGACTCAGAACTTATGATTCGCTGATCCTTTAAAACAACTTTGAGCTCAGTCTGCGAAGCTCCGGCCCATACAGATTTAATAGGGGCATCAAATACGCCAACATAGGCATCAGACATCCTTATCCATGTAGCAGGATTCTCTGCCTTTTTAGGATTTTGTGTATCGCTTTGTGCTTTAGCAATCTCCTTAAGTGCATCAGCTGCCTCTTTTGTTTGGGCGCTTAGTTGAATTGTTAAAATAAGTGATAGGGCAAATAATAATTTTTTCATTGAATTTTCAAAATTTTAGATTATCCTTTTATTTATTGGTTTGAGAATTATAATTCTTCGCCTTCGACAGGTTTTTCCTCGCTTTTATTAACCCTGCAAACAGCAGCTATCATATCTCCTTCTCTGATATTAATAAGCCTTACTCCCTGAGTAGCCCGTCCTACAACTCTTATGTCAGATGCTGCTACCCTTATCGTAATACCCGATTTATTAATAATCATCAGGTCGTTTTCATTTGTAACATCCTTAATTGCAATAAGAGAACCGGTTTTTTCGGTGATATTTATCGTTTTTACACCTTTGGCTCCTCTGTTTGTAACTCTGTAGTCGTCAAGGTTGGATCTTTTACCGTATCCATTCTCGCTTACAACAAGAATGTGTTTGCTTTCCATATCCTCTGTCTGTTCGTCTACACAAATCATACCAATTACTTCGTCATCGCCATCAATGTTTATTCCACGAACGCCTGAAGCTGTTCTGCCAATGGCTCTTACGTCTTTTTCATTAAATCGTACACACTTGCCATTTCTTGCTGCAAGAAGGATTTCGCTGTTTCCGTTTGTGAGTACAGCTTCCAAAAGCTCATCGTTTTCGCGGATTGTAATTGCATTAACGCCATTTACTCTTGGACGTGAATAAGCTTCAAGAGATGTTTTCTTTACCGTTCCTTTCTTTGTTGCCAGAACAATAAAATTGTTATTTATATAATCCTCGTCATTAAGATTTTTAACATTAATGTATGCGCATACTTTATCGTCCGGTCCGATATTCAGAACATTCTGAATAGCTCGTCCCTTCGAAGCTTTTGAACCTTCCGGTATTTCATATACCTTGAGCCAGAAACATCTGCCTTTAAGAGTAAAGAATAGCATTGTACTGTGCATGTTGGCAACATATATGTGCTGAATGAAGTCTTCGTCTCTGGTAGTACTTCCCTTGGCGCCCACTCCTCCCCTGTTCTGGATGCGGTACTCCGCAAGAGGGGTTCTTTTAATGTATCCCAGGTGTGAAATGGTTATAACTACATCTTCGTCCGGATAGAAATCTTCAGGATTGAAATCTTCTGCAGTAAGTTCAATTTTTGTTCTTCTGTTATCTCCATATTTTTCTCTCAACTCGATGAGCTCATCCTTAATGATTTTCATCTGAAGAACTAAATCGGAAAGAATTTCATTCAGGTGTGCAATTAATTTCATTAGCTCATCATACTCAGCCTGAAGTTTAGCTCTTTCAAGCCCGGTGAGTTGTCTTAATCTCATTTCAACAATTGCGCCTGCCTGAATTTCGCTGAAAGAGAACCTTGTCATTAAATTCGATTTGGCTTCGTCAACTGTTTTTGAGCCTCGTATTATTGCAATAACTTCATCAATGAAATCAAGGGCAATAAGAAGTGCTTCCAGAATATGTGCGCGTTTCTCTGCCTGTTCAAGTTCAAACCTTGCTCTTCTGAGGACAACATCGTGACGGTGACGTACAAAATATTTGATAAGCTGTTTTAAATTCAGCAGACGCGGACGTCCATCCACAAGTGCAATATTATTAACCGAGAAACTTGATTGCAGTTGCGTATACTTATATAAAGTATTCAAAACCACATTTGCAACAGTTCCGATTTTAAGTTTAATGACAATGCGCATACCGTTACGGTCGCTCTCGTCATTAATGTATGCAATACCTTCGACCTTTTTCTCTTCTACCAGCTCTGCAATTTTTTCAATTAACTCCCTTTTATTTACCATATAGGGAATCTCAGTAACAACAATGGTTTCTCTGCCGCTGTCGTTTACTTCAATATCTGTTTGGGCTCTTACAACAATCCGCCCTCTTCCTGTTTCGAAAGCATCCTTGATACCTTGTATTCCCAGTATCGTTCCGCCTGTAGGAAAATCCGGCCCCTTTATATGTTGAAGAAGTTCTTCAATAGTAATTTCATTATTGTCTATATAGCAGCAAATTGCATCAACAACCTCTGTGAGGTTGTGAGGAGGCATGTTTGTCGCCATTCCCACGGCAATTCCCGATGCTCCGTTTAGAAGCAAAAGAGGAGCTTTCGCAGGAAGAACAGTTGGCTCCTGAAGAGAATCGTCGAAGTTTGGACGAAAATCAACAGTATTTTTGTCAAGATCGGCCAATACATCTTCTGCAATTTTCCTGAAACGCGCCTCGGTATATCGCATTGCTGCAGCCGAGTCGCCGTCAATGGATCCAAAGTTGCCCTGTCCGTCAACAAGCATATAGCGGAGACTCCACTCCTGGGCCATTCTCACCATTGCTTCATATACGCTTGAATCACCATGAGGGTGGTATTTACCAAGTACCTCACCCACAATACGGGCAGATTTCTTGAAAGAGGCTCCTGCTGTGAGCCCTAGTTCTGACATTCCGTATAAAACCCTTCTGTGCACAGGTTTAAGACCATCTCTAACATCTGGTAAGGCACGGGACACAATTACAGACATCGAATAGTCGATGTATGCACTTTTCATTTCGTCCTCAATGTTAATTCTGATTATTCTAGCTTTATTTTCAGCTTCTTGCATCATTTTATTTGTAACTTTCCGTTTTTAAAAAAGAGACGCTAAAATACGAATAAAAAATAGATTGAACAAATTGAAATTCTATTTGTCTAAATTGAGTAAATTCGCACATTATTTTAATTAACAGAATGAACCTTCAATTATCAAACGAGCTTAACGAAATTATCTCTTACAGCAGAGAAGAGGCAATGAGGATGGGTAGTTATACCATCGGTACGGACCATCTCATACTTGGAATATTAAGACATCAGGACAACTCTGCATTTGAAGCTCTTATCAACTTTGGGGTTGACTATAAGTCGCTTAAAGCGAAGATTGAACAGCAGCTTAAAGTAGGAGATGTAGTTCCATTTGAACAGGCAGATAAATTAAATCTGTCAAAAGGAGCAGAAAACTCACTTAAAATCATGTATCTGGAGGCACGTTCTCTTAAAGAGTTCAAACCGGGCCCTGTACACCTTCTTCTTGCAATTCTCAGGAGTGACGAAGGTGTTGCGACAATCCTGCTCAGGGATTCCAGAGTAACTTATGACAGCCTCAGGGCGACCATTAAAGGGAAGGAATTTACTCATCCTTTAAACAACTCCGCTTTTGACGAAGAGATGGACGCAACTTCAAAAGAGCCAAATCCGGAAAATGCTGCCAAGATTATTAAAAGCGCCCGACCTCAAAGTGAAACTCCGGTACTTGACAGTTTTGGCTTTGATCTCACGAATGCAGCTCATCTGGGCAAGCTGGATCCTGTTGTTGGCAGGGATAAAGAGATTGAGAGACTTGCTCAGATTCTGGGCAGAAGAAAGAAAAACAATCCTGTATTGATAGGAGAACCGGGAGTCGGGAAATCTGCGATTGCAGAGGGCCTTGCACTTAGAATTTCTCAGAAAAAAGTATCAAGAGTGCTTTTGAACAAAAGAATCATATCACTTGATATAGGATCAATTGTTGCCGGCACTAAATACAGAGGGCAGTTTGAAGAGAGAATGAAGGCAATTTTGAACGAAATTTCGAAAAATCCTGAAGTAATTCTTTTCATTGATGAGCTGCATACACTCGTAGGCGCAGGTGGTGCTTCCGGCTCGCTTGATGCCGCAAACATGCTTAAACCGGCACTTGCCCGTGGTGAAATTCAATGTATCGGAGCTACAACTCTCGACGAATTCCGCGAATACATAGAGAAAGACGGAGCTCTCGAAAGAAGATTCCAGAAAATAATGGTAGAGCCAACCAATTTTGAAGAGACTCACAACATACTTCTTAATATTAAAACAAAGTACGAGTCTCACCATAATGTCAAATATACCGACGAAGCTTTAATCGCATGTATAAGGCTATCTCAGAGATACATAACCGACAGATGCCTTCCGGACAAAGCCATTGATGCAATGGACGAAGCCGGTTCCCGTGTACACCTGACTCACCTGAAGGTTCCTGATTCAATACTTTTAATGGAGCAGGAAATTGAACCAATACGCATAGAAAAAAGGCTCGCAGTAAGCAACAATCAGTTTGAAAAGGCGGCACAACTGCGCGACCTGGAAATGGCCAAAAGCGAAGAACTTGAAAAGGCTCAGAAGAGCTGGAACGAGGAGCAGAATCTTCATCCACAGGAGGTGAACGAACATGATGTTGCGGAGGTTCTTTCAATGATTACAAGCGTTCCTATTCAAAGGCTTGCAGAGAAAGAGGGAGACAGGCTCTCGAAGATGGGGGAAAATCTACGCAAAAGGCTCATCGGACAAGACGAAGCTGTTGACAAGGTTGTAAGAGCCATCCAAAGAAACAGGGCCGGGCTTAAAGACCCGAATAAACCAATTGGTACATTTCTGTTTCTTGGACCTACCGGAGTTGGAAAAACTCAGCTTGCCAAAATTCTTACAGAATATTTGTTTGATTCCGTGGATAACCTTATTCGAATTGACATGAGTGAGTATATGGAAAAATTCGCACTCAGCAGACTTATAGGCGCTCCTCCGGGATATGTCGGATATGAAGAAGGCGGGCAACTTAGCGAAAAGGTAAGGAGAAAACCGTATTCAGTAATTCTGCTTGACGAAATTGAGAAGGCGCACCCGGATATTTTCAACATCCTTTTGCAGGTACTTGACGAGGGCAGGCTTACAGACAGCAACGGACGACATATAGATTTCCGCAACACACTGCTGATAATGACCTCCAACATAGGCAGCCGGGAGATCAAGGACTATGGAAGCGGACTTGGATTTTCCAACGTTACTAAAAGGAACATCAGTGATAATACCCGTCACATAATTGAGAAAGCTTTAAAAAAGACCTTTTCTCCGGAATTCATGAACAGGCTGGATGAGCAGATTCTGTTTAATGCCCTTACTAAAGATGATATTTGCAAGATTATTGACATTGAACTCAATGACCTGTTCAGAAGAATTGAGCAAATAGGATATAAGTTAAATATCAGCGACGAAGCAAAAATGTTTGTGGCAGACCAGGGCTATGATCCTCAGTATGGCGCAAGACCATTAAAAAGAGCAATTCAGAAATACATAGAGGATCTTATTGCAGAAGCAATTATAAGCGGGAAATTCAAATCCGGTGAGACATTGCTTGTTGAGGTTGACAAAGAGAATCTATCTGAAGGACAGGCGCCTGAGAAACTTAAGGTTTCCTCTGTTACGAAGGATTAACGCATTTTTTTCATTTAACTCCGGAGAGTCTTCACCGAATTTTCTCCGGAGTTTTTTTATTGAAACCCGTTCAAATGTTACAGGATTTATAACAAAATCTATCGGCTGTGTATATCCGGCAAATTTAAAGCCGAGCTTTTTATATACATCTCCTTCGGACCAATCTCTGTCGGCATAGCTCATTATCTCCTGAGGGGACTGCTCATTCACAAAATAGTTCAGCAGCTTTCCCATCCCGCCCGCAACCCTCACTCCTCTCCTGCTGGCATATCTTACCCACTCGTATGAACTTATAATTTCGCCATCCCTGTTCATTGGCCTTGGAGAAGAAAAAGCAGCAACAGCAACCGGTTCATTCGAAATTTCCGGAAAAGTTTTATTCCCTTTTATTTCATAAAGTGCGTAATAATAGCTCGCACTTGTATGACCAAGTAAATGGTTACAATTTAAAAATGCTTTTGCAGTGTGGTTGTCGATTGTTCTTACTTCACAATTCCTAGCAAAGATTGTCCGTGATTTTCCCAGATTTACAAGAAGCCTCGATATTAAAAGCTCATTTTTAGTCCTCCACTCGTCTTCATAGAGAGTGATATGTTTGTATCCGATGAGAGATAATTCCGTTTCAGCAGCGTTATCGGCCGAAACAGGCATAACTCCGGAAGAGTTTAGTTCCACAATTTCTATCGCCAGCTTAAATTTTTCAATTAAAAACAGACTGCCCTGCAACTTAAATTCAATGTTCAGTTGATTTAGAAAATTGCTGAATTCTAATAAGAAGGTGTTCAAAATTCCAGAATAATAATTTGATATAACTTAATAATGGACAAAGGTAGCAGAAATTTTAATTCTCTTTTTTTATGATTAATTTGGAAATAAAAGATTGTTGGCATATCTTTGCACTCCTTAAAACGGACGATTCAGTAGCTCAGCTGGTAGAGCACAACACTTTTAATGTTGGGGTCCTGGGTTCGAGCCCCAGCTGGATCACAAAAACAGAAACCAAGCAATAGCTTGGTTTCTTTGTTTTTATGATCCAGCGTATCAAGCTTGCTTGAATAAGCTGGGAATAAAAACAAATAGATTTTGAGCGAAAGCGAAAAACCTGTTTTTGTGTGGGTAAGTAAAAAGACCCCGGGTCCGACGCAGCAGCCCTTCTGGCTGCAAGTCACGACAGCTGGATCACAAAAACGCTTCAGTCATCGGTAGTGTTTATTCTCAATCAGGCATCTATGCCCCAGCTAGTCAAGGATGCTTGAAAAAGGTTGTGCATAAAAACAAAAGATTCGCATAGAATAAGAGCAATATTAAGTTCTTATTCTTTAACTATCATTTGTTTAAAGTGTGAGATTATCAACTCATTTAAATCTGCCAGGTTTGTTAAAAAGCTCTTTTCCTGCGATTAGTGTTCCGAAAATAAGAATAAAAATGAATATTAGCCACATAATATGTAATTGTATATTTATCGTGGGTTAAAAATATTTTTTGCTATTAGAGAAAAAGATTATCAGTTTATAATGATCATGAAAAGCTACGTAATATTACAATGTTTTTTATTAATTACCAGAAATTTTATTTTTATTAATTCACACCTCACTTCTCCACGGGTTACTCCCATACTTATTGTCGTTTTATTAAATTCCACTCTCATTCTGTTTTTGTGTAAGTTAGTAAAAGTGAAAATTATGTTTTTGTTACTACTGCTGAAAACAACAAAAAGGTAGTGACAAAATGTTGCTGGTAGCCACTTGGATTGTTTTTCTAGTTATTATCATTTTGTCTAATATTTAAACACATAAAAAATTGCATACGCAGTTATATTTGTAAAACGATAATATATATTATAACTTTATGATTTATAATACTTAAGTCATGAAAAACAATCTCCGAATTATTTCAGTTTTCATAATTTCGTTACTATTGACGCTGACTTTTAGCTGTAAGAAAGAAGTACCCAAAGTTATTCCAACACTTACAACAACAGACGTAAGTAATATTACATCTACAACTGCATTAGGAGGTGGCTCAATCACCAGCGATGGCGGTGCCGCAGTAGCTGCTCGTGGGGTTTGCTGGAGTTTAAGTCAAAGTCCCACAACTACCGATAGCAAAACCTCTGATGGTGCCGGTATAGGAAGTTTCACAAGTACTATTACTGGATTAACTCCGGGTATTACATATTATGTGCGAGCTTATGCCACTAACAGTATAGGAACATCCTATGGAAGCCAGTTGACTTTAACTGCATTAGCGATTATCCCGACTTTAACAACTACTGCAATCACAGATATCGGTTCAACTAGCGCAACAAGTGGTGGTAGCATTACAAGTGATGGCGGATCCACAATAATATCGCGAGGAGTATGCTGGAGCACTAATCAAACTCCGACAATTGCTAATTCTAAAACTGTCGAAACATCGGGCTTAAGTATTTTTACTAGTTCAATTATAGGATTGATGCCAAGCACTACTTATTATGTAAGATCTTATGCCACAAATAGCGTTGGTACAGGATATGGAAATGCGATTTCTGTTACTTCATTAAGAGGGATTTTTTTTAATCCTGATCTTACTTATGGGTCGGTAACAGATATCGATGGTAATAAATATAAAACAATATTAATTGGTACACAGACATGGATGGCGGAAAATCTTAAAACAACCAAATATCGTGATGGCAATTTAATTGAAACAACAAACCCTGTGTGGTTAAACATACAGGGTAATGTTGAACCTAAATACCAATGGGCTTATGACGGTAATGAGAGTAATATTGCCACTTATGGGAGGTTATATACTTGGTATACAGCAACGGACAGTCGTAATGTTTGTCCTATTGGTTGGCATGTGCCCACTGATGCGGAATGGACAATACTTACAACTTATTTGGGTGGAGAAAATATTGCTGGCAGTAAACTAAGAGAAGCAGGAGTATCTTATTGGGAATATCCAAAAGGGGCAACAAATGAGACAGGATTTACAGCCCTTCCAAGTGGTTATCGTCATGTCCAAGGGCCGTTCTTCGGCAAAGGTGCCGTAGTTTATTGGTGGAGCTCTAAAGATTCTGGTCTTTACAGCTATAATGCATGGTATCGCCACATAAACTATGATCATAGCGATGTTTACAGAGAGGAGGAGTATAAATATAGTGGGTTATCTGTTCGTTGTATTAAGGATTAGGTGTGACCAGAAGCATGGTAACATGCATGTTATCATCAAGCTGGTTGGATTGTTAATGAACAAACTCCCATTAATTTTAAAACTATACAAAAATGATAATTAATCAACAAGAAAAAATATTATTGCTTTTATTGAAAGACGATATTTCTCTAATGTATGACCAAGTAAAAAATGAAATGAGTAGAGATAACTTTGATACATCAGCTCGGTCATTAAATGCTAAAAATTTTGTTGATACTATTTTTAATGAACAAAAACAATGTGTTAAAGTAACACTAAAACAAAATGGCAAAGCTTATTTACAAGAAAACCACAAAGCAAGAAATCCCTTTTTTACCGAGAACCGAAGGTGGGCTATTGGGTTACTAATTCCACTTATATTATTTATTTTGGGTTATATTTTAAAAAGTGTTTTGATTTAAAAAATGATTAAAATATAAAGGTAAAATTTATGTATTTCAAGATAAATATACATATTCCGCTACATCGGTATTGTCTTCTGTTGCATGGCAAAATTAGAGTTTAGTATTACTTGGGCAACCTTCTGCATTTATCTCAGGTTATACTTTTCCTTCATTGGTTTTAAAATTACCTCAATCTGGTATTTCTTTTAAACTAGCTTTTCCTACTGATTTATCGGGAAGAAATCATAGTCCATTTATGGATAAAGTCGAGATAGAAATTGAAGATGAAAATATTAATGAATATTTAAATAAAGTATTATTTTATGACTATTATAGTTGCGATTTTCTGATAAAACGAGATAAATTTATTAGAAGAATAGTAAACTAGTACTATCAGTAATCTTTGAAAATATTTTGCAAATACGGATATTTCCGTATCTTTGTGCAATAAATAAAGAATGCCTGATGAAAAAATATCTGGAAGAATTGCATAAACTTAAATTATTTAGGTTAAAAGATATTGTTGTATTATCCGGAAATGAGAGTTCTGCGAAAGATCTCTTACAGAACTATAAAAAACAAAAATTAGTTTGCCATATAAGGAGAGATTTGTATTCAGTGACAGATTTAGCATCTAAAATACATACTGCTAATAAGTTTGAAATTGCAAGCCAAATAACAGATTCTTCCTATTTGTCATATCACTCGGCATTAGAATATCATGGGTTGGCTCAACAAGTATTTTATGATATTTATGTCTCCTCAAATAAAAAGTTCAACTCTTTTGAGTTTGATGAGATAAACTACCTGTTTTGTAAATCAAAAAATGGTTTTGGAATTACTACTCCTTCTGCAGATTCCTTGATTCATGTTACAGACATCGAAAGAACCGTAATTGATTGTATCGACAGAATCGACAGAAGTGGTGGAATAGAAGAATTGGTTAAATGTTTCTCACTCCTGACATTCTTAAATGAAGAAAAATTATTAAAATACCTTGATCAATACTCCAAGCAATTTCTATTTCAAAAAGTAGGTTTTATATTACAATACTTCAAAAATGAGACAAAATTAAGTGAGACAGTTTTTGATTTCTGCAAGAGTAAGATAGGAATGAGTACCCGTTATCTTACAGATCCACAAGAATCGGACACTTATTTTATCGAATGGAAAATATGTGCTCCTGCTAATATCCTATCATTTTTAGAACAAGGAGGTACCGCAAATGTATAGTAAAGCTGATATCGATTTATTAGCCTCAAAAAGTGGATTTATTCGGGATAATCTAGAGAAGGTTTTGAGACTATGTGAAATTCTTCAATTTATTACAGACAACCCCCTAACAGCCGGGAACCTGGCTTTAAAAGGAGGTACCGCAATAAATCTTGTGGTTTTTGATCTACCTCGATTATCAGTCGATATTGATTTGGATTTTACAAAAAACTGTAGCAAGGAAGAGATGCTTGAGGCTAGGAAGAGGATAAACACAGATATCATTAATTATATGAATACTCAGGGATATAACCTAAGCCCATCTACTAAAAATCCTCATACTCTGGATTCATGGGTATTCTACTATAGAAATGTAGCCGGAAATAAGGACAATATAAAAATTGAGATAAATTACTCAATGAGGAATCATGTATTGCCAATAATTTTTCATAATGTCAAGCTTGAAGATATACCAATCTCGGTATCGGTCAGGGTGTTGTCACCTGTCGAACTGTTTGCTTCTAAAATTAAAGCATTAATTGAGAGGACAGCACCAAGAGATCTTTTTGATGTATACAACATGATTGAAAACAATGTTATACAAGAGAATGATTACCCCCTTTTAAGGAAGATCGTATTATTCTATTTGGCCGTTGGTGGGAATAAGCTCCCAACTGAAGAGTACAATTTGGATACTATTGAAAGTATGAATTATTTTCAAATAAAAAGAAAGCTAATTCCGGTTCTCAAAAAAGGAGATCAATTCAACTTTGAAAAAGCAAAAGTTGAAGTAAAAGCTTTTATTGCCTCTTTAATGATTTTGAATGAAGAAGAGAGGGAATTTGTTAAAAAGTTCCGTAATAAAATTTATGAGCCAAATTTTCTGTTTGAAGACAAAGAAATTACTGAGCGAATAATAAATCATCCAATGGCAATTTGGAAATGTACACCTCGGTAGATCTATGGTATGAAATATTTAGTGCAAGGTGCAAGTATATATCTCTATATTGCTTGCACCTTGCACTAAGCATAATATACTGAATTAAAAAGTTTTGGTAAGTCTAAAAAGAAGAGTAATTCTGAACCTAGAAAAACACGTTCTTTTAGGTATTGAACCCACGGAAAAAGCGACAATAATCTCTGTGACCAATTCATGACCTATTGAAATACTGAAATTCTAACACATTTATATTGCATTTGTTATAATGGCTGGTTCATAATCCAGCTGGATCACAATTAGTAATGACCTATGTCGCAGAAGAAAGCATAAAAGATAATATATTAGCGTTTATTCGGCTATTCGTATTTAACTGCTATTATATTAGCTTTTATAAGGCTAATAATTCATTTCCGTAATCAAACCAAATCTGAACTATTTTTTTGTTTTAGTTGGCTTTGAATAATAAATATTGGACATGGAAATATCACAAACTATTTTTTCATCTCGATTATAAAAAGAAAATTGCCCCCCTATCTTTGAAGGAAAAATCATATTAAATTTATTAAATACCGTTGAATATTCAACATTTAAGTTGTATTCGGGATAACTGCCCACAGTAAAGATTTTAATAATTTCGGCAGAAACCGGATTTTTACTTTTCTTATTTACAAATATAAGGAGTTGTGAAGTCTCTACACCGTTTAACTTGTTATTAACGGCAGGCCTATTTATCATAAAGACATGATTATCCCCATTTTCTCCCATATATTTAATATGCATTTTTTTGTTCATGGATGCGCCTTTCCACAAAACGATCTCATAATGTGCCATCGAATATATCTCCATGCATTTATAAAGCAATTTTGAATAACCTACCGTATCAGAAAGTGCTGTAAAAGAAAAATCATCAACCTTGTTATTCTTTTTAAAGTCTGGAGATAAAAGTTCGTATTTAAATCCCCCATTTATTTTATGTAGCAATCTATTATTGATCATAATTACAATCTCAAAATCACCAAAAAAATGATCAAACCAACTTCCAATAAATGGTGTGTTTACATATTTACTAAATAATTTTTTAGAATTCTCTTTTGACGATGATACTATAATCTCGTTTAAATTCACTGATTGTTCAAGAGAAATAGTGTGTGTTTTTGCAACAGAAATTTTGTGTGAATATATAAATGAATTATCCTTTGCACCAACATACTTCACAGATATTGTATCACCCTTTTTTATTAAAGAATCTGGGATGACAATAACTCCGCACGAATCCGCATCACCATAGTATTTGTTATTAATAAATATGTAAGAATACGGCAACGGTTCTTCAAGTGAACTCAAAACTCTCAATTCAAGATTTTGAGAAAGTAAACCCGAATAGATTATTGATAAAATAATAAATAAAATTACCTTTTTCATATTTTATTTCATTATTAAGATTCGATTTTTAGTCCATAAAGGCAGTCGTTTCCAGAAACATACTGACTGCATAATTTTTTTTTGACCAATTATCCATCGCTTTATCCTTACGGAATACGTTATATCCAGAGATCAATGCTCCAGGCAAAGAGAACCAATTTCGTTGATTATTTAATTCATCTTCTAATAAAGTCAAAGTAACAACGAAAGACTCTCTCTTTTGAATGAATATTAAATAAGGCTCCAAGTCTACTCTAAACCATCCTTTTTTTTGGTCTTTAATATCGAAAATGATGTCTTGGTTTACAATAATATCCTTAGGAAGATCATTTTCAACAGAATAAAAAGTCAATCGGAATTTTACGTTTGAATAATTATTTCTCTTAATAAAAAAGTTTATGTTATTTACCCTGCAATCATTCTTTGTTTTGAAAAGCATCCCTATCTCTCTGCTTATCCTATCTTTAGAATTCAATTCAGACGAAATAAAAAAAGGACATTCAAGCATACCTGAACCAACACTATTTCTCCCAATAACAATACTTTTGGTTGGTCGGTTAGTAACTATAACCTCTTCTAATTCATAAGTTGCAGGAACTATATAAATCTTATTTATCACTTTGTTAATGTCAGATATACAGTATTTGATTGTTTTGAATCCAATAGATGAAAAGGTTACACTGTCGGATTCGCTTACATTTTCGCCTAACTTCAGATAAAATTCGCCATAATTATTCGATACCGTTCCTGTGGCTTTGCTCTCAATTCCAATGCTTACATAAGGCACTATGTCCTTGGTTTCCGAATTATGCACAATACCGGTAATTGTGCTTTGGGCAAAAACCGACAAATCAAGACTGAGTAACAAAATAAAGAAATAAAGCTTTTTCATTACATTTATGGTTATAAGTGATAACTTCCTGATATTGGACACTTCACAGTTATTAATCAACAAATATGCCAAAATGCAATAATCTGCTTAATTAATAATCACCCGAACATAATTAAAAGCTGTGCCATTAGAACACGAAGAAACATTGTAAGAGGATAAACCGTAGCATAACTTACCGATGGCAAATCATTGCCTGATGAAGCATTCGAATATGCCAGAGCAGGCGGGTCGGTTGTGCTTCCTGAAAGGAGCCCTATTAAGGTAAAATAGTTAAGTTTATAATACCACCTGCCGATTATTCCTACAATGAGCAGCGGAACCACAGTTATTATTACGCCGTACATAATCCACATTGCTCCCCCGCCGTTTACTATCGTTTCGACAAACCCGCCCCCGGCATCAAGCCCAACGCACGCAAGAAACAGCGAAATTCCGACCTCCCGGAGCATTAAGTTTGCACTCATAGTCGTATAAGTAATGAGCCTGAATTTAGGTCCAAAACGGCTCAGAAGAATAGCAATAATGAGTGGACCTCCGGCAAGCCCAAGCTTTACCGGCTGAGGTATTCCCGGGATAAATATCGGGATGCTCCCGAGAAGTATACCCAAAGCTATTCCTAAAAAAATCGCGGCAAGATTTGGTTCTCTCAAACGGTGCATTGAATTGCCAAGAACTGTTGCTGCAGCATCTATACTTGCCTGTGTCCCCACAATTGTCAGCCTGTCCCCTATCTGAAGTTTCAAATCCGGTTTGGCGACCAGATCAACTCCCGCCCTGTTTATTCTCGTTACGGTTATACCAAAGGCCTTTCCAAGCCTGAGATTTGAGAGGCTCTTGCCGTTAACCTCTTCCTTTGTTACCAGCACACGGCGCGGGACTACATTTATGTCGTTAATTGCCCAGTCTTCATCGGTCATTTCAATCTTCTCACCAATAAACGCCCTGATGGATTCCATGTCCTTTTTTTGCATTATGATAAGAACTCTGTTATCCTTCTCCAAAATTGTTTCGGCATTTGCAATAACTACATTCCCTGCAGATCTCCAGACCCTCGATATCACAAATGTTTTGCTGAGCAATTTTTTAATCTCTCGTATTCTTGAACCAAAAAGAGATGGATTGTTAACTGTTATGGCCAGTTTAACAGTTTCTTCCGGATTTTCTTTATCTAGTTCGCTTAACTTATTGATTTCCTTGTTATAGTCGACCCTGAAAATTGCCTTTATCAATACAATGGACATAATAATGCCCAAAACACCTAGCGGGTATGCTACAGCATATCCTGTAGCGATTGTAGGATCATTTGCTCCGTTAAGATCGATGAATGTCTGCTGTGCCGCCCCCAAACCAGGAGTATTAGTAATTGCACCGGACATAATGCCGACCATTGTCGATACCGGCAACCCGGTTATAGCTTTTATTATGAGGGTTGTCGTCACTCCAAGAATGACTATTAACATAGCCAGCATATTAAGTTTGATTCCTCCTTTTTTAAATGACGAGAAAAAGCCCGGACCAACCTGAAGGCCAATAGAGTAAACAAACAAAATAAGACCAAACTCCTTTACAAAATGCAGAATCTCAGGATTTACCTTAATTCCAAAATGACTGAAAGCAATTCCGGCAAATAAGATCCATGTTATTCCAAATGAAATGTTTGCAATTTTTAATTTCGCCAACAGGATGCCGAAAGTGATAACCAAAGCTAAAACGATGACAGACTGAGCTATGCTCTCAGTAAACAAAAGGTTGTAAATCCATTCCATCAAGAAAATAATTTCCCCAAAATTAGTCAATAAATATTATATTTGAGTAAATAATTCTAACCTATATTGTTATGAAAATGATTGATGAGTTTAAACAGTTTGCAATGCGCGGAAATGTCATTGACATGGCTGTCGGTATCATTATTGGCGGGGCATTCGGAAAAATAGTGTCATCTGCCGTATCGGATATTGTCATGCCGCCTATTGGCCTGCTTGTAGGAGGTGTAAATTTCACAGACCTTAAAATCACTCTTAAAGACCAGATAACAGATGCTGCTGGTGCTGTTTTAAATCCTGCGGTAACACTGAATTACGGTAACTTCATACAGGTTACGTTTGATTTTATAATTATTGCGTTTGCGATTTTCCTGATGATAAAGATGATGAATAATCTTAACCGCAAAAAAGTTGAAGCCCCTTCTGTACCCCCAACCCCTCCTCCCCCACCTGCTGATATTCAGCTGTTAACCGAAATTCGCGACTTGCTTAAAAAGGAAAAATAGTATTTCCTTTAAAAAAAACGCATCAGTCTGTATTTTTTTTAATACTTTTGCACCCTCAACAATGGTTCTGTAGCTCAGTTGGTAGAGCACGACACTCTTAATGTTGGGGTCGTGGGTTCGAGACCCACCGGGACCACAAACCGGGCTGATGCGCCCAAATAAAGGCCTGGCTTAACGCCGGGCTCTTTTATTTATGTTAATGGCAACAATATTCCCTGAAGATTGTTGAATTAATAATAAGTAATTGTAAAATTTAAAAAATTATAATCATATGACCAATTTCGTTTTTCAAAACCCGACAAAGTTAATTTTCGGAAAAAACTCAATTTCATCGCTATCCGGAGAGATATCTAAAGAAAATAGAATTCTTATAACTTTTGGAGGAGGAAGCGTTAAAAACAATGGCGTTTACGAACAAGTTATCAATTCGCTTAAAGGATATACATTCTTTGAATTCTGGGGAATTGAGGCGAATCCGGATATAGAAACACTCAGAAAAGCAATAATTCTTGGTAAAGAAAAAAATTGCGATTTTGTTCTTGCCGTCGGAGGAGGTTCGGTAATTGACGGATCCAAACTTATTGCTGCCGGCATACCTTACGAAGGCGATGCATGGGAAATAGTAAAGAAACGGGATTTCACAAAAGAGAAAGTACTTCCGTTGGGCACAGTGCTCACATTGCCTGCAACCGGTTCTGAAATGAATGCCGGTGCGGTTATTTCCAACAGAATTGCGAAAGAAAAATTCGCTTTTTACTCAAGATATCCTCAATTTTCAATTCTTGACCCGCTTACTACTTTCACGCTTCCAAAATTTCAGATTGCATGCGGTCTTGCAGATACTTTTATCCATGTAATGGAACAGTATCTGACAACTCCGGGACAATCCCCGCTAATGGACAGATGGTCGGAAGGTATCCTTCAGACAATTGTGGAGATTTCTCCAAAAGTATTGTCAAATCCGGAGGATTATGATTCTATGGCTACTTTCATGCTCTCGGCAACAATGGCATTAAATGGGTTTGTATCAATGGGAGTGAGTCAGGACTGGGCCACTCACATGATAGGTCATGAGCTAACAGCTCTTCACGGGCTCACTCACGGACACACGCTTACCATCCTGCTGCCGGGTACTATGTGGGTCATGAGAAAAGAAAAGGGAGATAAAATTTTGCAGTACGGACAAAGGGTTTGGGGAATATCAGGAACAGACAGAGAGCTTACAATCAGTAAGATTATAGAAAAAACTGAGGAATTTTTCCGTTCATTGGGGTTAAAGACACGCCTTTCGGAAAACGGAGCCGGTGAAGAAACAATAAATGAAATAGTGCGTCGTTTTGAGCAAAGGGATGTCCATTTCGGAGAAAACCGCTCAGTAAATGCAGCTGTAACAAGACAAATCCTGGAAAGGGTAATCTGACAAATCGGGTAATATTTTGTATCTTTACATAAACTTTATTGCAGAGATATGAAAAGTAAAAACCTCGAACTACTGACATTTAAAATCGAGGGGCAAAACTTTGCCTTTCCTCTTCCAATGGTGGAAAGGGTCATTCAGGCCCAAACTATCACTCGTATTGAAAAAGCACCGGAATTTATTGAGGGAGTAATAGATATAAAAGGGGAAATAATCGGGGTCATCTCTTTGAGAAAGCGTTTCTCTCTTGGAGACAAACCGCTATCTGTATCAGATTTAATATTGATAATTAACTCTCCCTCAGGAAAAATGGGAGTGATTGCAGACGAAACCGGCGATATTCTTAAAATATCAGAGGAGAGCATTAATGCAATGAAACCAATATTTGAAGGTATGTCTCAAATAGACTTTTTCAGCAACGACAATGGCATTTTCTACATCTTCGATACTTCGACGATACTTTCAAATATTGAGAATTCAGAAATAGAACAGATGATTAAGTCAATTCAATAAGCATAGATAATTCTATGAAAAAAAAGGGTGAATTGATAAAAATCGCCGCTCTCGTAGAACAAGAGCTTGGCCTCCATTTCGAATCTAACAGGATTGAAGATGTCGAAAGGGGAATTCTTGCTGCTCTTCGTGAAATCAACATTGGAGACACAGAAAAATTCATCAGCAATTTAGCTGCGGCCTCGTCAATAGAACCTTTGTTTCTAAAAGTCCTTTCTTCGCATCTTACAATTGGAGAAACCTATTTTTTCCGTGAAAAGCCCGCAATGAGCCTTTTTATTAAGATGATAATGCCTGAGGTTATACGTAAAGCAGAGAAGGAAAAGAGAACAATAAAAATCTGGAGTGCCGGATGCAGCTCCGGAGAAGAGCCATACTCTCTGGCAATAATCATTAAAGAGAATTTTCCCGGATTAAATCCGTCTGACTTTTCAATTATGGCTACGGATATCAGCCCTAAAGCCATAAACAAGGCAATATCCGGAATATATACAGAGTGGTCATTCCGGGAAACGCCCGACAATATCAGAAAAAAATATTTTCTGAATAATAACGGAACATGGAGCATTTCTCCGGATATAAAAAGACTTGTAAACTTTACTTATCTCAATCTGGCGAAGGATTCATATACTTCTCAGCTTGCAGGAGCAGCAAATGTCGATATAATTTTTTGCCGCAATGTTCTTATGTATTTATCTCCCGGCATAATAAAAACTGCTGCGGAGAATTTTTTTAACTGCCTTAATGACGGAGGCTGGTTTATTACCAGCCAGGTAGAACTCAATGATGAATATTTTTCCCTGTTCGATAAGGTATATTTTGAGAGTGGAGTTTTTTACAAAAAGATTGTTACGGGTAAAAAAGGCAAAAAGGCACCATACAAAAATTATATAGATGAAATCAATTTAAAGACTCTTTCAATAGGGATTAAACCGGAAAGAAAGATAACAAAGGAGATTAACCGTGAAACAAAGGGTAAATTCATTGCCCGCCAAAATATAAGTCCGCTTAGCGCCGAAACTGAGAACGACCTCGAAAAGCTTTATCTCGCAGGTAAATATAAGGAATGTATAACCGCTTGTCTTAAAATAATTGAAAAGGGCAAGGACGACCATAATCTTCTTTCTTTGCTGGCTAAGTGTTATGCTAACACAGGAAATTATAAACAAGCAGTAATAGTTCTTGACAAAATAGTCTCAACGGGATTATCTGATGAAGATATTTTCTACCTTTATGGAACAGTACTGCACGAACAGAATGAGATAAATAAAGCAAAAGAGGCTTTTAAAAAAGGGCTTTACCTTAATCCTGATCACCTTCTGTCACATCTTATGATGGGGAACATAATGAATCGTGAGGGAAAAAGAACAATTGCAAATAAACATTATTTCAATGTTCTGGAGATACTCGGGAAATGGAATAATGATGATATTATTCCCGGTTCCGGAGGCCTGACAAAAGCAAGATTAAATGATATTGTAGAAAATCTGTTGTCCGAAAATGAAAAGTGAAAAGGAAATACTTGACGAAAGAGCAAGACTAAATGCTTTAAAAGACAGTGCGAAAAACAATGTTGCCACTAATATTGCAACCTTTCTAGAGTTTCGGATAGTCCCTGAACACTATGCCATTGAGGAGAAATTTGTTACAGAGGTTCTTTTTCTTCGGAACCTGACAACTATTCCCGGTACACCCTCATTTGTACAGGGAGTTATAAATTACAGAGGAAGAATACTATCTGTCGTCAACATTCAGATATTCCTTAATAAAAGGGAGAAAGGACTGGGAGAAATGAATAAACTGATTGTTATCTCGGACGGCAAAATGGAATACGGCATTGTTGCAGACAACATAGCCGGGCTAAGAGATATTGATATTGATTCAATTGGCATTAAACCATTAAATCTTGATCCATCTTCAGATGAATTTATAATGGGTGTAATGCCGGACGGAGTTGTGCTCCTGAATGGAGAGATTCTTTTAAAAACTTCAAAAATTATAATAAAATAACATATGAGCACTCTATTGGAATTTAAGACCCGACAAAAGCTGATTATTGGATTTTCGGCAGTGGTAATATTTACAATTCTCTTTACTGCTATGACCTTTAGCGGATTTAGAAGGTTTGACAACACATCATCGAAAATCCGCAACATTGACAGTCTCACATACGAACTCACAGGATTACGCGCAGATGAAAACAGGCTTCGCGCTCTTTCGCTTGAACTTGTATTTGTATCGAACAACGATAGAATTCTTAATATTAAATCAGCCATAAAGGAAAAAGAGACCGATTTTCTTAAAAAAGCACATGGCATTGACAGTATGCTGGCCGGCTATCCCGACCAGAGAGCTCTCTTTTCTCAAACCGTTTCCGATATTAATACATATGTGCGCAACCGCGCTATAATGATTAATCTGCTGGACAGCGGAAAAAAGAAAGAGGCACTGGAACTTGTTGAAGGCAATCAGTATTCTTTATATGAAAACATTCGCACAACCAGTATTGCGGTGGAAACCGAACTGATTAATTACAGAACTGCAGCTTACAACAATAATGAAAGACTCCATCGAGGTGCGAGTGTTCTAATTATTGTAATTGGTTCCATTCTTATTTTTCTCATTGTTTTTCTCTCTGTATGGGCTGTATATATACTCAGAAAAATTTCTGATGAGATTAGAACAGGAGTTGATGTTCTGGCTAGCTCATCTACCGACATTTTAAGCACAGTTACAGAAATATCCGCCGGTGCTGCAGAGACATCTACAGCAGTATCGGAAACAACTACTACCATTGAAGAGGTAAGACAAACTGCACTTGTTTCCAATCAAAAATCACAGTCTCTCATGGAGAGCTCGCAACGGGCTGCCGATTCAGCAGACAAAGGCAAAAACTCAATAAAAAAGGTTATTGACGCAATGGCCAAAATTGACAACCAGATGAATCTTATTTCCGAAACAGTTGTAAAACTGTCCGAGCAAAGCAGAACTATAGGGGAAATCACTTCTACAGTTGCAGATATTGCAGACCAGTCCAACCTGCTTGCTGTAAATGCCGCTATTGAAGCTGCTAAAGCCGGAGAACACGGAAGAGGATTTACAATTGTTGCCCAGGAGATCCGTTCACTTGCAGATCAGTCAAAGAAAGCTACTCTTCAGGTCAAAGAAATTCTTAATGAAATCAATAAATCCGTAAACCAGGCTGTTGGAGTAACAGAACAAGGAGCCAGGACGGTAGACAACGGACTTAATCTGGTTAAGCAAAGCGGAGAGGTTATCGATATCCTTTCGGACAACGTGGAGGAGGCCGCAGAAGCATCAATCCAAATTTCTTCATCTACACAACAGCAAATGGCCGGAATGGATCAGATTGTACCTGCAATGGAAAACATCAAAAAAGCAAGCGAGCAAAACACAACAGGTATAAAACACACACAAACAATAGCGCAAAATATTCACCAACTGGGTCAGTCGCTGAAAAAAGTTATAATAAAATACAATCTATAGCGGATAATGAGTAACGACCAGGATGAATTTCTTAAAGAACTCTTAGCTGATTTCCGGATTGAAGCTACCGAACATTATAATTCCATTTTAGAGGGCGTTCTCTTGCTGGAAAAAAACGGGCATTCAAATCCTGACAAAAGCATCATAGAAAAGGTATACAGATGTACCCACTCTCTTAAAGGTGCCGCAAGGGCGGTTAACCTTTTGGATATTGAGAAACTCTGTATGGCTGCTGAAACTATTTTCAACAGCCTTAAGAAAGGTGAATCTGTCCTTAGCCCGTCTCTTTTTGACGTTCTGTATAAGGCTCTGGATGTTTTGAAACTGCTGCTTTCAAACTATGATAAACCAGGGGGAGGCGGAACCAGTATAAACCTTGCACAGGTTATCAGACATCTGGAATTCGTTCAAAAAAGTTCACTTAGCCAGGCTGGAAGTATAGAAAGCACTGTTCCGGAATTGGCTGATTCTCAGGAGACAGAACCCACTGGAAAAGAGATACAGGAAAAAAATATACCTGAAAAGGAAGATGATACAATAAGGATTTCATCCGGCAAGCTAAACCGGCTATTGAGAGAGACCGAAGATTTTGTTATTGTAAAATCGGCTATTGAATTTTACAAAAAGGAACTCGCACAAATAAGCTCAAGATACAAAGATGAAAATCTCACTTATATTTATGAAGATATGGTGAGATTTCAGAATATTGCAAACAGAATGGTAGATGACCTTATCATCGGCATAAAGTCTACCCTTTTGTCCCCTTTTTCAACAATACTCAATATTGTTCCAAAAATTGTAAGGGACCTCTCCAAAGAGAGCTCCAAAAGCATCTCTGTGTCAATTAAAGACGACTATTACGAAATTGACCGGAGGATTCTTGAAGAGATTAAGGATCCGATAATCCACCTGATTCGCAATTGCATTGACCATGGTTTCGAGACTGTAAAGGAGAGAGAGGCAAAAGGTAAACCGTCACAGGGAAATCTAAGCATTACTGTAAGAAAAGAGGCCGACAGAAAAATATCTCTTATTATTGAAGATGACGGCAAAGGCATTGATTCGGAGAAGATTTTGAAATCTGCCATTAAAAACGGAATAATTGACGAAAGCCGGTTAGGCAAAATGTCTGAAAATGAGATATATTCCCTAATCTTTAAATCCGGAGTTTCATCGAGCGAAATGATAACCGAGATTTCCGGAAGAGGGCTCGGGATGGCAATTGTTGCAGAAAAGGTTTCCAACCTTGGCGGCACAATAGATGTAAAATCCCGCAGAGGACTTGGGACAACTTTTACAATTACCCTTCCTCAGACTATCGCTACTTTTCGTGGAATTATTGTTGTTGTTGAGGGAAAATCGTATATGGTACCTTCAATTTTTCTTGAAAGGGCCGTACTTATTAAACCTCAGGAAATTAAGAGCATTGGAGGAAGAAATGTTATTACGGTTAATGATACGACAATCGGCTATATTTCCATGAGGGAAGCCCTTGGAGTCGAGAAAATGAAAACAGAGCCAAATTCAGACAGATACCTGAATGTAATGATTCTCTCAGTTAATAATAACAGACTTGCATTTTCTGTTGATGAAATACTTGAAGAACAAGAGGGAATAGTTAAGGATCTGGGACCAATGCTTAACCAGCTAAAAAAGATTACAGGGGTAACAATTCTGGCAAATGGTGTTATAGTTCCGGTTATAAACATTAATGAAATTATTGGTAAAATATCTTTCAATTCTCACTATGAAACCGGAGAAGAGAGAGAGATCCAAGCTCTGGCGGGAAATGACCAAAAGAAGATTCTTGTTGTCGAAGACTCAATTACTGTCCGTACAATGCTAAAAACAATTATCGAAAACGGAGGATATATAGTCAAAACCGCTTTCGACGGACAGGACGGACTCGAAACTCTGCTAAATGAAAGTTTTGATCTTCTTGTTACAGACATTGAGATGCCACGGATGAACGGTTTTGAACTGACAGAAAAAGTCAGGGAAAACAGTGCATTTACAGATTTGCCCATAATTTTGGTGACAACTCTTGATAAGCCGGAGGATAAAAGAAGAGGATTGGAATCCGGAGCAAATGCGTATATTGTTAAAGGAAGTTTTGAAAAGAGCAACCTTATTGAAACAATCCGAAGACTGATATAAATTGTATGTAAATGAAATTTACACATCAAACATCCGGGAAAAAAATAAGGGTTTTGATTGTCGACGACTCTCTTATAGGAAGAAAACTGCTGAGCGGTATTCTTGCAGCAGATCCCATGTTTGAAGTGGTTGCCTTAGCGGAAAACGGAAAACTTGCATACGAAAAAGTTTTGCATTACAAGCCGGATGTCGTCAGCATGGATATCAATATGCCTGTAATGGACGGAATAGAGGCTACAAGACATATTATGAGCCAATACCCTGTTCCCGTTGTGATTGTAAGCAGTATTTACCGGGATATGGAAATTGAACTGGCAATTCAGGAACTGGAAGCCGGAGCAGTTACGATTTTACCTAAGCCATACGGACCGGGCCATCCCGATTTTTTAAAGTACGCCCAGAAATATAAAAACACTTTAAAACTCATGTCTGAGATAAAAGTTGTCAGGCGCAATTTTACTCATACCAATTCCAGTATCCAGGCCGGTGTTTTATCCGAAGACAAAGACGGTGCTTCTAAAAATTTATCCTCTTTTGACAAAAATGCAAAAGTTCTTGCGATTGGATCATCTGCCGGCGGTCCCGAGGGACTAAGAACTATTTTATCTAATATAAATCCTGCATTTCCACTTCCAATACTTTTGGTTCAGCATATAGACCCTAATTTTGCCGATGGCTTTGCTACATGGCTCAACAGCTTTTCGAAAATTAATGTAAAAATTGCAATTCAGGGTGAGAAAATTAGTCCCGGTAACGTTTATGTCCCTCCGGGAAACAAACACATGAAGGTTGACTCAGAAGGGAATATTCTCCTTACATCAGAAAAAACCTATTCTCTGAACCGTCCTTCCATTGATGCCCTTTTTTCCAGCCTTGCAGATGTCTATAAGCAAAATGTAATTGCTGTCCTTTTATCCGGTATGGGGAAAGACGGGGCAACAGAACTTAAGAGGTTAAAGGACACAGGAGCATATACATTTGCTCAGGATGAAGAGAGTTCTCTTGTTTTTGGAATGCCGGGCGAAGCTGTTAAACTTGGTGCAGTTTGCAGTGTTTTGTCTCCGCAAGGAATAGTAAATCAATTAAATAATCTTTTTGTATAATTTATGGCGGAAAGTGTAAAATCAATTTTGGGAGACAGATATATTTTAGCTGTTGAAGATTCCCTGGTTCAGGCTAAAAGGCTGGAGCATTTTTTTGTAAAAAACAATCTCAATTACAATCTTTTTCCAAATGCAGAAGAAGCATTTCAGTTCGCCAAATCCTACCCTCCCGGGCTTCTTATTAGTGATGTTGTAATGCCGGGCATGGATGGCTATGAATTTTGTAAGGCATTTAAGGCCATCCCCTATCTCGCCGATATTCCGGTTATTCTTTTGACTTCGCTTCAGGATTCCCAGGATATTATTAAAGGATTGCAGGCAGGTGCCAACAACTTTATATCTAAACCTTACGACGAAAAATATCTGCTTCAAAGAATAGACAACCTCCTGAGCAATCAGTTTATCTCCTCTTCAGAAAGTTCTTCCGGCGGGTTGGATCTTAAGTTCAGAGGCGAAATGTTTCATATTACATCCGGTAAAAAGCAGATACTTGATTTGCTCCTTTCTGTCTATGAAACAGCAATGCAGAGGAATGAAGAACTTGCATCAACTAAATCCCAACTGGAAAAATCTAATGAAGACCTCGTTCAGGCGAATAGCGACCTGGAGTCTTTTTCAAGAACAGTTTCCCATGACCTTAAATCCCCGCTTTCGGTAATAATTGGTTTTGCAAGCATTATTCTGGACAAACCCGACAGTGAAATTGGCAGGGAGGAAAGAACATATATAAAGCATATACTTGATTCAGCTAACGAAATGACGCAACTCGTTAAAGATTTGCTTGCATTTGCCCAGTCGGGTAAAGTTGATATCAAAGAGGAAGATATCGATTTAAGTTCAATGGCAAACGAGCTTGCAGGGAGTTTATTGTTAAGGTATCCGGAACGCAAATTTAAAATAGAGATAGAGCCAGGCATGCACACTAAGGCAGATCAGAAAATGGTTCATGTAGTTCTCGACAATTTGCTTGGAAACGCTCTGAAGTACAGTTCAAAAAGCGAAAATCCAGAGGTTATTTTTGGCCAGAAAGAGTACTTTGGCTCAACACTATATTTTATAAAAGACAATGGTGTTGGGTTTGATGCTGCAAATGCAGATAAGCTGTTTCAACCCTTCGTTCGTTATCACTCCGGAAGTGAATTTTCAGGTACAGGAGTGGGCCTTTCTACAGTAAAAAGAATTATTGACAAGCATAAAGGTCAAATTTGGGCCGAATCAGAAATAGGAAAAGGGTCAGTATTTTATTTTACTTTAAACTAATTGTTATGGGGAATAAATTCAAACTTGGACTTGCTCTGTCAGGCGGAGGAGTGAAGGGTTTTGCCCATGCCGGTGCGCTAAAAGCGATGGAGGAGAACGGAATGAGACCTGATGTTATATCTGGAACCAGCGCAGGTGCAATCGTGGCAGCATTATATTCCGCCGGTCACTCCCCAAATGAGATTTGTTCTCTTTTCAAAGCAAAGGATTTTAATAATTTCGTCGAATTTAACATACCAAAAAACGGACTCTTTGGCATATCCGGTTTTTCTAAATTCCTTAAAGAAAATATTAAATACAAAACTTTTGAAGAGCTGCCTATTCCGATATTTGTTGTAGCTACAGATTTAGATAATGGCAGAAGTGTTACTTTCTCTTCCGGTGACCTGCATAAAAAAATTGTAGCATCTGCATGCGTTCCGGTAATTTTTAACCCAATAGAAATTGACGGTATTCATTATGTGGACGGAGGAATATTCAAGAACTTTCCTGTTTCGGTAATAAGAGAAAATTGTGACAAAGTTATTGGCATCAATGCCAGTCCAATGACAGCTGAGAGGTATTCAAAAAACATAGTTGGAATTGCAGAAAGAACCTACCATTTTATGTTTCGGGCAAATACGGTTGAGGATAAAAAGATGTGTGATATTCTTGTGGAAGTAGAAAATGCAATGCAATTCAAGACCTTTGACCTGAAAAAAGTTGATGTGATTTTTGAAATGGGATATCAGGCAATGAAAAATGCAATTGAAGTAAATAGCATATAAGCAAAACGCCAATACATTATTTACAGATGGAATTTATTGCATCCATAAGTTGCTGTTTCATAATAGGCTTTGCAATATATCCGTCGAATCCTGCAGCTCTGATACTTTGTTCGTCATCAGAAAGAGCGTATGCAGTTTGAGCTATAACAGGAAGACAAGGTCTTATCTTTTTAATCTGTTTGAGAGCGTCGAACCCGTTAAGAATCGGCATTTTGATGTCCATTAATACAAGATCGATAGTATCATCATCCCTTACTAAATCTACCGCTTCTTTACCATTGCCGGCCCTGAATATTATATGGTTAAATTTTGAGAGCAGTGCAGACAGGTAAAGGAAATTGGTATCCTCATCTTCTGCCACCAAAATTCTCATCGAACTAGTCATATCTTCTGAATTAATTAAATTATCCCCGCTTGCATGAGTTCTGCATCTTTTGCAGATAATGAGCGGGATAGAAAATTTGAATAAAGAACCTTTGCCGTACTCACTCTCAAGGTCAATCTTTCCACCCATCATCTCGACATATGCTTTTGCAATGGCAAGCCCAAGACCGGAGCCCCCTCTGTTCGTAGTTTGTTCATTAAGAATTCTGTTGAACCTTTCAAATATCTCCCTGTGATTTTCCCTGTCTATGCCGATTCCGGTGTCTTTAACAAAGAAATTGATAGACCCGCCCTCACTCATATTGCATTCATACCAAAACTCCACAGAACCAACATCGGTAAATTTCACAGAATTAGAAATGAGGTTTGTAAGGATTTGTCTTAATTTAACCGGATCTGTTTTTATGTTTTCTGTAAGCCTGACTCTTGGCTGAATATATTTGAGTTCCAGTTTTTTATCTGAAGGTATTGTTGTTGCAAGACTTTTCTCCACAACACCCATTAGAAGATTTACATCTACCTCTTCCAGATTTGGTGAAATCTGCCCTGTCTCAATCTTGGACATTTCAATTATGTCATTAATAAGAGAAAGCAGGTGATTGCCGCTGTTATTTATAATTTCCACATAATTATCTCTCTGCTCGGACTGAAGATCTTCTTCCTTTAGCAAATCGGAAAAACCGAGAATAGCATTCATGGGGGTCCTTATCTCATGAGAAAGATTTGCAAGGAAAGCTGTTTTAAGCTTGTTGCTGTCTTCGGCCCTTTCTTTGGCAATATGAAGTTCTATGTTTTTCTGAACAAGGCGCTCTTCGGCCTCTTTTCTTGTTGTTATGTCGGTAATATATCCGTCCAGATACAGAAGTTTCCCTTTTTCGTCAAAGACTCCTTTACCCTGCTCAAGTACCCATCTTGTTTTCCCGTCCTTTCTAACAATTTTGTATTCTTCTTTAAGCATTCCGTCTACCTTAAGCAATGCTTTCCATCTTGAATATAAATATGAGCGGTACTCTTCGGCAATTACTTCGTTAAATGAAATTGCCTTATTGAATTTAAGTTCATCAGGTGTATATCCCGTAACATCCAGACACTGGTTGCTAACGAAAATCATTGTCCAGTCCTTGTCATTCTTGCACCGGTATACAAATCCGGGCAATACGCCAATGATTGTAGCAAGAGTTTTTCTGCTATCATCCAATTCTTCTACTATTAATGCTCCGGAATTTTCCATTGTTCGGATTTCTAAAAACAAATATAATATTAAATTTTTACAATTGCCACAACTAATAATTACGAACTGACAATTTGGACATTCTGCATTTTATTTATAATTTTATGAATAATAAAAGGCTCTGTAACAGCATTTTCCCAAAAAACAATTGGATTAGAGGCTTCTTTCATGATATATCCTGCAGGATACATAGGATTGCCATAATTCTCAGATATTACAGACAGAATTTTTTCTTTTTCAGGACCGGAAATGAAAAAATACAGATTTGCAGAATTTAAAATTCCTTTAGCGGTAAGAGCTATTCTTTTCTGACCTGAGTATGGATTTACAGACTCTTCGTATATTTTATCTGTATTAAGCAAGTGTGTCTGACCCGGGAAAATTGATGAGGTATGTCCATCTGATCCTATTCCCAGTATAACCAAATCAAATCCTGCAGAATCTTTCCAGAAATCGCGGACAACCTTTCCATATCTCCCTGCCTCGGCAAATGGTTCCTCCTCTCCTTTTATTCTGTGCACACGTGTTTCCGGGATAGGAACATTGTCAAGAAGCATTTTTCTTGCAGTTCCATAATTACTTTCAGAATCATCAGGTGGAACGCACCTTTCGTCTACCCAAAAAAGTTCAATGTTGTTCCAGTCAATTTTATTACGGTATCTTCCTGTCCATAGCCGGAACAGAGACAAAGGACTTGTTCCTCCTGAAATTGCAAGAAGAAAACGGCTATTGGGTTTTGTGGCAATTTTCTTTTTAATTGCCTGAATGAGAAGACTTGTAAGTTTTTCTGAAGGGTTCATATCTCCTAATTTATAATTCGCAGTATAAATCGGTATCAATTAAATTCTTACATGGATTTGTCCAGTTTTTTCCTCCTTCAATGATAGCATTACTCTCAAGCGGCCCCCATGTACCTGCAGGATATCCGTAAAGAGGAATGGTTTTCGAATTTTTCCACATTTCAATAATGGGGTCAAAAAATGCCCAGCTTGCTTCAACGGCATCGCTTCTTGTAAACAGTACAGACTCTCCGTTCATGCAGTCTTCAATAAGTTTTGAATAGGCGTCTTCGGATGGCAGCCCTCCAAGTTTGTCATATGTAAACTCCATTGGAACCTGCTTAACATCAAATCCGCTGCCGGGAACTTTAATGTCGAATTTAAGGACAGCGCCTTCATTTGGTTGTATTCTGATTATAAGCTGATTCTGTTCCGGACATTCCTGCCTGCTGCTGAAAAGTTTATGCGGGGTGGGCCGGAAATAAACAACTATTTCAGAAACTTTTGTAGGCATTTGCTTTCCTGTTCTGATATAGAACGGAACGCCATCCCATCTCCAATTTGATACAAACAGCTTTAGCGCAAGAAATGTTTCTGTATGTGAATCCGGATGAACATTCTTCTCTTCTCTGTATCCTTTTATCTTTCTTCCCCCGTCTCTTTCGGAGGCAATATATTGCCCTCTCACAACACTTGAAGGAATGTCTTCGGGTTTTATTGGAGCAAGCGATTTGTAGACCTTTACAACTTCATTTCTGAATTCGCTTTCATTAAATGCAACCGGAGGTTCCATTGCCACAAGAGCCAGAAGCTGAATAAGATGATTTTGCACCATATCCCTCAGAGCACCTGTGGAATCATAAAACCGCCCCCTGTCCCCTATTCCCAGATTTTCCACTGCAGTTATTTCAACTCTTTCTATATAGTTTCTATTCCAGAGAGGTTCAAAAATACCATTGGCAAAGCGGAATGCAAGTATATTCTGGACTGTTTCCTTTCCAAGAAAATGGTCAATTCTGTAAATCTGATTTTCTTCAAATGACTCTTTTAAAATAGAATTTACCCTCTTGGCCGATTCCAGGTCGTAACCAAATGGTTTCTCAACAATAACCCGGCTGTCCTTCGTATTAAGACCCACATTTTTGAGACATCGGGGGATTATTTCATATAATGACGGAGGAGTAGCGAGATAGTATAAGTAATCCTCCTTTTTACCGGCAATATCCCATAATTTACTCTTAAGAGAACCGTAATCATTTATATTTGAAGGATCCATCGCATGATAGAAAATAATAGAAAGAAACTTTTCTATTTGAGATTCATTATGCTCCTCATGAGGCAGAAACAATTTAAGACTCTCGTTTATTGACGCCCTGAATGTTTCATTATTATTTTCTGTTCTGCCAGCTGCCAGAATTTTAAAATCATCTGTCAGTCTGCCCTTTTTGAAGAGATTGAATAGAGAAGGCATCAGTTTCCTTTTTGTAAGGTCTCCCGATCCTCCGAATATGACCATTATGCTGCTTTTCATCTGTTTTTCACAAAATATTTATACGTTATACGAGCCCGATGCAGTATCTCCCCCCTCTCCTGTCCAGTTTTCGTGAAAGAATTCACCTCTTAACCTGTCTGTTCTCTCAAAGGTGTGAGCTCCAAAATAATCCCGTTGAGCCTGAATGAGAGATGCAGGAGATTTATCTGTAGAGAAAGAAAAGAAGTAATTTATAGCCGAAGAAAAAGCCGGCAGCGAAATCTCTGCAATAACAGCTTTTGATATCAGAGACTTCCATTTAGGCAATGCCTCATTTATCTCATTTACGAAGTATTTTGAGAGTAAAAGAGACTGGAGGTCATGTTTCTCTTCAAACGCTTCCGAGATGCGATTTAAGAATCCGGAGCGGATTATGCATCCGTTTCGCCATATTTTTGCAACAGACGAAAGGTTCAGATTCCAGTCATATTCAATTGAAGCCTGATGCATTAAATCGAAACCCTGAGCATAAGATATTAATTTTGAAGCATAAAGTGAATCATGTATCTCCTTTAAATCCGGTGTGGAAAATGGATCGGCAAGAGGGTGATACATTTTTGAGGCATCTGTCCTGAGGTCTTTACGGGCAGAAAGAGCCCTCTCAAACACGGCAACAGCAATGAGGTTAAGAGGTATGCCCATATCCATGGCACTGTTAACGGACCATTTGCCGGTTCCTTTCTGACCTGCCGTATCAAGTATTTTATCAATAAGGAAATTTCCATCCTTATCCTTGTAACGCATTATATCCGCAGTAATTTCCACAAGATAACTCTGGAGCTTTCCTTTGTTCCAATCATCAAAGATATTTGCAATTTCTTCGTTGGAGAGGTTAATCATCTTTTTCATAACAGCATAGGCTTCAGAAATGAGTTGCATATCGCCGTATTCTATTCCGTTATGAACCATTTTTACATAGTGACCGGACCCGCCTCCGCCAATCCACTCGCAACAAGGGGTTCCATCTTCGGCCTTAGCCGCTATTGTTGTAAAGACCGGCTTAATGTGTTCCCATGCATCAAACGACCCGCCGGGCATAATTGACGGCCCCTGCAGGGCACCTTTCTCTCCCCCTGACACTCCGGTACCAACATAAAGGAGGTTTTTTGATTCTGCATATTTTACCCGCCTTTCTGTATCAGCATAATTTGAGTTACCTCCGTCAATAATTATATCCCCGGGGGAAAGCACCGGAATAAGCTGTTCAATTATCATATCGACAGGGTCTCCTGCTCTCACCATCATCATAACCTTCCTTGGCACAGAGAGGGACTGTGCCAGTTCTCCTATTGTTTCGAATCCGCTGATATCTTTACCAGCCGCCCTGCCGTTAATAAACTTATCAATTACCTTTTTAGTCCTGTCATAGACCGAAACCTTAAAGCCTTTGCTCTCCATATTGAGTACAAGGTTTTCACCCATCACGCCCAATCCTATGAGGCCTATATCTGATTTTTTCATACCTGAATTAATTTCTCATTTGTTAAATATACTTAAATAACAATAAACTCCTGAACAAGTTTTACTAAATTTGAACACTTAAATATGCATTTATGAATTATTTCATTAAAAATACTATCGGCCTTCTTTTTGTTGTTTTGCTTGTATCTGCTGTATTTTCATGCAAAGAGAGAACAAAAAACAATTCGGAGGGCAGCACGAGTGAAGCAGCAGTTACCTCCAAAGATTATAAAAGGGTAGAAATTCCGTCGGTAATAACTGATAATGACCTGAGAAGAAAATTTCTTCTGGTTCATTTTTGGGATAACCTCAATCTTAAAGACACTTCTTTCACTGCAAACCCTATATATATCCGGGAACCTTTTCGCGAATATCTCGACTTGCTTGTAGTTTCGGGCTATACAGAATCCAAAGAATCGGTTCATATTCTGACGAAGAAAGTAATGGCCTCGCAGATAAATGTTATTAAATATTTTTTAGCAGTATTTGAAGAGGGCCTTTACGATCCAAACTCAATGTACAAAAATGACGAGCTGTATATTGTTTTTGTTGAGGAAGTACTAAAAAGCGGTACACTCCCTTTTGAGATAAAGGAAAAACTCTCATTCCAGCTTAATATGCTCGTTAAAAACAGAGTAAATACAAAGGCAGCAAATGTGGAATTTGTAACTGCCGAAGGGAAAAGCAACTCTCTTTACAATGTAAAATCGCCTTTTATCCTGCTTTTATTTTATGAACCGGACTGTCAGAACTGCAACATTGCCATCGAGATGATGAAGAGTTCAAATACACTCAAAGAGGCAGGAAATAAAATTAAAGTAGTGGCATTATATACCGGAGACAACAGAGCTCTCTGGAACAGTCATTTAAAAAACATGTCAAAGGATTGGATAGTTGGCTTTGATTCAAAGAATTCTGTTATAAACAATTCGATATACGACAGGAGATCCGCTCCCTCTTTTTACATTCTTGATGCAGGTAAAACAGTTCTCGTTAAAGATGCAACTTACGATACATGTATCAGGTTTATAAAGGAAAATATTATATAACCTCCATTATTTCATTTTCGTCAAGATACCAGATATAGCCTTTTACGGAGGTGTATCCCATTTGCTTTAATAGTGCAGTATACGATTCAATTTGATATATATGTGACCGGGGCCTGAGTATGCCTGTTTTAAAATCAATTACGACGCACTCTTCGTCAATTAAAACTCTGTCCGGCCGGCTCACCACTCCACCCGGTTCAATAATTTCAAGTTCGTTGTAAACTCCGTTTTTGCCCTCAAACCAATATCTGTCGGATACACTGCCAATGAGGCGGGCAAGTGTTGCCACAACTTCACTCTCCTCTGCTTCGGATAATTCTCCTGCAGCCACTGCCTCTTTTACGGAAGGAACGATATCTTCCATTGAATATATCCTTGAAAGAATATCATGGATAATAATTCCTTTGGTCCTTGCACTCTTCTCTTTTTCAAAAAAATCTCCGGATTTGAGTGATAGTCTCAACCTCTCTCCGGCATCTGCCGACCGAAAGGCAGGGATTTGAATTTCTCCAGTAAATTGTGTCTCTTCCTCAATTTCCGGTGTTAATTCGCCCAAAACAAATGCGTTTTCTTCGTTAAGCAATGGTGCAAATTTCTCAAATAAAATATTTGAAACCGAAGAGATTGTTTTCCCGGAATATTCTTCGGCAAAAATAATAAGCTCTTCTCTTGCTCTGGTAAATGCAACGTATGCAATATTGAGGTTGTCTATAATGTTTCTCGTATACTCCGCCTCATATTCCGGAGCAAAAATGGTTTTAGCAAGCTCGCTGCTGTACTTAACCGGAACAAGCGGCATAGCATTAAATGGCTCAGTTAAAGGTTTGCACCACATAATATCACCGGAGCTTTTCTTGAAAGAGCATGTGAGAAACGGTATAATCACCGATTTTATTCCAAGGCCTTTTGACTTGTGAATTGTCATTATGCGAATCGCGTCCTGACCCTCCGGCGCAGCAACTGATGCTTTAAACCCTTTTTCGTCCCACCAGTCAAGAAAAGATGAAATATCGGCTCTCTTATTTTTGACAAAATCAAGCACAAGGTCCAGAAAAGAAAGTATGTAAACAGATTCTGATGTTCTCACCCCTTCGCCCAGCATTCCTGCCAGTTCTTCGCACATTTCATATAAAGGAAGCCTCGCTATCCTCGGATTTGACTCCAGGGTAATGCCCTCAAATTCCGCTATTGTATTGTTGATTGAATCGTCGGGTTTGTTATAGTAACGAAGCAGCGAAACAATTGTGGATACGCTTTGCGAAGATTTCAAAAAAAGCGATTCTCCCGAAATTACTTTATAACCTTTGGAAATGAGGTCCTCTGCAACAGTTGCCCCTTCTGTATTTGTTCTAACAAGTATTGCAATATCTCTCAGCTTTCGTCCCTTAGCCCTGAGTGCATCAATTTTAAGCTGAATCTGAGATAAGGCACTCTCTTTCCATTTTTCTTCGTCATTCCCGGTTTTCGGGAAAAATTTAAGTTCAATATACCCCGGTTTGGTCTCTCTGTTTTCCGGAATATTTTGTAAAACTTCCGAATAAATCTCTTTTACCGAGATGCGGTTTTCGTGCATATCACTATTTGCCCCAACTATCGAATCGCACATTTCTGCAGCAAACGGAAAGAATTCATTATTGAAATCAATAATATTGCTGCATGAGCGCCAGTTATCGTTAAGGCCTTTTTCGTCTATCCTCCCGTTATCAAAATCGTCATAAATGGTTTTACCCAAAATCCCCCAGTCCGATCCCCTCCACCTGTATATGCTCTGTTTGACGTCACCTACAATAAGATTGTCATTTCCGGATGCAAGGCTGTTCTCAATGAGCGGTTTAAAATTCTGCCACTGCATAACTGAAGTATCCTGAAATTCATCGAGCATAAAATGGTCCAGCCGGCTGCCTATCTTCTCGTAAATAAACGGAGTGTCACTTCCGTCAATTATCCTGTTAAGCAGTTCAGTAGTTTCCGAGAGCAACACCAACCCGTTCTCCTTAGAATAATCTCTAATGAATTTCTCAATATCGGCAAGAATGCCAAGAGAATAAATATTTGAATAGATTGCCTGAGCAGTTTTATAGGTTATTCTCTCATCTTCAAAGTCAATTATTTTCCCTATTAAATCCCGCAGACCATTGTCGTGCGCTTTTTGGACAAGCGCGGCCAGATATGGGTTCTTTTTAAGATTTATTTTTGATATCCACCCCTCTGTACTATCATACATTTCTACAAATGTCTTTGTTGGGGAATCTGTATCGCCGGCAGCAAGTTTTCCAAATTTTTTCGCCCAGGATTTTGCTCCTCCGCTAAAATCTTCTTCTGTAAGGCCGGACTCCTTAATTATCGAAACTCCCTCTTTCCCGTATGCGCGTAAACGATCTTCGAAAGACGAGACAATTGTTTTAAGCATGTCTCTGTAACCGGCTATCTCACTTCTGTTTGTAAGTGATTCCCCTGCCTCTTTTTTCGCCAGTTTGTATGCCTCCTTAAACAATTGCCCTGCAAGCGCATTTATTCCTTTTCTTGTATCCCAGTTCTCTCCTTTCTCTATGCTTTCGTATGAGAGATTCAGCAGCCAGTCCAGAAGTCCTTCATTTTCCTCTTTTCCCAGGTCCTGCATCATTTGGTCGGTGGCCTGAAACAATACCATATCTGAATCAAGTTCAACACTATATGAGCTGTTTTTTCCTATTTCACGGGCAAATGCCCTCATCGTCTGCTGAAAAAACCGGTCTATTGTGCTGATGTTGAATGAAGAATAGTCATGAAGAATATTTATAAGAATCCTTTCGGATTTTGGATCAAGTGCGGAGCGTTTAAAAAGTTCCTCAACAATGCGCCTTTTCATCTCTTCAGTTGCCTTGTTGGTGAATGTTACCGCAAGAATGTGCCGGTATGCAAAGTCGTTGGTAAAGAGCAGCCTCAGATACTCCATTGTGAGGTTGTGGGTTTTGCCTGAACCTGCCGAAGCTTTAAATAATTTAATTTTTCCTCTCATTACCTGCAGATTACATTAAACGGACAAAATTCACATCTTTCAACAATCTCTGTCTGTACAAAAGGGATTGATTTATCAAATATTTCTAAAACTTTTGTTCTAAGAAGGTCTTCAAATACATCTGTCATTTCCGGAGTTACCAGCTCTTCGTTTGAATTCCCTTTTACAATTTCTCTCAAAAGGTAAGGTGCTGTTATAAGATTCTCTTTTTTGCCGCACATATACGCATACAAAAACATCTGTCTTGTAACATCGTACTTCTTTTTTGACTCCGAATCAAAAAGGTCGCTTAAATCGTTATATCTGTCAGGCCCTTTGCCAGTTTTATAATCGACAATACGGAGTATTCCGTCTCTCTCGTCTATCCTGTCTATTATTGCCTTAAACATGATGCTTCTTTCCGGATCAAGGGCAAATTCTTTTTTTAGTGTCTGTTCCGCAGATAGATACCTGAAAGGTGCAATAGTGATATCATATTCGAGAGTCTTTTCGACATACCGTACGATAAGCTTCTCTACCAGAAGATTATGACCCTTTATCTCTTTTACTTTTTGAATTTCACAAAAAGCGGATTCAACTGTTTTTTCAATTTTATCTTTACTGCGAATGAGCCCGGATAGCAATCCCTTTGAAATTTCTTTGTTTACGTAAGGTAAATAAAGGTTCTCCATAGATTTGTGAAATATGGTTCCAAATGTATTGGCTTCGACAGATTCCGAAACCTCTTCTTCCTCTTCTATCCTTCTTACATACTTAAAATAAAACCATAACGGACATTTTACATATGTATTAAGTGCCGAAGCCGATAAAAATCTGTTTCTGCTTAAATAGTTGTTTTCCAGCAGAGACATAACCCCGGAATCCTTTACTACTTCAATTTTCTCACGGGCTCTTTTTTCGATTCTGTATGTTGCTATTTTTTCTTTTAAAGGAATCTTATAATGGTATTTAAGCTGCATTATGAACCGGCTCTGTTCTCCCGTTACCAACCCCTCTGTTCTGGTGTCATAAAGAAGGAAGAGTTTTTTTGCACGGTAAATTGAGCGGTAAAAGTGATATGCGGTAACACCGTCGCGATATTCATAATCCGGAAGGGCAAAGCCTTTTCTCAAATTATGGGGGATGAACGAATTTGACCCGGAGCGTGTAGGAAATACCCCGTCATTCATTGAGCAAACAATGAGGTTATCAAAATCGAGACACCTTGTTTCCAATACTCCCATAATCTGAAGCCCGGAAAGAGGTTCCCCCCTGAAAGGAATAGATGTGCTGTTTACGAGCTGGCGAAAAAGCCTTAAATATGTATCAAGCGACATAGGGATACGAAGGTCCCCAAGCCTTGTTATGAACGTATACAGATAATAGACAAATTCCTTTTCTACGCGGGTAATGTCAATTTTTTGAATTATATAATCCAGAATAGAGTGCAGGTATAAGGAAAGTTTGTCAATGTTTTCTTCCGGAGCTGCCTTCTCATCCGTAACTTTTCTGAAAATCATTTGCAAAAGTTCGCTCTCTCTGAAAAGCTCCTGTGAAACATAAATTATGTTCCCTTTGATTATTTCATTCTCTGCTTTTTGAGCATCGCTCCCGGATATCAGTTTTATATAACCGTGCCTGAGCACAGGCAATACACGTCTGAAATAGAGCGGCCCCTTTTGCAATTCGATAAAACTCTCAACCAGAGAAACAATAGAGCCCTCTCTGAGCGGATATCCCATTGTAACATTTATGTTGCCGGCTCCTTCGTCCACAGAATGGAGCAAAGGCGTAAGAAGAGATTCGTCGGGAAGGACAACTGCAGTATTAATTCCTCCTCCGCAAAAATTTATTAGCTCACCTGCAATTTTCACCTCACCGGCAGAGGATGGAACTCCAATAATTTCAATCTCCGGTTTATAGTCAACAGAGAAGTCTATATCCTCTTTTGAAGGGAAATTAATTAGATTATCCCTCATAAAGAGCGAAGCCTTGTTGTTGACATCGGTAATCATATCTCCGCAAAAATCCCAGTAAAAATCGGCCTTCCCCTGCTTTTTCAGGGAACTCATAAGCAGTTTTTCACAATTGTTGAGAGCATTAAAACCAACGAAAACAATTTCTCTGTATCCTCCCAGTTTTTCGTGAATATAGGATAGATTTCCTTCCTTTTGCGATATGAGAGACTCCGCTATTTTTCTGTATATCATCCCCTCATATCCGCATCCATCCTTCTCGAGGTCCTCCCGGAGTGATACATAGAGCGGATAAAGTATTTCCCACAGAGATTTGAATTTCAGCTTTTTCTCACTTGAGTCCGATGGCAGGAAGCTTGTCCAGAAACTTTTTACAGCTTCCAACTGATTCTCGGTAAGAAATGAATAGTCGCTGTCGATATCCTTGAGATCTTTAATATTTGCAAAGAGTTTTTGCGGATTTACAAGGTATTTGTCCACATCATCAAAGTCGGAAAGAACTATCTCTCCCCAAAACATAAATTCATCAAAACTCTCCCTCGAACCTGAAAGTTCAATATAAATCCTGTAGAGTCGGAAAAGAACATCCAGCCGGTCTGCAACGCGATAACCGGAAAGTCTTGTAAAAAGATCGTTGATTGTTAAAATCGCAGGAGAAAAAAGCGGCTTATCTGCTACTTCTCCCAGTGACTTTTGAAAGAACAGCCCCGCACGCCTGCCGGGGAACACAAAACACATTTCGCTTATGTTCTGCCCTTCCCGTGCATAAAAGCGGGAGGCAATCTCCTTCAAAAATTTCATTACAGACTACGCTTTCTAAGCTCTTTTGCCTGCTCTTCAAAACCGGGACGGCCAAGAAGGGCAAACATGTTTTTCTTATAATCTTCAACTCCCGGCTGGTCAAAAGGGTTTACGCCCAACATATAGGCACTTATACCGCAAGCCTTTTCGAAGAAGAAGAAAAGAGCTCCAAGATTAAACTCATTTATTGATGGCATTGTTACCCTGATATTTGGCACGCCACCGTCCACATGGGCTATTCTTGTGCCAAGTTCAGCCATTTTATTGCACTCGTCTATTGCTTTTCCTGAAAGAAAATTAAGACCGTCAAGATTTTGGATATCGTTTGAAATTGAGAGCGACCGGTTGGCTTTCTCTACGCTTAAAACTGTTTCAAAAAGAATCCTCTCGCCGTCCTGTATGTACTGACCCATAGAGTGCAAATCGGAAGTGAAGTTTACAGATGCCGGGAAAATCCCTTTTTTCTCCTTTCCCTCACTCTCCCCGTAAAGCTGCTTCCACCACTCTGCAACATATTGCAGTTTTGGATTATAGTTTACAAAAATCTCAACCTTTTTGCCACTTTCATACAAAGCATTTCTTATTGCTGCGTATACAATGGATGGATTGTTTTCCGACCTTTCCGATGTTATTTTTGCCATCTCAGCCGCACCGGCAAGAAGTGATTTGATATCGTACCCTGCAAGCGCAACAGGAAGAAGCCCTACAGGAGTAAGAACGGAAAAACGTCCCCCAACATCATCGGGAATAATAAAAGTAGTATATCCTTCGTTGTCTGCAAGCTTTCTCAAAGCACCTTTTGAACTGTCGGTTACTGCCACTATTCTTTTTGCACTCTCTTCCCTTCCGTATTTGTCTTCAAAGAATTTCTTTATAATCCTGAATGCAACTGCAGGTTCCGTTGTAGTTCCTGATTTTGATATCACTACCGCCGCTGCAGAGCGCTCTCCCAAAACATCCATAAGTTCGGACAAATACTCTTCCGAAAGATTTTGTCCTGCAAATACGATTTTTGGCCCCTTAAACGTCTTGCCGTAAAGGTCAAAATGATGTGAAAGGGCTTCAATGGCAGCTTTTGCACCAAGGTATGAGCCTCCGATTCCAATTACAACTACTATTTCTATCTCTTTTTTCCATCTTTCGGAAACAAGTTCAATTTCCCCGATTACAGATTTATCTGCTGCCGAAGGTAAATCGAGCCATCCCAGAAATTCGCTGCCTTTTCCCTTCCTGCTTTCAAGAGTATCAAATGCTTCAAGAGCATTCCCGAATGCCTGCTCTATTTGACCGGTAGTAAGAAAATGTCTTGTTGCATTAAAATCTACTTTTATAATCTTTTCCATAAATTACTGCAATTGTTCGGTTAACTGTTTAATGATATATGCAGGATACTTGTGTTCATAAAGTATCTTATACATCGCCTCTGCAATTGGCATGTCCACATTGTATTTCTTGTTTATTTCGTAAATACATTTGGTGCCGTAATAACCTTCGGCAACCATGTTCATCTCAACCTGCGCAGAGTGTACGGAATATCCCTTGCCAATCATACTGCCGAATGTCCTGTTTCTGCTGAACTGGGAATAGCATGTTACAAGCAGGTCTCCCAGATAGGCCGATTTAGAGGTTTTTCTGTTAGAATCCGGGTGAGTGGCATGAAGGAAGTCCCTCATTTCGTGGAAGGAATTCGTAATGAGAACAGCCATAAAGTTATCTCCGTACGAAAGAGCGTGACATACACCTGCCGCAACTGCATAAATGTTTTTAAGAACTGCCGCATATTCAACTCCGTAAATATCGGTTCCCGGAACTGTTTTAATATAACTGCAGGTAAACACATCACAAAGCGAGCGGGCAACTTCTATGTATTTGCTGGAAAGGGTAAGGTATGAAAGCCTTTCCATCGCCACCTCTTCGGCGTGGCAAGGGCCGCTTATAACTGCTATCCTGCCGTATGGTACAAAATGATTAATGTTAAAATACTCCGCTATGGTTATATTGTCTACAGGTACCATGCCTTTAATGGCAGTAATTATAAACTTATCCTCAAGAGAGCGTTTAATTTTAATTGCCTCGTTCATAAAATAGGCAGAGGGTATCGTAAACAGAAGAACATCTGCAGAATCTATTACTTCATTAATGTCGGAGCTGAAGTCAATTTTTGAAGATTCAAACTGAACTGCCTGAAGGTAATATGGATTGTGTCCTGTTTGTTTAAGCTGGTCCATCATCTCATCGTCCCTCACATACCAGGAAATCCGCTCCTGATGATTAAGCAGAAGTTTTGCCAGAGCCGTTGCCCAGCTTCCGCTGCCAATCATTGCATAGCGAAGGTCCTTTCTTTCAAAGAAATTATCCATGTCGATATAAAATTGTTTATCCAGGTTTTTAGTAACACAAATATACCCATTTTGTAACATTTTCTAAATAAAACTTCTACTTTTGCAGACACATTATGTGGAAACTAAAATAATGGATATTAAGACATTGCATAACAAAGCCTTAGACGGCAGCCCTCTGACTCTTCAGGAGGGAGTTTTTCTATATACAAACAGTACTGCACAGGAACTCTTTTCTCTGGCAAACCGGATAAGGTTTAAACTAAACCCCGCTCAAAAGGTAAGCTGGCAAATTGACAGGAATGTGAATTACACAAATATCTGCATTTCCGGTTGTCTGTTTTGCAACTTTCATTGCACCATATCACAGAGCGATAAGGGATACACAGCAACAAAAGATGAGTACAGGGAAAAGATTGCCGGGCTCCGGATGATGGGAGGCGATCAGATATTGCTTCAGGGCGGGCTTCACCCGAATTACGATATCACTTTCTACGAACAACTATTCACAGACATTAAATCCATAGATCCGGAACTAAAGCTCAACGCACTTGGCCCGCCAGAGGTTGCGCATATTGCCAGGATAAGCAAAATATCAATTGAAGAGACTCTCCGCAGATTAATTGCCGCGGGCCTCACATCTCTTCCGGGAGCAGGAGCAGAAATACTTTCGGACAGAGTAAGAAAAGTTCTCTCTCCAGCAAAACCAGACAGCGCAAAGTGGGTTGAGGTTATGAAATGCGCACATCGTCTTGGACTCGGCTCTACAGCCACAATGGTATACGGGCATATCGAAACACTTGAAGAGAGAATCGGTCACCTGGTTACTATCCGGGAAATTCAGGATTGCAAACCAAAGGAGGCTCCGGGGTTCCGGGCATTCATCTGCTGGCCTATGCAAACAGAGAATACAAAGCTTGCCCAAATGTTTTCAATAACCCCTCTCAGTGCGGTAGAACACCTGAAAATGGTTGCAATCTCCAGAATAATGTTAAACAATATTCCTCATATCCAGGCATCATGGCTCACTATAGGGCCCGAGCTGGGAAAGATTGCGCTCCATTGTGGTGCCGATGACATGGGATCAATTATGATAGAGGAAAATGTAGTCTCTTCTGCGGGTGCAGATTATCGAAGGAATAAAGATGAGATGCAAAAAATGATAACCGATGCCGGATTTGAACCATGGCTCAGGAATCAGGATTACTCTCCGCGCTAAACAGAGAGCTCTCTTTATCTGCAAGATATCCTGTATCCGAAGGAAGGTTTTTGCTCAATGCGGCCTCAACAGCCAGAACATCGCACCTTTCATTTTCTTTATGACCGGCGTGCCCTTTTATCCACACAAATTTAACTTTGTGAAGCCTGTATATTTTGAGGAAACGTTCCCATAAATCCGGGTTTTTCTTTTTGGAAAATCCTTTTTTCTCCCAGTCAAAAAGCCATCCCTTGTTTACGGCATCGCAAACATAAGAGGAATCGGAGTAAACTGTTATTACGGACCCGCTTTTTTTGAGAGCTTCAAGGCCAACTATAACCGCAAGAAGTTCCATGCGGTTATTTGTGGTTAAAAGATATCCGCCGGATAACTCTTTCCTGTGACTTCCGCTTTTAAGAACAACCCCGTAACCTCCGGGGCCGGGATTACCCCTTGATGCTCCGTCGGTAAAAAGCTCAATCATTGTTGTTTCGGGAAACAGGTGTTTCTACTTTGAGCGGATTTGCCCTTATTATTTCGTATTCTTGTCTTTTGTTGAATATATCAATTGCACAATATATTGCCGAAAGCATTGATGCACCGGAAGCAAGGTTTTTCCCGGCTATATCATGGCCCGTCCCATGATCGGGAGAGGTTCTCACAACCGGCAAACCGGCCGTGAAATTTACACCGTTCTCAAATGAAAGTGCCTTGAACGGTATCAAACCCTGGTCGTGATACATGGCAAGAACCGCATCAAATTTTGACATAAGCGGCGATGCGAAGAAACCGTCTGGGGAATATGGGCCAAAAGCCAGCTCTCCTGAATGTTTAAGCGTTTTTATCGCCGGTTTAATAATTTCTTCTTCTTCCGTACCAAGCAGTCCTTCATCTCCGGCATGCGGGTTAAGGGAGAGAACGGCTATTTTAGGCCTGTCTATTCCAAAATCTTTCCTGAGAGATTCCGCCATGAGTTTATATTTTTGAATAATCAGGCCGGAAGTGATGTTTGATGCAATATCCTTAACCGGCAAATGATTCGTAACGAGTCCCACTTTAAGTACGGGAGAAACCATAAACATAAGGGATTCCTCTGCACCAAACTCTTTTGCAAGATATTCTGTATGCCCGGGAAAACTAAATCCGTCGCGGTTCATGGATGCCTTATTAAACGGGGCCGTAACCAGCACGTCTATTTCTCCTTTTTTTAGATCGGCAACAGCTGTCTCCAGCGCAAGCATGGCTCCCCTGGCGCTCTCCGATGAAGCTTTTCCCGGTTCGGCAACAAGAGAATCAGGTATGCAGTTGATGATATTTATTCTTTTGGGATGCAATTCTTTTGGAGAGTTTACAATATTTGTGGAGAGTGCCTCCATCTCCGGGATATTCTTCTTGTGAATGCCAAATATTCTTGATGACCCGTAAATAACAGGAGTGCACATTTCCAGAATTCTGGGATCCGAGAGAGCCTTGATAATAACTTCGTAAGAAATTCCATTACTGTCTCCCTGCGTTATTCCAACCACTATTTTATTGTTCATATTGCGCGCTTAAAGAATTTTTTTGCAAGATACAAAATTTAGATAAGATTGTTAACTTTGTGGCATGCCGAGCATGCTGGACAGTGAAATCAAATTTCTTCCCGGAGTGGGGCCAAAAAGAGCTGTGCTTCTTGAAAAGGAGCTTAACATTAAAAGCTTCCGGGACATGCTCACTCTTTTCCCTTTCAGATATATAGACCGTACCAAGATTTACTCGATTTCCGAGATTGAGGCGAGCATGAGTTATATCCAGCTTCGCGGTAAAATCACAAGAATAAACGTAATAGGAGAAAAAGGCCCTACTAAAAGGCTGGTGGCTTCTCTTGCCGATTCGACAGGTGTAATTGATCTTGTGTTTTTTAAAGGGGTAAAATGGGTAAAGGACAAACTACGCCTCAATACCGAATATATCGTATTTGGCAAACCAACGGTTTTTAACCAGAGCCTGAACATTGTCCATCCCGAGATAGACCCTGCCACTGAAGAAAATCCTTTCTATGTTGGAAACATGATAGGAGTTTATACTTCAACAGAAAAAATAAGAAACAGCGGAATAGGAAACAAGCAGTTTGCCCGCTTTGAGGCAACACTGTTAAAGCAATGCCATGAGAGCATCCGTGAAACACTTCCCGGCTATATAATGGAAAACAAGAAGCTGCTCCCGCTAAGAGACTCTCTGCAAAACATACACTTCCCAGCCGACCTTAAAATCCTTTCTCAGGCCCAGATGCGCCTCAAGTTCGAAGAGCTCTTCTACCTGCAGCTTTCTCTCCTGAAGCAAAAGAGTTTTCGCCAGAGGACAGCAAAAGGGATACTCATGAATAAGGTTGGAGACTACTTCAATACCTGCTTCAAAAACATTCCGTTTGAACTGACGAATGCCCAGAAAAGGGTTATAAAAGAGGTCCGGTCCGATTTCACATCCGGCAAACAAATGAACAGGCTTCTTCAGGGAGACGTTGGGAGCGGAAAAACAATGGTAGCCCTTCTTTGCGCCCTTCTTGCAGCAGACAACGGCTATCAGTCATGCATTATGGCTCCCACAGAAGTTCTTGCAAACCAGCACTTCAAAGGAGTTGACAACATAATAAAGGGTTCAGGAATAAAAGCGGCTCTTCTCACTGGCAGTACAAAAGCAAAAGAGCGAAGAGCGATATCGGAAGGCCTTCTAAACGGAACTATCAATATCCTGTTTGGAACACATGCTCTCATTGAGGAGAGTGTTCAGTTTTCCAACCTAGGCTTTGCTGTGATTGACGAACAGCACCGTTTTGGAGTTGAACAGCGCGCTAAATTATGGAGCAAGAACGAGGCAATGCTTCCGCATGTGCTGGTAATGACAGCAACACCCATTCCAAGAACGCTTGCCATGACCTTATACGGCGACCTTGACATTTCTGTAATAGACGAGCTTCCTCCCGGAAGGAAATCAATACAGACAATTCATGCCACAGAAGCTCAGAGAACCAGAATATACTCTTTCATGAAAGAACAAATACGCGCAGGGCGTCAGATTTTCATTGTCTATCCTCTTATCAAAGAGAGCGAAACAATGGACTTCAAGAACCTTAATGACGGATATATGAATATCATTGAGGAGTTTAAAGCACCTGAGTACGTAACTGCAGTTGTGCATGGTCAACAGAAAAATGAGAACAAAGCCTACGATATGGAACTTTTTGCATCAGGCAGAGCGAACATTTTGGTATCTACATCGGTTATAGAGGTAGGCGTAGATGTACCAAATGCGTCCGTAATGATGATAGAGAGTGCCGAACGCTTCGGACTGTCTCAGCTGCACCAGCTGAGAGGACGGGTTGGCCGGGGAACAGACAGCTCATACTGTATTCTCATGACGGGTCACAAGCTCACAAAAGAGTCTAAGCAAAGAATTGACCTTATGTGTTCTACGCAGGATGGTTTTGAACTTGCCGAGGCCGATTTAAGGATGAGAGGGCCGGGTGACATTGAAGGCACAATGCAAAGCGGTCTTCCTGTGGATCTGAAAATTTCCAATCTTGCTAAAGATTCTCAGATTCTTGAAGACGCAAGAAATGTCGCTTCCAGGATACTCGAAGAGGATCCGCTCCTGGAACAGCCCAGAAATTCCATCCTCCTCGAAGGACTTTCCAGGTTGAAAAGGGAAGTGAAAGACTATTCGCAAATTAGTTAATTTATAAAAACTCATATTATGAAATACATAGGAGCACATATCAGCGCTTCCGGCGGAGTAGAAAACGCACCTGTGAACGCACACAATATAGGGGCAACGGCATTTGCCCTGTTTACAAAGAACCAGCGGCAATGGGTTGCTTCTCCCATAACTAAAAAAAGTGCAGAGCTTTTCAGGGAGCGATGTATGGAATTTGGTTATAAACCCATGCAAATTCTGCCTCACGACAGCTATCTAATAAATCTCGGACACCCGGAGAGCGAAGGACTTGGAAAATCGAGAGCAGCTTTTCTTGACGAAATTCAAAGGTGCGAAATTCTGGGGCTGGACAGGCTTAATTTTCACCCCGGCAGCCATCTTGGAAAAATATCAATTACAGAATGCCTTAAAACTATAGCGGAATCTATCAATATTACTCTGGGCAAGACTTCGGGCGTAACAGCGGTAATTGAAAATACTGCCGGACAGGGAACCAACCTTGGACATACATTTGAACAAATTGCAGAGATAATTTACCATGTAGAGGATAAGTCCCGCGTAGGTGTTTGTATAGACACCTGTCACTCTTTTGCTGCGGGTTACGATTTGTCTGCAGTCAAAGGATTCAATGAGGCATTTGACCATTTCGACAAAACCGTAGGGTTTAAATACCTTAAAGGAATGCACCTGAACGATGCAAAAAAAGGTCTGAATTCAAGGGTGGACCGTCACGACTCTATCGGAGCAGGACTTCTTGGCTCCGAAACATTCAAAATCCTTATGAAAGATCCCCGTTTCGACAATATTCCACTTATACTGGAGACCCCAAACGAAGATCTTTGGAAAGAGGAGATTTTACAGCTAAAAGCATGGGAAAATGAGTAATAATTTCAATTTATGAGATTTTTTCTGATATTCATAGTAACAATATTATACATGAACGGCACACAGGCACAAAACATAAAACCGCTTAACGACCTTGAAAAAAAGGTAATAGAGGGCAAAGGTACCGAAGCCCCTTTTACAGGGAAGTATTATAAATTCAAGGAAAAAGGCACTTACCATTGCAGGAAGTGCGGTGCCGCGCTTTATCGCTCTTCGGATAAATTTGACTCGGAGTGCGGGTGGCCAAGCTTCGACGACGAAATCCCGGGAGCCGTTACACACAAAAGGGACGCAGACGGGATAAGGACAGAAATAAGCTGCTCAAACTGCGGAGGGCATCTGGGCCATATTTTTATCGGTGAAGGATTAACTAAAAAGAATACTCGACACTGCGTTAATTCGGTATCTCTTGAGTTTGTTCCTGAGAAAAGGGAGACAGCAATATTTGCCGGCGGTTGCTTTTGGGGAGTAGAACATCTTCTCCGCCAGATTAAGGGCGTATTGTCGGTAGAAAGCGGATACACAGGAGGAAAGACCAGCAATCCTACCTATGAAGAGGTTTGCAGCGGGGAAACCGGTCATGCCGAAGCTGTTGAAGTGGTATTTGATGCAAATCAGGTGAGTTATGAAAAGGTGGCAAAATACTTTTTTGAAATTCACGACCCAACACAAACAGACCGTCAGGGACCCGACATAGGTACTCAATACCGGTCAGAGATATTTTACACTTCCCAGGAACAAAAAAACAGTGCAGACAAGTTGATTAATATGCTCAAATCCAAAGGGTATAAAGTTGCAACAAAAGTTACAAAAGCTGCTAAATTCTACCCTGCGGAAAAGTATCACCAGGATTATTATTTAAAGAAGGGCACCCAACCATATTGTCACTCCTACATAAAAAGATTTTAACAAAAGATAGATGAAGGATCTGACAAAAGGTGCAGAGGGAAGACAAATACTGCTGTTTGCTATTCCAATGCTCATTGGGAATGTGTTTCAGCAGTTTTACAATGTTGTAGACAGTATCGTAGTAGGAAAATATGTTGGCTCAGCCGCACTTGCTGCTGTTGGAGCAAGTTTTCCAATTTTATTTACAATCTCCTCTTTAGTGGGAGGTGTTACTATTGGCGCATCGGTTCTTATTTCTCAGTACTTTGGAGCAAAGAACTATCACAAAGTAAAGGTCACTTCCGATACTCTTCAGATATTTCTTCTTATCAGTTCGGCTATAATGAGCATTCTGTTCTTTTTGCTTAGCCGCCCCATGTTCCGGATGCTGTCTATTCCCGAAGAGGTAATTCCTGATGCAGTTAAGTATTTCGACATCGTGATTCTCACAACAACCATTCCTACGTTTTCGCTGTTTGGAATTTCGGCAATCATGCGTGGTGTGGGGAACTCAAAGACGCCCATCTACTTTACAGTGGCATCAATACTTTTAAATACAATACTGGACCTTGTTTTTGTGCTTGTTTTCGGATGGGGAATTGCCGGAGTCGCCTGGGCCACAGCCATTGCAACTTTTGCCGGATGGGTGGCATTGTGGTACTACCTAAACCGGGCAGAAGACAACATGATACGGTTTAATCTCAACTATAAAAAATGGCAGTTTGACTGGGAAAATTTTCGAATATCCCTTAAAATCGGTTTACCTTCGGGTATTCAGCAGGTTCTTGTAGGAATTGGCAGTATGGCACTTCTGTCAATCGTATCTCCTTATGGAGTTTCGGTTCTCGCTGCATATACTGCTGCAGGGAGAGTAGACATGTTCGTGTCCATGCCAGCAATGAACCTTGCAGCTGCACTATCCTCATTCGTAGGGCAAAACCTCGGGGCAGACAGGTTCGACAGAATAAGGAAAGGTCTTTGGGAGACATTGAAATATTCTACATCAATTTGTATTCTTCTTACTCTGGTTGTCGTTTTCTTCGGAGAGAATATTATGGAACTCTTCGTTCAGGCAAATGCCCCCAACCACGAGGAGATAATCCGGGTCGGAAAGGAGTATCTTCTTATTGTAACATCTTTCTATATAGTGTTTTCCACAATGTTTGTTGTTAACGGAGTAACCCGTGGTGCAGGAGCAACTCTGGTACCAATGTTAATTACAACGCTATCTCTGTGGATAATAAGAATTCCTCTTGCTTACCTCCTTTCGGATATATTCGGAGAAAGAGGAATATGGTGGTCAATTCCTATAGGGTGGACCGCCGGATGTATAGGAGCAATAATATATTACAACTCCGGGCTCTGGAAAAAACACAGAATAAAAACAATACTAAATTAGGAGCCTAAGCGCTGAAGTTTGATTTCAATCCGACTGTTCTGTTGTAAATAAACTTGTCTCCAGTGCTGTCCGAATCCTTAATAAAATAGCCAAGCCTTTCAAACTGGACCGGAACAATTGATTTATCTGCAAACAAATCAGGTTCAACATGAGCTGTAACTATTTCAAGCGATTTTGGATTTAGGAAATCTTTGTAATCCTTGTCTTCAGGAATGGAATCCATGTCCGGTTCTGTGAAGAGTCTGTCAAAAAGCCTTACTTCAGTCTCTTTTGAATGGCTTGCAGATACCCAGTGAATGGTTCCTTTTACAGAGCGCCACTCTCCCACTCCCGGTTTAGTTGAAGGGTCGTAAGTGCAAATAATTTCAACGATTTCGCCATTATTGTCTTTCACAATTTCCTCACATTTAATAATATATGAGTATTTTAGACGAACCTCTCCACCCGGTTTGAGCCTGAAGTATTTTTTTGAAGGTTCCTCCATAAAGTCTTCCTTCTCAATTAACAAATCTTTTGAAAAAGGAATTTTTCTTGAACCGGCCTCCGGGTTCTCCGGATTAACAGGAGCATTGAAATACTCTGTTTCCCCCTCCGGAAAATTAGAAATTGTAAGTTTCACCGGATTTAAAACGGCCATGTATCTGTTGGAACGCTTGTTCAAATCTTCTCTTACGCACCATTCCAGCAAAGAAAGGTCAATTATATTATCCCGTTTTGCAACTCCCACCTTATCGGCAAAAAGTCTTATGCTTTCGGGTGTGAATCCTCTTCTTCTCAAGCCGCAGATTGTTGGCATTCTTGCATCATCCCAACCTGTTACAAAATTGTTTTTTACAAGTTCCAGCAACTTCCTCTTGCTCATTACCGTGTAGGTGAGGTTGAGGCGGGCAAACTCAAATTGTCTTGACTGGAATATTTCCAGTTTCTCTATGAACCAGTCATAAAGTGGACGGTGTACATCAAATTCCAGTGTACAAATTGAATGAGTTATGTTTTCCAGAGAGTCGCTCTGCCCGTGTGCATAATCGTACATCGGGTAAATGCACCACTTGTCCCCTGTCCTGTGATGATGTGCATAAATGATACGGTACAGAATAGGGTCGCGCATGAGCATATTGGAGTGGCCCATGTCAATTTTGGCTCTTAACACCCTCTCTCCTTCGGCATATTTCCCCTCCCTCATTCCAGCGAAAAGAAGAAGATTTTCTTCTACGCTTCTGTTTCTGAAAGGGCTCGGTTTCCCGGCCTGCGTTACGCTTCCTCTGTTTAGTCTTATCTCTTCCTGGGATTGATCATCTACATATGCAAGGCCTTTTTTAATAAGTTCCTGTGCCCATATATAGAGCTGCTCAAAATAGTCCGATGCATAAAATTCATTTGCCCAGTCAAAACCGAGCCATTTTACATCTTCCTTTATTGAGTCTACATATTCAACATCTTCTTTAGCAGGATTTGTATCGTCAAACCTAAGATTCGTCTTTCCGCCGTATTTTTTTGCAAGTCCAAAATTCAGACAAATGCTCTTAGCGTGGCCTATATGCAAATAGCCGTTAGGTTCCGGAGGAAAACGGGTAAGAATAGATTTATGCCTGCCTTCGGCAAGATCTCTCTCTACAATTTCTTCAAGAAAATTCAGTTGTTTCTCTTCTGCCGGCTCTATTTTGATCTCTTCCATGTGAATTCAATATTTAACTTGCAAATATACGATTTCTTGATGGAAATATGGATTATCTTGCATCTAAATGTATAACTTTGCCACTGAATAACTAACAAAAAAACTGCAATAAAATGGTTCAATCAATGACCGGCTACGGAAAGGCTGAGTGCCTTTACAATGACATTAAAATAGTAGTGGAAATTCGGTCTGTAAACGGAAAGAGTTCCGATGTAGGACTTAAGACACAGGCTATCCCAAGGGAAAAGGAGTATGAAGTCCGTCAGCTAGTCTCATCTGCTCTTATGAGAGGAAGCATTGACCTTTTTGCAACAGTTGAACATGCAGGAAGCAACAGCACACGCACAATAAACAGAGATGTGTTTCTGTCGTACTACAATCAGATAATGGAAATAAACAACTCTCTGCCTCAGAAGATAAACGACCCTGCTATTCTTGGCACCATCCTTAAGATGCCGGATGTACTTGAGTCGCAAAAGCAGACAGAAGAGACAGATATATGGGAGCCGCTAAAGAAATGCATTCAGGATGCTATTGCATCGCTGATTGAATTCCGCAAAACAGAGGGAAAGAAACTTGACGAAGAGATCAGAAGCAGAGTTGCCCTCATTCTTGAAAATCTCTCACAAGTTGAAGGTTACGAAAGCCAGAGAACAGAATCTGTACGGCAGAGAATTAACTCGCGCATGGAAGAGTTGAAAGGAGAAATTGATAAAAACCGCCTTGAACAGGAGATTATATATTATCTCGAAAAGCTGGACATTACCGAAGAGAAGGTACGTCTTAGCCAGCATTGCAAATATTTTACAGAAACACTCGATAAGGAAGAATTCCCCGGTAAGAAACTTGGATTCATCGCTCAGGAGATGGGTCGGGAGATAAATACATTGGGTTCAAAAGCCAATCATGCCGAAATTCAGAGGTGGGTTGTAAAGATGAAGGACGAATTAGAGAAGATTAAAGAACAGTCTCTCAACATACTGTAAAAAATTTGCATTTTTTTTGCAACTTTTTTGGGTGAGGCTTCGTCTATAATGCAGAAAACAAAAAAACTTTTAATCTCTTTTTTCTCTGCATCATGAAAACAACAATCTCTACCCTCGCAATCGCCTTTACAATTGCTGCCTCAACTCTGACAGCATCGGCCCAAACAAAAACCGCCCCGCTTTCCAATCCGGATTTTAACGCATCTGTACTTGTAAGTTCTGCATTCAGAAACATTTCAAAAAACTACACTAAGGAAGACTGCTTTATCTCTGCATATTATAAAGAGGTCATAACAAAAAACGACAAAGCATTTTCTCTTAATGAAGCTATTCTCGACATCGACAAAGCATCGTATCTCACATCCAAACCGGATAAGATTGCCGTTAAAAATGTTCGCTTAAGCAGCAGACCAAAAATGACCGATCCTTTCCTGGTAAAACTTCAGGGAGGACCTAATACTTCTCTCATCCTCGATTTGGCGAAGTACCCGTTCCTTGGCTGCGAACCTTCTAAAATAAACGACTATTACACATTTGAGTACGAAACCCCTGTTAACATTGACAACAAACTATTCTATGTAGTAAGATTTGATCAGAAATATCTGGGAGAAGACATCCTGTTCCGCGGCAAATTGTACATTGAAGCAATTTCACATGCCATTGGCAAAGTTGAGTTTGCAATGAATGTAGAAAAACGCGGTGACGCATATCTGAACTTTGTAAAAGACAAACCTTCTTACCTGAATATTGATGTAAAATACGCAAACTACACAGTAGGTTACAAGGAATTCAACAACAAGTGGTTATTCGAATATTCAAGATCCGATGTCAAATTTGAAGCTAAAAACAAGAAAAGAGGCATCTTCAACGAATATCTTATTAGCTCTAAAATGGTGGTAACAAAGGTTAACACTCCTGGAGTTAAAATTGACAAAAACAACCTTATGAGATCCACAGATATCCTTGCCGACAGGGTACAAGGCGGCGATGACAGTTTAATCTGGGAACTCTATGACGAACTTATGTTACTTGCATTACTCTAACCTTCTCTATATATAATGAAGCAGGCTGGCCCAAGGGTCAGCCTGCTTCTACTTAATATATCTGCCTTACTGCTTGTCCAGCAGATTTTTTCTCCAGAAACTAATTTCAGCCTCTCTGTCGTGCAATGCCTGAGCGCCTCTGTATCCGTGCATACCGCCGGGATAAAGCATAAGGTCAAACTGCTTGCCGGCCTTCTGAAGTGCATCAATGAGCTGAATAGTATTTTGCATATGGACATTGTCGTCGGAAGTACCATGTGTAAGGTACAGACGGGAGCCTTTATCACTTTTGTACTGCCCCACTTTCCCAAGAACTGCAGATGATTTGTATCCGTCCGGATTATCTTTTGGTTCGTCCATATACCTCTCGACATAATGCGAGTCATAAAGCCTCCAGTCATAAACACCGCCTCCGGCAATGCCGTATCTGTAATATTCGGCACCGTCTGTAAGAGCAAGAACTGTCATTGTTCCTCCGTAACTGAAACCTGTAATGCCAATTTTCTGCGCATTTACAAACGGAAGTGAAATAAGATATTTAGCCCACTCAATGTAATCCTGAATTTCATATTTACCCAGATTCCTGTGAACGAAATTCATCCCTTCTTTACCACAGTGGCCCGAGGCTCTGTTGTCTATGTTAACCTGGATGATTCCCTCTTCAAACCAGAGTCTTGCATCTCCCATACCCATTGTTGATTTCCAGGTATCCATTACAGTTCCGGAGTTTGGCCCGCCGTACATGTTAACAAGTACCGGATATTTTTTGCTTCTGTCCATGTTTTTGGGCCAGATAATTGAAGCAGGCAAGCGGTAACCGTCCGGAGTCGTAATGAAAATCATCTCTGCAACCGGGAACTGTTCCGGATTGAATTTATCTCCTTTTGAATCTTCTATTACCTTCAACTCACCCGGTTTAACAACTCCTCCTTTTGCGCAGGATGCAAGAATGAGTTTTGACGGAGTTGAAATATTTGAAGCGATTGCCACAAAATGCTTTTTATCCGGAGATAAAACAGGCGAAGCAAAGTTATATTCTCCCGAAGAGAGTCTTACAATTTGCTTTTTATCCATTTTCTTATCCCAGCTAAGTCGATAGAAGTCGTTTCTTGTAGATATCTCTCTCCTTGCTGTAAAGTAAACTGTGCGGTTTATTTCATCAAAATTCACAACCTTTATTCCCCAGTTCTTTCCTTCGGTTAGCTTTACAAGGGTTTTGCCGTCATACGACTGGTAATACAATTGTTCCCAAAGATCAAAATCTCTTACGAAATAAAAGCCCTGTTCGCCAAACTGGATATCTTCAATCCAGTCAATCCAGGTTTTCTGGAACTCTTTGTAAATCTCTTTTTTTGTTCCGTCGGCAGAATTTATTGCATAAACAATCAGATTGTTCTGATCTCTGTTCATCCACTGAATCAAAAGGTTCCTGCTGTCTGAGGCCCATTGCGGAGGGCCAAAATACTGATCGGCATTTTCGTCAAAATCGGCCCAGGTAATGTTTCCTCCTTCAACTCCGGTAACTCCGATTTTTACGCCTGGATTCGGGTCCCCTGCCATAGGATAGCGGGTTTCTGTAATAAAGCCGTGCTGCCCTTCCGAACTATAAATGGGAAACATGGGCACTTTTGAATCGTCAAACCTGTAAAAGGCAATTTTCCTGCTGTCAGGCGACCACCAGAATGCTCTGTATCTCGATGGACGGCCAAATATCTCCTCATAATATACCCATGAGGCCCATCCGTTTAAAATAAGATCCGAGCCGTCTTTTGTATGTTGAATCTCTTTTCCGGTTGCAAGTTCTATTGAAAAAAGGTTGTTATCCCTTGTAAAGGCTATACGTGTAAAATCAGGAGACAAAACAGGATTCTTCTCTTCTGCTTTTGTTTCAGTTATCCGTTTTTCATTTTTGTTAATATCATAATAGAAAATATCACCGTTTTTTACAGCGACTGACGGTGTTGCGTCCGGAGGAGCAGGCATATTGACAGCAGCCATAGTTCCGCTCTTAATGTCATACTCAAAATAATTTCTGCTGTCCTTGGCCATTTGTACAAGAATAACAGTAGTTTCATTTTTCCAGGAGAGAGGCAGCTTAATGGGTTTTAATTCCTGAGCATCCGCAGGTGTAAAAATGAAAAGTTGCGCAACAAGAGCCATAACGCAATTTAAAAACAGAGGAAGTTGTTTCATGATTCGGGTCGGGTTGTTTATAATTAATTATTACTAAAAAACTTATTGTCAAAATTAACAAAAAATATCTTTCCGGTTGCCCGGGTTATCGCCGTATAGAGCCATTTTAAATCATCGGCCGAAATGTCCTGCCCCCAGAAAGGGTTATCTATAAATATGGTGTTCCACTGGCCGCCCTGAGATTTGTGGCAAGTGATTGCCGATGCAAATTTAATCTGAAGAGCGTTGAAATACTTGTCTTCACGAACAGCTGCAATTCTCTTCCTTTTTGTTTTGATATGGCTGTAATCTTCCATTATATCGGCGAACAGTTTCTTTTGCTGTTCGGAACCAAGCGATGCGCTCTCACTTTCAAGAGTATCCAGAATAATCTTAGCCTTAATTTCGATGTCATTATAGTCCATGAACCTGAGTACTGCATCGGCAAATGTGAGTCCGTAACGGTCTTCGTAATTGGATATTTTCAGAAGCTCGGCAACATCGCCATTGGCAATAAATCCTATCTCCTCCACATCATCAAGAAACTGATAGCAGTTCTTTACTACCATAACTTTGTCTCCGCGGCACAACCGCTCTTCCCTGAATAAAATGCTTGCTCTTATTCCTTTGTTATATCTGTTTGCCCTCTTGTTCGAACGGCATAAAACAAGCGTATTGTCAGCGCCCTCTTTTTCGAATGCCGAATTGAGCTCTTCAATGAGGTCCGCACCGCCTATCCTGAAAATGTCATCAAAATTGCCGAGTTCAAATTTTGGAAAATTTACCTCGCCTTTTTCAATCATCTCCCTAAGAATAGTTGCATTATGAAGAATTCCGGATGTCTTCGCCTGTCTTACAACACTTCGCAGCTGAGAATAAACAACATTGCCGTAGCTGCCCATAAATTGCGGATCAAGTGCATCAGAAACAGCCAGCCCTACCGGAGGCAGCTGAGCCGAGTCGCCAACAAGAATAAGTTTGTTACTGTCGTTCGAATAGACGTATTCAACCAGGTCGTCAAGTAGATGTCCGGAACCGAATGTTGAATCAATTCCCGAGTTTGAGATGAGAGAAGCTTCGTCTACTATGTAAATTGTCTCCTTGTTGAGGTTTACATTAAGGGTAAAAAGTCCGAGACCATCCCTCATGGAGCGCTGCCGATATATTTGTTTATGAATTGTGAATGCATTTGCACCCGTATATCCCGAAAGAACCTTTGCGGCCCTGCCTGTAGGAGCCATTAAAATCACATTCCGCCCAAACTCCTTTAATACGGAAACCAGTGCCGCTATAGAGGAAGTCTTTCCCGTTCCTGCATATCCGTTAATTACCATCAGTCTCTTTATGTGTGAAGACGATGATTCTCCGATAAGAACAAATTCCGACAAATCCCTGAAAAGAGATTGCTGACAAACTGTGGGTTCAAACCCAAGCTTGCCTGTCATTTTTTCGAATAAAAATTCTGATAGAGCCATACTAATCTTCTTATCGTCTCCTGAAGACCATGAAGAGAAGGAGAAGTGAATATATTTCCACACGTCCCAGAAGCATCTCAAATGCAAGAATGAATTTTCCAAGTGCAGGGATTGAAGAATAGTTGCCTAAAGAGCCAACGGCACCGAAGCCCGGGCCAACATTACCCATATTAGCAGCAGAGCCTGTGAGTGCATCTAACATATTTACTCCCATTAAAGTCAGAAGAACTCCTACAATAAAAATAATCAACAGATATACCACAATAAAAATACTCACCGAGTATACAATATCTTTGTCTACAGCATTATCTCCCACTTTTACAGGGATAATAGCATTTGGATGTATCTGTTTTAAAATTTGCGTTTTAAATGCTTTAAAGAAAATCCAGACCCTATCGACTTTCATACCACCGGATGTAGAGCCGGAGCAGGCACACTGAATTGTAAAGAATGTCATAACAAGAATTGAAAATCCAGGCCATACAGATGAATCACAACTTGCCAACCCCGTTGTTGTTCCCACCGAAATTACTTGAAAATATCCATCTCTGAATGCTCTGCCCCAGTCCGGCACAATACCAGTAAACTTAATATTTAGTGTTACAATGAGTCCTCCAACCAAAATTGCTCCTAAATAATATCTGATAACTGGAGATCTGAACAGACTTACCGGACGCCCGACAGCTGCATTGTATAAGAGTCCGAAGTGCATACCAGAAAGCAGCATAAAAACCATAATTATTACCTCAATCAACGCAGAATCATAATATGCAATTGAAAGGTTTTTTGTGCTGAACCCTCCTGTTGCTACCGTTGCAAAAGAATGATTTACTGCATCAAACATATCCATCCCTGCAAACATCAGTAAAATTACCTCGGTAATTGTTAGACCCAGATATACTGTAGAAATAACTCTTATTGTCTGGCGTGCCCGGAATTTAAAATTATCCTTTGACAGAGAAGATATCTCAACTTTGCTTAGTTTCATTCTGAAAGAAGACATCGTAGGAAGAATGAGCAACATAAACAAAACAACACCTACCCCACCAAGAAAGTGTGTGGACGAACGCCAGAAAATCAATCCTTTTGGCAATGCTTCCACATTTGTGAGAATTGTTGAGCCGGTAGTTGTATATCCGGATACACTCTCATACCAGGCATTAATTATTGAAAATTCTCCGCCGTATAAAATATAAGGCAACATCCCAAACAGGCAGGATAATATCCAGGAAAGCACCCCTATTACCAGACCTTCCCTGTCATTAATATCACTTGAACGGTGTACAAAAATCATTGGAAACGAAGCCACAATAGCAGTAACTATACCGCTCAGGAGTAAAGGAGAAAATGAGTCGTCAACACCATATATTACAGAAACTCCTGCCGAAATAAACATAAAAATTGCATTCAGCAGAAGGGCTATTCCAATATTTCTCGATACAGTTTTGAGATTCATTTCACTCTCTGTGCTTTTTTAAAGTTTTATGTTCTTCAATAAGAGACCTTACCTCTTCGTTCAAATCCTGCAGTTCATCATCGTTATCAAACTGTACTGTATAGCTCTTGTTAAATTCCTTGTAACTTTTAAGCCCTCTGGAAATGAGGAGAATTGGCGAAATAAAGTAAAGATTAATAAAATAGTTAAATAGAAGAACCAAAATAATTCCCGCTGCTACTGCTATAATTCCCGGCATAATACTTCTGTAGAATCCTTCCTGAAGACCTGCGGTGTTTTTTGCAAGAGCTCCCTGAGTAAGAAGCCCCAGCTGGCGTTTATAATTTCTAAGGTTCTTATAAACCGGCATGAGCTTATTGTTGTACCACTCTTTTCTTTCACTGACAGAAAGCTTCATAATGTTCGAAGCTAAACTGATTTCTGCCAGGTATCTTTTATATGCAACCGAAAGTGAGTCTGCAGTAGCAATCTCTGCTTCAGATGCGAATTGGCTTTTTATACTTCCGATATATTTTTCAAACCTGTCGTCGTAAACTACCTCTGCCGAATTAAGAGTAGAGTCCATTATAACACTACTGAGAAGCATAAAGTTATATTCGTCGGTGAGTTCGAGCAGCATCCTTGATGTGTTGATACTGTTTATGTTGTCTTTCATCAAATCTGTCACGGAATGACGGATTCTGTTAAACTCAAAAATGGCAATAATACTGGACAGGAACAGAATGGCTCCAATGACAACAAAGCCCAGCGAAATTTTTTTCCGGAGTCCCATAGTTTAAGATTTAGACGCAAATATACAAAAAAATACAGGGCAGGTTTAAAATGCAGCCCACTTTGTATTTATTCGCCAAGAATCTTTTACTAAAACATATTGGACAGTAGCTTTCACCCACTTTACTCTGATGCACAACGAGTTTCGTTCCGGAGAATATTGGTGCGCCACCCCGTATAATATCCTGATAAATACCTGGCTGAGTGCAATATGCTAAAAACAAACAGACATAATGTCTGTTTGTTTTTAGCAACTGCCTAATTATTATATAATTACCCGAGTAGAGTGGCGCGATCGTCTTCGGACAGCGGGGGAACAACAAAATAGGCGGGCCTTGCGGGCCCGCCTATTCGTATTTCCAGAGTTATCTCTTAGTTATAGTTAACTGTTACTGTGAAAGGGGTTGCAGAAGTATAAGTTCCGGCTGCCTGGCTTGCGCCTACATTCAGAGTGGCACCTACTTTAAGTGTCTGTGTTCCGCCTGTAAGGGTACCTGTTCCGTCAGGGTTGCTTGTAAATGCATTTACCGACATTGTATTGCTTCCCGATGCAACTGTTGTTGGAGTGCTTGGCAATGTG
>JAJFVD010000004.1 GCA_021371955.1 Bacteroidales bacterium
ATGCGAGATGCGAAGATCACCCAGATTTACGAGGGGACGAACCAGATACAGCGGACAATTATTGCGGGCCATCTCCTGAGATGAAAGTGGCCGGAATCCTGCCATTCTGGAGCAATAGAGACGTAACGCCTCTAAATGCAAATCAGGATTGGGGGAGCAACGGCACACATTCTGGATTTGAAAGCTGCAGGCAGTTATCCTCCTCCTCTGTCTGCAACTGTCTTGGGGTGGCCAATGAATCCGGGTCTAAGCGGGCCTTTACCTCCCTTGGCCTGCTCAGACCGGATCATAAAAGATGTTTATGAAAGTAAATGCAAACAACGGCAGAAAGCTTTTGCGATTACTAACCAGGCCTCATGCATTAATTGTCAGATATTCTGAGAAAGATTCAGGAAGCGTGAGGGTTCTTGCAAGAACTCTTCACACTCGCAAGTGACCTATTGACCTCAAGAAGGCATGAGAAAGAAGACATTCATTGTCATGAATAATTCTCATTGAGCTGACTGGTTGACAAAAAAACATGGAACTAGAATGGCCGAATATTGGATCGAGCCAAAACCCGATATCGAATTTAACCCATTAGTAAATAAATTATATCATCTTCTGTAAGGGTGCTGAAGACGTTTGCTAACGATATTCAGCAACACCCATACCGGGGGGACAGCGGGTTTATCATACCTGCTGTCCCTCCCTCCTTTATCCATACATTTTAATTTGGAAAGCCACCCCGGGTCTGCTCATTATCCGCGTTGGATTTTATCCTTGGGCGAACAAACGCGATCTAATTTCATAGTTCTATTCTATTCAATTAGGATTCGTTAGATTAACCAATACCCTTTTCGGAAGATTCACAAAGTGAACTATTTTCTTTTGTCTAAATCTGACGGTAGATTGAGGGATAACAGATAAATTCTTAACAAATAACTTTTTAATCTTGGAAAAAACTTTGTCTCGGACATTTTAAAATTGGGCGCCATCAATGTATGCGGTAAAAAGATCGTAGCATGCAAAAAAGGAGCCATGAAAAACATTGCCCACATATGCGAATCGCTTATGCTGCCCTCCGGAATAATAAGCTTGTAAACCTTTTGAAGCATCCTATAGTGTGCATTGCCAAAGTTTTCTAGAATATAGTCTCTTCCATCGCCGGGCACCTGCATGCTTGTATTAAGAAGATGCAGACACCAAGATGGTTTCTCGCTTAAGAATACCAATCTAAAATGGATGTCAACCAGATCATTTATGACTTTTACCTTTCCTGATAAGGTTGAAAAGAGATCGATATTTCTTTTGACGTATGCAGACCAATTATACTCCACCCATTCAGAAACAGCATATCTGACGGTCTCCATGTATAAACCTTCCTTGCCGCCGAAATGATAATGTACGCTGTTTATCTGTTCACCTGCTTGCTTTGCTACAGCTCTAACCGTAAGGGCGTGAAGTCCTTCATTTATGACTATCTCGCCGGCCGCATTGATTAATTTCATTTTAGTTATTTTTGATTTACTATATTCTTTCACAGAAGCAACCTTAGCTAATTAATAGAAGTCCTCAAATTCAGAATTGATTTAACTCTTATTCGCAAAAATACCCGAAAATGTCCATCGAAAAATCATCCCTTTCAAAATATTTTTTTCCTTCCATGTCGCGTATTTTGGAAAACATAATGAATGTAAATACTTGCGAGAATATCAATTTTATACCATTGACATAATTTGTACATATGTTCTATATCTCAGCTTCGATATAGTACAAATGTCCAAAAAAGAGACTTTCGGAATTAACCAAGGCAAAGTAAAGGCTAGCGCTAGCGTGTTTATCTCCACTATTTTTCCCCATCGAAACAAGTTTCGACTTTAATCAATCACAAAAAATTTTTAATATTTTTGCGACTTGTGGGAAACGATGCCAGAGGCCAATAAGGCCGATATAACAGTACGCAAGCAAACCGTGCTTAATTGAAGTAAAATGAAGAACGGCCTAGAAATGTTTACGAAACTCATCACGGGTATTAGGATGCCCGATTCAAGAACTATCTCTTCGAATTGACAAGTTCAATGACGGGATACAGTCGCGAGGCGGCCAATTCTCTATAGAATTGTATGATGTTTACTGAAACGAAATATTTATGTTGACAATGTTTACTAAAAGAATTATGTCTGTTTCCGATAAGAAAACATGAAAGAGGTTTGCTGAATGCATCCTCAACTTTCATTGCAGGCAACCGCACGGTCAAAATGAAATCGTAAGACTAAAGGGCCAAGGCCCTTACTACAAATTTACAAGGAGGTTCGGCATGGCAGGTCAGTTTGAAGGAAAAGTGGCATTGGTTACAGGAGCAGGCATGGATGGCGGGTATGCTCTGCAATAAATTGATTGGCGTACG
>JAJFVD010000015.1 GCA_021371955.1 Bacteroidales bacterium
GCCAAAGGTGGAGTTTCTTCCATACCACGATATTGCAAAAGGGAAACACACCAAACTGGGCAGCATATACAACCCCAATAATGTTCCTATGGAAAAACCGTCCGAAGAGGTAATCAATAGATGCGTTAAAATATTTAAATCTGCCGGTGTAGAAGCTATTGTAAAATAGGGTTCTGTCCGTTGTGTAAAAAATTAATTAACTTTATATGGGTTAGGCAGAAATTGAAACCTTAAAGGATTTTCAAAATGAAACAAATTAATTTCAAAATATCAAGCATAGCGAACTTGTGTGAGATATTAAAGTCTAAAGAAATAGTTTCCTTTTGTAACTTTCAATCTCAGCTGGTTCAGATTTATTCTGCAAAAAACGACAGTAAATGGTATCAGTCAATCGGGATTGAGATAAGAAAGATTTTTCCTTTATCAGTTATTATAGGAGCCTCCTCAGTAGGAGAAATTTGTGACGGCAAAATGTTCACCGACTCAACGGTGATTGTATTCTCGTTTTTTGAAAGTTCATCGCTTAATATTTTCTCATATGAGTGTAAACCCGGAAGCGAGGAAGCAATCGGAAAAGCATTAGTTAAAGATGTTGAAAAATTGAATGCAGATGTTAAGGGAGTGCTTTTGCTTTCAACACCGGTCACCAGTGACGCCGGAAAATTATTTAACAGCATTACTGCATACAATTTGAGCTATCCGGTTTTTGGCGGCGGAGCAGGAGATTACGCAAACAAGCGAAAAACGCTGGTCTTTGATGGTATGCACTGTTATGAGCAAGGTCTGATATCTGTCGTGTTTTCAGGAAACAGCCTGCATATTGAGCCATTTACATATCTTGGCTGGCAACCGTTAAGCAAAGAAATGACCATAACTGAAATTGGTGAAATGTCTGTTAAGTCTCTGGACGGGAAGCCTGCATTTTCGGTCTATGAAAAATATTTGGGTATAAAAGCCGACGATAGTTTTTTCCTGAACAGCCTTGAATTTCCATTTCTCTTTTATCGAAATGGTCAAATAATTGCCCGCACACCTTTCTTTGTCAATGAGAAAGATGGTTCAATCCAGTTGGTGGGGGATGTACAGGTTGGTGAAAAAATAAGAATCGGATACGGAAATCCCCAGATGATTTTAGCTGAATCGGGGCATATTCAAAAACAGATGCAGGATTTTAATCCTGAGGCAATTTTTTTATATACCTGTATATGCAGAAGGTTCTTGCTGCAACAGGATGCCAATCTTGAAACATTGCCATTTAACAGCATCGCCCCAACTGCCGGCTTTTATACTTTTGGCGAATTTTGTTCCAATGGCACTGTTAATTCATTACTTAATTCGACTATGGTTGCAGTGGGTATTCGTGAAGGCGCCAATGGTAAAGAGACAGAGCGTGATGAGTCGGTATTGGCAAAAAATGCTAAACCGAAATTTGATCCCTATACGAATCAGCACTCCAGAATCCTTTCACGTTTATTGTATTTTATTAATGTAACCACAAAAGAGCTTGAAGAACAGAATCAATTATTAAAATCCTTAAATGAACAAAAAAATGAATTTCGAGGGATAGCCGCCCATGATTTGAGAAATCCTATCGGAGTCATTCAAGGTTTTTCAGAGCTACTTGAAGAAAATATAGACGATGAATTTAAGGATTATACGGGGGAGATAACAAAAATGAGTTCTAAAATGCTCAGTTTGCTTAACGACCTTCTGGATATTTCGAAAATAGAAGCGGGTAAGCTGGATCTCAAGAAAGATGAAATAGACTATAACGCATTTGTTGCGCAGAATATCCGGATGAATGAATTATTGGCCAAAAGTAAAGGAATTAAGATTGTTAGTGATTTGGAAGTACACGAACTAATTGTTTCTGTTGATGAGGAAAAAATAAATCAGGTATTGAACAATCTTATCGGCAATGCCATAAAGTATTCTTACCCGGGCTCAACAATAACCGTAAAAGTATTCAAAGAAAAAAATCAACTTGTCACTCAGGTAATCGATAATGGACAGGGCATTCCGGAAAAAGAAATTGACGGATTATTTTATCCGTTTAAACAAACAAGTGTAAAACCTACGAGTGGCGAAACGAGCCATGGATTAGGTCTTGCAATAGTCAAGAAGATTATCGAAGGCCATAATGGGCATGTAGGAGTTACGAGCGAATTTGGAAAAGGGTCTGTTTTTTCCTTTATCCTGCCAATATAAGATGCTTTAAGGGGTCTGACAGCTGATTAATAATTAATAATAACTGCAAGGATTGCAATGGAAACTAATTTTAGAATTATTCCGGATGAAGCTTTTGGTTTTAAACCTATTGTCCGCATCAGAGATATTGATGCAGTAGTTCACAACTACCTTTTGTTTAAAGAGAGAGCCGATAAGACAGGTTCAATATGTGCTGCAGTCCTTAAGGCAGAAGTATACGGATTACAAATGAAATATGTTGCCCCCGAATTATATAAGGTTGGTGCAAGATACTTTTTTGTAGCCGAATTGTTTGAAGCCATAAACCTAAGAGAAATTTTACCATATACCGACGCAAAAATCTATACACTCGCTGGGATTCTGAAAAATGAGGAACCTTATTTTAAAAAATACAATATTGTTCCCTGTGTTAATTGTTTAGAACAACTTGAACGATGGAATCTGTTTTGTGAGAAAAACGGAAAAGGTTCGGTGATAATACATCTCGATACTCAAATGAACCGTCTTGGACTACTTGATGATGAAGTTGATATTTTGAGTAAAAATTACAATAAACTCACATCAAACCTCAAAGTTGAGTTTTACATGAGTCATTTATATGATATTAAAGGGGATGACTTTACAAACTGCAATAAGCAAATAAAGATATTAAAGGAGTATACCCATAAACTTCCGAAAGCTCCGATAACTTTAGCCTGTACAGATAGCGTTATTCTTCTGAATAATTCAGAGGCAAATTTTGATATGATCCGACCCGGAATAGGCTTAGTTGGAGGCGCTCCCAATGCCGGACATCCAATAGGCCCCGATGCAAAACATACCTTAGAGATATATGCAAAAATATCTCAAATAAAAACGATTCCTAAAGGACAAACGGTAGGATACGGCGGCTCGTATACTACTAAAAGAGAAACTGTTATGGCATTGGTTCATATTGGTTACAAAGACGGATATTTAAGATTATTAAGTGAACTTGACAGCGCACCTAAAGGCGTATATATGTTTATAAATGGTTATCGCGCACCAATCATCGGGAAAATTTCTTTAGACGCCACAACTGTTGATGTTACAGATATCCCGGATAATGTTTTAAAAGAAGCAGCTTATGCCGAAGTTGTTGGACCAAATGTCGATATCCGAATTTTAGCCGATAAATCCGGTTGCTATGACATTATGGTTGCATTGGGCAGTGATAACAAGAAAATAAACGATTACACACTTAAAGAATATAAACAGCTTTTTGAACACTGAAAATGTGACTGCATCAATTGTTGGACCGGCGGTCATATAACATTCTCTCTCTATCATCAACCGGTGCATATCCGTCAATTACCGGCAAATTGCGGCGTTTCTTAAATACCATCATCTCTGCGAGAAGGAAATTTACAATCCCGGAAATGAGGAGTGCCAGCAGATTACAGTAAACAACATTCCATTTAAGAATGCTCGCAAAGAGCAGCAGAAAACCCATCTTAATTGCAAAACCAAAAATTGCTGATAAGTTGAACAGGCCGAGGCTGGTAAAAAACACCTTCGTACTTTTGACAGAGATGTCTTTGCTCCATATCCAGTAATAGGAGATTATAAAATTGAAGAACATAACAATCTCAAAAGAGATAGCCGGGGCGGCAATGTATTTTCCGGCATACGAAAAGAATACATAACCGGAAAGCACCCACAATACAACTGTCTCTACCAGGGTGCCCAGTAGCCTGCTAACTAAGAATTTAATGTATTTCGAAAACAATGACATCTTATCAGATTTTGGGATCCGTTTTTTCGAATTTTCTCTTTTCCGTAAAGAAATAATAAAAGTAAAGGGCGAAAAGAACCAATGCCACAAAAATTGCAATGAGGTCAAATATCTTTATTGATATGCCAAAAAGTGTTACCGGCGGGTAATCGGTAGGCAGATATATGAACAGAGTGTTTATTAGGACTATGACAATTCTCAATTCTGTTGGCCCAAAACCGCCGTACGAAATTTTAAACTCCCCTTTCAGATATGTATTGATATGTGTAAAAATGGTCAGGAGATAATATCCTGCAAGTATGAGCATTGCAACGGAAAAGGAGATGAACGGAGAGACTCCTGCGCCAATGCAGATTATCAATCCGGTTAAGCCGTCAATATTGTGATCCAGGAAAAAACCGTATACAGGGCGCTGTTTATTTCGTACACGCGCCAGAGTGCCATCAAGGCTGTCGCCATACCAGTTGACAAAAAAACCAAAAGAAGAAATCCATAAGAACTCTTTTCCCCAATTCGAGAGAAAGTACCCTCCACCGGCAATAAAGGCTCCAAAAAGTCCCAGCCAGGATAAGTGGTCCGAGCTTATCCACCGGGGAAGCCGTTTCGCTATCCATATCAAAACTCTCTTTTCTGCTTTACTTAAAATGGAGTTTTGAATCCTTACCGCATCCTTTTTATCCATAATCTAAAATTGATTTCAGATTAGCTAAGCATTTAAAGTTAATAATTATATCTCCATTCTCAATAAATAATCCTTCCCGCATTTTTTCTATATTTGCACCTGAAGTATATATGAAATAGAGTTTATGATTGAAAACGAAATAACAACCAAAGCCACTGCCCTTTTTGGAGTTGTGGACGGTATTTATCAAATGCTCATCGACTGGGGAATGTCTCCGGTTCTTGCCGGGTGGATGGACGAAATAATAAGCATGACGCTGCTGTTCATTCTGGTATATATCGTGGACCTAATTTCAAGATTTTTGGTACACAGGGTAATCGGGCACATTGCAAAATTTACAACCGCAATCTGGGATGATATTTTTGTAGAATTTAAGGTGTTCAAGTATCTGGCACACATAATTCCCGGTATAGTTTTTTACCTGTCAACTCCAATTGCTTTAAAATCGGTTTTTTGGGTAAATCTTTTTGAAAAAGCAGCTCTCATTTTTGTCGTATACGCAGTAATACGCGCAATTCATGCGGCAACCAAGGCTTTGACAAAAATTTTCTCACAAACCGGAGATTATTCAAACAAGCCTATTCAGATAATTTTTCAGATTGTTGCGGTAATCGCCTACTTCATAGGAGGCATCTCATTTTTGAGCATAATAATAGATGTCTCTTTTGGAACTCTCATCGCAGGCATGGGTGCCTCAATGGCAATTCTGATACTCGTATTCAAGGATACAATTCTTGGCTTTGTTGCCGGGTGGCAGCTATCTTCAAACGACATGCTACGTCAGGGCGACTGGATCACTGTCCCAAAATACGGGGCCGATGGTGATGTCGAGGAGGTGAGTCTATATTCGGTGAAAGTGAGGAATTTCGACAATACAATCACAACAGTACCGCCTTATGCGCTGGTAAGCGACTCTTTCCAGAACTGGAGGGGTATGCAGGAATCTGGAGGAAGGCGCATCAAGCGTTCTATCATTATAGATATGACCAGCATCCGCTTTTGCACCCCTGAAATGCTTGACAGGTTCCGCAAGATAAGTTACCTGAAGGACTATATAGACCAGACAGAGGATACCATCCGCAAATACAACGAAGAGAACAAATTCGACAACTCTGTTCTTGCAAACGGCAGGCGCCAGACAAATATTGGCGTGTTCCGGGCATACATTCAGAAATATCTGGAAAGCCACCCGGAGGTGAACCACGATATGACAACCATGGTGCGTCAGCTTCAGCCTACAGAAAAGGGAATTTCAATAGAACTTTACTTCTTCACAAAAGTCAAGAACTGGGTTTACTACGAGAATGTTCAGTCGGATATTTTCGACCATGTAATGGCAATTGTACCGCAGTTCGATTTGCGTGTTTTCCAGTTCCCGTCAAGCAAAGAGGTAGTTTATCAGCCTTATGTGGATTAATTTCCCCGCGTATAGGTTACAGCACCTTCCTGAGGTGTTTGTACAACTCCTGCGAAAAGCGCAAAAATCCAAGGTCGGTAAAGTGGACTCCATCTACGGTTGGCTCATTGTCATTGCCTATGAGGCCGGCACCTTGCACATAATGCAATTTTTTGTACCCCTCTTTACGGAGACCTTCATACACCTTTAACCACTCTGCATCCTCATCTTTGAGCTCTTTAGCCATCTTCATGTCAACTGCTGTTTGAGGAAATTCCGGGTTTTCAACCATAAATATTTCTGTGGCAGGCCTTTTATCAAGTATCATTTTAATGAAAACCCAGGCACTGTCCCGCACAATTTTGTCGGTACAATTTGGAAGGCAATCCAGAACCACAATGCTTGCATTAATGTCACAAATTGTTTTTGCCATTGATTTGTCGAGGCGGCCGTTTCCGGAAAATCCCAAATTAAAGGTCTCTCTTCCTGTCATTCTTTCGAGAATTGCCGTATAGCCCATTCCCGGACGGGTAGCGCATCCTCCTTGTGTTATGCTGGTTCCGTAAAAAAGTATGGACCCTTTTTTCTCCGGCTGGCGGACAAGAACATTATTTTTAGGTTTAGATATTTGCGCAGTGGAGTCTATTCCAATTTCCACACTCGTTACTCCGTCGTAAAGAGGAAAATAGGCGATGTATTCTCTTTGTTCCGGCTTCATGCCCTTTATGAAAAACGAGTTGTTCTCAATCTTTGCGGAGGGACGGGCAGTTCCTATGTATATCCATTTATCTCCGTCAAGGGTATAAAGGTCCATCCCTTTTATGCCGGTAGATGGCATGTGGCCCATTGAAGCGTTTTGGACAAGTGTCCATCTTGCAGCTATTGACGTGCTGTTGGACGAGAATCTTACGGCCATTCCGGCAGAACTCCTTCCAATATCCCAAAGGTCTTTTCTAAACTCGCTCTTCCTTTCAATTGGCAATCTGCTAAAACGGGCAGCATAACTTAAACTGTCTGTTTTCGAAACAGACGAATCCGGAATGTCATACCCTCTGCCAAGAATCATTAAGGTTCCGGCATCATAATATTTCTGAGACTGGTTATTTTGAGCGGGGAGGAAATTTGTGTTCAACAAGAACAGAAATGGCAATAGAATTAAGATGTTTAATTTTCTCATATCGTTTTGTATAAATAAAAAGCATAAAGGCCCCAAAGGCGGCAATTGTTCCAACTATGTAACCGATAACTGGATTAAGGCTAAGCCCTCCTGCGCTATAAGGGGCAACCATAAAATAAGAGGCGCATATCATAGTCATAAATGTTGCAGGTACAGACAACATCCAGTGGGGTTTTTTAACACTCACCAGATATGCCGACCCTGTCCATAACATTATAGAAGTGAGTACCTGATTGCCTATTCCTACATATTTCCAGATTGTAGAAAAGTCTACTTTACAAAAAAAGTATGCCATGGCAAATATCGGTACTGATATTATCAATCTGTTCCTGATTGGCTTTTGTCCAAAATGAAGCGCGTCTGCCAAAAGCAGTCTTAATCCCCTGAAAGCAGTATCTCCCGTAGTAATGGGGCAAACCACCACTCCTACTACTGCAATAATTGCACCTGCACGTCCAAGCCAGGAATTGCATATTTCATTCACGATTATTGCAGGGGACTTGCCTCCGTCGATAGCAATGTTCAGCCCGTCTGCTCCGCCGAAATAGGCGATGGCTACTGTTGCCCATATTAATGTCACTATTCCTTCGCATATCATAGCGCCATAGAAGGATGGCCGGCCGTATTTTTCGTCGGACATGCACCTTGCCATCATAGGAGACTGCGTTGCGTGGAATCCCGAAACCGCACCGCACGACATCACAATAAACATCATGGGAAAGAGAATATTCGACCCCGGGTTTGAATGAAAGTTTTTGAAAGAGCCCAGACTTAGTTCCGGAATTATAAGGTCCCCGGTAAATCCTTTAAACACAAGTGCCCCTCCAATGGCAACGGCCATAAAAATAAGAGTGGCACCCATAAAAGGGTATATTTTCCCAATAATTTTATTAATTGGCAAAAGCGTAGCAAGTATGTAGTATGCGAAAATTATATATAACCAAAACGAGGCGCTCATACCGGAAAGTTTTGAGATGAGATCTGCCGGTCCGGTAACAAACGCAACGCCTACAGCCATTAGAAGAAGTCCGGTAAAAACAGCTAATATATTTTTTATGCTTCCTCCAAGATATTTTGCCACAATGTCCGGCAAGCTTTTTCCATCGTTTCTTATTGAGAGCATTCCTGAGAAATAGTCATGTGTTGCCCCCATAAAAATACAGCCTAAAACAATCCAGATATATGCCATTGGACCATATGCCGCTCCAAGGATTGCTCCAAAAATAGGCCCGAGCCCGGCAATGTTTAAAAATTGAATTACAAAAATTTTCCAGGGTTTAATTTCCTGATAGTCCACGCCATCGCCCATCCTTTTCAATGGCGTTTGTATCGACGACGACGCACCGAAAAATTTCTCTACAAATTTTCCATAAATGAAGTAACCTCCTATCAGGAGGAGAATTGATAATCCGAAAGTTATCATAATAAAAGGTTAAGTTACATTTGTAATCATCAACTTTCTACCCACTCAATATTAATTCCTCTTCGCTCCATTCCCCGGAACCATGTCATCTGTCTTTTTGCAAACTGATGTATTGCTGTTGCAAGCTGGAACTCCATCTCCACATACGTAAGCTTCCCTGTAAGGTAAAGAGTTACAAATTTATATTCGAGTCCGTAGTAAATTAAATCTTCGGGGGTAATTCCTGAGGCAATAAGACGCTCAACCTCTTCTATCATCCCGTTTTGCAGCCTTTCCTTAAGCCGTTGGTCTATCCTTGCATTTCTCTCTTCCCGGCTGACAGATATTCCTATATATTTTGTTTTAACAGCAAATGGTTCTTCCCGTATCACGGGGTTCTTACTCTCAAAAACGGCAATTTCAAGTGCACGGATAACACGCTTTTTACTATCCAGGTCGGATACATTGTGAAGCGGTTTCATTGACGCAAGGCGTGCCGACAACTCTTCCATCGGAAGTTTTTCAAGCTCATTTCTAAGCTCCGTATCCGGCGGCACTTCCGGAAGTGCATAACCTCTTGTTGCTGCCTCAATATAGAGGCCGGAGCCTCCGCACAGAATCGGCTGCTTCCCTCTTGCAACAATGTCTTTATAAGCGTTTATAAAATCGCGCCGGTACCGGAAGATGTTGTATTTTTCTCCGGCCTCCACAATATCTATAAGGTGATAAGGAACGGAGATGCCATCGGCTGAGTAGCAGGCAAGATCCTTTCCTGTTCCTATATCCATTCCTCTGTATACCTGACGGGAGTCTGCGGAGATAATTTCTCCGCCTGTTTCCAGGGCCAGTTTTACAGCATATTTTGTTTTGCCGGAGGCCGTTGGACCTAAAATGCAAATCAAATCTTCGTTCATTCCACAAATTTACACTATTTTTGCACTCCCATGACTAAAGGAAAGAGTAAAATAGAGATTAAAAACAAGCGTGCATCTTTTGAATATGAGTATATCGAGAGTTTCACCGCTGGTATTATCCTCACCGGAACAGAGATTAAATCTATCCGTGCGGGTAAGGCCTCTCTTTCGGATTCCTATTGCTATTTCGTGAATAAAGAGTTGTATGTGAAAAACATGCACATTGCCGACTATTGGTGGGGTACCTTCAATGCACACGATCCAAGACGCGACCGTAAACTTTTGCTAAACAAAAAAGAGCTTAACCGTCTTTTTCGCGGCTCCCGGGAAAAGGGGCTCACAATTATTGCCACACGCCTCTTTATTGCCGAAAACGGATTTGCCAAACTTAATATTTCTCTGGCAAAAGGGAAGAGAGAGTACGACAAGAGGCACACAATCAAAGAGAATGACCTGCGTCGCGAATCGGACCGTAATCTCTAACCGGTCGCATCAATAATATATACCTGAATTATTTTTTGCCGCGTGACCCTGTTTGGGTCCCTTTTGTTCCGGTCTCAATCATTGCCGGTTTCCCCTTATAAATACTGTAGATTAAGAGAAGAATTCCTCCCACAATAAACGGAATACTCATCCACTGTCCCATATTGAGCGACATGCCTTGTTCGAATGCAACCTGAGGTTCTTTAACGAATTCGATAAAGAAGCGTGCAGAGAACATGCTTATAAGAAAGAGTGCAAACAGGGTTCCCCTTTTGAGTTTCGGAAGAAAATTCTTGTATATGAGTATCAGAACTATAAATATTGCAAAATATGCAATTGCTTCATAAAGCTGAGTAGGATGTTTAGGAACGGTTTCCCCTCTGAGTGTAAAGATAAACCCCCATGGCGAGTCGGTAGGGTTTCCGTAAATCTCGGAGTTCATGAGGTTTCCGAGTCGTATCAGCATCGCAGCAAGTGCAGTTGGAATCATAATACGGTCCATCAGCCACAGAAAATCAAATTTAAATTGCTTTCCGTATTTTGCTACAAACCACCACATTGCCAAAATAATTGCAATTGCCCCTCCGTGGCTTGCGAGTCCGCCTTCCCAAACCTTTAGAATTTCTATCGGGTGGGCAAGATAGTAATCGGGTTCGTAAAAGAGACAGTGGCCGAGCCTTGCGCCAACCAAAGTAGCTCCAAGGAGTACATACAATAAAGTGTCAAGGATGTTTGTCGGTAAATTTTCTCTTTTGAAGAACCATGAAACAATATAGTATCCGATTATAAAACCCGATACAAATAAAATGCTGTAATATCTGAGGTGGATTGGTCCAATCGAAAAAATTTCGGGTGATGGAGCCCAGGTTATTGCCAGAAAATTTATCATAATCTTATCTGCTTAGTCGTACAAAAACACTTAAAGGAAGTGCTTTATTGAATTTATCGTTTAACATGAGCTCGCCAAAAGAGAGTTCATAGCTTTTGCCCTTCTCCTCTTTTTTTAGCCCAAAAGAGGTATTGACAAGCGTTTCGGCCAAAACTGCCGAGTAGCCGTTTGAATAAAGGTTGAGAACTACGAAGCTCTCTTTAGGAGCAGTAATAGCAGAAACCTCCTGCAGAAATTCAAACAATAGTTCGTCAAGTTTCCATTTTTCGCCCTCCGGTCCGTGTCCGTAAGCAGGCGGGTCCATTATTATTCCCTGATATATATTTCCTCTTTTAGCTTCGCGCTTAACAAACTTAAGAGCATCCTCTATCACCCAGCGGATATTATCAAGGCGGCTTAGTTCCATATTTGTCTTTGCCCAGGTCACAACCTGGCGGACAGAATCGAGGTGAGTAACATCGGCCCCGGCACAGTTTGCGGCAAGAGATGCAGCACCCGTATATGCAAAAAGGTTTAGAACTTTTGGTCTGATGCCTGTATGAAGTCCAATGAGTCTTTTAGTTTCTTTAAAAATATAGTCCCAGTTTGGAGCCTGTTCCGGAAAAACACCTACATGTTTAAACGATGTTAATCCCATTCTGAGATTAAACTTAAGGCCTCCTGTTTTTATGTAACTAATCTGCCACTGATCCGGCATTTTTTTAAGCTGAGTCCAGGTTCCGGCATCTTCCTTTCCCGACTTTCCGAAGCCTGCGCCCTGAGAAAATCTGGTATGCGCCATTGACAGCCACTCCTTGTTGGACAGGCTTTTTTGCCACAGGGCTTTTGGCTCAGGTCTTATTAAAATATAAGATCCAAACCTCTCTAATTTTTCGAAATCACCGGAATCTAACAATTCGTAATCATTCCAACTTTTTGGGGATTCAAGTAATATCACGTTATTCAACAATTTTAGAAATTATTATAGGGCCGAAGGTAACTATTTTTGTAATAATATTTCTAAATTTGCCCCCTGATAGTATATATATTTAAAACATACCGACATGCAAAAGATTGACAGTTATGATTTTTCGGGAAAAAGGGCAATTGTAAGGGTAGACTTCAATGTGCCGCTCAATGAGAATTTTCAGATAACAGACGATACAAGAATACGGGCTGCCATTCCAACGCTCAAGAAAGTACTGGAGAAAGGCGGATCTCTTATAATAATGTCTCACCTTGGAAGGCCAAAAGGACCTACAGGCAAGTACTCTTTAAAGCATATTATTGGAGCGATTGAGGAGAAACTCGGAACAAAAATTAAGTTTGCTCCGGACTGTATGGGAGCAGAGGCTGTTGAGCTTTCAAAAAACCTGAAACCAGGTGAAGTTCTTCTTCTTGAAAACCTGAGGTTCTATGCCGAGGAAGAGGGAAAACCACGCGACCTTGCTGAGGATGCTTCTGATGATGTTAAAAAGGCTGCCAAGGCAGAGATGAAAGAAAAGCAAAAAGAGTTTACAAAAAAACTTGCTTCTTATGCCGACTGCTATATTAACGATGCTTTTGGCACCGCACACCGTGCCCACGCATCTACAGCCCTTATAGCCAAATATTTCCCCAACGACAAAATGTTCGGTTATGTAATGGAAGGCGAAATTGTTGCCATTGACAAAGTTCTCAAATCTCCGGTACACCCGGTTACTGCAATAATCGGTGGCGCCAAGGTGTCTTCAAAGATTGCTATTATTGAAAAACTGTTCGATGTTGTAGACAATATGATTATCGGCGGCGGAATGGTATTCACATTCATCAAGGCTCAGGGCGGCAAGATTGGCAAATCACTTTGCGAAGACGATCAGATGGAACTGGCTCTTTCAATAATTGAAAAGGCAAAACAAAAGAACGTTAAATTATATTTTTCGGGAGATGTGATTATTGCTGATGCTTTCAGCAACGATGCAAATACACAGATTTGCGCCGACAACAAAATTCCTGACGGATGGATGGGTATGGATGTTGCCCCTGCAACTCTAAAAGAGTGGGAAGCAGTTCTCAGAGCTTCAAAAACAGTTCTTTGGAACGGCCCTGTGGGAGTATTTGAAATGCCAAAATTTGCAAATGGAACAACCGGAATTGCAAAGATACTTGCAGATATTACCTCAACTGGCGTGTTCACACTTGTCGGAGGTGGAGATTCTGTTGCAGCGGTAACCCAGATGGGCTTTGCCGACAAGGTAAGCTATGTATCAACCGGAGGCGGAGCAATGCTTGAATATCTTGAAGGCATCGAACTCCCCGGTATCAAGGCTATACGCGAAGCTTAGCGACTGATATACAGACGCGACAAAGAGAAAGAGTACGCTGGGGTTCGGTAGCGCACCCCGGCGTTTTTCTTGACAGCTAACCCTTCGGTTTTCGTGTTAAGTTTCACAGTTAATCCTTCGGTTTTCGTGTTAAGTTTCACATTTTAAACGCATTATAAAATTTTGCCAATATGTATAACGCTCAATCATTCAGCTCATTAACGCGAAAACCGAGGGATTGGTTCTTCGTTGTGAGTCTATTTTTGTTCCTGGCAACCGGGTGCGGAAGTGCACTCAATATAGAGGCGCCAAGGGAATCATATATTCCTTCTTCGCTCGCTCCGTCAATGTCTGAGCTTCCGCTGGATGCGGAAATTGATGTAAGAGCAATGGAGAATCTGATTAACACTAAATTCACCGGATTGCTTTACGAGGGGCAGAATATCTCTGGCAAAAACATATCTGTTAAAGTTTGGAAAGCTGATAACTTTTCGGTTTTTGTAAACAACAACGAAATAACATACCGTGTTCCTCTTAAGATTTGGGCCAATCTTGCATGGAAAGTTGAAAAATTCGGTTTTTCCGTTTCGGATGAATATGAAGCTACGGGAACAATTGCATTGGTATATAAAACCAAAATTGAGATTGACAACAACTGGAAGGTGGTATCTAAAACTACATCTTCCGGATATACCTGGATTGAGACTCCAAAATTCAATGTTGCAGGGTTTACTATTCCTGTTAAACCTATTGCCGATTTTGCCCTTTCCCGCACAGAAAAAATGATTACCGAACAAATTGACAAATCTCTTTCCGAATCGGTTGACCTTAAGGCAGAATTATCCAAAACATGGACAGACATTCAGAAACCGTTTATTATAAATCCCGATTATAATCTATGGCTGAGGGTCACTCCAAAAGAGGTTTTACTCTCTCCTTTTACAACAAAAGGGGCAAAACTTCACATCCCCGTTGCATTTAATGCACAAATTGAAACATTTATGGGTGCAGAACCGCCTCGGAATTTTCCAACCCCTCTGCCTGCTCTTAAAATAATAGAGCGACAGCCTAAAGAGTTTAGTTTAAATGTAGCTGCCGATATAACATACGACCAGATTTCAAAAGTAGCAAAGGAACAATTGTCCGGATTTACATTTAACGAAGGCGGTAAATCGGTAACAATTAAAGACATTCAGGTATACAGCAGCAATGGCAAGGCAGTTTTTATACTTGATGTATTAGGGTCGCTTAAGGGGAAAATTTATTTTTCAGGGAATATGAGATATAATCCGGACAGTACTTCAATAGAGATTACCGAACCCGAATTTGATATCAAGACCCGCAACGCTCTGGTAAAATCGGCCAACTGGCTTCTTCACGGAGTGATTCTTAAAAAAATCGCACCATACCTATCCTATAAAGTTGCCAAAGACCTTGAAAACGCTAGGCTCGAAGCAAACAAGATGATGACAAAATACTCTCTTCTTGAAGGAATCGACCTAGAAGGTTCGCTCTCTGCCATTACCGTTACAAACCTGAACATGGTTCCGGGAGCCGTACGGCTTCAGGTAAACCTGAAGGGCAATGTCGGAATCAAAGTGAATACTATTAAGATGTAGTTTCGGGCTTGTGCGTCCTCGCTCCATTTCATTCCGTTCCGGCCGAATCGCCGGCGTCGGGTTGCGTTTTATCTCTGACATCTATACACTGCCAACTAATCTCTTCGGGCTTGTGCGTCCTCGCTCCATTTCATTCCGTTCCGGCCGAATCGCCCTCATCAATTAGTTGGCAATGTAGAAAATTGTTCAGAAATGTTATAACCCACCGCCGGAGACGACTAAAATCTGCAAAAACAGCTGAACCAAGACGCCATAATAGGTAGATAATCAATTAGTTGCTAAAAACAAACAGATATTATGTCTGTTTGTTTTTAGCATGTTGCATATAATAAGGCGATTAGCCCTGATCGTGGCGGTTGGATGGAGCCGGTAAGGTGCTCCTGCGTCGCAGGTCTACGCCTTCGGCGGGATGGTTTGCCGCCGCATGGCTTAAAAACCGCGGCAAAGCCGCACCATATCTTTTATAAGGAGGATAGACTTGCCCGGTGTAATAGTTTTGCAAGTGATATCACGATGGGAGTACATATTAACAAAAAAATGCCCGACCTTCCGGCGGGCACTTTTTTATTTTTGAATAAGAAGACAACTCACACTGTCATTATTTCTCTCTCCTTGATTGCGAGAATTTCCTCAATCTTCTTGTTGTAGCTGTCGGTCTCTTTCTGAAGTGCGTCTTCACCGTCTTTTACAACATCCTCGGGAAGGCCCTCTTTCTGAAATTTCTTCAGAAGGTCCACTCCGTCTCTGCGGATATTCCGGACACTGATTTTAGCAGTTTCTCCTTCGGATTTAACTTTCTTAACCAGCTCTTTACGTCTCTCTTCGGTGAGAGGAGGTACGTTGATTCTGATATGCTCTCCGTTATTCTGAGGTGTGAAACCTATGTTTGCAACCATGATTGCCTTTTCTATAACAGGAATCATTTTTTTGTCCCATGGCTGTATTAGCATTGTTTTGGCATCGGGAGTGGTGATGCTTGCTACTTGTGGTACTGGTGTGGGATTACCGAAATAATCCACCATCACATTGTTGAAGACAGCAGGATTGGCTTTTCCGGCTCTGTAGGTCTTGAGTTCTTCCTCAAGGTGCAGCATAGCCTTTTGCATTTTTTCTTTTGCAGAGGTGAGAACCTCTTTTTGCTTGCTTATATCCATATGTTATTCAATTAATAAGTATTTGCAGTTATTGTTTTTACAAAGGTACGATGTTACTTTGAAACAACCGTTCCAATCTGTTCCCCTTTAACAATTTTCAATAAGTTTCCGGGAGTGTTCATGTCAAAAACGACAATAGGAACATTATTCTCCTTGCAAAGGGCAAAAGCCGTGAGATCCATTATTTTAAGGTTGTCGGCAAGTGCTTTGTCAAAAGTGAGGGACGAATATTTAACCGCTTTGGGATCCTTTTCGGGATCGGCATTGTATACGCCATCGACCCTGGTTCCTTTAAGCAGAGCCTCTGCTCCTATTTCCGCAGCTCTGAGTGCCGATGCAGAATCCGTAGTAAAGAAAGGGTTTCCTGTGCCTCCTGCGATTATGGCAACTCCGCCTTTTTGCATAAATTCTACAGCCTTATCCCTTACATAATACCTTGCATATGGCTCCATTGCGGTTGAGGTAAAGAGCTCGGCATCTATTCCGGCACTTTTAAGTGCCATTGAAAGTGCAAGGCTGTTTATAACAGTTGCAAGCATTCCCATCTGGTCTCCTTTCACTCTGTCAAACCCCATTCCAACACCGGAAAGACCCCTGAAAATATTGCCTCCGCCAACAACAATCGCCACCTCAACTCCCGCAGAAACAATCTGCTTAATATCCGAAGAGTAGCGAGCCAACATGCTCACTTCTATGCCTTTGCCGTCTATGCCCCCTAAGCTCTCACCGCTTAGTTTGAGCAAAACTCTTTTGTATTTCATTTTCCAGGTTTATCTAACAAAAGTAGCCAAATATTATGAAAATACCAAGTTAGAGATTATCTTTGCGCAACTTTGAAAAGAGCAGAAAATTAATTAAAAGATATCATGGGAAACATTTTCACCTCATCCATTGGCAAGAAGCTTATAATGAGCATCTCGGGTTTATTTCTAATCCTATTTTTACTGGTTCACCTATTTGCAAACTCTGCTTATTTATTTGGACCTGAGGCTTTTGACCTCATAATAGAAATCATGGGATCTCCAGTTGTAGTTGCAATGGTTCCAATTTTGGCTTTTGGATTCATTATCCATATATTTTATGCATCTTATCTTACTCTTACAAACATGAAGGCCCGCGGTAAAGAGAGATATGCTGTTTCCAACAAAGGGGAAACCGACTCTTGGTCTTCAAAAAACATGTACGTTCTTGGAGTAATTGTACTTGGATTTCTTGTTTTCCACCTGACACACTTCTGGGCAAAAATGCAGCTTCCGGAGTTTACAGGAGGTGAGGCAGAAAACGTAAACGACCTGATGCCTCTTATCTTTGGGAACATCTACATTCTTATTGCATACATAATTTGGTTCTGTGCATTGTGGCTACACCTTACACACGGTTTCTGGAGTGCTCTTCAAACAGTTGGGATGAATAACCAAAAATGGCTTTCCCGCTGGAAAGCAGTGTCTTATGTATATGCAACAGTTGTTGTTCTTGGATTCATTGGCATTGCAGTAACAGCATACCTAAAAGCAAACGGAATAATAGGCTAACGAGAGTAGTGCCTACAAAATAAGGTCTCTAATGATCCCGTCCGAGAGAAACAATAATCCGGACGGGATTCTTATTTTATCTCCATCCATAATAAGATTGCCCTTTTTCAGTTGTACGGCAACCGATTTTTCGAACTCCGAACACATTTCTTCGGAAAAAGCGGCCCTAAGCTCATTCGGGTTAATCCCATCTGCCCTTCTTAGGGATAGCATTATTGTCTCGTTAAAGTGGTCTTTCTTTTTCAGAATTTCCGAATGGACTACTTTAACTACTGTACCCGATTGTCCGGGAGTCTCATTTGTCACGACATCTCCATGCTCTTTGCCGTCGCCCTGCTGATATGCTCTTAAGTATTTCGTAAGGGATGGTTCGTTCCAGAATCTTTTTACTCCGTCAAACGAGTGGGCCGATGGCCCAAGCCCAAGATATGGCGTTCTGTTCCAGTATGAACTATTGTGTTTTGCCTCTCTCCCCGGAAGGCAAAAACTTGATATTTCATATTGTTCGTATCCGGCGTTTGCCAGTTTTTTCTGAAGAGTTGAATACTGCCTCAGCGAAACTTCGTCGGAGAGAGCATTGTATACCCCCTTTTCGTATTGCCGGCCAAGTTTGGTTTTTGGCTCTATGCTAAGCTGATAGGATGAAATATGTTCCGGCCGGAGCCCAATTGCCCTGTCAAGATTATAATTCCACTCCTCGTCCGAGAGTCCGTCAAATCCAAAAATAAGGTCTATGCTGATGTTGTCAAACCCTGCCTCTCTTGCTGTATTAAAGGCTTCGACTGCTTTTGAAGAGTCATGCCTGCGGTTCATCCATACAAGATGGCTGTCAATAAAAGACTGAACCCCCATGCTAATCCTCGTCACCCCAAGCTCTCTAAGCGAATGCAGGTATGAAGGCGTTACATCGTCGGGGTTTACCTCCATTGTCACCTCATCAAGAGATTCAATACTCTCTATCGAAAACGTATCCTTCAATTCCCGGAAAACAACAGAAAGCGAACCGGCCGGCATAAGAGAAGGCGTCCCGCCACCAACATAAAGTGTGGTAACGGGAACGCCCAATTTTTTAAAAAAATCGCTTCTGACTTTTATCTCTCCGCAAAGTGCATCTGCAAACTGAGATATCTCTCCTGTGCGCTTTGTTGAGTAGAAGTCACAATAGATGCAAAACCGGGCACAAAAGGGAAAGTGAATATAAATTCCTGCCAAGTTGTATAAACAGTTCTATTTCAATAGCATGTCGGCCGAACCAAGTTTTGATTCTTCGGTATATACGTCAACTGTATAAACTCCTTTTACAAAACTCTGGCTTCCTCCGAAGAATATGCAGATTTCTATTTCGGAACCCTGATAGTCCACCTCTCTCGATGCTGAATAAATCATCTGCTCCCCGTTTAATGTAAAAATCTGCTGCTGTCCGGATGTGAGCAAAATTCCATCTGGACCCTTAACTCTTATGAAAATTCTTCTCGGACCTTTTACTGCAATTGAATTCTCTACAAGACTGAGGCAGGTACGAAATTTAGAAACCCGGCTGCTTCTGTCGGTATCTTTATTGGAAGAGTTGATAGCTGTGAGCATTACGCCTCTGCCTTTAAGTACAGATCCAATCTGAACCTGTTTTGCATATTCGTCGGTAGTCGTTTGAAGTTCAGTTAATTTTGTACGGCTGTCTCTTGCTTCTGTCCTTGCGACAGTGGCATCTTCCCTAAGCTGTATGTTTAATGTATTAAGCGAATCCAGTTGTTTGATATACCCTCTCATTATACCTCTGAGGGTTCCCAGTTCCTTCTCGTATTCCCGGATTTTTGTCCTGTTCTTGACATCTGTCTGCTGTACTCTTTCGATAAGCTGAACAACCTTCTCTCTCTCAACCGAGAGCTGTGCATTGAGCGTATCGTTATTGGACGAAAGTCCGTCATAGTCCGATTTCAGCTGAAGCATCTGACCGGTCAGCTCTTCCTTCTCAACTTTAAGGCTCCCTATCATTCCGTTTCTGTCTACCCATATCCACGCCAGAATGCCTGCCAGCACAACTGCAACGGCAGCCAGTACTATTACAAGGGTCTTCATTTTTTTCTCATTTTCCATACCGTTGAATTTATGTGTTATTATTAGCTCTAATTACAAAAATAGAAAAATTTGTTAGCTTTGCGGCATAAGTTATAAATAAAAGAATTTTATTATGTCAGGATTTAATTTTCAGAAGTATCTTATCAGAGTTGCAAAGTACATGGTCTATCTGGCAATTATTTTTGTCCTTATAGTTTCAATCTTCTCTCTTACTTCCTCTAACGGATTTAACTATGAGAATCTTTTCCGTCCGGGGACAGGAATTCAGATGATAATCTTTTTTGTTGTAATCTCGCTCATTTATCCACTTTTTGGATTTATTAAAAAGCGTGTTTACCTAAACAAACCGTTCAGCGAAGAACGTGAGAAAATTGTCGAAATATTCACAAACAGCCGTTACAAACAGATTTCCGAAACCGAAACAACTGTAACTTTCAGGCACACTTCTCCATTTGTACGTGCAATGAGAATGTTTGAAGACGACGTTACCGTAAACTTCTCCGACAACCCTATTATTCTTGAGGGGCAAAGGAAAGATGTCTATCGTATCGCCCGCACAATTGAGTGGTTCACAAGAGAAAACAACAAGGAAGAGTAATCAGTAATTATCCCGTTATCTTTCGTACCGGTCGTGATCCCATACCGGTGGTTCAATTGCACCCTGAGACGGCAAACGAAAGCAAAGGTAGGTTATTGGATGCCCTTGTGACAGGAATTGCTCTTCGTAGTGAGTTTTAATTGAAAGCAGCTCTGCTGTATGAGTGTCAAAATGCTCATTAGCTGCTATTGACTTATATATATCCTTATTCTCGGTTAAGATTTCAAATGAGTTCCTGCGTACCAGAGCACAACTGTACTCGTGCAGGTACGGACTGTCTGTCTTAAGATGAATGAGCCCGTTGGGCTTTAGAAACTTTCTATATCTGTCAAGAAAAACAGGAGCCGTTAGTCTCTTGTTATCCCTGCGGATTTGAGGATCGGCAAATGTTATCCATATTTCGGAAACCTCGCCGGAGCCGAAAAGCCACTCGATAAATTCAATCCTTGTTCTTACGAATGCCACATTCTTCAAACCCTCTTCAACTGCAGTTTTTGCCCCTCTCCATAGCCTTGCGCCTTTAATGTCGAGTCCCAAAAAATTTGTATCAGGAAATTTCCTGGCCAGTTCAACAGCATATTCTCCCCTTCCGCATCCAAGCTCAAGAACAATTGGGTTGTCATTTCCAAAATAATCGCTGTTCCACTTCCCCTTCATTATATAGTCTTTTCTGAAGACCTCCTCAAAATCCGGTTGAAACAGGCAGCTGAAATTTTTATTTTCTTCGAATCTTTTAAGCTTATCTTTTCCCATTAGAATCTTTCAATATAAAACTTATCTCCCCAATCCCTTTTATTTCGCTATTTGAAGCATTCCCCACAAGGACAAACCAATTTCCGCTTCGTGGAAAAGTCACCTTGTTTCTGTATTTCCATTTGTAGTCCTTCCACATTCCCGATCTCTGATAATTTTTGGACGGGTCCGTCTTAAATTCCAGACTATCTCTGTACTTGTGTCCATCGGGAGAAAACAATGTAATGCAGAGAGGAAGTGCCTGCCCTTCGAAATCATGAGAAAACCGCATAAATACATCTATGTCATATAGCTGTAAAGTATCGTCAATCTTAAACCGGTATTCCAGTTTATCGGTGACAGACAGAACATTGTCCTCAATTTTGGCTGAGTATGTCTCGAATTGTTCCTGCCTCCCGCAGGAAAATAAAAAAAGAGAAAACAGAAGAAGCAGTTTAGTTTTGCTTTTGATTGCCATTGTTGCCATTTCCGTTTTTGACAATTTTTTGCGGTTTTTTTGGACCCTTGTGTTTATTGTTGGGAACCCTGCTTTTTTCGTCAAACCTTGAAATGCTGTCGTCGCCCACCGATGTAACAAATTCCGGAGATTTGTCCTTTGCTGTTGGAAGCAGGCTCTCTACTTTAATCCCTTTCGAATTAAGTTTGAGAATCTCTCTGACCTTATCGGCCGGAACCGGGAACATGTTTGCCATGCTGTTCTGCTCATACGAGAACCACATCACACCCCTTAGAATATCTGTCTTTATCAGAAAAACAGGTCCGTCTATTGTTTCGAGCGGTTCCCTGACAAAAGGAATCTTTGACTGAGCATCTATATAAGTTGCTGCTTCATAATTGATACAACACTTAAGCTTGCTGCACTGGCCTGCAAGTTTTTGCGGATTAAGCGACAAATCCTGACTGCGGGCAGCCTGAGTTGTAATTGACTGAAAGGTTGACATGTACCTCGAACAGCAAAGTTCCTGGCCACAAACACCAACTCCTCCTATAAGGCCGGCTTCCTGTCTCGCCCCAATCTGGCGCATCTCAATCCGGATTTTAAACTCTTCTGCAAATAACCGGATCAGTTGCCTGAAGTCCACTCTCTCGTCTGCAATGTAATAAAAGATGGCTTTTGTTCCGTCTCCCTGAAATTCCACATCGCCAATCTTCATGTTAAGGTTCAAAGACAAAGCTACCTGCCTTGCACGAATCATTGTCTTATGCTCCCTTGCAATGGCTTCCTGCCACCGCTCAATATCAAGTGACCTTGCTTTGCGGTATATTTTCTTAAACTCGTAAGTTGCCGGTTCTACATCGTTCCTTTTAAGCTGATGACGGATAATTGGCCCGTTTGCAGTAACTATTCCTACATCGTGCCCGTTTGCAGCCTCAACCACCACAAGATCTCCAACCACCAGCAATACACCCGATTCGTTTCGGAAATATAGTTTTCTTGTATTTTTAAACCTTACCTCAAAGAGATTTTTCGTCTCTTCGTCCGGAATTCCTTCAAGCCAGTCATAAACAGTAAGTTTGCAACATCCGTTTTTGAACTTGCAGGTTAGTTCGCCGTCGTCGGCTCTTAAAGTAGAGCAGCCGCGTGAACAATCATATTTAATATTTTGTGTATCCATAATTTTTACAAAGATAGAAAAAAGCGGTTACTTAGGTCGGCAAAGATATACTTGGAGTTTACGCTCCTCTCTATATCAGTTATCGCCTTGTTCACCACATCAAAACCCTTCTCATAAAAAGCCGGTTTAATTCTTTTTGACCACCCGGCAAAAAGCGTCCTTTGAGATTCCGGTATATAGGAAAGCTCTTCGGAACCAAGGCTCAGGATATATGTTCTTCTTATATATTCTATAAGCTTGTAGCAAAAGTCGCGCTGCTTCTCTCTGGTGAGCAGGGCCACCTCTTCCCATACGGAAATTACATTCATAAGCTCTCTGGAAAGGCATCCGTTTATTAGATCTGCTATGAGGTTGTCAAACGCAGATGTTTCCTGAGATTCGGAAATGGCTCTTCTTGCACGGCTCAGGCTTCCTCCCGAAATCTTTGCCCACAGGGTGGCATCGGCCTCAGAAATACCAAATTCAATCATAAGTCTTTCCGAGAGAAGGCGCCGGTCTATTGGGGAAAGCTTTATTATTCGGCATCTTGACAGGATAGTGGGGAGAATGCGATCCACGGACTGGCTTATAAGAAAGAGATAAGTATCTTTTGGCGGTTCTTCCAGCAATTTGAGAAGTTTGTTGGATGCCTCCTGATTCATTCTCTCGGCAAGCCAAATGACCATATATTTGTTTCCCCCTTCAAAAGCAGTCATACTAAGCTTACGGAATATAAGAGAGGCTTCGGCAACACCAATATTTCCCAGCTTGTTTTCCGCTCCCATTTCGTCATAGAGTTCCTGTTCTCCCATATACGGATTGGCTCGAACCACTTTGCGCCAGGAGTCTATAAAATTGTCACTCACCGGTTTGCTTGTGATTTTTTTTGTCGTACTCACAGGGAATGCAAAATGGAGGTCGGGGTGTATTAGTTTTTCAAACTTATTGCAACTGGGACAACTTCCGCAGGAGTCTGTTTCAGTTCTGTTGGGGCATGAGAGATACTGGGCAAATGCAAGCGACAAAGGGAGTGCACCATATCCAGGCTCCTCGCCAAAAAGGATAGCATGCGGAACTCTGCCGTCCTTTCCGAGTTTTATCAACTGCCTTTTTGTGTCATTATGCCCTACAACCGAAGAGAACTGCATATTTTATAAATTTAACCAAAGATAACCATTTCACAGTTTTTACAATCAAATCCCAGACGAAACTCTCTGCCACCGTTTGTAAGATAAAGCGGCTCATTTAGCCCTTTTCCCCCGCCCTCTCTGGGGCAAAGGCCAAGTTCATATTTAATGCAATATTTGCAGCGCATAAGCTCCGCTTCTGCCGGAGGGGCAATCTCAAATGCCGGTTTAGAAGAGGCCGCTCCAAGTTCTTTGTACAACTCTTCCGAAAGCCTGTTTGATATGTTTGCCCTGTAGTCTGCCGGTTTTCCTTCAAGAGGATGCCGGTTTGCAAATATTGACAACGACTCTTTAGATTTCTTTACGCCGGATATTATTTCCTGTTTACCTCTTTTTTCATTAAGCAACATTGCCAGAGTGCGTCTCATCTCGTTTAGCAGGGAGAGCGGATAGAATGGAATCTCTTCTCCCTCTATGTCTGTCAGCTTAAAAATATATATATCCGATCTTTTGCTAAGTTGATTTCTGATATTTTTTTCTGCAAGTTCCCTGTTTTTTGCAGTTTCATGCCTTTCATCTGTTTGAAATAAAACCTCAGTCCCGTCTTCACATATTCCTGTCAGCCGGGTAATTCCTTCCCTGCAGGAAAATTTAAGCGTGACTTCGATGAGCCTTTTTGGCATATTATACTCAAGTTCCCTTTCAAAGTTATGGTCATAGTTGCGGTAAACTTTTGTACCGGGAATGATTTCCGGCTGGTCGTTAATTACTACAACACCCGGCTCGGTAACATTTGCCCTTGCTCCTTCAACTTCTCCTTCCGGCGTAATAAAACACAGGCCGTCTCCGTTTTCTATCCGCAAGTGAGATTCGTATTTTATGCGGAGTTTGCCACCTTTCTCCTTTACAATTGAGCTTACCTTTCCAACATATTCTCCCACTGCTTTTGCCGCCTCTTTGCTCTGCCATTCCCCTCTTTCCCCGTTTATAAACAGATGGGTGTATCCGCGGTTAAAGGTCTTCTCCGGCCTTGGAGTGAACCCCCCGAATAACCTGCCGGAAGAGGAGGGGCGGTAGCCACCGTCTTTTTCTGTGAAATTGTCAATAAGCGACCTGTAGAATCTTACTACATTTTTTATATATGAAATATTTTTGAGCCGCCCCTCCACCTTAAAGGACGATATCCCTGCGTTTGCAAGCTGTGGAATAAAATCGCCAAGGTTGAGATCGCGAAGCGAAAGCAAGGCCTTGTCTCTGAGCAGTATTTTCCCGGAACTGTCTTTCAGGTCGTATTTAGACCTGCATGCCTGAACACACGCGCCTCTGTTTGCACTTCTCCCGGCAACCTTTTCGCTCATGTAGCACTGCCCGCTGTATGATACGCAAAGGGCTCCGTGAATAAAGCTCTCCAGTTCAACTGTTGTGGCTTTGCGAATTTCTGCTATTTGCTCAAGAGACAGTTCTCTTGCCAGAATGAGACGTTCAAACCCGAGTGATTCGAGAAACATTGCCTGCTCTGCTGTTCTGATATTGGTTTGGGTAGATGCAAAGAGTGGCAATGGGGGTAATCCTGCCTTAAGAAGGCCAAGATCCTGGATAATGAGGGCAGAGCATCCGGCATCGTATGCCTGATGTGCAAGCTTCACTGCCTTTTCTATTTCATTATCATACAGAATCGTATTGATTACCATGTACACCTTCGCTCCGAATTTGCGGCCATAGGCTGCAAGTTGGGCTACATCGGAAACAGAGTTGCCTGCTGCTTCCCTTGCCCCAAAAGAAGGGCCTGCAATATAGAGAGAATCGGCACCGCAATCAATTGCTGCAATGCCGATATCCCTGTTTTTGGCCGGAGCCAGAAGTTCTAATTCTCTTAGTTGCACTTAAGCTGGGTTTTCACCTTGTACTCAGCAGCAGCCTTGTATGTTGCATCGTTGAGCAGCTGCTTGTAGTATCCGCATGCTTTGGCATTGTTTCCTTTGCCTTCGTATGCTGTTGCTAAATTGTAAAGAGTACTGCTCTTGTCTTTTGCGTTTGTATCTTCGGCATAGTAGCTTTCCAGAGCAGCTATCGCCTTGTCAAATTTCTTCAGCTGAACTGCAGAAAGTCCGATAAGCTTTTTAGCCTGACCCGACTCAAGATAGGTATTTGATTTTTCTGCTGATTCAAGAACTGCGGCCCAGTTTTTAACCTTAAGCGCAGCTGCTGATTTTTTAAGATAAAGGGTTGAAAGTTGCTTTGAAGCATCGTCTTTTTGTCCGAGCGTAATTGCTTTTTCAAAAGCAGCTACTGCTCCGGCCTCATTATCCAGACGCGCCTCCGACATACCTATTCTCAAATATGCCATCCCGTTGGCAGGGTCTGCAGCAACAACCTTATTGTACTCAGCAATTGCCTCAGCATATTTACCTTCGTTTAAAAGATTATTTCCATCGGCCATAAGTACCTGAGGAAGAAGTTCGGTAGCCTCTTTTACAACATCTGTCGCAGAATAGGCGGTACCTGTTTCAATAGCTTTCTTAATCTGAAGAACGGCATTGTCAATATCATTTGCCGATGCAAACTGCTTTCCGTAGCGAAGGTGAATCTGCGGAATAATCGCTTTTGTTTCTGCAAGCATAGTTGCTCCCTGTTCGCCCAAACCCTCAAGCATTTTAAGCGCTTTGTTAAAAGATTCGATTGCAACCGGATAATTGCTCTCGTTTAGTGCAGCTCCACCGGCATTGAATGCATCGGTAGCGGCAGTTAGGTCCTGCCCGTAAACTGTACCCATCGAGAGGATTGAAAGTACACAAATAGCTAAAAATGTCCTGAATTGTTTCATTTTATATAAATATTATGTATTAATTGACTTTTTTTAACCCCGCGGTCTTTGCAAAAATAAAAAAAAGTAAATTATCATGCAAATTTGGCTACTTTTGTTATAGGTAATAACAAAACTGAATAAAAAGCATGAAACGTATTTTAATGGTAGTAGTTACCATGGCAATTTTTATGAGCGCCATGGCACAAATGCCCCAAAAGCTTCCTCTTGACCCAAAGGTAAGAACGGGAGTGTTAGAGAACGGCCTAACCTATTTTGTAGTTCAGAACGCTGAACCAAAAGGACAGGCAGAATTTTACATAGCCCAGAAAGTAGGCTCAATCCTGGAAGATGACAACCAGAGAGGACTTGCACACTTTCTTGAACATATGGCTTTCAATGGATCCAAGAATTTCCCCGGAAACGGGATTATCTCATATCTGGAAAAAATAGGCGTTAAGTTTGGTGCAAACCTAAACGCTGGAACCTCATTTGACCAGACAATTTATAACATTTCCAGCGTACCAGTTAAGAGACAGGGTATAATTGACTCTTGTCTTCTTATTCTTCACGACTGGTCTTGCGCAATTTCTCTTACCACAGAAGATATTGAAAAAGAGAGAGGAGTTATCCGTGAGGAATTCCGCACAAGCAGCAGCGCAATGCTTAGAATGATTGAGAAAATTATGCCGGAAATTATGCCGGGAAGCAGATATGCATACAGGCTTCCTATTGGTACACTTAATGTTATTAATAATTTTACTCCTCAGGAGATACGAGATTATTACAACAAATGGTACCGTCCGGATTTGCAGGGGATTATTGTTGTTGGAGATATTGATGCTGCAGCAGTTGAAGCACAAATTAAAACCATGTTTGGCTCAATCCCTAAACCTGTAAATCCTGCACCAAGAATTGAACTTCCGGTTCCTGATACTAAAGATGCCCTTATCTCTGTTGCAACAGACCCAGAGGCAAGCACAACAAGTTTACAGGTGATGTACAAGCATGATGTCCTTCCTAAGGAAATGAGGGCTACTGCCGCTTCCATCGTTATGGACTACATGAACTCTATGGTTACAGGAATGCTTAATTCCCGCTTCCAGGATCTCGGACAAAAACCTGATGCACCTTTTACATATGCTCAGGCAAGTTATGGCAATTTCTGCTTTGGCATTACTCAGACCAAAGATGCATTTACTCTTGGCGCAGGCGTTAAAGAGGGTAAAATGAACGAAACCCTCAAAGCGTTGATTAACGAGGCAGAAAAGGTTAGAAGATTCGGCTTTACCCCTTCGGAATACGATCGTGCAAAAGCAAATTATATGAGCCGTCTGGAACAAATCTACAAAGAGAAAGAGAAACAGAAAAACTCATTCTATGTAAACCAGATTGTGGACCATTTCATAACAAACAACGCTTATGCCGGCATTGAAACCGAGTATGCGTTGATGCAGCAGGTTGCTCCGGCTATAACTGTAGAACAGATTAACGAATATGCAAAATCACTTCCTGTAGATCAGAATCTTGCAATTGCTGTCATGATGCCTAAGAAAGAGGGGCTCAAAGTTCCTTCAAATGAGGAGTTGATGACTGTTTATCAAAATGCACTTAAAGAGCAGGTAGAACCATATAAAGAAACCCTTTCAAAAGAACCGCTGGTACCTGTTGCACCAAAAGCAGGCAAGGTTGTTTCCGAAGTGAAAGAGCCAATGAGCGGGGCTACTGTATGGAACATGTCTAACGGGGCCACTGTTGTTGTTATGAAAACTGACTTCAAAGACGACCAGATTATGTTCAGCGCCACAAGCAAGGGAGGATACTCTCTGCTGGACAAATCGGATATTGTTGCTACAAAGGTAATCAATGACGTGGCTGCTATTGGCGGTCTTGGAAACTTCAGTACAACCGACCTTAAAAAGGTTCTTGCTGGTAAAAATGTATCTGTTCGCTCTAATATCGGCATGATGAGTGAAGGTCTGTCCGGAAGCAGTACACCAAAGGATATCGAAACCTTTATGCAACTTGTTTATCTTAGCTTTACATCAATCAGGCAGGACAATGAGGCTTTCCAGTCTTATTTAGGCAAAATGAAAGCACAGCTTGAAAACATGGCTGCACAGCCAATGGTTGCATTTTCGGATACAGTTCAGAAGGTTCTCTACAATAGCAATCCTTACGCAAAAAGACTGGATTTGGATATGCTGGCAAAAGTCAATTATGAAAAGACCCTGCAACTTGCAAGAGCCCGTTTTGAAAATGCCGCAGACTTTACTTTTATCTTCGTTGGTAATGTAGACCCTGCTGTTTTAAAACCACTTGCAGAAACCTATATAGGTTCGCTTCCTGCCAACAAGACAAAAAAAGAGAACTGGAAAAACACAGACATGATTCCTGTAAAGGGAAAGGTTGTTAACCATTTCGACAAAGATATGCAAACACCTAAGGCTACGGTTTACACTTTCTTCTCCGGTAAGGTTCCTTATACCCTGGAGAATGTAATTCTTGCAAGCATGACCAAACAGGTATTCGACATGGTGTTTACAAGAACTATCCGTGAGGAAGAAGGCGGAACATACGGTGTTGGTGTAGCAATGAATATGACTTACTTCCCTCAGGAGTACTTTACATTCATGTTTGGTTTCGACACAGATGTTGCACTTAAGGAAAGACTTCTTAAGAGGGCACACCTTGAAATCAACAATGTTATTGAAAAAGGCGTATCTCCTGCAGACTTCTCAAAGATTATCGAGTATATGCAAAAGACAAACACTCAAAACCTCAGGGAAAACAGCTACTGGTTAGGCGCTATCAGCAACCGCTATCTTATTGGCAAGGACATGCATACAGAAATGGATGCAATTCTTAAGTCTCTGACAAAAGAGAAGCTTCAAAAATTCATTAAAGAAACCCTGTCACAGGGCAACCAGGTTGAAGTAATAATGAGCGGAAAAGCTCCTGTAGCAAAGTAACACCTCTATGAGCTCCATCATTGAAATCGACAATATACTTGTTTCTTCTGCAATTTTGACAGAATCTTTTGTTTGTGATTATGCAAAATGCCATGGTGTATGTTGCGTCATAGGTGACAGTGGTGCACCTCTCGAGGAGAGTGAGTGCTCGCTGCTTGGGAGCGAAAAAGATAAAATATTTAAATATCTCAGGCCGGAAGGGATCCTCTCCATCAAGGAGCAGGGTCCTTTTGTCCGGGATACCGACGGAGATCTTGTTACTCCATTGGTAAACGGAGAAGAGTGCGCTTATGCGCTTTTCGACGATAATAATAATTGCTTTTGCGGGATTGAAGTAGCATACGGCAAGGGCAACAGTGAATTAAAAAAGCCTGTCTCCTGCTGGCTTTATCCAATAAGAGTTTCAAAGCTTTCAAATGGCATGATTGCCCTCAACTTACACGAGTGGCACATATGCCTTGATGCTTTTGCTAAAGGTAAAAAAGAAGGAGTTCCCGTATATCAGTTTCTACGGGAACCCCTTATTTTTGCTTTTGGAAAAGAGTTTTATGAAAAACTGGAATATGCCCATAAAGAGCTTTTCCCTGCTAAAAACCCTATTTAGGTTTAATTTTCTCTGCTCCCGACATAACGTGTGAGCTCAATCAAATGATTTTTATATATCGATTCGCTGAGTCCCGACAGGCTCTCTTCTGCCTTTCTGCAATGCTCTTCAAGTGCTTTTTGTGCAGATGCGGTTCCGGAGTATTTTTCCACCAGTGCAAAAGTATTTTCGACAAGACGTTCGTCCTCGGTTTCTGCAAAACGAATTTCTCTTAATAGATTTTCCCGTTCGTCTTTAGTTGCTGCTTTTAATGCCAGAATAAGAGGAAGGGTGAGTTTCTTCTCTTTTATGTCGCCGCCGGAAGGCTTTCCGGTATTGAGCTGTGGAGTATAGTCAAAAATATCGTCTCTTATTTGAAATGCAAGTCCCAGATTGTATGCATAACATTCCATGTCGTCAAGTATCTTATCTGATGCACCGGTTGAATAAACCATGCTTTTTACAGATGCAATGAAGAGACTGGAAGTCTTGGCTGAAATTATTTTATAGTAATCTTCTTCTGTTGTGTCCAGGGATGAAGCTTTCTGCATCTGAAAAATTTCTCCCTCAGAAAGTTCTTCAATTGTCTTTGTGAAATAATTCAGCACAGACATGTCCTTCTCTTTTAACAACAGGGTCAACGCTTTTGCCAGCCAGTAATCGCCGGTTAGAACCGAAGCGGCAGGGTTAAATTTATATTGGACAGTATCTGCTCCGCGTCTCTGAGGCGCTTCGTCGGCAACATCGTCGTGCAACAGTGATGCGGTATGCAGCATTTCTGAAACGACTGCACATGTGATAGTGAAAGGGTTGATTGTGCCGCAACACTTTGCGGCAAGAAGCCCTAAAAGTGGCCTGATTTGTTTGCCCTTATTGTCAAAAAGATGTGAATTTATTTGATTTAAAAGGTCATAATCACTCCACAGGCTCTTTCTCATCAGCTCCTCAAATTGCGTCCACTCTGTTTTAATGTCGCTTTGAATTGCTTTTATGTTCATATATATTTGTTTGTAGGTTAGGCTGGTGCGTAATGTTTTGGCTCAAGAATTTTTCGTTCGCTTTTCTCTATTGCATCTATGAGCCCGGTCACATCTTCTACAACAATCAAAGCATCGCTCCAGTTGTCGTTTAGCATATTATTTTTTGCAAGGTGCTTAAAAAGCTGGATAAGGGGTTCGTAAAATCCATCCTGATTGAACAGTATTACAGCACCCGGATATACACCCAGTCTTTTTAATGTATAGGTTTCAATAAACTCTTCAATGGTTCCGATTCCTCCCGGAAACGCAATGACGGCATCTGTATCCTCCCTGAGCATGTCTTTTCTTTTGCTCATTGTGTCTACTACTTTAATCTTATCGAGTTTGGGATGGTGAAACTCGAGCTCCTTCATAAAGTCGGGGATTATACCCTCCACTTCTGTTCCGTATTGATTGATGGTATCAATCAGAACTCCCATCAAACCACGGCAGGACCCGCCACATACAATTGTGTAATCATGTAAAGAGGCCGCCTTAGCAAAACTAGCGGCGGCCTCTTTGTATCTGTCTTCCAGTATGTCACTTGATGAACAATATACACAAATGCGCTTGCCCATTTAATAACTATAATTTAAAAAAGGAATGCAACAGAAAGCTGGAATCCCTGAAGTTTTGCGTTTTCGTATTTCTCATTCCAGGTTGTATTGTTTGCCGATTTAAGCTTACCTAGACCCCAGTTGTATTTTCCCATTATCTGAAGTTTCCATAAGTCTAGTCCGACACCTAAGCCAAGACCGTAGTCAAATCGATTTATATCATCGATTGGCTGACTTTCAAGCCTTGCTCCACTTTGTATTGCATATTGGATATATGGAGACACTACAACAAATGGCCTTAGAAGTACCAAGTCAATGCCAAATTGTAAATTAACCGGCAGCATAATATAATCCATCTGAACCTCATTCGTGGCTAATGCTACTGGTTGGCTTATCACTCCTCCATTGTAAAGCGGATTGTTTATCTGCAATAATGTAGGTGTGGTTGGTGATGATTTCACAGTATTATAAAGCAGTTCGGGCTGTACGGCAAGTCCCAGGAAAGGAACCTTGAACTGAACAGCAAGACCAACATGGTATCCCGTTTGTGAGTTCCAGATTTCATCTGTACTTCCGCCCTGAGTAACATCTGTCAACTTATTAAAATTGAGACCAGCCTTTACTCCGAATTTTGTCTGACCAAAAGAAGCACTTACAATAATAAGCGCTAATACAAGTGTGAATAATTTTTTCATAATCTTAGATCAAAGAATTGATTTTAGCTACAATGTTTGCCTTAGTTGTAGAGCCCACGATTTTATCCTTCAATTCGCCGTCTTTAAAAAACAGAATTGTTGGAATATTGCGGATTCCATATTTTACAGGTACTTCCGAACTTGAATCAACATCACATTTTGCAATTACAGCTTTACCCTCGTACTCTGCTGCAAGTTCGTCCACTATGGGAGCTATCATCCTGCAGGGGCCGCACCATGGTGCCCAGAAGTCGACAAGAACGGGTTTGTCTGAATTAATTACTATCTCCTTGAAATTCGAATCGTTTACTGCTATAGCCATCGTTAAATATTATTAATTTAGAAATGTATTTGTTCTGTAATTAAATGCTAAAATAATATCATTTTTTTAAATATCCTATATTTTGCCCATCAATCCTGCAAGACCCCCTTGTGCAGTCTCCTTATACAAATGCGGAAGATCATGCCCTGTACGCTTCATTGCTTCCACCACTGTATCAAAAGAAACAAGGTGTTTTCCGTCGGAAAGAAGTGCATACATATTTGCATCAACAGCCCTTGTTGCTCCAAAGGCATTTCTCTCAATACAAGGTATTTGCACCAATCCGCAAATTGGGTCACAAGTGAGCCCAAGGAAGTGTTCAATACCAATTGATGCGGCATATTCAATCTGTGCAGGGGTTCCCCCGAAGAGCTGAACACCGGCACCGGCAGCCATTGAGCAGGCAGAACCTACTTCACCCTGACACCCGACTTCTGCCCCTGAAATTGAGGCATTTGTTTTAATAATATTGCCTATGATTCCTGCTGTTGCCAGCGACCTTATGATTCTCTTGTCCGAAAAATCATACGAGTGCTGGTTGAGGTACAACAATGCCGGTAAAACTCCGGACGAACCGCAGGTAGGAGCCGTAACTACAATCCCTCCGGAGGCATTTTCCTCTGCAACGGCAAGAGCAAAAGAGAATGTCATACTCCTTCTTTGCATTGACCCCTGATAACCCTTAGCCTTGATATAGAAAGATGCTGCTTTTCTTGAAAGATTGAGTCCTCCCGGAAGTACTCCTTCCGATTCCAGACCCCTCTCTACGGACTCTTTCATAACACTCCAGACCTGGGCAAGATAATCCCATATTTCACTGTTTTCGTGCACATCCACATACTCCCAGAATGATCTTCCGCTGTTTTGGCACCATCCAAGTATTTCGGCCATTTTTGAATGAGGATAAATATCTGTGCGGGCCTCTCTCACTCCTGTATCACTCAAATCTCCCCCACCAATACTGAATGTTGTCCACTCTCCCATTTTTTTACCGAGAGGGTCGAATGCTTCGAATTTCATTCCATTTGAATGCTGAGGCAAAAAGGTATCTGGCTCCCAGACAATTTTTGTCCTCTCTTTGCCAAGTACTTCAAGAATTGCTATATCTGTCATGTGTCCTTTACCGGTTGCCGCAAGGCTTCCGTAAAGCGTTACAATAAATGAAGAGGCAGCAAGCTGCCTCTTCAAAAATATAACTGATGCTTTGGCAGGAGCCATTGTATGACTACTGGAAGGTCCTCTGCCAATTTTGAAAATTTCTTTTATGCTTTCCATTCTTCTTATATTGCCGACTCTGCTTCCCAAACAAAGGCACGAAGCCCCTGTTTTTCGGCCGAAGAGTTTATTTCCTTTAATTCGGAAAGCAATATAGTCAATTTTTCCGGCTCTACAATCGCCATGACTGCCATGTTTATCGAAGGCCAGGCATGAGTGCCATAGTGCGGCTCTCCCTTGTCGCTGCCACGACCCTGAACATCAACCCATTTAGTAAAGCCTCTCACATCGCATTTATCGAGAGCCTGCTGAACAAGGGTGCTATGGGCCTGGTTATATATAATCATTATCGATTTCATAATTAAACTGCTTTAAGTTCGTTAATTTTTTTTGCCCATGCTTTTCTCTTGCGCTTGATATCGCCTGCATGGAATGATGTATATATTGTAGGGATAACAATTAGAGTAAGTAAGGTCGAAAGTGTAAGACCGCCAATGATTGCTATACCCATAGGCTGCCAAATTTCAGATCCGGCTCCTATTCCCATTGCCATTGGGACCATACCAAGAATAGTTGTTGATGTAGTCATGATTACCGGGCGTAAACGTGACTTGCCTCCGGATATTACAGACCGCTTAACTGAAGCTCCCCTTTCTTTGTTAAGATTGATATAGTCTATGAGCACAATTCCGTTCTTTACCACAATTCCCACAAGCATTACAGCACCAATGAGCGCGATAAGACTGAGTGTTGTTCCGGTGAGCCATAAAGCAATGAATACTCCTGTAAATGCAAATGGAAGAGAGAACATTATTATAAACGGATCGCGGAAAGATTCAAACTGCGATGCCATTACAATATATGTAAGGAGAATCACAAGCCCCAAAAGCGTGAACATATCGGCAAACGACTCCTGTTGCTCCTCAACCGCACCTGATACACTTGCGGTAATGAGAGGCGGCATATCAATCTTGGCAACTGCTGCATTCACTTCTGTAGCAATATCTCCAAGCGAACGTTTGTAAACAGAACCGGTAACTTTTATAACCCTTTCCCTGTCGAGGTGTTCGATTGAAGGTGGTGCGAAGTTTTCGACAACATTTCCCAGTTCACTTAATCTTACGGCCTTGCCTTGTGCATTGTAGATTAATATATTATTAATGTCATCAACTGTAGTACGATATTTTTGGTCATTTCTCACTACTATATCATACTCCTCTCCCTCTTCCCTGAATTTTGTGGTAATAATCCCGTTTATCCGGTTTCTTACAACTGTTGCAGCAGAGGTCATGGTTATGCCGTTCATGGCAAGTTTATCACGGTCGAACTCAACCTTAAACTGAGGCATATAGTCTTCGCGGCTCAGCTTCACATCCCTGAGTCCTTCTGTTTTCTTCATGATGTCCGATACTTGTTTTGCAACTGACTCAGCATCTTCGAAGTTGTAACCAAGGATATCCATTTCAAGAGTTGTTCCTCCTGCACCCATGCCCATTCCGTTTGAGCCGCCCGGAGTAACAGTATATCTGTATACTTCCGGAGTAGCACTCAGGTCTTTCCGCATTTCGTCCGATATGTCAAAAATATCTCTTTTTCTCTTATCGGGTTTTGAGAGTCTTGCTGTATATGTGATAATGTGGGTGCCTGATGTCCTTAACGACATGAATACATTTGAGCCGTCGGACTGACCCAGTGAAGTCTGCAGGATTTCAATTTCCGGATACTTCTTTTTCCACATTTCAAACAGGTAGGTATTCAGTTTTCTTGCCTGCTCCACTCTTGTGCCAACCGGCAATTCAACTGTAACTCCAATTTGTGAGTTATCAGAAGCCGGGAAGAAGTCTGTACCAACTTTTGCAACCAGTACAAGGCTGGCCAAAAAGAGTACCAGAGCTCCGCCCATTACCTTAAACCTGTTATTTACACACCATTTTAATCCGGATGCATATACTCTGTCGAGTCCGTCAAGCATCCTTTCGATAGGTGCGTAGAAGTACTGGAATGCTTTCGATCTTTTAGGATCGGCCTTAAGCATTATTGACGAAAGCATTGGGGTGAGCGTAAGAGCTGCCAGTACGGATATTGAAATGATAATTGTCACAATCCAGCCAAGTTGCTTAAACATTATACCTGCCAGCCCGGAAACCATTGTAAGAGGGAAGAATACAGAAATAATAGTTAAGGTGGAGGCAATTACGGCAACGGCTACCTCATTGGTAGCATAAATTGCTGCATCTCTTGGTTTGCTTCCCCTCTCTATGTGCGTCGTTATATTCTCCAGAACAACTATTGCGTCGTCCACAACCATCCCGATGGCTATCGAGAGCGAACTCAGGGAAATTATATTAAGCGTATTTCCCGTAACCATAAGGTAAATGAAGGCTGCCACCAGAGACACCGGAATTGTGAGGATAATAATAAATGTTGCCCTCCATCTTCCAAGGAAGAAGAGTACAACTATCATAACAAACAAACCCGCAAGAAGTACCGTCTCTGTAAGTGAGCTGATACTATCCTTTATAAATTCCGATGTATCCAGTACCATCTCGAGTTTTACATCGGGAGGGAGAGACTTTTGTATACCGGGCAGAGCTGCGTTAATCTTATCGGCAATTTCAACCACATTAGAGCCGGATTGTTTCTGAACAACTATTGTCGCACCCCTCTCCCCGTTTGTATAGATTTCGGTCGAGCGCTCCTTTAGAGTATCCTTAATGGTGGCAACATCCTTCATGTAAATGTTTTTGCCCATGTAGCTACCCACAATGAGATTCTGAATCTCTTCGCTCTCCTTGAACTCTCCGTCAACGCGAACAGAGTATGTATTGCTTCCTACGTCTATGCTACCGGCAGGAATGTTCCTGTTTTCCATGGATATCAGATTGGAAAGCTGCTCTATTGACAGCTTGTATGCCTCCATTTTCTGAGGGTCGGCAGATATCTGAATTTCCCTTTGCGGCGCTCCTGAAATTGATGTTGAAGCTACTCCGTCTATTCTGTTCAGAGGATTTGCAACCTTTTCATCAAGAATCTTATACAGACCTTCCGAGCTCACGCCGGCGTGTGCAGATATGAATGCAATAGGCATCATATCGGAGCTGAATTTCAGAACAACCGGAGATTCGCAGTCGTCCGGAAGGAAGTTACGCTGCATGTCAAGTACCGCACGTATGTCATTTACCGCCTCATCCATGTTGGTTCCGTATTCAAACTCAACTGTTATGAGCGATACATTATCCTTGGATGTAGAGGTTATTCTTTTTAAGTCTGATACTGTACTAAGTGATGTTTCAAGCCTTTTTGTAACATTTTGCTCAATATCCATTGCACTTGCACCGGCGTATGTTGTCATTACAGTTGCCGCATTGAGCTCAATCTTTGGATAAAGGTCAACCGAAAGCTTTGAAAACGAAAATAAACCAAGTACTACAATGGCCACAAAAATGAGGGCCGTTGTAACCGGTTTCTTTACTGAACTTTCATATATTTTCATGTGATACTACTATTTTAGAGTGACAGATCGGCACCTGATTCAGTTACCTCAACCTTTGCCTTATCTACGAGGTTATTCATTCCGGCAACAACAACCTTTTGGCCGTTTTCGATTCCGCTGAGAATCTCGTACTGTGCACCAACGCGGCGTCCGAGCTCAACTTTTGTAAATATTACGGTGTCTCCGTCCAAAACATAAATATATTTATCGTTTGTTCCGTGTTGCTTGATTACTGCTTTATCCGGAACAACAACTCTGTTTTTTGCTCCTAACTCAACTTTTGCCCTTGCAAACATTCCGGGACGAATCTCCATTTTAGGATTGTTTATACTCACCTGAACCTGAAAAGTACGGGAAGCAGCATCAATAGTGGGATAGATGAGACTCACCTTGCCCGGGAATTTCTGGCCCTCATAAATGTCGAGAGAAATCTCAACGGGAGTACCAATCTTTACCTTAGGGAAGAACTCCTCCGAGATGCTAATCATAATCTTCACAGGCTGGAGCTGCATAACAACAAGAATCGGCTGCCCCATTGTAAGGTCTCCGTTGTCGAAGTTCCTTTGGGTAACAACTCCGTCAATTGGAGAGAGCAGTTTAGTATTCTTGTCCAGGTTGCGGAGACTCTCTTCGGCCACCTTTACCTGTGTATGAATCTGGTCGGACTGTTGTTTTGACACACCGCCAGCAGCATAAAGAGCATCAATGCGGGACATGTCTATTTTCAAATTTTCAATCTGAGTCTTGGCGTTGCCATAGTTAAGATTCTCCATCTGAACAAGAAGCTGACCTTTTCTTACCCTTGTACCAACCTCAACATAAATTTTTTCAATTCTCTGAGAAGCAGAACTTGAAATACTGTTCTTTGCATATGGCTCAATGTTGCCGGTAAACTCGGCAATCTGGTTTACCATTTGTGCTTTAGCCTCGGCAACCTTCACCAAAGGAAGAGAAGAGGCCGCCTGATTACTCTCTTTTTTTGAAGTGCAGGCGCCTAAGAATAATGCGCCAATTGCAAGAAGTAGTGTTACTTTTTTCATATTATTACAACTGTTATTTTTCTAAATTTTCCATTCCTGTAGACTTCTCAAACTCATTTTTGGCTTTAATGAAATCGAAAAGCGTTTGATTATAATTAAGTTTTGATCTTGTGAGTGCCACTTCCGAGTCGTTTAATTCAAGCACTGTTCCAACACCTGTGTTAAAGCGCACTTTTGATATTTCGTAACCCTTCTGAGCCTGCTGCACAGCCTCTTTGTCCGATAACAGCTGAACCCCGGCGCGTCTCATTTCATTTACCGAATTTTGTACAGCCAGCGAAAGGTTCTCCTTAATGAGGTCTCTCTGATATTCCAGCTTCTGAATCCCTGCTTTAGTTTGTTTCTCCTTAAGAGACACAGATAATTTGTTAAAAATAGGAACCTGCAGAGACAAACCCACAGCAAACGAATTTGCCCATGGTTTGTTAAATTTGAACTCCTCATTTTGCATCTGCATCTGATAGTTTGCAAATCCGGCCAGCACAGGAAGCCTTTGTGAACGAACCAGCTCATAGGTTTTGTTGAGCTTCTCCAGCTGAATGTCCATTGTTTTGAGAGTACTGTTCTCATCGACATTTAACTCTCCGTTCCAGTTGTAGTTTGCTATCTGGTCGTTGTAGCCGTCAAAGTCGCCAACTATTTCTATCGGCTGATTTATATTAACAGACATCAGGACCTTAAGCTGCATCTTTGCAAGTTCAAGTCCGTTCCTTGCCTGGGTGAGGGAAGGGGATATGTTTCTTGCTGCAACATCGGAACGAATCTTGTCATATTCACTTGCCATTCCCTGCTCATACATTTTCTTGATATTATCTGCGCTCTCTCTGGCATTTTTGAAACTCTGCTCAAGAACCTCAATCGATTTTTGCAGCATTACAACTCCGTAAAAGCTGTTTTTCACCTGCTGAATCAAGTCCAGCTTTGTTGTCCTTGCCGACTCAAGTGCCGATTTTATCTCAATTTCCGAGAGCTGTATGTTTTTATACAGGGCCATTGAAAATACAGGCACCTGCAAAGTTCCTGTTATTGAATAACTATTGGTAGAACCAACCTCCATCTTGCCACCCGGAAAAAAGTCCGAGAAGAAAACAGGTTTCATAATGTTATTTGTGTATTGTGCCGAGGCATTTACTGCCGGCAACAAAGCGTTCCAATTTTCCTGTTTAAGGTAGTCTACTCTCTGTAACTCAGAGTTGGCCATTTTGATGTTCAGGTTTTCGTTTAGTGCAATTTCGAGTGCATCCCCGATTGTGATCTTAAGCGTGTCGCCTGCCGGAGCCTGACCTCTGAGCGATGCCGCTGACAATGTGAGACTCAGAATGAGAGCTCCTGTTTTTACGATTCCTAATATTTTCATATGTAAAATTAATATGTACCTTACTTATTATCTTCTTTATTCATATAGCTGTCTATTAGCTCAATACCCTTCTGAGTGGAAATGCCTCTGAAATAAAATACAACCGACTCCCGGAACATATCCTTTCTTGGAACATCTTTCGTCGGAAAAATTTCAGAATTTTCTAAGGCACTTGACACTTCAATTAAAATTTTCGCAACAAGCTCTTTGTTTATATCCTTTAGAAAAAATCCTTCTTTTTGTCCTCTTGCAAGGAATTCAGTTGTCTTTTCCTTGTGAAACTCAACAAATCTTCCGTATGTTTTCTTATAAATTTCCGGATAGAATTTTTTTAGTTCAAAAAAGAAATTGATTCTGAGATTTACCATCATATCGGACTGATTTTCATGGAAAAACCTAACCATTTCCATTACATTCTCCGATTCTTCGATTGCTTTTTGGGTGCAATATCTCATTTTGTTCTCCAGAAAAACCAGGCACTCTTCCAGTAAAGTTGACTTATCACTGAACTGTTCGTATAAAGTTCTCTTGGATATGCCATTTTCCGAAGCAATCTCATCCATGGTAACGGATTTGAAGCCACGGTGAAAAAACATATCCATTGAATTTTCTATTATTCTCTCTCTAAGCTCCATCTGTTTTTTATATTCTTTAGGGCGGCAAAAGTAATTATAGAAAACTTAAAAAACAAAAAAAGTTTTTATATTTTTATTATCCGATTAATAATTACTTGTTAAATTTGTAATCAGGCAGTAATAAGTCTAACTAATCAAATACATATATGTACAATAATTTTAAGGATTTTCTCCAGACGGAGCTTGGCAGCATTGAGTCTGCAGGCCTTTTTAAGAGAGAGAGGGTAATAACAACGGCACAACAGGCTGCCATTAAAGTGAGCACAGGACAAGAAGTACTTAATTTTTGCGCAAACAACTATCTCGGACTTTCCAACAGCCCTGTATTAATCAAGGCTGCAAAGGAGGCTCTGGATACAAGAGGCTTTGGTATGTCAAGCGTAAGATTCATTTGCGGAACTCAGGATTTGCATCTGGAACTGGAAAAGAAAATTTCCGAATTTTTCGGGACAGAGGATGCTATTCTTTACGCAGCATGCTTTGATGCAAACGGAGGAGTTTTTGAACCGCTTCTTGGCGAAGAGGACGCAATCATTTCCGATGCCCTCAACCACGCATCAATTATAGATGGCGTGAGACTATGCAAGGCTCAGAGATACCGTTATGCCAATGCAAACATGGATGAACTGGAAAACTGCCTTAAACTTGCTCAGGCGCAAAGATTCCGTCTTATTGTTACAGACGGAGTGTTCTCAATGGACGGCAACGTCCCTCCTCTTGACAGGATTTATGAACTCGCCTCTAAATACAACGCAATGATTATGGTGGACGAGTCGCACTCCGCAGGTGTTGTGGGAAACACAGGAAGAGGTGCCACAGAACTCTACAACCTTAAGGGTAAAATTGAAATTATAACCGGTACGCTTGGTAAAGCATTTGGAGGAGCAATCGGAGGATTTACAACCGGTAAAAAAGAGATTATTGCCATGCTTCGCCAGAGATCAAGGCCATACCTGTTCTCCAATTCTATCCCGCCAATGGTTGCCGCATCGGGGATTGCAATGTTTGATATGATGTCAAAGACCAATGAGCTACAGGATAAACTTCATGCCAATACAGCATATTTCACAAAGAAAATGTTAGCTGCCGGGTTTGACATAAAGCCAACACAGTCGGCTATTTGCGCAGTTATGCTCTATGATGCAAAACTTTCGCAGGAGTTTGCAGCAAAAATGCTGGAAGAGGGAATTTATGTTACAGGATTCTATTTCCCTGTGGTGCCAAAAGATCAGGCCCGGATCCGGGTTCAAATAAGCGCCGGTCACGAGCCTGAACATCTTGATAAAGCTGTTGCCGCATTTATAAAAGTTGGCAAAGAGCTTGGGGTAATCAAAGGTTAATCATTATCCGAGTCGTGGTACCACCCGCGGTTCCAATTCCAGTTCCGCCTGTGGTTCCTGTTCCAGTCGTCTTCATTGCCCCAGCACCAGTCCCATCCGCTGTGTATGCGCATGTTGGCATCAAAGGCAAATTTTACAGGCTCCTGAACGATAACCTTTACACTGTCCGGAATATAAAGCGCAATCGTTTTATTGGTTCCATCCCATTTGTTGGTTTTATTATACACATCGGGGTGAATTGTTAAAAGAGAATCTGTCAGCTCAAAAGCAGGCAGATTTTTTTGTGCCTTAATCATAGCCTCTCCGCTTGTATATGCAAAAGCCTGGGTTCTCAAATTGAGGGACCTTGCCTCATCGCCACTCTGTCTTACAATTCTCACTTTTGGGAAAGCCACGAATTTCCTGTCGGCTCCGCTTTCGTCCACCCAGAAAAGAGTCATATCCGATTCGTCTCCTTCCATCATTACCTTGGTTTGAGGCATTGCTGTTGCAGAAGCAAGTTTTATATATATAGTATCGCTTTTGCTAAGCATAGGAACGTCTGAAACCTCGCGGCCCTGCTGGAAGTATGGTCTTGCAGCCTTAACCGATAGTGTTGCAGCAGCAAAACCTGAAATAATCCAAAGTATAACTATAATTAAACCAGGGCGGAATTTTGATTTTTTAAAATCAAACAGCATCTGAATACCTCCATACAGCATACCAATGAGAGGAAGAAAGAAGAATGCGAGTGCCGATATTTTAAGCCAGATAGTACTGTTGATTCCAAGTTGTACATAATCAAGAATATCCAGAGGAATAAAGCCCTTAAATATTTCTGCTCCAAGGAACATGAAGGATAGCATAAGTATTCCCGATACCGAAAATATGATAAAGAATATCGCTATTATTTTTACAATTACCCTGAAAAAATCATTTAATACGGGAGCTGAATTTCTCCCGGCACTTCTGATGTTTCGTCCCATATTATTCATTCCGTTTTCTACATTTCGCTGGATATTTGACAAATCCGGTTTTTGACCGCGCATTGCAAATTTTTGCTCCATTGTTTTAGCTTCAGGTATGGCAATCCATAAAATAATATAGACTATTGTTATAAACGAACCGCCAAAGAAGTGGAGATTTACGAAAGGAGGTATGAACAGATGGGGAATTGCCGAGAAGAACAGCAATACAAGGAAAATTATACGCACGATGGCAATGTCGATATTGAAATACGAAGCCAGCCCCGAGCATACTCCGCCAATCATTTTATGATCCGGATCCCTGTAGACTCTCTTTGGAGCCGAACTCTGCTGAGCAGATGCCGAAGAGTACGATCCGGTTGCCGAATCGGCCTCCTGATCTATATCGTCCGGTCTTCCTAAAATACCAATTACCTCTTTGACAACCGGTAATGTAACCATTGCATCTTTGCCTGCTTTTTCAATAAAAAGCTCAGACATTCTCTCTTCGATGCCTTCGATTATTTCATTGCCGTTTTGTTTTGCCCTGTAATGGTCGTTCAGTTCTTCCAGATAACCCTTAAGAACCAGATACCCATCCTCTTCAATTGTGAAGGCGATGTTGCCAATACTTACTTTAACAACCTTTTTCATATTATTATAACTTATTATTTCTAATCAGATCGATTGTTTGTACAAGCTCTTTCCAGGCACTGTCCATTTCGGCAAGCAGTTCCTTTCCTTTGTCTGTAATTGAATAGTACTTTCTTGGCGGCCCCTGTGGAGACTCCTCCCAGCGGTAGCTCAAGAGACCCTGGTTTTTCTGTCTGGTTAAAAGGGGATAAAGTGTACCCTCGACCACTATCATTTTTGCATTCTTCAACTCCTCAATGAGGGAAGAAGCGTATGCGTCGTTGTTGTTGAGTATGCTCAGTATGCAATACTCAAGAACACCCTTGCGCATTTGTGATTTTACATTATCTGTATTAATATCTGTCATGGCTGTTTCTATTTAATCGTTGAAAACTTCCTGAGGTTCTCTGCTGTTACCGGAATACCTCTCATTTCGCATTTTTGTGCTGCAGTATATGCAGCAGGGGCTATAATCCAGAATATGATATATGCCCAAAAACCAATACCTCCCATAAATAATGTAAGTATAAATATTATTCTCATTAAAGTAACGTCCAGATTGAGGTAGAGTGCAAACCCGCTGCAAACGCCCCCGATTATTTTATTATCCGGATCTCTGAAAAGTTTCTTAGCAAGAGGTTGCGTATTTGCCTCTGCAGATGCTGCCCCGGCCGAAGTGAAGTTTTCGTCCATTGTTCCGCCGTCCGGCATTCCCAATTGTGAAATGATTTTGTTTACAATTGTAATATTAACCACATCGCCCCTGCTGCCAAGAGCTTCCGTGAATAGCTCGGCGATTCTCTGTTCGAGATCGTCCATAATGTCTCCGGTTTCGAAACCGAGACCGGTTTTCTCCCTGAACCTTACCAGGTACTGATCCAGTTTTTGATAGGCATCTTCATCAATTACGAATGTTCTTCCGCCTATACCTACATTTACAACTTTTTTCATTTTAAAAATACTTAATATTGTTTAGAATTTGGTATTGCAAATATATGTATAAATATTTATACCTTGTATCACATAGTAGTAAATATTTTCACAAAAAAAGCCCGTTACTTTCGTAACGAGCTGATATATTGCTAAATAATTTTTAAATTATTTTTTTGTTTCTTGTTTGGAAGTTACCGGAGCGGCCTGCTGAGGTGTTGTTTTTGCCCCTTGTTGAGTTGTTGTCTGGGCAGGAGCCGGAGTTGTCTGAGCAGGAGCGGCTGTAGTTTGAGCAGGAGTTGTGGTTGGAAATTCCGGTTGTCCCTGAACAGGTGCAGTCTTTTCAATCCTTTCCTGAATAGAATTTTGTTTCATAGTGTTGCCAGTAGAAACAAAAGATGTTGCCAAAACGCAAAGAACAATTATTGTTATGGCCAGAGTCCATGTAGCCTTTTCAAGGAAGTCAGCTGTCTGACGAACGCCGAAAGTCTGATTGCCGGATGCGAAGTTAGCAGCGAGTCCGCCACCCTTCGAATTTTGCACTAATACTACTATTGTCAGTAAAATACTTGCAATTACAATGAGAATGGATATTGCGATATACATATTAATTATGTGTTGTGTTTGGTCTTTAACTCTTTAACAAGGGTCGCAAAGTAAGCACTTTTTTCCGGATATAACAAAATAAGTTTTGCATAAACATCTAATGCTCTTTTGTAAAACCCTTGACTGGTATATATTTTAGCAAGCGTTTCGGTATAAAAGCCCGAATCGTCAAAAAGTTCCGATGCATCTATTTCTGCCGGATCAAACGTCACCGGACACTCTCTTGATGTTATTGAAGCGCGGAGGAGGGATGGCTTTTCTACAATAAATCTGTCCAGCGGCATCTCACTGTCCAGTTCAATTGTCTCAAAATCATTTCTGGAGAAATAATCTCCACCTGCAATTATTACTTTGTGCGGCTGCTCTTTCGAGTCATCAATGTCAAAAATAAATTCAAAGTCGTTTTCATCTGCAACTGAAAAACTCTCCGCATCATCTTTTGCGGGAGAATCCTGTAAATCATCAATGCGATTTAATTCATCTGATGGTTTTTCATCAATTTGCAGGTTATCGTCTTCTTCCCGAAAGGCAACTCCTCTCTCAAATTTAAAGACACTCTTTTTGGGTACAGCAGGAAATGCAATGTCGTAGAGCCTGCTGCGGGAATAGAGATATGCAGCGGCCTTATTAAGGTATGCATCCCTCTGCTCTTCTCCCAGCTCCGAAAGCCCTTTGAAAAGTTCAAGGTGCGCATGAGAGTACCATGGATACTTCTCAATTGTCTGTTCTATTGCTGAAAGGTCAATGTCTTTCATTTTACCAGTTTGCTACGGTTGCATTAAAAATAGACTCTGTCATTTTTTCAATTATAGAATCAATCAGACCTGCCTCAACCTGATCCAGAGTTGAAGTAGACGGATAATCTTCATATTCGGCAAAGGAGCGTTCAAAATCCTCTTTGGGATATTTTTTGTTTGTAAACCTTATCTTGACTGTTACAGTCAGCCGGTTTATCGAAGCTACTTCATTTGCTGTTACGGCAAGGGACGTTGTTTCGTACGAAGTAATCTCGCCTTCGACAATAAGGTCTCCGTCGTTGGGCTCAACCGAAAGCTTTGTGAGTTTTCTGTATTTGTCTTTGATGGCCTCCGTAAGCTGATTGCTTAGTGCCGGATTTATCCTCATGGCCTTGTTATCTATCTTTGCAACCATTACAGATTTCACGTCTTCCTTTATTGAGGTGCCGGAAAACGTGTATGAAACCTTGCAGGAGTTAAGAACAAGAGCTGCAAACAGTAAAAGTATTATATTTCTCATAAATCCAAATTGAGATCCTTGATTTTCCGGTAGAGAGTACGTTCGGAGATTCCAAGCTCCGCGGCAGCAAGCTTCCGCTTTCCTCCGTGTTTCTCTAGGGCCTTTTTTATTAATTCTGCACTCACATCCTGTATTGACAGGGAGATATCCTGGTCTTCCGTTTCTGTTCCCTCTACTGCCGAATCCTCCTCATAATCCACAACAGCTGCGCTATCAGAAATATTCCTGTTTATCTCACGGCCGGGTGCAAAACGAGGTGTTGCAACCGGGGCTGTTTCTCCTGTGTCCTTCTTTGCTAGACCGGATTTAAGCTCTTCCACTTCGTGTCTGAGCTGATAAAGAATTTTAAAGATTATATCTCTGTCCGTAAGATAGTCCGTACCATGACCCTCTGTCTTTACAGGAAGGTATTCCGGACCGTCCGCAGGCAGATACTTTTTAATAACCTCTGCACTAATTTCTCTGTTGTGTTCAATAACGGAAATTTGCTCTGCAAGACTCTTAAGCTGGCGGATATTGCCCGGCCACCTGTATGCTTCAAGTAATATCCTGGCCTGTTCGTTTAGCTTTATTGAAGGCATCTTGTACCTCTCGGCAAAGTCGGAGGCAAATTTTCTGAAAAGCGTATGTATGTCTTCTCTTCTCTCCCTTAGCGAAGGTATTGTAATTGGAACGGTATTAAGCCTGTAGTATAAGTCTTCCCGGAATTTCCCGAGTTCTATTGCTTTCAGAAGGTTTTTATTTGTTGCGGCAACTACCCTCACATCTGTCTTTTCCACTTTTGACGAGCCCACCTTAATGAACTCGCCGGTTTGAATAACCCTAAGCAACCTCACCTGAGTAGACAAAGGAAGTTCCGCAACTTCGTCAAGGAAGAGCGTACCTTCATTTGCAACCTCAAAATAGCCTTTTCTTGTTTCAACCGCACCGGTAAATGCACCTTTTTCGTGCCCGAACAGTTCGGAATCTATCGTTCCTTCCGGGATTGCGCCACAGTTTACTGCAATATATTTTTTGTGTTTTCTTGGACTGTTGGTGTGGATTATCTGAGGAATAACCTCTTTTCCCACACCGCTCTCCCCGGTTATAAGAACAGAAAGATCCGTTCCGGCAACCTGAACGGCGATCTCAAGGGCCCTGTCAAGAGACGGGTTAACCCCTATGATATCGAACCTCTGTTTTAATATTCTCAAATCCATAAGTGCAAAAATAGACAAAATATAATTATCTTTGTTGATTCCGAAATGAATTTAATAACAAAACAGATCAATAATGAAAAAGAACTTTTTTAAACTTTTTTCTCTTGCTGTATTGGGTTTTGCAATGGTTTCCTGCAGTAACCCGTCTAAAATGGCAAAAGAAGCTATGCTCATCGGCGTAGATGGCAACCCAAAAGTACTGGAGGTTGTAGCTGACGAAATTACAGCATCTTACTCAATTACTTTCCCCGAGGGTTATTTTCATCCAAAGGCAATCCTGGAAGTTGTTCCCGTACTGGTATATGAAGGTGGAGAACAAGCTGCCCCTACATTTAAACTTCAGGGAGAAAAGGTTACTGACAACTTTACCGTTATCCCTGCAATGGGCGGCAAAGCCAGCAACACAATTAAATTTGCCTATGTTCCCGGAATGGAAAAATCGCGTCTTGAGCTTAGAATTTCTGTATGGAATAAGCTTAAAAAGATTGACTTCCCTGCACCATTTAAGGTAGCCGACGGAGCTAACATTACATACAAGCTCGTACATCAGACAGGCCTTACCGCTCTTGCAACCGATAATTACAAGAAGGTTCTTACAGAAAAGAAAGAGACACAAATTCTTTATAAGATAAACAGCTCGGATGTTCGTACAAAAGAGCTCAGCAAACAAGAGATTAAAGATTTCGAAAAATTCCTTGCCGACATCAAAAAAGACGAGAAGAGAGAAATCACAAATACTCAAATTGTAGCTTATGCATCTCCGGATGGTCCCGAAACTCTCAACAACAAGCTTTCGGATAAAAGAAGTGAAAGTGCTAAAAAAGCATTTGACAAAATGACTAAAAACAATCCTGTTGACGGAACCGTAGATGTTAAAACAGTAGCCGAAGACTGGGAAGGTTTCCAGGAGCTGGTTGCCGGATCTTCAATTCAGGACAAGGAGCTTATTCTCCGTGTACTTTCTATGTATAGTGACCCTATCGTTCGTGAAAGGGAAATCAAAAATATGTCTAAGGTATTTAAAACCCTTTCGGACAAAATCCTTCCTGAACTTCGCAGAGCCAGGTTCATTGCCAATATCGATTACACAAACTTCAACGATCAGGAACTTGTTGAGCTTACAAAATCAAATATCGAGATAATGGATATTGAGTCTCTTCTTTATGCCGCAACTCTTGTAAACGATTTCGATTCAAAAGTTAAGATTTACACAAAAGCAGGCGAGAAATTCAATTGCGACCGTGCCTACAATAATCTTACTGCAACATATCTTGAAAACGGCAAGCTTGCCGAAGCAAAGGCTTCTATTGCAAAGGTTACCAACAAAACAAGCAAATTCTATTATAACAATGCCGGTGTAATTGCTCTTCGCGAGAAGAACTACAAACTGGCAGGCGATATGTTTGCAAAATCGGATCTGCAAGTTGCCAGGCAAAACTCTGCTATTCTTGACATCCTTAACGGACGTTATAATGACGCAGTTGCAAAACTTGCCGGAACAGGCGACTCAAACGAAGGTCTTGCATACATCCTTACAAACAAGTTAGACAAAGCGCTTCCGCTTATAACTCACGACTGCCCTCACGGAGCATATATGAGAGCAATCATTGCCGCCCGCCAGGGTAACATGAGCGAAGTTGCAAAACAACTTAAGAGAGTTTACGATAGCGAAGCTCTTAAAACCCGTTCTGAGAAGGATATCGAATTTGCAAAATTCAGAGAATAACATCTGAACCTATAATCTTAAGAGGCCGGCTAAAATGATTTTAGCCGGCCTCTTTTTTCGTCCCGTTGGAGAGCTTGTTTCCCTGGAGGTCTAACACATATGATATCAAGCAGTTACTCAGAACAAAGAGACATAATGTCTCTTTGTTCTGAGTAACTATTAGATTATTTGTGACTTAAGTTAGTAAATTCCGCCGCTCCGTCCTGAAACAGGATGACTAAAATCGTAGCCCGCATTGGCAAATTATCTCTTCCCAGTGGAGACAAGTTAGGTGCTCCTGCGTCGCAGGTCTACGCCTTCGGCGGGAATTCCTGCTAGTTCCGCATGTTGTATGTCCTAAGGCGGATCAAAACATTCTCTTATAATCTAGATTGATTGCCCGTAAATAGATTGTATTCTTTCTGCGTTTTGTATGCAAATTACTGAATTTAAGTTAATGGTTTTGAAATCAGAATTATATGTGATAACTTTACTTACTCCAAAAAATAAAATGCTATGATTGCTTTTCTTATAATTCTTATATACTTTGCCATTGAATATTTGGCAATTCGTAATATAAAAATGGAGAATAACTCCGATTTCCCAAAACATATTGCTACGTCTTTATTTTTTATAACATGGCCATGGTGGCTCTTTTTTGTAAGTGCTACTTATAGCGGTAACAGAAGGAGAATCTTTTATTCGTCTCTTATTGGTATAATCCACAGTTTATCGCAAACAATAGTACTTATCCTTTGCTGGAATTCGGAAGTTTTTCCGCTTGGAGAAGTGCTTGCAATCCCTGGGGCGATAGCACTTCTACTCTCTGTCTTATATTTCTTCTGGAATAAGAGAGAGATTCGGAGGTCAAATATTTAAATGTTCTATCCATAAACATATTGCTAAGAACAAAAAGAAATACAATCTTTTTGTTCTTAGCAATATGTTTATTACGAATTTGTTAATCGAATAATTTTAGCCGAAAGGTTTGCTGGCCGCATGGTTCATAAATCGCGGCGCAGCCGCACCATATCTTTTTAATTATAACATTGTGAGGTATCTGCTAAGAACGCGCAGACATTATGTCTGCGCGTTCTTAGTACAAAATTGATTTAATGGCGATTACGGGCTGTCGGTTGCGAGTTGAACTTTTTTATGCATCGTCTTTCGTTGTCTGCTAATCGATGAGGGCGATTCGGCCGGAACGAAGCGCAGCTGAGCGAGGACGCACAAGCCCTCAGTGATTAGCAGACAATGTATAAACGGTATAGATAAAACGCAACTCGCCGCCGGAAAGCTTATTTCACCAGAATCGGTTTCCCAAACCCAATCTTTTCCAGTTGCTTCATTTGTGTTGCAGCGTCTCCAACCACTACATAATACATTTTGTCGGGAACGATGTATTTGTTTGTGATTGCCTTGTGCTCTTCAATGGTAATGTTCTTTATAATTTCTCCCTCTTTCTTTATATAATCTTCCGGAAAGCCGTATTTGCTCATCGTAAACAACATACCGGCCAGTGAGCCGTTTGTCTCGAAGCGCAAAGCATTGGAACGGAGCATACAGTTTTTAATAAACTGAAGGTCTTCCTGAGATACGCCGTTCCGGTATTTTTCCATCTCCTCCTTAAAAATCTTTAGGGTTTCAAAGGTAGCATCGGAACGAACGCTTGTTGCAGCAATAAACGGTGCGATAATTTTCTGTTCCATAAAGTAGCTTGAAGCACCGTAAGTAAATCCTTTTTCTTCACGGAGAATCTGATTAAAGATACTTGTAAACGCACCGCCAAGCCTGTAGTTTACAAAATCTGCCTTAACATAATCGGGATTATCTCTTGAAAGAGCAAGGTTGCCTATGTATATAACGGATTGGCGCGAACCCGGGATATCTACAAAATAAATTGCCGACTTCTCCGGACCTGCAGGCACAGGGTAGCTGTTGAAAGCCACCTCTTTTGCCTTCCATTCTTTTTCAAGAGGCTCAAGAGCTTTAAGAACCTGCTCTTTTGACACATTGCCGACAACCTGAATTTTTGTAACAGATGGCGAGAAGTTCTTTTCATAAAATGCCTTAAGGTCGTCCAGTTTAATCTTATCCAGCGATTCTTTGGTTCCTAAAGTATTAAATCCAAAAATATTATCTGTTCCGTACAGTAATTTAAAGAATAAATCATTGGCAACGCTCCTTGGCTGCGCCTGTGACTGAATTATCCTGTTTTTTGTCCGGGATTGAGCCATTGCGAACTCAGTTGAGTCCCATCTTGGTTCCAGAAGCATCTCTTTCATGAGAGAGAGAGTTTTTTCAAAATTTCTGGACAGAGTACCTGCATACATCGATATCTCTTCCCTGTCTGCATACATTCTGATATTTGAACCAAGAAGCTCGATTTGCTCTTCCAGTTCCTCCGGAGTCCTGTTTTTTGTTCCCTGAGGAAGTACACTTGCAACCATTCCGGTAACTCCCGGCAACAGAATATTATCCTGCGAAATCCCGCCATTGATTACAAAGCTGATATCCACAAGAGGCAGTTCCTTATTCTGAATTCCATAAACTTCTATGCCATTTGCAAGTTTTGCTTTCCAGATTTCAGGAACATTCACATCCGGATCTTTTCCAATAGCCGGCTCAACAGTCCTGTCCATAGAAGATGCGGTCTTTGTTATTTTCTCATCTCCGGCCTTAGCTATCTCTACCTGACTGGCTTCTGATATATTCTCTTCTTTCACACCTGCTGGAACAGAGTTTTCTGCAATCATCTCAGGCTTGCCCTTGGGAACAAAGCTTGTGACAACATGAGGTTTTCCTTTAATGTACTTTTCATATACCGCTTTAACATCGTTAAGTGTTACCGCTTTAATGTTTTCAATGTCCTTTTCAATATATCCCGGGTCGTTGAGGAAAGTATTATAGAATGCCAGCTGAAGCGACTTGCTCAAAACACTTGTAATTCCCTCGTAGAAATTCTTTTCGCTGGAAGCCTTAACTCTCTCTATGTCATTTTCTGTGATTCCCTCTTTCTCGAAACGCAGGAAAGCTTCGGAAACGGCATCTTCAATTTCTTTGAGAGACTTGCCTTCGTTGGCTCTTATTGAAATTGCAAATTCGCCTGTCAGTTCGCCAGGATTGTTATAGGCCGACGTTCTTGATGTAAGTTGTTTCTCTTTTACCAACACTTTATACAGAGGCGCTTTCTTTCCATCGGCAAGAATTTTTGCAAGGAAATCAAGTGCGTATGCATCCTTGGTATAAGCTGCAGTAGCGGGCCATACCATATTTATTTCCGGCACATTGGCGAAATTGTCTTCGTGAAACAATTTTACTGTTTTGTCCAGAGAAGCCGGCATTGCAGTACGTTTTGCCACTTCCCCGTGAGACTTAATCTCACCGAAATATTTATTAATCAAAACTTTTACAGAATCGGGATTAAAATCGCCTGCAAGAACAAGAGTTGCATTATTTGGCCCATAGAAATTATCATAATAACTCTTTACGTCGTTTAAGGTGGCACCTTTAAGGTCTTCCATTTCTCCTATTACCTCCCAGCTGTACGGGTGACCTGCAGGATAAAGATTCTTGTTTATTACATAGTCTGTAAAGCCATACGGAGAGTTGTCTTCTCCCTGTCTTTTTTCATTCTGAACTACATTCTGCTGAATTGCAAGCGAGCGCTGGGTAACAGAGTTTATGAAAAATCCCATACGATCGGATTCGAGCCATAATACTTTTTCAAGAGCATTCTTTGGGAAAGATTCAAAGTAAGTTGTAACATCCCTTGATGTAAATCCGTTATTTGACCCTCCCACGCCCTCAATAATCTTGTCAAAAGTTCCTGTTGGTACATTTTCCGAACCTCCGAAAAGCAAATGTTCGAAAAGATGGGCAAAACCGGTTTTCCCGGGAACCTCTCTGCTGGAACCAACATGATACATGATGGTGTATGATATCACCGGATCGGAATGGTCGGTGTGCAGTATCACCTGCAAGCCATTTGGCATAACATACTTCTCGTAATTTACGGTCAGCTTGTTACTGTCAGAAGTATTTTTACAGGCCGTTACGGCCAGAACTACTGCCACAATGAGCAGTATGTTACTGAAAAAACGAAACTTGTTCATCGTTTAAATTTTAAGATAATAAATTGTATTGGGGTAAATAATAATTAAAAGTAACTTTTTTTATTGAAAAAGCATACTTTATATAGCTGATAACTAACGATATGCTAAAAACAAAGAGATATAATATCTCTTTGTTTTTGGTAACTCTTTGGCAATGTGTAATTTATACCAAACCGACCCTGCTGGAAAAAATTGTAACAAGTTGGCTCCTATTCATTAATTCTTATATTTGTCTTCGCTAAAAATAATTATGTGTTTATGCGTAATATGGGTTGCCCGGTGGCTGTTTCGGCCTGTCTTTTTCTGTCGTTTTTCTTCTCTTTAGGTTTATCGGCTCAAACGGTTGTTGATTCAGCCAGGCCCGGCATTAAGTCCTTTGAAGAGGTTGCTGCTCCGTTTATTGATGAGCCCGAAAAATTGTATTTTCATACCGACAGGGAGACCTATCTGCCCGGCGACAAAATATGGCTAAAAGGATATCTGTCAAACAGCTCATATATTTCTGAAACACCTCTCAGCAGCTATGTATATGCAGAGCTATACAAAGATTCGCTTATATCCCGGGTAAAGCTGAAAATGTCCGACAAGGGATATGCAGGAGTTATTCAGCTTCCCGAGAAAATGGATCCGGGTACATATATTCTTAGGGGGTATACTCAAAATATGAGAAATTATCCAAAGGAGAATATGTTTACAAAGCGGATAGAAATCCTCAACCTCGGCACAGGAGAATTATCGATAAATGCATCCTTCAAAAAGCCGGAAGAGACAGCTTCGGGCAATGATGCTGAAAAACGCAAAACAGAAGCAGCGAATACAAATAAAAAAGAGGAGGCTGTTGTGAAGGATATTGACATTCAGTTCCTTCCGGAGAGCGGAAGATATATTGCAGACAGGCCGTCAAAGGTTGCGTTCAAAGCTCTTGGAACAGACGGGCACCCGGTTAACGTGCACCTTCTTTTATTCAATTCCGCAGGTAAAATGCTTGGAGAATATTCTTCCAAACATCTTGGGATGGGGCTTATAAGCCTTCTCTCTGCAGACCCGGGAGGATATTATGCTCTGGTAACTGATGAATCTGGATTCACAAAACGGGCAGAACTTCCAGTAGTCGAACAAAGCGGAGCAACAATTTCAGTAAACAGGATTAAAGACAGGATAAACATTGTCGCTCAGATATCTGCACCATTGAAAGGCAATACTAAGCTTATTATTAAAAACGGATCCGAAGAGTTTTATATGAAACCTCTGGAAAAGGAAGAGATTAGTGAAACTGTTCATTCCGGCTCTATGCCGTATGGTCTAAACTCTGTCCAGATAAGGAATTCCGCCGGAGATATACTAGCGGAAAGATTAATTTTCATAAACCGCAAATACCGGCCGGTAATAAAAATTGAGCCACAGAAACCTTCTTATGGAAAACGGGAAAAAGTAGAGCTAAACATATCACTTACTGATACTATTGGCAGCCCTGTTTTGGGTGAGTTTTCAATATCGGTTACCGACAGCGCACTGGCTCCATCTGTTCCGTACAGGGAAAACCTCCTCAGCTACATGGAGCTCACAAGCGAACTGAGCGGTGAGGTTGAGGATCCGGGTTATTATTTTGAAAACCCATCGGCCGAAACCGAAAGATACCTCGATTTACTTATGATGACTCAAGGCTGGAGGTACCACTCAAAAAGTCTCAAAAAATATAAGCGAGAATATTACCAGGAAATCTCAGGCTCTGTTGCCGGATTGTTCCGCAAAGAGGCTAAGAACACTACACTTATGATATTTGCCCCTTCAATAAAACTTCAACAGGCTTTCTACCTTGAGAAGAAGAGCACATTCCTGCTCGAGGGGCTCTCCTTTCCGGACAGCACTAAATTTCTGTTTGGGGTTGTCGGTAAGCAGGGCGGTCAGCTTTACGGATTGAAAATAGATGCCGAGGTTTTCCCTCCACTCACATTTGCATCAAACTATACAATTCCGCAAGTCAAAAAGAACGTTATTGAGAGTGCAGTAAAAGAGCAACGTTCAATTTCAACCGGAGAAGAGATGAGAACCCTGAAGGAAATTGTGGTTGTTGCCCCTATTAAGGAGATTTTTAAACCAAAATTCAACCCTTCACCATTCCTTCATACCTTCCGGAAGGAAGATATAAGAGAGCGGGACCAGCTTTCCGAATTTGACAACATGATGCTTCAGGACTATATAATTTCGGCATTTCCGGGATTATACAAGGAGAATGGGAAATTAATATCTCCAAGGGCAGTGACATTTAATGGCCCGGGCGAACCTCTTCTCTATGTAGACGGCTTGCAGTGGAACAGTACGGAAATGCTTGAACAGTACGGGATGACCGTTATGGACATCGAGAATGTAACTTTTCTGAGAGGAACAGCCGGTGCTGCATTCAATACGATTAACGGAGTTATCCTTATTACTTCCAGAAGGGCTGGGTCGGGAATCCTGGAAAACAAGGCTTCAACGAATTTTGCCAGGGTTACGCCTCTGGGATACCAGAAGAACGTAGATTTTTACTCTCCAAAATACGAGGTTGCAAAAGAGGTTAACTCTCCTGTAAAAGATTTGCGTACAACCCTTTACTGGAACCCATGTGTCAAAACAGACGAAAAGGGAACAGCAAAAGTGGTCTTCTATACCGGAGACAGAGATTCAAAGATGGATATAAGAATCGAAGGACTCACAAAATGGGGTGAGGCATTTGTCAAAAAAGGAACCGCTAACAGGGAGAAAACAAAATAGCCGGATACTAATCAAGCTTAAGAACGGCCATAAATGCACTTTGAGGAACCTCAACATTTCCTACCTGACGCATCCTTCTTTTGCCTTTTTTCTGCTTGTCCAGAAGTTTTCGCTTACGGGAGATATCTCCGCCGTAACATTTGGCAGTCACGTCTTTCCTCACTGCTTTTACAGTTTCCCTTGCAATGATTTTTGCACCAATGGCTGCCTGAATGGCAATATCGAACTGCTGTCTCGGAATAAGTTCCTTAAGCTTTTCGCACATCTTTCTTCCAAAATCGTATGCGTGATCTTTGTGAATAAGGCTCGAGAGAGCATCAACCGGTTCTGCATTAAGAAGTATATCCAGCTTAACCAGATCGGCCTCCTTATAATCTACCACATGATAGTCGAACGAAGCATACCCGCGGGAAACCGATTTTAGTTTATCGTAAAAGTCAAAAACAATTTCTGCCAGAGGCATTTCGAAATTAAGCTCTACCCTCTCGCTTGTGAGAAAATGCTGGCTAAGGAGGACACCCCTCTTATCCAGGCAAAGCTTCATTATAACTCCAAAATAGTCCGATTTTGAAATAATCTGGGCACGAATGTATGGTTCCTCGATGTAGTCAATTAATGTAGGAGCAGGAAGTCCGGAAGGGTTGTGAACATCTGTCATCTCTCCCTGAGTTGTGTATACCTTGTAAGACACATTGGGAACAGTGGTAATCACATCCATATCAAATTCACGGAAGAGACGCTCCTGAACAATTTCAAGATGAAGCAACCCAAGGAATCCGCAACGGAAACCAAACCCCAGTGCTAGCGAAGACTCCGGTTCAAAAACCAGAGAGGCATCATTAAGCTGAAGTTTTTCAAGAGACGCACGAAGGTCTTCATATTCATCGGCCTCCACAGGATAAACCCCGGCAAATACCATAGGTTTAACCTCTTCGAATCCGGCTATGTGATCTGTACAAGGCCTGTTAATGTGGGTAATAGTGTCACCCACTTTTACTTCACTGGCAGTTTTTATTCCGGAGATAATGTAGCCCACATCTCCTGTGCGCACCTCTCCCGTAGGAATCATTTTTAACCTTAGCAGACCTACTTCGTCTGCTTCATACTCCTTGCCGGTGTGGAAAAACTTTACCTTATCCCCCTTGCGGAGCACTCCGTTTTCTACCTTGAAATATGCTATGATTCCCCTGAAAGAGTTAAAAACCGAGTCAAATATGAGTGCCTGAAGAGGAGCGTTTTCATCTCCCTTCGGATGCGGTATTCTATTAATAATTGCACTGAGAATTGCCTCAACGCCTTCGCCTGTTTTGCCGCTTGCAAGAAGAATATCTTCGTCCTTACAGCCTATAAGGTCAATAATCTGATCCTTTACAGAATCAATCATTGCTGCCTCCATGTCAATCTTGTTGAGAACAGGGATTATTTCAAGGTCGTGATTCAGTGCCAGATACAGGTTTGAAATTGTTTGAGCCTGAATGCCCTGGGTAGCATCAACAACCAGCAGGGCCCCTTCGCAGGAGGCAATTGCACGTGATACTTCGTAAGAAAAATCCACATGGCCGGGAGTGTCAATAAGATTGAGCGTATAGCTCTGCCCGTCATGGATATAATCCATTTGAATCGCGTGACTTTTTATGGTTATTCCCTTCTCCCTCTCCAGATCCATCGAATCCAGCACCTGAGCATCCATCTCTCTGGAAGTGAGAGTGTGGGTAAACTCAAGCAGCCTGTCGGCCAGTGTACTTTTTCCGTGGTCTATGTGTGCTATTATGCAAAAGTTTCTTATTTGCTTCATCTTCTTTTTTAACAGGCTTATGCCGGCTGCAAAGATAAAAATAATTACCAAATTCGTGAGATTGGTGTTATCTTTGTGCCAATCATATATAAATCAATTAATAATGGAACAAAAACCAACTTTACGCGAAATATCTTCCCAGATAAGGAGAGATATTGTCCGTATGGTCAACATGGCTGGTTCCGGGCATCCGGGAGGCTCCCTGAGCAGCACCGATCTGCTCACGGTTCTCTTTTTTGACCAGCTTAATCATAGTCCAAAGTCATGGAGAAGAGACGGAAAGGGAAAGGATATGTTTTTCCTTTCGGCAGGTCACCTCTCCCCCGTTTTTTACAGTGTTCTTGCAAGATCGGGCTATTTTCCGGTGAGCGAACTGGCAACTTTCCGCAAACTCGGGTCAAGGCTTCAGGGTCACCCTTCAATTGAAAGAGGCCTTCCGGGAGTACATGTGGCTTCGGGTTCGCTTGGACAGGGATTGTCTGTTGCATGCGGAGCAGCAATAACCAAAATGCTTAACGGAGAAAAGAACTTTATCTATGTTCTCATGGGCGACGGCGAAAGCGAAGAGGGTCAGGTTTGGGAAGCAGCAATGTTTGCAGCACATCACAAACTGGACAGAATAATTGCAGTTACAGACTGGAACGGGCAGCAAATAGACGGGCCGGTGAGCAAAATAATGAACCTTGGCAATCTTGAGGCAAAGTGGAATGCATTTGGATGGGAGACATCCGTTGTAGACGGACACAACCTCGAAGCCATAGCAGAAGCATACAGGAGCGCAAAAGCAAATAGCGGAAACGGAAAACCTAAAATGCTCCTGATGAAGACAGAAATGGGTCAGGATGTAGATTTTATGCAGGGTACACACCAATGGCACGGGAAGGCTCCAAATAAAGAGCAAACCGAAGTTGCGCTTAAACAGCTTAAGGAAACACTTGGTGATTTTTAACCACTTAAAATTTGCATAATCATGAACGAGAAATATATAAACACAGGAAATAAGGATACCCGTTCGGGGTTTGGAGCAGGCCTTCTTGAGGCAGGTCGTAAGAACCCGGAAATTGTGGCGCTTTGTGCGGATCTCACCGGATCTCTTAAAATGGATGCTTTTGCGGCAGAATTTCCCGAAAGATTTATTCAGTGCGGAATTGCTGAGGCAAATATGATTGGCACGGCTGCCGGTCTTGCTGTTTCGGGAAAAATCCCTTTTGCCGGCTCTTTTGCAGAATTTGTAACTGGAAGAGTATACGATCAGGTCAGACAGGTTGTTGCATACTCGCATACAAACGTTAAAATATGCGCCTCACACGCGGGCATCACTCTTGGAGAAGACGGAGCCACCCACCAGACCATGGAAGACACCGGCCTGATGAGAATGCTTCCAAACCTTACCGTGATAAACCCGTGCGACTATAATCAGACTATGGCTGCAACTCTTGCGATAGCCGAGTATGAGTGTCCGGTTTATCTGCGCTTTGGACGGCCATCTGTTCCAAACTTCACTCCTGCCGGTCAGAAATTTGAAATAGGCAAAGCTCTAACTCTCATTGAGGGAAGTGATGTTACAATTTTTGCAACGGGCCACTTGGTGTGGGAAGCAATAGTAGCTGCAGAGATTCTTGAAAAAGAGGGAATATCGGCAGAGCTTATAAATATTCACACCATTAAACCTTTGGACAAAAAAGCAGTCTTAGAATCAGCAGCTAAAACAGGAGCAGTTGTTACAGCCGAGGAACACCTTATTGCCGGAGGAATGGGAGAGCTCATTGCAGGGCTACTGGCCCGCGAACTTCCAAAACCGGTGGAGTTTGTTGCTGTTGACGACCTTTTCGGGCAGAGCGGTGAACCTTCGGAACTTATGAAGGTATACGGGCTCGATGCAGAGAACATTGTGAAGGCTGCTAAAAAAGCAATCGGAAGAAAATAGTAGTAGAAGAAAGATGGACGATAAAGAACTCCTGGCATTATACCGAGAGAACGGGAAAGAGCACTATGCCTTTAACCTTATCGTCAAAGCATATAGCGAGAGGCTATACTGGCATATCCGAAAGCTTGTGGAATCGCACGACGACGCAAACGATCTTTTACAAAATACATTCATAAAAGCATGGGCAGCTCTTCCCGAATTCCGGGAAGAGTCCCGTCTTTTTACATGGCTCTACCGTATTGCAACCAATGAAACTTTAACTTTTTTAAAAAGGAAAAAAATAAGGTCCTTTCTCTCATTGACCGACTATTCAAAGCAGCTTGAAAACAAAATTGAATCCGATGTCTACTTCGACGGAGATGCTACTCAAAAAGCTCTTCACAAAGCCATCCTCAAGCTTCCGAATAAACAAAGGGTAGTCTTTAATTTGCGATATTTCGATGAGATGAAATATGAAGAAATGTCCGAGATTCTGGGCACATCCGTAGGTGCATTAAAGGCTTCGTACCATCATGCCTCTCAAAAAGTTCAGAATTCTTTGGAGTCATTACTTTAATCCTTTTACATTTTAAATAGTCAAATGTATATGAAAGAAAAATTTAATATCGACCAGCCACATCTCAGAGAGAATCCCTACACTGTACCTCAGGGATACTTCAACTCTTTGCAGGATGCTGTTTCCGAAAAAATATCTTCGGAGAAAAAACAACCCGGCACATGGTCTGTAGTTAAACCTCAGCTCGCTCTTGTATCTTCTTTTGCTGTTATTTTTCTTATGGGCTATGTTGCTGTACGATTATTCACCCCCAATTTAACAGTAACCCCAGATAAAAACATTTCTGCAGAGTCGGAATATTTTGAAGGGAACTTTATGGAAACATCCTTTATTGATTTCTATGATTCGGCAAAAGATTCTCTGTTAAAAGAGGAACAGGTTGACCCAAATGAAATTGTTGAGTACCTTAACACAAATGCAAGTTCGGTATATATTGCTTCACTTGAATAAATTATTGGTTATGAAAAAGATATTATTATTAACAGTTGTTCTCTTCTACGCTTCGGGGCTCTTTGCTCAGGACGGAGGCCCCCAAATGCAGAATAACGGCCAATCCCGTTACGAACAAATTCAGAGTGCAAAAATTGCATTTTTTACTTCGGAGCTTGAACTCACACCAAAAGAGGCCGCAGAGTTCTGGCCTGTATACAATAAATTGTGGAAAGCCCGGGAAATTGCACACAGGAGAATACAGAGCAACATGCGCACAATGTGCAAAGCTTTGTCTGAAGACTCAAAAACATCTGACAGCGAGCTTAAGGCCATGGTGGAAAATTATGTGAATGGTTTTAACGACGATGGACTTATCCAGAGAGATTACCTGGATCAGTTCTACAAAATTCTGCCAATAAAAAAGATTGCCAAGCTATACAAGGCTGAAGAAGACTTTCGGATAAGGATGATTCATCAGTTGCGAAAAGGTGGCGGAATGGGAGAGAGGTTGGAGAAATAAAAGCAAATGTTATCAAAAATTGAGATAGAGATCGCCGGTTAGCCGGCGATACTCATTTGTATATGGCCCGTCTCCCCTCTCCTGTATCGTGAGAAGCTCCTCTGCCGGAATATCTTTCTGAATTATGCTATCTTCTTTGCAACTCTTTTTGAATTCCATGAGCACTCTTTTAACTTTACCGGCTGAGACGGTTTTTACCCTGCATATTCTCACAGGCACAAGGCCCTCTTCCCGGGCAAGGAATATAAACTCTTCAAAAGCCTCTGCAGGGAGCACCACAGAAAAAATACTCTTCTCTTTTAACATTTTTGCAACAGAAGAGATGAGGGTGTCGTATGAAAGATTGTCATTATGCCTCGCAGACGAGCGTCGTACTGATGGGGCTTTTAAGGAATCTTTGAAGTAGGGAGGGTTTGATGTAATTAAATCGAATCTGTTTTCGAAAGCGTTGTCCATTGCCATCTCCTGAAGGGTGAGATGTCTTGCTTCGAGCATCGCGGGCCATGGCGAATCAGAAAAATTATCCTGAGCCTCGGTTGCCGAAGGACCATCCGAGTCAATTGCAAATATTGAAGATTGAGTCGAAATGCTTTGTAATCTTTGGGCAATAATGAGAGAAATAACGCCTGTTCCTGTACCGATGTCAAGAATTTCCAGCTTTTTACCGGAGGTCGTGAGGGAGGGTAACGTAAGCCAGGCACCAAGAAGCACACCATCGGTGTTAACTTTCATTGCCGAACGGCCATGCATTACCTTAAATTGTTTAAAGCAGAAACTCTCCATCTTTCATTTCAAGACATCTGTCGCTCATTGAAGCGAGCTCTCTGTCGTGTGTAACTATAATAATGGTTTGGCCGTACTTTTCACGCAAATCAAAAAATAGTTTATGTATCTCCTTTTTAGTGTGGGTATCCAGATTTCCCGAGGGTTCGTCTGCCAGCAGAACAGAAGGACGGTTGATGAGAGCTCTTGCAATGGCTACTCTTTGCTGCTCTCCGCCGCTTAGTTCTCCCGGTTTATGCGTAAGTCTTTCTCCCAGGCCCAAAAAGGTGAGAAGTTCTTTTGCCCGATCTTTTGCTTCCCCCATTCTCTCATTTGCAATGAGAGCAGGTATGGCTACATTTTCCAGAGCTGTAAACTCGGGGAGCAGGTGGTGAAACTGAAAAACAAAACCAATCTTTTTATTTCTAAAATCGGCAAGAGCATTGGAGCTAAGAGCAAAGATGTCCGTTCCGTCAATTATAACCCTTCCCGAATCTGGACGGGAAAGACTACCAAGCACTTGGAGCAAGCTGGACTTTCCTGCCCCGCTTGCTCCAACTATACTTAGTACTTCGGCTGCCTTTGCCTGAAAATTTATTCCTTTTAAGACCAACAGGCTGCCATATGATTTTTTGATATCGTATGCCTCTATCATTAAAATCGTTACTCGTCCTTATCGTTAGATTCGTAATCCTTGAGCAATTTCTCCTGAACCTCGGCAGGAACCTGCTGGTACTCTGCAAAAGTCATTGTAAATGTTGCCCTGCCGGAAGTAAGAGAGCTTAGTGTTGTCGAGTATTTATTCAGCTCTGCAAGAGGAACCCTGGCTTTTAAAACTTCAAATCCCTTTTCGCTGCTCATTCCTTCAATCATGGCCCTGCGGTTCTGAAGATCGCTCATTACGTCTCCCATACAATCGCTTGGTACTAGTACCTCAACATTGTAAATTGGCTCCATAATTTTCGGGCCCGCTTTTTTGAAGGCCTCTTTGAACGCATTACGTCCTGCAAGTTTGAAAGAGATTTCGTTTGAGTCAACCGGGTGCATCTTGCCGTCATAAACGAATACACGGATATCACGAGCGTATGAACCAGTGAGAGGGCCCTCTTCCATCTTTTCCATTATACCTTTAAGGATTGCCGGCATAAAACGGGCATCAATAGCGCCGCCCACAATACAGTTGTAGTATTCAAGCTTGCCACCCCAGTCCATTTTGTATTCTTCCTTGCTCTTAAGGTTAAGAACAAGCTCCTTGCCTTCAACTTTAAACCTGTTGTTTGCAGCAACGCCTTCAACAACCGGTTCGATGAGAATGTGAACCTCTCCGAACTGACCTGCTCCGCCGGATTGTTTTCTGTGACGATAGTCTGCAAGAGCTACTTTGGTAATTGTTTCCCTGTATGGAATCTTAGGCGGGAAAAGATCTACCTCAATTTTATGGGTATTTGTGAGGTGCCACTTCAAAATGTTGATGTGGTGCTCACCCTGTCCGCTGAGGATTGTTTGTTTGAGCTCTTTTGAATACTCAATAACAATTGTAGGGTCTTCGGCATGTGCCTTGTTAAGAATTTCTCCGAGTTTCTCTTCGTCTTTCTCAACCTTGGCCTTAATTGCTGTTCTGTATTTAGAAGGAGGGAAAACCATGGGTTCGAAAACCCACTCTTTGTTGCCTCCGTTAAGAGTCTGATTTGTTTTAACAGTTTTAAGCTTAACTGTACATCCTATATCGCCGGCAACCATTTCTGTAAGTTTTTCTTTTTTCTTACCGGCTACGGCATAAATTGCAGTAAGTCTCTCTTTTGCTCCGTTTTCCGGATTTACAAGATCGCAACCTTCAACAATTTTTCCCGACATTACCCTAAAGAAGGATACGTCGCCCAGGTGGGGTTCAACGGATGTTTTGTATATAAAAATTGACGGCTGGGCTGAAGAATCGCAAGGAACCACAGTTCCGTCCTTAAGTTTCTGAATTGTTTTGTCAGGAGCAGGAGCAACATTTATTATGAACTCCATAAGTCTCTTAACACCCATGTCTTTTTTGCCGGAAAGGCAGAAAAGTGGAAAAACCTCAGATTTTGCAAGTCCGATTCTGAGCCCTACGCGGATTTCCTCTTCCGAAAGAACTCCTTTGTCAAAAAAGAGCTCCATGAGTGACTCGTCATTTTCTGCTGCAACTTCTGCAAGTATCTGATGCAGTTCGCTTGCCTCATCTTTATGATTTGCAGGAATTTCATGTTCCTCTCTTGTTCCGTTTTCGTCCTTGAAGACATACATCTTCATTTTAAGAACATCTATAAAAGAATTGAAGTTAGGCCCTGTTTCAACAGGATATTGAATAACAACTACTTTCTTGCCAAAAGTCTGTTTAACAGAATCGAGTGCAGAATCCCAGTTTGCTTTTTCGTGATCGAGCTGATTGATTGCAAGAATCAACGGTTTTTTAAATTTTTCGGCATAACGCGCAAAGATTTCGGTACCCACCTCAACTCCCTGCTGCGCATTCACAATCATTACACCAGTATCTGCAACCTTGAAGGCAGATATTACTCCCCCGATGAAGTCATCGGAACCGGGAGTATCAATTATATTAAGTTTATTATCCATAAACTCTGTGTAAAGCAGAGTCGGATAAATAGAGCGTTGATAAATTTGTTCAATTTCGGCATTGTCGCTGACAGTTGTTTTCGCCTCAACGGTTCCCCGGCGATCAATTACTTTGCCTTCAAACATCATTGTCTCTACCAGCGTTGTTTTGCCGGACTTCGTGCCTCCAAGCAGGACAATATTTCGAATGTTTTGGGTAGGATAAACTTTCATATTAATTACCTGATTATTTGTTAGTTGTTTTTTTCTGGTGTAGAAAACTCAAATTTAATATTTTTTTTTCATACAACAACATGGTAAATAGCTTTGATCATAACCCTTTTTGATTTGAATCCGCTGTATTTCCATATTTTTTCATAGCAAAAACCCTCTTGCAACAACTTTCTTGCGTGCTGCACCCTAAAGAGGGAAATAAGAGTGTCAACGGAGCATCCGTATTCCTCAAAAACAATTTTTTCTCCGGGAAATACTCCGTTGTAAAAAAACGAACAAATATCATATCGGTCGAATTCCGGATTAAGGAAAAGTTTCTTCTCTTCCAGCAGCAGATAAATAAATTCCAAAAAGTCCTTTCTCATCTTTTTTTTTGCAAAAATAATGTCTCTTTTGACTCATAATACACTCATTGTGTCGATTTATCCATTTCTAAATTTTATTTTGACAATACTATATTTTATTTTAATTCATATACACACTTTTTGTGTGTATTGTAACCACCTCTGATTGTCCATACCCAAGTGAACTTAGGCTTATATTTGTGTTGATGAATACAGACAGGATAAGGGAAACCATTCGAAAAAGGAGACGAGATCTGGGGTATTCTCAGGAGTATATGGCCCAGATTCTGGGAATTTCACTCAATGGATACAGAAAAATAGAGGGAGGAAAGACTGCCCTCATCAATCCGCGTCTCAATGATATATCAAGAGTTTTGAGTATTCCGGCGGAGAACCTGCTTTTCGAAAATCTATCCCAAAGTTTTCTTGACCAGATTGCTGAAAAAGACTCCCGCATAGAGAGTCTTCAAAAATTACTTTCAGAATCGGAAATGCAGCGGGAACTGCTCAAGGCAGAAATTGACTGCGCGAACAGTGAATATAAAGCATCTATCGAAAGTAAAAATACTCTTATTGGAATTTTAAAGGATAAAATTTCAAAATATTGACACATTCGCTAAATTGCCGGTAAATTTCAGATATATGCCGGCCTTTCCAAGTCTATTGCCATATTACGAAAAAAACAGAATTGAAGCTGGTTGCGACGAAGCCGGAAGGGGTTGTCTTGCAGGCCCTGTTTATGCAGCAGCCGTCATTCTTCCCGAGGATTTTTTTCATCCGCTTCTTAATGACTCAAAACAGCTTAAAGAAAAAGATAGAGACTTGCTCCGGGAAATTATAGAAAGAGAGGCTGTGGCATGGAGCGTTGCAGCCGTGGATGCCCCGGAGATAGATAAGATTAATATTCTTAAAGCCTCAATAAAAGGAATGCATCTTGCTCTGGACTCTTTGTCTGTATTGCCTCAGTATATACTTGTAGACGGAAACAGGTTTATTAAATATAAGGATATCCCTCATGAATGTTTCGTAAAGGGAGACGGACGATTTGCATCTATTGCGGCAGCATCTGTTCTTGCCAAGACCCACCGGGACGAATACATGAAAAAAATAGCAGCTGAATTTCCACAGTATGGCTGGGAAAGAAATATGGCCTACCCTACAAAAAAGCATAGAGAGGCCATAAAGCTGTACGGACCGTGCAAGTATCACAGAATGTCATACAAATTGCTGGAAGATCCGGTTTTATTCTGAGTTTTCCGGGCTCTACTGGTTATCCTTTACTGCAAATCTTCCAAGAGCAAACAAGGCACAGAAGGTGAATATCATAGCAGTAATAATTTCCGGGGTTGCCGATTTGTAATTTACAAAAATTCCGCCCATTGAGCTGAGACCCTCTATAAGTATGGAGTAACCGCCAAGCACTGCAAACATTATAAATCCCACTGCTGCAAAAATTGCAGTAATCATTCTCGACCTGTCCACTCTCGGTTTGGGTTCGGGTAAACAATCAAGCGCAGCAAAGAGTCTGTTGCTGAATCCCTCATCGGGAATTTCCTGCTTATGCTCTGTAAAGAATTGTTTTATATTATCATCTTTCATAACCGATAGTTTTTAGATGGTTTGACAAATTTAAACGGGCTCTGGAAAGGTGGGATTTTATCGTGTTCTCCGGTGTTCCCGTTATTGTTGATATCTCTTTTATACTTTTATCTTCCATGTAAAAGAGAAGAATTGCCGATCTCTCCTTCTCTCCCAGTTGCGCCAGAGCCATATAGAGTTCCTGGTTTTTATATCTGGAATCGGAACTTTCACCTGCCATGTGCACTCTGTCATTTATTTCAACAGTGGAGAATCTCTGAGATGCTCTTTTGTTGTCGCAATAACAGTTATACGCTATCCGGAAGAGCCATGTTGAAAATTTAGACAACCCGTTGAATGAGTTGATATTCAAGTAGGCTTTAATAAATGCCTCCTGAGCTATATCGTCACTTAAAGCACCATCGCCGCCACAAAGGTTTAAAAGGAACCGCCGCAGCGGTTCCTGATTGTTTATCACCTCTTTTTCAAAAGCGGCTCTGTTCACAGTTAGTCTTGTGTTTTATTTTTCTTGTTTACAAAATAGGCAACCAGTTGTCCTATACCAATGAACAGGGGAATGAGGCCGAATGCTGCAAATTTAAATCCTTCAAAGAAAAAGTAAAGAGCTCCGAATAATCCGATACCTACTCCAATTGATACCAGCGCACTTGTGAGGGGATCCGATTGTTTTCTGGGCCTGTCATTGCTTTTGAAAAGATCCGGAGAAATATCCTTTCCGTGCTCAATAGCCTTTGCAATGAGCTCATTTCTCGATTTCTCCTTGAAATACTTTGCCAGATAAATTATTGCAATGATTAAAACTGCTGTTGTAAAGGGGACTAAAATCCCAAGAATTGCTTCCATAATTTTGTTTTGTTTAAAAGGTTTGTCTGTTAGACTGCAATCCGTTCAGAAAAGTTGCAGCTGAGACAGAAATTTTTCTCAAAATCCCCTTGGCCTTTGATATAGAATCATTTAAATTTTTAGTTTCTTTTGAAATTGTAAATATTTTATCAAAAATAATCTTTTTTTCCTGTTCTTCGTTAAGAGTGTTTTCTCCGCAGAATATCCATAATGGTTTTTTATAGTGCATGGCAATATGTGAGATTCCACTTATGAGCTTGCCTGAGAGACTCTGTGCATCAAGCCTTCCTTCTCCCGTGATTACAAGATCTGCTTGCGCAATTGCCTTTTCGGCATGTGTAAGTTCTGTTGTTACTCTCCAGCCCTGTAAAAGGTCTGCATTAAGAAAGCTTTTAAGCGCAAACCCCACTCCGCCGGCAGCTCCAACTCCCGGGAAATCGGACAAATCAAATCCTATATAATTTTGGGAGTCACATAAAAAACTGCTGCTAAACCCAAGATGTTTCTCTGTTACGGCTGAAAAATTTCTTGCACCCTCCTCTAACTCTTCCAATTGCTGTTTTGTAGCTCCTTTCTGAGGCCCGTATACATAAGTTGCTCCCTCAGGGCCAATGAGAGGATTGGTAACGTCACATGCAACTGTAATTTTCTTTTTGTGCAGAGCCGGATTCATCTGAGAATCGTCAATTGTACAAATGGAACTGAGTAATGATCCGCTCATAAACTCTCCCGGGCCGGAACCTATTTTCTTTCCTTTGCAGTCAAGAAACCGGTATCCCAGAGCCTGAAGCATACCTGTTCCGCAATCGTTCGTTGCACTTCCTCCTATACCTATTAAAATCTCTTTTGCCTCTTCTTTAAGAGCGGTTCCGATTAGCTCGCCTAAACCGAAAGAGGTGGTTTTAAGCGGATTGTATTCCTTTGGATTAAGTAGCTGCAAACCGGAAGCCTTTGCCATTTCGATAATGGCCCTGCCTTCGGACATGAGCAGGCTGCTGTTTATTTTCCTTCCCAACGGGTCGAAAACCGTTGTTTTTATTTCATCACAAACAACGGCTCCTGAGATTGTATCCAGAAAACCTTCACCTCCGTCGGCAATAGGTATAACTTTAATTTCAAGCTCACGCCCGAATCCTTCCCGCAGACCTTCACTAATGATTTCGGCAGCCTCAGAAGATTTGAGACTTCCCTTGAATTTATCTGTAACGATAACTATTTTAAGAGGTAGAGCCATGTTTTTTGCCCCTTTTGAATGAATAAATGTACAAATAAAAATATATCTTTGTCACAAATCACACTAACTAATTATTTTATAACATCTAAATGAAAAAAATCAGTCTTTTAATTTTGGGTGCCATACTCCTCTCTTTTAGCCCGCTCAGAGGGGACGAAGGCATGTGGCTTCTGCCGCTGATAGAGAAGCTAAACAGCAAGAAAATGTCGGAACTTGGCTTTAAGCTCACTGCTAAAGATATATACGACATAAACAATTCCAGCCTCAAAGATGCCGTAATAAGTTTTGGCGGTGGCTGTACAGGAGAAATAATCTCCAAAGAGGGTCTTTTACTAACAAACCACCATTGCGGTTATGGTTCAATCCAAAAACTAAGCACTGTCGAGCACGACTATCTTCAGGATGGCTATTGGGCAATGAACCGCGAACAGGAGCTTCCTTCTCCGGGCCTCACAGTTACATTCCTTGAGAACATAATTGATGTGACCAAAGATGTGGAAAATGCAGTTGCAAAAGCAAGCACTCCGGAAGAAAGTGCAAAAGCACTTGCTGCTGTTTCAGATGAACTTATTGCTAAGGCTATTGCCGGCAATAAATTCCTTAAAGGAAGAGTTGCTTCATTTTTTGGCGGAAACACATACTTAATGATGATTACAAAAACCTACACCGATATCCGTTTTGTAGGAGCTCCCCCTTCATCAATCGGCAAATTCGGAGCAGATACCGACAACTGGATGTGGCCGCGCCATACCGGTGACTTTTCAATGTTCCGCGTGTATGCAGATAAAGACAATAACCCTGCCGACTACTCAAAGGACAACATACCTTATCAGCCTAAAAAACATCTTACAATCTCTTTAAAAGGTGTTGAGCAAAAAGATTTTGCCATGATTATCGGTTATCCCGGAAGAACAAACCGTTTTATGACTTCTGCCGAGGTTAAGGAGATGAGCGATATAACCAATTCCATCTCAATCTACGTAAGAGGTATCCGTCAGGATGTGCTTATGAAAGATATGGTTGCCGACCCTAAGATTCGTCTTCAGTATGCGAGCAAATATTCGGGATCTTCAAACTTCTGGAAAAAGGCTATTGGCATGAACGAAACTTTTGCAAAACTTGGAGTTCAGGAGCGTCGTGCAGAAGAAGAGAGAACTTTCACCAAATGGGTTAACGAAGACAAGGCCCGCATTGAAAAATACGGAACCGCCCTCAACGATATCAACTCTTCAATTGCTAAAAGAGCAGAGGCACTAACCCTCAGCTCGTACACGCGCGAAGCACTGAACAATATTGAGGTATTCTCAGTGGCAAGTGCTTTCGCGGCCTATGCCGATGCTATTTCCAAAGGCGAAACAGACAGAGCCAAACAAACTCTTGCAATGGCGAAGAGGAGAACTGAATCTTTCTACAAGGATTATTCTCCTGCAACAGACAAAAAGGTGGCAAAAGCCCTTCTTAATGTGTATCGCGACAAGGTGAAAGCGGCTGATCGTCCGGATGTATTTAAAACAATAGATACCCAGTTCGGAGGAAATATCGACGCTTATGTTGACTTCATTTTCGAAAATTCTGTTTTCGTTTCTCAGGAGAAGTTTAAGGCTGCCCTGAATGGCAACATCGATGCTCTCCTTTCCGATCCTGCACTTGCTGCTGCAAAATCAATCAACGTGGTTATGGGAAAAACTTTCGGAGAATTACAGGCCGTTGGTACTACTCTTGCCAAAGGTCAGAAAGCCTATATCGCAGGTTTGCTTGAAATGAAAAAGGGACAGGCAATGTATCCGGACGCAAACTCAACTATGAGGCTCAGCTACGGACAAGTTCTTAACTACTCTCCGAAAGATGCAGTTTTATTCGAACATGTTACTACCCTTAAAGGTGTTATGGAGAAAGAAGACCCAAATAACTGGGAATTCGTTGTCCCTGCAAAACTCAAAGAGCTGTACAAGGCAAAGGATTATGGCCAGTATGCAATGAAAAACGGTGAAATGCCTGTTGCATTCCTTACCAACAACGATATTACGGGCGGTAATTCAGGAAGCCCTGTTCTCAATGCCAAAGGTGAACTTATTGGAACTGCATTCGATGGCAACTGGGAAGCAATGAGCGGCGACATCATTTTCGAACCGTCACTCCAGCGCACAATCAGCGTTGATATTCGCTATACATTGTTCATTATGGACAAATTCGGCGGCGCAGGATATTTGCTGAAAGAGATGACTATTGCTAAATAGATTTTAAAGCGTCTATTGTAAAACATACGCCGGGAGCGCAGGAAAACCTGCGCTCCTTGTTTTTCCAGACAGGGCATTCTGCACCATAATTTTTGGTAATTAATTGTAGAACAAGCTGTTTCTAAAAACAAACAGATATACAATCTTATTGTTTTTAGCAACAGCTTGACAATGTGATAATTAACGCCGGACGATCTGCCGCAGTTTTTAATCCGTGCGCCAGCAAATCTTTTCCGCCAAAGGCGTGGACCTGCGACAAAGGAGCACCTATCTTGCCCCATTTGGGAGGCAAAATAAGCCAACCTGTTTCAGGGCGGGACAGTCTCCGGCGGCGAGTTGCAATATTTCTGAACAATTTTTTACATTGTCAACTAATTGATGAGGGCGATTCGGCCGGAACGAGCAAAGCGAGCGAGGACGCACAAGCCCTCATCAATTAGTTGGCAATGTATTGATGTCAAAAAGAAACACAACTCGCCGCCGGTCAACAAAAAACCGGTATCTTTGTTGTTAATAATCATTGAATATTATTTTAATCGCACTTTGGGGTCGTAAATACTCAAGTGTAAATTAATCAGGAAAAATATGGATAAAAACAGAATTGAAGCTGCGCTTATGGGTGTTATGCATCCGGTGAGAGAGAAAGATGTGGTGTCACTGGGAATAGTTGAAGACATTAAGGTTGAGGATGGGAAGGTGAGATTTAAGCTGGTTTTTCCTTCGCCGGACCCTTTTTCGTCTTCAATTAAGAAGAGTTGCGAAGAAGCTATAAGGAATGCATTTCCGGGCGAAGATTTCAAAATATCAATAATGGAACTTGTGAGGGAGAGGAAGGTTGAAAAGAGACTCAACATGGAACTCGGCCATGACGCTCTTGCGAATGTCGGTCACATTATCGCCATTGCTTCGGGCAAAGGGGGAGTCGGGAAATCCACTGTTGCCGTTAATCTGGCCGTTGCCTTAGCCAGAGCGGGATACAGAGTGGGTCTTACCGATGCCGATGTTTACGGACCCTCTGTTCCCAAGATGACAGCAACGGAATATGAAAAACCGCTGGTAGACGATTCGAGCGGAAAGGATATGATTATCCCTATTGAGAAATATGGGGTAAAATGGATGTCCATCGGATATTTTGCAGGCCCCTCGCAGCCTCTCATCTGGAGAGGGCCTATGGCGAGCAATGCTCTAAAGCAGATGATTCTTCAGGTTAAGTGGGGTGAACTCGATTTCCTTCTCATTGACCTTCCTCCGGGAACAGGCGATATACATATTTCACTTGTGCACGACATCCCTCTTTCGGGAGCAATTATTGTGAGCACACCTCAGGCAGTAGCTTTGGCCGATGTAGAGAAAGGCGTAAATATGTTCCGCCAGAAAGACATCAACAAACCTGTTCTTGGTCTTGTGGAAAACATGGCATGGTTTACTCCGGAAGAGCTTCCTGACAATAAGTACTATATATTTGGCAAAGAAGGCGGGAAGCGTATGGCAGAGAAATTTGGCATTCCTCTGCTTGGCCAGATTCCCATAGTTCAAAGCATTCGCGAAAGTGGTGACATTGGAGAGCCGGTTGCATTGTCGGACAAACCGGATAGTGTTGCCTTCATGAAGCTGGCCAGCAATCTTATTAAAGTTCTTGAATAGCTGATGAAGCTCATTGCTGCAACAAGCTTGCTATCACGCTAATAAAAAACGACTTCTTATGGAAGTCGTTTTTTATTAAGTTAAAGATGTTTGTACTTTTCAACCCTCTCTTTCCAGCGTTCGCGGGCATATTGCTGCATATCGGCAACTACGTCCCTTTCGTCCATTATTTCGATACCCATAATGGTTTCTATAATATCTTCGAGAGTTACAATGCCCTCAAAACCGCCATATTCGTCAACGATTAAAGCAATATGCGCTTTTTCAGAAAGCAGCATCTCCCATAATACTGTGAGGGGCTGATGATTTGGGACAACAACCATTGGTTTTTTTATCTCCGACAACCTAATCCCGAAATTGTCATTTGCAAGATTTTCAAGCACCTCCTGCCTGTATACGAATCCTGTTATATTTTCGCTATTGGATGTATAGACCGGAATTCTTGAGAAATGAAGGTATGCCTTATTTTTATAAAATTCCTCAAGAGTAATGTCCTCGGATGCAGTTGCAACAACAACCCTTGGAGTCATTACATCTTCTGCACGCACACTCCTCAACTTTATCAAATTCTGGATAATCTTATTTTCTGTAGATGCAAATGTACCCTCCTCTGTTCCAATATCTACCATTGCCGAAATCTCTTCCCTGCTCACAGATGCCTCTTCTTTAGATTGTTTTGCAATAATTCTTGTTAAAATTTCCGATATTATTACAAACGGGTATGTGACATAAACCATCACCTGAATTATTCTTCCGGAGCTCATTGCAAGAGCTTTCCAGAAGTGAGCCCCGATTGATTTTGGAAGAATTTCTGAAAAAATTAAGATAAGAAGAGTTAGAACAGCAGATATCAAACCAAAATATGCCTCTCCGAAAATCACAACAGCCTGAGCACCAACTCCGGCAGCTCCAACTGTATGTGCCACTGTGTTTAGAGTGAGAATTGCAGAAATTGGCCTGTCTATTCTTTGTTTTAGTCTTTTTAATACCAGGGCCGATTTATGTCCCTGAGCCTCCTTTATGTTTACAAAGGACATTGGCACAGAAAGAAGGACGGCCTCCATTACCGAACATATAAACGATATTGCGAGGGCAAGACAAAGATAAAATATAAGTAAGCCCATTTGCGTGTGTGTTTAATTTTCTAAAGTTTCACCCTCATCTTTGAGAGTCTTGGGTCCAGCATGCTTTGCGGAATTATGCTTTTGATTGATGAGACTATTACATTAAGCAGTTTCTCCTTTATAAAGTCCTGCCGGAAAACGAGAGAGATTTCCCTTCTTGGCTCCTCGCCCCTGAACGGCCTCACATGTTTTTGCTGAGCCGGAGTGAGCGAAGGAAGATGAAGTTCGGGGAATATCGTAAACCCTCCGTTCTCGTCAACAACCTTAATAAGCGTTTCAATACTGCCAGCCTCGTACTGCTGAAAGCTGTTATGAGCCCTGTTGCAAATGTTGAATATCTGGTCGCGGAAACAATGCCCTTCCTCAAGTATCCACATTCTGTCGTAATTAATTTCTTCAACATTCAATTCTACGCGTGAATAGAGCTCGTCTCCGGGTGAAATATACGCAAGAAAACGTTCATAATAAAGCGGGACTTCAAGAATTTCCGGATCGTCAAGCGGAGTTGCAACAATTGCCAGGTCAATTTCTGCACTCTTAAGCTTTTCTATTACAGTGGATGTTTTCATTTCCGAGACCCTGCAACGTAGAGATGGAAGATTCCTTTTAAATTCTCCGAAAAGCCTTGGAAGCAAATATGGAGCAACAGTAGGTATAATGGACATTTCAAGGTCGCCCAGAATACTTTCTTTGGTTGAGTCTGCCATTTCCCGGAGCTGCCGGATATTATACAGCACAACTCTTGCCTGGTTTACTATCATTTCTCCGGACTGGTTTGTGGACACAGGACTTTTAGACCTGTCAAATATCTCCAGCCCCAGCTCTTCTTCCAGCTTCTGAATCATCATAGAGAGTGTGGGCTGAGAAACCCCGCACGACTTTGCCGCTTTGGCAAAATGCCGGTAGCGGTCCACTGCTACAATATATTCCAGTTGCTGAATGTTCATTTCTAATTTTTTGTGTAAAAATCTATTTTTTTACAGTGCTTTTTAAAAAGAGTTCGTCCATCTGAGAACCGTCTATCTGAGAAGGAGCATCAAGCATCACGTCACGGCCAGCGTTGTTCTTAGGGAAAGCAATGTAGTCGCGGATTGTTTCCTGACCTCCGAAAAGGGCGCAGAAACGGTCAAACCCAAAAGCAATTCCACCGTGTGGCGGCGCACCATATTTAAACGCATTTATCATAAATCCGAATTTGTAATCGGCCTCTTCGGAAGAAAATCCCAATACTTCGAACATCCTTTTCTGAACAGCAGAGTCATGAATCCTTATAGAACCGCCGCCAATTTCTGTTCCGTTAAGCACAAAGTCGTACGCGTTTGCTGCAACAGCTGCAACATCATCTTTGTTTGAACTGTAAAACTTATCAAGGTCCTCCGGCTTAGGTGAAGTAAACGGGTGGTGCATTGCATAAAAACGCTGAGTCTCCTCGTCCCATTCGAGCAAAGGAAAATCATAAACCCAAAGCGGAGCATAATTTGCGTTATCGCGCAAACCAAGCCTGTTTCCCATCTCAATCCTGAGTGTTCCCAAAGCTTCCTGAGTCTTTTTCCTGTCTCCGGCAAGAATGAGTATAAGGTCGCCGGTTTTTGCATTAACGGCGCTGGCAATGGTTTGGAGTTCGGCAGGAGTATAAAATTTATCAACGGAAGATTTTATTCCGTCCTCTGCAATGCGGATATATACAAGTCCTTTTGCACCCACCTGCGGACGCTTAACCCACTCGGTTATCTCGTCAAGCTGTTTGCGGGTGTATGAGGCAGCTCCGTCAACACAAATTGCGCCAACATATTCTGCAGAATCAAATACCGCAAAATCCTTCCCTCCAACAAGATGTTTAATTTCTGCCATTCTCATGCCAAAGCGGATATCCGGTTTATCCGAACCGTAATATTTCATTGCATCGGCATAGGACATACGAGGAAACTGCTCGTTAAAATCCCTGCCTAATATATTTTTAAAGAGAGCCTTAATCATCCCCTCGAAAGTGGTGAGTATATCTTCTCTTTCCACAAAAGACATTTCGCAGTCGATTTGGGTAAATTCCGGCTGACGGTCGGCACGAAGGTCCTCATCGCGGAAACAGCGAACAATCTGGAAGTAGCGGTCGTAGCCTGCCACCATTAAAAGTTGTTTGAGCTGTTGTGGACTTTGAGGCAGTGCATAAAATTCTCCGGGGTTCATTCTTGAAGGGACAACGAAGTCACGCGCTCCCTCCGGTGTAGATTTGATGAGTACAGGTGTCTCTATTTCCATAAACCCTATCCCATCCAGATATTTACGTACCTCCTGAGCCATTTTGTGCCTCAGTTCCAATGCTTTCTTAAGAGGATTCCGGCGAAGGTCAATGTAGCGGTATTTTGCACGAATCTCTTCTCCGCCGTCTGATTCGTCTTCGATTGTAAACGGAGGAGTAAGTGAAGAATTAAGAACATTTATTTCCAAAAGCTTAATTTCCACATCACCTGTTGGAAGTTTTCCGTTCTTGCTGCTTCTCTCGGCTACAATTCCCTTAACCTGAATAACAAACTCCCGGCCAAGCTTTTCTGCAACAGTATTTAAATCGCCTTCGTTAACAACAAGCTGGGTGATTCCGTAACGGTCCCTCAAATCGATGAAACTCATCCCTCCCATTTTACGTATTCTCTGAACCCATCCGGCAAGCGTAACCTGCTCTCCTACATTGTTTATGCGTAACTCTCCGCAAGTGTGTGTCCTGTACATATAAAAAACTGTTTACTTATATTCAATTAACCTGCAAATATAATAATTATTCAGAGGTGCACAGGCAGAGTATACTCTATTTAAGATGTCGATTAAATGATTACTGATTATTCTGCTTAAACTCTTTAATAACAGGATCTGCCTTTTTACGGTCCGACTCATTAATATAAAGGTCAATCATATAAGGTATTCCTCCTGCAAACCCTGCAGATATTCCTGTTTGAAAATCATTTTTAATCAATGTGGGAATTCCAATATCTTCCAATTCGGCTTTAAGCAGAATACCGGAAACTTCGCTGCCGGTAAAAACTTTAACAAGATCGCTGTCGTTTTTCATTTTGCGCAATTTTTGACAACCAAAGTTACAAAAAAAAGGAAGCCTGCAAATTGCAGGCTTCCGGACCATTTAAGCCGCTCAAACTCATTCCCAGACAGAAATGATAAGGGGTTAGACTTAGCAGGGGTTAGTTGCTTAATCTATTTGGAAATGAGTGGCGACTCTTTTTGGACACTAAGTGGTTTTTTGTTTATTTCTATATCCTCAATAAGGATTGCCTTTGGATAAATTATTGATGTAGGAACTGCATCGCGGTAAAGGTAGTTTGCGGCCTCCTGTTCTTTGCTCACTCCCAGTACTCTTTTCAGTTTGGTAAATGGTACGGCAGTGATTTCGGAACCGGTAATCAAAGTTTCAGAACCGTCTTTTACAGACACTTTGTATACATACTGATTGGTTTCTTTTGCAATATTCCTTACAATAAAAGCATAATCCAATCCTTCCTCAATTGCTGCCTTAATAAGCTCTGCCTTAAGCTCTTCTCTTGAACTTCCGTTATTGGAGTTCACAACCAGAGTTCCGGGAGTAACATTTACAATTATGCCTCTTGGCCTTACACCAAATCTCATACTTCCTGTCGATTCGGAAATTTTCTTAGTTGGGATACGACTGCTGAGAAGTGTTTTCAAAATTCCGTTTTCAATTAATTTAACCTCTTTAACCGGAGTCACTCCCTGAGCATCAATATTGTAACTTCCCAAAAGAGACATCCCGTTAAAATCGGTGAGGTCAGTTCTGTTTGTTACACTTAACCTGCTGTCTACAACCTTTTTGTTAATCCTCTCTTCCAGCGGTTTAATCTCTTTTTGACCGGAAACATTCTCTACCCTCGAAACTGTAGCCATAACCTGAACCGGTTTTCTGAAAGATATTATTCCGGACGGAGAAACAAGGTTCTCGGAAAGAATTGTGGCAACAGCGTCATCTTCAAAAAGAACAGGGCCCAGATAATATTCGCTCATACTTTGAGCACTCTGGAGAGAAACAAGTTTTGCGGAAAACTTATTCACTCTTGCGACAAGCGTCTCTGCAGATGGCAATTTCTCAAATGTAGGGGCATAAATAATCTCTCTGTCCTCAATAATCTGCCCCTTAATGTTTCTTACTTTTCCCTTTAAAGTGATGCAGACATAAGTGGCAGGCTCTTTTACCTTTGTTCCTTCTGTAGACTGATAGTAATAGATTGTTTCCACACCGTCTATCTCCACTCTGGAATCAGCAATCTGGGGATACTTTGCAAACTCTTTTGACAATAATTTTGACAAATCTTCGTATGCAGTTTTGTTTACATTAAAAGCAGGAGCTTCGGAGGTATATACTTCGACCTTTTTCAAAGGAAGCATATCGGGCAAAGCCTTTTCCTCTTCTGTGAGATTTGCAGTTTTAATGTTATTTTTCTTTGAGTTATAAACCTCAACAGCAAATTTGTAGGCAACATCCGATGTTTGCCAGAAATTCCTCCTTAGTTGGTCGTAATTGTCGTCTCTTGAAGTAAAACTTGGAGAGACAACACCATTGCCGCTATATGAATAATCACTGGAAAACTTATTGTCTCCCACATACATGTTTACAGAATGAACTCTCTCCTTTGAGCTCTCCTTTGAAGACAGAATTACTCCCAATGAGCTGCTTACGGAGATATATTGATTTTCGCCAACTGTATAGGCTACAAAAAAAGGTTTGGGCGAAGCGGGCAGAACAAGTTCGTTTTTACTGCGAAGCATTTCGTCCTGCATGGCCTTGAACAGAACACTTTCGTTTTTCTGACCAAACAGGGAGCATACTATAAGTAGCTGGGCAATAATTAAAGTATATATGTATCTCATTTCTCTAATTGTTTTTTCGTTTGTTTAAGAATTACGGACGAGGCAAAAGAGCCGGTGTTACTGTTGGTTTTGCTTTCTTTTGCAGCTCCACCTTATTTACAAGAATAGTAGGCGAGATTGCTGTTACTGGTACATTTCCCGAAGACGCGCCGCAGGTTCCGGTAAAAATTTCAAATTCACCGCCTGCATATTCAATGTTTGAAAACATCGAAAGAGGAGTGCCTATCATATCTACGCCTCTTACCAGTTCGTCTTCACGCCCGTCTACATATATTTTGTAAACCTCAAGAGGTGTAACATTAAACGAGTTTGCTCCGGTACGGCCTGTTTGTGTGAAACCGCCTGTAACGGCCTTAAAGAAATATCCATATTCTTTTCCCTGTTTCTTAGCCTCGTCTATGAGCAGTTTTCTTAACTCCGCATCTGTTTTATATGCATTTGTCTCAACTATGAGGTTTGACTGACGGGATGTAGGGTCGTACTCAAATTCTGCCCTTGAGTGACCATTTGATTTTGGGAATCCGTCCAATCCTGTACGAGTCATAAGGAAATTCTTAAGTATGCCGTCCTTTACAACTTCGACTCTTTCTCCTCTCACTCCCTGGTCGTCAAAAATATAATATCCGTTCAAAGCGTTGCCGTGATATTTTTTCATTGTTGGGTCACAGTATACGCTGATGCTGGCCGGAAGAACACTCTCTCCCACCATGTTTTTAAATGTCTGTCCGTCGCTGTCGCTTTTCATCTTCTGACCCTCTACCCTGTGGCCAAAAATTTCGTGAAAGAATACGCCACTTGCCGATCCTGATAAAAGAGCGGGTCCTGTGTATGGCTGAACCAAAGGAGCAACTCTTAGCTTAGACAATTTTGAAGACATCGTTTTGATATCCTTAGTTATTTGAGCTTCCGATGGAAGTTCGTCAAGAGAATAGGCAAAATAGCTGTTATGCAGAGGCAGCTCCATTCCGTCATCGGCCATGGTGGTTCCTCTTACGCTAAGAAGTATGTATACTCTGTTCTCTGCAATTTCCGCCCCTTCGGTTGAAACAAAATATTTTCTCCAAATCTTGTAGGTCAATGTGATGTTTGCTCCAATGATATCTTTATTTTCTGCAAACAATGCGCTGTACTTATTGAGTTTGTCCTGCCAAACCTTAGTATCCAGAGCTATTTTGTCCTCTTTGAGAGCTGGCTCAAAATATTTTTCTGCCTTAGCCTTTGTAAAGTCTATGGATTTATCCTGATTCTCTACCTGAACGCCTTTTTTTGCCTTGGCCCTTTCAAGACTGCTGAGAGCAAATTTATAACGGTTGTTTACCTCTTCTCTCATAATGTCCCTGAGTGCATCAAGGCCGTTTTGCAAATCCCTGGGAAGCAAAATAGTAGGTGGTCCCGCAAACCTGCTTACACCAACTCCGTTTTGAGCTTCATGAAAATTATCAAACTCCGGAGAGCCAATTCTTATCTGAGGAATAAAAAGCAACTGCCTGTCTTCCTCAACAGTATTTGTTGCTCCCATGGAAGAGCGGATTATTCTGGAATAGTTGTCTATTACTCTGTAGTTCATGTAATAGGGAGGATATTCGCCTTTTTGAAGGGTCGTCATCTGGCTTTTCAATTCTCCTTTCAAGAAATCCAGCATTTTATCCTGAGCCGGCATCTGAGTAAAAGAAAATGCCAATAGCGACACTAAGAAAACTTTTAGTTTCATATATAATTTGTTAAGATATTCTG
>JAJFVD010000008.1 GCA_021371955.1 Bacteroidales bacterium
CAAATCAGCACGGCCCTTACGTCCGGGGCGACACACGTGTTACAATGGCAGGTACAGAGGGGAGCTACCCAGCGATGGGATGCGAATCTCGAAAGCCTGTCTCAGTTCGGATCGGAGTCTGCAACTCGACTCCGTGAAGTTGGATTCGCTAGTAATCGCGCATCAGCCATGGCGCGGTGAATACGTTCCCGGGCCTTGTACACACCGCCCGTCAAGCCATGGAAGCCGAGGGTGCCTGAAGTTCGTGACCGCAAGGAGCGACCTAGGGCAAAATTGGTAACTGGGGCTAAGTCGTAACAAGGTAGCCGTACCGGAAGGTGTGGCTGGAACACCTCCTTTTTGGAGCTGTTTCTAACTAGGAAGTTTTTTTCTCTTCCTTTTACTCTTTATTATGCTATCATTTAATTTGATATAGTCCCGTAGCTCAGTTGGTTAGAGCACTACACTGATAATGTAGGGGTCAGCGGTTCAACTCCGCTCGGGACTACTTTTTAAGTTCTTATAAATTCGGGAATTAACGCTAAGCTCAGAAAAGCTCACTTCGGTCGCTTTCTTCGCTAAGCATTGAATCCCCTCCCGTTCCGGGAATTAATGCAGCGCTTCGCTTGGAGACGCATTGAATCCCCTCCCGTTCGGCAAAGCTACATGGGAGCAAAAGAAAAATGAATGCGAAGGCATTCATTTAAATTTATCAGATTTGAAAAAAAATAAACAAGTTTATTTTTTGTAAAATCTGACAAATTTGAGACTGTGTCTCTTTTTCTTTTGCATTTATATGTTATCTTTGCACTCACTCAGCCGGGGAATTAGCTCAGTTGGCTAGAGCACCTGCTTTGCAAGCAGGGGGTCAAGGGTTCGACTCCCTTATTCTCCACTAAAAGAGGACAATTAACAGAAGTGTTAGTTTTCCTCTTTTTTTATTATATTTAAGGAATAATTTCAATTTTTTTTGTAATGTGTTCTCTCAATCGAATTCTAAAATTTTCTGTTTTGTTGCCAGTTCTGGCTTTCAGCTACAGGTTCTGATTTATTGAGTTAGAAAATTTCCGATTTTCCAGTTTCCCGAAGGTCTGAATTGAGATATCTCCTCAAATGGTCCCTTTATTTCTCCGGTGTCGTTTAGGAAAAATTTGCCATCCATTCTGGCAATAAAAATGTATCTGCCACCTTCACCAATGTGCAGTCCGTAAAGACGTTCAAAAGGACCGAACTCCATACCGTTTATTACTGCAGAAAATATCTTCCTCGTTCTGTCTGTTGCGGTTAGGAAAAACTCTCCGCTATCAAGTGCATACAGTGAATTAACTTCGAAGTATGGGCCATAGTGCTTGTCGGAAACATTTGCATACCAGTATTTATTGTTTGCAAGGGTGATTATATTTCCTGTGGGAGAGAGATAAACCTCATCAACATATCCGGGGTATGTCTCCTTCTCTTTTTTGTTTACATTAAGGTGTGATATGGTAACATCAGCCTTGTCCCTGTGCGCAAATGCATAGGTGCCGCTTTTATTGAGCGCAACATCATCTATAAGGCCATAGGAGCTGCCTGCTTTTTCTCCGTTAAGATTAACATACCAGCGGTTGTTTGTCTCATATGCAAATACGAAATTGTTTTCGTCAAGGACGGTAATCCTCTTTGTGTAGTTGTACGGGCCTAAAATCTTTCCGTTAATGTTGAGAAATTGCCCTTTTTTAGCAAAAAAGCGATAAACATAAACATCCCCGTGAAACAGATTTTTTGAGGGAATTTCAATATTAGAGTATGGTCCGGAGATATTACCGTTGATTGAAATGAACCAGTCGTTTGCAGACTTGTATTTAAATGAAACCCTGTTTTTGCCGGGGTCGGCCGATAGCAATGCCAAAGAGTCGTATGGGCCCAGAATGCTGCCTGCATTGTTTAGGTACCATTTTCCTTTTTCAAGAAAGGAGTAGTATTTGATTGTTTTATAGCCGAGGTGTTCGCACTCTTCCATCTTGTGCACTCTTCCGTTTATATTTATAAAGTAGTTGCCATCTTTATCGGAGTATTCAAAATAATATGTTCCGTCGTCAAGAATTTCTGCGGCCATATTTCTCTCGTTTGCAAATGGTCCGTACTTTTTAGCGTTTAGCATTACGAACCGGCTGTTCTGATTGACAAGGTATGTAAACGAATAATTGCCTCCGGGGCTCAATTTTATTGACCTGGAGTCAATGGCAGGATAGGGGCCCAGTATCTTTCCGTTAACATTTACATATTTCTTCCCTTTTAGGGAATACATAAAGGCATAGCGGCCTCCTTCAGATAGAACGACAGGGGTAATATCTGCAAAGTTTTTTCCGTTTACATAATCATAGGGGCCGAGCCTTTTCCCATTTATGTTTACATATGCTTTGGTTTTATCCCATGTGATGAATGCATAATTTCCAGATTCGTCGGTGCTTGTGAAATATGCATTTTTAAATATTTTGCCTTTAATATTGACACACTTGATTCCGTTTTCTATGAAATCGTATGAATATGACCAGTCGTTTGCAGATGTGCTCTCCTGAGCCGATACGGGAATGAATAGAGTGATAAAAAGAACAAGGGAGAGTATGTTTTTCATGTATAATATTTATCGGATTACTTATTTAAACAGTTATTTAACTTCAAGCATTCTCTTGATTGGCAGCCATGCACGCTCTCTAAGCTCATCGGGAACCCGGATTTCCGGAGCTTCGTTTTGTAATGCCAGCAGAACTTTTTCAAGTGTGTTTTTCTTCATTTGGCCGCATAGAGCACGGGAACCTGCCGGGATGAATTCCCTGTTTGGGTTCTCTTTTTTTAACTGATGGATTATCTCCATTTCGGTAATTATAACGAACTGATTTTTGGAAGAGTTCTTCACATGACTAAGCATGCCCGATGTTGAGTAGAAGTATGCCTGCGGAAGTTTGTGAATCGCCGGATCGCCTGAGCAGTTGCTCTCGGGATGGATAAGAATGTCTGCCATGGGATAGTTTTTAACCATCTCCATAACCGTTTTTGTATCGAAGCGTTCGTGAACACAACAGTCGCCTTCCCAAAGATCGATATCACGGCCTGTTTTAAGTTTTATATATGCGCCCAGATTTTTATCCGGTACAAAAAGAATTTTTTTACCTTCCGGAATGCTTTCCACAACTTTAAGTGCATTTGCAGATGTGCAGCAGATGTCGCTAAAAGCCTTTGTTTCTGCAGTTGTATTCACATAGGAAACCACAACTCCTTCCGGATTCTGCTCCCTCCATTTGCAAATATCGTCACCGTTTATACTTTCGGCCAGTGAGCAGCCTGCCCTGTTGTCGGGAACAATCACCTTTTTGTCCGGAGAGATTATAGATGCGGTTTCGGCCATAAAATTCACTCCGCAAAAGAGTATGATTTTCGCATCTGTGCGCCCTGCTTCCTGAGAAAGGCCAAGTGAATCGCCGAGATAGTCGCATATATCCTGTATCTCCGGCCTGTTGTAATAATGTGCCAGAATAACAGCATTTTTCTCTTTTTTAAGGCGATTGATTTCACCTTTCAGAGTCTCGATTGAAATTTCGCCCATATCTATTTTGCCGGTACAATATTCATACTTATATCCAATGCAGTAACAGAGTGGGTAAGAGCTCCCACGCTTATGAAATCGACCCCGGCAGAGGCGACCTCTTTTACCCTTGAGAGATTCATATTTCCCGATGCCTCTGTCTTTGCTCTTCCATTTATCAGCTTAACTGCCTGAGCCATTTGAGCCGTACTCATATTGTCCAGCATAATTATATCTGCACAGGAATCGATAGCCTGCTGAGTTTCATCAAGATTCGTCACCTCTACCTCAATGTTTATACCGGGTTTTATTGATTTTCTTACCTGAATTACTGCATTTGGAATTCCTCCTGCCACTTTTATATGGTTGTCCTTAATGAGTGCCATGTCATACAGCCCCATTCTGTGGTTTGTTCCGCCTCCGGCCTTTACTGCCATTTTATCCAAAATCCTCATTCCGGGAGCTGTTTTGCGGGTATCAAGCAAATTTGTACCGGTACCTTCAAGTTCTTTTACATACAGCGAAACAGCGGTTGCTATTCCGGACATTCTCTGAAGAATGTTAAGAGCTGTGCGTTCTGCAGTGAGCAGTGCGCGGAAACTGCCTTCAATACGGACAATCCTGTCACCCTTTTTAACATGGTCTCCTTCTTTTACAAAAGGAGCCCACAAAATATTTTTATCAATCTGCTCAAACACCTTTCTGGCAATTTCAATTCCGGATATTACGCCATCGGCCTTTGCTGTCATCTCTGCAACTGCCATCGAAGTTTCGGGCACAAGGGCATTTGTTGTAATATCTCCTGTGTCTATGTCCTCTTCTATAGCCAGGGCTATGATTTTATCAATCAGATAATCTTTTTTCATAATTATTCTACAGTATTTTCGTTCACAGAAATGGTGAAAATTTCCTCTCCCTTTTGTTGAACTATATGATGTATAAATGATTTATCCTCTGTTGGATAGTCTTCTCTGAAATGCCCTCCGCGGCTCTCCCTGCGATTTATTGCCGAGCGGATTATCAGATCTGCAACAATAATGAGATTTTCGCCCATCCTGTCAAATATCTCTTTTGTGCCACGGACAAAATTCGCTCTCTCTTTTTCAAGTTTATTAAGACCTTCGTAAAGCAACTGTTCGTTCCTTATAATACCTGCGTGAACAGTCATTATTTCGGAAATCCTGTTGCTGAGACTTGTAAAGTCCTTTTGCCTGCCGGAGTCTCTGCTGTAGAGCGGTGCATACCCGTCTTTGTCAAATTTTTCTTTTGATTCACAAGAAGCTCTTTCGCACTCTTCCACAGCGCGGTACCCAAATACGAGGCACTCAAGCAGAGAGTTGGATGCGAGCCTGTTTGCTCCCATGATTCCCGTGGAAGCCAGTTCTCCGCATACATACAGGCCGGGGAGGTTAGTCTGCCCGCAGCTGTCGGTCCTCACGCCTCCCACCATATAGTGAGCGGCAGGGGCAACAGGAATTTTATCGGTCATATCTATTCCGAGTTGCCTGCACTTTTCAAAAATATTTGGAAAACGTTCTTTTATTCTTTCAGGATTAAGATGGCTCAGCGAAAGATATACGTATGGTTTTTCCTGATTTAATATCTGCTTGTAAATTGACCTCGCAACAATATCTCTCGGAGCAAGTTCCGCACTTTCATGAATAGAAGTCATAAAGCGCTCTCCCTTTTCATTCAGAAGATATGCCCCTTCGCCCCTTACGGCCTCACTTATAAGATAGGACTTGTCATTTTCCGTGAAGATGGCGGTGGGATGAAACTGAATAAATTCCATGTCCTGCAAAAGACAGTGTGCCCGGTATGCAAGTGCAACTCCGTCTCCGGTTGTTGTGCGCGGATTTGTTGTGTTTTTGTATATGGCAGAGGCTCCTCCAAGAGTTAGAATAGTATGATTCCCAAGAAAGACATCTTCGCAATCCCCTGCAAGGTTCCATGTCCGTATCCCGCAACATTTGCCGTTTGTATTAAGAACCTCAATGGCAGAATGATTCTCGAAAATGGAAATATTGGGATTTTCCGTCACCTTGTCAATCATGAAGTCTGTTATCTTTTTTCCGGTAACATCCCCGCCTGCGTGAAGAATTCTTCTTCTGTGATGTCCACCTTCAAGGCCAAGAGCCAGCGAACCGTCAAACATATCGAATACCATTCCGTCGGCAATCAGTTCTTGTATCCTTTCTGGCCCTTCATTAACCAGGATATTCACAGCGTCATAGTCACAAAGGCCCCTTCCGGCAACGATTGTATCCTCAAGATGAAATTTTGGAGTATCTTCTTCGTCGGTTACCGCAGCTATTCCTCCCTGTGCAAAATAGGAGTTGCTTTCCCTAATGCCGGATTTGGTTACAAGTGCTACTTTTCCGTAGCGGGAAGCCCGGTAAGATGAGTATAAACCCGCAAGACCACTGCCTACAATTATATAGTCGAATTGGTGCATTTTTTTAAATAAACGACAAAAATACGCTTTTTAAACCTATATCGTAAATCAAACTCGATTTTTGCTCTTTTCCTCTCAAATAGGTATCTTAGCGGCTTCATAGTTTAAGTAAAAAGAGAAGAAATGGCAAAAAGTGTAAACTGCTTTATTCCATACAGGGACAAAGCGCAGGTAACAGAGACAATTAACGGGTTAAGGGGTATTGAGATTGTTGACAGGATTTATCTTCTGGCAACGGATAAAAATGCAGAGGCGTATCCGGGATATGAAATGATTCAGATAGATTCGCTAAAATCTACCGAAACTGTAAAAAAAATTGCAGCAAAATCAGATTCGGATTATTCACTTATTTATACAAAAGAGTCTACTCTGGTTATGGGTATGTTTGCCCTTGAGAGAATGGTTGGCCTGGGAAACGATACAGGTGCCGCAATGCTATACGCGGACCATTATCAGATTATTGACGAAAAGAGGAACATCAGTCCGGTTATTACATATCAGCAGGGAAGCTTAAGGGACGATTTCAATTTTGGGTCGGTTCTTCTTTATAAGTCGGCTGCCATAAAAGAGGCTGCTGCAAGAATGACCGTCAATTATAAGTTTGCAGGACAATATGATTTAAGGCTAAAAGCCTCTCAAAAGGCATCTTTGGAACACGTTAATGAATACATGTATACCGAAGTTGAAAACGATACACGCAAGTCGGGCGAAAAGATTTTCGATTATGTAGATCCAAAAAACCGTGCGGTTCAGATTGAAATGGAAGAGGCCTGCACAGACCATCTGAAAGCTATAGGCGGATACCTGAAACCTGAGTTCAGACATATTGAATTCAATGAAAATAATTTTGAATTTGAGGCATCTGTAATAATTCCTGTTTTTAACAGAATAAAGACAGTCGAAGATGCTATTGCTTCTGTTCTGAAACAGAAGACAAAATTCAAATTCAACCTTATAATAATTGACAACCACTCTACCGACGGAACATACGAGGCAATTGAAAAATTTGCGGGCGACGACCGTCTTGTTCACCTTGTTCCTGAGAGAAGAGATCTTGGCATAGGCGGATGCTGGAACGCAGGAGTTCATCACCCTAAATGCGGAAAATTTGCAGTTCAGCTGGACAGCGACGATATCTACTCCGACGAAAATACACTTCAAAAGGTTGTGGATTCTTTCTATGAGCAAAACTGTGCCATGGTAGTGGGAACATATATGATGACCAACTTTAACATGGAGATGATTGCTCCTGGTATTATTGACCATAAGGAGTGGACCCCGGACAACGGGCGTAACAATGCTCTCAGAATTAACGGGCTTGGCGCTCCAAGGGCTTTCTATACTCCTGTACTAAGAGCAGTTAAGGTTCCAAATACAAGCTATGGAGAAGATTATGCATTGGGACTCAATATTTCAAGAGAGTATCAGATTGGACGGATATATGATGTTTTGTACCATTGCCGCCGCTGGGACGGAAATTCGGATGCTGCACTGGATATTGTAAAGATGAATGCGCACAATACGTATAAAGACAGGATACGTACATGGGAACTTATGGCAAGGATTAAACAGAACAAAAACAGTAACCGTGCCTGAGCCAATGTTAAACAGAGAAAATCTCGTCTCCCTTTTTGACGAACAGCTTGCTTCTTGGGAACAGGCCGGAAATAATTATAAAGCACTTGAGAGGGTAATAACTAAAGAGGTCGATATCGACGGCTTCCCCTTTAAAGTTCAGTTTAACCCGGCAAGAATTGTCTCTTCTGCGGCAAAAGTTGATAATAAATCAATTCAGGAGAGAAAATGTTTCCTGTGCAGCGAGAACAGACCTGCTGTACAGAAGGGACTTGAGTATATTCATAACGGAGACCGTACCGATATTTATACAGTTCTGGTAAACCCATTTCCGATATTTCCAAAACACCTTACCATTCCGTTGCTTGCACACAAAGATCAGGCAATCCTCGGGCGATTCGATGCAATGGCGGACCTTGCTTCTCTTTTGCCCGAGTATACGCTTTTCTATAACGGGCCAAAGTGCGGAGCTTCCGCTCCCGACCATTTCCATTTTCAGGCGGGTAACAGAGGGTTTCTTCCGCTTGAAGATTGTATGGACAAACTTCAGAAAAAAGAGGTCTCTCATTACGGAAACAGCATAGTTTATCAGGTTCTTTCTGCAATAAACGGATTGATTATCGTTAAATCATCCTCAAGAAAGGAGCTAATTGATATTTTTTACAAAATATATTCTCTGCTGGAAGTAAAAGAGGGCGAGACAGAGCCAATGTTAAATATTCTTTGCTGGTTCGATAAAGGAATCTGGGTTATGGCCCTGTTCATCCGCTCTAAACACAGGCCTTCGCACTATTTTGCGGAAGGAGACGAAAATATTCTCATCAGCCCTGCATCTGTAGATTTGGGAGGTGTTTTTATCACTCCGCTTGAAAAAGATTTTGAAAAAATATCTGCAAAAGACATAAAGGATATATTAAACGAGGTATGTATCTCTTTTGATGAACTGGAAGTTTTGTGCAGGAAAATAAAACTTAAACTTTAGCATTTATGAAAGAACCAAAAGTTAGTGTAGGTGTAATGTTCGAGCCAAAAATTGAGTTCGTTCTCAATTCGGGTTTTATTTGCAATGGAGCTGAATATTCCGGGTTACAAAGTGTAAAACTTAACGGTGGAAAAATTGAATGGCTTGGAAAGGTTTTTGACGAACTTATTTTCGAACCGGCAGATGGAAGCATCTCTTCGTTTGAACTCAAAGACGTTACCATTGGCATTAATTTCCATTGGGAAAGAAAGGAAAATCAGCTTTTCAAAGGTTCTCTGAAATTTATTGTTGAGGGAGAAAAAATCACTGCAATTAACCTCCTTGGTGTTGAAGAATACCTCACTTCTGTTATATCATCGGAAATGAGCGCCACGGCTTCTCTTGAGCTGCTTAAGGCACATGCTGTTATTTCCCGTTCATGGCTTCTGGCTCAAATAGATAAAAACATTGAAATCACTAATTCTTCCGAGAAATACAGTACAATGACAGAGTCTGAAGGCGAACTCATTCGCTGGTACGACAGAGAGGACCACACCAGGTTTGATATTTGTGCAGATGACCATTGTCAGAGATATCAGGGTATTACAAGAGCCTCTACTCCAATTGTGAAGGATGCAATAGGGCAAACAAGAGGCGAACTTTTAATGTCCGAAGGCAAAATTTGTGATGCAAGATATTCAAAGAGTTGCGGAGGAGTTTTTGAAGAATTCCAATACTGCTGGGAGGATAAGAAATATCCATATCTTGTGAAGCAGAGAGACAGCAAGAGCGATACTATAATTCCCGATCTCACTGTTGAAAAAAATGCCGTTGAGTGGATAAAGGAATCTCCGGAATCTTTCTGTAACACCACAGATAAAAAAGTACTATCTCAGGTTCTTAACAACTACGACCAGGAGACTGTAAACTTTTACAGGTGGAGCGTAAAATACTCTCAGAAAGAATTGTCTCAGCTTATCTTAAAAAGATCCGGCACAGACTATGGCGATATTCTTGACCTTGTTCCAATTGAAAGAGGTACTTCCGGAAGGCTCGTTAAGCTTAAAATTGTCGGGACCAAAAGGACCAGAATTATTGGGAAAGAGCTTGAAATAAGAAGAACACTTTCGGAATCTCACCTGTACAGTTCTGCTTTTTTTGTTGAGAAAGAGATGGGTTCGGAACAGGCGCCTCTCGCCTTTACACTCAAAGGAGCAGGATGGGGACACGGTGTTGGACTCTGCCAGATAGGAGCTGCAGTAATGGGTGAAAAGGGATACAATTATAAAGAGATACTGCTGCACTATTTTATTGGTGCTACTATAAATAAGATGTATTAATCTTCAATATAACCTTGTAATGAGTAACAAAAAGAGATCTCCTTGGGCGTGGATACCAACGCTCTATTTTGCTCAGGGTCTGCCATATGTGGCCGTTATGACCATCTCGGTCATTATGTACAAAAGACTCGGAATATCTAATACGGACATTGCTCTCTACACCAGCTGGCTCTATCTCCCGTGGGTAATTAAACCATTCTGGAGCCCTTTTGTCGATTTGCTTAAGACAAAGAGATGGTGGGTGGTTACAATGCAGCTTCTGGTAGGAGCAGGGCTTGCGGGAATTGCATTTACAATACCTGCGTCCAATTTCTTCCAGTGGTCCCTTGCGGTCTTCTGGCTCGTTGCATTCAGTTCGGCAACTCACGACATCGCTGCCGACGGATTTTACATGCTTGCCCTTGATACTCATGCCCAGTCTATGTATGTGGGTATAAGAAGTACATTTTACAGAATCGCTACCATTGCAGGGCAGGGCCTTCTCATTATTGTTGCGGGCTCTCTTGAATCTTCGTCCGGCCTCAAACCGGCAGAATTGCAGGTAAAAGTATCTCCGGAATATTCTTCTCAGATTGTGCTTCCTGTTGAGGATAGTACCACCGGGACAGTAACGGCTGTTCAAAGTGATGAATATCTGTTTGAAATGACTCCTTCTGTGGTTCATCTGGGAACAAAAACAATTCCGGTGGACTCGCTTGCAATTATGAAGGCATATGCGATTGAACATAATACTCTTAATGGATTTATCCCTGAAGAGAAAGTAAAGGTAAAAGCTGGAGATGAATCGTGGTGGAGTGAAAACGTGTCAACGCCTCTTGGCGGTTTTATCGGAAGAAATTTCGGTGAAAAGAAAGAGGGTGCAAAAGCACATAGTGTAACAGGGAATGCTGCACTGGTCGCAGTTAAGCTTTCAAAAGCCCCGGCACCGGGAGAGAAAATAATTCTTAACACTTCACTTGACAAAGGAGATAAAAGTATATTCATTAATAGCGGCGAAAGGGTGGAGTTTACTTCTGAGAACTGGACAAAACCGGCCTATATTCTAGTTCAGGCTGACTCAAAACTTGTTAAGGCAACTGAAGCAACATTTAAGGGATTATCCGGTAATATTTCATTTGCATGGTCCATTACCTTTTTTATTCTTGCAGGTTTCTTCCTGGCAATAATGTTGTACCACCGCTTTATACTTCCAAGACCGGATAGCGATAAACCGGCTAAAGAGGTTACTGCAAGGACAATTTTTAAAGAGTTTTTTGAAACATTTGCTTCGTTCTTTAAAAAGAAACAGGTTCTTATTGCAATTGCGTTCCTGCTTCTATACCGATTCCCTGAAGCTCAGCTTGTAAAACTTATTTCTCCATTCCTTCTTGACCCTAAAGAGCTTGGCGGCATGGGTCTTACTACAGGACAAGTTGGACTGGTCTATGGAACAGTTGGAATTATTGGCCTTACTCTCGGAGGTATCATTGGTGGATTCATTGCTGCAAAAGGCGGGTTGAAAAAATGGCTCTGGCCTATGGCCTGGAGTATTTCACTCACATGCGCAACATTTGTTTACCTGAGTGTTTTCCAACCGGACAGCCTGTTTATAATTAACCTCTGTGTATTTATTGAACAGTTCGGTTATGGTTTTGGATTTACCGCATATATGCTCTTTATGATTTATTTCTCGGACGGGGAACACAAAACTGCCCATTATGCCATTTGTACGGCATTCATGGCTTTGAGTATGATGCTTCCCGGTATGGCCGCCGGATGGCTGCAGGAGTTGATAGGATACAAACACTTCTTCTTCTGGATTATGATATGTTGTATTTCTACAATCGCAGTTACAGCATTTATTAAGGTAGATGAAAATTTCGGCAGGAAATCTGTCTCAAAAAGCTAATTGAATTATGAGGAAAATAAAACTAATACTCACGATTGCCCTGGCTTCATTAATTGGCACAGCCTCGGCGCAGAACATTAAAACAGGAATTGAGGTACTAAAATCCCAGAATTTTAAAATATTGGAAGGCAAAAGGGTTGGACTGATAACTAATCCTACCGGTTTTGACAATAACCTTAAATCTACAATTGACATTCTTCATGATGCTGCAAATGTAAAACTTGTAGCTCTGTTTGGCCCTGAGCACGGGGTGAGAGGTGACGAGCATGCAGGTGATAAAGTAGAAAGCATGAATGATGTGAAAACAGGACTTCCTGTATTCTCGCTTTATGGAAAGACAAGAAAGGCAACGCCCGAAATGCTTAAAGGGATAGATGTGCTTGTATATGATATTCAGGATATAGGAAGCAGGTCGTTTACCTATATCAGCACAATGGGTCTTGCAATGGAGGCTGCTGCCGAGAACAATATTGAGTTTGTTGTACTTGACAGGCCTAACCCTTTAGGGGGAGAAAAAGTAGAGGGAAACCTGGTAGAAGATGGCTTCATCTCTTTCGTGAGTCAGTTCAAGATACCGTATGTTTACGGTTTGACCTGCGGAGAGCTGGCTATTCTGATAAACGAGGAGAATCTCCTTGGGAAAAAGTGCAAACTTAATGTAGTTAAAATGGAGGGATGGAAGAGAGATATGACATTTGACAAGACAGGCCTTCAGTGGGTACCTTCTTCTCCGCATATTCCTCAGCCGATTAGTGCAGTGTGCTATCCTGTTTCAGGAATCCTTGGCGAACTTGGCTATATATCAATTGGAGTTGGCTATACAATTCCATTCCAGATGTTTGCTGCTGAGTGGATAGAGGCAGAAAAACTCTCGGAAAAGCTTAATGGTTATGCTCTTCCGGGCGTGATTTTCCGTCCTATGTACCTTAAGCCATTCTACGCCGTTGGAGTTGGCAAGAATCTTCAGGGTGTTCAGGTGCACATTATGGACTATAAGAAAGTCGCATTATCAGATATTCAGTTCTATGTTATGCAGGCACTTGCCGAGCTTTATCCCGACAAGGCAGTCTTTGCAAATGCAAGTGAAGGACGATTCAGAATGTTCGATCAGGTTTCCGGAAGCGACCAGATTCGTCTACGCTTTGCAAAGAGACATAAATTTGAGGATATTAAGGACTACTGGTATAAGGATGTAGATAGCTTCAGGAAGCTTTCCAAGAAATATTATTTGTACAAATAACCCGAATTGTTGCGATTACCAATAAGAGGCTGTTTTATAAGAAGACAGCCTCTTTTGTTGTCTTTTGCCGGCGGAGAGTTGCTTTTCTCTATGATAATTTCACTGCCAACTAATTGATGAGGGCTTGTGCGTCCTCGCTCCATTTCATTCCGTTCCGGCCGAATCGCCCTCATCAATTAGTTGGCAATGTAGTAAGTGCATAGATTATTGCAACTCGCTGCCGGAGACGACTGAACTAAAGTTTTCCCCATTGTTAAACAAGTAAAAAGATAAGATTTCGCGGATTTGTGTCCCGTCCTGAAATAGGTTGACCCTTTTCTCTTCCAAACGGAGCAAGTTAAGTCTTAAAGTTAATCGAGTAAATCAATTAAGCATGTGATTGACAGCGCATTATTAAAAAGGATAGCATCTAAGATGCCATCCTTTTTAATAAGTACCTAACAATGTGTTAATTACGTCCGTAGCCCATGATGCTTATTAACTCAAAGTCCTGCAATAACTCACTTGCTTTTACCGAATCCAGTCTTTAACCGTTCCATTCCCTCTTTTACTCTTGACAGAGGGGTCCCGAGATTCATTCGGAAAAACCCTTCTCCTTCGGAGCCAAAGGCAAGTCCGTCGTTTAGTCCAAGTTTGGATACATTAAGCAGCCTCTCCTTTACTTCCTGATGGCTGTAGCCGCTGTTGCGGAAATCCAGCCACAGCAGGAAGGAACTTTGTGGTTTGATGAATGTTACTCCGGATAGCTCGCGTCCAACAAAGTCATATGCAAAGTCAATGTTTTTTTCGAGGTAAGAGATAAGTGCCCTGAGCCACTCTTCGTTCCCTCTGTATGCGGCGGCCATCGAAATATGCCCGAATATGTTTCCAAGATCGAGATGCATTTTCGTAAGTTCACCGTTATATCCTTTCAAAAGGCGTTCCGACGAGGATATAATTACAGAGTTTAGCATTCCGGCAATATTGAATGTCTTGCTTGGTGCCATTGCCGTAATGGTATTTGCAGCAATCTCATCAGAAACAGAGGCCATTACAGTATGCCTGTTCCCGTATAAAGACAAGTCCGCATGTATCTCATCTGAAAATATGATTGTGTCGTATTTGCAGCAAAGTTCCCCCATTCTCTTAAGTTCTTCCCTGCTCCATACTCTTCCGAGAGGGTTGTGAGAACTGCATAGGATAAACATTTTTATGCCCTCTTTTAGCCTGCTCTCGAAATTATCCCAGTCTATGCACCAGGTCCCGTTTTCAATGAAAAGCGGGCTATACACGAGTTGCCGGCTGTTCTCTTTTACGATTGCATGAAATGGAGGATAAACAGGAGTCTGGATAAGTATTTTGTCCCCCTCAGATGTAAATGCTCTTATGGCAATTGGTAGTGCAGCGACTATTCCAGGTGCCGATGTTACCCACTCTCTCCTGATTTTCCAGTCATATCTTGTGCCAACCCAGTCTATAAAAGAATCTACGGATTCGGCCGACCTGAATGTGTATCCGAAAACTCCCCTTTGGGCAGTATCACGGACCGCTTCAAGTACAGAAGGAGGGGCCTGAAAATCCATATCGGCAACCCACATAGGAAGAAGGTCCTCTGTTCCGAAGACCTCCTTTAGCGAGTCGTACTTGACAGAACAGGTTCCCCGCCTGTCAATGACTTTATCAAAATCGTACATCAGAATCAGAAGTTAGCGATACCTTACTGCTGTTCCTGCAGCAGTTACCATAAGCATAGAATCTCCAACAGTTTCGTAATCAAGGTCAATTGCAATTATTGCATTGGCTCCCAGCATAGTCGCCTGTTCGGTCATCTCCCGGATGGCCTCCTCCTTTGCCTGTTTAAGAACTCTTTCGTAAGAACCGGAACGGCCCCCAACGATATCTCTAATGCCTGCAAGAAAATCCTTGAATATATTGGCACCTATAATTGTTTCTCCTGAAACGAGACCGTAATATTGTTCAATCTCTTTACCCTGAAGGGTGGATGTAGTAGTCAGTAACATTTTTTTAAATTTTTAACGGAGCAGCACAATACTACTCCTGTGCATAAAGTTTAATTACATTTAAAATAACTTCTGAGGCTTTTTCCATGCTCTCAAGAGGTATGTACTCATATCTGCCGTGGAAGTTGTGGCCGCCGGCAAAAATGTTCGGACATGGCAGGCCCATAAATGACAGCCGTGCGCCATCTGTGCCTCCGCGGATTGGTTTGATGAGAGGTTTTACCCCGGCCATCTCCATAGCCTTGATTGCCTTTTCCACAACATGATAGTGCGGTTCAATCTGCTTGCGCATGTTGTAGTACTGGTCCTTCATTTCGAGTTTGAAGGTGCCCTCGCCGTATTTCATGTTCATAAAAGTAATCGCCTCCTCAATGAAGCTCTTCTTAGCCTCGAATTCTGCAGTACTGTGATCGCGAATAATATACTGAATAGTAGCATATTCAACGCTTCCTTCGAAGCGGATGATGTGATAAAATCCCTCATAGTCCTGAGTAAATTCCGGGCGTTGCTCAACAGGAAGAACCGAGTTGAACTCACTTGCAAGAATAATGGCATTTATCATTTTGTTCTTTGCATATCCCGGATGGATATTCCGGCCTTGAATATATATTTTGGCACTTGCTGCATTGAAGTTCTCATATTCAAGCTCGCCAATCTGGCCGCCGTCCATGGTATAAGCATAATCTGCCCCAAAGCGTTTAACATCAAATTTGTCAACGCCGCGGCCTACCTCTTCATCGGGAGTGAACCCGATTTTAATAACGCCGTGCGGGAACTCCGGATGCTTCATTATATATTCTGCGGCAGTCATTATCTCGGCTATACCGGCCTTGTCGTCGGCAGCAAGAAGAGTGTTCCCGTCTGTCGTGATTAAAGTTTGTCCCTTATAGGCTGTGAGTTCGGGGAACTCCTCAACCTTCATTGTCATCTTCTTCTCTTTGCTGATGACAATATCATTTCCGTCGTAATTCTTAATTATCTGCGGATTGATATTTACGCCTGGAGCATCAGGGGCACTGTCGACATGTGCAATAAAACCTATTACCGGAACTTTTTTCCCTCCCGGAAGATTTGACGGAATAGTTGCCATTACATAACCGAACTCGTCAAGAGAGGCATTTTCTATACCCATCTCTTTAAGTTCCTTAACCAGCAGTGCAGACAAATTCAATTGCTTCTGAGTGCTCGGCTGGCTCTCGGAATCGGGGTCCGATGCCGTATCAATTGCTATATATCTTAAGAATTTTTCAAGAACCTTTTCTTTCATATAATAAATATTATTTTTTCTAATCTTCTGCTTTTGCCCTCATACTGTCCCATGCAAGATAGATAATGATAATGATGTACATCCCGAGAGCAAGAAGCTCGGCACCATTGGATTCCATCCACTCTGTACGGAGCAGGTTGATTCCTCCGAAACGCAATATTGCACTTACAACACCCATCAATGCACCACCGGCAATAAACCCGGATGCAAGCAATGTTCCGCGTTCCTTCCTTGCTGTATTCAGTAACTGATCCTTACTGCGGGTTGAAACAAACCAGGCAATTGCACCGCCAACCAGAAGAGGAAGGTTTAACTCCAGCGGTATGAACATACCAAGAGAGAATGCAAGTGCAGGTATCCCAAAAATTGTAAGAAAAACAGAAATTACGGCTCCAATACCATATAAGATCCATGGTGCACCACCTCCGGACATCATTGGCTCAATTACTGCAGCCATTGCATTTGCCTGAGGGGCAACCAGTGCGTGGTCTCCAACGAATCCGTAAGTTTTGTTAAGTATCATCATTACTCCTCCTACTGTTGCCGCGGCAACTAAGGTTCCCAGAAATTTCCATTGCTGCTGTTTTGCCGGTGTAGTTCCAAGCCAGTAACCAATCTTGAGGTCGGTGATAAAGGCTCCTGATACCGATAGCGCAGTACAAACAACACCTCCGATTATAAGAGCAGCTGTCATGCCTGCAGTTCCTGTAAGTCCGCTTGCAACCATTACAACTGAGGCAAGGATAAGAGTCATAAGAGTCATCCCGCTCACCGGGTTTGTTCCTACTATTGCTATTGCGTTTGCAGCAACAGTTGTGAAGAGGAAAGCAATAACTGCAACAACAAGCAGTGCTATAATTGCATGAAAAAGATTGTTAACTACGCCAAAATAGAAGAAAATGAATGTAACGGCAAGAGCAACCAAAACTCCTATTGCAATAATTTTCATAGGGAGGTCGCGATGAGTCCTTAAAGTCGATTTGTCAATTCCTGCTCCTCCTTTAAGTTCTTTTGCTGCAAGTCCAAATGCCGATTTTATTATGCCGGAAGATTTTATGATTCCGATAACGCCCGCTGTTGCAATACCTCCGATACCAATATGTCTTGCATAGGTTCTGAATATTGTTTCTGGGTCCATACTGCCAACAGTGGCTGTGAGTCCGGCATTCATAAGGTCAATTATCTGAGCTCCAAATATCAGGTTCATCAGAGGTATGATTACAAACCATACAAGCATAGAACCGAGACTTATTATGAATGCATATTTTAGACCTATAATATATCCGAGGCCCAAAACGGCCGCTCCAACGTTAATCTTAAATACCAGTTTTGCCTTGTCTGCAATTGCTTCTCCAAATGGAAGAACCCTGCTTGTAAATGTTTCTGCCCAAAGGCCAAAAGTGGAAACGATAAAATCATAGAGACCGCCTATCAAACCGCTCACCAGAAGAAGTTTTGCCCCTTTTCCGCCTGTTTCTCCGCTAACAAGCACCTGAGTGGTTGCTGTTGCCTCTGGGAAAGGAAACTTTCCATGCATATCCGAAACAAAATATTTACGGAACGGGATTAAAAACAAAATTCCCAGCACGCCACCGAGCAGGGAGCTCATAAAAACCTTTGCAAAATCGACTGTCAGCTCCGGATATTTCGCCTGAAGAATATATAGTGCCGGAAGAGTAAAAATTGCTCCTGCAACAATAGCTCCGGAACTTGCTCCGATTGACTGGATTATGACATTTTCGCCAAGCGCGTTTTTCCTTTTTAATGCCCCTGAGACTCCAACAGCAATAATTGCAATAGGTATCGCTGCTTCAAAAACCTGTCCGACTTTTAGTCCAAGGTAGGCAGCTGCTGCAGAAAAAATAATTGTCATTAAAACACCCATCGAAACAGACCATGGAGTAACCTCCGGATAGTTTTTCAGAGGAGACATAATCGGTTTATACTCTTCACCTTCCTTTAATTCACGATAGGCATTTTCCGGTAAGCCTTTCGGTTTGTTTTCCTGTATGTCCATAGATTATTTTTAGTTTATAACTCAAAGGTATAAAAAATATAAATAATTCTTTTACCTTTGCCCCCCGATGAAAATACAAGGCAGCCATATTAATCTAAACAAAAAGCACAGACACGTCCGACGATGTGCTTTGGCAGCCTATAGCCAGATCAGATAAAGATCCGTTGCAGGTTTCTTTATCTGCAAAACATTTTCAATTATCCATTAATTTTTCCTTTTTAAAAGATGAGCGTTAGCATCATTGTGGCTGATTCAAGCCATGCTGTGTATGCAGAGAAAATCTGCGAATTGATGTATGTTTCCGCACAGGAGCGCGGAACAGGTATTGCCAGGAGAACTCCTGAGTATATTACCCAAAAGATGACAGACGGGAAAGCCGTTATTGCTCTCGACAAAGGAGAGGTTGTCGGTTTTTCCTATATAGAAAGCTGGAGCCATAGCCGATTTGTTGCGAACTCGGGTCTTATAGTGGCTCACTCACATAGGAACACGGGACTGGCCAGAAAGATAAAGGCAAGAATATTTAAATTGTCACGCAAACTTTATCCTAAGTCTAAAATATTCAGCATCACAACCGGTCTTGCTGTTATGAAAATAAACTATGAGCTGGGTTTCCGTCCGGTAACTTTTTCTGAACTCACAGATGACCCCGATTTCTGGAAGGGCTGTGAAGGTTGTAGAAATTATGATATCCTTCAGAGGAATAATCATAAAATGTGTCTCTGTACAGGTTTGCTTTACGATCCGGAATATAAGCCTTTAAAGAGATCACCTTTAGGAAAATTTATATCATTATTCTCACTTTAATAATTGCTATTTGAAATGAAAAAGAAGGTTGTACTTGCGTTTAGCGGTGGATTGGATACCTCATTTTGTGTTCCTTATCTGATAAACGAAAAAGGTCTGGAAGTCCATACTGTTATGGTAAATACAGGAGGTTTTTCTCCAGAAGAAGAAAAGGCAATAGAAAACAGGGCACTTTCTCTTGGTGCTGCTACACACACAACTGTAAACGCAGTTGACGAGTACTATAATAAAGGGATTAAATATTTAATATTCGGAAATATACTTAAAAACGCAACCTATCCGCTTTCAGTTAGTTCGGAACGGATATTTCAGGCACTTGCGGTTCTCGATGAGGTTAAAAAAATAAATGCGTCTTATGTCGCTCATGGCAGTACTGGTGCAGGAAATGATCAGGTAAGGTTCGACCTTGTCTTTGAAGTTCTTGCTCCTGGAGTTGAAATAATCGCTCCAATCCGTGAATTATCACTTTCAAGAGCAAGCGAAATTGAGTATCTTGCAAAACATGGATGCAATCTTTCATGGGACAAGGCTAAGTATTCTATAAACCAGGGCCTTTGGGGAACAAGCATTGGCGGGGTTGAAACATTGAAATCCGATGGTTTTTTGCCCGAAAACGCGTATCCTTCTCAACTGAAAAAAAGCGAACCTGTCAAGATAAATATTGGCTTTAAAAAAGGAGAACCTGTCTCGTTAAACGGAAATGAAATGAATCCCGTTGAGCTGATAAAGAAACTGAATTCTATTGCTTCGGAGTATGCAATAGGACGGGATGTTCACGTGGGTGATACAATAATCGGGATTAAGGGCAGAGTTGCATTTGAAGCGGCCGCTCCAATGATTATTATCAAGGCCCATCATTTGCTTGAAAAACACACCCTCACTAAGGGTCAGCTGTATTGGAAAGATCAGCTGGCAGGATGGTATGGTCAGCTGATGCATGAGGCACAATATCTGGACCCGCTTGCAAGAAACATTGAAACTTTTCTGGACGATACTCAGGGAAGCGTAACCGGAGAGGTGTCAGTAGAGCTTCGCCCGTATCATTTTTCAGTTCTTGGATGTTCAACTCAGTACGACCTTATGAATTCGGCTTTCGGCGAGTACGGGGAAATGAATAAATCCTTTACTGGAGCAGATGTTATAGGCTTTACCAAAGTTTTGGCCAATCCGTTGAAAATTTATTATTCTGTTCATAAAAATGATTAAAGTAGCAATAGCAGGAGCGACCGGTTATACCGGCGGAGAGCTTATCAGGATTCTTCAAAACCATCCTGAAGCCGACCTGAGATGGCTTATAAGCACATCTCTGGCGGGCAAGAGTGTCTCTTCCGTTCACAGAGACCTTCTTGGAGATTGCGACCTTAAGTTTACAGATGAAACCGGAGAACCGGATGTCCTGTTTATGGCACTTGGTCACGGGCTGTCAAGGGAATTCCTGGAGAAGAACAAACTGCCGGAAGGTTGCAAAATAATTGATTTGGGATCGGACTTCCGTATTGATAATACATTTGGAAATCATCGTTTCGTTTACGGAATGAGCGAGCTTTTCAGAGAAGATATAAAAAATACGAATTATGTAGCAAATCCTGGTTGTTTTGCCACAGCCATAACACTTGCACTTGCCCCGCTTGCACAGGAGTCTCTGTTAAAAGACGAGATACACATTCATGCAATTACGGGTTCAACCGGAGCAGGAAAAAGCCTCTCGGGCTCTTCGCACTTTAGTTACAGAGAATCAAACATCTCTGTTTACAAGCCGTTTAATCATCAGCATCTCGGAGAAATAGGCAAAACGCTGAGCGTAGTTGCCGGAGACAGTGTCCCTCAAATTAATTTCATTCCTCTCAGAGGAGATTTTACAAGAGGAATACTTGCAAGCGTGTATACCAGGGTTTCAAATGATTATTCAAATGAAATGCTGAGGAATCTGTATGAAACTGCCTATATTAAATCGCCTTTTGTACACCTTTCAAAAGAGACAGTGAGCCTCAAAGAGGTGGTCAATACAAACAAGGTTTTGATTCAGGCAGAGAGACACGGAGAATATGTTCATATAACATCTGTTATCGATAATCTCATAAAAGGGGCATCGGGGCAGGCGGTTCAGAATATGAACATTATGTTTGGATTTGAAGAAAGTTGCGGTCTGAGGCTAAAAGGCTCGGCGTTTTAATTTAAACAGGAATGATAAATTTTGAGGTATATAAATTATGGCCGGTAGAGCCGGTAAAGGGATCAGGAGCAAAACTCTGGGATAAGGACGGAAAAGAGTATCTGGACATGTATGGCGGTCATGCAGTAATTTCTATCGGACATTCCCATCCGTTATATGTTGAGGCTATCAGGAATCAGGTTGAAAAACTAGGATTTTATTCGAACTCTGTTGAAAATTCCCTTCAAAGTAAACTCGCTCAAAAACTTGGCAAGATAAGCGGTTACGCCGATTACTCATTGTTTTTATGCAATTCGGGAGCTGAGGCAAACGAAAATGCGTTGAAACTGGCTTCGTTTCATACCGGTAAAAGTCGTATTCTGGCTTTTAAAGGCGCCTTTCACGGCAGAACTTCAGGAGCCGTTGCCGCTACAGATAATCCAATGATTCGTGCGCCATTCAACAGGAGTTCAAAGGTCACTTTTATCCCGATGAATGATATAGGCCTTGTGGAAAAAGAGCTTTCCAAGGGCGATTATGCAGCAGTTATTATTGAAGGCATTCAGGGGGTAGCCGGAATCATTCTTCCCGACGACAAATTTTTGCTGGATTTGAAAAGGCTGTGCGAAAAGACAAGGGTGATGCTCATTATTGACGAAGTACAAAGCGGTTATGGCCGCACCGGGAAATTCTTTGCCCATCAGTATGCAGGAATAAAACCGGATATGATTACAACCGCAAAAGGAATGGGAAACGGGTTCCCGATAGGTGGTGTGCTCATCTCTCCAAGAATTGCAGCCGTAGCAGGAATGCTTGGAACAACATTTGGAGGAAACCATCTTGCATGTACTGCGGCAATAGCTGTAATTGATGTTATGGAAAAGGAGAAGCTCATGGGAAATTCAACAAAAGTAGGAGAGTATATTATCTCTTCGTTAAAGGATTCTCCATCAATTAAAGAGCTTAGAGGAAGAGGTCTGATGATTGGAATAGTCCTTAAAGAGGGATTTGAAAAAATAAGGGAGAGGCTTCTGTTCCAGAAAAGCGTTTTCACCGGGTCCGCCGGCAGCAATGTAATAAGGCTGCTACCTCCCCTGAATATTACAAAAGCAGAGGCAGACAGGTTTATTAAGGCATTTAAAGAGTTAGAGGCAGAAATACAATGAAACATTTCACATCGGTAAAAGAGATTGGGCCGCTCTCAAAAGCTCTGGAGCTGGCCAATGAGGTTAAAACAAATCCCTTTGGATACAAAGACCTTGGAAGAGACAAAACACTTCTGATGGTTTTTTTCAACTCAAGCCTGAGGACACGACTGAGCACTCAAAAGGCCGCCATGAATCTGGGGATGAATGTTATTGTTCTCGATGTCAACCAGGGTGCATGGAAGCTGGAAACAGAGAGAGGAGTTATCATGGATGGCGATAAATCCGAACATATTCTCGAAGCAATCCCTGTAATGGGCTCATATTGCGATATTATAGGGGTCCGCTCTTTTGCAAAGCTGGAAAATAAGTCAGATGATTATAACGAAGTAATTCTTAATCAATTTATTGAGTATTCCGGCAAACCTGTTTTCAGTATGGAAGCAGCAACCCGCCATCCTCTTCAGAGTTTTGCAGACCTTATTACAATTGAGGAGTTCAAAACAGTGAAAAGGCCAAAGGTTGTCCTCACCTGGGCACCTCATCCGAAAGCTCTTCCTCAGGCTGTACCTAATTCTTTTGCCGAGTGGATGAACGAAACGGATTATGAATTTGTAATTACCCATCCGGAAGGTTACGAGCTTTCGGAACAATTTTCCGGTAAGGCCAGAATTGAGTATGATGTTAAAAAGGCATACGAAGGAGCCGATTTTATCTATGCAAAGAACTGGTCGGTATTTAAAGATCCTCACTATGGCCAGATTATGAATCTGGACAGGAGCTGGATGGTAGACGAGGCCAAGATGGCACTCACAAACAATGCAAAGTTCATGCACTGCCTTCCGGTGAGAAGAAACATGATAGTATCGGACGAAGTGATAGATTCTCCTGCATCTATTGTTATCCCCGAAGCGGCAAACCGGGTGGTATCTGCCCAGACTGTAATCAGGGAGATTCTGAAATCGTTATAAACTGAGAATTTAAAAATATGAAAGCACTTACTATTGTTAAAATCGGAGGAAATGTAGTTGACAACCCCGAATCTCTTTCGAAGTTCCTGCTTATGTTCAATAAGATTGAAGCGCCAAAGATTCTCATTCACGGAGGAGGAATCCTTGCCAGTGAAATATCGGCAAAACTCGGGATTGAGACAAAGATGCATAACGGCAGGCGCATAACCGATGCCGAAACTCTTAAAGTGTGCACCATGGTTTATGCAGGATGGATAAATAAGAGTATAGTTGCACAATTGCAAAAGATAGGATGCAATTCTCTGGGGCTTTCAGGAGCCGATGCCGGAGTTATTCCTGCAAAAAGAAGGTCTCCGGATCCGGTCGATTTTGGATTTGTAGGAGATATTTCACCTGAAGAGATTAATACAGGCGTGCTGGTAAGTCTTCTTGGAAGAGGCATAACTCCCGTATTCTGTGCAATTACGCACGACAGGAACGGATCCCTTCTAAACACAAATGCAGATACAATGGCTTCCGGTATTGCAGTAGCTTTATCCGGAAGTTACTATACAAGACTCATTTTTTGTTTTGAAAAAGAGGGTGTGCTATATGATCCTAAGGATGAAAAAAGCGTCATTCCTCTTATTACAAAAGAGAGTTACACAAGACTTAAAAACGAGGGAGTAGTATCCGAGGGTATGCTGCCAAAGCTCGATAATGCTTTTTTTGCATTAGAGAGAGGAGTTTCGGAAGTTTATATAAAAAAATGGTCTAATCTCTCTCCCGAAGGAGGAACAATGCTCAGGTTCTGAACATGATGAAAAGTGTCAATACTGTTGAAATGACTGCAAATGCAGTGGCTCTTTTAAGAAAGAAGATTGCCATCAGGTCCTTTTCAGGTAATGAGGAGGAGGCTGCCAATCTCATTTGTTCCCATCTGTCGCAGAATGGAATAACATTCAACAGGCTGGTCAATAATATATGCTGTTTTGCAAAGGGATTCAATCCTGCAAGACCCACCCTTATGATTAATTCTCATTTGGATACAGTCAGTCCGGCGGCAGGATACTCTATCGACCCGTTTAATCCTCCTGCGGAACCGGACAGGATATCAGGTGTGGGAAGCAATGATGCGGGAGCTTCGGTGGTTTCAATTATTGAGACCTTTAAGTATTTTTATGAGAAAGAATTAAGTTTTAACCTCATGATGGTGCTTTCGTGTGAAGAGGAAAACTCGGGTTCGCAGGGGATGGATCTGGTAATAGGAGAGTATCCTTTCATTACTTGTGCAATTATAGGAGAGCCTACAAAAATGCAGGCTGCAGTTGCAGAAAGAGGGCTGCTGGTGGTAGATGCAACGGCAAAAGGGGTAAGCGGTCATGCGGCAAGGGAAGAGGGGATAAACGCTATTATGAAAGCAATCGAAGACATAAGCTTTATAAAGGATTTTGAATTTGAAAGGAATTCCGGCCTCATGGGCAAGGTAAAAATGAGTGTAACCCAGATAGAGGCAGGAACTCAGCACAATGTAATACCAGATATTTGCAAATTTGTTATAGACATCAGGCCAACCGAACAATATTCAAATACAGAGATAATGGAAATACTGGCGGCCAATCTTAAAAGCGAGTTAAAACCCCGTTCTCTCAGAAATAAATGTTCCATCACCCCTTCGGGCCATCCGCTTATAAAATGTGCGGAGAGTAGCGGAATTAAATGTTATGTGTCTCCAACCACATCGGACTGGATGAGGCTCAGCTGTCCGGCAATCAAAATGGGCCCCGGTGACTCGTCGCGCTCTCACAAAGCAGATGAATATGTTCTTGTCGAGGAGATAAATGACGGGATCTCCGGGTATATCAACTTTATAAACAATTTAAATTTAGAGATATGAGTGTATTGTGGAGCAAACAGGGTACCCCTGATGAAATTGTTCAGGAGTTCACAGTAGGAAGAGACAGGGAGTTCGACATAAAGCTTGCCAGATATGACATTCTGGGAACAATGGCACATATCCGGATGCTCAAGTCTATCTCTTTGCTCACAGGCGGGGAGGAGGCCATTCTTCTTGAAGAGTTAAACAAAATGATTGCTGAGGTTGATGAAGGGAAATTCGTACTTGAAGATGGGGTAGAAGATATTCACTCTCAGGTTGAATTTAACCTTACGAAGAAAACCGGGGACATTGGAAAAAAAATCCACTCCGGCAGGTCCAGAAACGACCAGGTTCTTGTAGACATAAAGCTTTTCCTTAAAAACGAGATACACGAAGTAAGGGATGGCGTTTCTGCTTTATTTTCCCTGCTTCAGAAGCTGAGCGAGCAACACAAGGATATTATGCTGCCCGGATATACACACAGCCAGATTGCAATGCCGTCTACTTTCGGATTATGGTTTGGCGCATACGCGGAGTCGCTTACAGACGACCTTTATACACTTGTTGCCGCTTATAACATAATCAATCAGAACCCTCTCGGTTCTGCGGCCGGATATGGCAGTTCCTTTCCCATTGACAGGGAACTTACAACTTCTCTTCTTGGCTTTGCAGCTCCAAACTACAATTCTGTAGCAGCTCAGATGAGCAGGGGTAAAAGTGAAAGAGCAGTAGCCTTTGCGATATCGGCAATTGCATCTACGCTAAATAAGCTCTCATCCGATTGTATCGTTTTCATGAACGGAAATTATGGTTTTATCTCTTTTCCCGATGAACTTACAACAGGATCGAGCATTATGCCTCACAAGAAGAATCCCGACGTATGGGAGCTCATACGGGCATATTCAAACCGGATTCTAAGCGTTCCGAATGAGATAGCTCTTCTTACCACAAACCTCACTCATGGATACCACAGAGATTTTCAGCTGCTAAAAGAGATACTTTTTCCTGCTCTGGATTCAGCAAAAAAAATTCTCTCCCTCTCGGTTTTTATGCTGGAAAATATCAGAGTAAACAAAGAAATACTTAACGATAACAAGTACGATTATCTCTTTACCGTTGAAGAAGTAAATAAGAGAGTACTCGCCGGAGTTCCTTTCAGAGAGGCCTATAAGTCTGTTGGGCTTGAAGTCAATTCCGGAACATTCGTGGCCGATAAAAAAGTAACCCACACTCACATCGGGAGTATGGGTAACCTTTGCAATGCTCAAATAGAGGCGAAGTTCAGTAAAGTCCTCGCACTGTTAGATTGAATAGCTTCCGAATAGAAGGTAAGCAACTATAAGAGTAAGAATAATATTAAATGTTTGTGCAATAAGGAATGTAAAGGTGTTTCTGCTATTTTCCTTATTGAATATTTTTCTGAAATCTGTTTCAAGTCCTATTGCAACGAATGCTATTGAAAAGAGAGTTTCTCTTAATCCTTTGGCAACTTTGCCAAGTTCTTTTGCATATGTTGGCTCAAACAGGAAGCTGAAAACAAGTGATGCAGCTATAAATCCAAGTACAAATTTCGGGAACCTCTCCCATAATACAGCTGCAGACGGTTTAATTTCTTTGTTGGTTCCTCTGTATGACCAGTAAATCGAAATGGCGAATGCTGCAACTCCCAAAAGAACATTCTGGGAAGATTTAATAATTACACTATATTTTTCGGCAGTCTCTCCTATGAATTTTCCTGACGCTACAACCGCTCCGGTTGTGTCTATTGTTCCACCGAGCCATGCGCCTGCAACTTCCTGAGACAATCCGAGCAAATTTGCCAGATATGGCATGAGATACATCATTGGAACGGCTACTACAAGAACGATAGAGATAACGTATGACAATTTTTTGCTGTCGCCCTTAATGGCCCCGCATGTGGCAATCGCAGCGGATACGCCGCATATTGATACTGCGCTTGAAAGCATCACTGCCATTTCTCTGTCAAGCTTGAATTTCTTTGCAATCCAAAAAGAGAAGTACCATACAGAAATTACTACTATAACAGCCTGAACCATTCCAAGTGCTCCGGCCTTCATTATCTCTCTGAAGAGGACGGAAGTTCCCAGAAGAACGAGACCAGCTTTAATGAAATATTCACTTTTTGCTGCCGGTGCCAGCCACTTTGGAAGGCCGACAGTATTTCTGATAATGAGCCCTATCGCCACAGAGAAGAATACTGCTTCAAATCCTGTGGATTTAATTGTTGAGAGTCCGCTCAGATATTGCGCAAAAAGCGAAATGAGAAAAATAACGGTATAGGAAATGGCGTAGCCCTTGAGATTATTCCCGAGTGCCCACAGGCCAAGAGCTCCCAATACCCCTATTGAGGCGAAAATTACATAGATATTGGACATAAAAGTGGGAACAATTATTACTCCAATGAGAAGAACTGTTCCCAGTATAGTCGCTATCCAGTCTTCGGTTTTTAACCGGTCAAAGATTTTAACTTCCATATGAAAATCTGTAAAGTTTAGGTTTTATATGGGCAAAGATAATTAAAATCCGAAATAGTAAAAGATTTTACTATTTATTTTTTATCCATTAAAAGTCTGGCTCCGGCACTCTCTTTTACTGACCTTTTCCAAAGCTCAGAATAACCGGGGAAATCGGGCGTAGGGGGAATCTGAGGAGAAAACCCATTGTTTTTAAATGAACCGTCCGGATTCTGTTTTTTGGTGTTTCCGTCCATATATTTAACTAAAAGGTATTCATCCAGGCTCTTCCACTTTTCAAAAAGAGAGTTGGCTGTGTTCACCGAGTAATTTGTGAGAAATTCACTTACAAATGCAGGATTGTCCTTAAGCAATGTCAAAGCAGTTTTGTCGATAGCCTCTGTTTCCGCAATCCTGGCTTTTTCGTGTTCATCAATAATTGAGCGGACCTCTTTGCCGGTATGATTGTATCTTAGGTATGCAAACTGAGCGATACGGTTCACTGCCCAGAACATTGATGTAGGTGAATATTCAATCATGGAGCCATTGCCAAGGGCATAGTTTTTTGAAATTGCCTTTGATGATGTATATACCGGTGTAAGGGGAGATGTGGCGGCATCATCAACTCCAAACCAGAAAATCCCTCCAATTTCTTTTGGAACATTCGGGCGGCATTCTCCCACAAACCAGAAACCGGTTTGTTGTGTAGCGATGGCTCTTTCGTTTATATATTGTTTTCCGTCCACTTCAAAACCCATTGGCCTCCAGCGGTAAGGAAGCACATTTCCTCCTGCTCCGATATCATTTGTCATATCCATTTCGGTACCTTCATAGTGATCTCTCATCATATCGGCAACATTCTTCAAAGAGAGTTTTTGCTTTGCCTTAACGTAAAGCGGCATCCTGTTTTTTGGATTTTTACCGAGGGCATAGTCCAGATACTTGCTCATATCCTCTTCTCCATAGCGGTTAAAGAAACTCCACACGCGGGCATCACATCCGCGGATTGTGGCTCCGTCTGCAGGTCCGTATGTATCAGCAAAACTGAAATCTTTATCACTGCCGGAGTAGAGACCCTGTTCGCGGGCATGTGATATAACATCTGGAGCATACATACAATTGTCAGGATCATTTAAAGGGAATTTTGTAACCCTTGCCTGATTTGCATGTGCAGATATATAGCCATCCGGAATTCTCATTGCAACCCATACAGCACCCTTGTTTATATTTACACCATTGACTTTTTTTGGAGCCTTTCCAATAATTTCAAGGAACCAAACCTCGTTAGGATCGGCAATTGAAATTGACTCCCCGGATGATGCATAACCATACTCATTTGCAAGACTTGTAAAAACCTTAATAGCCTCTCTGGCTGTTTTTGCCCTCTGGAGCGCGATATACATGAGAGAACCGTAATCAACAATACCTTCGGGGTCGATTTGTGATTCAAGGCCACCCCAGGTGGATTCTCCTATTACTACCTGATATTCATTCATATTGCCGATAACAGAATATGTCTGTTCTGCCTGTGCAATTTCCCCCAGAAAACGTCCTTTACCCCATTCATAAATCTTTAACATAGTTCCCTTTGGGTACTGCTGTGCAGGGTAATGAACCAAAACACCATATCTGGTATGTGAGTCGGCAGAATAGCTCACCATCGAAGAGCCATTTGCTGTTGCTCCTTTGGTAATGAGCAGGTTAGTACATGCGTCGGTACTGTTTGTCCAAAACATTCCAATCACGGACAAGATTAAAAAAAGTCTTCTCATAAAAGTAAAATTTGGCGAATATAGTAAAATTGTATCTGGGATTAAAAACAGGCCGATTTTGGAAATTTATCTCAATATTTTTTGGAGATTTGAAAAAAGTCAATACCTTTGCAGCCCGTTTAAGAAAAAACGGCTTGTTCTTTGAAATTTTGAGAGAGATAAAGAGGTAATAGGTTTATCGAAGTATGTAGAGATATGTATGAGATAAAGCGAGTAGAAAAAAAATAAAATAAGATTGGGTCTGTTAATTTAAAGATTAAGGGACTACAATTTCGAGCATAATAAGAAGTTACTTAAGGGCGAACGGAGGATGCCTAGGCTTCTATGGGCGAAGAAGGACGTGGTAAGCTGCGAAAAGC